>DATMEN010000001.1:0-71520 GCA_035556975.1 Chthoniobacterales bacterium
GAAGCGCAGGCGGCATGTCGAGGATGGTTCGTTGGCCTCGTTAAAATCCGGACCAAAAAAAATAAACGCAGATCACCAAGATCTCGCTCTCGCGGCTTAATTGACCGCGATGTTTCCGGTTGGACGCCTGCTACGGCCGGAAACATGGACAGCAGGCTAATTAGTCGGCGGAGTGACCGCGCCGGCTGGTGAAGGAATTTCGTGGACGCTCGGGGGCCGGCAGTGTGCCGGTGCAACGTTCGGCCCCTTAAAACTTACCACCGGATAAACATGTAGAAGCTTGCGTAGACAGCTTCGAGGACAGGGGTTCAACTCCCCTCGCCTCCAATCAAAAGGGGTTCTGACCCCTCACTCCCCGCAGTAACGACTCCCCCGAGAGACGCAATTTGCGATTGGCGGCCACTGGCCTGCGGCAATTCGTGCGCCTTTTCCTGATTCTCTCGTGAGCGAGGAGGGAAGACCCTCCGAATTTCTACGCGCGACGAGGGCATTCTTGTCATTCAGGCCAGAACTGGTGGCATGGCTGTTGCTATAGTAATTATAGTTAATATAGCCAATAGAACTTCCACCATGAAAAAGACGCTTCTCCTGACTGCTGCTCTTCTCTTGATCGCGACATCCTCTTCCTTCGCCGATGCGTTGCTCTTCACCGTCAGCGCCACGCCTTACGATCGCCAGATGGCTCGTATCCGTCCGGTCCTAACAGCTTCCACTCGTGCCACTTCCAACCGTGTCTCTTTGGGCGTTGTCAATCAGTGGATGGGCGGCCTTCGCTCGATTCCTTACGGGTTCACCATGACTTGGAAAACGCCGGCCGAGGCTCAGTCGGGGGCACCCGCGGATTGCAAAGCCAAGGCGGTAGCGCTTTACGAAAAAATGCAGGCGAATGGCGCCACCAATGTTCGGCTCGTTATCGGCAAGCGCACCTCCACCAGCCGGCAAACGCACGCCTGGCTGGCTTGGGACACGCAAAACGGCAGCTATGTTCTCGACCCGACGTTCAACTGGACCGCTTGCACAACGGCGCAGGCAGGGAAGAGAAATTATCAACCCCTGTATGCCTACGCCGGGCATAAGAAATTCCGGGCCGTTTCAACTCTCATCGCTCAAAATTAGCTGTTAAGGGCGTTGGCCTTATTTCGAGGACGAGCCTCACGTCAGACGATCGCCTCGTGACATTCTTGGAGGGTTGAATTTCGGGTCGACACCGAAAAGCGGTTGTCGAAGATAATTCATCCGGTTCGCTACCCCGGGGTAGCGCGCGGCGATGCTTGCCGGGCGCATCGGCGATACCTGAATAGACTCGCCGCGAGATTGCTCAGCCCTCTCGCGATTGCGCTTGCCGAGGCGACAGTTGATCGTGTTTTCCTTCTCTCGCGAATGAAAGCCGTTTTTGCGCTCCTCTGTTGTCTGATGGCGTCCTGTACGGGCTTACAATCGCGCCCCGCAAGCGGTCTCGTGGGAGAGTGGCGCTACGCCGACAAAATCCAAAGTTGCCACTACGTTTTCAAGCGCGATGGGAGCTTTAGCGGCGAAGTGATCTACCGCAGAAAGCTCATTTCTAAGTTTATGGGCCGCTGGTCGGTTGAGGGTAAAAACCTGCTTTACACCTACACAAGCGATACGCTCGATAGAATTCCGGCCGGCGCGACCGATCGCGACAAGCTTTTGAGCGTTCGCCCGGAATTTTTCATCATTGAAGCGGCTGACGGCAGCAAGCGCAAATACCTCCGGGTGCATTAGCGGAATGCCGGCCGAAATAATCGTTTGGCGAAGGGGGCACCGTCGTCGGGTGGGTTTCTCAGCTCCCTGGCTGTTTTTCTCACGAGAGGCGAGCCGAATCTCTGAATTTCAAAGATAATGCTTCCCCTGAAAGCGGAATAGATGCTATAAAAAGCTCCAATAACCATAAATCGGAGCACAATTCCTCGCTCCGACGCCTTAACCGCACATGAAAAATCATCTCGTTCGCAAAGCCACGTCCCTGTTCTGCGCGGCTTTGTTGATCTGCCTTTCGACCGGATGCCAGCAGCGGGTCATTCTCAATCCTGGCGAAGATGACCTCGTCGTCCTCAACGGTTGCGTCGTTTCTGCGTGCAACTATCTCGCGGTCGTTAAGGCCCAACATAAACTCGAACGAAATTTCTGGGCCAAGATACTCCTGGTGAAGTTTGATAATCATCCCGCCGGCCACGCCTACTGCGTTTGGGAAACTGAAGGAAACATCTACGGCTACGATCGCAATTCCGGCGCGTTTCCCATTCCGGTTTACACCCGAGATCCGCGGTCGATCGCGATCGTCCTCGCGCAGGAACTCAGAAAATTCCTGCACGAACCGTTAGCCGTGAGCCAGGCCGAGTTTATCGATTCAAAGGAAGTGGAGTTGTATAGCTTTAGTTCGCTCCCGCAAGGAACCGACAGTTCGCCCCTGGCGGTCTTCGGCCAGCTCGCCCCTCTGACGAAGCCATAGGCAAGCGCGGCGATCGGGGCAGAGGTGATCTTGTTTCCTCGATCACGCTGGCGCGGTCCGAGCTAGTGTTCGGCCTTACCCCAAATTTTTTCGAGGAAGCGCGCGCGTCCGGAACCGACGTGATAAGCCTCATATTCCGCCGGATTTTTCAGGTAATATTTTTGGTGGTACTCCTCCGCGGGAAAAAATTTCGTCGCCGGCAGGATTTCCGTCACGATCGGTTTCTCGAATTTGTCCGACTTGCCTAGTCGTTCCCTGGAGGCTTCCGCCGCTCGTTTTTCCTCTTCCTTCCCGTGGTAGATCGCGGCTTGATAGCTCAAACCGATGTCGTGAAACTGGCCGTCGGCCTGGGTTGGGTTGATCTGGCGCCAAAAAATGTCCAGCAACTGGTCGTACGATATTTGCGCGGGATCGTAAGTCACCTCGATTACCTCGCGGTGCTGCGTTTGATGCGCGGAGACCTTCTTGTAATTGGCGTCTGCCTCACTGCCTCCGGCGTAACCGACAACGGTCTTAACCACCCCTTTGGCGTGATCGAACGCCGGCTGCATGCACCAAAAACACCCGCCGGCGAAGAGTGCCGTCTTGGACGCGGATGGGACCGGCTCGGCAGCCTCGGAAATGTTTGCCAGCGCGAAAGCGGCGAGCGCGAGAATCAAGATCGGGAATTGTCTGGTCATCGGATTCGAGCCTTTCGAGACTAGTAGTAGTGATTCGCTCGCTCGGCCAACTTCAGATGCTAAAACCCGCAGAATTTCTTCCAGCGTGGGAACCCGAGATCATTCCAGCGGACTATTTTGCGCCGCTGGATATCCCGGCGATTTATGGACGAGCCGCTCCGCTGGAGGTCGACCTTGGTTGCGGCGATGGTTCATTTCTCGTGGCCTGTGCTGAGGCAAACCCAGCGCGCGACTATCTCGGGATCGAACGACTCGCCGGGAGGGTCCGGCGGGTTTGCCGGAAAATCGGTTTCAACCGGGCGACCAACGCTCGCGTTCTGCGGGTGGAAAGTTCTTACGCCGTTCAGCGGCTCTTGCCGGCGGCTTCGGTTGAAGTATTTCATCTGCTGTTTCCCGATCCCTGGCCGAAGCGGCGCCATTGGGGTCGGCGCCTGGTCACGGAGGAGTTTCTGGCTGCCATTCATCGAGCGCTGGCCCCAGAAGGCACATTGCGCATCGCCACGGATCAGCTCGATTATTTCCGGGAAATCGAACGCGTGGTTGCTCTTTCCGGACGATTTGTCTCTACCTCCGACACGAAATCGGACCCGGCGATGAGCAGCTTTGAGAAGCGGTTCCGCCAATCCGATCTCGAGATTCACCGGCTCGTGCTGCGGAAAGTTTCAGCTTCGAGAAACGACGTGGCTTCCCAGTGATCGTGGAAGAAGCGGACGCTCACGCCGCCGGTTTCGTCCTGCCGCAGAAGTCTTATCCCGCGGGCTTTCACCATCTCTGCCCAATCTCCTTTGATGCGCTGATTTTCCGCGGATTCTCGCGCGCTCGCGATGATCGCCCGGGGCTGGACGGCGTCGAGAAATTCGGGCGAACCGGAGACGCCTGAGTGATGCTGGCCTTTGATGAGGAGATCGCTGCGCAAATCAGCGTGCCGCGCGAGCAGCGTCCGTTCTGTCGCTTCGCCGCTGTCGGACATGAGAAGGACGCGCGCATTTCCGGGCAGGATGAGTTGCACCACCAGCGCCTGGTCGTCAGCCATGCGCGCGCGAAAATCGGGGAGGGGGAAGAGAATGCGAGCCGTCACGTCGGGAGAGAGGCGAATTTTGTCCCCGGCCCCGACGAGCTTCCGCGGGATGGAACGTTCCGCGCATTGCAGGATGAGTCGACGATGAACAATCGAACGGTCGGGCGAAGGTGAATCGACTACCTGCCGCGGGCGGAAGGCGCTCATGACGGAGCCCGCGCCTCCGATGTGAGTCGCATCTCCGTGGGTCAGGAGGAGACCGTCGAGCCGATTGACGCCGCGGGAGCGGAGGTAGCTGCGCAAGACGCGCTTGAAATCCCTCTCGCCGCCTGGGTCGAAGAGCCAATGCGCTCGCGCGGTCCGAAGATGCACCGCGGCCCCTTCGTTTAGGTCCAGCGCTGTGATTTCGGTGTGAGCGCCATCGGGCCAATGCGGCCGTTCGAGATAAAAATGGCTGGCCGGGGCGCGGGCGAACAATTGCACCGAGCCGAGAATTACCCAGGCCAGGCTCCAGTTCGCGTTGTTGAGAATGATCGTGAGCACGGGAGCAAAGGCAGCCACGAGGAGCGACATCAGGCCAATCGCCAAAACAAAGAACGCGATCGGCACCACCACCAGATTCGCCAGCAGCGAAACCGGTGTGATCAAATGGAAATGAGGCAGAATCAGCGGAGTGGATCCGATCCACGCGGCGAGCGAAACTGAGAGCCCGCGTGCGACTGCCTGCCACGTGCGTTGCGCCAGTTTCGGAATGTTTCCAACGAAACTCCGAGGCAGAAAGGGATCCGGTTCCCACCAGCGCATGAGAAAGCGGTAGAGCCGATCGGCCAGGAGGAGAATGGCCAGGACGACGGCGAATGAGAGTTGAAAACCCGTCGAGAAAAGCTGGTTGGTATCGTAGCAAAGAATCAAGAACGCCGCGGCCGCCACGCTGTTGACTGGGAGAACTTTGCGCTCCACGAAAAAGCCGCCGAGTAAGATCGCGCCCATAAGCGCGGCCCGCACGCTCGAGGTGTTGAGCCCGGTGATCGCGGCGTAAAAGAAAAGCGCTGGGATGATGAGGGCAATCGCCCATCGTCTTGGAATGCGGGCGGCGATCGCGATGATCCAGAGCAATTGGGCCACAATGGCCACGTTCAATCCCGAAACGGCAAAAAGGTGCAGCGTGCCGGTTTGTTGAAATTGTTCCTCGATTTCATCCGGCGTCTCATCGCGCGCGCCGAGCACCATTCCGCTGATCAGACCATGGATTTCCGGGGAATCTTCCAGGCCTCGCGACAACGCGGCCTGCATCCAATTTCGCGATTGCTGCGCGGCCAGCCGGACGGGGTTGCCGCCGGAGTGGCTGAGGATGCGGCCATTCTCCGCGTAGCGCACCAGCAACCCATGATAAACGTCCTGCCGCGCGAGATACGAGCGCATGTCAAATTCCCCGGGGTTGCGTGGGGGCGCGATGCGTTCCGCCACACCGAAAAGGCGCAGCTGGTTTCCGAACTGCGCCTGCCCGCGCCACCGCACGAAGAGCGTCGCGTTCGAAGCGAGCGTGCGCCCCTCGTGCTCGATCCCGTCGAGGCGCAGCAGAAAAGAGGCAAATCCTCTCGCCGAAACTTTCGGCTCACTCACGACCGATCCCCACACGGTCACCGGTCCAGGTTCGCCACCAAGTTCACGGGCGAGCCGCACCCCGGCGGATTCCGTCGTCCGAATGCCGTGCATCCAGTAAAACGCGCCGGCCACGAGGAGGTAAACCGCGAATGATTTTCGAAAAATCAGGGCGAAGCCTGCGCAAATCGCCAGCGCCACGAAGAGCGCTCCTGAGCCGCCCGGCGCGAAATCCGCGAACAAAATCCCGGCGCACGCCGTGATCGCTAATCCGACGAAAGGCTGACGTGGCCATGCGCTGAGCGCCTTCACTGTTCCGGGGGGGGGGGGGGGAATGCCTATCCGGCAACGACTGCGTTCATGACCTGTCTGGGGGTGCGATCGGCTTCATCGCGGCGAAAGGTTTTGATTCACCGCTCCCACCTTATATGCTTGCGTGACAGTGCCGATTCCTTTTTCGAAAAAAAGCCGGAGGAACGTCGTTCGCCAGGCGGCGGACAATGGCGCTGAAAATCAACGCTCGACCCGCATCAAGTTGCGTCCGCGCTCCGACTGGCACAAACGCAACTTTCTCACCACGGTCCTGATTCCTTCCCTTTTTACCAAGCGCGCCGGCGATCACGCCCCGCCGCATTTCCCGGAGATTCGCAAGGGCGAAATCGGCATCACCTGGATCGGACACGCTTCTTTTCTGATTCAAACGCACGAGATCAATATCTTGATCGACCCGATCTGGTCGAAGTGGCTGAAAGTGATCAAACGGCTCAAGCAGCCGGGCTTCGAAATCCATCACTTGCCCTCGATCGATTTAGTCCTCGTGACCCATGCCCATTTCGATCATCTCGATCGGCGGACCCTGGCCCGCGTCGCGGCCGATCAGCCGGTTGTCGTGCCGATTGGCGTCGGCAATCTGGTGCACGATCTCGGCTTCAACATCGTCCACGAGCTCGACTACTGGCAGAATGTAAAGCTCGGACTGCTCGAGGTTTCATTGACCCCCTGTGCCCACTGGGGCGCTCGCTTTCTCGCCGATCGGCACCGCGGCTTTGGCGGGTTTGTCATCAAGATGGATGGCCGGACAATTTTTCACTGCGGTGACAGCGCTTATTTCGATGGCTTCAAGGAAATCGGCGATCGCTTCGATATCGACATTGCCCTGCTCCCGATCGGCGGATACGACGCGCCCACGGGCCGCGAAGTCCACATGAATCCGGAACAAGCGGTGCAAGCTTTCGTCGAGCTTCGGGCGAAAACGTTTGTCCCAATGCACTACGGCAGTTTTCGGCTGGGATACGAACCGCTCGATGAGCCGCCGACGCGCCTGCTCGCCTCCGCCCGCGTCCACGGGATCGAGGATAAAGTTCTCGTGATGACGGAGGGAGCACCCGTGGTGCTCTAGTGAATGGTGAATTGTGATTTGTGAATGGAACTGACTCGAAAGAATCAATCACTTATCACCATTCACTGATCACCAATCACAGGAACTTCCTCGGTGCACTTGGAGCGGGAACAATTAGCGTTCTCTTTTGCTTCCTGCTGCTCTGGCACGATCCGCTTCTGTTTTGGAATGACGATTACGAGCTTTCGATCCTGCCTGTTTTCGCCGACGTCGCACGGAGCTGGTCCGAAGGTCACCTGCCGTTGCTGAGCCCGTTCTCCTGGGTCTGCGGAAACCTCGCCGGCGAATTTCAGTACGGGACGTTTTCCGTTTTCGTGAATGCCGCGGTGGTTTTGATCTGGAAATTTCCGCTTTCCTTTCCGCAGCAGGCCGCCGCGCTTTCCATGACGCATCTCTTCGTTCTCGGGATAGGCGGTTACCTGCTCGCGCGAGGGCGAAATCTCTCCCCTCCGCTTGCGCTGATGGTCGCGCTCGTGACGGCCCTTAATGGTTGGATCATCTGCTGGGGGGCAACGGATTGGTTCGGCGCGCTCGGCGCGTTCGCCTGGTTTCCCTGGGCGTGGTGGGCCATGGAACGGGCACTGGATTCAAGACGCAGCCGCTGGCGATTTCTCTGGCCGGCGCCATTTGTCTACCTGCTCGTGACCGGCGGTTTCCCCTACACCGTCTTGATGCTGGCGGTGCTGGCGGCATGGCTGGCCCTCAAGGCGTTAAGCCCCGGTCGAAGCCTTTCCGCGCTCTGGCCGCTCACGATCGGTCTCGCCCTTGGATTCGGTCTTTCGTCCCCGGCGTGGCTGGCGCTTCTTGCTTACGCGCAGGGCTCCGCCCGGGAGGCGCAGGAAAGCGCGGCCCATTTCCAATGGCTCGTGCCGGCCTCCTCTCTGCCGGGTTTTGTCCTTCCAAGCTGGACCGTGGATTGGGCGGATTTTTCCACGCGTCGGCTGCCGCATACCGCGACAGAATTGGCGTGCGGATTAGTCCCGCCCATCGCCCTGCTCGCCGGGTTAGCCACGCGCGGGCGGGCGCTCCTCAGGCAAATCAAGTGGGAACTGGGCCTGCTTGTCCTGGTTCTGGTCATCGCGATGCTGCCGAGTGCGAGCGTGTTTCGTTGGAGCTTCCGGTGGCTGCCCTTTGTGCATGTGATTCTTGCGCTCTGCGCCGCGGAAGCGTTGCGGGTCCCCGGGTCTGGAAGAGATGGCGTGAGCGCGGAGGGCGCAGGAAACGGGAGAGTCTCTGCGATTCTTACTCCGGGATTGCTTGCGTTTGTGTTGGTTGGTTTGGCCATCATCGCGTCATGGGCTTTTCACACGCTTGGCGCGCATTCCTTCCCGTTTGTTTGGATTACCCTCGGGATTGCCGCGGCTTGGGCGGTCCTGGAAAAGACGGGATTGCGGAATTGGGCCGCGGTCATCATCACGTTTGCGTCGCTGCTCGCCACCTACCTTTGCCTCCCGCCCAATTGCGGTGTTCCGAAATATAACCTCGCGCCGGAGCTGACGAGTCCGGCGCCCCTCGATCCGGAGCGTTTGTATTTAAGCGTCTATCCGATGCCCGAGTACGCGTACCGGCTGGAAAACAAGCCGGAGCCTTTCGGCACGATTTTGCGTCCCGGCAGCACCTCCATGTGGGGCGGCGTCCCTTTGATCAACGGATATAGTCCGATCCGGCCGTCGGGTGTGGCCAGGGAGTTTGGTTTTGCCATTCATGGGGAGATTCGCCCCGACGTCGGCGAATTGCTCCTCGAACAGGAGAGTGGGGCTGAAGGCATCCTGGCGCGCCTGGGCGTGGACGGGATCATCGTCGCGAACGAGATGGGTTGGGTTCCTCAACCCGAGGCCGAATGGCAACTGGCGGTGGCGACGGAAGAAGGCCGCGTCTTTCACCGGCGCAATGGGGCCTTCGCGCGAGTGCGTTCCGTGACGGCAATCGATTCGAGGCCCAACGAGCAATTCGCGTCCGCCGAGGTATCGCGAATCGTAAACGGACGAAACCGGCTTTGGGCGGACGTGGCCGTCCCGCCAAATGGCCGCCCCGCGTTGCTCACCATCTCACGGCCATTCTTCGGCGGATATCGGGCGAAGATTGGCGATGTTCCGTTGAGAGTAGACTCATATCGCGGCTTGATGCCGATGCTGGAAATCCCGCCCGGGGCGAAAGGCCGGTTGACGGTAGTTTACCGGCCTGGGTGGCTAATTTTCGGGGGAGCGATTGCTGCGCTGAGTTTGCTGGTGATGGCTGGCGCGGCGGTTCGCGCTGTCGCCGCGCGGCAACAAGGTCGTGGCGCCAATTGAGTTGAGCCGCTCAATTCAATAAACGTCGCGCTTGTAACGCTTGTCGCTCTTCAGTTTTTCGACGTACTCGTTCGCTTCTCCGACAGATTTGCCGCCGTGCTCCTGCACGATCCGGCGCAGCGCGGCGTCCACATCCTTGGCCATGCGCCGCGCATCGCCGCAAACAAAAAACTGCGCGCCGTCGGCATCGAGCCACCGCCAGATTTCCGCTGCATTTTCCAGCATCCGGTCCTGGACATAAATCTTATGGGCCTGATCGCGCGACCAGGCGCAATCGAGCCGGGTGAGAATACCATCGCGCTTGAATCGATCGAAGTCTTCCCGGTAGGAATAGTCGCACCCCTCTTTTTGCGCCCCGAAAAAAAGCCAGTTTTTTCCCTTCGCCCCAAGCGCTTGCCGCTCCTGGAGAAAGGCGCGAAAGGGCGCGACGCCGGTGCCGGGCCCGACCATGATGATGGGCATGCCGGGATCTTCTGGGAGATGAAAATGCTTGGCCGAACTGGGATACACCGGCACGGGAACACTCTCCGCCCGTTCAGCCAGAAAAGTTGAACAAACGCCTTTGCGCGCTCGCCCGTGACTTTCATAACGGACCACATCCACGACGAAGTGCACCTGCTCCGGAAACGCGCGCAGGCTTGACGCGACTGAATAAAGCCGCGGCTGCAATTTCGTGAGCAACCCAACGAATTCCTCGGGACTGAATTTTACGGACGGATGCTCGCTCAGAAAATCGATCACTTCCATGCCCCAGAGGTAGGTATCGAGATCCTGCTTGCGTTCCGGGTCGAGCAGGTCCCCGAGGAGAGGCGCAGCGGAAGCGCGCTTAGAAATCGCTTTCAATAACTTCGGTGTGGGTTGGGTGATGGAATAATCCCGCAGAAGCGCCGCGCGCAGGCCTTTCTGAGTTTTTGCGGCGGGCACCAGCTCATCGCCTTTCGCACCCAGCAGGTGAATGATTGCCTCCACCAAATCAGGATCGTTGGTCGGATAGACGGCCATCGAGTCGCCCACTTCAAAGCTCAAACCCCAGCCGGTCAAGTCGACCTCGAAATGGCGCGTATCCTTCTCGGACTGGGGCCCGCTCAAACGGCGATTGACCACCATTTTGCCGGGGAACGGATTGCTCCGTGTATAACGCGCGGCGGTGGCGGCGGGATTAAGTGGAGCGGTAACGTCGGGCATCAGGTGGTGGAGTGTTGGAGTAAAGGAGTAGTGGAGTAATGGGGCGGAAAATCAACAATTCATCACGCCGGCTTCATTACTCCATTGCTCCGTCACTCCAATCAGTACACGTCGCGCTTGTAACGCTTGTCGCTCTTCAGTTTCTCGACGTACTCGTTTGTTTGGTCCTCGCTCTTACCGCCGTGTTCCTGAATAATTGTCCGCAGGGCGGCATCAACGTCCTTGGCCATGCGCCGGGCGTCTCCGCAAACGAAGAAATGCGCGCCCTCCGAGTCCATCCATTTCCAAATCTCCGCGCCGTTTTCCACCATTTTGTGCTGCACATACGATTTGCCTTCCTGGTCGCGCGACCAGGCGCAATCGCAACGCGTGAGAAATCCATCGCTTTGATATTGTTCCAATTCCTCGCGGTAAAAATAATTGCAGTGCTGATGCTGCGATCCGAAGAAGAGCCAGTTTTTCCCCTTGGCCCCGACCGCCTGGCGCTCCTGCAAATAAGCCCGGAAAGGCGCAATCCCTGTTCCCGGCCCGACCATGATGATCGGCGTGTTGCCGTCCTCGGGCAGCCGGAACTTCGACGTGTTGGGAAACACCGGCACCGGAACATTGTCCGCGCGCTCGGCCAGAAACGTCGAGCAAACGCCTTTGCGTTGCCGGCCACGACTTTCGTAATGGACGACATCAATCGTAAAGTGCACTTGATTGGGTTTGGCCTTCAGGCTCGAGGAGATGGAATAGAGTCGCGGCTGCAACTTCGCCAGCACGTCCACGAATTCCTGCGGCGCCCATTTGATGGACGGATGCTCGATTAGAAAATCGATCACCTCCATGCCGTAGAGATAAGTATCGAGGTCTTGTTTGCGTTCCGGCTTGAGCAGGTCGGTCAGCAACGGCGCGGCGCTGGCGCGTTCCGCCACCGCCTTCAAAAACTTCGGGGCGGTTTGGGTGATGCGGCAATCCCGGAGCAACGCTTCGCGCAAAGTGGTTTCGCGAACCGGACTTTTCACCGCCTCGTCTCCTTTCGCGCCGATCATCCTGATGATTTCGTCGACCAACGCCGGATCGTTTGTCGGCCAGACCGTCATCGAGTCGCCGACTTCGTAGTTCAAGCCCCAGCCGGTCAGGTCGATCTCAAAATGGCGCGTGTCTTTTTTCGAGTCCGCGCCGCAGAGGCTGCGGTTGACCACGAGCTTGCCCGGGAAAGGATTTGCCCGCGTGTAAGGTGAAGCGGTAGCGGTCGATTCAGGAGGCATGGTTCGGTCGGGAGGCGTTGAAGCGTTGAAGCGTTGAAGCGGCTGGGGTCGCCTGCGATCCAGGCCTCGTTCGCGAATTATTCGCCGTCGTTGCCGATGGCGAGCGTGGGGCAAACGTCCATCGCGCGCTGGGCCGCCGCGGTCTCCTCGTCGTTTTCGGGCTGCTTGTAAAAATAAACGTAGGTCTCGTCGTCGTTGTATTTCAAAAGATTCGGAGCCTCTTCCAGGCACACGCGACAGGGTGTGCAGGTGTTGTCCACGTACCAGGCGCCGGGAACGTTTTCCGGCAGTTTGCTTGCTTTATCGGCCATAAAAAATTTCTACTGAAAACCAGCGATAACAGCAATGTCTTTTATCAAGGAGCAACTTGAGACTACCTCGGGGGTGGTGTCGGTTCTACCAGCGGAAGAGGTTCGATATCGGGCAGCGGGGCCGGCTCGATTTCCGGCAGGTCATCCGGCGCTCCCGGAGTTGCCGTCGCGACCGGCGCCGGAGTGACGAGCGGGGACAAAAATACCCCGCTCTTTGTCATGAGCTGTCCCTCACGGGAGATCACGTCTTCCACGCGATACAGACTTCCTCTGCGCGCGACGCCGTCCTTCGCATCCACCCATTCGGAACGCAGATAAAAGCGCTCCATTTCGTTGAGGTGGAACGGCCGCGATCCGCGCCGGCCAAACACAACAGTCTGCCCGCCGGTTTCATCCACCACCCGGTCCCGGTCGAGTCCACGCGAGACGGCCAGCGCTTCGCCGTGGGTCGGATAGGTCGCAATCAACCTGGGGTTCGGCCGCGGGCTGAAACCCTGCGCGCCAGGAACAGTGTCAGGCGAGATCAGTTGCACCACCCGCAGGCCATTGTGGCCGTCCGCGACCAGGGCAAATTGCGATGCATTCACGCTTCCGATTTGCACCGCCCGCGTGTCGTTGAGGAGCCCGCCGGCGTTGAACATTTGGTCGAGCCGCGGCCGCTCCGGATTTTCCATGTCGATGATCGCAAGTCCTTCGGGTCCGTTGGCCACATAGGCGTAAGTGCGCGCGACGTAAAGCCGTCCGGGCTTTTGCAGCCGCACTACTCCGCCCGGTACCGGCACCGGCCGGTCCGGATCGGTGATGTTGAGAACTTTCAGGCCGTCATCGTCCGTGACAAAGGCATATCGGAACTGGATCGCGACGCACCGCGGGTTGCGCAGAAAATTTCCCGTAAACTGACCCGCGAGCCGCGGATTCATCGGATCGGTGCAATCGATCACGAACAATCCGCGCGGCGTTGTCAGGTAAAGCCTGTGCCCGGCCGCGGTGACGAAGCTTGCGCCCGTCAGGAGGCCGTCGGGATTGAAGTGCACGTCACGTTTCAGGAAATTATTGTCCGGATTTCCGTCGACCAACGTCGCGACATTCGAACCGACCAGGCCTTCCTCGCGATCCGAGACGTAGGCGAAAGCGTAAAACATATCGATCGGTTGCTCTTCGTTTTCCGGGAGCCGCTCGCGCCCTGGATCGAGCGCGAGAGTGCTGGGAAGCGCGATCGAGGTAGCGTACTTGGTGTTCACACGGGTGCGTTGTCCCAGCGGAGAAACCGGCGCGCTCACGATGCGTTCCGAAAATCCTTTCTGGTCGATATTCGCGACATCGAAGACTTCGAAACCACCCGGCCCGTTCGCAGTGTAGAGGTACTCACCGCGCAGGACCAGGTCCTGAATATCGTGGCCGCTGTGCTCATGTCCTTCTTTCAGGATCAAGCCGGCTTCGAGATGTTTCCGGTAATTGTCCGGATAAGCGAGCTTGTGCAGGTGGCTGCCGATCGCGGCTTGCGGCTCGTCCGCTTCGGTCCAGATCACGCCGTGCAATCCGGCGTGGCCTTCACCCACGTAGGCATAACGACCGAAGAAATTCACCGTGCCGGTGCCGAACCCGAGGAGCTGCGTCATCCAGGCATTGTTGTCGTTGTTTTTGGAGAGATGGCAGTCGGTGCAATTTTTCGTCGTGCCGACACTGCTTGTGGTGTGGGGGAAATGTGGATTGAAAGCCTGGCCGCTGTAACCCTCCGCGGAGAAAGTCTGCGCCTGGGAGTAAACCCATTCGCGATTGGCGTTTTGAGAGCTGACCACCACCGCGCTCGAGGAACGCAACACCGCCATGCGGTTCTTCTTCACCGTCCCGTCGATCCCAAGCATGAAAACGTCGTCGCGCACGACTTGTGGGTTGTAGGTCGTGTAGTTCCGGTCCATCGCGCCCTCGAATTTATTGAGCGGGACGCGCTGGTTTGCCTTCATCGGCAGATGGCAGCCGAAACAGCTGGTGGCCCACGAGGTGTGGCAGATTTGGCAATCCATCGCGCTGTTGTCGTGCGCGAGTTTCATCCGGCGCTCGGTCGGCTCGGCCGGCACGCCGCCGCCCCAGGTTTTGCCGTCACGCATGAGTGTTTTAGCGTAAGCCGACTTCGGATTGTAGTGAGCGGAGAGGGGATCGATCGTATCGATGGTTTGCGGCACCTCCCACCGCGTGTCCGGCGACATGATCGATTGCTGGTAAAGCCGCGTGCCTTCCCAGGTGAAACGCGGTCCCCATGGCGTGTTGCTGTTGTTCGCCAGGTCGACCTGGCCCGCGTTGCCGGACGTAATCAGCGTCGGCCGTTGATCCACGGTGCCGTGGCAATCGATGCAATTGATCGTCGTCGCGTTTCGCGGCTCGCCATAGAGCTGGCCATTCCCGTGCACGTCCATTTCGAAGTGGCAATCCGTGCACTGCATTCCTTTCGCCAAATGGACGTCCTTCAGGTGGATGGCCTTGGCGAATTTTTGCGGATCGTCGTGCGGAATTTTGTTGTCGCGCAGGTCGAGCAGATTGCCTTTGCGATCGTGCTTGAAGATCGCGCGGAAGACCCAGCCGTGTCCGTGATAGTCGGCAAACTGGGTGTTCTTGAGCTTCGGATTTAACTCCGAGACTTTGTCGAGAAAGTCCTTGTCGCCCCAAAGACCTTTCGCGGCCGCCGCCTCAGGATTGCTTTGGGTTTCGATCACCAGCTCGTCGTCGGTGGGGTTCCGCTGTTCCTTCGGATACATGAATTCGCCGTCGGTCTCCTGGTCCCACCAGGTGTAACCGAGATACGGATTCACGAAGAGATTGCCCTGGTGCATGTGGCAGTTCATGCACTGGCTCGATGGAATCGAGCGCGTGAATTGATGAATGACCGGGTGGCCGCGTTCGTTTTTCGGAATCGTCTTGTCCGCGGTGAAAGTGAGCCCCTGGTGGCCGTACTTGCTCCACCAGCCGGAGTTAGTGGGCGAACGATCGTTGGCGTAAACCACGTGACAAGCGGAGCAGCCACTCGAACGATAATCCCCCGCGTGATCGTTCGAGCCGAGGAAGCCAAGCAGCGGATCGTGCAGCCGCGTTTTTTGCAGGCCGAGGAAAACGGGGTCAGTGCGATTCAGGGTGCCGAGACCACGCTCGGAGAGACGGCGGAGCGGTTTGCCAGGAGGTTCGTCCAGCGTGGGCAGACCGAGTTGCAACTGTTTTTCGCTGCCCTTTTCGAAAATGCGCAGGATGTTTCCGGGATTGCCCAGGTTGAAACGCGGGAGCGGATCGAGGAACGGCAGAATGCCGCGGACCCTGGTGTCCTCCGCCGTGACCGGCGTGTAGTTATTGAGGCGGAGCGGGGCACCATCCGCGCCGTAGGCCTGGCCGAAGCGGTAATTCTTCAGGTGGAAGCTGCCGTTGTTGTAGAGCGCCGCGCCCCAAAGCATGGCGCCGTGGTTCATCATGCTGTGATCGACGTTGCGGATGATCGCCTCGTGGCAAAGGCCGCAGGCCTGCTTCGCCACGCGCAGGTCGCCGGGGTTAATGAACCGGATAAACTCGGGCGATTCGTGATTGAGCCAGACGCTCGAGTTCGGAGGATTCGCCGAGGTTTTCCAGAACTCCTTGTTGTGCGGCAGGATGTGCGCCTGCTCCTTGGTCAGGCCGCGCGCGGGATTTCCGCCGTGGCAATCGGTGCAGCCCAGCACGACGTGCGCAGCCTTGTGCATCGGCTCGATGCCGTGGTGGCACTGGTTGCAGCCTACGCTTTTCGCGTCGGCCGAAGCCTGCGATTGATCGATCCAGTTTTGCTTCGGGAGCGAAGCGGGCTTGGTCATGGAGATTTCCGGCGGGACGGCGGTGGGAGGGCCGTAGCCGGAAGTTGGTTCCGTGGTTTGTCCGTTCGCGTCGAGCACGAGCACAAGCAGGAGCACCAGCGAGCCCAGTATTATTGGGTAGCGCACGCGTCTCGCGTGCTGGTTTTGGCGTCTCGCCAAAACAATCTTTTCGCCCTTCACCGTCCGTGGAACCAAAAGAAGCAAAAGGAAAGTCCGCGATCGCGAGGACGCGATCGCCAGCACGCGAGACGCGTGCGCTACCCAGAGGAGCGATCTCACTCCCGCTTTAATGTTGTAACGATTTAACGATTTAACGTTCATCAGTACGTCAGCGTCAGCGTCAGAATCCCGCTGTAGAGAAAACTATCCACTTTCGCGGGGGCCGGCCCCGGATACCCAAAAACCGGATCCGTATTCGCGCGGTAAATATCCTTGTAGCCCGCGCCCGGAATCAGAAACCCCGCGCCGGCGGTGATAATGATGTTGTTCGTCAGGAGCGGGCGGAACTGAAATCCGAGGCTGCAATCCAACCCGAATTCGTTGCTCGCGTGGTTCGTCAGAAGCACCTGCCGGATCGGCTCTGTCTCCATCATCCAGATGTAGTTCACGTTCAGGAACGCCTTCAGCTTCGGCGTGATCTCCGCGTCGTTCCCGTACCCGAGAATGAACGCGCCCGGATTGACAAAGTTCGATTGCCCTTCGCTCTTGCTCGTGCGCAGATCGATCACGAGGCTGTCGCGCTGCTTAAAATTCACCGCCGTGCCGCCGAGATTGAATCCCTGGTGCACGTAAAAGCTGAACGGCCCGCCGATGAAAAAGGGCCGGTCGAAAATCGTGTCGAACCCGGTCGCATGCGAGTTCCTCGGATTCGAATCGCCGCTCGCGTAGAAGCCGGAGAGCTTGAACCGGAGCCAATCCTTGTCGATCGACAGTTCGAGCGCCGCCATCTGAGCGTTGATTTGCACCCGCTGCTGCGCGATGCCGTTAAAGCCGTCTTCCCCAAACGCCTGGTAAACGGCGTGGGATAAATTCAGCTTGCCGATGTGCCCGTCGCCGGCCCAGCCGAGATAGTAGGCCTGGACGTAATGATCGCGCACCGCCCCGATCGGCGCGGGCCGCGTGATGAAACCGTTCTTGTCGAAATGCCGCTCGCCGCCATCAAAGTTGGCGTGGAAACTTAGCTGGGCCGTGTAGCCCTTCGCGAAAAAATCCTGGCGAAAAACATTCGCGACGAAGACCTGCTGATCGCGCCGGTCGAACTTGTTCAGATCGGAGTAGGTGTCCTTTTCGAGCAGGTCGAAGGCAGCCACGTTGTATTGCCAGAGATTGTTGTCGTAGTTGCCGAAAATGCGGACGGCGAGATTGGTGTCGTTGAATATGAAGCCGCGAAAATCGCTCACGAACGGCTGAATCCCGAACCGGGAGGAAATGAAATCGTAATTGTTCGTCAGGTCGCGGAGGTGAATTTCCCCAAACGCTTCCTGGAGCGCGTACCAGTCTTTTCGGCGCGTGGTGTAGCGCGTGTCGGCGAGATCGCCCGGCAGGCGGGTCAAGCCCCCGCCGAGTCCCGAGAAGGGATCGCCCGGGTTCGGAAAGACGAGCGGCCCGGGAGGCGGAGTGAATCCCGGCCCGCGCGGATCAGGATCGAGCGCGTTGTTCTCCTTTACCGTGATGTAATTGTAATTGGCGACAGCGAGCAGCCGAAGCGCCCACACCACTGGCTTGAACGCGGTTTCACCTTTGAAAAGGTCGATCCCGATGGAAAAATCATTTGCAAAGAAGAGTTGCTCGCTCCGGCCGAAAAACTCCGAGCTGTTCGGTCGCGCGGTGCTCACTCCGCTCGGAATCGGAAGCCGGCGCGCTTCGAACTGGGAAAAATTGTTGAGCGTCAGGTTCAGGAAAATTTCCTGGCCGATAATTGGCGCGTCGCCCTTGAGTTTGCTTTGCAGGTACGGATGCCAGAAGCGCAGCCTGCCGGTTTGATAGGGCGTTTCTATTGACGGATCGGCGTAGCGTTTCCAGCGGCCGAATCCGATGAACCAGCGATTCGGCACCGGTTCCGAGCCCGGGATAAGGCCGCGGCCGCTCTCCGAGTCCGGATAGGTTTGATACTCGAGTTTGTGCCGCTCCGGTTCCATCTCGCGCACACCTCGCCGCGGCAAGCCGAGCGAGCGCGGGACCGACTCTTCCCCGTACTCCGGCGGTTGCGGGAGAATGGGCGGGAATAAATCGGGCGGCTCAATCGGTTCGAGAAGATTTCCGCCGCCCGGATCGGGATTGAACTCGGAGGGTGGGAGAGGAGGATCTTCCACCTGGACCTGTTCCTGCCCGAAGAGATAACGGCCCCCAAACCGCCAATGGAGGCGAGCGCGGCGGCTGACCTCAACCTGGGCTCCCTTGCGGCGCTCGCCATTGATCTCAACGAGAGCGGCTTTGCTGTCGCTGACAATTGTGACGCGGCCCGCTTTTCTGCGTTCGCTCCTTACCTCAACGACGGTCTCCTTGCTGTCACTAACGATCTCAACCCGCGCCGCTTTTTCGCGCCCGCTCATGATCTCAACTCGGGCATCCTTACGGCGCGCCCCGTTTACCTCTACGCGCGCTCCCTCTTCGCGCGTCGGGCTATCGTCCCCGGCCAGCTCGGCCGGCCCGCAGGTGACGAGCAATCCGGCGAACGCAAAAAAGATGCGTCGGGTTCGCGCGCTGGCCGTTGGGCGAGACGAGGGCATAGGGGTGCAAAGGATGCCGGAAACCCTTTCCCCTTGGCAAGCCTAAGGCCGTGGCGGAAAAAGTGGCCTTTTTCGTCGGGACGGGGCTGGCGACCGTCCGAGCGCATTATCCTGCTCATGATCCTAATCTTGATCTTGATCCTTTCCCTTCACGCGTAGAGCAAGAGCAGGATCATGATCAGGAGCAGGAAACGGAATTGACCGCGGGCCGCCCCCTTGATTTTCATAGCCGCAGGCACGCTTTTCGAGTATCAAAGCTCCCCCGTGCAAGTTCGCGCCTTCTTGATCCCCATTGCCGCTGCCTTGTTGCTGACGCCTGCGCCGGCCAGAGCGCAGCTCACGGCCGCCGATGTTCAGACCGTCATCAACCAGGCGGTCACGCGCTCCCTTCAGATTTCGCCCAACAGCGTCATCGCGGTGACCGATCGCGAAGGCAACGTCCTCGGCGTCTGGAATGTGCGCGGCGGCGAGCCGACCGGGGACGAAATCTCCAGCTGCGTCTCAAAGGCCGGAACGGCTGCCTATCTGAGCAGCAATCAAAACGCCTTCACCTCGCGCACCGCTGGATTCATCATCCAGCAACACTTCCCTCCCGGCGTGACGAACACTCCGCCCGGACCGCTGGTCGGCGTCGGCCTCTCGAACCTCTTTTTCTCCGACATCAATAAATTCCGGAAACCCGGCAGCGTCATCAGCTTCAGCAGTCAGCCCGGTCTGACCATTGTGCCCGTCGTCGGCACGTCGCTCGATGGATCGCCGGGCGGCCTTCCGCTTTACAAGAACGGCGTGCTCGTCGGCGGCGTCGGCGTGACCGGCGATGGTGTGCCGGGTCCCATCGTGGGACTGCGTTCGCAGAATCCGTTTCAGTTCATTGGTGGGTACGACAAGGACGAGGACATCGCGCTCGCCGGCCAGTTCGGCTTTCGTCCGGCCGATTCCATTCGGGCAAACAACGTCTACATCAACGGCATCGCGCTTCCTTACGTGGTAAATCCGGGGCCGGGAGTAAGTCCGATCGTGGTCCAGGGTAATGCCGCGACTGGCTACGCGATCCAGGCTGCGCCGCCCCCTTTTCCCTATCCGATAGCCACCTTTGGCGGAGTGCAGGGCGAAATTCGCCAGCCGATCACCAGCGATCCTGAGGCGGGAACGATCAATGGCCAGCCGCGTCTCACTGCGGCCGAGGTCTCCAGCATCATCGACTTCGCCGCGGACCGCGTCCGGATAACGCGGGCCGGCATCCGGCTGCCCATCGGCACCCAGATGCAGGTCTTCATTACCGTCGTGAATTTTCCGAACAATCCCACCGTGGTGCCGACGGTGCTGGGCGCGTTTCGCACGGGGGAGGCCACGCTCTTCAGTTGGGACGTGGCGGTGCAGAAAGGACGGACCGCGGTTGGCTTTTCCACTAATTCGCTGGCCCTTTCGACGCGCTCCGTTGGCTTCCTCGCGCAGACTTTTTATCCGCCCGGTCTCGACGTCCAGGATCCGGGGCCTTACTACGGACTCCAGGAAGAATTCTCCGGGTTCGTTCGCGCCGCGCTCCCGCAATTCGTCTTGAACCCCGCCTTTGCGCCCGATCCCCGATTCCGCAGCGGCATCACGATTTTTCCGGGCGGTTTCCCGCTCTATCGCAATGGCCAGTTGATCGGCGCAATCGGGATCAGCGGCGACGGCGTGGACCAGGACGATATCGTGGGCGCGTCGGGCACGCACGATTTCCTCGCGCCCTTTAGCATTCGCGCGGACCAATTCGCCTACCTCGGCGCCCGTTTGCCCTACGCAAAATTTCCGCGGGACCCGACCACGATCGATCCGCCTCCCCCTGGCCCTCCCCCGATCGTCGCCGCCGCTGAAAAGCTCGCGAACATCTCGACCCGCGTTACTGTGGGAACGGGCGACAACCAGCTCATCGGCGGCTTCATCGTCACTGGAAACCAGCCGAAGACCGTCATCATCCGCGCCATTGGCCCGTCGCTCATTGCCTCGGGAATCACCACCGCGCTCGCGGACCCCACCCTGGAATTGCACAACCAGACCGGCGCCGTCATCGCGGCGAACGATAACTGGGCGGACTCGCAACAGGACGAGATCGAAGCGACCGGCATTCCGCCGGTCCACGAGTTGGAATCGGCGATCGTCCGGACCCTGGCCCCGGGTGCTTACACTGCGGTAGTCGGCGGCAGAGATGGCGCCACCGGCACCGCCCTGGTCGAAGCGTATGATTTAAGCGCCACGTTCAATTCGACCCTGGCCAATATCAGCACCCGCGGCGCGGTCGGCGTTGAAAGCGAAGTCATGATCGGCGGATTCATCATCTTCGGGAACGGCGGCAGCACGAGAGTCTTGGTCCGCTCGATCGGTCCGTCGCTCGTCGCTTCGGGGGTGCCCAATGCGATGCCCGACCCGACCCTGGAGCTGCGCGACACAAACGGGATGCTGATCACGGAAAACGACAATTGGCGAGACGGCCCCGAAACCGAAATCCAGGAAACAACGCTCGCGCCCTCCGACGATCTGGAATCCGCCATCATCACGACGCTGCCTTCCGGTCCCTACACCGCCATTGTCCGCGAACGAAACGGCCAGAGCGGCATTGGCCTCGTCGAAGTCTACAACCTGCAAAATCCCTGAGGTTGGCATCGCGGTATCGCCGCGACGTGAGGGAACAGGTGCTTCCTCAAGGCCCCCCTTTCCTGTCGGTGAAGTTCGTGCTGGATCGAAATCTTCGCCAACCGATTGTTGACCCATGCGTATCTCATTGACCGTCGTGGCTGCGGGATTGGTAGTCTTCGGTCTTTGGCTTATCGCGAGCGGCTTTACGTTCGAAGGATCGACGGGGACAACGAGTGGCTCCCAGATCGCGGCCCCGCCGCAAACCACGGCCGGGCCGGTCGTGCTGGGAACGGCCCTTCTCGCTGGCGGGGCACTTTTTTTTGTCCTGCTCCTGCGCAGGCGATAGGCAACCCAGTTCCCTGAAGGCGCCGCGTCGTGGACAGGCTCGGGTAGGGTGGGCGTCTCGCCCGCCGGTTTTGGCATCTTGCCAAAACAGTCTTTCCAAGTTCGTGCTCGCGGGACGCGATCACCGGCGGGCGAGACGCCCACCCTACCCGAGACAAAACCGCCGCTCCGGGCACCGTCATTTGTGCTCAAGCTTGCTTCCGGCTTACACGCCGCCGCATGATGGAATCATGCGTGCACTTAATTATTCGATCAGACGAGGCCTGACCATTCTGTCGGTGTTAGCGGTGGTCGCGGCGGCGTTGATTTTGATGCAGACAGGGAATGCGGTCACTCCCGCTCCCAAGACGACTGCCGGCGCCACGCGGCACATCGTGCTCCCAAGCCGGACGGACAAGTTGCCCTTCAGCGACGGAGTGCTCGTCGGCGACACTCTCTATCTGGCGGGGAAAATCGGCATCGATCCTCAAACGGGCAAGCCGCCGGAGGATGTGGAGAAAGAGATCCGGCTCTTGCTCGACGGAATGAAAACCACTCTCGCCGCTGCCAGTATGACGATGGACGACCTGGTTTCCGTCCAAGTCTTTTGTCCGGATCTCTCCTTGTACGAAAAGTTCAACGAGGTCTACCGCACTTATTTCAGCAAGAATTTTCCGGCCCGCGCCTTCATCGGATCCGGACCGCTCCTCCGTGGAGGACGCTTCGAAGTGCAGGGGATCGCTGTGCGGCGCTAGCTGCGCTGTAACTTGGAAGTCAGCCACAGCGCGATCAGCAATCTGGGGAGCGCACGCGCCCTCGCGTGCTGGTTGCGGCGCCTCGCCGCAACGAACTTTCGAGCCCTGCGCTGGTTTGGGCGCCGGCTCCTGTCGCAGCGTTTCGGAAAATCGGAAAAAGTTCGCGCTGGCGGGGCGCCAACGCCAGCACGCGAGGCGCGTGCGCTCCCCCAAGACTTCGACTTCGCCGCGGACCTGTGCCCGATTCACCATTTACGTCGCACTGGCTTGGTGCGCCTTTCTACTCGGGTTGAACCTGCGCGATTTCTTCCAACAACTGGCGAGAACCACGGAACTTGCCGGCAAAGCGATCGGAGTGATCCTGCTGGAGCGCTGGGGCAAAGTTGTCCCGGTAACGGTGATACTCCTCAACCGATCCGCACTGGTACTGCATCACGTAGCTCGGTTCCTCGCCTTCGGAGCCGAGAACTTTGTAGATGCGACACTCCGTGAAACAGCCCGTCCGAAGCACATCGGGAACATGGACTCTGTTCATCCAGTCAGCCCATTCGGACTCGACGCTGTCCTGGATGGCGATGGTAACGCTGTATATAATCATGGTCTCGCTGTCTAACGGCTGCCGAGAGCGAACGTCAATGAACGAAAGTCATTCAGCCGTGTCTTCACTAAGATGAGAAACATCATGACCCGCCGGGAGGCGACAAAAATAATGGCTGGCACTGCCGCAAGTCTCCTCGTGGCGCCGTCGTTGCCGGCCCAGGCCAAAGGCTCCCTCCTGCAACGCGCCATTCCCTCCTCGGGCGAAATGCTGCCGGTGATCGGGCTGGGAACCTCGCGGGTTTTCAATACCGCTCCTTCCCCGGCCGAACGCGGGCCGCTCGAGCAAGTCGTGGCCACGCTGGCGAAGATGGGCGGGAAAATAGTCGACACCTCGCCCATGTATGGCCAGGCGGAAACGGTCACGGGCGAAATCGCGGCCACACTCAAGCTGCACGGCAAACTTTTTCTCGCCACCAAGGTCTGGACGACCGGAAAAGCGGAAGGCGTTCAGCAGATGGAGCGTTCCTTAGAGCTGCTCGGCAAAAAGCCGCTCGACCTCATTCAGGTGCATAACCTGGTCGATTGGGAGACGCAGCTGGCCACCCTGCAGGAATGGAAGAAGCAGGGCCGGATTCGTTACACGGGCATCACCCATTCCACCACGGGCATGCAGGGTGACGTCGCGCGTGTCCTGGAAAAGGAGCGGGTCGATTTCGTGCAGATCAATTATTCCCTCATGGAACGCGAAGCCGACGAGCGCGTTCTCCCGGTGGCGAAAGAACGCGGCGTGGCCGTGATCGTCAATCGCCCCTTCGGACGCGGCGATTTGTTCGGGCGCGTGCGCGGGAAGCCGTTGCCCGAATGGGCGGCGGAGATTGATTGCAAGTCGTGGGCTCAATTTTTCCTCAAGTGGATCGTGTCCCATCCCGGGGTGACCTGTGCCATCCCCGCCACGAGCAAGCCGCATCACATGGAAGATAACCTGCAGGCCGGCCTGGGCCGCTTACCGGACGAGAAAATGCGCCGCCGCATGGTGGAGGCGATGAGCGCGTTCTAGGTTTGGGGGGAGGAGACTGTTGAAATACTGCACGTGATCGAACTCCAGTCTTCAGGAGCACACTTTTGAAAAACGGTTGCGTCCTCGTCACACTTTGCAAAGTGTGGCGAAATTCGGGCTGTTGCGAAGAGTGCGGAATTATCTCAACAGTCTGTTGGGAGAACGCGCTTCGGCGTTGTTTCCGGCGGCGCGCATCGCCTCCTGAGACCGTGGCGGGATGTGATCGCCGACGTAAAGGCACCCGCCACTTGGTCTACGCTCGGCTGGAACTCGAGCACGCCCCGCCTTATTGATCCCGTCATGTCTGCGCGTTTCTTCGTCGGCACGCTTTATCTGGCTCTTGCCTTGACCACAGCTTTCGCGGCCGGGACTGAATTCCGCGGTGCCTGGGTCGCGACCGTGCACAATCTGGATTGGCCGTCGCAACCGGGGCTACCCGCGGCCACGCAGAAAGCGCAACTGCGCGCGCTACTCGATCGTGCGGCAGAACTGAGGCTGAACGCAATTCTCCTCCAAATCCGGCCGGCCAGTGACGCGCTCTATTCGTCCGACAAGGAACCGTGGTCGCAATTTCTCACCGGGCGCCAGGGGACGTCGCCCGGCTACGACCCGTTGCAGTTCGCGATCGAGGAAGCGCATGCGCGTGGGATCGAACTGCACGCCTGGATCAATCCTTTCCGCGCTGCCACGAACGTGAAGACGGTGCTGGCTGCAAATCATATCGCGAAACGTCATCCCGAATGGATCTGCCGGGTCGGGACTCAGCTCTGGCTCGATCCTGGTGAGCCGGCGGCGCGCGCGTATATTCTCGGCGTCATTCAGGACATTGTCCGCCGTTATGACATCGATGGTCTCCACATCGACGATTACTTTTATCCTTACCCGCGCACGCCGGGCTTCGTCTCGTTTCCGGATGATGGGACCTGGCAACGCCATGGAATGAAGAGCGGCCTCACCCGGGCCGATTGGCGCCGGGAGAATATCAACGACTTCGTGCGCTCCATGTATCGGACGGTGAAAGCAACCAAGCCTTCCGTCCGCGTCGGGATCAGCCCCTTCGGCATTTGGCGGCCGGGCGTGCCCCCGACGACCGAAGCGCAGGTCGACGCCTACGGCGAACTCTTCGCCGATTCACGAAAGTGGCTTGCCGAAGGCTGGTGCGATTATCTTGCGCCGCAACTTTATTGGAGCATTCAACCCGCGAAACAAAGCTTTCCGGTGCTTCTCGAATGGTGGCGCGCGCAGAGCCGCGGGAAAGCGGTCTGGCCCGGCATCGCGACCGAGCGCATTGGCGCGAAGCGTCCGGCCAAGGAGATCGTCGATCAAATTGCGCTTACGCGCCGAGGCACGAATGCGCCGGGTCACATTCACTGGAGTATGAAAGCGCTCATGCAGAATCGCGGGGGCGTTGCCGAACTCTTGCGTGCCGGGCCCTACGCCGAAAAAGCGACCGCGACACGATAAAATTAACGACCATTACGAGACCTTCGCGTGGCATCGGCATCTTGCCGATGAGACATGGGCTGGAAGCCCCTGCCACTCGACGTCGCTACTTGCGGCGTTGTCTTCCGAACCTAGAATCTCGTGCGCGTGTGTGAACGCAGACGCGTTAAGACATGCCCGACGAAGAACCGCATGCGCCCCAGCCGCCCTACGAGGCGCCGCGTGCCTCGCGGCCAACAACCGCGGAAGGCACACTTGAGCGGCCGCCTGGCAAACATGACCCGTACGCGGCCTTTCGTTTTAGTGCGTTCGGGTTTTATACAGCGGGGAATCTGATTTCGGTCATCGGGCGGCTGATGTTCATCGTGGCGGTGGAATGGGAAATTTACGCGCGCACCCATTCGGCCACGGCGCTGGGACTCGTCGGATTGGTGATCGCGCTGCCGGTGGTGTTGCTGTCGCTTCCAGCCGGCCACATCGCGGACCGCTTTCCGCGCAAACGCATTGTGCTGGTGACTCAGGCGCTGAGCGCGATCTGCTCGCTCGCTCTCGCCTTCGTTTCGTGGCAACACCTCGCCATCCCGAACTGGCCGGTTTTGCAGGCGGGGAATCGTTTTCTGTCCTCGATCGCTTCGGTCTTCGAACGCCACACTTATTTCCATTTCGACGATCTTTCCATCCCGCTGATTTATTTGATCCTGCTCATCTCCGCGATTGGACGCACTTTCGGCTGGGCGGCGCGCAGCTCCTATTTTCCGCAGCTCGTTCCGCGTGACGCCTTCGCGAACGCCGTCACCTGGAACAGCAGCGTCTTCCAGATTGGATCGGTCGTCGGACCGGCTATTGGCGGTTTGCTCATCGTGCGCGCGGGATTCCCATTCATCTATGCGCTCGATGCGGCCTGCGCGCTCTCGTTTTTCCTGCTCGTGCTGCCCATTCGCAGCAGCGATCGCGGCACGAGCAGCGAGCGCAATGCCTGGCGCAGCTTGATGGAGGGAATCCGGTTCATCCGGAGCAAGAGAGTGGTCCTGGCCACGATCACGCTCGACATGTTCGCGGTGTTCCTCGGCGGCGCCACCGCGCTGCTGCCGATTTTCGCCGACCAAATCTTGCACTGCGGTCCGATCGGGCTCGGCTGGATGCGCGCCGCTCCGGGAATCGGCGCCTTCATCATGGCGTTGCTGATTGCCTATCTGCCGCCGATGAAACACGCGGGCAAAACGCTCCTTTGGTGCGTCACCGGTTTCGGCGCTGCCACGGTCGTCTTCGGATTGTCGCACTCTCTCTGGCTCTCGCTCGTCATGCTTTTTCTGACGGGCGTATTCGATAGCGTGAGCGTGGTGGTGCGGCATTCCTTGCTGCAATTGGTTACGCCCGACTCCATGCGCGGCCGCATTTCGGCGGTGAACAACATCTTCATCGGCACCTCGAATGAGCTCGGCGCCCTGGAGTCGGGCCTGACCGCGGCGCTTTTCGGTCCGGTCATATCGGTCGTGTCCGGCGGTGTCGGCACGATTCTGGTCGTGCTGGGCGTAATGTGGAAATGGCCCGAGACCCGCAAGATCGGCGCGCTCGATAAGAATTTGCGCTAGGTTCGCATCGTGAAAATAGCTGCCGCCCAAATCGCGTGCGCGCTCGGCGACGTGGACGCCAACCTCCGCAAGATTCGTGATTTTTCCGCTCGCGCGAAGGAAGGCGGGTCCGAACTGGTGGTCTTTCCCGAGATGGCGGATACCGGCTATTCCATGCCAGTGATCCAGGCTCACGCCGCGCCTTGGACCGAGGGAGCCGTGCCCGAACTGCGGAAGATGGCAAAGGGCCTTTCGATCGCCATCATCTGCGGGGTTTCGGAACGGGAGGGAAACTCCATCTACAACTCCCAGGTTTTCATCGACGCGAGTGGCGAGATCGTTGGGAACTACCGCAAGACGCACCTTTTTGCCGGGACTCCCATCGGAGAGGACAAGTGTTTCTCTCCCGGCCATGAGTTGAAGAGCTTCCCATTCGGCGGGTTCCGTCTTGGCTTGAGCATCTGCTACGATCTTCGGTTTCCCGAGGTGTACCGAAAGCTGGCGATCGAACAGGAGGCCAACGTTTTCATCATCTCGTCGGCCTGGCCCTTTCCACGGGTGGAGCATTTCCGCATTCTGTGTGCGGCCCGCGCGATCGAGAATCAGAGCTACGTAATCGTTTCGAATCGGGTCGGCACTGACGAAGGTGTGACCTGTTGCGGATCGTCGGCGATTATCGATCCCTATGGAGTTATCGTCGCCTGCGCTTCCGCCGATCGCGAAGAGCTTGTCCAGGCTGAGGTATCGGAGGAGGTGATTGCGTCGGTCCGAAACAAGATGGCGGTCTTCGCTCAGCGCCGGCCGGACTTGTACGGGAAGTGTTGAGTTTAGGTGCGGGCCAGAAATGCGCGTCATCCCGAGTCGCGCAGACGGCGAGGGACCTCACAGTCGAAGGGAGCGCGTTCGAGTTATCGCTTCGCGAAGCGCGCAGCGTTGGCGTTGAACATTGCGGCCGACGGTTTGAGTGATCCCAAAACTATTGCAAGGTTCCTCGCCGTCTGCGCGGCTCGGGATGACGACGGCGTCGTCGTCCGATAAGGCGCAGCGGTTGATTGCGCGCGTCCGCTAAAACGCGGCGTGGAATCCGACCCTCGCGTACGGCACACCGCCATCCTGGTGGTAGCGCACCTGGGTGCGATGGAAGTCGAAATCGCGAAACGGAATATATCCACCCTCCGCCGAAAGCTTGAACGCGGTCGACAGCTTCCACTCGAGGCCACCGCCTATCCGGAGTTCTTCGTAACTGATGGCGGCGTGATTCAGCGCAGTGTTGCCGCGCAAGGTGCCGAAGTTCTTTTCCACCCGATAGCTGCTCAACCTGAGATCGGCGCCTCCGTAAAGCATGAAGCTTTCGCTGACTTCATATTCCAGGCGCGGCGTCGGCACGACCGCGTTCAGTGTCCACCTCGGCGCAAACTTCCAGCGAATGCCGCCCCCGGGCAGCACGGGAGACTGGCGTAGCGCATCGACGCCGATGCCGAAAACGACCTGAAAACCGGAATTGAAAATGTAAGTGCCGCCGAGGATGAACGGAACGTTGAAGGTGTCCTGCCCGAAGTCGTCAAAATCGGTCCCGTAAAATCCAGGCTGCGCCTCGACCCGGATCAGGAAGGAATCCGAAAGTTGGGTGTCGAGGCCGATGATCAGGTTGGTGGAATGGAGGTCATCGGGGATCGCCGCGTTCCCGCCGAAGCCGAACGAATACACCTCCGTCTGCACGCCCAGGCGCAGAATTCCGATCTTCGTTCTCGGCGTCAGGACGAAGCGGACACGAGCCTGACCCCCATCGAAATCATTAATGGTCACGGCGCCCGTTTCGCCGCGCTCCAGATCGCCGTCGCCGAAGTACGCCGCCTCGGCGTCGAATTCGAACGATACGGACGATTCCGACTCGACCAGCGCCACGTTCTTGGACGCAGTAGAATGGACTTCAACCAGCGCCACGTTCTTCTTGGACGGTGTCGAATTCGTTTCAACCTCGACTGCGAACGCCGGGATGGCCGCGACGGCCAGGCAAAGCGCAATGAGTCGGATGGCTGTTTTCATGGATCCGGGGAGCGCACGCGCCCTCGCGTGCTGGCGCTGGCGCCTCGCCAGCGCGAACTTCCTGGTAGGTATTTCAGTATGCAAGGCAGCTTCAGAAACGGGGCCGTTTTCTCCGAGTAAGTTCGTTGCGGCGAGGCGCCGCAACCAGCACGCGAGGGCGCGTGCGCTCCCCGGATTGATAGCATCGTTCTTCACTTGGAATGCAGACTGCCGTCGAACCCCTCCGGTGTCACGCCTAAACAACGGGATGCACCTTCGTAAGTTCCGCCTAGCTGACGCCCGGTGGCGCAGGCCTAAGGGACTTACGTCGCTTGCAGCGTCTTAATCCCCATCTGGCCAAGGACCAGTTCGATTGCCGTCACGAGGGCCTCGACTTGCTCGGGAAAGATTTGCCCGATGGTGCCGATGCGGAAACAATCGGCATGGCTGACTTTCCCAGGGTAAATGACCATTCCCTGGGCGGCGAGCCGTCGATAGAACTCCGCGAAATCGAATGCACGATCCTCCGGATAACGAAAGGAGGTGATGATGTCGCTCTGAAGCTCCGGGGCAAGATACTCGCGGAAGCCAAGTCGGCGCATCCCGGCGAGAAGCGCCTGACGATTTGCGCGGTAACGCCGGGCCCGGCCGACCACGCCGCCTTCCCGGGCGAATTCTTCCAGGGCCTGGGCAAACGCGAGCAGCGCATGCGTCGGCGGAGTGAAACGGAACTGCCCGTTGTGCTCGAATCCCTGCCATTGCGCCAGCAGGTCGAGGCTCACACTGCGCGCATACCGGGCAGTGCTTTCGAGGGCTTCACGCCGCGCGAGCACGTAGGAAAAACCGGGAACGCCTTCGAGGCATTTGTTGGCAGACGAGACAAGGTAATCAGGTGGCAACTCGGAAAGATCGATCGGCACGCCGCCGAAACTGCTCATCGCATCCACGATAAACCGGCAGCCATGCTCGCGCACGATCCGCGCGATTTCTTCGATGGGGTTCAGGATTCCGGTGGTCGTCTCGAGGTGAACGATCGCGACATGCGTGGGCGGCGATTCCGCGGCGAGCAGCCGCCGGACAGTCTCCGGATCGGGAGCTTTGTCTTCCGGCCATCGCTGAATGGCGACGGCGATTTTCAAACGCTCCGCCATTTGCAGCATGCGTTCGCCATACGCGCCATTGGCGAGCACCAACAACCGGCCATCGGGCGGAATGACGGAGGAAATGACCGACTCGAGCGCGAATGTCCCGCTGCCCTGCATTAACACCGCCTCGTAGCCGCTTTCCTGGGAAACGCCGGCGATCTCCAGCAATCCGTTCCGAATTTGGGCGACGAGGCGGACAAACTCCGAGTCGCGTGAGCCGAGGTCGCGTTGCATCGCCGCTTTCACGGAAGCGCTGGTGGTCAGCGGCCCCGGCGTGAAGAGGATTGGGTCGGTCATGGGAAGAGGTTAAATCGTGAAAGAGTTACAAAGTTGCAACGGTTTGCAGTTCAACGATTCAACGATGCAGTCGACCGTTGCTCCGAAGAATTCTCCGAAAGGAACGCGGAGAACCGCTCCTTCACCTCATGCGGCTTCACGGTGGGACGGCCGAGTTTTTCCGGCGAGCCCGGCCGAATTTTCAAATGCAAGAGTGATGGACCCTTGCGATGCCGCAACTCGCGCACAGCGTCGCGGACTTCGCCGCGCTGATCGACTCCGAGAGCCGTGCGATAATTTGCCGCTGCCGCAACTTGGGCGAAGCGCACTGTCGGCGAGGCGGTCTGTTGTCCTCCGGTGGAGTCATGAACTTCGTTATCGAGAATAATGTGAAAGAAATTCTCGGGCTGATAGAAACCAATCGTCGCCAGCGAACCCATCTTCATGAGCGCGGCGCCATCGCCGTCGATCACCACCACGGGCTGGCGGGGGAGGGCGTGCGCCACCCCAAAGCCAATGGCCGAAGCGGTGCCCATCCCGCCGACGACATATAGATGGTTCGGCCGATCCGCGACGGTAAACAGCTCGCGCCCCGTCTTTCCGGTGGTCGCGATGATTGCTTCATCGCCGTCGAGTGTGTCGAGAATCAGTTCGAGCGTCTCGGTGCGCGTCAACCGCGTTTCGTTCGAAAAGTTCTCGCGCAAATCAGTGACAACACGTTCGGGTGTTTGGTGGCCGGAAAGCTCATGTGGCGCGATCGAATCTTTCGCCATGACGAGCGCGAACGGCCGCTGCCGCTCTTGCATGCTGGCCTCGGCGTGCGCCATGACCCCGACGATCTGGGATTCGTCGGTCGGAAACGGCAGCCAGGGAATCTGGAGCGTGTCGAGCAGTTGGTGCATGATGCGGCCCATTTGCTCGTGCTGGGGCTCATCTTTCACGCCGGGCTGTCCGCGCCAGGTCACGATCAGCAGCGTTGGGATCCGGAACGGATAATTGAGCGACGTAAGGGGGTTGACCATGTTCCCGAGGCCGGAGTTCTGGCACATCGTGACTGTTTTCCGGCCGGCCAGAGCCGCGCCGAGGTTGATGCCGACCGCTTCGCCCTCGCTGGTCGCGCCGACGTAGTCGAGCGCCGGATCGTCGATCACGTAGTTGAGAAAGGAGGTGAAGAACGAACAGGGGACGCCAGCATATTGCGAATAGCCGAGGCTCCGCAGGTGTTCGATGAATGAACCGGCGGCGATCATTAGAAAGCCTGCGCGCGCGCAAGGTCGTCAAGATCGTCCACATCCAGCCAGTGCCCCGTGATGTAGAGCACCTGCACGCGCTGCCGCTGTTCGAGAAGGTACTTGAACAGATCGTCGAAACGCAGCGTGCGGAAACCGGGGCGGCGCGCCAGCGCCGCGAGCGCCGCCTTGAGCTGCGCTGAGCCGCGCGCGGTCATTTTCATCAACCCGATCCACTCGCCGTGGATCTTTGCCGGATCGAGACGCGGTCCGGTAGCGGTGAGAAAAACCTCCTCCTCATCATAGCGCAACGCATACGGCCGCGTCGCCGTGATGTAGTCGATATATCCGGCCGCGCCCTGCCGCCGCTCCCAGGCCGCATCGACCGCGATCACGATGTCATGCTCTTCGGCGAGCAGGTTGTTGAGGATATGTTTTCGGAAGAGAATGTCGCCGAAGGAGAGGATCACGTCGCCTTCGAGATGATCGAGCGCTTTGCTCAGCGAAAGCAGTTCGCCCGTTCCGTCGAACTCGTCGTTGTCGACAAACTCCACGTCGAGGGCGTGCACTTTGTCAGCCGCGTAGCCGCGGATGACCACGATTCGCCGGATGCCCGAGGCCCGGAACTGCGCGACGAGCTTATGCAGCAGCGGCGCACCGCCGATCGAGACCATCGTTTTAGGAATACCGGCGGTCACTTCACCCATCTCGGCGCCGCGGCTCGCCGCGAGAATAATGGCGCGGGCTGAGTCTGCCGTCCGCGGCAGGTAACGCTCCTCCGCCTCCATCAACTCATCGGCGTTCTGCAACCGGAACACTTCCCTGACCGGCGCGATCGCATCTTCCACAGTTTGAACCGAACGCTCCTCGAAAATCCGCCGGCTCGCCGCTTGCATGGCCGCGATCGAGCTGCGGACATTCTGGTTCGCCCAAATGACGAGGTTGATCCCGGCTTGCTCGAACACTTCCACCGGCGTGCTATAGTAGGTCGTCGGCACGATCACCAGCGGCGTACGGCCTTTCCAGGCGTCTGCGAAAGCCAGGACCTGATCAGGCCCCGTTTTCTTGCTATGCACCAGAAGGGCGTCGGCTCCGGCGGCATGGCACGCTTCCGCCCGCCGCATTACTTCATCCAGGCCCCACCCCGCAATAAACCCTTCCAGCCGCGCCACCAGGCAAAAGTCCGGATCGCTCTGCGCTTCTTTCACGGCTTTGATCTTGCCGGCGAATTCTTCCAGGTCCGCGAGCGGTTGCCGTTCGCTGTTGATGAACGAGTTCGTCTTCGGGAAAAGCTTGTCCTCGATGCACACCGCCGCGACTCCGCGCTGCTCGAGCTTCCGGACCAGACGCCGCATGTTGTTGAAATTCCCGTAGCCGGTATCCGCGTCGAGCAGGATCGGGATGCGGGTGGCGTCGCTCATGAACTCGACCACCTCGAGCACCTGCGTCCAACTGGCCTCATTGTTGTCGCGCACACCGAGCGCGGCCGAAATGGAAAGCCCGCTCGCCCAGATCCCGCGAAAACCGGCTTCCTCCACGATGCGCGCGCTCAACCCGTTGTGCGCTTCCATCAGGAATTCCAGCCGCCCGGAGCGCAACAGCTCCCGGAACTGGGTCGTCTTGTGCGGTTCAACGCCTTGTGACGGAGTCATGGAGAGACGGAAAGACTAACTGGGGATTCTGTCGATTGCATCAGCGATTCGAGGATGCGTTCAGACATGTAACCGATGTGATGGGAATCGACATCCCGGGTAGGGTGGGCATCTTGCCCGCCGAGCGAGGCATCCTGCCTCGCGGCCTTTTCGATGTCCCCTGGAAGTTCGTTCCGGCGAGACGCCGAAACCGGCGGGCGGGACGCCCACCCTACCCGAGACGAAGTCATAAACGGAGCGGCCAGACTACCACGGAATGATTGACGCCGCCCGCGACTCAATCGTAACTACTCGGGCCTACCCAATCCTGCAATGCTAACGACTGCCTCTCATTCGATCGACGAACTCATCCGCGAAACGGTGGCGAAACAGGACGAACCGGATCTCCGGCGCCAATATTCCGCCCAGGATGAATTTGTGGTCGTGCCGGATTTTCTGCCAGGGGAAGTTTTGGAGCAATGGGAGAGTCATTTGCCGTCACTTGTGCCGCGGATTCATCGCAATTATCTGCCCGGCCATAAGAAGGGCGGAAGTGTCGGCTACGACACGGTGCGGTCCATTGCACCGGCCATTACGGCCGTATATCACAGCGAGCAGTTGCAGGGATTCCTGCGGCGGATCGCCGGCGCGGAGATGAAGGAATGTCCGCCGAGCGATCAGCATCGCTGCGCGTTTTACGCCTACACGGAGGAAGGCGATCACATGGGATTCCATTACGACACTTCCTATTACAAGGATCGCCGCTGGACCTTGCTGGTCGGTTTCCAGGATGACTCGAGCTCGCGTTTGCTTTGTCATCTGCACACGAAAAACCCGGGCCATGAGGTCGAGAAGCTCGAGCTGAAAATGACGCCGGGCATGCTGGTGCTATTTAACGGCGACAAGGTCTATCATTCGGTCACGCCGGTGAAGACGGGCGAGACGCGCTACGTGGTCTCGATGCAATTCGTCACCTCCGGCGAAATGAATCCTTTCATGCGTTTCATTTCCAACATGAAAGACGCGGTCGGCTATTTCGGATTGCGCGGCGTCTTCGGCGGCGGCAAGCGCAAGCCGGCGCAGTGAGCAAGGTTTCCGCCGTCCTGGTGTGCGATGCCCGGACGGGCAGCCTGGAGATTGCGGGACTGACTGTTCTCGATCGTCTCGTGGTGACCGCGCATCGGGCCGGTTGCGCGCCGATCTTCGTTACTGGTGGGACCACGCCGCCGCTCCCGCGCGCGGAAGCGCTCGGGATTCAGATCTCCCGCGCACCGGATGCAGCTGGCCCACAGCGCGAGCCGGCGCTTTTGATCGAGGGCAGCGTTCTCGTGGAGGTGCGCGATTTGGCGAATGTCATCGCGCAGGGCGGACAATTGGTCTCGGCCAAAGGCGTGCCGCTTCCGGTGCGGATGACGGTCGAACATCCCAGGCCGGTCGTTGCCGGACCGGCGGCGACCTCGATTGTCGATGACAGCTCCGCGGCTGAGGCCGAACGCAAGCTTTGGGCGTCGCTGACCAGCACCGCGGATGGCTTTGTCGATCGCTTGGTCAATCGCCCGCTTGGCCGACCGCTTGCGAAACTGCTCGTCCGAACCCCGATCTCGCCCAACCAGGTCTCGATCGTTTCGATTTTGATCGGCATCGCTTCGGCCTGGTTCTTCGCCCGCGGAAATTTCATCACTGGCGCGGTGGTCTTCCAGCTTTGCGCGGTCATCGATTGCGTCGACGGCGATTTGGCCCGCGCCTTGTTCAAGCAATCGCGCCTCGGGAAGTGGCTCGATCTCGGTGGCGACCAAGTCGTGCACTTCAGCGTATTTGCTGGGATCGGAGTCGGCGTTGCTCGGCTCGATCCGTCCGTTCCCGCCCTCGCGCTCGGGGCGAGCGCCGCCCTTGGTGTCTTGCTTTGCTTCGCGTGGATTATTCGCGCCTTGCGGCAGCCTGCCGCGCAACGCGGTCCGCTGCTGAATAAGCTTCTCGATGCCACCGCGAACCGTGATTTCTCCCTCGTGCTCCTGGCGCTCGCGATCCTCGGCCGGATGGATTTGTTTCTCTGGATGGCTGGGATCGGCATTCACGTCTTCTGGATCGCACTGCTCGCGTTGCAAATCGGCCGTGCCGCGCCCGCCATGTCTCGCGAGACCGCATGAAACTCGCGCTCAAGATTTTCGTCGCAGCGCTCGGCCTGGCGCTCTTCGCGTGGTTCGTCCAGCGGGCCGGCGTTGGGGAAATCGCGCGTGCCTTCGCGAATCTCGGCTGGCTCGCGCCGGTGGTCTTGCTCCCGTTTGGCCTGGTTTATCTGCTCGATACGCTGGGCTGGCGTTTTGCTTTCGGCAATGAAGGCGTGGCCGGCGTTGGATTCGGCACTCTGGCGCGCATTCGCTGGGCGGGTGAATCGATCAACACGGTTCTGCCTTCGGCCTACATCGGCGGCGAGGCGGTGAAGGTGCAACTGCTGCACAAACGCGGCCTGCCGAGGGTTCACAGCGCGTCGAGTGCCGTGGCGGGGAAGACGGCGCAGGTCGTGGCGCAGGTCATGTTTATTGCCGCCGGAGCTGTCGCGGGCGTGGCTATCCTTCCTCCGGAATCCCCGGCGCGCGCCGGAATGCTCACGATCACCGCGCTGGCGGCCGTCATCGTGGCGTTGCTGATCTGGCTTCAGCAACGGGGGATGTTCCGCACCCTCACCGCTCTCTTGCCCGTCCCAGCCTTGAAGAAGCGAGCCGATAGTTTGCGCCGCCTGGATGAGCGTATCTTCGAATTTTATCGAAAAGATCGGCTCCACTTTCTGCTCAGCACCGGCGCTTACTTCGCCGGCTGGATCGCGGACACGCTCGAAATTCTGCTCGTGTCGCATCTGCTGGGGATGCCGATTGATTTCAGCCAGGCGCTGGCCGTGGAGGCGTTCATCAGTGTCGCCAAGGCACTCGGCATCTTCGTGCCGGGCGCTCTCGGCGTGCAGGAAAGCGGGATCGTCTTCCTTTGTTACCTGTTCGGGTTGCCGCCCGCGCTGGGCGTCTCCTACGCCATCATCCGCCGCGGGCGCGAGGTCGTGTATGTCGCGATCGGCGGGATGTTTCTTTACGCCGAGGGCATTTCCTTCCGGCGGCAGATTGCGCCACGCGAGGAGGTGCCGGTTTGAAGGCAATTATCTGCGCGGCGGGCAGGGGAGTCCGGCTGGGAGAGAACGCGCCGAAGATTCTCCTCGAATTCGGCGGTCGCACGCTGCTCGAGTGGCATGCGCTGCGGCTGGGCGAAGTCGGCGTGCGCGACGTGGTCGTTGTCACCGGGTATCTGCGCGATCGGATCGCGCGCGTCCTGCCGGAGATCAGCGCGCGTTACGGATCAAGCATGCGCGAGCTGGTGAACGAGCGTTTCCACGAAGGCAGTGTGCTGAGTCTGGCGGCGGCGCTGCCGGAGCTGGAAGGAAGCCGGGACCCAATTTTATTGATGGACGCCGACGTGCTTTATCCCGCGCAGATGCTCGAACGGCTGATCCGCTCGGCCCATCCGACGGCATTGCTGCTCGATCGGGAATATTCCACCAGGGATGACGATCCGGTTCTCGTGCCGGTGAAGGATGGCCGCCCGTTCGAGTTTCGGAAGAAGTGGACCGGGCCGGCCGATTTTGTCGGCGAGTCGATTGGGTTTTTCAAAATTGGTCCCGGCGATTTGCCGCTGTTGATCGACGAAACGCGGGCGCGCAGTGCGGGCTCGGAGGTTGGCGATTCTTACGATGATGTCCTGCGCGCGATGGTTTTGGCGGATCGTTTCGGCTGCGAGGATGTGACGGGCCTGCCCTGGACGGAGATAGACTTCCCCGAGGACCTCGCCCTCGCGCGCGACGAAGTGCTTCCACGAATCGAGCGCTGGAAAGACGCCGCTCCCTGAGTATGCGAGACGCGGCGCTCCAGGAGTTTTTTGCCGGGCAGCAGGTGCTCGTCACCGGCGCCTCCGGCTTCATCGGCTGGCATGTGGCGGATCAACTGGCGCGGGCCGGCGCCAAAGTGCGCGCTCTCGTCCGCCCGGCGACAGTGCGGAACGAAGAGGCGTTCGAGTGGCGCGAAGGCGATCTTTTGCGGCGCGACTCGCTTGATGCGGCGATGAGAGATTGCCGGTACGTGTTTCACGTCGCGGGCGATTACCGCTTCTGGGCGCGGGACCCGAAGGAGATTTTCGCGAACAACGTGCAAGGGACGATCAATGTTCTCGAGGCAGCGAGATCGGCCGGGGTAGAGAAAATTGTCTACACCAGCACCACGGGCATCCTGGAAAAAGGCACGGAGGAACGCCTCGCCACTGAAGCACGGCTCGTCTCGCCTTCGTCGTTTACCGGGCCGTACAAGCGCTCCAAATTCGAAGCTTTTTGCGAGGCGCAAAAACGGGCCGAGGCCGGCTGGCCGATCGTGACCGCGCTTCCGACCGCGCCGATTGGCCCGCACGATCTGAAGCCGACACCCACCGGCATGATTATCGTCCAGTTTCTAAACGGGCGGATTCCGATGCTGGCTCGAACGGGGCTTAATTTTGCCGACGTTCGGCAATGCGCGCACGGCCATCTCCTGGCGTTGATTCGCGGACAGCCCGGCGAGCGGTATCTGCTCGGCGGAACCAACCTCTGGCTGGGCGAGTTCCTGCGAAAACTGGAGCCGTTTGGGCAGCATCGCGCGCCGCGCCTTCACGCACCGCATTGGCTGAGTTATGCGACCGCCTGTGTGAGCGAGACGGCGGCTAAATTCTCGACTAACTGGCAGCCGTTCGTGACCCGCGAATCGGTCCGGATGTCGCGCGGCCCGCATTTCTCCAGCAACGAAAAAGCCGAACGCGAGCTCGGCTACGAAGCGATTCCGATCGAGGATGCAATCCGCGACGCGGTGCAGGACTTTGTCGCGCGAAGGATGGTGCCTCCTCCGGCCGTCGCGAACGGCGCGCCGACATAGCGGCGCGGCTACAGCGCGGAATCCTAGTCGTCGTGGACTAGGGAGCGGGTCTAGAAAGCGGCGTGGAGCGAGATCGCGCCGTAGGGCGCGCCGCCGTCCGATTCGTAGCGGATGCTGGCGCGATCGTAATCGAATTCCCGATAGGGCAGATAACCGCCCTCGACCGTTAGCTTGCACGCTTCGCCGATCTTCCAGATGAGACCGCCGCCGGTGCGGATTTCGGTGTAGTTGAGGATCGTATTATTGAGGTTTCCAGGCTCGCCCGGATCGCCGACAAAGTCGTTATCCACGCGGAAGTTTTTCGAACGGATGTCGGCCCCCGCGTAGAGCGTCAGGTTGCGGTTCATTTCGTACTCGAGGCGAGGAGTCGGCACGGTCGCGTTCAGGACCCATTGCGGGGCAAATTTCCAGCGCACGCCGCCGCCGGGAAGGACTGGATATTGGGCTTCGTAATCAACCCCGATCCCGAAAACAAATTGCAAGGTCGAACTGTAGAGATAAGTGCCCCCCATGATTAAGGGAACGTTGAAATCCTGCCCTTCGAAATCGCGGGCGGAGTAGTAGCCCGGCTTGGCTTCCACCCGGACGAGAAGCGAATCGGAAAGCTTTGTATCCAGCCCGATAATTAGCGCGGCCGATTGCAACCGGTCCGGGATCTGGGCCCCCGCGGGAATGTCGAAATCGTAGATTTCGTACTCCGCGCCGAGGCGGAGGATGCCGACCTTCGTGCGCGGCAGGATGAGCACGCGCCCGAGATAATTTTGTTCTTCGAAATTATTGATCTCCAGCGTCTGGCGCTTCACGTCCCCTCCGCCAATAAAGCTGCTCTGAAAATCGAATTCGAAGGCGAGCGGATCGATATTGCCGTCATCGACCGGCGCCTCCAGCATCTCGGCGAAAGAATGGGTGGCGACGAGAGCGAAGGTGATGCCGAGCAGGCGGAGCGATTTTTTCATAGAGGAGACGGGAGCGCGGGACACTCCTAGCGAACACCGCCGATGTCACGCCGAAAAAGCGACACAACGCGGGAAATGTCCTTGATCATGGTGGACTCGGCGGCGATCCGCTCGATGCCGCGGAGCGACGCGATGGAGCCGGAGGAAATCATGTCGCCGCGCCAGACCAGAGTCGACGCGCGTCCTTCGACCTGCACCGGCCAAAGCTGGTGGAGCGTCACGCCGGCGTAATAGCCGCCGCTGGCATAATAGCGGGTATTCGCGGTTTGGACCGTCCCGCCCCCTCCCGAGCGGCTGGAAAAAGTGCCCAGGGTGAGCACCCCTTGTTCATCCACGCTCAACAACTCCCAGTACATCCCCGATTTCCCTCCCGAGAGCAGACCGGAAAATTGCTTGCGAATTTTCTCCTGGCTGCCGAGGAGCCCGTTCAGTTCCTCTCCGGGCCGCACCGGCGGGGTGGCGTTGTCATAGGGAGGCTGGCTCGAAATTCCACTCTGGGCGCGGCCGCTCAGGATTTTCGTCCAGACGCTTGCGAAGTTTTCTCCGGGAAGCAGTTTCATTTCCGCGGCGCTGAGTTGCAGATCGGACGAGCGCTGCGCGGTCGCGTTGGTGAGGTAGCGGACGGCCGAATTGTCGGGGGCGTTCTGGAGCGCGGAGAAATTTGTCCCGCTGTCGATGTGCAGATAGACCTTCAGCTCCGAATGGCGCGCCGGGTTCCAACTGCGCATTTTCGCGAGAAGCTCCGCGGGTGGAAACGGCGCCACATAAACCGTCTGGACGGAAAGATAACGCTGGCTGCCCCCCGAACCGCCACGGACCGGTTTTGCGTCGCCCCTCAGTTGCGCCAGATCGACTTTAGGGAACGCGGAAAAGCTGGCGAGTTCGGCGGCGGCATCTCCACGTGCGGTCGAGATTGCGACAAAAGGCAGGGTCAACAAAGCCGCGAAAAGCAGGGCGGATCGCGGCATCAGGCGGCAGGTGTGCGTTTCCATTTTTCGAGAAGGGACATCTATTCCGAGAGTGAACGCCTTGCAAACGTTTGACGGCGACGGCTCGACAGAGTCTCGCCCTACCATTACGGCCGACCACGGAGGTAATTCCGCTGGTAGGGCGAGACTCCGTCGAGCCGCTGGCGGAACAGGTCTTTGAAGAGATCGACCAGCACGACCACGAGAACGACCGCCATCAGCAGGGCGAGGTAGGGCAGTTTAATCACCGTATAGTCGCCGAAGAGAAAGGGAAAATAACTAAAGAGCGAGATCGTCACCACCGCCAGAGGGACATAGAAGCGCCGTGGAAAATAGAAGCCGTAAACAATGGCGAGGCAGTCGGCCGCGTAAAAATAGCGCTCATGCATGTAAGGGAGCGCGAAGGGGACAAGGAGCGCCGAGGCGAGCGCGAGGCGGAGGGTGAGATGCTTTCCCCAGGGCGCATCACTTTTCAAACAGGCGTAGGCGAGGGAGCCAACGAGCGCGACCGCGAAAATCAGGCCGGCCCGGCCAAACACCTTCGCATCGTCCGGAAGCCATTGGTAAAGATTCGGCGCGCTCGAAGTCAGGCGCGGATAGGTGTTCGCCTGTTCCAGGTAGATGGTCAGCAACTCGTAAAATGGCCGCCCGGCCAGGAGCGCCGGCAAACACAGCGCCACGTAGACGGCCGGAAGCAGGAGAAAATATTTCAGCGGCAGCTTCCCTTTGGCCCAGAGGACGAAGAAAACCGGAAGGAGAAACAACGCCTGGAGCTTGAAGGTCAACGCGATCGAGAAGAAGAGGAGCGCGCGCGCGGCCCAATGCCTGAGAAGGCCGTAAAGCGCCGCGAGCAGGAACGTCGTGTAAATCACGTCGCACTGACCCCACAGCGCGCTATTGAAAAAAATTGTTGGCGCGAAGAGAACCGCCGCGAAGGCTGCGAGCCAGACTGGCCGTCGATCGTACTTAAGCCTGACCACGACCAGCACCACCAAGGCGAGGGCGAAATCGCCAAAGAGGCCGATTGATTTTATGGCATAAAGCTTCGGCACTGGCAGATAGGTGGCGAGCCAGAGCAGGTAGAGATAGGGTGGCGTGTAGTCGGAAAATCCAGTCCTCAACCCTTGGAAACCATTCTGCCGAAGATGGTCGTACCAGGGGCCGAGGAAATTATGAGAATCGTAAGTCTCGTAGGGGAACAGGGCGAGGCGCAGAGCGAATGCCAGCGCGACGCAAACCGTCGCGAAGAGAAAATCTTCCAGCGCGTTCTTCTTCAGGAGATTTTTAAACAAGGGCATGATCCATCGGGGCGAAGCGAGGTTCGTTTTTCCTTAGATGAATCGCAGGCAGTGAAAGCTTTGCGCCTTCATTTTGAAGAGTGGACTTCTATTCCCACACCTGCGCTGTTGCAAACTGCCGGCCCCAAGCTCCGGCATCTCGGAGCTTTTCTTGCACCTGCACTTTCACTTTAACTTGCACTCTTTCTCCTCCAGAGGTGTGTAAGTGAAGGTGAACGTGCAGGTGCAAGAGATCGCGCGCTGAGCGCGTCTCACGATCAACATGACAGAACCGGTTATTTTTCTCGAGCGCCTTCGCAAAATGTACGGCGATCTTTGCGCGGTCGACGATCTCTCCCTCGCCATCGCGCCTGGAACCATCTTCGGGTTCCTGGGGGCGAATGGCGCTGGGAAAACCACCACCATCCGCATGCTTTGCGGGCTCGTCCGGCCGACCGGCGGGCGCGCGACCATTGCCGGCGCGGACGTCTGGGAGGACCGGGCGATCGCGCGTTCCAAGTTCGGATATGTGGCCCAACGCTTCAGTCTCTATCGCGATCTGACGGTGGAAGAAAACATCCGGTTCTTTGGTGGCGCCTGCCGCGTGCCGGGGAGCGAGTTGCCTGACCGGATCGCGCGCCTGCTCTCGCTGACCGATCTTGAAGGAAAACGGCTGGCCACGGCGGGCAGTTTGTCGGGGGGCATGCGGCAACTGCTGGCGCTCGCTTGCGCTCTGGTCCACGAACCGCCTCTGCTCTTTCTGGACGAACCGACCTCCGGCCTCGACCCCGTCCACCGCCAGCAGATCTGGAATTTGCTTTACGATTTGAGCCACGGGGGAATTACGATCTTCGTCACGACGCACTACATGGATGAAGCCGAACGGTGCACCGAAGTGGGGTTTATCGAGAGCGGGCGTCTTCTGGCGAAAGCCTCGCCGCGCGCTCTAAAAGCGAGCTTCAACGCGAAGCTGCTCGAAATCGATGTCGAGCCGGTCATGCCGGCGCTGGTCCGCTTGCGCAATCAACCGGAAATTCTCGGAGTTTCGCTGCGGAGCGGCAGCCTGCGGCTCTATGCGGCGGAGCCCGAGAAACTCGTCGCGCGCTGGAAAGAACAGTGGCCTTTTCCGGATTTGCGCTGGCTCGGCCAACGCTGGGTCGAGCCGGACATGGAAGATGTTTTCACGGCCTATTCGCAGGGTTATGACGCGGTTTTGAGACCAACATGAACCTCAGTTCCTTCGCCGCCATCGGGAGCGTTGCCTACAAGGAGTTCCTCCATATTTATCGGGACCGCCGCGTGCTGATTTTGCTGCTGATTCTCCCGCCACTCTTCACCCTCATTTTTGGGCACGCCTTCGAATCGGGCGAGCGCGAGAACGTGCCGGCCATTTTGGTGAATCAGGATCCCACGCCGGCCACGGAGCGTTTCGTCGAACTGCTTCGCGCCAACGAGACTTTCGCCTGGCGCGAACAGGCGCCCAACCAGGGAGACGAAAGCGATCTCTTACGGCAGCGTGTCCGGGCCGCCCTTATCATCCCGGGCGGCTGGAGCGAGAGCCTGATCAATGGCGATCCCATCCCGTTGCGGCTCAGTCTTGATGGCAGCGACACCAGCACGGCCGAACAACTGTTGGGCAGCCTGCACAAAACGCTCGGCGATTTTCAAAAAAACCAGCGCGAAGTGATGGTCGATGCGCTGCCGGATGATGTCATCCAGTTGGCGAAGAAACTGCCGATCGAAGTGCGGAAGCAATTCGTCTCCGCGATGACGGCGTGGGAGATCGACGATAAGATTCTCTACAATCCCGAGGAGCGGTTTATCGATTACGTGTTGCCGGGCGTGATCGGGATCATTCTGCAATTGATCACGGTCACGCTGATGGCTTGCACGATCGCGCGCGAACGCGAGTCGGGCACGCTCTATCAGTTGATGGTCACTTCGCTGCGCCGGGGCGAGATCGTGATCGGCAAGATCCTGCCCTACCTCGCGATCTCGATCTTCCTGATTCTCGTCATCATCCTGCTCGCCGGCTGGCATTTCCGGGTGAAATTTTATCAGCCGGGCGCGCTGGCGCTGATCTGCTTTCTGTTCCTGCTCTGCTCGCTCGGGCTGGGCCTCCTGATCTCCGCGCTCTCGAAAACGCAAACGCAGGCCATTCAGTTCTCCGTCTTTTTCCTGTTGCCGGTCTTTATCCTCTCCGGCGCCTTTGCCCCGATCGAACAACTGCCGAAAGCGATTGCTTACGTCGCCGAGTTATTTCCCCTCACGCATTTCTGTCGCGCCTTCCGCCTGGTGAACCTTTATCACGCCACGCCCAGCTTCTACGCTTCCGACTTGATCATCATGTCGGCCGGCGCCGTGCTTACCTTCCTCGGCGCCGCCTTTCTCCTGCGCCGGATCGAGCAGTAGGTCGAGCGCGCGCTCCCCTAAAACTTCGCTTTCACTGCGAGCCGGAAATACGGGGCTGGGTCGGTCCGGTAATCCTCGCCGGCGCGGTTGAAATCGAAAGAACGCTGGAGGGAATATCCGGCGCCGAGATCGACGGAAATCTTGTCAGTCGGCGTGTAGGTCAGCCCCCCGCCCACGCGATAATCCGAATAATCCACCTGCGTTCCGCTTAGTTTGCGCGGGAGAATATCATTATCATGGTCCGTGCGGAACGATCCGCCCACCAGCTCGCCGCCGATCCACAACTCCAGGTTTTTCATTGGCGAATAGATGATCCGCGGATCGGGAACGATGCCCATGACCCGGAGATTTTCGCACGGCAGCCAGATGACGCCGAGGAGAGGAAGCACGGGGAATTTGCCCCGGAGAAAGGAGGAAGTCGCTCCCGCCAGGAGATAGACCTTGTCCTCCTGAAGAACGAAGATGCGGCCGAAGCTCATCGGCACATCGAAAGAGGCGAGGTCGAAATCATCCTCGGTGTAAAAACCGGGCCTCATGTGAAAGAACGCGCCGACATGTTTGCCGCGCATGTAATCGACCCCAATCACACCGGCGACGCTTTGGAGATGATCGGGCACGGGCGCGGCGGTCGATCCGAAATCGAACCGGTTGTAGGCGAGGCCGAGCCGAAGGTAGAAACTTCCATTCACGTGGAAACGATGCGCCGCTTCGATTTCCGTTTGCAAAGCGTCCTGGTCACCGAAGTCCCCAAGGTCGCTTCCGAAGACATAGCCGTTCTTCGATTCGAAAATATCGCGCGGGACCGCTTGATCCGAAGTATCGGCGCCACCTCGGCCATTGAAGCCGTTTAAGGTCTCCGCCCAGCCAGCCGCCGGGCCGAGCAGGAAAAGGAAAAGAAGGCAAACCGGTTTGCTCCCGGGCCATTTCTTGAAGAGCGGGTGTCGGAAGAGCATCGGACTTAAGATGGCATTTAGGCGAGCGGTGGAACACTAGGCAAACACTTTTTCTGGAAGGAGAGAAACAAAGCGGAGTTTTGGGCCGTGCAAATTGAGCGCCGCCCATCCGGAGATGCGCAGATGCGCGGAATGCCTGGCGGCGTTATGAGTGAGCTCTGATGAAAGTTCCCGAACAACATTTGGCCGCCACCGACCCGCGGTTTGCCGCCCTGATCGCGTGGGCGCGACCTTACGACGTCGCAGCTCAGCCGCTCGTTAGGCCATTCCATTCCCTGGCGGAATCGATCGCCTATCAGCAGCTCAGCGGGAAAGCCGCCGCCACCATTTTCGGCCGGGTGCGGGCGCTTTATCCCGGCCGCAAGTGGCTCGACCCCAAACTCATTCTCGCCACGGCGGATGAAAAATTGCGCGCGTGCGGGCTTTCGGGCAGCAAGACGGCGGCGTTGAAAGACCTGGCCGCAAAGACGCTTGATGGGACGGTGCCCTCGGGCCGTGTGCTCGCGCGCATGAAGGATGAGGAGATCATCGAGCGCCTCACGGCCGTTCGCGGCATCGGGCGTTGGACGGTCGAGATGTTGCTCATTTTCGAGCTCGGCCGTCTGGACGTGTGGCCGGTGGCGGACTACGGCGTGCAGAAAGGGTTCGCGAAAACTTTCGGCCGCAGAAAATTGCCGACCACAAAGCAGTTTGCCAGAATTGGGAAAAAATGGCGGCCCTACCGGTCGGTGGCCGCGTGGTATTTTTGGCGGGCCCTGGATGAGAAGGGGTTACAAGGTTAAAAGCGTTCCTACGTTAAAATGCAAATCGGAACCATTGTAACTCTTTTGACGTTTTGACCTGCGGTCTCAACCGCATTGACTTCGCCCGCTCCCTCCCATAAAACGGCGGCCTTATGGCGATGATTCACGTGGCTCGGGACGGGGCGAAGATTGGTGAGTTCTCCAGGGAGGAAATTCGGGAGGGCCTGCGGGCAGGAAAATTCTTACCCACGGACATGGCGTGGGAGGAGGGCATGTCGGATTGGCGGCCACTCTCGCAAGTCGTGACTGACGAACCGGCTGCTGCCGCGGCGCCTGCGCCCGGCCCGGCTTACGCAGGCGCGCTTCCGATCTCGGACGCCTCGGACCGTGGGTTGCCCTGGGAACACCGACAGGAGCTTGGGCTCGTGAAAGCCTTCTTCGACACGGTGGTCCTGGTTCTCACGAAACCGAACGAGGCCTTTGGCATGATGAAGAGCGAGGGTGGCCTGACCGACCCGCTGCTGTTCGCGCTCATCGGCGGAAGCATCGGTTTGATTGTTTCGTTTTTGTTTCAGGTGGGGCTGCAAGCGGCAGGATTTATGGCAGACGGGCAGACGGCCATTTTCGGGATGGGAATGGGAATCGTTTTCCAGATCATTCTCATGCCCGTGATGCTTTTTCTCGGCATGTTCATTTGGAGTGGCATTTTGCATCTTTGCCTCATGCTCGTGGGCGGCGCGCGCAGGCCGTTCGAGACGACCTTTCGCGTCGTCTGCTTTTCGACCGGCAGCACCTATCTCCTCGCCTTGATTCCCGTTTGCGGCGGCCCGATCGCCACGGTTTACAACATCGTGCTGGAATGCATGGGCCTGGCCCGCGCGCACGAAACCGAGATCAGCAAGGCCGTCATGGCGGTCCTGCTCCCGATTCTCGTTTGTTGCGGGGGCCTAATGCTCATCGGCCTCGTGACCGGGTTTAGTTTGGTCAACCTCTTGTCGAGAGGCTAGGCAAGGCGCGATGCGTCTGGTGTGGCGTCGCCGCCTTGGCCATGAAGGCGACCCGGAGCTGATCTGGCTCGCCGTTTCGGTGGCCTCCATCGCGGGCGCCGCAACGTGGCTGGCGTTAGCGTTACCGTGGCCGAAATGCCCTTTCCTATCGGCCACTGGCCTGCCCTGTATCACTTGCGGCGCGACCCGCTCGGCCCTTGCGTTCCTGCGGGGAAACTTTCTCGGGGCGATGAGCTGGAATCCGCTCGTCTTCGTTGCGCTTTGCGGGCTGGTCGCATTTGGGATTTATGCCGTGATCGTGCTTGTTGGCCGGATGCCGCGGCTGCGGATCGTCGATTGGACTGTTCGCGAAAAGAACTTGGTCCGCTTCACGGTGATTTGTCTGCTTGTGTTGAACTGGGTTTATTTGCTCGCGCACCGGCACCAGTTTTAGGAGCGAACGCTGGTTGTCATCCCGAGCCGCGCAGACCGGGATCGCGACCTGGGAGGAGCGCCGACCTCACAAACGGTCTGGGTTCACACAAACGACCCAGCAACGATGTTCGCCACGCCGATCTTCGTGCATCGCGAAAGCGTATTCGTGTGCTCGCTATGCGACTGCGAGGTCCCTCGCTGTCTGCGCGGCTCGGGATGACAAGCAAGGATCAGGGCTTGGGGTCGGCAGTCGAATGTTGGGGCCCAGGCCCACGCCCGACATCGTCCTCGGGCGCCCCTCGGTGGCTGGCAATGAAAGCGGATGGATCCATCCAGCCACGCGTATCATCCCGGTAGCCGGGGCCGATAAACGGCGCGGTGAATTCCCGCATTTCGAAATGCAGATGCGCCCAGTATTTCCCGTTGGCCGTCCCGATCGTCGCGATCTGCTCGCCGCGCCGCACGTATTGCCCCGGCCCCACCAGAATGGTGTCCACGTGAGCGTAATAAGACTGCACGAATTTCCGGGCGCCGTTTTCTTCGTAGGCGTGCAGCACAATGACGATATTGCCCCAGCCCGTTCCTCCGTCGCGCGCCTGCAAGACGCAGCCATCGGCAATCGCGTAGATCGGATCACCCAAATCGCTGTTCTCGCCGCCGATGCCGTTTAGATCGTCGCCGAGATGGCGATTCTCGGTAAAGGGTTGAGCATTGTAAGCGAGCGCGCCGTTTTCGCTTCCGATTGGGAAATCAAAACGGGCGGCGGTGGGGAGCGAGGCCAGAAAAGTCGCGGGTGGGAGTTGAAAGGCCGGATCGATCGCCGCCGTGTGCCGCAGTTCCGGACCGAGGCGAAAAATCAGGCCGGCGCTCAGCGCGACCAGGAAAACGCTGACAAGCGCCGCCACCCATCCCAGTGACGTTCTTCCCTTGCTCGTGAGTGTCTTCATCTTTACGCTCGCGCGATGCGAATTTTGGTCACGGGCGGCGCGGGTTTTATCGGTTCGCACCTGGTCGAGAAGCTGCTCGCCACCGGGCACGAAGTCTCGATTCTCGACGACTTCAACGATTTTTACGACCCCCAAATCAAGCGGGCCAATATCGCATCGATCGCCGGCCACGCAGCTATTCATCACGTGGATTTGCGAAACAGCGCGGCGGTCAATTCGCTTTTTCACCACGAAAAATTCGACGCGATCGTCCATCTGGCGGCGCGCGCGGGCGTGCGGCCATCGATCCGCAGCCCGCAGCTTTATTACGACACAAATGTCGCCGGGACCCTGCACCTTCTCGAAGCCGCCCGCCTCACCGGGATCGAGCGATTTCTTTTCGCCTCCAGTTCGTCGGTCTATGGGATTTCGAAAACGGTGCCCTTTTCGGAGGATTTGCATCTCACCCAAACGATCAGCCCGTATGCGGCGACGAAAATTGCCGGTGAGTTTCTTTGTTCGACCTACTCGCACCTTTATCGGATGCGGATTGTTGCCCTGCGCTTCTTTACCGTTTACGGCGCCCGGCAACGGCCTGATCTGGCGATCCATCAATTCACGAAACGAATCCACGCGGGCGACCCGATCGACCAGTTCGGCGATGGCACCACGCGACGCGACTACACCTACATCGACGACATTATCCAGGGCGTGATGGCCGCTCTGCCATACGAGGGGCCGCTTTTCGACATCTTTAATCTCGGCGAGAGCGACACCATCCAGCTGAAGGATTTGATCGCGGCCATTGAGACGACGCTGGGGCGGAAGGCGAAAATCAATCGATTGCCCGAGCAACCGGGAGACGTGCCAGTGACCTGCGCGGATATTTCCAAGGCGAGGAAGCTGCTGGGCTACAATCCGACCACGCCGTTGAGCGCGGGACTCCCGAAGTTCGTCGAGTGGTTTTTGAACAGGGCGGACGCCTGATCAGCAGTCATCCTGAGCGGAGCGGAGCGCAGTCGAAGGACCCAGCGGAGAGTCGCTCGACAGGCAACGGGGTCCCTCGGCTTCGCTCGGGATGACCGGATAAGCTGTTTAGCGTTTGCACGCCGCCTCCCTCCTACTTGCAATCGCCCCCGTAGCGCCCATAGTTAGGCGCAGATGTCGGGAATGTTCTTCGTTAATCCGGGCGTTCGCTTTTCACGACGATTCAGTTTTTTTCAGATTCAGATGCGCTCCTTCGCATCGCGACTGTTTCGTTGGTTGACTGGTGCGGATGCCCATCCCTTTCGAAATTATTCCCGGCGCCTTGAGGCGGAGTTTCCACCGGCGACGCAGATTGCTGACCAGCTACTGTTTTTTGGTTCGCGCGCCGCGGACCGTGCATCCATCGATGCGCTCCGCCCAAATTACAATTGGGTAGAACTTGAGGATCAACATGACATCTCAATCATCGGGGAGAAATGGCCGGCGTTCGCGCGGCGGCTCCCGCAGAAGGGGCGACAATCGCCCGCGCTATCAGGACAGAGCGGCCCGGCCGCCGGCGCAGAAAACGTTCTGGCAGACAGTAATGGCGTGGTTCACCGGTGGAAAACCGGCGGCGCCCCGGCCGGCGCCACCGGCACGGAGCAGCAACAACGGCGTCGAGCCTTCGCGTTCGCCGCGTAAACCTGAATCGGTCGAAGTGACCACGCCCCGGCTTTACGTCGGGAACCTGTCGTTCGACGCGACGGAGAGCGATCTCTTCGAGCTCTTTAACGGCGTCGGCGCGGTGCAAAATGCCGAGGTGGTGACCTATAAACACAATCAGCGTTCGAAGGGATTCGCCTTTGTCCAAATGCTCACGATCGACGAGGCGAAACGCGCCGTCGAAGAGCTGCACGACAAGGAGTTTCTGGGTCGCAAGCTGGTGGTGAGCGGCGCGAAATCGAGCGAGCATCATTCCGCGAACTGACAATTTGTCGCTTGGCAAGACCGGGAGACGAGGTGGCGTTGGCCGCCAGTCTCCCGGTTTTTTTCTGGCGGGGCTAATTTATCCCATGCCCGCGAGTGCAAGAGAAGCATCAAGGAGGGGCGCTTTCCAAACCGCCCTCTGAAAGCGTTCGGCGGTTTGTAAACCGCCGCTCCTTGTTAATCATGAAGCGCGTTTTCTTCATTGTCGGGCCCACCGCGACGGGGAAATCCGAGATCGCCGCGGAGATCGCGTGCCGACTCAACGCGGAGATCATCAGCGCGGATGCTTTCCAGATTTATCGCGGGCTTGATCGGCTCACCGCCAAGCCTGACCACGCGACGCTGGCAAAAGCGCGGCATCACTTGATCGGCGTGGTGCCGCTGAGCGAAGAAATGAATGCCGAAAAATTTCGGACTGCCGCCGCGGAAATCATCGGGGACATTCAGGCGCGGGGAAAACCGGCGATCGTGGTGGGTGGGAGCGGCCTTTACGTGAAAGGCTTGACGCACGGGTTAGCGCCATTGCCGACTGCAAACGACGCGCTGCGGGAGCAATTGGATCGGGCGACGATCGAAGAGTTGCATGCGCGGCTGCATACCCTGGATCCGGAGGGGGCAAAACAGATCGACCGGAAAAATAAACGGCGGCTCGTTCGCGCGCTGGAAGTTTGCCTGCTGACCGGCAAACCATTCTCTGCCCAACGAAGGGAGTGGAATACGACAACCGCCACGCCGCCGATCGCAAACGGAGTTCTCGTCTTTCGAGACCGCGCGGAGCTTTACGAACGGATCGATCGCCGCGTCGAAAAAATGTTTGCCGAGGGCGCAGTGGAAGAAGTAGCAGCGCTGCGGGATCTCGGCTCGACCGCGGGAAAAGCGCTTGGTCTGCGCGAGATCCAGGGGCTGGTCGCCGGCGAGCTTTCCAAGCCTGAGTGCATCACCAGAATCCAGCAGGCCACGAGGCGCTACGCCAAAAGACAGTTGACCTGGTTTCAACGCCAAAGTAATTTCGAGCCGCTGAACTTATCCTTGCACGGCTCTTCCGAAGCCACCGAATTGATCGCGCAACGCGCTCGTCTCGCGTTCACGCAAATGGATGATTGAGGTTCGCCCGAAGAAAACGCGGGAGCGCGCGCTCCTGATCGGCCTCGAGAAAGACGGCGTCTCGAAATGGGACCTGCGCGATTCGATGGAAGAATTGCGCGAGCTGGCTAATTCCGCGGGGGCGGAAGTGGTGAACACCGTCACCCAGAAGTTGCAGAAGCCGACCGCCCCCTACTACATCGGGCGCGGCAAAGCGGAACTGATCAAGGCATCGTTCAAGGACCAGCAGGTCACGTCGGTGATTTTCGATGATGAGCTTTCGCCGGCGCAGGGACGGAACCTGGAAAATTTGCTCTCGAGGAAAGTGCTCGATCGGACCCAGCTGATTCTCGATATTTTCGCCCAGCGCGCGCGCAGCCGCGAAGGCCGTCTCCAGATCGAGCTGGCGCAATTGCAATATTTGCTTCCGCGGCTGACGCGGATGTGGAATCACCTGTCCCGCCAGACGGGCGGCATTGGGACGCGAGGGCCGGGTGAAACGCAACTCGAAGTGGATCGTCGCCGCGTGCAGGAGAGAATTGCGCGGCTCGAGCGCGAGCTGGAAGGCGTGCGAAAAGTTCGCTCCGTGCAACGGCAGGGCCGGAAGCGGCACCAATGGCCGGTCGCCGCCGTGGTCGGCTATACCAATGCCGGCAAATCCACCCTTCTGAATCTGCTCACCGGCGCCGACGTCGTGGCGGAGAATAAACTTTTCGCGACGCTCGATCCGACGACGAGAAACCTCACCTTGCCGAATAAGCAGCGGCTCCTGCTTACCGACACCGTCGGTTTCCTGCGCAAACTGCCGCATACCCTGATCGAGTCGTTCAAGGCCACCCTCGAGGAAGTGAGCCAGGCGGACTTGCTGATCCATGTGGTCGATCTCAGTCACCCGCGCGTGGACGAGCACATAGAAGCGGTGAACAGCGTAACCAGGGAACTGGGCGCGTTCGGCAAGCAAACGCTGATGGTCTTCAATAAGATCGATGCGCTCCGGAATCCGGAACTCGTCGAGGTCTACCAAAACAGATTCCCGGGCAGCGTCGCGATCTCGGCGCGGACGGGCGCCGGCGTGGCGACCCTTGTCCAGGCGCTGGAGGATGAGCTCGGATCATGGCGGCTGCGCTCGCGCTTTCGCGTGCCTCTCACCGAGGCGGGTTTGATCGCGGAGATCCATCGCATCGGGCACGTGCTCGAGTTGCATTATGAAGATGAGTTCGCGCTGATCGTGGCCCACGTTCCCGCGCAGCTTGAGCAGAAGCTCAGGGTGTTTGCGGTGTAGAGTGCTCGTAGCACAAGGCGCATCAAGGAGAGGCGGTTTACAAACCGCCTTTTTTTGGTTCGGCGGTTTGGAAACCGCCGTTCCTTGGTAGAAACGATTGACGCGGTGCGCGAGCGTGGTGAGGTAATATCATGAAATGGCTGACGCGGCTCCGGAACGCGACCGGGTTGAACATTCTCCCAGCACCGCTCCGCAAACTCATTGTCGCGGTAATCGGCCTCACCATCCTTTTGATTGGCGTGGCCATGACGGTCCTGCCGGGTCCCGCTTTCATCGTGATTCCTGTCGGGCTCGGAATCCTGGCCACGGAGTTCGCCTGGGCCCGCCGCACGATCCGGCGGACCCGGGTGATGATCGCCCGGGCTCGTGGCCGTGAATCAGCCAAAGCGCGCATGGCGCAGGCGTCGAAATGACGAGTCGCGAGCGGGTCGCTCAGCTGGTTCAAGCGCTGCCGGAGGTGTATCCGGGCGCGCACTGCGAGCTGAACTTTCGAAATCCGCTCGAGTTGCTCGTTGCGACGATCCTCTCCGCGCAATGCACCGACAAGCGAGTCAATCTCGTTACGCCTGCGCTCTTCGCGAAGTACCGCACCGCGAAAAATTACGCCCTGGCGCGACCCGAAACGCTCGAAAGGCTGATCCGTTCCACCGGCTTCTTTCGGAGCAAGACCAGGAGCATCCGAGCGGCCGCGGCGGCGATCGTGGCCAAACACGCGGGCCGCGTTCCTGACACGATGGAAGAACTGCACGGGCTGCCGGGCGTCGGCCGGAAAACGGCGAACGTCGTTCTGGGCAACGCCTTTGGGAAGGATGAAGGCATCGTGGTGGATACGCACGTGGACCGGCTTTCTCACCGGCTGCGGCTCACCCGCCAGACCGATCCGGAAAAAATCGAACGCGATCTGATGAAGCTCGTCCCGCGCAAGCACTGGACGAATTGGAGCCACTGGCTCATCTGGCACGGGCGGCGGCGCTGTTTTGCCAGGCGGCCGGATTGCCGCCAATGCGAGATCCTGCGCTTGTGCCCGAGCGGGCCGGTTTTTATTCGCAGCGGAGAAGCGCGCCCGCTGGAAACCGCCGAGCCCGCTGCGAAGCAGCGCCCTTAAGTCTTCGCCCGGTTGTTGTTTTTCCTGGTCACTGCATCATAGCTTCGCGCTTGGAGTCGGGGCTGCGCGCATCGCAGCCGTTCTTCCTGGCGCGTCAGAGGAGGTTGCTTTCGTCTTTGCCGAAAGCAACGTTTTGGGTCTTGGGCAAGGCGATTCATTTCAACCTGGATAATGCCTGGCCCACCGGGGCCATCCCCTTCCGGACGCTGGATGTTACTTCCTGGGGCCCGGAGCTGCGCTTCTCAGCTTCTTCGCGTTCGATCGAGGAATTTTACCGCGAAGTGCAAAAAGAAGTCGCGCCTTTTGTTCTCTACGGCTCGGGGGATTTCCATCATCTCACCGCGCTGTGGGTGCGGCAGGTCCCCGGGCCGTTTGTCATTGTCTCATTCGACAACCATCCGGACTGGGACATCCGGCCCCCGCGCTGGTGTTGCGGCGGCTGGGTGAATCGGGCGCTTGAGCTTCCGGCCGTAAGAAAAATTTGCGTGTGGGGCTGCGGGAATTTCAAGTCCTGGTGGCCGGGCGGCCGCCTCTTTGGAAATCGCCGGGCGGAGCGCGAGGGCCGGCTGGAGATCGATCGCCGGGGAGCGATCGTGGGCGCGAACTGGCGGGAGCGTTTTGCGGCGTTCGTCCGGGCGCTGGGCGCATCGGATCTTTATGTCACCATTGATCTCGATTGTTTGCGGGCCGAGGACGCGATCACCAATTGGGAAAGCGGAAGCTTCGCGCTCGAAGATCTCGCCTGGGCGCTGGCGCAGTTGCGCGCGTCGCGGGCGATAATCGTGGGCGGCGACATTTGCGGCGCGTTTTCACCGCCGTCCTATGCGCGGCGCGGGCAGCGTTTCATCGCGGAAATGGATCATCCGAGATTGCCGGTCCGGGATTTGGAGACGCCGCGGAAAATTAATCTCCGGACGTTCGAAGCGCTTTGGCCGCTCCTGGCGGGGTAGGTCGATCGCGAGCTCCGCGCGCGAGGACAACTTGCGCGCCTTCGGCGCGATCAATTTTTGCCATCGTGCGACGGAGCGCACGATCCACCTTAGCCAGCTCAGGCTACGGTTTTTCGTCGGCGCTTTGCGTCTTAAGAATCCCGCTCCGGATATGCAGATCGCGTTGAGGGAAGGGGATCTCGATGCCGGCTTCGCGGAGTTTTTCCTCGATGGCGAAATTGAGGTCGCTCTTGAAACGGCTGGGCCGGTGACTCATCTCGCTGCTCCAGACCACCAGTTCGAAGTCGATTGAGCTGTCGCCAAATTGATTCAGGAAGACGCTGGGGGCCGGATCGCGCAGGACGTGCGGATTGCTTTGCCCGGCCGCGATCAACGCTTCGCGCACCTTGTTGACGTCGCTGCCGTAGGCCACGCCCACGGGAACGCGAAAACGCACGCGGGGGTCGCCGTAAGTCCAGTTCGTGACCGGCTCTTCGATGAATTTCGAGTTAGGCACGATCAACGCGATGTTGTCGTTCGAGCGGATGACCGTGCTGCGCGCGCGAATCAATTCCACCTGGCCCGCCAGGCCCGCGACCTCGACGCGATCCCCGATGGCGATCGGCCGTTCCGCGAGGATGACGAGGCCGCTGATAAAATTGCTCGCGATATTTTGCAGCCCAAATCCGACCCCGATGCCGACCGCGCCGGCAAATATGGTCAGCGCGCCGAGATTAATACCGGTGTTCTCGAGCACAATGAAGATGCCGACGATCAGAACGAGGTTGCTTACGATCTGCGCGATGGCGTATTGCAACGCCCGATCCAGCCCGCTGTTAACCAGGAAGCGGTTGAACAGAAATCGCTTCGTCCGCGACGAGAACCAAAAAACCGCGATGAGCAGCGCGATCAGCAGGAAAATCTGGACGAGGCTGAGCTTCACCGCGGCCAGGGGCGCGGTCCAAAGCAGCGGAACACCGGCGGCGTTGATTGCGGTCACGGTGAAGAAAGCAAGCGCGGAGACGCTCAGGATCGTGGTGACGATCGCGATGAAGTTTGTGTCGAGTTTGAACCGCGCCAGGAAACGCCGGACGATGTCGCTTTGGAGGGTCTTCGCGGTGATGAGGCCGAGGGTGAAGAGAATCGCGAAAGCGAGCAGCCCGAGAAACGACACGTAATGGCCCGCCACGTAAAAGAGCGGCCTTTCGAGCAGGACCACGTTCATGAGTGCAGTCTGAGCCGCTTAACCGGCTCTGCAACTCGAAACAAAAAAACACGGCCCGAAGCCGTGTTTTTGCCTGGCAGGGCCGGGGCGCTGCTCGGACCGGATCCCGCCCCCGCGGGGAGGGAGTCCCTACCTCACTGTTTCGAAGCTTTTTCTTCGATGTATTTCACCACGTCGCCCACCGTCTGAAGTTTCTCGGCATCTTCATCCGGCACTTCGACTGCGAATTCTTCTTCAAAAGCCATGACGAGCTCGACGATATCGAGCGAATCCGCGCCCAAATCCTCGATAAACGAGGCCGTCGGGGTGACTTGTTCCGGGTTAACGCCGAGCTGCTCGACGATGATGTCCTTCACCTTCTCTTCAATTGGTTTGTCCGTCATAAAATTCTCCGTTTCGCGTTGGCTCAGGGGGCAGGTCTTAAGCAAGCCCGGCAAGGATGGCAAGTAAATGAATTAGCGATCTTGTCAACCCCGAACGCTTTCAGGGCAATCAATTTCACGCTGGATCACCCAAGACAAACCGTTGCCGGCAGTTTACTTCGCCTTCGCTTGGCGTAAGAGAGAATGGATGTCCGCCCCGACCACGACCGAGGACCTGCTCGACCTCAAACTCCTGCCCGCCTGGGTGAACGAGCCCGCGCGCCCCAATGATTATGCCAATTTTGAGGGTGAAGATCCCGGTTCGGAGGACCGTGGCGGCCGGCGCCCTCGTGAACGCGGCCGCGATCGCGAGCGGCGCGGCCCGCAATCACGCGAACCGCGCGGGCCCCAGTCGCGGGAGCAACGGTCGCGCCGCCCGAGGCCGGACCGCCCCGGTGCGGCCCGTCGCGATGACAGGCCTCCTGGACGGGACGACCGCCGCGAGCGTGAGCCGGCCGCGCCGCCTCTCGCCGTCACGGTGCGATTCATCCCCCACGCGCCGGCTTTCAACAGCGTCGTGACCCAGATCAAGTCCGGCTCGGTGGCGTATTCTGTTTTCGCGCTGGCCCGTCTTTTTCTCGAAAAACCGGAGCGTTACGATGTGCAGTTGACGACCGCGGAGGATCGGCCGCTTTTCCAGCTGGGTGAAAACGGCGCGGCCGCTTCCGACCGCCAGATTTTGGAAACGAGCGCCTTCGCGAGCGTGCGAGACGATTTTTATGCGGTCGAGGTCACCCAGAGCGAACCGCTCAAGGGTAATTTCACCAACGTGGCTCGCTGCCGGCTCAGCGGGACGTTGCTCGGCCCGACCAATCACCACAATTATCAACCGCAGTTGCGAACTCTCTACGAAGCGCGCTTCAGCCGGCGGATGAGCTTCACCGATTACCAGAAGCAAATCGACATCGTGAGCGATCCGGCGGTAGTGGAAGAATGGAAGGAACAGGCGCGAAACGTCACGACTTTCACCGCCAGGACCGGGGAGCCGCCCCTCACTTTCACCAACGCCGCCGAGGTGGAGCGTCATTTTCGGCAGCATCATCTGCCCGGTCTGGTGCGGAGCGCCGGCGAGTTGACGATCGGCGGGGTTGTCAGCCGGCGGCTTCAGGATCGTCGTCTGGGCCGCGCGATCGAGGACGCGTGGTCGAGCGAAACGCGGTCGCCCTCGAAAATGATGCAGGAACTATCCGCCGGCTTGCGTCAGGCCGGGCTGAATATCTTTCGGCACCGCCGCGGGATGCTTTTCGTCTCGCCCATTCGCACGCGGGTTTTCAGTCACGAAAGCGCGGGGGTCTCCGCCTCCATCAACGCGATTCTTGAAAAAGTCGCCGCGACCCCGGGCATCAACCGCAAACAACTGGCCGAACAGTTGGCGCCCGCCGGGGCCGAGCCCGCCGATCTCGAACGCTCCAAACTCGCGCTGGCCTCGGACCTTCACTGGCTGGCGAGCGAGGGTTACGTCATTGAATTCAACGATGGTTCGCTCGATTTGCCGCGGACCAAGCCGCCGGCCGCGCCTGCCGCCGAAGAAAAGCCGGCCGAGACGGCCGAGCCTGTGGAAAAACCGGCGGATGTGATCGAAGCCAGTCCGGCCGAACCAGCGGCAGCGGAGGCCCAGCCGGAAGAGAGCAACAGCGAAGTGGCGACGGAGCCGGCGGAACCGGTGGTAGTCGAGACAGAAGAGGCTCAACCAAACTAGCCCCGGGTCCTGTTTGCCGGACACTCTGGGTAGCGCATGCGTCTCGCGTGCTGGTTTCGGCGTCTCGCCGAAACAATCTTTAGGAAAAGTTCGCGATGGCGAGACGCCATCGCCAAACACGCGAGACGCGTGCGCTACCCGGCTCGGGAGAACCGCCCTGCGACGCGCGGAGCTAAGCTGGGACCAACCCGGCCTTCTTCAAGGTGATGTAGGCGCCGTTCTTGTTCAGCGTCTTCATCCCGCGGGCGGTGACCCGGATGCGGACAAACTTTTTCAGTTCCGGCACCCAGATGCGGCGTTCGTGCAGGTTGGGGCTGAAAGTGCGGGGCACGTTTTTCGTCACGTGCCGTCCCACGCCGCCCTTTTTCTTGGCCATGCCGCGCCGGTGAATAATGCTCCCGCGCGTGACCTTCGATCCTGTGATGCTGCAAACTTTTGACATAATCTACCCCGAAGAGTGCGTAAGCTGGCGTGCTCGCCCCGGTGGGTCAAGCGACAATTCAATTAGCGACTTAACGATTTAGTGAATTAGCGATTGGCCCAGGCAATTCCTGACTCGACGCCTTCCGCTCCATTCGCTAATTCATTAAGTCACTAATCGGTGATTGAATGGCTTTTCAGCGTTCGGAGTTGAACGTTCTTCGCGCGCGGGAGTCAAAGACTACTCGAAGCAATTAACGACTGAACGAATTAGCGAATTAACGATTGGCCACCGCAAGCATTCCTGATTCGACGCCTCCCTCTCCCATTCGCTAATTCATTAAGTCGCTAAATCGTTAATTGAAGACATGAGTCGATCGAATCACCAGAAGCTGCGAGTCGGAATTGTCGGGGCCGGCGACATTGTCCGCATCCGGCACCTGCCCGGGTTGAAAAAGCACTCCGAGGTCGATATCGTGGCCGTCTCGAATTCCAGCTACGAAAGCGCGGAGAAATTCTGCCAGGAAAACGCGCCGCAGGCCACGCCCATGCAAAACTGGGCCGACCTCCTCTCACTGCCCGATCTGGACATCGTCTGGATCGGCACGCCGCCCTATATGCATTCGGCCATCACCCTTTCCGCCCTGGAAGCGGGTAAACACGTTTTTTGCCAGGCCCGCATGTCGATGGACCTCGCCGAAGCCGAGGAAATGCTCGCCGCCTCGAAACGATATCCCGAGCTGGTCACGATGCTTTGTCCGCCGCCCTTCGGATTGCGCGGCGATCTCTTGGTGAAGAAATTACTGGCGGAGAATTATATCGGGCGGCCGCACCACATTCGGCTCCAATGTTTCACCGGGGCATATTTGAACGCGGAAGCTTCGGCGCATTGGCGGCAGCGGGCCGAGATCAGCGGTCTGAATGTGCTCGCGCTTGGCATCTACGTCGAAGTGCTTCAGCGCTGGTTTGGCGATATCACCGGCGTTTATGCGCGGGGCAAGGTCCTGCACGAGATCCGGCAGGGCTACGAAGTGAGCGTGCCGGACCTGTTGAACGTGCTTTGCACATTCGAAAATGGCGCCGAAGGCGTCTTGGAATTTAGCGGCATCGATGCGCTGGCTGGCGGCGACCGTCTCGAAGCCTACGGCGAACTTGGCACGATGACCTACGACTTCGGCACCGAGACCATTCAGGCCGGCCGAGCGGGCGACGTTGATCTGCATGCGATGGAGATAACCCCCGACCTCGAGGGCGAATGGCGCGTCGAAGATGATTTCATCGCTGCTGTGAAATCGAAAGGCCGGGTCCGTCCGCTCCCCGATTTCGAAGAAGGCCTCCGTTACATGCGCGTCGTCCAGGCCGTCGCCGATTCCCGCGCGCTGAACGAGTGGGTCGCGATCAAGCGCTGATCGTTCTTCCCAAGGAGCGGCGCTTTCCAAACCGCCGTTGTTTCTTCGACGGTCTGGAGATCGCGTTCCTTGTGGGTCTAGGCTCTCCGCCGTAGCCTTGGCGAAGGAGGATGTAGGCTTGTGTGTTGCCGGCCCTCTGTGGTAAAGATCTGTCGTGTTTTCTCCCGGCCTTCCTCGGATGGTCCCTCGAATAGGCTGCGACATGCCGCCTTGTTTCGCGACACTTTGCAGGCTGATTCTCGTTAGATCTCAAGTAACACCTTTATGATCACGGTTGCGAACTGCTACGACATTCACGAAGCGTTCCGGTTACAAATGGCGCTAGGGGCAGCGGACATTCCCTCGCTCATTCCCGATGAAGCGACTGCACAGAACGTGCCGTACTTTTTCATCGGAAGTAGCGCTGGAGTTCGGCTCCAAGTAGCGGAGGAACACGCGTCAGAGGCGCAGCGAATCATCAGCACGGCTCGCGAAGTTCCAGACGTTCCTGAAGTTCCCAACGATGAAAGGGGCAATCAAGATGACGAGGAGGAGCAACGTTTCTAGATCTAACCATTCGATCCAGCGAACCACCAGCAGCCTCGGCGCCTCACGCTCCATGAAATTCCACCCGCAACGGCGCGCCACGCCCGCATCGCTACGCGAAGCGTTGCGCGCAGGCCGCCAGTCGTCGCTGATCTTGGGTCTGGTTAGGCCCATGCGCACCGCTGTCGTCCTTGGCTTCTGTCTGCTTGCGACTGGCTGCATGAAGACTGATCTCGACTCGCTGCCACCCGTGACAGGTGTGTCAATCCTATGGCATCCGATGGAGCGGGGTGATTTGTTTCGGCCAAACCCCGACTTTGGACAGATTCCGGCGCTCGTGACTTTCATAGATGACCAGCGCGATGATTGGACGCGCACTTATGTCGTCGGCTTCGGCGTGCCGCATCCTGTTTACTACGCACACCTGTATGAAAGAGACAGATACCTCGGGTACTTCGCTGTCGGTGCCGGCGTCCTCCCTGGTAGTTCCGCGTTTTTCGAAGTGCGTTACGGGAAAATCTATGCTCGTAAGCGGGTCACGAGGTCGGACGCGAACCGGTTCCTCGACCTCATCGGAATAGGCGGTGAGCTGAGCGACAAGGACGATAACGCAGTGAGGCAGCAGATTGCCGAGCAACGTTCAACGCCGCTCGCGGAAGGCTTTAAAGAGCGACTGGTTAAATTTCGCCCGGGCGACCGAGTCAGGGTGAAAGGCTCACGCACTGAAGGGACGGTATGCCTCCGAACGAGTTTCTTCCGTGAGAATCTTTACTTTGTCACGTTCCCGGGAAGTCATTATGTCTTTGAAACTATAGCTGATCGGACGCGGTGGGATGCCTTGGAGGCTGAGATCGCGGCACGGTCGGGAGAGTTGGCTCGATCGCACGGTTATACCGTGGTAGATTATCCCGAGTACCAACCGAGGCCATGGCATGAGGAGGGACCATTCTATGAGTCGGATCTCGAGCTTGCACCCTAAAAGGCCTGACCAGGCGATGCCGCGAAATCCGAAAGCGTTCGGAGCCGCTGATCTTGTGTCTCGTTAGGTCATGCACGCCGGGAAGCGAATCGTGCGATATCTCATGATTCTCGTTGCATGGGGTTTCATCACGCTCGCAGGTTCTATTGGTGCGGCAATGGCGTATGAGCCACTTCGGTCGTTCGGTCCTACGCTCTACTTTATCGATGGTGCGTTGCTCCTTGTTGTTTTCGGCTTATCGAGACTCTGGCGCTCCGTTCCGCGGATGGCCATGTTCGCTACAGCCGTTGTTGTATTGGGCGGCGTGGCGCTCGTCACTGCGACGTCGCTATCTCCGTCCGGCAAATACGCTGTCGGAGGCTGTAAGGGCCCGGGGCTCAAATCGTTTGGGATATCCGACGAATACTATGAGCTTTCAGGCGGAGTCTTTTACGATGTTGTTAATGGTCGCCGGCATCGCGTCGGCTCGTATCGCAGGAAAGATGGGCAGTGGATAGTGGAACACGACGGCGACGGTCCCTTCGCCGAACAGAAGCTGAGGTTTTCAATGCTCGGATTTTATACAGTCATCCCGGCCATTGAAGGGAATGAGGGTGGACCGACAGACTTCAATCGCCGCCGCCTTATCCCATTTACGCGCCCGCATTGGATGCCTGAATGGCTAGAGTAACGATAGAAGGCGAGCAGCCAACTCCGAAAGCATTCGGAGTCGCCGATAAGGGTCTCATCAGATATGCGCGACATCGTTGAGCGTTTTCGTTATTGGTTCGAGCTTTGGCGTCGAGAGCGACGCGAAGATCTGTTTGGAGTGCCCCGAACGGATGATGACTCCGAAACCCGGAAAGCTTGTGTCTCCGGGTATTTTGGCTTTTCGCTTGCCAGCACGTTCGTTCAGACTGACTCGAAGAATGAGGGCAATGACCGCCCAAATACTTAACCATGCGATGCCATTCCCGTCTGTGTCACGGCCTGCCAGTCCGCTTCATGCTCGTTAGCCCATGAGAGCCATTCTTTGGATTTTCGCCTTGGCGTTGGTCGCCTTTTGCATTCACCTCGCCTCGTTTGCCCTCATTCCACCCACGCGTGGACCCTCCGTTCGCGTTTCGCATGCGGTGCTCGGCATCGCTGAGAAGGTCCTGGGGGAGGACTACCTCACGGAATACAATCCCCAGGGAGAGTATCCTCGAGGTTCCCTGCATGCGAACTCGCCGGGGCAAAAAATCCTGGTCGTATTTTGGTCGCTCGTCTACCTGTTCATCTTCTCCGTCGTTTATTTTGTTTTTGCCAGGATGAGACGTTCACGAGTGCCGCACGAATCGTTTAACCGGCGATGAAAGCCGGGTCTGTGCTTCTCCTCGCTTCCCCCTTAGGCTCTCCAGAGTGGACAAGACTTCGTTTCGTCTGGGTGTACTTAGCGATGCCCAGGGCGCTGTAAGTTGGAAATCAGCCACAGCGCGGTCAACAATCTGGGGAGCGCACGCGCCTCGCGTGCTGGTTGCGGCGCCTCGCCGCAACGAACTTTCGAGCCCGACGTCGTTTGGATGCCAGCTTCGGCCGCAGCTTTCTGGAAAAAGTTCGTGCTGGCGGGGCGCCAGCGCCAGCACGCGAGGCGCGTGCGCTCCCCAGAACTCCTACTCCGTCGCGGACCTGTACCCGATTCGCCAGCACCCCAGGATGTAATCTAGCCAAAGGAGACATTGAAAGAGATCATTCTCGTTAGCGTGGCTACGGTCGTACTGTTTTTTGGAGTCTATGAGTTGGCTCGTGGGGGAAAGTTGGTCGCCAAGCCCGAGAACGCTCCCAGACAGAAACAGGCGTCTGTTCGCGATGCGGGACGCAGCCCCGCGGATATGCGGTCACTGCCCGCCCTCGATGCGCATGGGTTCAAGGGCATTCAGGAAATGGGCAAGACTGAGTTGGTGGAACTTTTGTCCAAATCAAGACCGCTAACGCAGGATGAGAGGACAAATCTGAACCGCGGTTGCCTTGGCTTAACCTGTGTGTACCAGGGCTTGGGCCTACGAAGATGGCCGGAGCTGGCTCCAGGCACTGTCGCGTACCTGACTCGTGAAAGGGCGCTCAGCCGTCGCTGTCGAGACGGCCAGCAAAACTTTATCTTCCTGAAACAGGGATGGTGGTTGGACGGTCGTGCGCCAATCCCTCATCCTGCTACAGGTGAAGTCCCGGTTGAGTCGGTTACTCGCATGCAACCTGGGTTCTACACCTTTAATTATGCGGTATATTTTCCAGGCACCGAAACGTACGCGTGGATGAACCATCGAGATTACGGGTTTCCCCTGAATTTGATCGATCCGCAGAAAGCCTATCTTTCATCTTCCCCGCCGCCGCTCGATCGTAACCGGCCCGCTCAGATCTATTGCTCAACGTGCAAATAATGCAGCTGATGGTTAGAATTGGACGATGAATCTCGATGCCGACCCATCAGACGAGTTTGTGCTCATGGGCACGTACTCGATTGTTGACGCCCGCAAGCTTTTGACCGCTTTCGAGGAGCAGGGTGTCGACCATCGCGTCGAGTTTCGAGACGGTGCCGCTGACATCAATCCAGTCATGTCGTTTTTGGGTGGCGCATTTGGACAGGCCGCGCAGGCCACCGTCCGGGTCGCGCCAGAGCACAAGGAACTGGCCGATCGGATCCACGCCGACCTATTCGGCGATTGCCTGCCGAACTATGATGCGAGCTTTTTCACGGATTCGGAGACCACCCAAGAAAATCCAAACGAACAGAGCTAGTTTCCGTTCCCGGAAGAGCTGAAAGTTCATAAAACAAATGGCAGCTAAACCGCAAACTATCGACGAGTACCTCGCGCCCTTGAGTCCGGAAAAGCGAGCTGCGCTCGAGAAGCTTCGCAGGGCCATCAAGGCGGCGGCGCCCAAGGCGGAAGAGTGCATTAGCTACCAGATCCCAGCCTTCCGGTTGAACGGGAAGCTGCTGGTGGCTTTTGGCGCGGCAGCGAAGCACTGCGCGTTCTACCCCGGTTCCCACCCGGTTGAAGTCCACAAGAATGAGCTCACGGCCTACGATACCAGCAAGGGGACCCTCCGCTTTCCAGTGGACAGTGCGTTGCCGGCCACGCTGGTGCGAAAGCTGGTCAAGACCCGGATGGCGGAGCACGCCGCCAAACAACCGGTGTCAGCGGGTGGCAGAACGCGCCGCCGCTGAACCAGTCCATTGCATCTCGTGCCTCAATCCGGCGGAAATCTCCCGGGATAAGGTTATTTTCCGCTAATCAAGGAATCTTCGGCTTGCCCGGCAGGGCGCTGCCAGATACGAATCGCATCGGTGCCGGCGGCCCATAGATGATTCTCCCAACCCCAGCCACTCGCGTTGCCGCGTCCATTTCATGGGCGAGAGCGACACTCCAGGCCCGGAAAGCGGCGCTCCTCCTCTTCGCCGTGACCGCGCTGCTGGCGGCCGGCGTGGCGCCCGCGCCCGGGCAATCCGCGCTCGACGGTTTCGACCCGAGCGCGAACGAAGGGGTCCGCGTCGTCGTAGTCCAGCCGGATGGCAAGATTCTTCTCGGCGGCGATTTTACCGCGCTTTCGCCCCACGATGGATCGACCGTGACGCGCAATCACATTGCGCGGCTGAACCCGGACGGCACGCTCGACACGGCATTCGATCCGAACGCGAACGGCGTTGTCTTCGCAATCGCGGTGCAGCCGGATGGCAAGATTTTGGCCAGCGGGCAATTCACGAACATAGGCGGACAACCGCGCAACCACATTGCCCGGCTGGACCCCACGACCGGCCTGGCCGATTCGTTCGACCCCAATTCAATGGGTACTATCTATGCCGTCGCCGTGCAGACCGACGGGAAGATCGTGGTTAGCGGCGCTTTCAGAGGCATCGGCGGGCAGGCCCGCATTAACATCGCCCGGCTGGATGCCACGACCGGTCTGGCCGATTCGTTCGACCCGGCCCCGGCGCCGGCCGGCATTATCTATGGACTCGCGGTGCAGCCGGACGGCAAGATTTTGGCTGGCGGCTCTTTCACGACCATCGGCGGAGCGACGCGCAACCACATTGCCCGGCTGGACCCGACGACCGGATTGGCAGATTCGTTCGACCCGAATGCGAACGATATGGTCATGGCAATCACGGTGCAGCCGGACGGCAAGATCTTGGTGGGCGGTTTTTTCGATGGAGCGAACAGCATCGGCGGAGAGACGCGCAATCACATGGCCCGGCTGGATGCGACGAGCGGCCTGGCGGACTCGTTCGACCCAAACCCGGATAGTGCGCCCCGCTCAATCGTGGTGCAGGCGGACGGCAAGATTTTGGCGGGTGGGAGCTTTGACACCATCGGCGGGCAGGCGCGCAGTAACATCGCCCGGCTCGATCCCACCACCGGCCTGGCCGACTCGTTCGACCCGGGCGCGAACAAACAAGTTGTCTGGTGCATTGCCGTGCAGGCGGACGGCAAGATTTTGGCGGGCGGCACTTTCACGAACATCGCCGGCCAGACCCGGAACCGGATCGCACGGCTGGAAACCGACGGCAGGCCCGACCGGACGCTCGATGCCGGCATCTTCGGCGTCGGCGGCTATGTCCTCGCCACCGCCGTTCAGGCGGACGGCAAGATTCTCGTTGGCGGGTTCTTTAGCACCGTTTTGGGCGTGGCCCGCGGCAACATTGCGCGACTAAATGCGGATGGTTCGCTCGACCCTGCGTTCAACCCGGGCGCAAACGCTACCGTCAATGCCATCGCGGTGCAGGTGGACGGCAAGGTTTTGGCCGGCGGCGCTTTCACGGGCATCGGCGGAAAGGGGCGCAACCGCATCGCCCGGCTGGATGCGGTGACCGGCCTGGCGGATTCGTTCAACCCGAACGTGAGCGGAGGAGGCAACACGGCGGTCTATTCCATCGCCGTGCAGGCGGACGGCAGCATTTTGGTGGCCGGCGATTTCACGAACGTTGGCGGAGAAACGCGCAACCACGTCGCCCGGCTGGATGCCGCGACCGGCCTGGTTGATTCGTTCGACCCAAACGCGAACGATGAGGTTGTTACCATCGCGGTGCAGGCAGACGGCAAGATTCTGGCAGGCGGATTCTTTAACGGAGAGAACAGCATCGGGGGAGAGGCGCGCAATAACATCGCCCGGCTCGATCCCATGACCGGCCTGGCCGATTCGTTCGACCCGGACGCGGACCGTGGCGTCCTTTCGATCGCGGTCCAGCCGGACGGCAAGATTCTGGCGGGCGGCCAGTTCGACACTATCGGCGGGCAGACGCGCTATCGCATCGCCCGGCTCGATGCCGCCACCGGAGCGGCTGATTCGTTCGACCCGGGCACGCAAACCGGCGCTGTCATTTCAATCATGGTGCAGGCGGATGGGAAGATTTTAGCGGGGGGCCGGTTTACGAGTCTGGGCGGTGAGACGCGCAATAACATCGCCCGGCTCGATGCCACGACCGGCCTGGCCGATTCGTTCGACCCGAACGCCAATAATGATGTCTACGCAATCACGCTGTCCGCGGACGGCAAGGTCCTGGCGGGCGGCGCTTTCACCAGTATTGGCGGGGAGACGCGCACCCTCTTCGGCCGTTTGAGCAACGACACCGCGGCGCTGCAAAACCTGGCTGTGACGCGAACCACCATCACTTGGGAGCGCGGCGGCTCGAGCCCGCATCTCAGGCGCGTCACCTTCGAGTCTTCGACCGATAATCTGACCTACGCTCCCCTGGGCAGCGGCATCCCGCAGAGCGGGAGCAGCAACTGGATCCTGACAGGTCTCAGCCTCCCCACGGGACAGAACTTTTATGTTCGCGCGCGCGGCTTTTATCGCAGTGGTTACGAAAGCGGCTCGGAAAGCATCACCGAATCGGTCCGCAACGCTTTTGTGACGCCCGGGGCGCAGCCCCTCAACCTCTCGACGCGGATGCGAGTTCAGACCGGCAACAATGTCGGCATCGGCGGCTTCATCATCACGGGAACCGCCCCAAAACATGTGCTGCTCCGGGCCATCGGACCTTCCCTGGCCGAATCCGGCGTGCCTGATGTGCTGGCTGATCCAACGCTCGAGTTGCACGATGGGCAAAGCGGCCTGGTCATCTTCGCGAACGATAATTGGAGAGACGACCCCGTGCAGGAATCTCAGATCTTGTTCAGCGGCCTCGCGCCGGCCAACGATCTCGAAGCGGCGATCGACATAACGCTGGCTCCCGGAAATTATACCGCGGTCGTTCGAGGCCGCGATGAAACCTCCGGGGTCGCCCTGGTGGAAGTCTACGACCTCAATCAGTCAGCGGCCTCGAAGCTGGCCAACCTGAGCACGCGCGCTTTTATCAGCACGAGCGATAACATCGTCATCGCGGGCTTCATGCTGGGCGGCAACAATGGCGATGATGGAATTATCGTGCGGGGTCTCGGACCCAGCCTCGCAGCCCTGGGTGTGCCCGACGCGCTGGCTGATCCAACGCTGGAGCTGCGCGACGGCAATGGAGCTCTCTTGCGCGCGAACAACGATTGGCAGGATGATCCCGCTCAAGCGTCGCAACTCATCGCCGCGGGTCTGGCGCTGGCAAACCAACTCGAGCCGGGCCTCGCGATGACGCTTCCTCCGGGTCCTTACACGGCGCTGCTCGCGGGACTAAACAACGGCACCGGCGTTGGCGTGGTTGAAGTTTACGACCTCGGGACGCCGTAACGCGAGTGCTCTTGCGAGTCGATCAAGCCGGCTCCGGTGGATCAACGACCCCGTCGCTCAATGTTTGATTTTTCCATCGGGGAAGTAATGGCTTGCTTGGAAAAGCGCTTCCGGACACAAAGCGGCCAGCGCCGGTTGCGCGCAATGCTTTCGCCACTCCCAGCCAGTCAGTTTGCCGCGTCCATTTCTTGGGCGAGCCCAAGAGCTAAAAGCAGGAAAGCCGCGCTCTCCTTTCTTAGTCTTGCCGCGCTGCTGGCGGGCGGCGTGTCGACGCGCGCACAGGCCGTTCTGGATCGGTTCAATCCGAACGCGAATGCCCCGGTCTGGGCTATGATCGTCCAACCGGACGGCAAGATTATTATCGCCGGCGATTTTAACTTCCTTTTCCCCAACGGCGAAGGAGCGCCGGTCGAGCGCCATTACATGGCCAAACTGAACCCGGACGGCACACTCGATCCTACCTTTAACCCGAGCCCGAACGGCAGTGTCCGCGCCCTGGCGGTTCAGGCCGACGGCATGATCCTGGCGGCCGGCGGTTTCACCACCATCGGCACCCAGCAGCGAAGGAAAATCGCCCGGATCGATCCCTCGACTGGTTTCGCGGATTCGTTCAACCCGGACCCGAACATGGAGGTCTGGGCGATCGCGGTGCAGCCGGACGGCAAGATTGTCGTGGGCGGCCGTTTCACCTTTATCGGTGGCCAGGAGCGCGGCAACATCGCCCGGCTCGATCCCACGACCGGCCTGGCCGATTCGTTCGACCCGAACGCAAACAGTTTTGTCTATCAACTCGTGGTGCAGCCCGACAGCAGGATCCTGGCGGGCGGTGGTTACGACTACATCGGGGGGCAGAACCGCATCGCCCTGGCCCAGCTTGATGCTATCACGGGCCTGGCTGACTCGTTCAACCCGAATACGAGCGGGGGTATCCTTTCCCTCGCGCTCCAGGCAGATGGAAAAATCCTCGCGGGCGGCCTTTTCAACAGCATCGGCGGTCAGTCGCGCCGGAACCTCGCCCGGCTCGATCCCACGACCGGCCTGGCTGATTCGTTTAAACCCGACGCGATGGATCGGGTCTATGCCCTGGCGGTGCAGCCGGACGGCAAGGTCTTGGTGGGCGGCTATTTCAACGGCGAAGGGAGTATCGGCGGGCAGACGCGCAACCGCATCGCCCGGCTCGATCCCACGACCGGATTGGCTGATCCGTTCGACCCGAACGCGAACAATCAGATTAATTCAATCGCGGCGCAGGCGGACGGAAAAATTTTGGCGGGCGGCACTTTCACCACCATCAGCGGACAACCTCGCAACCGCTTCGCTCGCTTGTCGAACGACACCGCCGCGCTGCAAAACCTGTCTGTGACACACACCACGATTACCTGGACACTCGGCGGTTCGAGCCCGCAATTTACGCGCGTTACCTTTGAGTCTTCAGCCGACAATATGAACTACACTCTCCTGGGCAACGGCGTGGCGGCTGGCAGCAACTGGACCCTGACCGGTTTGAGCCTTCCAACCGGCCAGAACCGGTACATCCGCGCGCGCGGTTATTATCGCAGCGGCAACTTCAACGGCTCGGAGAGCATCACGGAATCGGTGCGGAATGCTTTTATTGCTGGGCCGGCGCCCACGCCTACCCCTACGCAACCCCCTTCACCCACACCTACACCTACAGCGACCGCAACGGCTTCGCCCACTGCAACCGTTACGGCTACACCCACAGCACCACCACCAACGCCAACACCATCATCAACCCCTACAGCCACAGCTACAGCCACGGCTCCACCAACGGCGACGGCCACACCGACGGCTTCTCCAACCCCAACTCCGAGCCCAACAGTGGCGCCTACTCCAACACCCTCGCCGTCTCCAGCGACGCAAGCCATCAACCTGTCCACTCGGATGCGGGTCCAGACTGGTGACAACGTTGGCATCGGCGGCTTTATCATCACGGGCAGCGCACCGAAGCATCTGCTCATCCGGGCCGTTGGACCATCGTTGGTCCACTTCGGTGTCTCCGATGTGCTGGCTGATCCAGTCCTCGAGCTGCACGGTCCCGGCGTCTTTGCCACGATCACAAACGATAACTGGAGAGACACCCAGGAGGACGAGATCGCAGCTACCGGCATCCCGCCCACCGATAACTTTGAATCAGCAATTGATGTTACCCTGGCTCCCGGAGCGTATACCGCGATTGTGCGAGGCAATGGCAACACCCCAGGGGTGGGCTTGGTGGAAGTCTATGACCTCAGCCAGGACGTAAACTCGAAATTGGCCAACCTCAGCACGCGTGCGTTGGTCGGAACGGGGAGCGACATCGTGATCGCGGGCTTCCTCCTGAGGGACAGCAGCGTTTCGGACAGAGTGATTGTGCGCGGCATCGGGCCCAGCCTCGCTCCGGGCATAGTCCCGGCCAGCGCGGTGCTGTCCGATCCAACGCTGGAGTTGCGCGACGGTAACGGAACGCTCCTCATTGCGAACAACGATTGGCAGGATAACGCGGTGCAGGCGGCGGAAATAGCTGCGGCGGGACTGGCGCCGGGCAATGCCCTGGAGTCTGCGATCACCGCGACGCTGCCTCCCGGTCTTTACACCGCCCTGCTCGCTGGATTGAACTTCGGTACTGGCATTGGCGTCGTTGAAGTTTACGATCTCGGGCCATAGCTCCGGCGATTTCGCACAGTATGAATCGTAACCATAGCAAGAGAACAGCTTCTCCTCTTATTATGAAGGCACTCGTTTCGCTTTGGATCGCAATAACCGTCAGCGTATTCGCCGCGGAACCACCGCAGGAAAGCGAGGAGAGTTCTGAAGATTCTCAGATGCGATCGCCTTCCCCGAACGGTCGCTATACCATGCTCGTGGCGCGCGATCCTGACGATGAGATGGAAAAGGAACGCATTGAACTGATCGAGTTGCCGGCGAAGCGAGTCCTGGTGGTCTTGAGCGACCCCGAGTACATGCCGTTATACCCGACGAGAGACGCGACGCTGCATTGGTTCCAGGATTCGCAGCGCGTGGCCTTCTCCCGGGGCGGGCGGCGCGGCGGCACGACGACGATCTTCGCGCGTAAGGGCGATGGCTTCGCTGAAGTGAAGCTTCCGGAACTACCCGATCTGCCGGACGAACCGAACGCGGCGTTCGCGAAGAAGAGCAAAGAGGGATTTAGCCGGGGGATCACAATAAGGGACCTCTCGTTTGTCCGCTGGCTGAAATCGGGTGGCGTCGTCCTGGAACTAAGCAATTGCTGGGGCGGAAGCAGCGGCACGTGGGGTTGGCACATCACGTTCACAATTGAGATTGATTCGCACCGCAGGGCGACGATCAAGGACGTGGTGAAGAAGGAGATTTTCGACAAATCCTGAGGCGCGAAACGAATGGCCGAACGAAACGAAACAACCGAACGGATCCTGCTGATCGTTATCCCACTCACTCTGATCTGTATCTGTGGGCGGCGGCTTTTCTTTCCGGAGGTCGATGCCGAGTGGCCTTCGCCGACCGTTAACTTCCTCACAATCGCGAGCGAGTTAGGGATGCTGATCGGCGTGGTCATTCAGGCTGCTTCGGCTTTCCCGGATAATCGACGTTCATGGAGCGGAGCGACTTCACCGCCTCCTCCAACGCCGCCTGGTGTTTGTGAAAGGCAGATTCATCGTCCGCGCTATAGACGATGTAGGCGACAGCTTTCGGCAGTTGCACGTACGCAACTCGCTCGAAACGCTGGTACGCTTTCGTGGGCGGATACTCGTTGATGAAGTAAGGCTCGCCTCCAGCGGTCTTTCCCGACGCCATCCGTTTCGGTTTAATGCCAGGCCGCTTCTCTTCCATGTCCTTGATCGCGAGCTTT
>DATMEN010000002.1:0-367284 GCA_035556975.1 Chthoniobacterales bacterium
CGAAGGAGCAGGTCCAGAAATTAATCACCGCCGGCAAGACCGATCTTCTCCCCAAATTCATTTCCAAAAAAGGCCGCCCTTTTTCCGCGCATCTGAAATTGGAAAAAGGCAAAGTCGGTTTCGAATTCGCCGAGAGGGCACCGAAGGCGAAGAAAGCCCCAGTCCGGAAGGCAGCGGACGCAAAAACTTGATTCTTCTGTAGCGCGCTCCGTGTGAGCGCCTACGTAACCGCGCGGAAATAACTCGGCGGTCACAGACCGCCGCGACAGAAAAAGAGGAAAGAAATTTCTCGCGCAAAGCGTTGACGCCACAACTAATGGTGTGTTACTTACTCGGCCGACACTATGCGTTGTCCCAAGTGCGGTTTTCGTGACGACAAAGTCATCGACTCTCGCCAGTCTCGTGATAGTTCCAGCATCCGCCGCCGCCGCGTTTGTTTACAGTGCGCGTACCGGTTCACCACCTACGAGCAAATCGAACGCTCCGATCTCCGCGTCATCAAGCGCGACCGCACCCATGAACCGTTCGACCGCCGCAAACTCGTGAACAGCCTGGCCAAAGCGTGCGAAAAACGCTCGATCAGCCTCGTCACGCTGGAAACGGCGGTGGACGAGATCGTGCACGAGCTCGAAACGAGCGGCCGCGAAGTTCCTTCGGCGACGATCGGGGCGAAGGTGCTCGAGAAATTGCGGGTAATCGATGAAGTGGCGTATCTGCGCTACGCCTCGGTCCATCGCCGCTTTGAGGGCGCTGATCAATTCGTCGACGCCATCCAGGCGCTCGGCCGCCGGATCAAGCCAAATGCGCTTCAGCCTGAGTTGTTCTCGCCAGAGTCCGGCGGATCACCACCGGCCGCCGCTCCGGCGGCTGCCGGACATAACACCGAAACAAAAGTCGAAACACATGGTCGCGTTTAAAGAAGAATTTCCCTATCTGCGCTGCGATTCGGGCCAGCTCTTCGAGTTCGATCAGGCCTGGCTGCACGCGGCGATCACGCGCGCGGCGGACCAGGCCGGTTACCCGCGCTGGTGGCTGACCGATCACGTGACCGAGAGCATCGCGTTCTATTTGCGGCTCCGGAACGACGAGTCGGTCGTTCCGTTCGATCAACTGTCTCAAACCGTCCGCTATGTGCTGAAGGTGATCGGTTACAAGGAAATCGTTCCGTTCTTCGTTCCATCGCCTCCGCCGGTCTCGTTTTCACTTCTTCAGATCGCGCAGGAGGCGGGCGCCGGATACGAACTGGCCTTTTTTGATGGCCTGGAGAAGAGAATCAATGCCCTCGTGAGCGCGCGGGCCGATAGCCTGCATCTCTGCGATCTGCAAGCGTGCGTGAAGCACCTCCGCGGCGCCAAGACCTGGACGCGCACCTGCGACACCTTGCGCGAGGAAGTGATCTGCTTTGTGCGCGAGCGGCTTGCGTCCAGTTCGGAACTGGAACATTTGCGGTGCTTCATTCGCTGAAGGTGGATCGAGCGCTCCGCAGCTCGATGACCAAAGTGGCGGCGAAGCCGCGTAGAACGAGCATCGCGCGACGGAGCGCGCGATCCACCTTGCGCATTGCGAGCTAAACCCGGCAGAATATCGCGTGACCATTTTCGAGAAAATCATCCGTCGAGAGATTCCCGCTGAAATCGTCTGGGAAGACGATGAGGCACTGGCGTTTCGCGATGTGAATCCGCAGGCGCCGGTCCATGTCTTAATCGTGCCGAAACGGGTTGTGCCGAGGCTGGCTGATGCGACTGAGGACGACGGACCCTTGCTCGGTAAGCTGCTGCTCGCCTCGCGCAAGGTGGCGGAAAAGCTCGATTTGCTCGAGTCCGGTTATCGCGTCGTGATCAACAGCGGGCCGGATGCGGGCGAAAGCGTGCCGCACCTGCATCTGCACGTGTTGGGCAAGCGGCCGCTGGCGTGGCCTCCAGGGTAGCTACTTCTTCACGATGACCGGCGTCCCGAGCGGCGCGGCCTCGAAAAAGCGCTCGGCCATCCCGTGGGGCAGGCGGATACAACCGTGAGAGGCCGCATGCGGCGGAACGTAACCTTCATGCATGGCGTAGCCGCCCCGGAAAAACATGGCGTAGGGCATGCGCGCCCCGTCGAAATGCGTTCCAGGCGGACGGCGATCCTTGCGGGAGTCGACATTCGATTTCACGACATTGCCGAAGGCGTCCACGTAATCGCCGAAAAGAGTCGAGATATGGTCCTCGTGTTTCCAGACTACCCGATAATGGCCCGGCGGAGTCGAAAAACCGCGCCTGCCGGTAGAAACGTTCGATTCGCCGACAACCGTTTTTCCTCTGAAAAAATACGCGCGCTGATTGCTTAGACTCACCACGATTTTCGGCGCGCCGGAGACGCCCTCGTCATTCCAATAAGTCCGGTCCGGCTGGAGGGCGGCGGCGGCGGTCCTGGCGGCATCAGTCGCCGCCTGTTTCGCCTTTTCCAGTTCCGCGCAGCTGGTGCACAACGCGAGAAGAGAAAGAGCAAGCGCGCTTTGAAACAGTTGCCGGCCGGACATGAGGATGCGCACAGTAGTGCGTCCGCTACCGGGTTCCAACCCTAAAAGTTGTGGGCTGCGAGGCGGCAAAAAAGCATGGGTTTGACCGGTTGTTCTTGCCCCGGCGCCCGGTTCCTGATTGCCTCTCCGCCAGAGGAATTATATGCATCATCGCTTGCTTGCCGTTTTGGTTATCGTCTGTTTCGCTCTCGGAGGGGCCGGTTGCGCCTCGGAATCACAACTAGCCAACCGGGAGGAGATCCTGATGCCGCGGCAAACTGGCAGCACTCTTCAGCGCCGCGTCATGGTGGCGAGGGATAGCGGATCCAAAAAATCGAAGAAAAAGAAGGAAAAGAAGGAAACGACGCGCACCACTCCCAAGCCGACCCCGAAGCCGACGCCGGCGCCGGAGCGGACGGAAGAGGCAACGGAGGAGCCCACTCCCGCCCCACCGGATCGGTTCCGGTAATCTATCCCGCCGCGCAGCTCGACGTCTGTTTCGCCGTCGCGAAGGTGTTGGTCGAACCGCTACAAGCTCGATGACGTTTGCGGTCACGAAGACATCGCGCCCGAGCGCAAGAACGACCCCGGGCCAGCTTTCCCGATGCAAAGGCTCCGCGAATCCGTTGGCTTCGAGGGATTGCCGAAAGTCAATCACCCTGGATAGCGCAAACTGGGGGTAAAGAAGGGATTATCCAAAGCTGGCGCTTTGGCTCTGGAGAGTGATCCCGCAGGGGCGGGATTCTAACCCTCGCGCGTGACGCGCCCCACCAGTCGAACTGCGTTCGAATCTCCTGGCTCGAACACGCAAGGCCAGAAACGCGGGAGGTACATCGTGCGAGTAATAGCTGGCGGTGAGGGAGGGATTCGAACCCTCGGTACCCTTTTGGGGTACGGCGCTTTAGCAAAGCGCTGCTTTCGACCACTCAGCCACCTCACCAACAGAGTGCGAGAATAGGAGCGCCGCGGAGGCTCGTCAACCATGCCGGCCGCAACCGCGGCGTTCGAGAATAGTTGTCGGCGCGGAGCGAAGGCGATAGAGAGACCTCTTGTGATCACGGAAGACGACGCGCTGACCCATATCTTCGGGAGCGTGAAACCGCTTCCTTCGAAGCGCCTGCCCCTGGCCCAGGCGCGGGCGAAATTTGCCGCGCAGGATATTTTCGCGCGGATCGCTCTTCCGCTCTTCGACAACTCGGCGATGGACGGCTACGCGGTCGTCGCCAGTTCCTGCCGGGCTGGACAAAGCCAGCGGGTCGTCGGCCAACAGCCCGCCGGGACCGATCGCAAGCTTCGGATCGCGCCGGGAGAAGCCATCCGCATTTTTACAGGAGCCCCAATGCCGGAAGGCGCGGATGCGGTGGTCATGCAGGAGGATGTTCGACGGGAAGGCTCGGAGATTTTCATCGACGCGGAAGTCGAGGCCGGAGAGTTCGTGCGGCGCCGCGGATCGGATTTAGTCGAGGGGCAAAAAATTCTCGGAGCGGGCGAAAGGATTCAATCGCAAACGCTCGCCTTGCTGGCAGCGCAAGGATTCGTTGACGTGGAAGTTGGCGGCGACGTGCGCGCGGCGGTCGTCACCACGGGCGACGAATTGATCCAGCCCGGCGGATCGCTCGAAGAGGGACAAATCCATGAAAGCAATTCGACGCTCCTCCGGGCGCTCTGCGAAAGATGGGGAGCTGCCGTCGCCACGGTCGCACATTGTCCGGATGAAGCGCCTTCGCTCGAAGCCGCACTTCGAACCGGTCTCGAACACGATGTCCTGATAATCGTAGGCGGCGTTTCGGTCGGCGCGCGCGATCTGGTGAAGCCAGCCCTGAGCTCCGTGGGCGCGCAAACCGATTTGTGGCGCGTCTCCGTGAAGCCGGGCAAGCCGTTTCTCTTTGGCCGCGCCGGCCGGTGCGCAATCTTTGGATTGCCGGGCAATCCAGTCTCGGCGTTTGTCACTTTTCTCCTCTTTGTCCGGCCCGCGATCCTTCGAATGATGGGCGCCAATGAAAGTGAACTTACCCTGCCAACGTACGAGGCGCAGCTGGCCGGGGAAGTGCAAAATCCGAGCGACCGTCCCCATTACGTGCGCGGCCAGGTGGCGCGCGGAAAGTTTACGCCGGTCGGCCGCCAGGAATCGCACGCGTTATATGGATTGAGCCGCGCGAATGCGCTTCTCCGAGTTCCGCCGGGAGAAATCTTTCCGGGCGGGGCCACCGTAGCCATTTTCGCTCTCGATTGATGGTCGCGTTTGTTCGTGCCCGCGTTTGACACCCTCCGCGAGCATTTTAGCTTATGCGCGTTGAAGACCGCCACCGCCAGAGCATCCGCCACTGCAACGCAGCTTACGCTGGACGGCATGGGCCAATTCCGCGCCGACGCGGAACGGCTCTCGCATATCATTCTCGAGATGCAGCGTTGTTTCGTGTTGCATCTCTGCAAGGAGCTGGCGCCGGGCAACGTCTCCTTTCCGCAGTTTTTTCTCCTGGCGGCGTTGGATCACAAGGAAGTGCTGACCATGTCCGCCATCGCCCAAAAAATGGGACATACGACGGCCGCTGCGAGCGGTTTGGTCGCACGTCTCGAGAATCTCGGTTACGTCGTGCGTTCGAGCGCGCGCGAAGATCGGCGCAAGGTCATGGTTTGCATCACGGAAAAGGGCTCCGCCCTGGTGCGGCGCATTCGCGAAGAAATGGTGGGCAATGTGATGAAAGTCATGACTCATCTGACTCGCGCGGAGCAGAAAGCCTGGCTCCAGATTTACAGCAAGATCTACGATTACTGCCAGGCGAAGGACGATCCGCCGCTGCGCAGTAAATCGCGACGAGATCTCTTAATGTCGCGGCGTTTCGAAAATGGAACACGCTGATCCCGAACGTGGGAACAATTTGCCGCCCACCTAATCGAGGACCATTTGTTAAAGAGCTATTTGACAGTGGGTTAAGTCATCCAGAGGGAATGCGGCACGCGGAATGCATAGCAGGCAGCGCTAACGGTCCGGACCGCGGCTCTCTCTCGTCGAAACCAATCTCTTTTTAATCCGTCACGCTTTTGTCTTTCATGCGAAAAATTTTTTCCAATGCCTTGATTCTGGTCACGGGCCTGGCCTTTCTTCCTCATCCTCTGCTCCTGGCCGGCACGGAAGTCGTCCAGATGAATCGCTCGGTCATTCCGCGCTTCACTCTGCAACAGGCGATCCTGACTGCGCTGCAACGCAACGCCAGCATCCAGATCGCGCGCGAGGAGATTGAACGGACGAAAGGTCTTTACATCGCGGTCCGCGCGGAAGCCTTGCCGCAGATCGGCGCGAACCTCCAGATTCAGAACACCGATCCTAAACTTGGCTCAGTTTCGTCGGGGGACGGGGGCGGCCTCTCCGGTGTGCCCACGCAATACAGCATTTCCTTGCAGGCGACGCAGGTCATCTTCGCCGGCGGGCGCGTCATCTCGAATATTCGTTCAGCCACCTTTCAACGCGACTCGAGTTACTTTGGTTTTCGGGATACCATCGATCTGGTCATCGCGACGGTGAAGCAGCAGTTCTATCAGATTCTCCTCAATCGCGCGCTCGTCGGTGTGCAGGAGGAATCGGTCAAGCTCTTGCAGAGCCAGCTTCAGGACCAAACCAATCGATTCGAGGCCGGCACGGTGCCGCGTTTCAACGTCCTGCAAGCGCAGGTGGCGCTTTCGAATCAATATCCAGTGCTGATTACCGCCCAAAACAACTACCGCATCTCGCAGCTCCAGCTCGCGAAAACGCTGGGGCTCGATTTCGACCCGGCCCGCGGGGATGGAGCGCCCCTGGAGGCAGTGGGAGAATTGCTCTATCAGCCGCGCCGCATGCCGCTCGAAATGGCAATCGAAGTCGCCAAGGAGCGGCGGCCCTTTTTGAAACAGCAAAAAGCGACCATGCTGTCCAATGCCGAGCAGGTGCGGGTGGCGCGCGCCGGATATTTCCCGACACTCAACGTCAGTGCCGGTGAAGATTTGCGCAGTTCGCCGATAAGCGAAAATATCAACGCGATGCGTTCGGGCTATGTTATCGGGGGCACGGGGACGTGGGCCATTTGGGATTGGGGCGCGACTTACGGTGCAGTCAAACAAGCCGATGCGATTCTTCGGCAATCACAGATCACGTACGATGACGCGGTCCGACAGGTTGAGCTGGAGGTCCAGCAAGCGGATTCCAATGTGAAGCAGAGCGCGGAGCTGGTTAAAGCAACGGAACAAAGCGTGGGACAGGCGGAGGAAGCTCTTCGCCTCGCCAGCGCGCGCCTGAGTGCGGGTGCGGGCACTCAGCTCGAAGTCCTGAATTCGCGGGTTGAGGTAACGCAGGCGCAATCCAACCGGTTGCAAGCACTCTATGATTACAACACCGCCCAGGCCGGATTCGATCGCGTGACCGCCATCGAAGTTGTTTATTCGAACGAGCTCGACGAACCGAAGACGCGAAGCAAGTTGAAGACCGACGCTCGCCCTACGCCCGCGCCAAAGCCAGGTCCGCTCGAGCTGAATCAGGCCGGAAACAGGCAACCCGTCCAGACGACAACGACCACGCGCACGCGGACGACCACTTCCGGTAAGTGAACGCAGGCCAGCTCCCGGCTGAGCGGTTCCCGGCGCTAAACGCGCTGCCGAACGTCGTTCACGGTTTCACCCTGCGTGTCCCCGGCATCGAGGTGTCGCACGATAAGATGGAGGCGCTTACCCGCCTGGATGGTGTTCATCGGGAAATCCGGCGGGAGCATGGCCTCGACCGCGCCCCGTTCATTACCGCGCAGCAAGTGCACGGCGAACGCATCGGTCTGGTCGATGCGGCGACCGCGGACGACGCCTGTTTTGAGAGCTGCGACGGCCTGATCACGAATCAACGTGGCATTTGTCTCGGCATTTACGTGGCCGATTGCTGCGCCGTGTATCTGGCCGATCCCGTGGGCGGTGCGATCGGCCTGGTCCATTCCGGGAAAAAGGGCACTGAGCTCGGTGTCGTTTCAAACGCGGCCAGATCGATGACCGAATATTTTGGTTCGCGCGCCTCGGATATCGTGGTGCAACTCAGTCCGTGCATTCGCCCTCCGCATTACGAAACCGATTTCGCGGCTGAGATCGTGCGGCAATGCCGCGATCTCGGAGTGGTGTCGGTGCACGACTGCGGCGTTTGCACGGGGTGTGACCTCAATCGGTATTATTCCTATCGCATGGAAAAAGGCCGCACCGGCCGGATGCTCGCGTTTTTGGCGCTTCGCTGAGCCTCGCCAAGCCTTTTGCGCAGGGAGAAGGAATTATTGAGGAGTCAGCTGGCTTTGGTAGGGCGAGACTCCGTCGAGCCGTAGATTGTTTCGCGATCCGGCTCGACAGAGTCTCGCCCTACCAACCGAAGCTTCGCTCGAGGCGCAGTTCCTTCTGCCATTCGGAGAAAGTCGACGTCCCTAATCCTCGCCCTCAGGATCGGCGCTGTAAGAAACGATCCCGCGTTTGCCGGCCTCGGCCACGAACTCGAAAAACTCGCGCCCGACGGGACCGAACTCCGATTCCGCCGCTTTCTCCAGGGCCTGCTTCGTGTTCAATCCGCCTTTGTAAAGAAGCTTGAACGCTCGCTTGATTTCGTCGCGATCCGCCGGGCTGAAACCCGCGCGCCGCAATCCGAGAATGTTCACGCCAAACACCTGATTTTTCGCCGCGATCAGAAACGGCGGCAGATTTTTAGTAAATCGGCCCTCAGCCATTACGACCCGGCCGAGCCGGATGCCCTGGTGAAAGCGCGACCCGCCGCCGATGAACGCGCGGTCGTCGATCCGAACATGTCCGGCGAGGAGACAATCATTTACGATGACGACGCCGTTCCCGATTTTGCAATCGTGCCCTACGTGAGCATTCACCATGAGGAAATTCCCATCGCCGAGAACCGTCGCGCTTCCTTCCGTTGCGCCGCGATGGATCGTGCAATGTTCGCGAATCACGTTGGCATTGCCGATCTCAATTCGGCTCTTGGTTTGCGTCTGGAAGTTGAGATCCTGCGGGGAACTTCCAATAATTGAGCCGTGCCCGATGAAATTGCCGGCGCCCAGTTGCACCGATCCCTCAATCACCACGTGCGACTGAATCACGCATTTGTCCCCAATAATGGCTTCCGGCCCAACAATCGAATACGGCCCGATCTCCACCTCGGCGCCGATCTGCGCGCCCGCGCCCACGATTGCTGTTTGGTGAATTTTCAAAGGACGCCCGCCTCCTTGAAACTAAAATAGGGCAACCGCCCCTCGGCCGGCGCGCCGATGATGATGTGATCGAGCAGCTTGATCTGGAGAAGCTCCGCTGCGTCGGCCAGGCGTCTCGTCAGGCTGTGATCGGATTGGCTGGGGGAGGGATCTCCGGACGGATGATTGTGCACCACGATTACTGCGTAGGCCGACGAAATCACCGCGGGACGAAAGACATCGCGAGGATGCGCGATGCTCTCATTGACGCTGCCCAGCGAAACTTCCTCCATCCGGAGCAGATGATAGCGCGTATCGAGGAGAATGACGCGGAGCGACTCCTTGTGGAGCGTCCGCATTTCAGCCGCCACCAGGTCGTGAATGAGCTCGGGCGAATCAAGTTTTTGCCGCGACAAGCGCTCATTCGCCAGGCGCTGGCCGAGACCGAACGCGGCGACAAGCTGGATCGCTTTCGCTTTGCCAATACCGCGAATCGTCTCGATTTCTTTTACGGAGCACCTGCTCAAGCCGGAGAGAGATTTGTATTTCTCCAGGAGCTTTCGAGCGACATCGATTGCATTCGCGCCGGGCACGCCGGTCCGGAGCAGGATCGCGATCAGTTCCGGGTCGGTGAGAGCTCCGGTGCCCCGAGCGAGAAGTTTTTCGCGCGGCCGCTCGCCCTGCGGCATCTCACGGATTGTTATTTGGGCCATGGGAAAGACGCCCTGGCGGGACGGGCTCCGCCCCGTCCACCGATTTCAGGCGCGAAATTGGTCGAGCAATTCCCTGAGGGCATCCCCGAACTGGAAAAGTGAATCGGTGTATTGATTGGGTGGGAGCGCCTCCAGCTCGCGTTGCGCATCGCGAATCAACTCTTCTCCCGCGTCAACGGATGCCTTCAATGCGCCGTTGGGGGAGTCCATTTTCAACAGCTTCGTAATCGCGCCGGACTTCTCTTTGAGGATCAGCTCGCAGTATTGTTCGCGCTCGGCGGCCGGGGCGGAGGCGAGGAGGAGCAGCACGGGCAGGGTCAATTTTCCATGCCGCAAATCGGTCCCGAGAGTCTTGCCGATCTCCGTTTCGTTTCCGGCGATATCCAGGCAATCGTCGTAAATCTGATAGGCGGCGCCAATCTTCCGCCCGAAATCTTTCAGCGCGCGCGTCGTCTCAGGCTCGGCGCCATTGATCACCGCTCCCAGCTCGGCCGCGGCCGCAAAGAGGGAGCCCGTTTTCATTTCGATGATCCGGAGATAATCCGCGATCCCGAGGTGCAGATCGAAGCGCCGCTGGGTTTGGATGATTTCGCCGGAACAAACTTCGCGGGCCGCGCGCGCGATCGTCCGGCAAACCTCGGTGTTGTCGAAATTGGTCGAGAGATTCAGCGCCTGGGCAAAGAGGCAATCGCCCAAGAGGACGCTGAGCGAGTTTCCCCAGCGGGCGTTGACCGTGGGCTGGGCCCGCCGGCGTTCGGCTTCATCCATGATGTCGTCGTGCACGAGCGTGGCGATGTGGATTAACTCGACGATCACGGCGAGATCGAGATGAGCCGAGCTGATTCCGCCGCTGGCGCCACCGCTGAGCAGGGCCACGAGCGGCCGCAACCGTTTGCCGCGGCCCCCAATGGCGTAGGAGACGTAGCCTTCGATCGCCGGATCGAATTCGGCGGCCTGTTGGGCGATGCGCGCTTCGACTTCTTCCAACTGTGTTTGCACACCGAGCGTTACTCGCGCCAAAGCTCGGTCTGGGGACGCGGCGGGCGCGCGCGAATGTGCAAAAACTTCCACATCCGCACGATAGAAGGACGGCCAATGCAGCGCAAGCTTCCAGCTTGCGGCCGGCTGAAAAACAAGAGCCGGAACCTGGCGCTACTCCGCCACGGCGGCCGTCGATACCGGGGCGGGCGCCTGCGCTTTCACCGAGGCTTTTTGCGCGAGGAGAACGCCGAAATTATAGAGCAACTGCACGGCGGCCGGGGAGGTAAAAAACAACTCCCGGAGCGTGTCGGGTGCGATCGTCCAGACGATCACTTCGCCTTCGGCGAAAACTTCCTCGTTCGCTGCTCCGCGCAGAAAGATTTCCGTCTCACCGTACCATTGTCCGGGGCCGAGCGTGGCGAGGTGGACTCTCCCGAAGTCGTCGTTCCGGCGAGAAATCTTGACTCGACCGTCGATCAAACAAAAAACGTACTCCGTTGGGGATCCCGCGTTGACGATCATCTGCTGGTTGTACTCCACGAAGGTGCCGTGGAGTTGAAGCTCCGTGGCAAATTCATGACTGACGCCTGCCAGCAGGCCATCGCGCGGCAAGCTCAACTGCCGGTCGCGGGCTTGCTGTTCCGATAGAATATTCATGGGCTCATGGGCGACCAGGTTCGCTGGGAACCGAATACATTATCGCGCCGGGAGAAACAACCATTTCGCTTCTGGTCTGCGCTACCGCCGGGTCAGCCATTGGATAGTTCCGTATTTCATCCGCGCGATTGTCGTGGCGCGGTCGGCCAGTTCTTGCGGCAGCGCTCTGCGTTCGAGTCGGCCGCAAAGCGCGCCGGCAAAGTCGGCGCGAAATCGGTCCGGCAATTGAGCGTGCTGAATGCTTCCCTGGTGCAGCAGTCCGGCGCGGGTCCGCCGATGGGCGGCGCCGGCAATTTTCCGGCCCTGGCTGATCACGTCCGCCCGCACCGCATTGGCGAAACAATTCTCCGAAATTTTCGGCGAAACCGCGTCCGCGAGGGTCGCTTCAACGCCGTTGGCCTTCAACGCCACCGAAATCGCCTCGTGCAGATCGGAATAAATCCGGAGCGACGAAAGGGCGAAGAACGGATGCCGCGCGGGAATGATGACCGAATAGGTGAGATCTGCCCCATGGGGAACGACTCCGCCTCCGGTCCAGCGGCGGACGATTTCACGGTGGCCGCTCTGGTCCGCGACATCCGCGTAGGATCCAAAATAACCGAACGAGAGTGCCGGACCTCGCCAGCGATAAAATCGGAGCGTCGGAACGGTCGCGCTTTCCAGGAAAGCTTCGTCGACCGCCATATTGAGCGGGGCGGCGCGTGGTTCGTTGTCGTCGTAGACCAGCAGCTCGTCGAGCATGTTTGCCGCGCAGCAGGGCTAGTCCGCCATCTCCTCGAGCAACCGTTCGACGGCCTGGCGCGGGTCCGGGTGGGCCGTAATTGGCCGTCCGATGACGAGATAATCGGCGCCGTTTTTCAACGCTTCAGTGGGAGTGGTGAATCGCTTCTGATCGTCGGCCGCCGCCCAGGTGGGACGAACGCCTGGCGTAATGAACTTCATTTGGTGACCAAGCCGTTCCCGGAGAATCCGGACTTCATGTGGGCTCGTAATCAATCCATCAACGCCGGATGCTTTGCCGAGATCCGCGAGGCGAACGACCTGATCCTCGATCGGGGAGTTAACGCCGGTTTCGCGAAGCGTTTCGTCGGTGGCGCTTGTCAACACCGTAACACCCAGGAGGGACAGCCCAGGCGGCCTGGCTTCCACCGCGGTCTCGAGCATCGCCCGGCCGCCGCTCAGATGAACGGTCAACATTTGCACCCCAAGCTCGCCCGCCGCCGCGACCGCTTTCGCCACTGTGTTTGGAATATCGTGCAGCTTTAGATCGAGGAATATTCCAGCGCCGGTCGCGGCGACCGCCCGGACGATTTCCGGACCTGCCGCCGTGTAAAGTTGCAGTCCGATCTTATAAATGGAAACCGAGCCCGACAGGACCGAGACAAGAGAGAGCGCCCTGGCCTGTGTCGGAAAATCGAGGGCCACAATCAAACGGTCGCGAGGGCTGATTGGGCTCGAAGGCGACTTCATTCTGTAATTCCGAGAAATTTTGTGGAGAGATAAAGATATGCAGCTTTATGCGCCGGCGAAGATCAATCTTTCGCTCGAAATCAAAGGCCGGCGCGAAGACGGCTTCCACGAGATCGAAAGCCTGATGGCGCCGATCTCGCTGGCGGATCGCCTGACGATCGAGCGGGGCGAATCCACGGGCGGCATCCAGTTTTCCTGCGACGATTCTTCGCTGTCGAAGGGCGACGATAATCTTGTCGTCCGAGCCGCCAAACTTTTCCGCATGGCCGCGAAGAGCGAGAGCGGAGTTAAGATCGCCCTGGAGAAGAAAATTCCGCATGGCGCCGGTTTGGGCGGTGGCAGCAGTGACGCCGCGAGCACGTTGCTCGGGTTAAACGAACTTTTCGAAACGCATCTCGACCGAAAAGACCTGATCGAACTCGCCGCTCAAATTGGGTCGGACGTCCCGTTTTTCATTCTTGGTTCGGCCGCGATTTGCCGGGGCCGCGGCGAGATTGTCGAGCCGGCCAGGCTGCCGGTGAGTTTCAAGCTTTTGCTGGTCAAACCGGAATTCGGGGTGCCGACGCCATGGGCCTACCAGCGTTGGAAAAGTTCCCGGAAACTCCCGGGCGTGGACTATGTGGGGCAGAATTTCTCTGGCGTCCGGTTCGCGAATGATCTCGAACGGCCGGTTTTCGCAAAATTTGTTCTGCTGGGCTATCTGAAGACATGGTTGCGCCGCCAGCCGGAAGTCGGCGCCGCGTTGCTGTCTGGCTCCGGCTCGACTGTGTTTGCGGTTTTGCGCGAAGGCGCGGATGCAGAAAAACTGGCCGCGCGTGTCCATGAGGATCTTGATTCGGCATTGTGGACGCGTGTTTGCACGACTGGGTAGCGCACGCGTCTCGCGTGCTGGTTTCGGCGTCTCGCCGAAACAATCTTTTCTTGCGCATGAAGCACCAGAAAGTTCGCTTCGGCGGGACGCCGAAGCCAGCACGCGAGACGCGTGCGCTACCCAGCTTATTCGCCTGCGTTTCGGCGCAGGCTCGCGATCGCGTACTCGCGATTGAGTTTCGCAATCAGGCTGGCGCTGATCTTGGCGGGGCAAACCGCTTCGCACTCGTAAGTGTTCGTGCAATTGCCGAAACCTTCGGCGTCCATCGCGCTCACCATCTTCAAGACGCGGCTCGTCCGTTCCGGCTGACCCTGAGGCAGGAAGGCAAGGTGTGAGACTTTCGCGGCGGTGAAGAGCATCGCCGACGCATTCGGGCAAGCCGCCGCACAAGCGCCGCAGCCGATGCAGGCCGCCGCTTCCATGGCACGGTCCGCCTGGTGTTTTGGCACCAGGATGGAATTCGCCTCCGGCGCGGAGCCGGCCCGCGCGGCGACAAACCCGCCCGCCTCCACGATCCGGTCGAGCGCGCTCCGATCGACGACCAAATCCTTAATCAAGGGAAATGGTTTCGCCCGGAACGGCTCCACCACAATCGTGGCGCCGTCCTTGAATCTCCGCATGTAAACTTCGCAGGCGGCGCCCGGATGATCCGGGCCATGCGCCTCGCCGTTGATTGTGAGCGAGCAGGTGCCGCAGATGCCCTCGCGACAATCCGAATCGAACGCGATCGGATCTTCGCCGCGCTCTACAAGGCCTTCGTTGACGACATCGAGCATCTCGAGAAATGACGTGTTTGGTGAAACGCCGGCCGCTTCGTACTCGACGAGCTTCCCTTTGGTCTTGGGATCTTTCTGGCGCCACACTTTGAGTTTGAACTTCATGAAAGTGTTAAGTGTTAAGCTTTAAGTTTTAAGTGTTGCGCGGTCGATGCGTTCTTCCTTAAAACTTAAAGCTTAAGACTTAAAGCTCTCACGCTTCTCCCGCTCATCACTTATAGCTCCTCTGCGTCAATTCGACGGTCTCGAAGGCAAGCCGTTCCCGATGCAGCTTGGGCGCGGCGACGGATCCGTTGCCCTGATATTCCCACGCGAAAACATCCGCGAAGTTTTCATCGTCGCGCAACGCTTCACCGTCGGGCGTTTGATGTTCCTCGCGAAAATGGCCGCCGCAGGACTCGTCGCGGGTCAGCGCGTCCGTACACATGAGCTCGGCGAATTCCAGGAAATCGGCGACGCGCCCCGCTCTCTCCAACGATTGATTGAATTCCTCGCCCTCGCCGGGGACACGAATCCCGCCACTGCGGGACCAAAACTCTTCGCGCAACGGCGGAATCCGGTTCAGCGCTTCGGTTAGCCCAGCGGCATTCCGCGCCATCCCGCATTTGTCCCAAAGAAGCAGACCAAGCTCGCGATGAAATGAATCGACCGAGCGTTTTCCATCGACCGCGAGCAGCCTCCTGGTTCGAGCCTGCACGTCATTTTCCGCTTTCCGAAATTCCGGATGGTCCGTGGCGGGGCGTTTGCCGATCTGTCCGGCGAGATACGCCGGCAGCGTGTAGGGCAACACGAAATAACCGTCAGCGAGGCCTTGCATGAGGGCGCTCGCGCCGAGCCGGTTTGCGCCGTGATCCGAAAAATTCGCTTCCCCGATCACGTGCAACCCCGGGACATTGCTCATCAAATTGTAATCGACCCACAATCCACCCATGGTGTAGTGCACGGCCGGATAGATCCGCATCGGACGCTCGTAGGCGTTCTCGCCCGTGATTTTTTCGTAGATGTGAAAGAGGTTTCCGTAGCGTTCGCGGATCGTGTTTTCTCCGAGGCGATGGATGGCATCGGAGAAATCCAGATAAACACCGCGCCCGCTCTCGCCGACCCCGCGGCCTTCATCGCAAACTTCCTTGGCGGCGCGCGAAGAGATGTCGCGCGGCGCCAGATTTCCGAAGCTCGGATACTTTCGCTCCAGATAATAATCGCGTTCGTCTTCCGGAATCTGACCTGGCGGACGTTTGTCGCCTGGTTTTTTCGGAACCCAAACGCGCCCGTCGTTGCGCAGCGACTCCGACATCAGGGTTAGCTTCGACTGGTTGGCTCCACTGACCGGAATGCAGGTCGGATGAATCTGGGTAAAACAAGGATTGGCGAAGAGCGCGCCTTTTTTGTAGGCGCGATAGGTTGCGGTGACATTGCAGCCACGCGCGTTGGTCGAGAGGTAAAAAACATTTCCGTAGCCGCCGGTCGCGAGGACGACGGCATCGCCCGAGTGCGATTCGATTTTCCCGGTGACCAAACTTCGCGTGATGATGCCCTTGGCGTGCCCATCGATCAAAACGAGATCGAGCATCTCGGTTTGCGGAAACATCGCCACCGTGCCCGCCGCGATCTGGCGGCAAAGAGCCTGGTAAGCGCCCAGGAGAAGCTGTTGCCCGGTCTGCCCGCGCGCGTAAAACGTCCGCGAGACTTGCGCGCCACCGAACGATCGGTTGGCCAGCAACCCGCCGTATTCGCGCGCGAAAGGCACTCCCTGCTCGACGCACTGATCGATGATCAGATTGCTGACCTCTGCGAGGCGGTAGACGTTCGCCTCGCGCGAGCGGAAATCGCCGCCCTTGATCGTATCGTAGAAAAGACGGAAGACGCTGTCGCCGTCGTTCTGGTAATTCTTGGCGGCATTGATTCCGCCCTGAGCGGCGATGCTGTGCGCGCGGCGCGGGCTATCCTGATAACAGAAACATTTCACGCGGTAGCCGAGCTCGCCCAGCGTAGCCGCGGCCGATCCGCCGGCCAGGCCGCTCCCTACGACGATGATTTCGAATTTCCGGCGATTGTTCGGACTAACCAGTCGCGCGTGATCTTTGTGCGCCGCCCATTTGTTCGCGAGCGGTCCCGAAGGAATCTTGGAATCCAGGCTTCCGATCATAACGGTTGGGCGGGCTTCACCCAATGGAGCAGGACCGCGACTGGAATCGAGGTGTAGCCCGCGAAAATCAGCCAGGCAAAAATGCGGCCGGCCAGCGCCAGCCGCGGAGTCAACTTCTCGTCATTCAAGCCGAGGGACTGGAAGAAGCTCGATGTGCCGTGGCTCAAGTGAAGCGCGAGAAGGAACATGCCCAGGACATAAAAAGCCGACACGAAAATATTCTGAAAGCCGTAAACCATCATGGAATAGACGTCGTAGCGATTGAGCGGGTCGGCCTTGAGCAACAGGAAACGGGGATCCGTAACGCGGACGGTAAAATGCGCGATGTGATAGATGATGAAGGCCAGGACGACCAGTCCGCTCATGGCCATGTAGCGCGAGGCGAAGGTCGCTTTGACGTGGTCCTTTCTTTTGTATTGCACCGGCCGCGCGCGCCGGTTTTCGAGAGCCAGACTGATCGTGTAAAAAATGTGCAGGAGCACGTTCACGAGAAGGAAAATCCGGATGACCCAGAGCACGGGGCCAAGCTCGCGCAGCTTTTCCGCATAGCTGTTGACCCATTCCGGTCCGAGAAAAATTTGCAGGTTCCCGAGAAGGTGTCCGACGACAAAGGCAATGAGAACGACGCCAGTCACCGCGACGATCATTTTTTTGCCGACCGACGAGCGATAAAATGAAGAAAACGCGGTCACAGGCGTGGCAAAATCCAGCCTCTTGGCCGGTGGATAGCTGAAATTAGAATTCGCCCCAAGCGTGTCAAGCCTGCACGCCTGTTGCCGCCGATCCGGCGTGCGCTGGTTTTTGGCGCGTGGGGTGGACTTCTCCGTAGAAGGCATCAAGCCTCTCGGCGTTCTTGCCCCAACTGAAGTGTTCCTGGCAAAAAGCAAGGGCGCCCGCGCCAAGGCGATGCGCCAATTGCTCGTCGCCCCGGAGCTTTTTCAGCGTATCGACGATGCCAAGCGCGTCGACCTTCGGCAGGACCCAGGCCTCTTCGCCGTGGCGAACGAAGCGTCCCACGTTCGCCAGGGGCAGGACCACGGGCCGGCCGGTCGCGAAAAACTCCGGCAGCTTCGCCGGGAGCCGATACTCATTGAAGCCATCGTTGGTGCCCGGTTGAATGAGAAAATCCGCCAGGGCGAGGAGACGCGGGATGTCGACATGCTTCACGTAACCGAGATCGACCGAAACTGCGCGCGCCCATTTTTCATCCGGCCCGAGGAAAGGACAATAATCCGTGCCGGCGCGAATGAGCGTAGTGGGAATTCCCTCACGTGAAAGGATCGCCGCCGCGAGATAAAGACTGCGAACTTCCCGTGCGTTGCCGACGTGGACGTTGCCGGTGTAGCAAAGAATAATATTTTCCGGCGGCACGCCGAGGCTGGCCAGGAATGTCTCGTCCCTTTCCCGAGGAAAAAAAAGCCGGCTGTCCGCTCCGGGCCAGAGAACGAGCCTGGGCAAAGCGGGCGGGACAAATTTTTCGAGGCGATCCATGATCATGGTCACGCCGTCGGCCTCAGCGATGAAGCGGCGGTAGTGGCGGGGATGCGCCAGGTTCCCCGGCAGTTTCATGCTGGTCGAGCGGGCAATGTCCGCGAAGGACCTTCCGAGATTCATTTCGAGGATCGCCTCTTCGTTGTCCTCGAGGTGAATGAAAAGGGAGGCGGAACAGAGCGACCGAATTTTTTCACAGAAGAGCCGCACATTCTCACGCGGCGTCCAGGCGTGGATGACATCGGGCGGCTGGCTGTTCCTGAAAACGCGGCTCCAATCTCCATCGACTTCGGCGAAGCGATGCACGGAATAGTTTTGCGCGCCCAAGCCGCTCCCGCTGTCCGTGCCCTCGGGGAACGCCACGGAGGTGGAATGGCCCAGGGCGGCGAGTTGATTGGCGAAATTGTGCACGTGCACAGCGCTGTTCGCGCTGAGGTCGTGATAGAGAACGAAGAGGATATTGCTCACGCGGAGCGGCGGCTGTAATCGCCGCGTTCAAGGTTGAGATTGGGATTGTAATAAGGATCGCCGCGCTCAATAATGCTCTCCCATTGGTCCAAAAGGAGCGTTCGATCGATCATATCATAATATTTCCGGCGCGAGACGGACTCGTGGTGGATCACCAGAGCCCGGGGCGTGCAGATCAAGCGCAACCCGCGTTCGCGCAAGCGCAGACAAAGGTCCACGTCCTGGTAGGCCGTGAAGAAATGCTCGCTGAAGCCGCCGAGTTCATGAAAGAGCGACTTGCGTATCATCAGGCACGCGGCGGTCACGGCCGAGACTTCGCGAGCGCAGGCGAGACTGCCGGCGTAACCATCCACGCCGATCGGGAACCCGCGCATGGTGTGGTCGGCGGTGCCTCGCATTCCCAGGGCAACACCAGCATGTTGGACCGTGCGGTCTTCATAGATGAGCAACGCGCCCGCCGCACCCACTTCGGGTTGTTCCGCGTAGTAAAGTAAATGCTGGAGCCAGTCTTCGGTAATGATTTCCACGTCGTTGTTTAGGAAGACCAGAAACTCACCGGTGGCGGCCGTGGCGCCCTGATTGTTTGCGCGGGAAAAGTTGAAGGGATCGGGGAATGGAATGCGCCGGACTGGATATTGTTGCATGAGCTGAAGCGAACGTTCCTCCGTGGTCTCGTTGTCCATGAGGATCACTTCGAAATTTGAATACGACGTTCTCTTCGAGATACTCTCGAGGCACCGGCCCAGCATCTCCGGTGCATCTTTGGTGGGGATGATAAGGCTCACCGAGGGAAAATCAGTCCGCGGCTCGGGCAGGATTTGGAGCCGGTGCGGAAGGTCCGACGGCTGAGCTTGCGCGGGAAGCTTCAAGCGGCGGAGGTGAGCATTTACGGCGCTTTGCTGGAGCACGCCGATTTGCGGCTTCGCGTCGCCCGCTTCGGCGATGCTTCCCGGCGTTTTCCGCCAATGATAAAGAATGCGCGGGATGTGGCCGATTCGGGCTGCCGCCTCACTTACCCGCAGCATGAACTCGAAGTCCTGGACGCCGTCGAACGCGGAATCGAATCGGGTGGTAACGGCGATCTCGCGCCGGACACAGAGAAGATGCCCGACATACATCACGCCCCGGAAATATTCCGGCGACCAGGCCGGCTTGAAAAAGGGTTCGACCAACTCGCCGGTCGCGTCGTCGAGCTTGTCCTCATCGGAATAAACGACGTCGTAGCCCTCCCGAATTTTTTCCGCCATCGACTCGAGCGCCGGCCAATGGAGGAGGTCGTCATGATCGAGGAAACAGACGTAATCGCCTTGGGCGAGATCGAGCGCCTGGTTGGTCGCGGCACTGATGCCGGCGTTGGCGGCAAACTCGATTCGGACGCGCGGACTGACGCGACTTAAGTGTTCGAGCAGTTTCTTCGTCTGCCTGTTCTGCGAACCATCATCGACGATGCACCACTCCCAATTGGCGAATGATTGGTTAAGAAGACTGAGCGCTGCCTCGGCCAGCCATTCCGGTTTCGTGTTGTAGGCCGGGGTGATCAGGCTGAAGAGCGGCTTTTCCGCCTGCGCCGCGAGCCGGCCGGCGTGCGTTTGGAAAATGGGCTTCAGGCGCTCGAAAGCCTTGTCCGCGGAAAGAGGCCCCAATCTTGGGAGCTGCTCTCTCGCGGCGTTTTCTCGCGCCGTTGTCTCGTCGTCGGCCGATTCCTCATCGGAACCCGGCCCCTTCTCCCGCTCCAGCTGGTGCTCGAAAAACGGCTGCCAGTCCGCTCCTTGCTCGATCGCTTCGAGCCGAACCGTGGATGTGCCCGGCGGCACGCGAATCTCGATCGTGAAGCCGCTGTGGCGGGCGAGGGGAGAATCGCGCAACGAGAGGGCTAATTCCGGCCGCTCGAGCCCGTAGCGTGCCAGGCGCCCCTTGCTTCCGATCTTGGCCCGCACCCCGGCGATTTGTTTTCCGCTGCGGGAATAGCAAAACCCTTTGATGAGAAGAATTTCGCGGCTCGTTTTCCATTGGGCTGGCAAATCGAGGCCAAACTCCAGATCGCCTTCCGCGATCGGGCTCTCCGATTTGCGAGAGCGATGGAAAAGCTTCCAAAGCGGTTTGACCGCCTTCCACGCGGCCGAGCGCTGCATTTCCTCGAGCAAACTCTCACGGCTCTTCAGGCGCGCTGTTGCTTCAGCGCGTCTGGCCTTTTGGTTCCACGTCTCCCGCACGGCGCGTTCGAGGCGCGCTTCCAGCGCCGTGCTCTCCGTTTGCAGAAGGCGAACCAGGGTCTTGATCGAGTGGAGCTGTTTGTTCGCGGACTCGAGCGCGGCGGGGAGCGTTGGCTCGCGAGCGCTGTGCGCAGCGAGGAGCTGGCGCAATTCGATGAGCGACGCCCGGAGTCGGTCCAGCTCCGCGTTCAAATCCCGAAAATGATCGTCTCCGTCAGGCACAAGGGGAAACGGTGGGCCTGTTTCGTTCGATGGCCAGGGGCGGGTGGCTGCGACGAAAGTGGAAGGCGGCTGTGATCACAGGTGCGAGCGTAACAATGATTGCTCGCGCCGTCGAGACGCCGGGTGCCGGCGGTTCCGGAATCAGGTATGGGCTCAGCGCCGACCCTATTGAAAAACGTATACCTCGGCTACCCCGATGCCCGTTCCGCCGTTCTTCCCCCGAAGAACCGCGGTATACGCCCCGGGTGCGGGATTCGCGAGCAGAAGAGCGGATTCGGCGTCGTTGGTGGGCGCCAAACCCGTGGACAGGATAACGGCCTGGTTCGTTCGCCAGTCGTCGTTCGAATCGATGAGCGCGCCATTGGCGTCGTGCAGCTCGATCATTGGGTCGACTAACGGGTTGGCAATGCCAAAAGCCCCGAGGGATGGGCCGATGCCCCGCACCACCACCCGCGTAGCTCCGGCGCCGCCTCCCATGATAAATCCGCCGATCATGACATTGTCGCCTGTTTGAATGAACCCACGGGTGCTGATGTTTGCCAGCTTCGAGCTCTTATTGGCATCGATGTCGTAACCTTCCACCACTGCGATTCCCGTGGTGTTATTCGCGCCGCGGACCACAGCCGTGTAAGCGCCCGGACTGAGTGTGGCGATGATGGCCGATTCCCCATCGTGCAGCGGGGCCAACCCGCTCGCTTGGATGTCGATACTCTGGCCCGAGGTGAGGAGTCCGCCGATCTGGGTGGAACGCCAGTTATTATTCGTCGCGATGACGGCGCCAGTCCCATCGTGCAGTTGCAGGACCGGGTCTTGCAACGTTCCGGCCAACGGGAGGGAGGGGCCGATGGCGCGGATGATTACGTTCTTGGGAGTCGGTCCCTGGATGATAAACCCGCCAATCAAAACGTTCTGATCTGTGCCGACTGGAAGACGCGTGGAAATATTAAGCGCCACGCCTGAAGGCGGCACGGTCGAGACTGAGGTCGACCCGACCGTCAGAGTATGGACCCCATTGGCCGAGGTGGGCACAACCCCCCAGTTGCTGGCCTGCGGTGTCCCGTCGAGAGCAACGGCTCCGCCGCTTGCCGCATACGCGAGGTTGGAAGGGATGGGCAAGACTTCTCCCGGCGCCCCGGTCTGCAAAACGGTTGGGGGGATCATTAACAACGCGCCGACCACCGGCGCGGAAGAGAGCGCCACATTAGGAAAAAGTGCTTTGACCGTGGTAGTCCCATCCGAACGAGGGATCGTCAGGGCGTTCAACCCGGCAACCGTTCTCGCACCGGCTGCATCGGTGTAATAAACATTGCTTCCACCGCCGGGAAAAAACGCGTTGTTGCCGAACTGCAATCGATTAAAGGGGGGCGTCGCCCGGTCGCCGTCGTAAATCGTGGATTCACCGATGTTGCCACTAAAGACGCAATCCTGGATTAACCCATTCACCTCCATGTCGGGCAATCCGCCTCCGGCCGTTGCGGGAGCGGTTGTTATTGCCGCGCCTCGACCTCCGCCGTTCTGATTTTCCAGAAAGTTGCTATCACTGACATTCAATGTTCCGCCGAACATCGTGATGCCGGCACCAAGATCGCCCGATCTGCATTGGTTGACGGTTAAATTCGTAATCGAAGCCGCCGTCGCCTGGGTCAATTGAATGGCGGCGCCGGAATGGGTCGAATTGCAATTCGAAATGATCGAGTTGGAGATCGTCAAATCGAGGAAATCACCCAGGATGGCTCCGCCTGTTCCGGGCAGGCCACCGCCCCCCACGGAGGAGAAATTCGAAATCGAGACGCGCGTAAGAGTGAGAACTCCGCGGCTGCTTGGCAGCGTCAAATTCAAGTCGCCGGAAGCAAAAATGCACCCGCCCTGCCGCGCGCTCGAAAGGGCGCCATTCCCCTCGAAGCTTGAGTCAATAATGGAAAGGCTGATTGCGCGCCGATTTGGCGGGGCGAAGTCGGTGGAAAGCGCCATGATTGTGCCCCCGAATCCTTCCTGATCGCCGGTCCCGGTGCCGCGGTTGCCTTTGAAGACGCAACCCTCGATCTCGCCGATCGCTTTGAAGAGGCTGATCGCGCCCCCCTGGCGCGCGACATTGTCGGTGAACCGGCAGTGCGCGAGCTTAAGGGTGGATTGATTCTCGGCGTGGATTGCGCCGCCGACGGCCGGTTCGGAAAATGAAACGGAGGCATCGCGCGTGGCCAGGTTGCCCGTGAATTCGGAATCGCTTACCGAGAGCAAAGAAGCGGGCGTGGACTCGGGATTTCTCCAATCGCCGACAATATAAATCGCGCCACCGACATAGCCCGCCTGGTTATTGCGAAAACTGCAATTATTGATCTGGACCGTTGAGTTGACGGCGTAAACGCCTCCGCCGGCGGAGTTGTTGACGTGTCCGGGTAAATTAACTCGATTGTCGCTGAAGATGGAATTTCGGAAGAAGATTCGAGAATCGAGAGAAGTGAGTCCGCCGCCGAAGTTCGGCGAGGTATTGCCACTCCACGTGCAGTCCTGAAAAGCGACCGCGCTGGAGGCGATCCAGAGTCCGCCTCCGCCCGTGCCGTTAGCCGAATTCGCCGAATTGTTTTGAAAGGTGCAACCGATGAAAACGGCTTCCGCGTTGACCAGGGTGAGCCCTCCGCCCAGGAACCTGGCCGTCGTCAGGCCATCCGCGAAAATGATTCGCTCAAAAGTCAGCGGCTTCCCTTCAGCCAAAGTCCTGTTGGTGAAGCGCAGGATGTCCGTGGCGCCGCCGCCACTCAGGATGACAGTGGCCCCGGGCGCGGCGCGCACCGTAAATGCTTTCGGAGCGGCGGGTGGAATAGTCGGATCCGTGTAAATGGTGAACGCACCATGGGGCGCCTGGTAGGTGCCTGCGGCCATTTCGATAATTCCGCCGTCCGGAACTGCCGCCAACGCGGCCGAGAAGGTCGCTTGATCGGTCGGAACCCTGACGATTGTTTGGGCGTGCGACACGCTTCCGGCGAAAAAGGCGCAAGCGCTCAGCCCAAGGCAAACGGCGGTGCGAAAATTCACGGCGATAGTCGTCATTGATCCTTGAACGGCTGAGGACACGGTTCCACCAATATCCTGCGAATGCCCCGTGAAACAAAGATGAGCTAATCTTACGCCACCCGCGCGCGAAAGATCTCACCGTCGAAAGAGCATTTTAAGGCAGAATCTGCGTGCTGTTTAGTTCGTGAAAAGTTCCAATTCGCGCATCCAGGGCCCAGGCCGAGATACGGTGTTCTCCGCGAGGAACAGCCGGGCGTTGGAAATGAACGGTCCATCCGCAGCGCACAAGCTCTTTCCGGCGATAAGCCTCGGCGACAAAGGGCCGGTCGCTCACTTGGTCGGTCACGCCGAAAATAATTGGTTCCTGACCCGGACTCTGGTAGGCGACCACCACGCAGTCCGCCACCCGACGCTTCCTGGGTAGCACCGCCCAGCCCGTTACTTCGCAGGGCCCATCCGAACCGATGACGTGTTCAACATATCCTAGAACAGTCTTGGTCGCCGCGACCGTGGGTAATCGAGAAACTTCTGTTGTTTTGAACAGCGCCGGATGCAGCAAGCCTATCGAATCCTCCATATTGGCATACTTCAACACATCGGGCCCCCAACCTCCCAGGTAGGTTTGGTAGACAATTCCGACGTTTAGCACATTACCAAGGAGCAACGCCCCCTTGCCCCAAAGCCGGCTTCGCTCGATGGATTTAATTGATTCTACGCCCCACGACCAGGAAACAAAGATAGCTACGAGGAAAGCCGTCAAGAAAGCGGTCTCCAGGCGAACATAGAAATGCTTGAACCGCTCGCCTGGTCCTTGGGATGCGCGCAGCGTTTCGCGCATGATCGAAACCAACCCGATCACGCCCACCGACATACAAAGAGAGAACGTCGTATATCGAGAATCCAGCCCTTGGTTAATACCGAATCCGATCCGCGCCAGGGCCGCCAAAAATGCACTTGCCATGGCAAAGCCCCCAATTCCCAACCAGGGTGTCAGCCGCCTAACGAGGAGTGGGGTGCCTCGGAAAAAGGTAAAACCCATCGCGCCGAAATAGATGGTCAGAAGGAGTATTCCGATAGTTAGTGCCACCACGATCGATTCGGTGCGCGCCGCCCGCGACAAATGCGCGCCGAGGAACGTCGCGATGTAAAGGAAGTAGTCGAGAGGGTTGCTCGAGGCGGCAATGCTTGGATGATGAGCGGGTCTGACATAGTGAATGAAATAGATGACTATGGTGGTGGCGCACGCGGATGCCCAGGCTGCGAACCAAATCAACCTCCGTTTAAGTGATTCCCGCTCTCGGAAGACCAGGGCGAGCGGAAAAGTTGTTACCCACAAGACAAAACCGTTTCCAAAGGTAAACGTTCCGATAAGAGCGATCACGACGCAGACTGCAAATTTTCTCGGAATGGAAAGCTCTGAAGTAGCGACTAGAACGCCAGTCGTTAGCAGAAAGTTGATCAAAAAAAGGACGAACTGAAATCCCCACGTCCAGTTCTCAGCCTGGACTGGCGAAAAGAGGACCAAATTGAGCAGCGTGAGCAGCAGGAGCCTTTTCTCAAGCGTAATAAGCGGAAGCGTGCGGCGGAGGATCAGCCAGAGATTCAGCGAAGTCAGTCCGCACAGCAGAACGGAGAACAGCATTTGGACCCGCAAATTGCCGCCGGCAAGTTGGGCGAAGCCGACCAGCAACAGCTTTGGAAAAACATAGCGATGCTCGTTATGCTGCGCAAAGAAGTCGGAGAAAGTCAGCGCGTTCGTGTGTGCCTTGACCAGGAGGGGGGCAAAGGTCCATTCGTCCGCGTAAGGAATATCGACGCCGTATTTTGCGACCAGACGAAGGGTGAAGATCGCAGGACTTACTGCGAGCAGGACCAAGCCAAACCTCAGGACCCGATATGCGATTACCTTCACGCTCCACTAGCCCCGTCTAGCCTTCCGCAAGATCAAGACATCTTGAAAGCTTTCCCCAGGTCCGCCGTTCGACCAATAGCCCTGAACGCGGCGCTCGACTTGGAAGCGCGCCGAGCCAATCAATTCCTCCAGGAGATCGCCATCGTAGGCTACGGCAAAAGTGGGGTCGTCGCTCTTCTCGGCGTAGAGCTTGCCGGTCGCGGTTCTCTGCTGGAAACTAAACGCCGACCGGCCGCCCTCGATGCCGCCTCTGGCTTCAGCATCCAGGACAAACACAGTCACAAACACACGGCCGTCGCTTTTCAGAGCATGGTGGATCGAGGTCAGCATCGCTACCGCAGCCGCATAATCCAAGTGCGTGAATAGAGACACCGCGATCGCCAGATCAATCGATTGAGCGGAGACGGCCTCGGTAAGTTTGGAGATGCCAATTTCGCCGCCCGTTTGGCGCCAGGAATCGTAAGTCTTATTGCTTTCGTTTAAGAGCACGAAGTTGAAGTGCGGATACCTGGGCGTAATAAAATTCCGCGCGAAGTCGATGAGCCCCGGCACGATGTCGATCCCGACGTAGTGACCGTTACCGTCGATGTATTGCGTCAGCGCCGCTGCGATCCGCCCACAGCCGCACCCCAGATCCAAAATCGAATCGTCAGAGTTCAGCTTTGCGTATTTTTCGATCACCGTAACGACTTCTTGCGCTACTAGCTCGGGGTCCCCCCCTCCCACCACCTCGGACAGTGAATGGCCATGGATCTGTTCTGTCCGCATCGCCTGGAAGATATCGCGGACCGGAGCGAGGGAGGTGGCGGTTGACATTATTGAACTCGTTCGATTAAACGGAATAGTCGCTGGCGTTTCAGGTCGGCCGAATAAAGTTTTATTCCTGTTGTCTGCGGAAAGGCGGCGAGCGGCAAGTCCAACGCAAATCCTGAAACGCGCAGATAGCCGGCGCCGCGTGCTCGAACCGGCGAACTGAGGCTCGCCGCCGTTACGAGCTGCGGCACGTCCGCCGCGTTCACCGTCGCGACAAGGACGCAAGTAGGGGAAAAGGTGCGGTCGGACACAATCGACCACCCTGAAATTTCCAAGCCGGCCGGCCCTCTCCTGGCCGTAAACCAGCCGAGATCGTCGCCATCCGGTTGCTGGATCTTCTGCAACGGCCAGGGCCCGACTACTCCCGGGCGCAAAACGTTTCTTTTGATCAGGGGAAAGGCAATTTGGCGGAGATGGTCCGGGTTGGGATAAACACGTGAAAGCGCTGGATTCATGGGAATGAGGGGAAGTAACCGGATCGCCAGCTTCATCTCTTCCGTTTCGCCTCGGCGCCATTTGAAGGCCGACCTGCCGTCGAGCCAGTTCGGAATAAAGATGCCGAGGAAGAGAGAGGTGGCGGCAATCCAGGCGAGGCCCCGTCGCCTTCGGGGCGGCGGCGCATCCTCCGCCGGGCTGGTCAGACACGCAGTCAGTCCGATTAGCCCCAGATAAATATAAGACGAAAACCCGATGTAACGCACCGAGATGGCTTGTTCGATCCCAAAGCCGACACGGCCGAATGCGGCAACGAGACCGGAGGCGAGGCCGTAGAGGGTCAGCATGGTCCATGGATGAAGTTGACTCCATCCCGGACCGAACCGGAGCCATTGGCGCCGCTGCCAGGCCAGAAACAGGAGAAACGCCAGGGCGGCGATCACGAGCAAGCCGAGGGCGAACGCTGACTGAAGCGGGTCGACGTTCGTTCCACGGCAGAATGGGTTGCCCAGCCAGACGATAAAATATTGGGCAACGGCGAACGGATGTTCGAGAGCGAAGCTCAGCGAAGGATGCCCCGCGGGAGGCGTGTAGTCCCAGAAATAAACCACGGCGGTCGCTATGAGGCTAAACACGTAGATCGCCATCCACTTAAGCGAAGCGGTCTTTGGAGCCGCGGACTCGGTCAGCTTCCTGTCGCCTTCGGGATGTGAAAGCCATGGGAGCGGCGCCCCAAGTATCCAGCAGAGCATGCCGTTCGAGTTCGAAAAGGTGCTAATGAGGGAAAGCAACGCGCACAGGATGACTTTCGTGCGATACGAAAGAGCGCCACCCTGCACGACAAGGCAACTTGTCAGGCAGAGCGGTGGCAGGAAGACCACCAGCTGGACGCTCATGAGCCAGTTTTCCCACTGGTTTGTCGAGAATAGGACGGCGGAGAGCGCCGCGGCAAAGCACCACCGGCTGGCCGCGGCCGCGCGAACCGTTTTGCGCAGCAGCCACACTAACTGGACAAATATGAGGACGGCGCACGCCCACGACAGCGCCATCGGCACGCGGGTGTCCCAGCCGGTGAAAAGGGCCGAGACCCACATGAGCAGCTTTGGAACGACCATTCGGCTCTCGTTGTGCTGCGCGAATAATTGGCGCCAACTGAAGCGACCCTCGACGAAATACTCCCTCAAGAGCAGGCCGGGCATGTCCCAGTCATCCCAGACCGGGACATTGACCCAGGACTGGACGATTAACGCGGCCAGCAGGATCGGCGGCAAGGAAGCGGCAACGATCAGGCCGCGCCCCCACCCAACCGCGCCTTGGGAAGAGAGCTTCATCGTCCGGGCCGGCTCATCGAGGGAAGCCACGCCGTCAGGCCCTACACTTCGCTGCGTGCCGAAGGCGCCTGAGCAGGAAGAGAGCGGCGATCGCTGCGTTTGTAGTCCCCCTTGCTGAAGTATTTCTCCAACCAGATGTAGAGACAAATGAAGAGGTAGCGGCTGCCCATTTCCTTGATTTTCAATTTCGGCGTGCCGGTGCGCCGGTTGCGCCACGTGATCGGAAGAGTGGTCCAACTAAACCCGCGCACGATCGCTTTAAGTGGCAGCTCCACCGTGATGTTGAAATGCGGCGCGATCAGCGGGCGGCAGCCTTGGATTACTTCCCAACGGTAGGCTTTAAAGGCGTTGGTCGTGTCGTTTAGTTTGATCCGGAAAAGGACTCGTAGGAAAAAATTGGCGAGGCGATTCAGGAACAATTTGATCTTGGGATAGTCGATCACACCCCCGCCCTTAATGAACCGGCTGCCAAAGACGCAGTCGTAGCCTTCGTTCAATCGATTCCAGTAACGCACGACGTCCCGGCAATCGTCGGATTCATCCGCCATCATAATGACAACCGCATCGCCGTTCATTCGGTCGAGACCCCAGCTGACGGCCCTTCCAAAACCATACGGGCCCGGGTTTTGGGTTGGGGATAAATTGGTAATCCGCGCGCGCAAGCCTTGAAGAATCTCCCAGGTCCGGTCGGTGCTCCCGTCATCCACCACGATGATCTCGTGCGGGATGTTCTGGAGGCGCAGCTCGATGTGCAGATGCTCCACCGTAGCGGCAATGCATCCTTCTTCGTCACGAGCTGGAATGACAACCGAAAGAAACTTCAGCGTGGAGGCACTGAGATCTTCGCCACTCATAGCGCGGCCGACGTCTCCAGCCAGCGCGGATGCGCCTCCGCGTGCTCGGCGATTTCTTGCAGGATCGCTTCCAGCGGCATGGCTGGTTGCCAATTCCAGGTTCGCTCAGCCAGGCGCGAATCCAGCACCAGCCAGGGAACGTCAAACGGCCGCGGCTCGGGATCGCTGGCGATCTGGTGCGGCCCGAAACGTTCCGCGCACCATTTGCTCAATTGCGCGAGCGACATGCTGTTTTGCGTTCCGCCGCCGAAATTCAAGATTCGCGGCTTTTCCGTTACCGCCGCGCCCATTTGCTTTTGTAACGCCGGCAGCAGATCGCGCGGATGAACGCAATCCCGCGTTTGATGTCCGGCACCATCGAATCCGATATACCGCAACGGCGCACGTCTCAGCCAGGCGTTGATCCAATAGGAAAAGATCCCCTGGTCCGCCCTGCCAAACTGTCCCGCGCCGGCCAGCACGCCACACCGGTTGATCCAGACGGGAAATTCGAACGTTTCCCCGTATTCCAGGGCGAGGCATTCCGAGGCCAGCTTCGAGCTTCCGTAGAGCGAGAGAGGTGCCGCCATCGAAAAATCTTCCGCGATACCGTGGGTGCTTACCCCCGGGGGAAGCGGACTGTTGGCATCCGGTTCGAACCTGTCGTCCCTGACCACGACGGGAATGGCGGTGAGGGACCGGACCGAATAGACCCGGCTCGTGCTCAAGAGAATGAAGCCCGCGCGATGCCGTTTCGCTAATTCCAGCAGGTTGATCGTGCCGTAGAGGTTATGCTCAATCAGCTGCCGGCTGCTGGTCGTTCCATCGACGCCGGCGAGCACGCTGGGATTGGCCGCGGCATCCACGATCCAATCGACTGCCACGATCGATTCCAGATCGCTCGGCATCCGGAGATCGGCGTGGATGAGTTTGATTCCGCGTTTCCGGAGCGGCTCGATGTTCAGTTGGCTGCCGGGACGGCTGAGATTATCAAGCCCGATGATTTCGAGCGTCGAATCGTGGTCGAGCAGACCGTGCGCGACGCTGCTTCCGACGAAACCGCAGATGCCGGAGACGAGAATTTTCATGTTAGCGTCCCATCGTCATCTCATTTGCTGCCAGGCTTGATGGCGGGAATTCGGGCCAAATCAGGCGGCAAATTTCCTGCCTCGAAGGTTTCGACATTCATTTCGATCAGGCTGACAAACGGACAGCCAAAGTCAGGCCGTTTTCCGCTGCTTCGATCCACGATCACCCCGATGGCGGCGACATCCCCTCCGTGCGCTCGGACGATTTCCACGGTTTCCTGCACTCGGCCACCCCGCGTGACTACATCTTCGGCCACGATGAACCTTTCCCCGGGCCCGATCTTGAATCCCCGCCGCAGCACCAACCCGCCCGCTTCTTTCTCCGCGAAAATGTGCCGCTTTCCCAGGGCGCGCCCGACTTCCTGACCGACGATGATTCCGCCCAGGGCGGGCGAGATCACGGCGTCGCAATCGATCTCGCCCAATTTGTTCGCGAGCCGGGCGCAGATGTCCGCCGCAATTCTGGTGTGCTGGAGGAGCAAGGCGCACTGAAAAAATTGCCGGCTATGCAAGCCCGACCGCAACACGAAATGTCCATCCAGGAGCGCACCGGTCTGGCGGAAAAGCGCAAGCAGATCGTCGCTCATGGTGTTCCGGGGAGCGCACGCGCCCTCGCGTGCTTGTTTCGGCGCCCTCGCCGAAACGTCGGAGCAAAGTTCGCGAAGGCGAGGGCGCCTTCGCCAGCACGCGAGGCGCGTGCGCTCCCCAGACGTACCCCGCGAAACTCGTGCGCTACCCGCATGATGATCCTACCCGGACGTATCGCCGACGGATTTGCCGCCGCGGGCGTCGTTTTCGTCCGCCACGGCAATGGCCTCAATCTCGACGCGTGCGTTTTTAGGCAGCGTCGAGACCCCGACGGTCGAACGGGCAGGCGGTTGGTCCTTAAAGTAGGTGGCGTAAATTTCGTTCATTTTTTGGAAGTCGCCGAAGTCGGCCAGGAAGACGGTCGTCTTGACCACGTGAGCGAGGGTCAGTTGCTCGGATTTCAAGATGGCCGTGACATTGTCGAGCACTCTCCGGGTTTGCTCGGCGATATCTTCCGAAACGATGTTTCCGCTGGTGGGGTCAAGCGGGACCTGCCCCGAGCAGAATATCATCGAACCGACGCGGACCGCTTGAGAATACGGCCCAATCGCCGCTGGAGCCTCGGTGGTGGAAATGATCTTCTTCATCCGGCGAGCTTAGCGGGAAAACTGCCTCGCACAACGCCGCAGCTGTCATCCCGAGCATAGTCGAGGGACCCCGGTTTCCGCTATCGACGTCGCACGCAGCATAACGGGGTTCTTCGACTCCGCTTCGCTCCGCTCAGAATGACACCGCTGTAATGCCTACGGTTGTTTCTGACGGAAATCCGTCAATATTACCTCCCTCATCATGGTTGGCTGGATCTTAAAGAAAATACTCGGATCGAAAAATCAGCGCGAAATCAAGCGCCTGATGCCGGCGGTCCGTCGTATTAACGAGCTCGACGAGCAGTTCAAGGCGCTCTCCGACGACGCTCTCCGCGCGAAAACGGCCGCCTGGCAAGTGGAGCTGGCGGCCATTCCCGAGCTGACGGATCAATGGGCGAAGCTGGGCGAGATCCTGCCGGAAGCGTTCGCGGTGGTAAAAAATGCGGCGCGCCGCCTTACGGAGCGCCAGCACACCTTCACCGTCTGCGACCAGCCGATGACCTGGAACATGGTCCATTTCGATGTGCAGCTCGTAGGCGGCATGGTTTTGCACCGGGGCCGCATCTCGGAAATGGCGACCGGTGAAGGCAAGACGCTCGTCGCGACGCTCCCTCTCTATTTAAACGCGCTCACCGGCAAGGGCGCGCATCTCGTGACGGTGAACGATTACCTCGCCCGCCGCGACGCCGAATGGATGGGGGAGCTCTATCGCTTCCTCGGGCTCAGCTGCGGCTGCATTCAGCACGATCAACCGCCGGACCTCCGCCGCGAGCAGTACGCGATGGACATCACCTACGGCACGAACAGCGAGTTCGGATTCGATTATTTGCGCGACAACGGCATGGCCACCACGCGCGAACAGCAGGTCCAGCGCGGTTACAATTACGCGATCGTCGATGAAGTCGATTCCATCCTGATCGACGAAGCGCGCACGCCGCTCATCATCAGCGGGCCTTCGACGGTTTCGACCCATCAATACGACAAGTGGAAGCCGCTGGTCGATCAGCTCGTGCGCAAGCAAAACATGTTGTGCAACCGCATCGCGAGCGAGGCCAAGGAGCTTTTCGAGAAAGGGGAGACCGAGGACGCCGGCCTCATGCTCTTTAAGGTCAAGCTCGGCCAGCCGCGGAACAAGCCGCTCCTTCGCATGATGGAAGACCCGGAAAAGCGCCGGGCGATGGACAAAGCCGAGCTCCAGTTTTTCCAGGACACGCGCAAGGAAGAACTCTTCGCCCTGAAGGAAGAACTCTTCTTTACCATCGATGAAAAATCGAATGAGTCAGACCTTTCCGAGCAGGGACGCGCCTTCCTTAATCCCGACGAGCCGGATTCGTTCGTGCTCCCGGATTTGATCAGTGAATTCACCGAGATCGACCTGGACCCGGAGCTTTCGGACGAGGAAAAAGAGAAGGCGAAAGTCGAGCGCCAGCAGCATTGCGACGCGCAGGCGGAGCGAATTCACAACATCTCGCAGCTTTTGCGCGCCTATTGCCTCTTCGAAAAGGACGTCGCTTACGTCATCGAGGAAAACAAAGTCGTCATCGTCGACGAGTACACGGGCCGAAAAATGCCGGGCCGCCGTTGGAGCGATGGGTTGCACCAGGCGGTCGAAGCGAAGGAAGGCGTGCAGATCGACCGCGAAACGCAGACCCTCGCGACGATCACGATCCAGAATTATTTCCGGCTCTATCACAAACTCGCTGGCATGACCGGCACGGCTGACACCGAAGCCGCTGAGTTCCACGACATTTATAAACTGGACGTTAATATCATCCCAACGAACCGGCCAGTCGCGCGGGCGGATGCGAACGATCGCATCTACAAGACGCGACGCGAAAAATACAACGCGGTCATCAGCGAAATTAAGGAATGCCACGCGCGGTCGCAGCCGGTCCTGGTCGGCACGGTGAGCGTGGAGGCGTCGGAGTTGCTCAGCCGGATGCTGAAGCGGGAAAAAATTCCGCACAACGTGCTCAACGCCAAGTACCACATGCAGGAGGCGGAGATCGTGCAGCGCGCGGGCCAGCCGGGCACGGTGACCATTTCCACGAACATGGCCGGCCGCGGCACCGACATTAAGCTCGGCGACGGCGTCGCCGACCGAGGGGGGCTTTTCGTCATCGGCACCGAGCGGCACGAGTCGCGCCGCATCGACCGGCAGCTCCGCGGACGCTGCGCACGCCAGGGCGATCCGGGCGGGTCGCGTTTCTATGTCAGCTTCGAGGACGATCTCATGCGCAATTTCGGCGCCGCCGACCGCATGACGAAAATCATGGAGCGTTTCGGCCTCGAAGAGGGGCAGGAACTGGAGCATCCGTGGCTGAACAAATCGGTCGAGACCGCGCAGAAACGCGTCGAGCAGCGCAATTATCTCGCCCGAAAACGAACGTTAGATTTCGACGACGTGATGAACAACCAGCGGGAGGTGGTCTACACCTACCGCAACGAGACCATCGATTCCGAGGATCCGCGCAAGCTGGTTTACGAAGTCATCGAGGAAGCCGTTCCCGGCAAGGTGAACGAGCTTCTTGGGACGGGCGCGCCGGGTGAGGAGACGAACTACGGGCCGCTCCTGAATTGGGTGAACGTCACGTTTCCACTTGGCCTCAACAGAGAAAGGGCGCAGTTCGAGACGCGCAGCGTCGAAGAAAACGCGCAATTTCTGATCGAAAAAATCAAAGACGCCTACGAGCGCAAGTCGAGCCACGAAGAACCGACCGCGGTCAAGAGCCTCGAGCGCTACATCATTCTCAACGCGATCGACCGGCTCTGGCAGGAGCATCTCTATGCGATGGATGCGCTGCGGGAGGGCGTCTACCTCCGCAGCTACGCGCAGAAAGACCCGCTCATCGAATACAAAACCGAAGCGTACGAAATGTTCGTGGAGCTGATGGCGAACATAAAAAACGAAGTGCTGCACAATCTTTTCCGGAGTACGTCGAATTTGCAGGCGTTCGAAAACTTCCTCTCCACCTTGCCGCAATTCCTCCTGCGCGAACATGCCCCGAGCGCGCCGACGGCGACCGGCCCGGTCCCCGGGCGTCACGGCGAGCGGATGACAGCGAGCGCGGCTGTTTCCGACAACGGCGAGGGCTCCGAATTGAAACTCGATCTCGCGCCCGTGCGTCGCGAGGTCCCGAAAGTCGGGCGGAACGAGGCTTGTCCCTGCGGCAGCGGGAAAAAATTCAAGAACTGCTGCGGGCGCGTGGCCTAAGCGGTGGTCGGGGCACGCAGCGCTTGTCATCCCGAGCCGCGCAGACGGCGAGGGACCTCCCAGTCGCTCTGGAAATCACACTAGTGAACTGCGACGACCTTCGCCACGTTTGATCTTCGTGGATCGCGAAAGCACGTTGGCGTAATTTGCCCTTCGACTGAGAGGTCCCTCGCCGTCTGCGCGACTCGGGATGACAGCTTTAATGCCTCGCACTTGTGCGCGCGTGGCTCATCCGGCAGAATTGAAATTCCAATGACCCCCCACCAAGTCCTCGAAAAATATTTCGGTTTTCGGGAATTTCTTGACGCGCAGGAGGAAGTGATCACCGCCATCACGGGAGGCGCCGATGCGCTCGTGGTGATGCCGACGGGCGGCGGCAAATCGCTCTGTTATCAACTCCCGGCGCTGCTCCTCGAGGGCACCACCGTGGTGGTCTCGCCCTTGATCGCGCTGATGAAAGACCAGGTCGATGCGCTCCAACGCCGCGGCATTTCCGCGACGTTGATTAACAGCTCGCTCAGCCCGGAGGAGCAGCGGGAGCGCATCCGGGCGCTCGCACGAGGCGAGTTCAAACTTGTTTACATCGCACCCGAACGCTTCCGCAGTCGCTCGTTTCTGGAAGCGCTCGGCCAAAGCACCATCGCGCTTTTCGCGGTGGATGAAGCGCATTGCCTCTCCATGTGGGGCCACGATTTTCGGCCGGATTATTTCCGGCTCGATCAAGTGCTCGAAACGCTTGGCCGGCCTCAGGTTGCCGCCTTCACGGCGACGGCCACGCCCGAAGTGCGCCGCGATATCCTGACGCATCTTGGGTTGCGCGAGCCGCGGGAGTTCGTTGCCGGGTTCGCGCGGCCGAATTTGAAATTGCTCATCTCGCCGGTCGCCAACGAAGCGCAAAAATACGAACGGCTGCACGCGTTGATCCGCGAGAATAAGACCGGCATCGTCTATTGCTCGACCCGAAAACGAGTCGAAGCCGTCGCCGAAACGCTCAAGTTGGCGAAGATCTCGAGCATTCTTTACCACGGCGGAATGAACGACGACGAGCGCGAGCAGGCGCAGAACGAGTTTATGGAGCGGCGGCGCGACATCGTCGTGGCGACGAACGCATTTGGGATGGGGATCGACCGGTCGGACATTCGTTTCGTCGTGCATTTCGACGTGCCGGGAAGCGTCGAGGCTTACTACCAGGAGGCGGGCCGCGCCGGGCGCGACGGAGAAGCGGCGACCTGCGACCTGCTTTTCAATCATGCCGATACGCGCGTGCAGGAATTTTTTATCGATGGGAGCAACCCGCCGCTCGAATTCATCGTCCAGACCTATGAGATGCTTCGGCGCGAGGCGGACGACAAGCACGAGCTCCAGATCTCGATCAAAGAAATGGCGCTGCGCCTCGGCTCGGAGGGGAACGACATGATGCTTAGTTCGTCGCTTCACGTGCTCGATCGCGAAGGCTACCTCGATCGCTTCGACATTCCTGGCCGGCGCGTCCGCGGAACGCGCTTGCTCCAACCGGAAGTGCGCGGCCCGCAATTGAAACTGGATGCGGCCAAACTGCGGGAAAAAGACCGGCGCGATCGCGCGAAGTTGAAGTTAATGATCGATTTCGCCTACGCGCGAACTTGCCGGCAACAGGCCATCCTGCGCTACTTCGGGGAGACCGAGCCGCCGCGCTGCGGCAATTGCGATATTTGTCTGGAGACGGCGGGACCTTCCCGGGCGCCGGGCGACGACGAAGCGCTCATTGTGCGAAAGGCGCTGAGCGGCGTGGCGAGAATGTCGATGCGCGCGGGAGAAGAGTGGCAGCCGCGCTTTGGCCGCGGACGGATCGTGCAGACGCTGGTGGGCAGCCGTTCGCGCGAAATCATTCAGGCCCGGCTCGATCAGCTCTCCACCTACGGTTTGTTGAAGAGCGAGGGGGTCGCGTACTTGAATCAGCTCATGCGCGAATTGCAGGATGCCGGTATGCTCATCTCGAGCGGCGGAGAATATCCGATGGTCACGCTCACGAAACTCGGCGAGGAGGTGATGAAGGGCCGGACGGGTTACGAATTGCGCTGGCCGCAGCGGACCGCGGCAACTTCCCCGGAGAAGAGCGCCGCGCGCAAATCAAGGGCGAGGGCGAGCGCAATGGAAGAATTGGTCCCGGTCGATTCCGCCGTTTTTGAGCGCCTGAAAAAAGTGCGCCTGGAGCTGGCCCGGGAACACGGAAACGTTCCAGCCTACGTGATTTTTCCGGATGATACCCTGCGGGCCTTCGCGCGGCTGAAACCAAAGTCGATCGAGGCCGGTCGCAAGATCCGGGGAGTCGGCGAGATCAAAGCGCAACGCTATCTGCCCGCATTCATCGAGGCGATCAATTTGTCATCCCGAGCGTAAGTCGAGGGACCTCTCACTTTCGCGAGCGTCAGCGAGGAACCTCGGGCGCTGGCGCGCCCTCGCGAAAATAAGAGATCCTTCGACTCCGCTCAGGATGACAAAAATCGACAGTCTTGCAGCAGCGCGAACGAACAAAGGATCCTTCGACTCCGCTTCGCTCCGCTCAGGATGACAAACGTGTTGTGGCCAAGTAACGACCGTTGCCGCTCCAAGAGCAGGCGGTTACTGCACGTTGTAAATCTCGACGAGACCTATTCCCACGCCGCCGTTGTTCCCCGCCAGGATGGCGGTAAAAGCGCCCGGCGGGAGTGACGCAAAGATTCCGGATTCTTCAGGGTCTTGAGGAGCGAGGCCGTGGAAGGCTAGCTGTGAGGCTGAGACCGGATCGTCCTGCCAGTCGTCGTTCGAGATCAGCAGGGCACCGTTGCTATCGCGCAGCTCCAGCGTCGGATCGGCCAGCGCGGGGTTGACGCCGATCAGGGCCAGCGACGGCCCGATCCCGCGCACCGCTACCTGGGTGTTATTGCTGGTGCCGCCAAGGATGAACCCTCCGATCATGACATTGTTTCCGGTCTGAACAAAGCCACGCGTGCTGATGTTGGCCAGCTCTGAATCCGCTGCCTGGTTGGCATCGTAGATTTCCACCAGACCTACGCCAGTGCCGCCGCTGTTCCCGGCCAGGATGGCCGTATAAGAAGCGCCGGGCTGGAGCGTGGCGACGATGCCGGACTCGTTAGGATCCGGAAGGGCGAGGCCAAGAGCGGTGAGTTGAGCCGCCTGGATGGGATCGTCCTGCCAGTCGTTGTTTTGGAAAAGCAACGCACCGTTGGCCGCCCGCAGCTCGAGGGTGGGATCGGCCAGAAAATCACTGATGCCGGAAGCGGCCAGCGATGGTCCAATTCCTCGCACCGCCACGTTCTTGGGTGCGCTGCCGCTGATGATAAATCCGCCTATGAGCACGTTGTCCCCGGTTTCCACTCGCAGCCGCGTCGAAATATTCAACGCCCGAGCCGGGCTCGGCGCAGGAGTAGCCGTTGGAGTGGGCGTTGGCGTGGGTGTAGGCGTTGGCGTGGCAGTCGGTGTAACGGTCGCCGTTGGAGTTGGAGTAGATGTCGGTGTTGGCGTTGCTGTTGGCGTCGGCGTCGGCAGGCCCAATTCGGTCCCGTAACTTCCCTTGCCGCTCGCCAGCACCAGCCGGGAGTAACCCGCGAAGGCCAGCTCGCGCGGGGTGACGACACCATCGAGCCCATCGGCGAAGGGCAAAAAAGTTGTGCCCCCGTCGGTGGAGCGCACGACCTGAGGTGCCTCACTCAGGCTGATGAAGAGCAGTTGCTCGCCGGGATGGCAGGCCACGTCACCGGCCAGGCCGACACCGGTCCAGCCCGTGGATACCCAGGTCACGCCGCCGTCACTCGTGCGAAACAAGCCGCTGGAAGCGAAGCTGAGCCAGCCCGACAGGTAGAACGCTTGCGGGTCGTTAGTCGAGGCGCACAGGCGGGGAGCGCGCAGAAAAGTGGTGGGCAAACCGGACCCTGATGGCGACCACGACAAGCCGCCATCGGTCGAGCGTAGAAGACCTCCCTCGAAGTCGCGTGACGCGATCATCACCTGATCGAGCCCGTCCTCGACGATCTCGATGTCGGTCACCCGCTGGGAGTTATCGACCTCGAACACCTTGGTCCAAGTCTGGCCGGCATCGGTGGTGCGCCAGATCGTGTCCTCGAAGCCGGCTACTCCGAAGTCGGCGCCGCCAAGCAGAGTCAGGGCCGGATCGTTGACGCTGAAACGCATCGTGGCGAGATCCGATTCAAACAAGGGTCCCTGGTCGGGGCCGAGAGGTGTCCAACTCCCATTGTTCTCACGCCGATACAGGCCCTCCGGAGCAACACTCGAAGGACCGCTGGAGATGGCATAAAGCGTTCCGTCGGGAGCGAAGCGCACGGCGCTGTACCGTGTCGGCGGCGCCGACTCCAATAACCAGGTGACGCCACCGTCGGTGGAAGAGAACACGCCTCCGTTATTCGAACCTTGGAACGCGACGGCCAGCTCGTTCGGGTCGAACGGGTTTGCATGAATGGAAAAGAGATCGATGGAGGAGATGCCGCGCGACGAGCTGGCAAACGTGTCGCCACCATCGGTAGAGCGAAAGACTGCCAGGGAGCTGGTGCCGAGAAACAGCTCAGTGGAGCTGCCTGGCCGGAAACGCAGGGAGCGTCCAGCGAACGACGCGGTCCCACCGATGCCGATCTGCCAGCTTGCCCCGCCGTCGGTGGTGCGATGGACGCCGGTGCCGTCCGTGGCCACCAGGATTGTCTGCGAATCGGCAGGATCAACGGCGACGTCGAAGACCACCAGCCTCGGCCAGCTGGTATCGTGCAGCGGAGTCCAGTCCGCGCCCAGGTTGATCGACTCATACAGGCCGACGTTTTGTGAGCCGAAGAGCTGGCCGCCGGCGACGAGCAGCCGCGTGCCATCATAGACCACGGCTCGCATTGGGTTGTTCGGCAGACCGGCGGAACGATTCATCCACGAGGTGCCGCCGCTGGTCGTCACCCACACCTGGCCGCCGCCGAAGGCGCCGGCGAAGACAGCGATCACGGTGTTCGAATCGCCAGGATCGACTGCGATTGCCTGGCAGCTCAACGCCTGGCCCAATGGCGGCGTGCGATTCGCCCAGGTCGCGCCGCCGTCGGTGGAGCGCATGACGTTGACCGGCTGCGCGCCGCTCGCATCAGCGATCCCCGCCCAAAGGATGGAGGGATCCGATGGGTCGAGCGCGACGTCCAAGACCTGGTCGTTAACTCCGATACCGAGGTTGCGTGCGATCCAAGTAAGACCGCCATCGGTACTTTGCCAGACGCTGTCAAGGGTGGCGATATGCGCATTGCCGCCGGCGGCAAACTCGATGTCGTAGACGCTGGTCCCAGCCAGAGCCGGCACCTCCGACCAGTTGTTACCCCCGTCACCGGAGCGATAGAGCGTGCCGTTGAAGCTGCTATCTGGTGCGGTCCCAGCCAGCACGATGTTCGAGTCGACAGTCGAGACGGCCGCATCGGCGACATCGCCGCCCGGAGGCCCGAGCAACGACCAGGCGCCGTCTCCCGGGCCTTTGACGCCCCGGCTTTCCCCGCTTGCCGGACGCGCCGACGTAATGTCGCTCGGGCGATAGCCATGGTCGTCCAGATGGCGCGTGGGATCGTGCTTAAGCGCCTGATCTTCTCGCGATATCCGGGCATCGGCGGTGCTCGCGGCAAGTCCCGGCGGACTCGCAGTGACGAAGAGCGCCAGAAAGATGCCAGCCAGAAAGACAAGAAGAACCGTCAAAACACGCAAATTAAAGAAGGCTGAGTGCGAACCAGATTTCCTTTTCATAGTTGGTAGTTTTCGGCCAAGGGTGACCCTCCACCAGGGACAAACGCTTATTTAATGTCTTCTCATTGCTTAGCGCATAAAGACGCTAGAGTCGTTGAAAATCAGAACGCCTTGCCGCCAGTGGCCGGCGTTTATCGACTCACGGCGATAGAAAACGATCGCGCTGGGTGGATCGCGCGCTCCGCGCGCGATGTTATTGTCGCGGCTTCGCCGCACTTTTTGTCATCGGGCGGCGGAGCGCCCGATCCACCTATTCGGCCAGGTGAACATCGTACGCCCTCGCGCGCGCGTTGGCTTCGGCAGCTCCAGCGGCGTGGCCTGACTTGAGGAGCAGCTTGCTCAACAGTTGCCATGACTCAGCGCGATACCATTGCGTAGCCAGGCATGCTTTGAGTTCCGATATCGCGGTGTCGGTTGCGCCGCTTTGATCCAAGGCTTCCACGTACCTTTTTTCGATCGACCAATTCGGAGGTCCCGTGCGCGCTGCCTGTTGGATTCGCATCAAGTCGACCCGGCCGCTTTCCTTGTAATCCAGGATGGCGAGAAGCTCATGCACTCTGGCTTCGATCAGCGGAATCTTCGGCGTGCGCTTGAGCAGATCGCGCGCGGCGGCAAAATCGCTTTGGCGCAGGGCGATCGACGCGAGATTCAGGATGGCCAGGGGCTGATCCGGCTCCTTGCGCAGAGCCAGCGCCAAATGTTTCTTGGCGGCGTCGAGGTTTCCCTCATTCAGCTCGAGTCCCGCGAGGTTAATCAGCATTCGGGCGGAATCTCCTCCGCTGGCGATGGTCCGTTCAAGAAAGGTCCGTTGATCTTTCCAATCAAAGGTTCGGATCCAGGTCCGTGCGCCAAGAAAGAGAAACCAAACGGCCAGGACCGAAACAAAAACAGTCCTGGGGATTGGAATTCGCGAAATCGCCAGGCCCGCGGCCAGGAAGAGGAAAGCGGCGGGAAGATAAACCCAATGCTCGGCGACGGACGCGTTTAAGAGAAGAGCGCCGCTGGCCGGCAGATAAGCGAGCGCCGCGAGGAGGAGGCAACAGAAGATCGCCGGATCCCGCTTACGGCTGCGCATGAGCCAATAAATCGCCGCGGCCGTGAGCAAAATCCCCAGAAGCGTCTGCAACTCTCTCCAGGCAGCGTGCTTCTCTCTGGCCTCCTGCGCGCCCTCCGGATGCGTCTCCACGTCGCGGTCCATGTGCAGGTTGATGGGAAGCGCGATCAATCCGGCATATTCGGCAAAGGCGCGGGCGGCCAGGATCGGCCTGACGAGCAGGGGCGGCGGCGGGCGAAATGTGGGCGGCGGCACATGCTCCGCGGACACTCGCAGGCTGAGATAAATTGCCGCCACGACAAGCGCGATAGCGGTCGCCGGCAGCAACGCTTTCCAGTTTTTCTTCAGCACGAGGATCGCACCCCAGAGGAACAGAAAAACGATGCCGGTTTCCTTGCTCAGCATGCTCAGGAGCAGCAGAGCACCCGCGGCAACAAGGAAAAGCCAGCGCCTCGAGCGCTCCGTCTGGAGACTGCGGATCCCGGTGTACAAGCCCAAAAAACCAAACGCCGCCGCCAGCGGATCGGCCCGCCCGGACACATACGTGACGGCGGCATTGTGAACCGGGTGAATGGCCCACGCGACAGCGGCGAGGAACGCGATGAGCCGTCGCTGTCGTTCCTCGACTCCGAAGGAACGCAGCAATTCCCCGCTCACCAGCAGCAGCGCAAGCGCCGCGGCGATGTGCCAAAGGATGCTCGTCAGATGGTAGCCGGCTGGCCGGAAAGCGAATGCGGCATAATCGAGCGTGTAGGTCGTTCGTTGGATCGGCCGGTAGAAATTCGAAGCAGTCGCGTCGGTAAAGAGGAAATGCTGAAAGCCTTCGGGAATGAGGCGCCAGCTTCGAATGAGCGGATCGCGCAGGACCAGGGCCGTGTCGTCCCAGACGAAACCGTTCCGCAAAGCCGGTGCGTAGATCGCGAAGACCAGCACGGCCAGGAGAAGCGGAGCAAGAATTTTTTTCACGGGACGGGATTGCGTTGGACAGAATCAATAAGATGCGCGTCTAAGTTTGCGAATGTTTATCGCAACGACCCGCGCTTTAAAAAAATTCTTCCTCTTCCGCTACCTCTCCATTCTTCTGTTCGCGACGTGCGGATACTCCGCCGGTGTCCCGGATGATTGCACCCAGTTGATCGTGGGGATCGCTCCCGGCTGGGATTCGACACGCGGCCAGGTGCAATTGTTTGAGCGAGCGCCGGGAGCGAAATGGGAACCGGTCTCCCCCAAATGGCCGGTTCTCTTTGGCAAGAACGGACTCGCCTGGGGAAGCGGTCTGGCCGGGCAAAATGAAGCCGGTTTGCGGAAGGTGGAGCGAGACAAGCGCGCCCCGGCCGGGCTTTTTCGAATCGGCCAGATCTACACCTACGACGCCCAACTTCCCGCAGGCTCGGATTACCCTTTCCACCAGGTCACGACCGCGGACGCCTGGATCGATGATGTGACCCACCCGGATTACAATCGCTTCGTCAGGATTCCGGATCCGGCGAACCCACCCGCGTGGTTCGCCAAGCAAAAAATGCGGCACAACGATTTCGCCTACCGGTGGCTGGTGGAAATTCGCCACAACTCCGATCCGCCGGTGGCTGGCGCCGGCAGTGCGATATTTTTTCATATCCGGCGCGGCGTCAACCGGCCCTCGGCCGGTTGCACGACAATGGCGGAGTCTAATTTGGTGAAATTGATCGGCTGGCTCAGGCCGGCAAAGAAACCGCATTACGTCCTTTTGCCGGCGGCGGAGTACGACGGGAAATGGCAAAGCTGGCGGCTGCCGCCACCGGGATCGGCGCAGGTCAGCCGTTGAAGGCGCACTGCGTGTTTGCAGTTGCGCCCCGCCAATCTAGATTGGTCGTTCCGCACCAGACTCATGAAGAAAAGAGCTAATCCCGATTCGGAACAGAACATTCGGCGCATCGATACGAAGCCGCGCGCCAAAAAACAAACGCACGGATTCCAGGTGCATTTCCTTCGCGGAAGGGAAACGGTGACGAGGTTGTTCAGCGATAGCGGGTATGGCGGAAAAGAAGGTGCGCGCCGGGCCGCCCGGAAGTTCAAACGCTCCGCCATGAGCGACCTCCCAGCGCGCGTCTTTCGCGGACCGGTCAGTGGAAAGAAAGCACGGACGAAGATTTCTCCGGGTAAGAAGACCAAGGCGAAGGGCAAGAAAACCCGGGCGCGTCGGTAGGACTTTTGGTAGGGCGAGACTCTGTCGAGCCGTCGGGAAATTGACGGTTCTGCCTTCGGCTCGACAGAGTCTCGCCCTACCATCAAAAAGAGGCGGTTTGCCCGCCTTTTATTTGGTCGGCGGTTGAGAACCGCCGCTCCTTGTTCCTTAATTCGTCGCGGTAAAGGCGCGCCAGCATTGAACAAAACCCGGCGCGAATTCGGCTGGCCTGGCCTTGATCCATTCGGAAACGAGATCCGCCGGGAAAAATTCGCCGCATTCAATCTCCGAGCGGGCCAACTCGAACGGGCCATCGTGCCGCGCCTGATAAAGCCAGATGAATTCCTGGCCGGTATTCTCCGATGCCGGCAGCTTGGCGATCCTGGTCAGTTCGGCCGCCACGCCGAGCTCTTCCTCCAGTTCCCGGCTGGCCGCCGCGTCGTACTCCTCACCGGCTTCCAAATGTCCGGCGGCGCTGGAATCCCAAAGGCCTGGATGGCGGTCCTTCGACCGGGAGCGTTTTTGCAGAAAAACCTCGCGTAAATGATTGAAGACAAGGATGTGAACGGCTCGATGGCGCAAGTTATTCCCATGCACTTCGGTGCGAAGCGCGTCTCCCAGAACGCGGTCCTCCTCGTCCACCACGGGAAAACGCTCAGGAGCCGCTGAATCCTCCTTCTGGACGTCCCGCGAGCGGGCCAGATTTGAAAGCGCGATCCACTGCTCCAGGCTGAGTTCCTCTGCCCGCGCCCGCGGCTCAAAGCTGGCCGTGCCCGAAGCCTCATCCCAATTTGGGACCTCTTCCGAGAGCAAGTTCCTCAGCTGTTTGCGACGCTGGGAAAAGCCGCGCCGGACGAGCCGGGCAAAAATCTCCGGGTCGTGATCAGGCAGTTCATCGGGCGCGCGCGCGGAGATACGAACGAAGGCCGAATCAACCTCCGGCCGGGGAAGAAACACGCTCGCCGGGACGGTGCGCAAATATTCGACGCGATAGTGAAGTTGAACGATCAGCGTCAGCGCGCCGTAATCGCCGGTACCGGCCGACGCGGAAATCCGCCGCGCCATCTCCTTTTGTAACATAAACAACCACAGTGATATAGGACTCGGATATTTCGTGAACTTCAAAAGCAGTTGGCTCGAAATGTAATAGGGGAGGTTGCCGAGCAATTTGACGCGCGGCTGCGCGAAGAGCCGCCGAACGTCGAAATCGAGCGCGTCGGCGTGGAGAATTTCGCAGCGCTCATTCGAAAAACGTTTGCGTAAAAATTCCGCGAGCCGCTGATCTTTTTCAATCGCGAGAACATGCGCGCCGGAAGCGAGAATGAATTGGGTCAACGCGCCAAGGCCGGGCCCGATTTCAACGACGTAATCGGCCGGGCTCAGATCGGCTCTCTCGACGATCCAGCGCGCGAGGTTGCCGTCATGCAGGAAATTTTGCCCCAGGGTTTTGACCGGGGAGACGCGAATCTCACGGAGGGTGGCGTCAATCTCGGAAAGCTTCATTGGATTCGGTGCGCCGGGCTCGGTGGGCCGGAGAAATCGTTGCCTTGTTCACAAAAACGGTGTGAACAAAAAGCCCCGTGCCGCGCACTTTATTCACAAGTTATTCGACCCCCGGGACCGTGGCTGCAGGGGTGCAGACGATGATCGACAAGGTCTGTCACAGGTTCTCTCAAGGCAACGCCTCAATCTCCCTTATTTTCGCCGGTTCCCGTTGGGCGCGCTTTTTTCGGCTCGTCAGATAGGTCCGGCGCGCGTCCTTCAGCGACACGCCCTCGAGGAAATAAACGATGCTCGCCCGGCCGATCGCGTAGGTCCCAGCGCCCGCTACCATCCCGCAGACCACGTTTCCCCAGCCCGGAAAAAATTTCAGGAGCGCGCGAGTCCCTTCCCGCAGAATCATTCCAGCGCCGACATTTACTCCGAGCGCCGCGATGAACTCCGTGGCCGCGCGCAGGCTTCGCTCGCGGCCGCCGATGTACATGATGCCGGAAACCATGACAAGCTGGAGGGCGGTCAGGATCGGCAGATCGGCCAGCGGGATGGGTTGAGCGCCGATCGCGGCGCAAATGGCGGTGGTCGATTTTACCAGCGATTGGGCAATCTCGATCTGGGCGGCGCGATCGCGTGCGATCCGGACCATTTCCACCCGCGCTTCGTTCGGAAGTTGTCGCGCCAGCAAAGACATGAACGATTGTGTGCCGGTGTTCGTTCCACCCCCGGCGGCGCCGGCGAGGGTGAAAGGCAATTCAAAGATCTGGAGGAGATGCTCTCTCACCGCCGGTCTCTCTTCCAACGCGCTCTGAAGCCGCGAGCGCGCGGTCAAATGCGCGTGAGTTTTGCCATCGTGGGTGTGGCGGACGGTGCGGCCCGTCTCCTGCAAGACGACGCCGACAACCTTGGCCGGCAGCCGAGCGGCGGTATTCGAAGCGTGGAACGCCGCCAGATTTTCCAGTTCGCGCGCGGGAAGCCTCGTGACGGCGCCCTCGTCATCCAGATGCAGGAAAACGTCGGCCGATTGGCGCTTCAACTCGCCCTCGATATCTGGAACCTTCCTGGCCTCCGCGCCGCGCGCGTCGAGGAGGGTAATCATTCCATGGCCGCCGAGATCAATTGTCTGCCAGCGAAAAAGTTCCATGAGGACGTCGCGCGATTCCGCGGGGGGCGCCCAGGCAAAGAGGGTCGCGACCACTTCCTGGATCGAGAATTTGTTTGAGCCGGTCAGGACAAAACGCGGCGGTCGCTGTTGCAGAAACAACTCCTTCAGCGGGATCAGTTCGTGCAGCACCGGCTTTTGGATGGAGGCCGGAAGCCGGCCGAGAAAGCCTTCGAGCCGTTCGATGATATGGAGAAGAGACGCCCGATTCATTTCCATTGGGATTTCAGTCCGCCGGGACCGGATTGAATTTCAGGCCTTTCCGCTTTCAGCTTGGTTTCCACAGGTGCGGCAATTATACCCGTTCTCATGAGTTTAAATCTCGAAATTCTTTCACGCGCCGCGGATCAAGCGCGCGGGCTGTGCATGGATGCCGTGCAAGCCTCGAAATCCGGCCACCTCGGCCTCCCGCTGGGATGCGCGGAGATGGGCGCGGTGCTTTACGGTTACGCGCTCAAACACAACCCGGAACAACCGCGCTGGATTGGCCGCGATTATTTCATTCTCTCGGCGGGACACGGCAGCATGTTTCTTTACGCCTGGCTGAACATGAGCGGGTACGATCTTCCCATGGAGGAGATCAAGCGTTTCCGGCAATTACACAGCAAGACGCCAGGGCATCCGGAGTTTTTTGAAACGCCCGGCGTGGAATGCACCACGGGTCCGCTCGGGCAGGGCGTGGCGAACGCGGTCGGTGTAGCGATGGCGGCCAAAATGGCAGCCGCGCGCTTCAACACGGACGAGCACAAGATTTTCGATCAGCACGTCGTTTGTCTCGCGGGAGATGGTTGCCTCCAGGAAGGCGTTTCGGCGGAAGCCAGCTCCTTCGCCGGGCATTTCGGCCTCGATAACCTCATTCTGATTTACGACAACAACGGCGTCACCCTCGACGCGATGGCTGACGTGACGCAAAGCGAGGATACCGGGAAACGCTTCGAAGCCTACGGTTTCGATGTTCAGAGAATCGACGGGCACGACATGCAGGCTTTTCTCGACGCTCTGGACACCGCCAAGAAGCGCGACAACGGCAAACCCCAGATGATCGTTGCGAAAACGGTTATCGGAAAGGGAATCCCGGAGGTGGCGGGAACGAACAAGGCGCACGGCGAAGCGGGCGTGAAATACGTGGACGCAGCGCGAAAGGGCCTGGGATTGCCGGACGAGCATTACTTTGTGTCGCAAGATGTGCGCGACTATTTCGCCGAACATAAGAAAACTCTGCTCGCTGAGTACGAGCGCTGGGAAAAATCCTACCACGATTGGCGCGCGAAGAATCCCGGGCAGGCGCGGCAGCTCGACGACGCGATCGAGAAAAAAATTCCGGCGGATTTGTCCGACAGTATTCCGGTTTTCCCGAGCGATGCGAAGATCGCCACCCGCAAAGCCGGCAGCGAAGTTTTGCAGCCGCTCGCGCAAGCCATGCCGTTCCTCACCAGCGGCAGCGCCGATCTTCATGGGTCGACGCTCAATTACATCGAAGGCGCGGGTAACTTTACGCGCGATAACCACATCGGCCGGAACATTCACTACGGAATTCGCGAGCACGGGATGTGTTCGATCATGAATGGGATTGCTTATCACGGTATCTTTCGCGCCTCCGGTGCGACCTTCCTCGTCTTCGCCGATTATTGCCGTGCCCCGATCCGTCTCGCCGCGCTCTCCCGTCTGCCGAACATTTACATATTCACGCACGATTCAGTAGGCGTCGGCGAGGATGGCCCCACGCACGAACCGGTCGAGACGGTGAGCGGCTTGCGCGTCATCCCGCAGCTCGATGTCATCCGGCCCGCTGATCCCGAAGAAACGGCGGGCGCGTTTATCGCCGCCACCCAACGGACTGATGGGCCGACTCTGCTCGCGCTCACGCGCCAGGCAGTGCCGATGCTGAACGAGATCGAGGTGAAAACTCGGCGTGAAGGAGTAGCGCGCGGCGGTTACATCGCGAAGCGCGAAAGCGGGAAACTCGATCTGATCTTGATGTCATGCGGCAGCGAGTTGCAGCACGCGATGAAAGCAGCCGGCGAGCTCGGTGACGGGACGCGCGTGGTTTCCATGCCCTGTTTCGAGCGCTTTGAACGTGAATCCGCCGACTACCGCGAAGAAGTTTTGCCGGCCTCCTGCCGGCGACGGGTGGCAATCGAAGCCGGCGTCCCTCACCTTTGGTATCAGTATGTCGGTCTCGATGGAAAGGTCGTTGGCCTGAAGCGTTTTGGCATGAGCGCGCCCGGCGACAAGGTGATGAAAGAACTTGGCATCGACGCGGAGCACGTCGTAGAAGCAGCGAAGTCGCTGACGTAGGCAACCAGTCATCCCGAGCGAAGTCGAGGGATCCCGTTGCGTTACTCTTAGATTTCGCTGCGGGGTTCCTCGACTTCGCTGCGCTCCGCTCGGAATGACAGCTAATTCGGCTCGGAAACGTTCCGCGCGCGATCTTCGAACCGCGTGAACTCCTTCAGGAACGTGAGCGCGATTTCTCCCACCGGCCCGTTTCGCTGCTTCGCGATAATCAGCTCGGCTTCGCCGGCCTTCTCCGCGCGCGCGTCTTCGTCTTCCTCGTAAATCTCCGGCCGGACGAGAAGTCCAACCAGGTCCGCGTCCTGTTCGATCGAGCCCGATTCGCGCAAATCGCTTAACCGCGGCTTCCCCCCGGTCCGCGCTTCCGGCTGCCGGTTCAACTGCGCGATGACGATGATCGGGATTTTCAGCTCCTTGGCCAATCCCTTCAATCCAGCCGAGATTTCCGAAATTTCCAGCTGCCGGTTATCCTGCGCGCGCCGCGTGGTCGATCGAAGTAATTGAAGATAATCCACGACAATCAACTGTATTTCCTCCTTAGCTCGTAGCCGTCGAGCTTTCGCGCGCAGTTCGAGAATGCTTAACCCAGGGCTGTCATCGATAAAGATACGTGCTTCAGCGAGCTTAGATGCGGCCGAGGTCAAGCTCGGAAAATCACGGTCCGACAGAAAACCATCCCTTACCTTTTGCAGGTTCACGCGTGCCCGTGAGCAAAGGAGGCGTTGAATGAGTTGCTGGCTGCTCATTTCCAGACTGAACACCGCGAGTGGCAGCTTTTCGTTGATTGCCACATGCTCCGCGATGTTCATTGCCAGCGCGGTCTTTCCCATGCTCGGGCGTGCGGCTATGACAATCATCTCTCCGGGGTGCAAACCGCTGGTTAAACGGTCCAGTTCCGAGAATCCCGTCGAAATGCCCGTGATTCCACCCTTTCGCTCATACAATGCCTCAATCGCTTCAATGGCTTCCATCACTTGATCCTTCATCGTGGGAAGGCGTCCCTTGAAGCGGAGTTCGCTGATCGCGAACACATCGCGCTCTACTTCATCGAGTAGTATATCGACTTGGTCTTGCTCGTTGTACGCGCGGCTACAGGAAACCGTGCTGACGCTGATGATCTTCCGGAGAATGAATTTCTCCCGAATGATGTCCAAGTAATAACGGACGTTTGCTGCGGACGGGACAAACGTATAGAGATGCGTGACGAATGCTGCCCCTCCGACCTGCTCGAGCAGATTTTTGTCCCGGAGTGCTTGGGTAAAGGTGATTAGATCGATCCCCTTTTGATCGTTCCACATTTCGACCAGCAGGATGTAGATCGTCGCGTGGACCGGAGAGAAAAAATACGCGTGTTCGTCCCCTATCTGGACTACGCATTCGGCTATTGCTTCGTTCGGTGCAATCAGCATCGAACCCAAAACACCTTGTTCTGCGTCCGGGCTGTTCGGTGGGTATCGATGGGGGTCTTGGGAATAAGAGGTGAATTGCTGCGGATAACCCCCGTCCGCATTTTTTGAGCTAGCTTGAGTTTGTCGCCTCTCGGACGATTTTTGACGGGTGGCTGCTGACGGATCAGCAGCCATATTTTCTTATCCGGCTAGCCACCTTCGGGATTCCCGACAATATAAACTGCGTATTCCTCAAATTCCCCGCTGTGGGGAATCTGTGTCTTTCGCTTGTAGATTTCCAAGATAAGCCAACCGCTGTGGACATACGTTTGAACTGTTGGAAAATCAGTTAACTCCTCGACTTCTTTGTACGGGATATCGTTCAAAAAACGAGGTTTATTTTGACTCGGTGCGTTTTCCAAACGGTCGCGCCTTTTCCGTCACCTCACCAGTCGCCTCGGGAGCTGGCGCTTCTTCCTTTGCGGGCTTTATCTGGAAAATGAATTTCGCGATCACGTCGTGGTGCAACTTGATCGGCACTTCATGTTCGCCGGTCGTCTTCAGCGGATGTTCGAGGACAAGGCGATGACGATCGATTTCGTTGCCGAGTTCGTTTTTCAGCCGCTTCACGAGGTCTTGCGCGGTGATCGATCCGAACGCCTTGCCGGTCTCGCCAGTCTCAAGGGTGAAAACAACCTTCAATTTGCTGATTCTGCGCGCGAGTTCTTCCGCTTCGTTCAATTCCGCCGCTTCGCGCGCGGCGCGTTTCGCCTTCAAATTATCGAGCTGCCGAAGACTGCGCTTCGTCACTTCATAGGCTTTGCCCTGCGGCAAAAGGAAATTGCGCGCGTAGCCGCGGCGCACCTTAACAACATCCGCCTCGGCGCCAAGGCCGGGGATGTTCTCAGTAAGAATGATTTCAGTGGAAGGCATAGGAAAGTCGCCAAAAATCACCATTTCGGCGGCAAGAGATTCGACAGTATGGGAGTGGATCAGCCTGTCAAGCAACATTGCTTTCTCGGCTGACTTGTGGCTATCGAACTCAGCCGTTACGACGGGGAATCGGCGAGAAATGTAACGCACTATAGGCAGCGGCGAGGGTTTCTGCTAAACGAGAATTGATGCTGAGATACTTGGATCAGCCGATCGGGAAACTTATGGCTGAAGAAGACTTCTCGCAGCTATTGCAAGAGCTCACAGATGCATCCGGTATCGATCATCGCGGCTTAACATTACATTTCCTCCCGTTTTTAATCTTTTGCATGCATCCTATGGGAGCGAGTTCGCCGCGCGTCCCGCTCCATCCGCTTCGAACGCGTCCGGGATATCTGGAAACCAAAATCGAAAAGCTTGGTAGCGCCAGCGTTCTAAAACTCTGCGAAGAGCTGGCCACGGTGATTCGCGAACCGCTTGAAATGCACGTGAACCGAAAATTGATGACATTCTTTAATCACGTCATTCGCCAGGTAGAGATACAAAGCAAGCGCACGAAACGTCGCCATTAATTCGCCGAGATTTGAATCTAAACCATCCCCAGCTTCATCCGGCCCGCTTCGCTGATCATGCTCTGGTTCCACGGCGGATCCCAGACGAGCTGGACCTCGGCTTCGTCGATGCCGTCGATCGTGAGAATCTTGCTCTGCGCGTCGTGCGCAATCGCGGGACCCATGCCACAACCGGGCGCGGTGAGCGTCATCTTCACATCCACTTTTACGCCGCCTTCCGGCCGTTGCGTGAGCTGGCAATCGTAGACCAAACCGAGATCGACGATATTCACCGGAATCTCGGGATCGAAGCATTGGCGCAACTGATCCCAGACCGCCTTTTCATCCACTTCGCCGGTGCCGGTTGAGACAGGTTTCTCCGTCGCTCCGTTGGCGGAGGCGGGTTTTTCAAGGCCGAGTGCGTCGAGATCTTTCTCGGCCACGCGCGCGAGCCCTTGGTAAGTCGCGATTGTGTAACTGCCGCCCAGCGTCTGGGTAATGACGCCTGGAGTCCCGGCGGGGATTGTCGTTTTGTTTCCGCTCGGGATTTGAATCGCCTCAACATCCCGGGCCAAAGTGAATTCGGTATTTTCGTGCATGGCTGAATAAAGCTAAGGCTTACGATCATTCATGAAGCGTGATTTGTCATCCCGAGCCGCGCAGACGGCGAGGGACCTCGCAGTCGCAGGGAACTCGTTCGAGGAATCGCTTCGCGATGCGCGTGACATTCGCGTTGAACATTGCGCCAACTGGCTTGCGTAATCGGTGATCGACTGAGAGGTCCCTCGCTGTCTGCGCGGCTCGGGATGACAAAGCTCCCACGTCGATCACTTATCGAGGACGACTTTGACCTTCCGCTCGGACGCTTGACCGGCATTGAGCTGGCTCAAAAGCGTTGGAGCGTCGCTGCTCTTCTGCTCCGGTTCCTTCACCGCTCCCTCACCGGACAACGCCGAACGCAATGCCCCCTCCACCAATTGCGCGCAATGAATCTTCACCGGCGGCAGCGCTCCCAGCGGCGCCGCCAGCTCTTCACCCGACATGGACTGAGCTTCCGCGATCGTTTTCCCGGCGAGCATTTCGGTGGCGACGCTGGCGACCGCGATCGCTGTCTGGCAGCCGAAAGTCTGGAAGGTCGCGCGATCGATCACTTTGCGTCCGCCTTCCTCCTTGAATTTCACCCACATCCGCAGCATGTCGCCGCAATCGGCGCTGCCCACCGTGCCGATGGCATCGGCGTCTTTCATCTCCCCGAGGTTCCGCGGATTCTTGACCGCTTCTTCGATCCGAGTTTGCAGGTCGTCGCTCATACGCGGCGGTCATCCCGAGCGAAGTCGAGGGATCCCGTGGTGATACCTGTAAGCCTGCGCGCCGGGATCCCGCGACTGCGCTTCGCTCCGCTCGGGATGACAAGAGGTCGGACGCTCATTCAAGATGATACCGCGGCAGGTTCGGATCGACTTCTGCGCTCCAGGCATCGATTCCGCCGCGCAGGCTTTTCACGTTTTCGAACCCGTGTCCCTGGAAAAATGCCGCGGCGTCCATGCTGCGCGCGCCTTTGTGATCGTAAACAACAAAGAGGCCGGTCTTCGATTCATTGGCCAGGATTTCCTGCATCAACTCCTGGGTAAAGAGACGCGATCCGGGCAGCTTGACCGCTTCCCATTCCTCCCGCGTCCGCACGTCGAGAAGGTAAACCTTTTCACCGCTCGAAATTCGATCCGACAGATCGCGCGGCCCAATTTGCATCGCCAGGTCCGCTTCATGACTGGCGATGACATGTTCCGACACCTCATCGACGCTTAGGTTTTCATTGCGAGCACAGACGCCTGCGAGCGTCTCCTCCGGACTGAATCCGCAGCTGCTGCAACCGCCGATGTGATATTTGCGAAAAAGCGCCCGTTGCGCTCCGGGGAACTGCACGAGCAATTCCTGCATGGTGATGTTTGGGTCGATTGCGGCGACTGTTGACATGTTCCAACCAACGTACGGTCGAGGACGTAATGTGCAAGAGCTTGGGTAGCGCACGCGTCTCGCGTGTTGGCGATGACGTCTCGTCATCGCGGACTTTCCTCAAAGGGAAGATCGTTTCGGCGAGACGCCGAAACCAACACGCGAGACGCGTGCGCTACCCAGATTACAGCTTTGCCGGGTCGCCCAGCAGTTCGATGACCCGCTTCAGCAAGCGCCCGGCTCCTCCGCCATCGAGGCTCCGATGATCGAAGCTCAGCGTCATCTGCGCTTCCGTCCTCGGGACGAACTCGCCTTTGCCCTCATCCCACGACGGCACTTTCCTGCCGGCTCCGAGCCCAAGAAGCAATGTCTGATCGGGCAGAGGAATCGGCGTGCCCCATTCGAGGCCGAAACTGCCGAAGTTCGAAATGGAAGCGATTCCACCTGAAGTCATTTCAGCACTGAGCCGGCGGCGCCGCGCGAGATCGACCAGCTCCGTATAACGGCTCGTCAAATCGGCCAGCGAAGTCTTGTCGGCGTTGCGAATCACCGGAACCATGATGCCGTCCTGCGCTTCGACCGCGACGCCGATGTCGATCGATTCGGAGCGAATCGCGCGCCCGCCAATCAGGCGCGCGGCGGCGTTTGGTTGCTCCGCGAGCGCGAGGGCGAGGGCGCGCAACGCGTAGAGCGCAGGCCCCGGTTTGGGATCGCGCTTCGCCCGGTCCTGCAAGACGGGATCGAGACCAACGGAAAGGCCGACGGTGGCGAGTGGCCGCGTCCAACTGCGCCGCATCGCGTCAGCCACGCCGGTCCGAATCGCGCTCGGTTTCTCCGCCGGCTGCCCTTCGATTCCGCCGAGAAATTTCTCGAGGTCCTTGATCGTCACGCGGCCCGCGCTACCGCTACCGGCGATCCCGGCCAGATCGGCTTGCGTCAATTGCAGCTCCGCCATGCGCGCGCGAATTCGCGGCGAAAGATAGCCCGCGCCTTTTGTGCCGGCGGGAACGGGCAGCACGCCGGCTTGATCGACCTGAAAATGCGAACCGGCCGCGACCGGTGGCAGCCCGGCTTCGTCGATTTGGAAATGCGAGCCGCTTCCATCTTGCGTCTTCACCGCTTTGGCCGATTCCTCTTCGCGACCGGGCACTTCCTTCGCCACCTCGCCTTGCGGTGGCTGCGGCGCGCGCTTCTGGAAACGCGCGGCATCGGCTTCGCTCGCTTCCACATAACCGAGCACCGCACCGACGGCGTAAGTTCCTTTCACCTCCGCATCGATCTTCGCGATCTCACCCGGGCACGGCGTCGTCACGCCCATGACCGCCTTGTCGGTCTCGACTTCGATGATCTCCTGGTCGGCGGAAACTTTGTCTCCCAGCTGAACCTTGATCGAGACGATCGTGGCCTCGGCCATCGATTCGCCGAGCTGCGGCATGGTGATTGGAACTTGTGGCATAGGAAAATCAGTTGGTCATTCGGAGCGAAGCAAAGCGGGGTCGAGGAACCCCGGGTAGTAGCGATCGGAGATGCAGCAGGACCTTTCGGCGATGCAACGGGATCCTTCGACTCCGGTGCGCTTCGCTCAGGATGACAGCAATCATAATCATTCTTGAAGAACCTGGCGCACCTTGGCCGCGATCGTTTTCGCGTTGGGCCGGTGCTCACTCCAAAGATTCGGATGATAAGGAATCGGGGTGTCTTTTGCGTTGATTCGCGCGGGCGCGGCATCGAGCAGATGGAATCCTTCCGTCGCGACGCGCGCGATCACTTCCGCGGTCACCCCGCCCCATGGGAACGCTTCGCCGACGCAAAGCAATCGCCCCGTGCGCGCCACCGACGCGAGCACGGTGTCCGTATCGAGTGGCTTGACCGATCGCAGGTCGACCACTTCAATCTCGATCCCGTCGGCGCTGAATTGCTGCGCGACTGCGAGCGCTTCATGCACCATGGCGCTATTGGTCACGATGCTGAGATCGCGGCCTGGCCTGACGATCCGCGCTTTCCCGATCGGCAATCTCTCCGTCGGCAGCGCGTCGGCCTTGAGATGGTAATAAAGATATTTGTGTTCGCAGTAGATGACCGGGTCGTCGATCGCGACCGCGTCGATCAACATCGTGTAGGCGTCCTCGACCGTCGCCGGCGTCAGGACGACCAGCCCGGGATAGTGCGAGTAAAGCCCTTCCATGCTCTGGCTGTGGAACGGGCCGCTGCCTTTTGTGCCGCCCGAGGGCAGGCGCACCGTGATGGGGCAGGGGACCTGGGTCCGCCAATACTGGGTGCCGGCGTTGTTGAGAATCTGGTTGAGCGCGATGCTGGAAAAATCCGCGAACTGCATCTCCACGATTGGCCGCATTCCTTCCATCGCCGCGCCGATCGCCGTGCCGACCATCGCGTCTTCGCTGATCGGCGTGTTCAAGACGCGCCCGGGAAATTGTTCCGCCAGGCCTTTCGTAGCTTTGAAGGCGCCGCCGAATTTTCCCGCGATGTCCTGTCCGTAAATGAAGACCCGCGGATCTTCGCGGAGAAGATAAGTCTGCGCCTCGCGGATCGCTTCGAGGTAGGTGACGCTCATGGACAGAAAATGACGAAGTCCGAATGACGAATGACGAATAAGCAACAGCTAGGCTTCGCGATTTGATTTCGAGATTCCTGTTTCGTCATTGTTTCGACATTCGTCATTCGAGCTTCGTCATTCCGCGAGGGCGGCCTGGTCGACGAGTTCGCGCGTCGAGACCGCGCACCAATCTTCTTCGCTGCCAACCGGCGTGTCTTCCTGCTGGGCAGTCGCGACGGCCTCGTCGACTTCGGCCGCGAGCTTGGCCCGCAGTTGCTGCAAGCCGTCGCGATCCATGAGTTCCTGTTCGAGAATCAACTGCTCGGCGCGTTGGAGAGAATCTTGCGCAAACGGCTCGCGCCGAATGTCGTCGGTCACGTAGCTCGCGTCGTCATGCTCGCCGTGACCGGCGAGACGCAGAGTCGAGGCGACCACGAGCTGCGGCGGACGGCCCGCGCGCGCGCGGTGGACCGCGGCGCCGATGACCTCGAGGCACTGCGTCAGGTCGGTGCCGTCGACCGAGCTGCCTTCGTAACCGTAGCCCTTCGCGCGGTCGACCAGATCCGCGCAGGCGAACTGGCGATCGTTCGGCGTGGAGTAGGCATAATGATTGTTGGTCGCCACGACAACCAGCGGCACATGCTCGACCCCGCCGATGTTCAGCCCTTCGTGCGTCGCACCTGTTTGCATGCCGCCTTCGCCGATGGTGGTGAGCCCGACAAAACCTTTCTCGCCCTTCATCCGCTTCGCGAGCAATTTGCCGACAACCACGGGAATCATCGCGCCGAGGTGGCTGATCATCGCGAGCTGCCCCGTCTTTGGGCAACCGCGATGGATATTGCCGTCGCGCCCGCGCATCGGGCCCTGTCGCGAACCAAGATACGTGCGCGCCACGTCGATCAGCGGTTCACCGAACGCGGATCGCCCGGCCTGATCGCGAATGAGCGGCGCGAAGACATCGCCTTCCTGCAAAAAAATCCCGCAGGCCACGCTAACCGCTTCCTGGCCTCTGCCGATGTAAACGCCGCCGGTGATCAGGCCGCCCCGGTAAAGGCTGGCGAGCTTCTCCTCGAAAATCCGCGTCTGGAGCATGATGCGAAACGCCTCGAGGTATTTCTCGTGCGGCACTTTTTTCGAAGTGGAAGCGCCGCGTTCGGCGGTTTGAAGCATCCCACGATTTAGCCATTGAGCCGAAAGCGGCGCAAAGTGTTTTTTGGTAAAGTCAGTCGGGAGTGGGTGCCAAACGTGTCATCCCGAGCCGCGCAGACGGCGAGGGATCTCGCAGTCGTAAGGAGGGAGTTCGAGGAACCGCTTTCGCGAAGCGCGCAGATCGGCAATGAGCTTCGCCGTTATTGGCTTGAGTGACGCCAGAGCTACCGTGAGGTCCCTCGCCGTCTGCGCGGCTCGGGATGACAGCGGATTGGCGTTACCGTCTCGCCGCGACGTCGCGGCGATGCTCTTCAGTTTCGCCGGCCATGGCAAACTGCCCCTGACGCGCAGCGCGTTCCCGCGCCGCTACGCCATTGCCGTTCCCATTCGAGGCCTGGCGCTTCAACTCTCCGTCGCTGCCCCGCTCGGCCGACAATTTCATCCCCACCAGTTTGCTCACGCCGCGCTCTTCCATCGTGACGCCATACAAAATGTCGGCCTTCGCGATGGTGCGTTTGTTGTGGGTGATGATGATGAACTGGCTTTGCGAAACGAACCGGTCCAGCACGCGGATGAAACGGTTGATGTTGCTCTCATCGAGCGGCGCGTCCATTTCATCGAGGATGCAGAACGGACTCGGGCGCACCATATAGATCGCGAAGAGGAGCGCCACCGCGGTCATGGTCCGTTCTCCGCCAGACAAGAGCGAGATGCTTTGCAGTTGTTTTCCCGGCGGCCGCGCGCTGATTTCGATCCCGCAGTTGAGCGGATCGTTTTCGTCCACCAAGGAAAGATCGGCCCGCCCGCCATCGAAGAGTTCTCCGAACATCTCGCGGAAGTTGATCCGCACGTGCGCGAAGGTTTCGGCGAAAAGCGTTTGCGTCGTGCTGTTGATCCGGGCGATCACATCGAGGACCTCGCGGCGCGCCGCGATCAAATCGTTGTTTTGCGTTTCCAGAAAACGGTAGCGCTCTTCCAGTTCGTCGTACTCATGGACGGCCTCGAGGTTCACCGGGCCCATGTTGTCGAGCTGCCGGGTGAGGTCCGCGATGATCTGCTCGACGCTCTCGACCTCTGGGTGGATCGGCCGCTCCGCGGGCGATGCCGGAATTGTCGTGGCTTCGCCGCCAATACTAACATCGACCCCGAAAGCATTCGGGGTCGATCCACCAGCACGCCGCCTGGTCACAACGCTCAAGGTCTTTTGGAAAGCAAAAGCATCCGTCGTGAACGCGCGCAGGTCGACTTGATAGCGACGCATGACGTGCTCGGCCAGATTTTCGATGCGCAATTGCATCTGGGTTTGACGGACCTCCTGTTTGCCGCGGAGATCGCGCAGATCGTTCAACGAATCGCGCAACGCGCGCACTTGAGCTTCCTGTTCGCTCACCGCGGCCAGTCGCGCGCCTCGTTCATCCGCCAGCGCGGCCACGGCTTCGCCCGCTGCTTCCAATTGCGATGCCTGGCTCAGGATTCTCGCGTCCGCTTCCTCCGACTCCTTCGCCTGCGCAGCCAGCCTGTTCTGGTAGGTCGCGATATCACCGCGGCGGGCCGCAACGAGATCAGCCAACTCCGCTTCGCGCGCCGCCATGGGCTGCCGATGGCTGACCAGGCTCTCGTGACGCTGCCGTTCCGTCGCCACCGCGAGTCGCAGCTCATTTAATTTTTCAGCCGCTTCCTCTTCCTGTGAGCGCGCAGTTTCTCGCGCTTGCTCGGCCACGGTCTTTCGTTGCAGTTCTTCCTCGAACGTTTTCCGCTGCGCTCGCAAATCCGCTTCCATTTCCGCGATTTTTTCGTCCGCAATCCTGACCTGTTGTTCCAGGGTGCTTTTTTCGGTCGCCAAATTCGTCAGCTTCTGCTCCGCATCCTGGAGAGCCCGTTCCGCGGCGAGAATCTGAATACTCGCCCTGGAATGATCTCGCTCGGCCGTCTCGTGGTTCGCGCGCGCTTCTTCGACCGCACTGACGGCGGCTTCGACCTGGTCCTGGGCCCGAGTGCGCGCGTCGATCAGGGTCTGCCGCTCGGTGTCGAGTGAATCGCGTTCCTGCGAAAGGGCGGCCAGGACCGCATGGCGTCCAAGGAGAGAATCGTTCGCTGCGATGGTGCTTCCGCCGAAAATGATTCCATCCGCGGAAATGAACTCGCCCGCGAGCGTGGCGTATTGAAGATGCGCGGCCCGCTTCTTGAGCTCAAGCGCGGAGGCCAGATCGGAGACAAGCACCACATCCCGCAGGAGGTTCCGCACGATGGGCGCCAGCGCTTCCGGCGCGTCGACTTTCTCGATTGCCCAGGCCAGAGCGCCTTTCGGCAGATTTGATGAGGGCGCGTTTCGCACATCCGCCGACCACTCGGGAATCGCCAGGGCCGCTTGCCCCGATTTGTTTTCCGTCAGGGTCTGGAAAATTTCCCCCGCCAGCGCTGTGTTGTGCAAGACGACAGCGTGCATGGCCCGGCCAAACGCGGCTTCGAGCGCGGGAACAAACTCGCGTTCGACCTGCAAATTCGCCACGAGCGCGCCGGCGATCGCCGGCTTGATCCGATCGGGATCGTTCAGCCCCTTCAAGATCGCTTGCGAACCCTTCTCCAAGCCTTCGCCTTCCTCCGTCATTTGGCGCAACACTTCGAGACGCGTCTGTTTCTCCGCGATCACCCGATCGACCCGCCCAATCTCCTTCTCGGCCTGGGTCAGATTCGCCTGGTGCTGCCGCTGTCGCTCTTCCGCGTGGCGCAAGGTTTGCCGAAGTTTCTCCGTTGCTTGCTGCTCGCTCTCCAGCGCCGCTTGCGCGCGGGCGAGATTGGATCGCGCTTCTTCCACGTGATTCGTCTCGCCGCCGATCGCGCGGTCGAGCTCTGAGATTCGGGCGCCGGTCGCCTCGCGCCGTGCCGCCATCCCGGTCAGATCGTTCTGAAACGTCGTGATTCTGGTTTCGAATTTTGAGAGCGAGAGCTGGAGCGATTGCAGCTCGTCCTCTCGTTGGGCACGCTCGGTCCGCGCGGCCCGCACCGTTTCCGTGAGCTGCTCGACTTCGTTTTCTTTCGTCTCTAGAAGTTGATCGATCCTGGCGATGAGCACATCCGCCTCGTGAATCTTCGTCTCCTGCTCACTCCGTTTCGCCTCAGCCGCGGCGATATCGCCTTCATGGCGTTCGATCAGCTCCTGAAGTTCCTGCGCGCGCTGCCGGTTAAAATCGATCCGGTTGCGCAGCGTTGCTATCTCGGCCTGGAGCCGCTGCACTTCCGCGCGGGCGTCGCCCGCCTTGCCGTCAATTGCATCCAGGTCGCGGCGTTTGGCCGCGAGGTTGTTTTCGCTCGCCTCGATTTTTGCGTGCGCGTTCCTTTCCGCCTCTTCCAGGCGCGCTACTTCCGCGCGGCCCCGCTCCGCCTCCGCTTGAAGTTCATCCAGCTGCCGGCGCGAATGATGGGTGTCCAAAACCTGTAGATCGGCGAGCAATGTCTGATAGCGGCGCGCTTTGCCGGCCTGGCGTTGGAGCGAGCCGATCTGGCGTTTTACTTCCTTGATGATGTCCCCGATCCGCAAAAGATTCGCTTCGGTCGCTTCCAATTTGCGCAGCGCTTCGCGTTTTTGCGTTTTGTATTTGGTGATCCCGGCCGCCTCTTCGAAAACAGCGCGGCGATCTTCGGGACGCGAGCTGAGAATCAAATCGATCTTGCCCTGCTCCATGACCGAGTAGGCGCTGCGTCCGACGCCGGTGTCGGCGAAGAGGCTTTGGATATCGCGCAAGCGGCACGGCGTTTTGTTCAGCAGGTATTCGGAGTTCCCGTCGCGATAAACGCGCCTCGTCACGCGCACGTCGTGCCAATCGACGCCGAGCTCGGCCTCGCAATTCGACAGGGTGAGGGAGACCTCGGCGAAACCGACCGGCTTGCGCGTTTCGGCGCCGTTGAAAATCACGTCGGCCATTTCGCCGCCCCGCATCGCTTTGGCCGATTGCTCGCCGAGGACCCAGCGCACGGCATCGAGCACGTTCGATTTCCCGCAGCCGTTTGGGCCCACGATTGCAGTGACGCCCTCGTGGAATTCAAAGACCGTCTTGTCCGCGAAAGATTTGAATCCGAGCAGTTCGAGCGAGTGGAGATGCATGAGATCGGCCTACGGCCGTTGCTCTCATTAACAGCTAATCCTCGTCGAGTGACAAGGAAAATAATACCATTTGCAGCGGGCCTGGCCCCTGAGCGACACAATATATGGGGCCCGGGCCTTCCCTTACCCGCTTTTCAGCCACCGGCGGATTTCTGTCTTGCTACCTTCCGCAAGGCATACAACGCCGACGCGATCACCAGGACGAGGGCGGCTACTCCAAATTCCGAAAGAGTCGCATGCCACAAGATCCAAAGGACGATGGCGATCGCAAGGAACGGTATGATCTTGTCGCCGGGGATTGAGAAGGGCTTGCCGTCCGAGACCACATTTCGGCGAGTCAACTCAAATGCCGCGGAGCAGCAGAACAGGTAAAGGAGCAACGCCGCGATGTTAGCGAGGACGGCGAGATATTGGAAAGTGCTGCTGACCGACAGGGTGCAGGCGATGATCGCGTGCACGATGATCGCGATGTGTGGCGTCCGGAAGCGCGGATGGACCGCGGCCATTTTCGCGGGCAGAATTCCATTCCGCCCAAACGCATAAAGGGTCCGGGGCGAGCCCAGGACGTCGCCGCTCACATATCCGAAAGCGGAAATAACCATGCCCACCAGGATGATCGACCGCCCGGCGTTACCGAGAAAACGAGAGGCCGCTTCGGCCAGAGGCGCATCCCCGAACTTCGATAGTTCAGCTCCCAGGACTCCTTGAGCAACGAGTTGAATCGCGATGTAGAGCGCGGTGGTTACCGCGAGAGCGAGGAAAATCGATCGCGGCACGGTGCGTGACGGATTTTTCACTTCGCCACTCGGCACTAGAGCCAGTTCGATTCCCATGAAGGCGAAGATGAGCAGCAAGACGGTCTTGCCGATCGCATCGCTTTCCGGCCAGACCGACCATCCCAGCGCGGCCGGTTGGATGAAGAAAACCCCGACGGAAATGAAGAGAAGCAACGGTAACAGTTTCGCGATTGTCAGCCCCGCCACGGTGGCGGCACCCGCGCGCACCCCGCGAATGTTGATGAAGGCCAGCCCGGCAAAAATCAGCACGAGGAGCAGGACTCGGCCGAGCCCTCCCTGCGCCACCGGAAAAATCACCGCGACCGAAGCGACGATGGCGCTCGCCACACCCGCGACGGCGAGAACATTCGTTAGCCAAAGCAAAACGCCGGCGAGAAAACCGACGTAGGACCCGAAGGCCACTTCCACGTACGCATAGAGGCCGCCCGTCAACGACACGCGGCTGCCAGCGATCGCGAACGAAGTGACGACCAACGCCATGACCACGGCGCAGATGACAAACGCGATCGGAGCGGCGGCGCCCAAACCTGCGGCGACCACGGCGGGCAGCACGAAAATCCCGGCGCCCACCGTCGCATTGACGATGCTCGCGGTGAGCGTCGGAACGCCGAGCGCACGGATCAGTTTTTCTTGCTGCTCTTTGGCGGGTTCCGCGGCCATGCGGCAGGCTGAGTCAGCGCGGGGCGCGGTGCAACGCGCAATTCGCAGGCGAAATCAAAAAAGTTGGTTTAACCTCTCCGACCATGCGTGCAAGCCATCTTGAAGAGTATTATGCGTTCCTGCGATTCCCGAGTGTTTCCACCGACGACCAGTATGCGGAAAAAGTCACCGAGTGTGCGCATTGGCTGGTGGAAAAATTGAGCGGTATCGGCCTCGAGACTAAACTGGTGCCGACGCCGGGACATCCGGTCGTCTGGGCGAAAAACAAACATCAAGCCGGGCGCCCCACCGTTATGATTTACGGACATTACGATGTCCAGCCGCCCGATCCGCTCGAATTGTGGGATTCGCCGCCTTTCGATCCCGTACTGAAGGATGGCTACGTCTTTGCGCGCGGCGCCACTGATAACAAAGGGCAGATTCTCGCACATATCCTGGGTGTCCAGGAAACGCTCGAGCAACACGGCGATCTGCCCGTTAATTTGCATTTTGTCATCGAGGGTGAGGAAGAAATCGGCAGCGGCAACCTGGGCAATTTTCTCTCTCAAAACAAGGAGGCCCTCCGTTGCGACGTAGCAGTCGTTTCCGATACGGGCATGGTCGCGAAAGGGACGCCGACGCTGAGTTACGGTTTGCGCGGGGTGACGGCGCTCGAGGTGAAAATCACCAGCGCGAAGATGGATTTGCATTCGGGTGTCTTCGGCGGCGCGGTGGCGAATCCAATCACCGCGCTGGCGCGCTTGCTCGCGACCTTGCATGACGAGAAGGGGCATGTCGCCGTCGAGGGATTCTACGACAAGGTAAAACCGCTCGAAGACTGGGAACGAAAAGCCTGGCGCGAATTGCCCATCGACGGCGATGAGGAAATCTTGAAGGAGACCGGAGCGCCGGCCCTCTTCGGTGAAGAAGGCTACAGCACCCTCGAGCGGCTCTGGGGACGGCCCACCGCGGAAATCAACGGAATCGGCGGTGGTTATCAGGGGGTGGGAACCAAGACCGTGATTGCGAGTCATGCGATGGCCAAGCTCACGTTCCGCCTCGTCCCGAACCAGGAAGGGGACGAAATTCTGGCCCTGGCCACGCGTCATCTCGAAAAGAATTTGCCCCCGGGGGTGACGATGGAAATAACACGCGGCCACAGCGGACCGTGGTATCTGACCGACCCGCATTCGTCCGTCGGCGAGGCGGCGCAACGCGCGTTGCGCGAGGCTTTCGGAAAGGAACCCGCGCTGATTCGAGAAGGGGGCAGCATCCCGATCGTATCGCAGTTTCGCACGATTCTCGGAGTGGAAACCCTGTTGCTTGGTCTGGCGTTACCCGATTGCCGGGCGCATTCGCCGAACGAAAATTTTCCGCTCGAGAACCTGGACGCCGGCATTCGGCTGAACAAAGCTGTTCTGGCCGAGCTCGCGAAGAAGTAGCGGCCGAACAAAGAACGGCGCGCAAACTTGCTTGTCATCCCGAGCCGCGCAGACGGCGAGGGACCTCGCAGTCGAAGGTAATACGTTCGAGTGATCGTTTCGTGAAGCACGCAGCGTTGATATTGAATTTCGCCGGAACTGGCTTGGGTGATCTGTGAACTACTGTGAGGTCCCTCGCCGTCTGCGCGGCTCGGGATGACAAGCAGTTTCGTAGCGCGTTATTCATCACGCGCCCGTGTGCTACGTTCCCGCTCCCATGCGACGAGTCAGAAGAATTGCCGGCGCTTTATTCTTGATCGCGATGCTTTCGGGCGTGGCCGAGCACGTCCAGGCTGAAGAATCGTTCGGCACCAAACTGAAGAAAATTTTCGCCCCGACACCAACTCCGGCGCCGCGAAAGCAGCGCAAGAGTTCCAGCACCTCGAAGAAAACGCCGGTCGCCGAAAAATCGCCTTCGCCGAAAGCGGCCGCCACCCCGGAGAAATCTCCGTCGCCATCTCCCGCAAAGAAGCGCAAGGCGTCTCCAAGTCCCAGGCCTTCAGAAACGCCGGAGGCAAGTGCCTCTCCTTCACCCAGGAAAAAGAAGAGAGCTTCGCCAACTCCCACGCCCGAATCTTCGGCAAGCGCTTCACCCGGGAAGAAAAAGAAAAAAACGTCGCCTTCGCCGACGCCCAGCGAAACTCCATCGTCCTCGCCGAGCCCGACCGAGACGCCAATGGAAAGTCCAAGTCCCACCGTGAGCCCGTCTCCTTCTCCTTCCCCGAAGAAAAAAGGAGCGCCCGCCACTATCTCTTCGAGCGAGATTGCGGGTTACGAAAGCTACCCGCCCAACGTCCGCAAAATCATCGACACGGCCCTCGAACTGACCACGCGCAATCTCGAATACAAATACGGCTCAGCCGATCCTGCGAACGGCGGGATGGATTGCTCCGGCTTTATTTTTTACGTGCTGACGCAAAATGGCGTTCGCGACGTGCCGCGAGATTCGAGCCAGCAATATGTCTGGTTGCGAAAGGCTGGAAACTTCAAGGCGGTCAACAGCCGTCAAGAGAGCACTTTTGAACTGGATGAACTTTTGCCCGGTGATCTTCTTTTTTGGACGGGGACGTACAGCATTGAGCGCGATCCTCCGATCACCCACGCCATGATTTACCTCGGGAAAAAGGGGACGAATCAACGCATCATGGTGGGCGCGAGCGACGGCCGGACCTACGAGGGAGAATCGCGTTATGGCGTGAGCGTTTTCGATTTCAAAATCCCCAAGCCCGCCAGGACGAATGAAGGAAGAATGAGCCCGAACTTTATCGGTTACGGGCGGATTCCTGGCCAGTAGCTCCTTGGGATTGCAGCATCACCGCTCATCAGGCATTAGCGAACTGAAGACCGCGGATGTCTCGCGCCGCACTTCCTGTTGATGCTTCAGCCACGTCCAGCCAAGAAGCATAAGCACGGCAAGGACGACAACTCGCTGTTCGCCTGGAGTGAGGACAAACATTGCGAAGAACCGTTTCATTTTGCCGCGTAGGCAATCGGATCCCGCAGCCCGGCCTCCTGGAAACCGGCCAGCCTGATCCGGCACGAATCACACTCGCCGCACGCGAGCAGATCGGACGTCGGATCGTAGCAACTGTGGGTCAACGAAAAATCGACGCCAAGCTCCGTTCCTTTCGCGATGATCTGGGCTTTCGACATCGAAAGGAGCGGGGCGTGAATGCGGAAGCGCGTGCCTTCGACACCCGCTTTTGTTCCCACGTTCGCCAGCTCTTCGAACGCCGCGATGAACGCCGGCCGGCAATCCGGGTACCCGCTATAATCGACTGCGTTTACACCGATAAAAATATCCGTGGAGCCTAGGACTTCGCACCAGGCCAGGGCGTAGGAAAGGAAAATGGTGTTTCGCGCTGGCACGTAGGTGGCTGGAACGCCGTGGCCCCTGTTTTTTTCGTCCCGGTTTTTCGGGACCGGGATTTCATCGGTCAGCGCCGACCCGCCGAAAACGCGCAAATCGATCTCGGCGATTCGATGGTCGCGGGCGCCGAGAGATGCCGCGATGCGCCTGGCCGCCAGCACTTCGATGCGGTGGCGCTGCCCGTAATTGAACGACAGCGCGTAAGGCTCGAATCCCTCCCGTTGGCAGATGGCGAGCGTCGTGGCCGAATCGAGCCCGCCGCTCAGAAGCACAACCGCGCGCTTCATCGGCATTATTTTCCCTTGGTAGGGCGACGCTCTGCGGAGCCGTCCGATTTCGTTGGCTCGACAGAGTCTCGCCCTACCGTCGAATTGGCATCGGGAAATTCCGCGCGAACTGTGAGCGCAATGCCGCCACGAGCGGAGAATTCCGCGGTCACGACCGCTTCACGGGGCGAACAGGCACGGACGAAGTCATCGAGAATTCGGTTCGTCACCGCCTCGTTAAACGCACGCTCGTTGCGATAGGAGGTCAGGTAGAACTTCAGCGACTTGCTTTCGATGCAAAGCGCATTCGGCACGTATTCGATCGTGATTTGCGCAAAATCCACCTGACCGGTCACGGGGCAGAGCGAGGTGAAATCCGCGGTCTCGAATCGGATTCGGTAATTCCGGCGGGCGGGATTTGGGAAGGTTTCGAGCCGGCCGTCTGCCGGAGATGCGGGCAGTCGTGCTTCGCTTTTCCCGAGCAGCGTAAGTCCGCCGGTCTTGTTTCGTTTTGCCACAACTCAAAGTTATCGTCATCCCGAGCGAAGTCGAGAGACCCCGTGGTCAGACTGAAAGGTCACAAGCCGGGATCCCTCGACTGCGCTTGGGATGATCTAATCCGGCTGGCGCAACATCGGGTTGTTGAGCGCGCGCTCGCGATCGCCGGGCTTGTTGTAGTTCCAGTAATCGACTTTCAGATTGCGCTTCATCTTCAAATGGCTGCCGTCGGCGGCAGTCCATTCGCGCAGCAGGTGAGGACCGTCTCGATCCAGGACGAACTTGTCGGCGCCTCCGCCGTGCCGGACGACAACGTCAATGGTTCGCTCGGTCGACTTGAAGGAAATCTTTGCCGGCTGGAAAACGAATGTGTCCTTCTTGGAACCGATCGTTGTGCCGGCCAGCTGCACTTCGAATTCACCGGCCGGCTTGGAGAAGTCGATCGTTCGCACGAGCCAGGGCAACTCGTCGTAGAAGCAGCCGTTGGCCGGCGGCGTGACGTTCTCTTTCCCGCCGGCCATTCCGTCCCAATAGGTGCGATATTCGTAGCTGAATTGTTCGCCGTTGCGGCGCGCTTCCTTGAACGTGTTGCCGCAACTGTCGTTGCTCGTGAGCGAAAACTTCACGAGCTGCGCGTTATCCACCCGCCAGAAATTCGAGTGCATTTGCTGGTAGAGGTAGAGGCCGGTGGGCACATGGAGAATCTGGTTGAGTTTCAGGACCGCGGTCGTTTCCGGTCGCGTCGGTCCTTCGGGTTTCACGAATTGTTTCGGATCGAACGGCTCGCGAACGAGAATGTGCAGGACTTCGCACTCGCGCGGAATGCCATACCGGGCGATCCGCGCGCCGTAGATATTGAACTCCGCCTTGCCGTCGCCCCAGTAGCTGTTGTTTTGGAGCAGGGCGGGCGTGAACTGCGCGAGAACAACCGTCGAGAAGAGAAAGAGCGCGGAGCAGATGACACAAAGCGGCCTTGCCATCCCCGAGCTTACACCGACGGACCCCTCCTTGTCATTCCGAGCGAAGTCGAGGAATCTGTCGCTGTGATAGAGTCTTCGAACAGGAGTCCTGCCGGCGAATCGCCGCGCGGCGGAGTCGAGCAAGCCGGCGTCATTGATCTTTTCGCGCTCGACCCAAAAACGGATCAAGTCGTCCTCGCCATGCACGAGCCCCGTCCGTGGGAGGACTCTGACGAGCGGCTCCATGAACTACAGGAAAAATTCAACGCCTACGTCTCCTTCCTGCTCGATGGAGAGATGCTCGCGGCGCATCCGGAGCTCGCTGGCAACTCAGCGCGCATCGAGTTGCGCTGCGAACACATGCCGGACGAGCGCGCGCTTGCCCTGCTCAATCTGATCCACGACCAGCTCGCGCTTCAGGAAATAAAAATGGAAGTGATCGTGGCGGATCGTGGATGCGGCGATAGCTGCGCATGCCACGAGAGTTGAGCTACATCGCTTGTCATCCCGAGCCGCGCAGACGGCGAGGGACCTCACAAGCGCTCAACCGCTTCCGCGCTTATTTACGCGTTCACGGCAGCGAGGCGTGACATCTTTTGTGTAATGAAAACTGCGCTTGCGAGGTCCCTCGCCGTCCGCGCGGCTCGGGATGACAAGCTGCATCGCGCTCAGTACTTCAGGAAAGACACGACCGGAACCGGTTCCAATTTCTGCCGGCCGTGCAGAAACTCCAGCTCGATCAGGAACTGCGCGGCCAGGAGAATTCCGCCCACCTTTTTGATGAGCGTGGCCGCGGACGCGGATGTCCCGCCCGTGGCCAGGAGATCGTCGATCAACACGACTCTCTCTCCCGGCTCAATCGCGTCGAGATGCAACTCCATCTCCGCTTCGCCGTACTCGAGTGAGTACTTTGCGCTTTCGGTTTTGTAGGGCAGGCGGCCTTTTTTCCGGAGCGGCACGAAACCGATCCCCAGCTCGTAGGCGACGGCCGAGCCGAAGAGAAATCCCCGCGCATCGATCCCAACAATCTTGTCGACTTCCTTCCCGCGGCATTGCTCCAGAAAGACATCAATCGACGCGCGGAACAGTTCCCCGCTGCCCAGGATCGGGGTGATGTCCTTGAAGACAATACCGGGCTTTGGAAAATCAGGCACATCCCGCACAGCGGCACGAAGTTTATCGATCACATCGGAAACCATGGCGCGACGCTACGGTTTCAGCCGGAAACGTCAACGCCGCTCGCGCAGCGGAGGTTTGCCAAGGGACGGCCCTCCTTTTACACTGGGCCCTCGCATGGACCGCCAGCTCTTGATCGTCTCGACGCTCTGCTATTTCGCAGGGGTCGTGCACACCCTGCTCGCGATCCGAGATCGGATTTCGCGACCGCGGCGATTTAATTTTTTTGCGATCGGCCTGGGCTTCCTCTTCCAGACGGCGTTTCTCTCGGTCCGGGGCCACGCCCTGGGGCGTTGTCCTCTGACGAACCTCTTTGAAGTCTTCATCTTCCTGGCCTGGTCGGTGGCGCTTATTTATTTGCTGGTCGGCCCGGCCTATCGCCTCTCGCTCATGGGGGCCTTTACCGCGCCGCTGGTTTTTGGGCTGCAAACCTTTGCCCTGATCGCCCCCATCGATGTGCCGCACCAGGCCCGCCTTCCCGCGAATCCCTGGCTGGAGTTTCACGCTTCAATGTCGATGGTTGCCTACGGCGCGTTCGCGCTCGCCTGTGTGGCCGGGGTCATGTACCTCGTGCAGGAGCGGCAACTCAAAACGCACCAGCTGCATTCCGTTTTTTCCCGCCTGCCGCCGTTGTCGAACCTTTTTGCCGCGATCACCCGTTTGCTCTGGCTCGGCTTTGCCCTTTATACCGCCGGCCTGATCGGCGGATTCTTTACCGGCGGGCCATTGCCGCGGGTGAAAATGATCTGCGCTTTTGGGGTCTGGTTATTTTATGGAGCGATCTTGCAAGGCCGGCATCTCCACCGGCTCGCGCCCAAAAGAGTGGCCCTCCTTTGCGTGCTGGGCTTTGGCGCGGCGGTTTCGGTTTTGTGGGCCATCAACTTCGTTTCGCAGGGCCCTCCCGTATGATGAATCTTTTTTGCGTCGGGATCAGCCATCACACCGCGAAAGTGGAAACGCGCGAGCGCTACGCTCTGCCGCGCTCGGAAGAAGTCCTGCGCGCTGAGAGCGGGTGCGACGAAGCGCTCATCCTGGCCACTTGCAACCGTGTGGAAGTTTATGGATCGGCGGCGGCGACGGTCGCGACGGACCGGATCACGGATTGCCTCGTGCGCGGCGGCGCGAAAACACCGGAGGACGCAGGCGTTTTTTACCGTTACGAAGGAGGAGAATGCGTGCGGCACCTTTTCCGGGTCGTGTCGGGGCTCGATTCGATGGTGATCGGCGAAACGGACATCCTTGGACAGGTGAAGAAATCGTACGCGAATGCGCGGGAATCAGGCAGTGTCGGGCCTCATTTGCATCGGCTTTTTCAGCGCGCGTTCCGCGTCGCCAAGCAGGTCCGGACCCGGACCGAAATTACCCGCGGAGCGGTCTCGGTGGGGTCGGTGGCGGTCGATCTAGCGGTGAAAATATTCGGGGATCTGCGCGATCGAAGAGTCCTCATCCTCGGTGCGGGCGAGACGAGCGAGCGCACCGCCCGCGCTTTGAATTCACGGGGAGTAACCGACATCCGGGTGAGCAACCGCTCCTTCGAGCGCGCGGAAAGCCTGGCCGCGGTGGTGCGGGGCCGCGCGATCTCTTTCCACGAATGGTCGAGGCAATGCGCGGAAGTCGATATCCTGATTTCGTCGACGGCGGCGGAAGAACCGCTTCTGACGCCAAATGTTTTGTCACCGATGATGCGAGAACGACCCGACCGCCCTCTTTTCATCATCGATATCGCCGTGCCGCGGGACGTGGCGCCGGAAGTAAATGAAATCGACGGTGTCTTCCTTTACGATATCGATTCACTGCAAGCGATCGCCGAAGAATCGCTCGCGTTACGCAGGCAGCAGATCGCGGCGGCTGAGGTAATCATCGCGGCCCACGTCTCAGATTTCCGGGTCCGGCTTGGCTATGCCCGCGAGTCGCCTGCGTCGCCAGCCAGCGTGAATCCTCGCGGGCTGGATGGAGGGGCGTTCCGCGCCTCCCAACTGTAGCGGCGCTCCATGAGCGGCCGCATTTCTCAGAGGATCATCCTCGGCTCGCGCGGAAGCGAATTGGCCCGCGCGCAGACCGAGTTGGTGGCGCAAGCGTTGCAGCACGCGTGGCCGGAAATCGAGATCGGAATTGAAATCGTCCAGACTCGCGGCGATGAGCGGAGCCTGGAGACCGCCGAGCCGATCGATCCGCGGGCCGGACGCAAGGGACTCTTCACAGGCGAAATCGAGCGGGCTTTGGCCGCGGGAAAAATCGACGTTGCCGTGCATAGCGCGAAAGATTTGCCGAGTGACAGAACGCCCGGGCTGGAAGTGCGTGGCGCGCTTCCGCGCGGGGCCGTGGAAGACGTCTTGATCGGGAAAACTCCAGGCGGGTTGGCCGCCCTTTCACCAAACGCGGTCGTGGCGACCGGGAGCGTGCGGCGGCAGCACCAGCTGCGGTGGAAATGCCCGGAAATTCAGGTCGTCGACCTTCGCGGAAATGTGCCGACGCGCCTGCGCAAATTGATCACGAACGATTGGGAAGCGATCCTGCTGGCGCGGGCCGGCGTTGAACGGCTGGGCCATGATTTGTCCCGTGGTTCGTTCGCCTTCGAGGGTGCGTCATTTCATGCGGAAATTCTATCGCGCGGGGAATTTCTCCCCGCGGGCGGGCAGGGCGTAATCGCGCTCCAGGTCCGAAGCGAGGACGACCAGGCGCGCAAGATGATTGATCGTGTAAACCATCCCGAGACACTTTTATGTTTGCAGGCGGAACGCGAATTCTTGCGTCTACTCCAGGGTGATTGCGACTCGCCGGTTGGCGTGCTTGCCGTAATCGAAGCAACGACCATGAAACTGAGCGCGCAGATTTTCGAGATGGGGCGATTGGCGCCGCGGGTGGCGGCAGTCGAAGGGGCAGTGAAAGCCGGCGCCGAACGGCTGGCCGCCGAATTGATGGAACGAATCAATGGCGCCTAAGAAATCCCACGGCAAATGCTTCCTGGTTGGCGCCGGCCCGGGCGATCTCGGGCTGGTGACGCTGCGGGCGAAGGAATGCATCGAGCAAGCGGAGGTGATCGTCTACGATTACCTCTGCAATCCCGAGATGCTGAAATGGGCGCCGGAAAGCGCCGAGCTTATCTACGTCGGGAAAAAGGCCGGCGCTCACACCCTCACTCAGGATGAAATCAACGCGCTCTTGATCGAGAAGGCGCAGTCGGGGAAGCAAGTGGTGCGGTTGAAGGGCGGAGACCCGTTCGTGTTCGGCCGGGGCGGGGAGGAAGCGCAGGCGCTTGCGGCCGCCCATGTCACTTTCGCTGTCGTGCCGGGCATCACCTCGGCCATCGCGGGGCCGGCCTACGCCGGAATACCGGTGACGCATCGTGGAAAGAATTCCCACGTCACCTTCTTTACCGGCCACGAGGATCCGGAGAAATCGGAAACGTCGATCGATTTCCGCGCGCTGGCGCAACTCGGCGGCACCCAGGTGATGTTGATGGGTGTGGAAAGAATCGAGTCGATCGCTCGCGAAATGCTGGCGAGCGGGATGCGGAGCGACCTGCCGGTCGCGCTCATTCGCTGGGCCACGACGGGCCGGCAGGAGACGCTGGTGGGGAATTTGGAAAACATCGCGCAGCGCGTCGCGGAAACGGGATTTACCGCGCCGGCGGTCGCCGTTTTCGGAGAAGTGGTCTCCCTGCGGGAGGCGTTGAACTGGTTCGAAGATCAGCCGCTCTCCGGCAAACGAATCGTCGTGACTCGGACCCGCACGCAGGCCGGCATCCTGAGCGGACAGTTGCGCGCTCTCGGCGCGGATGTGATCGAGCTGCCGACCATTCGGATCGAACCGCCCAGCGACCTGCGCGCGTTTGCCGAGCTCGTGCAGGACGCCCATGCCTATGACTGGATCGTGTTTACGAGCCCGAATGGCGTGACGGCGTTTTTCGATCTCTTTTATAAACTCTACGACGACGCGCGTGAAATTGGCGGCGCGCGCATTGCGGCCATTGGTCCGGCGACCGCGCAGCGGGTAAAAGAATTTCACCTGCACGTCGATCTCCAGCCGGAGAAATTCGTCGCGGAATCGATCGTGCGCGAATTCCAGAAGGCAGGGGGCGTGGAAAATCTGCGCATTCTTCTTGCCCGGGCGGAAAAGGCGCGGGATTTGCTCCCTAGGGAACTCTCGGCTTTGGGAGCTATTGTGGATGAAGGTTTCGCCTACCGCACGGTCCCCGAAACGCGCGACGATGGCGGCGCGCGCCGCCGGCTATTGGAGGAGGGCGCGGATCTGATCACTTTTACCAGCTCATCGACGGTCGAAAATTTCCTGGCGCTCGGTCTGCCGTGGCCGGCGGGGATGAAGGTCGCAAGCATCGGGCCGGTGACCTCGAAAACGGCCCGTGATCTCGGCCTCGAAGTCGCCGTCGAGGCGCGGCGGCATGATATCCCGGGATTGGCCGACGCCGTCCGAAAATTTTTTCTGGGAAAGACTGACGAATAGGGACGCCGATGGAGATCAAAATCGCCGACGAGTTTACGTCGACCATGCAGCAGTTGAGCGCCGAGGCGGAGAAAGCGCTGCCGACGGACGCCTGGGAAGAAGGCAACGGCAACGGCAGCGGCGCGCAGTTCGCGCAAATTCTGCAGGAATTCAGCGCCTTGAACGGCCGCCTGCAAAGTCTCGAGGGAACGGTGGCCAGCCGGCTCGAAAAGCGGGAGAACGACGAGAACTCCGATTTCGCGCAGCAATTCCGCAAGATGGACGAACATATGGCCGCGCTCCGCAATACGGAGAGCGTCAATCAGCGACTCTTCGACTCGTTGCATGAGGAGCTGATCAAGTACCGTGATAATTTCCTCTACGAATCGCTCCAGAAACCGTTCATTCGCGACCTCTTGACCTTGTTTGATGATTTGAGCGCCCTGTCCTCGCAACTTCAAACGGCGGTGGAAGCGGGCGAGGCGAAGCGTGGAAAGTTGGGACAATGGCGGGACAACCTCGAGAACGCGATCCACTCCCTGACCGAGATCCTTCACCGGATGGAGGTTAGCGAAATCGAGCCAAAGGAGATGGTGGACCGTGCTTTTCACCGCGTGGTCAGTTATGAGCCCTCGGATTTTTCCGAAGACGAAGGGCGAATCGTGATGCGCGTGAAACGCGGTTTCCTCTGGCGGGATCAGGTTTTGCGGCCGGAAGAAGTCGTCGCGAAACGCTTCGGGTAAGCGGCCGGGCGCGGGCCTTCTTCGCCTCGAAAAGCCTCCCTAATTCGCGGTCGGCGCGGGCATGGAAATTGCACCTGTCCAAGGGGCGGAATCATCTCTCACTCAACCCACGATTATGACCGGAAGAAAAGCAGTTGGAATTGACCTTGGCACCACCTTTTGCGCTGTCTCGCACATTGATGCGTACGGAAAGCCGCAAATCATCCCGAATTCCGAAAACGAACGTCTCACGCCGTCCGTCATCCTTTTCGATGGCTCGAGCGTAATCGTCGGCACTCTCGCGAAGAACAATTCCGTGGCCGAAGCGGAACGAATTGTCGATTTTGTGAAGCGTGAGATGGGCAAACCGAAGGAGCAATTTCAGCGGGAGTTCAACGGGAAAATTTATTCCGCCGAGGAGCTCTCGGCTCTCATTTTGCGGAAGCTAAAGTCGGACGCCGAAAAATATCTCAAAGTGCCGGTCACGGACGCGGTCATTACCGTTCCAGCCTATTTCAATGACGCCGAGCGGACGGCCACGATCACCGCCGGCCAGCTCGCGGGGTTCAATGTTCTGCAAATCATCAACGAGCCGACCGCCGCGGCGGTGGCGTACGGTCTCGATAAGCTTGCTGAAGATCAGACGGTCTTCGTTTTCGACCTCGGCGGCGGAACCTTCGATGTGACGATCATGCGAATCCAGGGGCAGGGGATCGAGATGCTCGCGACGAACGGCGACCATCGCCTGGGCGGCAAGGATTGGGACGACATCATCGTCAATCATGTCGCGGAGGAATTCGATCGGGCCAACGGCGAGAACCCGCTGCTCGATCTGCAAAGTTATCAGGATCTCCAGAGCCGCGCGCTGGCGGCAAAAATCCAGCTCTCGAGCCGGCCGCGCACGGCGATCGTGCACAATCACAACGGGAAAAGCGTGAAGGTCGAGCTGAGCCGGGAAGAATTCGAACTCAAGACCCGGCACCTGGTCGAGAAATGCAAAACGATTTGCGAAATGGTTTTGCAGGAAGCGAAATTGAACTGGAGCGACATGAACAAGGTCCTGCTCGTGGGCGGGATGACCCGGATGCCGATGGTGCGCGAAATGATCGCGCAGCTTTCCTCCGTTCCGCTGGTGGATGACGTGAATCCTGATGAAGCCGTCGCGGTGGGCGCGGCGATCCAGGCGATCCTGTCTTTGTTGCACGAAGAAGAAGTGTCCGGCGTGAAGACCCTGCCGGACGATACGCGCCAGCAATTTTCCTCGCGCGAAGGCGGTCTCATCCAGGTGACCAACATCACTTCGCATACGCTCGGCGTGGTGCTTTGGGATGAAGGACACCTCGAGGAATACGTTTTCCCCATGATCCGGAAAATGACAGCCATGCCGGCGATGGCGAAAAATTCGTTCGGCACCGCGAGCGCGAACATGGAGCGCGCCGTGGTGCGGATCGTGGAAGGCGAGAGCACGGTGCCCGCCGAGTGTACGCCGCTTGGTCTCTGCGATGTCGTATTGCCGGCCTTCCTGCCGAAAGGATCGCCCGTGGAGCTGACCTACGAGTACAATGCCAACCAGGTTCTTGAGGTGGCGGTCAATGCCTGCGGCAACCAGGCGAAGGTGACGATCGAACGCAATACGGGTTTGGCGCCGGATGAAGTCGAGCGGGCGGCGGCGGGCCTGGGCGCCATTGCCGTCACGTGAGATGATGCAATACGAGGGCCACTTTCCCGTGCCGCTTCCGGACGACCCGCAAAAGTGGGACGGCTGGAGCAAATACAAGTCGCCGAATCTCTACGAGCGGCTTTGCCTCGATCCGCGCGCGAACCCGAGCAACGAAATCATCGAGGAGCATTGCCGGGAATTGATGCGGTGGTGGCAAAAGAAGCTGCCGTTGAAAAATCAGCCGAGCAACCCGCTTGCGCAATTGTTGCGGCCTGGGCTCGACGAATCGTCGCGCTACTTGACCGAGGCCCGCGTCGAGCTGCTCGATCCGGCCCGCCGCCGGCAGGTGGACTCCGAGCTGGCCGCGCAAGCCAACGAGCAGGCGGTCATCGAGTTTCACAAGTATCTGACTTTTGCGCTGGCGGATGGGGTTCTCACCCCGGAGGAAGAAAAAAGCCTTCATCGGTTTGGAGGCGAACATGGACTGACGGACGAACAGATTGTCGCTTACATCGACGCGGAATTGAAAGACAGCGGGGCCGAGCGCGTGGTGACAAATGCCGCACCCCCACCGCCTTCTCCCAATGCGGAAGCGAGGCGGGAAGCGCGGGCGCGCCGGCAGAAGTCCCTCGATCCGAAAGAGGATTTCCTTCGAATGCTTCGCCTCAGCGGACTCGATAGCGATGGCATGGCCGACGAGACGCGGGATGCCTTCGTTAACATGGCCGAAAACCTTGGCATCGAGGTCGACGAAGCAGAGGACCTGGTCGACCTCTATCTCGATGAAGCCGACAAGATGTCGGATCCAGGCGCGCTCCCGCCCCCGCGGGTAACCGTAGCCGGGCCAGCGGTGAAAACGGCGGTTGAGACCAGCGCGGCCCCGATTTCCCCGACGGCGACGCCCGTTCCAGAAACGGACCGCACCCGCTTCGCGAACTACGTCAATTCGGTTGAGGCCCAAATGTTCTTCGTGCCCTCCGGTGAATTTGTCATGGGGAGCGAGGCGATGGATGCCGGGCCGAACGAACGGCCGCTCACCAAGGTGACGTTGAGCCGATTTTACATGTCGCGCTTTCCCATCACCAACGCCGAGTACGAGCAGTTCGATCCGAGCCACTCGCGGAAGCGCGCGCAGGGGGCTGGCGACCGCCATCCGGTGGTCTATGTCAGCAGCCTGGAAGCGATGAAGTTTTGCCAATCGCTCTCAGCGCGCGAGCGAAAGAAGTACCGTCTGCCCACGGAAGCGGAGTGGGAGTATGCGGCCCGCGGCACGGACGGGCGAAAATACCCCTGGGGAACTCACGGTGGCCGGGGCGATCTCGCCAATTTCGCGGATCGAAACACGGTCTTTGCCTGGAGCGATCGCGAGGTCGATGACGGGTATCCGGAGAGTTCGCCCGTGGGCGCCTTTCCCTTTGGCGCCAGCCCTTTCGGCCTGGAGGATATGGCGGGAAATGTCTGGGAGTGGTGCCTGGATTATCTGGAAGCTTACCGCGGCGCGCCGAAGGTAAATCCACGTGGACCGACCAATGGGGCCAAGCGAGTCTATCGAGGGGGGAGTTGGAAGTCTCGCTTCCACAGCCTGAGAGCGACCGCTCGCGGCTCCAATATGCCGAACTATTCGTGCAACGATCTCGGATTCCGAATCGTGTGCGAATGCGAGTAGCCCTTCGTCATCTTCGGAATTGAGCAGGGATGCTCGCCGGTGGCGTACAGCAAAAAGCGGCCGCCGAGACGACCGCTCTAAAAATTGCTGGTGGAACAGCTTAGGAGGGATTGAAGCGGAACTTTGTTCGCCCCCGCTTGGCGTTCGCTTTGGCCTTCCGGCGGGTCTTTTGGTTTGGCGTTTCGAACGCCCGCAACCGGCGGACTTCTTCGAGAATGCCCTCGGCGTCCAGCTTGTTCTTCAGGCGCTTTAGCGCCCGATCAACCGGCTCACCTTTGCGAACGATAACTTCTGGCATGGTAGTTTCCTCGTGAAAAATGTTCCGGTTCGACCGGTGAAGCCGAGCCTACTCGGGTCGGCGAGGGGCGTCAACTCTTGTGAATAACTTTCGGCCAAAGGCCGCGTCCCCCTAGGAACGGCTTTCCAGAGCCGGGATGGCGGAGTCGGATTTCTTGACTTCTCGATGCAAACTCTTGCCTTTCAGGCGCGACCACCAGAGCACAATCGGCGCCGCAGTGTAGATGGATGAGAAAGTGCCGACGACCACTCCGACGAAAATGGAGAAGGCGAAGTCGTTCAACACCGGCCCGCCGAGGAAATAAAGCGCGCCGAGCGCTAGGAGTGTCGTGCCGCCCGTAAGCAACGTTCGGGAGAGCGTCTCATTGATGGCGCGATTCATGATCGCCTGGACCGAGCCCTTCCGCTCACTGCGAAGACCTTCCCGGATGCGGTCGAAGACCACGATCTTGTCGTTTACCGAATAACCCGCGATCGTCAGGACCGCGCCGACGAAAATGAGCGAAATCTCTCGTCCGGCCAGCGAGTAAAGCCCGATCGTGATCAGCAAATCGTGGAGCAACGCGACAATCGCGCCGATGGCAAACGAAAGCTCGAAGCGCATCGCGACATAAATCAGGATGCCCAGCAAGCCGAGCCCGAGGGCCGCAAGCGAGGTGCGAATCAGCTCCTGCCCGACCAGACTGCCCACCTTGTCGCTCGCCTCGGTGCGGAATTGCGCCTGCGGTAGTTTCGTCTTCACATGGGCGTCGATCTGCTGGCCGCTATCGAGGGGACTCCGAATCGTAATAAAGTCAGCGGTCGCGGACGATTCTTTCTGGACGACGACGTCGGTGATGTTGAGTTCCGCGATCGCGTCGCGCACCTGCGCTTCACTTACCTTCTCACCCTGGGCCTCCAGGACCAGCCGATCGCCTCCCCGGAAGTCGACGCCGAAATTGTTCGCGCCGCGCATGGCGAAGACGGCCCCGAGCGCGATGATCAACAGACCCGATGCGATCATGGCGATGCGGCGTTTGCCGAGAAAATCGATGTTCGTCTCGGCGATCAGGTTCGCCATCGTGATCTTGCGCAGCAGGTTGAAATGGAACAGCCACGAGAAAAGGTTTCGAGTGATGATCAGGGCGGTGAACATCGAAGCAATGATGCCAATCGTAAGAGTGACGGCGAAGCCGCGCACCGGGCCGGTGGCGAGGAAATAAAGAATCGCCGCCGTGATGAGCGTGGTGACGTGGGAATCGAAGATGGCTGAGAAAGCCTTGCGATAAGAATCGTCCAGCGCGTGCTTGAGCGATTTACCTACCGCGACCTCCTCACGCAGGCGTTCGTAGATGAGAACGTTTGCATCGATCGCCATGCCGAGGCTGAGAATGATGCCCGCGATACCGGGCAGGGTCAGGACCGCGCCAAACATCGCCAGGAATCCGAAAAGCAGGACTCCCTCCACAGCCAACGCAACCAACGCGACCAACCCGGCGAGCCGATAATAGAAAAGCACCGCGGCAAAGATCAGCGCCAGACCAACCAGACCCGCATAAACACCGCTCTTGATTGAATCCTGGCCAAGCGACGCGGAAGCGCTTCGCTGCTCTTCGATGGTGACCGGAGTCTGCAATGGGTTCTCGAGCACGCTGGCCAGTCCGCGCGCCTCCTGCTCGGTGAAGCGGCCCGTGATGACGGCATCGCCGCCGTAAATCGCGTCCCGGATCACCGGCGCCGATTGGATGACCCCGTCCAGGACGATGGCGAACCGAAATCCTTTGAACTTTTCCGTGATCGTGCCGAATTGCTTCGCGCCTTCGCCATCGAACTTCAGTTGCACGGTCCAGCCTTCGTTTCCGTAATAGGCGTTGGACTCGGTCACCCGGTCGCCGCCCAAATCGGCCTTCTTTTTGACCAGGAGACGCTCTTCCTCCGCCTTCTTCGCCCCCTCTGCGTGCATCGTGTAGGTCTCGACCTTGTACTCGGGCGGGATCACTTCAGACCCGGCGTCGATGCCCTGTAAGCGCTGGCCGTTATCCGGATAAACGAGGCGAAACTCCAGTTTGGCCACGCGTGAAAGTTGCTGGCGCGCTTCCTGGATTTTCTCGGAATCAAGTCCCGGGATCTGGACCAGGATCCGATCCGTCCCGGCGGGGCTGATGACCGGCTCGCCCACGCCATACTCATCGACGCGTTTGCGGATGACTTCGACGGCTTGGTCGAGCAGCTCTTTGCTAATTTCGCGGCCACTTTCCGAAGAGAGCTTGATCAGGAAGGAGGTCCCGCCCTTCAAGTCGAGCCCGAGGCGAATTTTCTTCTCCAGCGGCAACATCGCCCAAACGCAGAACGCCGTAAGCAGCACTGTGAGCAAGGTGCCGAGAATCCGTTTCCGCGGCCCGATCTCGGTGGCGAAATACCAGCCGAACAGGATCAGCATGGCCATGCCGATGAGAAAGGTGAGGGCTGGGCTCATTGGGAAAAGTTGAGAGTTGCGAGTTGGGAATTGAGCGAACGGAAGAGCGTCGTTGGTTGCATTTTTCTCTCAACTCTCAACCATCAACTCTCAACTGATTTAACCACATTCGTCACCGCCGTCTTTTCCATCTCGATCTTCACGTTGTCGGCGACTTTTACGATGACGGTGGTGTCTTTCACGTTCGAGATCAGGCCGTGAATGCCCGAAGCGGTGACGACGCGATCGCCCGTTTTCAGCGCGGCCACGAGGCGCGCCTGTTCCTTTTGCTTCCGCATCTGCGGCCGCAGCATCACGTAGTACATGATGACGAAGATAAAAACGAACGGGAGAATGCTGAGCAATCCCGAGCTGGCTCCGGCGGGCGACGAGGTGGGCGTTTGGGCGAGAAAAATGGCGAACATAAGATGAATTTTCGCGTTTCAGCGCCTTGAAGTTGGTCGCAGCCAAGGCGGAAGAGCGGCCTCTTATTGAGCACAACGCCCGTCAAAATGCAAATGCGCGCCAGAACGTGGCTCGCATCTCGAGCATGGCGTAGTGCGGCGAAGGGCTCGCGCCTCAGTCATGGCAGAGAGAAAGCCTTCTAAGTCGCCCGCCCTCGGAGATTATTTTGTCGAAAGGCGCGCCTATGAAACGTCGATCACTTCCGCCCCTTCGCGTTGCTTAGATCGACGGCACCACACATTCGAAGGCCGTCGACAACATTGCTGACGTCTAACGTTAGAGTCTAGGGCGTGTTGCGGGCCATTCGTCCAACGTCACAGGAAGAGCCCTTCGTACTTCGCGGTCGCTACCTCGATCGTAACCGAGCCCGACGTTAGGTTGCTCCTGAACTGCGGTCGGTCTGTTAGCGTTTTGCTGCGTTCGCGGCTTCGATTTGCTGGGCTTTTTCGCTCCATGAGAATTCTTCCGCTTGGGCTTGTTCTTCTTCGAACGACGCGGCTGGGATGTCTTGTGCGTGCGCGCGCGTGCGGAGGAGGAGTTGTGCGGTTTGGGTGAGGCCGGCGTGCCGTTTCGATTCTTTGCAACCAACCTGCGGGCTTGCTGGCTGCGGTCCTTTTGCTGCGAGTTGTCCTGCCCGTGAGGCACACGGACCTGCGAAGCGCCGGAATCGATTCGGTCGAGGACTGCAAGCGTTTCAGTGTGATATCGCTCCTTCGTAAAGGTGTCGCTCCGATTCTGGCAGAATGCCTGCGCAATGGCGATCAGCGCTACTATCACCCCGACCATCGCAGCAGCACTCCGAGCGGGTCGATAGTATCGGATATACGACGCGGTGAGGTTTCGCCGACCCAGCCATTCGAAAGGATTGCGCGTTACTACGCCCTTCGGAGGGTGGCAAATTTTTGTGTAGTCGCCGGAGGTACCATTGTCAGTCCTCCTCGGGTGAATTCTTCCAGATTTGAAGCCATCCCGCTTGCGGTTGCTCAACCGTAAGGCCGAATCGCGCCGCAACCCGTGCGTCGCCGGGGCTTGGCGGGAGGAATGCGACGGCTTTGAAGTCAGGCGCAATCAGAATGAGTTCGGCATCCCATGCCGCATCCGCGAGCCCAGTGATCACAGAAGGCGCGTCCACAGTTCAACTTTCGCCGTGCCTCCCTATTGTCAATCAAAAACTTACATGTCCATTTAATATGGACACACCCGTGGCAATTCACTTGCTGATGTCTATCACTCGTTTACCATTCCACCGACGATGGACAACGGCTACTCAATCTCAGATCCCGTACGTGAAGATATCCCGGTTTTGGCTGAGTGGATTAGTACAACCAATGAACTGCCCTTGATTTCCGATCGGACTGACAGCGCGTTATCAGAGGAGCTTTTGCGCGAATGGATTTCAACGGCTCGGCACACCGCTGTAGTGCGCGCGAGCCGACTGCCAATTGCATTCGCGACTCTCACAGCTGCCGAAGCGCGACTCTCTCCGGGCGAAATCGAAGTATGCCATCTGATCGTGCACCCGAAGTTCCGCCGTCAATACAAGGGCACCAACTTGCTGCTTGAAATGACGCAGCTTGCTAGATGCGAGCGATTCAAACGTATTTTGGGACGCGTTGTGCCGAAAAATTTGATAGGAATGGCGATCCTTCAGTCCGTCCGTTGGAGACGCGTGCCATCCAGTGGAGCGCGCGAAATCAGCGGGTGCGACTGGTATGAAAAAGCATTGTGAAGTCGTCCAAAGATCTCGGCGAATTGGTGAATCGGGAACGCGAGCGCCTCGGGCTCAGCGCTACTGATGTTGCGGCTGCTGTCGGTTTGAAGACGCGGCAGCACATTCACGGGATCGAAACCGGTAAGCGCCCGTCTTTGGAAGTGCTAGCAAAACTGGTGCGGCGCTTAAGCCGCTCTTCAGCCGTTGAGGAAACCTTGAAGAAAGAAACAATCCTCAGATTTGCGCTCGCAGCATTCAATATATCTGCGTCAGAAGTTGCTAGTGGCCCGGATCCGACGCGACTGCAGGAAGAGGGCTCGTTTCAAGAGTCTTTAACGAAGGGAAGCGCCGTCTGGATACTAACCGACACTTTCGGAGAACTGCTCAACGCAGACTTGTTAAAAAAGACAATCTCGAACATACAGGAGGGAGAAGTATCTTACACGTATTTCGTTCCCCACGGCAGTATTGAGTGGGAAGGTTTAGTGGCGGCTTTCGAACAGGCTATCGACGGAAGAGCGCTACGGGAGCGTCTCCGAATAATCTCTGTCACGGCTCTCGCGTTTGCCTGTCGACTAAGAATCGCGCACCCTGGTTCAGCGCGACAACAAGCCGTCTATAGCTTGCACGTGGAAGAATCCGAGTACCTCTTTTACCCCGCTCCGCCAGACTTGATTCGGACATGGGTTAAGTCACTCACCCCAATTGTAGCATCACTTTCGCCATCAATTGACGAACGGAGGTCGCAGGAACATGTCAGCCGAGCGTTGGGTGCGAGGCTTGGTGATGTGCGCCTGTTATTTCCGCGGAATTAATCTTTATGACGCCAGAAATTTCTCAACCCCTGCCGTCAGCCGGTGGTGTGGCCCGACGCCTCGGCCTGTTCCCGATCGTTGCCATCGCCTTTGTCGTGGCGCTTCTTCTCTCCAACCTCGCCGCTCAAAAACTCATTAATGTGTTCGGCTTCACATTTACTGCCGGCATTCTTCTTTTCCCCGTAACCTACATCTTTGGAGACTGCCTCACGGAGGTCTATGGATTTGCTCGTGCTCGTCTGGTGATCTGGTGCGGATTTGTAGCCAATGTTTTCATGGCTGCGTTCATGTCTCTAGTCGTATGGATGGCTCCAGCCGAAGGCTGGCTATACCAAGCGTCGTTTGCGTCCGTTTTCGAGATGGTTCCGCGAACGGTTCTCGCATCGGTGGTTGCGTACTGGTCAGGAGAGTTCATGAACTCATATGTCCTCGCACGCCTGAAGGTGAAGACCGGAGGAAGGCACCTTTGGGTGCGCACGATTTCATCGACCGTGCTAGGGCAGGCAATGGACACCGTCCTTTTTATCGTGATCGCGTTTTGGGGAGTATTGCCGACCGGGCTTCTCATTCGCGCCGCGATTTCGGGTTACATCTTCAAAGTGCTTTACGAGGTTTTAGCTACACCGCTAACGTATACGGTTGTGCGTTGGCTAAAACGAATTGACCGGGAAGACGTTTACGACGCAGAAACAAACTTCAATCCATTCGCAATTCGCGACTTTTAGGGCAGGCGATTTGAAGCCTGCGGCCCCTCCCAATTGGTGTATTCAGGCGATTTGGGTATGGACTTGCACGAGGTTCAGTTCGCCAAGAACCTCGCCCTCCCACGACGAATCGGAGCCTAGCTCATGGAGTTTTGGCGCGGAGGCCAGTCACCGTATGTCAGTTGTGATCAATTCTCCCCAGCACGGCTCCTCTAATTGAACGGCGGGGTCGTCGATCTCGCTGCGGTTGATCTTTTCGTAGCGCTCCGACAGGTCCGCCCACGCGCGCAGGCGCAACGTGACACGATCGCCGGGACGGAGGCGGGCGGCGGCGGTCAGGGCGTTGTCGCGCATGCTCTCGAGATAGGCGAGCGATTCCAAGGCGTCATTGGCCGAGCGGCCCTCCACGGCGAGATCGGTCAGGTGAAGGGCGAGGATGTGGTCCTGGTAGGGGACTGTCCCGGGACGCGGGACGGTGGAGACGGCTTCGATCGTGGCGTTGACCACGACTTGTTCGCCGGCCTTCGGCACGAAAAACCGGGCGGGTTCGGCTTGCCCCAGTTTCATCTCGATCAATTTCCAATCGCCGAAGGCCAGCTCGCGCGCGGCAAATTCCCAGACGACCAGTTTCTTCCCTGCGAGCCGGTCGCGGCCCCGCGCGAGATCGCGGCTCAGGATTTCGCGGGTGGCGTAAGCGGCGTCGCTGTTGCGAAGGATGCAATCGAGGGGCTGGCCGAGGGCGCGGCTGAGATGTTCGGCGAAACCGGCGGATTCGCCCCAGCCGAGGGCGTCGAGCGAAAAGATGTTCGAGAAACTGTCGCCGAGGAGGAGGATGTCGGCCTCTTTGCTGGGGCGCCACGGCGCGTTGCCGGCCAAAACTTCGTGGATTGTTGTCTTTTCCGGACGGTAAAGACTCTGCGACGGCGGCAGCCGCAACATCCGCGCAATGTCGCCGAGACCGCTGATTTCTTTCTGCGCGAGTTGAAAGGCAGTGCGGGGTGTTGAGGTGGAGGGCGAGATAAGCGCAGCGAGATTTTCCGCGGCAAATTCCATCGCCTCAGGCCGCCAGTGGGTGTCGGTTTCCAGGTAGAGCGCGGCGCCGTTTTTGCGGCGCATCAAGGGGGGACCCGCGTCGAAAACGCGAACTCCGGCGTTTTCCAGGCGCGCCTTGAATTCCGTGAACGACGCATTGTGGAGCGACGCGCTCTCGTCGACACGGAAGGAAAACCGATTCGCCTCGAGGCTGGGCTTCGTCGGCACGGGCATTACGATCAGATCAATCCCGCGCGCCGAGAGTTGATTCCGAAAATCGACGATGGCTTTCACCGGATCGGGTTGTACCTGGTCGACGCGCGCGCGGTGTCTCATTTGCGGGGGATCGAGAAACGGCGGGCCGGTGATGTAGTCGACATCGGGCCGATAAAAGAGCCAGCGATCGCGGCCGAGATAGACCTGTTCGTTGCCCGCGCCGAGTTTTCCGGTGAGCGCGAGCTGAACGCGTGGCAGCAGCCAGGCTGAAACGACGGATTCACTTTCGAGCGCCTCCTCCGCGGCTTTGAGCTCCGCGGCGCGCGGGAGGAGGTGCCAAAGATCCCGGGCGCTCCGTACCGCCCGGATTTTCGCCCACGCGGGCAATACCTTATAGATGTCCAAGGTCGCCAGCCCGCCGGAAGGCCGCTGTGAACTGAGCTCGACCGCGAATTGGATCGCGGGAACCGAAATAATGGTGAGGAGAAAGAGCGCGATGAGCAGCCAACGCGATCCCGGGGTGTAGGAGGTGTGCTTGAGAGCGAGCTCGGCTTCCTCTTCGCGCGAGACTTTCCGGTGCGTTTCCGGCGTTGGCTCGCTGTAGCGCGGAAGCGAATATTTCGGCTTTCTTGGCTCTTCGCCCCCGATGGGAATGTGATTCTCGTTCGACACCGTTGAATTCCTAGTTGGCCCCGCGAGCAGACGCCTGGGTAGCGCGCGCGTCTCGCGCGCTGGTTTTGGCGTCTCGCCGAAACGATCTTTTCCGAACGAACGCGTTGCGTGTTGAATAGCGCCTGAGCGTGCAAAGCGCGCGGAAAGATTGTTTTGGCGAGACGCCAAAACCAACGGGCGAGACGCCCGCGCTACCCAAGGCGGCGGCAGCGACGCGCCAGAAATTTTCTTTGTTAGAGCACATCAAAAGATGAAATAGATAAACGGGTTGAATTCCTGGGTGGCCAGAACGACCAACGCGAGCCAGCCGAGCGCGAAACAAACCGCCGTCTTCGGGAGCGTCATGTGTTGGGTCCAATCCCATGTCTGTTTTCCACCCCAGACCACCAGCGCGGCGATCCCGAGCGAGAGAAGGTAATAGGGCTGGTACAGAATTCCTCCGAGCAACGCGGCGCTGGGCTCGGCGCGACTCAGGCCGAACATGCTGGTGAGATAAGCGACGGCCCGGGGCAGATCGGCCGCACGGAAAAAGACCCAGCCAAGCAGGACGATGACGAAAGTGAACGCGACGCGGAGCGGTTTGGGAAGGTTGTGATAGAAACCTTCGCGACCCTGGCTGCGCTCAAAGGCCAGCATCCCTCCGTGCAACGCACCCCAGATGACAAAGTTCCACGACGCCCCGTGCCAGAGCCCGCCCAGCAGCATCGTGAGGGTGAGATTGAAGTAAGTGCGGCGGATCCCGCGGCGGTTGCCGCCCAGCGGAACGTAAAGGTATTCGCGCAGCCAGGTTGAGAGCGAGATGTGCCAGCGCCGCCAAAAATCTGTGATCGATTCCGAGCGGTAGGGCGAATCGAAATTTTTTGCGAAGACGAAGCCGAACATCAGGCCGAGCCCGATCGCCATGTCCGAGTAACCGCTGAAGTCGAAATAAATCTGGAAGGCGTAGCCGACTGAGCCGAACCACGCGTCGAACGTGCCGATCGAGCCGGCGTTAAAAGCTGTGTCGGCTATTTTTCCACACGGATTCGCGAGGAGGATTTTCTTCGCCAGGCCGAGCATGAAGAAAGCGACCCCGCGCGCGAATTTGTCCGAGGTGAGGACGCGATGTTTGAGTTGGTCGGCGAGAAAGGAGAATTTCAGGATTGGCCCGGCGACGAGATGGGGGAACATCGAAACGAAACAGGAGAAATCGACGAAGTTCGACATCGCCTCGGCCTCGCCGCGGTAGACGTCGATCGTGTAACTGAGCGCCTGGAACGTGTAAAAGCTGATGCCGAGGGGCAGGACGACGCGGAAGAAGGTGTCGAATTGGGCCTGGTAGAATCCGAGGCCTTCGGCCAGGGCGTTCCAGCTCTCGATCCCGAAGTTGAAGTACTTGAAGAATCCGAGGACCGCGAGATTCAGGACGACCGAGACCCAAATGGCGTGGCGTTGGGTCCGGCTGCGCGGCGCGCGGCGCGGCAATTGTTTCACCGGCTTGCGCAGGACGCGCCAGAATCGCCACGTGTCGTGCGCGATGACCAAACTCATCAGCCAGTCGACGAACGTGGTGGCGAACATCAGCGGGATGAAACGCGGCTCGGCCCATCCGTAAAAGATGTAGCCGGTCAGGATGAGCCAGCCGTTCCGCCACCGCTGGGGCGCGCGGACGAGCAAGTAGTAGCCCAGCAGCGCGAGCGGCAGGAAGTAATAGACAAAAATGTGCGAACTAAAAACCACGCTGGTATCCGACGGCTATAAAGGCCGGCTGAAATAAAAACAGCACGGCGGCAGTTGAAAGAATGCGTATTATCGCTACCGGCTTTCCAACTTCCGATGAAATTTTTCCGCCTGCTCCTTCTTCTCGGTTGGCTCCCGGCAGTCCTGTGGGCGGAAACGGCTCTTTCGCTTTCGGAATCGCAGCAAAAATTTCGCACCGAACTGGCAAACAGGGTTCAGGTCTCGGAAAGAAAAAACGCCGCGGCCTGCGCGGAAGCGGACGGCTGGTTGTTCTTTGCGGCCGAATTTCGACTTCTCTCCCTCGGTCGATTTTGGGGCGAGGAAGCGCCGAAAGTAAGCCGGTCGCACAAACCGGATCTGGCTGATCCAATTCCGGCGATCGTCGATTTCCAAAAGCAATTGAAGGCGCGCGGGATCGATCTTCTGGTCGTTCCGGTTCCGCCAAAGGCCGCGATCTATCCGGAAAAAATCCTGCCCGGGTTTGACATTGGCGCCGACGATCCCGCTCCGATTCTGCACCACTTTTATGAAGAGCTGCGCGGAGCGGGGATCGACGTTCTCGATCTGGCGCCGCTCTTTGTCCAAAGTCGCGACGACAAGCGGGGCGGAGTTTTTTGCAAAACCGATAGCCATTGGTCGGGAGTCGGATGCGTGCTGGCGGCGCAAGCCATCGCGGAGAAGATCCGCGGCAAGCTCACGGCTCCGGCTTCACGAAAGGATTACGTTTCGGAATGGAAAGAGGCGGGGATCAAGGGTGATCTTGTCAGCCTTCTGCCACCCGATGCGCAAAAGGCCGGTGCGGAAAAAATTTCTGTCCGGAGCATAAGTGAAAAGGGGAGCGGCGGCGGGATTGAGCCCGATCCAAACAGCCCGGTGCTCCTGATGGGCGATAGTCACACCCTGGTCTTTCATGATTTTCTCGCTGAGAGGGCGGGCCTCGTCGATCAGCTCGGGCACGAACTCGGGTTCGCCCCCGATTTAATCGGCACTCGCGGTTCAGGAGCCACGCCCGTCCGCATCACCCTTTACCGGCGCAGTCTGAAGGATCCCGGGTATCTCGCGAAAAAGAAGATCGTTGTCTGGTGTTTCGCCGCGCGCGAATTCACGGAAGCTTCTGAAGGCTGGGCGAAGGTGCCGGTCGCAAAATAGGCTCCTTGGGAAACACCGGACGCTTCGGAAAAGCGGCCGACGATACTGAAGGAACATCCTTGACGTGAAGGCCGATTCATTTGAAAGCGATTGCCGTGTCTACTCTCGCGCAGGCCAAATGAACATCCCCCGGAACAGAGGCTTTTCCTGGTTGTTGGTGTTAGGGCTTCTGGCGCCGACCGTATCTGCGCAACGGCCGATGCCAGTGCGACGGGCCGAGGCAGTCGAGCCTGAGATGGCCGTGCCGGCCGACGGCATCAACGTCTTGATCCTCGGCGACTCCCTGGCCCTGTGCGGATTCGGAAAACGCCTGGACGATAGGTTCCGGAACAGTCCGCGCGTCAAAGCTACGTTCACCTATCTGACCTGCGGAACGAATCCACTGAGCTGGCTCAAGGAGAGGCCGTACGGCAACATTAAAACGCACTGCGGATTCGTCAGCATCGAATCGACCGGTCCGGGCCGCGTGCGAGAGTTGCAGGACGTGTACGGGATGAGGCGCGGATACACGCCGCGTTCCCATGCGGTTCCAAAGCTCGAAGACTTGCTCGTTACCGTGCAGCCCGACATTTTGGTCATGCAAACCGGCACGAATCTTTTCGATCTCTTCCCCGATCGCAAAACTGTGGTCCCGAACCGCCACGGCCCGGCGCTGCGGAACTATTTGGTCCCTTTCATTACCAAAGCTGTCAGCGGTTCTTCCACTTTGCGGAAAATTTACTGGGTGGCATCACCCACGTCCGGAAGAGTTTCGAAGGAGGTCCAGGACTTCGTGGTGCAACAAACGCGCGCCGACATCGGCCACATCGCCAACGTCATCGATAGTCGACCGCTGGTTCCGTATCCGTACCGCCACATGGAACCCGACAAGGAGCACTTCATCGGGGAGGACATGGACTTGTGGGCGGACAAAGTCTTCGATTTGGTCGAGCAGGATCTTGCCCAGGAGCCGTTCGCGACCTTAAGGCCCTTATCGGAAAAGGCATCCGCACTCGCGGTCACGCCCGAGCAACAACCGACCCCGCCAGCCGAGAGGCCGAAGGACCGGCCGCTCCAGGTAAAGGCGAAACTGGTCTCCAAGACCGAGCCAATTCCTGTAAACGAATTGCTGCCCTACCAGGAATATCTGGTCGGCTATGTCTACGAGATCACGAAACTGATCGCCGGCGAATATTCCGAAAGCCAAATACTCGTGATGCACCCGGCGTATATCGGGCTGAAAAAGCAAAAACTTCGCTACCGCATCGGAAAAACTTACAAGCTGAAGCTGCACGAATTGGAAGAGACTGTTTGGAAAACTGTGAAATCCAGGGATGATTCCGGATTGATCAATCTCCAGCCTTACATTCAGCTCCGAGATGAAACCAGGCACCCCGAATATGCGCGCTAAGAGGGACTGGTCGCCGTTAGTCCAGGCTGTGCTGCTGCCTCTGGCCTTTGTGGTCGGGGTGGGCTTTTTTGTCCTGGTGGCGAACGGCAAGCAAAAATCCGCGAAGGTTCCCGAGGGCCCGCCACCCAGCATTCTGATGGTGGGTGATTCCCTGTCGGTCGGGAAATTTGGGGAAGTTGTCCAACGGCATCTTTCGCGGAAATATCCGGTGTCGGCGTATGCCTCCTGCGGTTCGTCACCCGAGCACTGGTTAACCGGTGAGCCGGATTTCATTACCAAGTGCGGTTATCGCCAGCACACGATTGATTCGAACGTGTTCCGTGATTTCACGAATGGAAAGCCGCCGCGTCCCACTTTAACACCGAAGCTGACCAAACTTCTCAAAAGACATCGGCCGACGATTCTCATCGTCCAACTCGGGACGAATTGGATGGATCGCTCGCTCACGGATGCCCAGATGAACGACTATCTCCACCGCCTTGTCGGCGAAGCCCGGCGGGGCTCCGTGCAGGAAATAATCTGGATCACGCCGCCGGATTCCTCGGCTCTGCGGAAGACCCAGGGGAGAGTGCACGCGCTGATCCGGCAGGCGGCCAGGCGCGATGGCTTTCAACTGGTGGATTCGCGTGGGGTGACCCGGTACGTCGTCGGAAAAACCGGTGGAGATGGAGTTCATTACAACAGCGAGGCTTCGGAGGCCTGGGCCCGGCGGATTCAGGGCGATTTGGATTCGAAGCTCATTCAAAGCGCGCGCGATCGAAAATTCAGCCCGCTGAAACGGGAGAGCTAGTCCGGCCGGATCAGCCAATCTCGCCGCGCGCCTTGTATCCGGCCACAAATTGGTCGCGAAAAGCAGCGAAGGCTCCTTCCTCGATCGCGAGGCGCGCGCGGCTCATGAGATCGAGGTAGAAGTGGAGGTTATGAAGGGTAATCAGCCGCAGCCCGAGGATTTCCTCCGCCTTGACCAAATGACGGATGTAACCGCGCGAGAATTCGCGGCACGCCGGACAAGCGCAGCCCTCCTCCATCGGCCCCGTCTGCATCGCAAACTCCGCGTTCTTTAGATTGAGCGTGCCACCGGCGGTGAAGGCTGTTCCGTTGCGCGCCAGCCGCGTGGGCAATACGCAATCAAACATGTCCATGCCCCGCGCGATCAACTCGAGCAACTGCGGCGGCGTGCCCAGTCCCATCGCGTAGCGCGGTTTGTTCTCAGGCAAGTGCGGCTCGCTCCATTCCACCGCCTGCATCATCTCCGCTTCCGGTTCGCCCACGCTCACCCCGCCGATCGCATAGCCATCGAAATCCATCGCCGCCAGCGCCTGCGCGCCAGAGCGCCGCAAATTCTCAAACGTCGCGCCTTGGACGATCCCAAAGACCATTTGGGGTTGCGGATTGCGGATTGCGGAAAGCCCGGAGCTTGCCTGCTCGTTTTTTCTTTCCGGTATCCGAAATCCGGTATCCGAAATTGCCTTGCACCGTCCTGCCCAGCGCAGCGTCATCTCCAGACTCCGTGCCGCGTAATCGTATTCACACGGCCATGGCGGGCATTCATCCAGCACCATCGCGATATCGCTCCCGAGCGCCGCCTGAATCTCCATCGCGCTTTCCGGACTGATGAAGGTCGGCGTCCCATCGAGATGATTTTGAAACGCGACGCGCTCCTCCGTGATCTTCCTCAGTTTCGCCAGCGAGAAAATCTGGTACCCACCGCTATCTGTCAGAATCGGTCCATCCCAGTTCATGAAGCGATGCAGACCGCCGAAGTGCCGGATCACCTCGAGTCCCGGCCTGACGAACAGATGATAGGTGTTGCCCAGAATGATCTGCGCCTTTAGCTCATGAAGCTCCCGCGGACTGACCGCTTTCACGCTTCCCTGGGTCCCGACGGGCATGAAGGCGGGAGTGTCGATGACGCCGTGCCCGGTGGTCAGTCGGCCGCGCCGAGCCTTGGACGAGGAATCTTTGCCGAGCAATTCGAACATGTTATTGCGACCCCGACAGGCTGCGTTGTCTCACAGTTTGTTGTAGTCCTCTTGGGAGCCGATCCATGTCCACAGAAAAGTGTTTCCCTCCACGAAACAGCCGACGGCCCTGTAATGATCCCCGATGCGCGCGGACCACTGGTTCTTCTTGAAGGGTTTGAATCGAAGCGAAGGATGGCGCGCGTCACGCAACCAAACGATGTAGCCGCGATCAGCGAGCCTTTGTACCGCCTCCGGAAGATCGTGATACTGCTTCCAGAAACCGGAAGTCGTGACGGATTTAAGCACGCGGCCACTCGCGGCTTCGCCCCGCGCGGTGCTCGCGCTCGGCTTCTTCCATGACGCGATCGAACTTTCCCTCCAAAGCCATTTGCTTGTCCCAATCGTCCTCGGGCCAGTTTTGGAGCAGGGCATTCAGTTCGCAGCGTTCCTCCCAGGTAAGCGCGTCGATCTGGGCTTTGATTTGCTCCACTTTGGACATACCTCGAAGATAGGAAAATATAGAGCGCTGGCAATTTGAAACGCCGGCAAGCGTCGGTGCGCGAAAATGCTTTCTCTCCATCGACATCGCGCCTTGCTTGCGCAAAAAATAAAATCCGGACACGGGTCTGTGGTATGAGCAAGGATGACAGAGCCGGTCCAGAATGCCATCGCCAGCGCAACGGAACTGGTCGTGCGCTACGGCAACCAGGCAGTGCTCGATCACGCCACGGCCACGATTCTAGAGGGCGAACGCGTCGGGCTGGTGGGACGCAACGGGTCGGGCAAATCGACGTTCCTGCAAATTGCGGCCGGTGTGATGAAGCCAGACGCGGGGGAGTTCAATCAACGCCGGGATCTCGTGGTCGGTTACATGCCGCAGATGTTCGAACTCGATGAACAAAAGACGGTCCACGCCAACATCCTCTCCGGCGCGCAACGCGTTTTGGATTTGATCGCGGAATACGAACGGGCGCCGGCCGAAAGCGCGCGGAGCGGAATTTTGCTCGATCAGATCTCGCATTTCGATGGCTGGAATCTGGAGCATCGGATCAAAAGTTTGATCACGAACCTGCACGCGCCGGAGCCGGAGCGCTCGGTTTCCAGCCTCTCAGGTGGCGAAAAACGGCGGGTGGCCTTGTGCCGCGCCCTGCTCGCGCGCCCCGATTTCCTGATTCTGGACGAGCCGACAAACCACCTGGATACCGGCTCGATCGAATGGCTGGAAGATTTCCTGGCGCGCTACTCCGGCACCTGCCTCTTCGTGACCCACGACCGCTATTTTCTCGATCGAATCGCGACGCGCGTGGTCGAGCTTTCGCGCGGAAAGTTCTACAGTTACGAAGGCAATTACACCGATTACCTGCTCGCTCGCGCGGAACGCCAGGCCGTCGAGGAAATGCAGGAGCACAAGCGCCAGAAGTTCTTGAAGCGCGAGCTGGAATGGGTGCGGAAAGCGCCCCGCGCGCGGCGAACGAAATCGGTGGATCGGGTCGAGCGCTACTTTGAGATGTCGCGGCAAGGTCCGCCCGAAGCGGAGCTCGATGTCGATCTCATCATCCCGCCCGCGCCGAAGCTGGCGAATCGCGTGATTGAATTGCGCGATGTGGGGATGGAGCTCGGCGGCCGGATGCTCTTCCAAAATGTTTCACTGAATCTCGCGGCTGGAGAGCGCCTCGGGATTGTCGGACGCAACGGTCTCGGAAAATCGACGCTGCTCAAGATCATGCTGCAACAGCTGGCCCCAACCCGCGGCGAGGTGGAGATCGGCACGCGGACGGAGACCAATTACGTCGATCAAAATCGACTTCTGCTCGATGACGCGAAAACAGTCTGGGAGGAAGTGGGCGAGGGGAGCGAATACGTCCGCCTCGGCGAGGAGAACATCACCTTGCGCGGGTATCTCCGGCGATTTTTGTTCACGGAGGAGCGGATCAACACGAAGATCGACCAGCTGAGTGGCGGCGAGCGGAGCCGGGTCTTGCTGGCAAAAATTCTCAAGCGGGGTGGCAACGTTCTCATGCTGGACGAGCCGACAAACGATCTCGATCTCGGCACGCTCCGCTTGCTCGAAGAAGCGCTGGTTGCGTTCGGCGGAAGCGTGATCGTGGTGAGCCACGATCGTTATTTTCTCAATCGGGTCTGCACGTCGATTCTTGGCTTTGAAGGAGATGGGGTCCTCTGGCACGGCGTCGGAAATTACGATTACTATCTCGAGAAACGATCGGAGGAAGCGAAGGCGCTCAACCTTGAGCCGCCCAAATCCAGCGCCTCGCCACGACCAGCGGCCAGGCCGCGCAAGCTCAAATGGAAAGAGGAGCGCGAACTCGAAGGAATGGAGGCGGCGATCCTTGCCGCCGAAAGCGACGTCGTCAGGATCGAAGCGCTTTTTGCCGAGCCGGATTTCTATGAAACGCATGCGGCGGATTACGCGAAGTTTGAGGCGGAGCTGCGTGACGCTCGGGATAAGGTCGCGCGTCTTTACGCCCGTTGGGCCGAGTTGGGCGAAGCCGCCGACACCTCCGCGTAGCGCACGCGTCTCGCGTGCTGGTTTTGGCGTCTCGCCAAAACAGCCTTTAGAAAGTTCGCGAAGGCGAGACGCCTTCGCCAACACGCGAGACGCGTGCGCTACCCGGAAATCCGGTGCGGGCGGCCCATCCAGACATTCACGCCGGGGGAATAGTTAGCGCTCACCAATTCGGCGCTGCACCACCATTCCCCGGTCGAAGCGAGCAGATCGTCCGCGGCGACTTCGATTTCAATAGGCGTCTGTTTCCAAGGCTCGTGCCACACGCGGAAAAGGCGGCGGCGACGGTGCTGGCAGGTGAAAGCGGTGTAACGCTCCAGGAGGAACTCAGCGGGCGATCCGGCTTCACTTGGACCAAAGCTGGGAGTTGAAATCGCCGCGTGATATTTAAGCTGGCCCTCGGTTGCAGTCACGGTCCCGAATATCTCGCCATCCGCGTGCGCGTGGGTGTAGCGGAGGCGGCCGAACCGATACGGTAAACCGAAGGTGCGCGGCCCTAAACGGACGCTCAACGGATTGGAAAGCCATTCGGCCAGAAAGAAAATGCCGGGCTCGCCGGCGTGCCGGACGTACGTGCGAACGTTGAGAAATTCGTGCGAAGCGATGGGACTGAAAAGCCATTCGCCCAGCCGCCCCCCAAAGCGCGGCCGCATCCTGGACAGGGTGAACGCAACGATGCTGACAAAGGCGCGCCCGTTGCGCAGATCGAGCGTAAAGGGGATTTGCCGTTGTAAGAGACAAGGATCCGCCTCGTAATGAATGAAAACAGCCTTGTTCCAGGCGGCGAGAAAGAGCGGCTCACCGGCGTGCGCAAGCATCCGGCGCTTGCCTGCCCGGCTCAAATCTCTGGTGGCGTTCGCGGTCGTCACCGGCCGAGGCTATTTAGGGATGCCCACCATTCGCAGCGCCCTGTCGCCGAGCTTGGCGAGCTTGAGAACGGCGGGGGTCGGCAGCTTCTCCACTCGCTCGTAAGCGGCGCCGGCCAATTCAAAAAAGTCGAGGAGATCAGTCAAGCGCCCGCGGATATGCGCATCGGCCGCTTTCGGTTTATCGGCTTCGGCCAGGCAATCGCGCAAGACCTGGACGGTCGGGTCGATTTCACGTTTTTTTCGTTTGCGCGCGATGGCGCGAAACATGGCGAAGACATCTTTCATCGACTCGAAGTGATCGCGCCGATCGCCCAGGACATGGACGATCCGGACGATTCCCCAATTCTGCAATTCCCGCAGGCTCGTGCTCGTATTGGAACGGGCGATGCCGAGAGTCTCCGCGATCTCATCGGCTGAGATCGGCTTCTCGGAAAGAAAAAGCAGGGCATGCACCTGGGCGACGGTGCGATTGATGCCCCAGCGCGTGCCCATTTCGCCCCAGTGGAGAATAAATTTTTGCGCGACGGGAGAGAGATTTGCCATGGCTTTCAGTTTGTTCTGTCTGGACAGAAATTAGAGAAGTCGGCTCTTTCGTCAAGGGGCCGAAGCCAGGGCGGTTGGGCCAGGCGCCTCTGGATTGAAATGCGCCTAAAATATTGTTGCAGCCTCGCTAATCGTTCCTATATTGCCGGCTCTCCGCATCAGGTGCGTGGGAAGGTAAACGCGGCCTGTGCGGTTTTTTTGTCGCCCGGATGACGAGATCGGGCGGCTTTTAATTTAACGAAGATGCCAACAATTAATCAGCTTATTCGCAAGGGACGAAAGAAGGTGTCGGTGAAATCGAAATCACCGGCGCTGAAGAATTGTCCGCAGCGGCGCGGGGTGTGCACCCAGGTGATGACGCGCACGCCGAAGAAGCCGAATTCTGCTCTGAGAAAAGTGGCAAAAGTGCGGTTGACGAACGGCCAGGAAGTGATTGCCTACATTCCCGGCGAAGGTCACAATCTCCAGGAGCACTCAATCGTGCTCGTGCGAGGCGGACGCGTGAAGGATTTGCCGGGCGTGCGTTACCACATTGTGCGGGGAACGCTCGATAGCCTCGGGGTTGACGGGCGCCGCCGCAGCCGTTCGAAATACGGCGCGAAACGCCCAAAGGCCGCGGGAGATGCAGCGGCCAAGGAAGGCGCGAAGCCAAAGAAATAATTTTAGCTTACTAAAAAGTACGGAAACAGAATCACATGTCTCGGCGGCGGAAAGTTTACAAAAAAGAGGAGAAGCTCGACTCGCGTTATGGCAGTCCTGCGGTCGCGCGTCTCATTTCCACCGTGATGAAACGGGGCAAGAAATCGCTCGCGGAACGGATCGTTTATACCGCGATCGATAAATCGCGGGAAGGCTCGGACGCGGTCGATCCGCTCGAAATTGTCAACAAGGCGCTGGAAAATGTGCGCCCGCGCCTCGAAGTAAAATCACGCCGGGTCGGTGGCGCGACTTACCAGGTGCCGATGGAAGTGACGCCGGCCCGCCAGGTTTCTCTCGCGATGCGCTGGATCGTGCAATATGCCGATAACCGTCGCGGCCTGCCGATGGCCGAGGCCCTCGCCGCGGAGTTGAAAGACGCCGCGGCCGGCCAGGGCAACGCGATCAAAAAACGCGACGACACCCACAAAATGGCGCAAGCCAACCGCGCCTTCGCCCATTTCCGCTGGTAACCATAATGAATTTACGACCAGCCACCTTTAATTCTGTCATCCCGAGCGAAGTCGAGGGACCTCTAGTTTTCGCGAGCTTCAGCGATGAAATCGGAATAGCGAGAGATTCCTCGACTGCGCTGCGCTCCGCTCGGAATGACAAAAAGGCCAACCGCGGCGTCGCCCATTTCCGCTGGTAACCATTTTCCTGTTATGCCTGCCACGCTCGAACAAAAATCCGCCGCCCCGTCGAATCCGAATTCGCCGGACCGGAAATACCCGCTCGAGCGGACGCGGAACATCGGCATTGCCGCGCACATTGACGCCGGCAAGACCACGCTGACCGAGCGCATTCTTTTTTACACGGGCATGATCCATAAGATCGGTGAGGTCCACGAGGGCAACACTGTGACCGACTGGATGGAACAGGAACGCGAGCGCGGTATTACGATCACGTCAGCGGCTACGACCTGCGCCTGGATGCAGAAGCCGGAAGAGGGCGTCTACAAAATGTTCGACGGCATAAAAATGCGCGTGAACATCATCGACACTCCGGGGCACGTGGATTTCACCGCGGAGGTGGAGCGGTCGTTGCGCGTTCTCGATGGTGCAATCGCCGTCTTCGATGCCGTGGCCGGCGTGCAGCCGCAATCGGAGACCGTCTGGCGCCAGGCGAACAAGTATCTCGTCCCGCGTATTGCTTTCATTAATAAGATGGATCGCGTCGGCGCCGACTTCGACATGTCGATCGACTCGATGCGCAAAAAACTCGGCGCAAATGCGTGGCCGATTCTTATTCCTCTTGGAAAAGAAGATTATCTCAAAGGCCAACTCGATGTGGTAAACCGCAAGGCGGTGTTCTATCTCGATGACGACTCGATGGGTTCGGTTTACGAAGTGGGGGACATTCCGGAAGAGAACAAGGCTCAGGTAGACAAGGCGTACGCCGATTTAGTGGAGGCTATCTCGAATATTGACGACGAGATTGCCGAAGCCGTCCTGGAGGAAAAGCCAGTCACGCCCCAGATGCTGAAGGCCGGAATCCGCCGCCAGACGATCGCAAACAAGTTCATCCCCGTTGTCGGAGGGTCCGCGTTCAAGAACAAGGGCGTGCAGTATCTCGTCGACGCCGTGATCGATTATCTCCCGGGGCCGCTCGATATTCCGCCCGCGATCGGGATGGAGCCGGACACCCACGAAAAGATGGAAGCGCCGACCGACGACAAAGGGAAGTTTTGCTCCCTCGCTTTCAAACTTTGGAGCGACCCCTTCGTTGGTAAGCTAGTTTTCTTTCGCGTTTATTCCGGGAAGCTGAGCAAAGGCGACAACGTCTATAATCCCCGCACGAACAAGCGCGAGCGGATCAGCCGTTTGATTCAAATTCAAGCGGACAAACGCGAGGACATCGACACCTGCTTTTCAGGCGATATCGCGGCGATTGTTGGCATCAAGAACATCACCACGGGCGACACGCTCTGCGATGAGGATTTTCCAATCCTGCTCGAGCCCCCTTCATTCCCTGATCCCGTTATCTCGATGGCGATCGAGCCGAAGACAAAGCAAGACCAGGAGAAGATGGGCGTCGCCCTCCAGCGACTCTCCGAGGAGGATCCCACTTTTAAAGTCTTCACGCACGAAGATACGGGCCAGACGATCATCGCGGGAATGGGGGAACTCCACCTGGAGATCATCCGCGACCGCATGCTCCGCGAATTCAAAGTGGACGCGAATGCGGGCAAGCCACAGATCGCCTATCGCGAGACGATTACCGTGCCGGCGGATGGCGAAGGAAAGCTAATCAAGCAGTCAGGCGGCCGCGGTCAGTATGGCCATGTCATCGTTAAGGTGCAGCCGAACGAGCGCGGCAAAGGCATTACCATTGAGAATAAGGTCGTCGGCGGCAATATCCCAAAGGAATATATCCCCGCCTGCAAGAAGGGGATTGAAGAGGCGATGACCACCGGAGTGGTTGGTGGTTATGAGGTGATCGACGCGAATGTTGATATCGTCGATGGCTCGTATCACGACGTCGATTCGAATGAAATGGCCTTTAAGCTGGCCGCGATTTTTGCAGTGAAAGACGCTTTTAAGAAGGCGAAGCCGATCCTGCTCGAGCCGATCATGAAGGTCGAGAATGCGACTCCGGAGGAATATCAGGGCGACATCATGGGAGATTTGAATCGCCGCCGCGGGAAGATTGGGAGCATCGAAGTGAAGGGAAATCTCACCATGGTCCAGGCGGAAGTGCCGCTCGCGGAAATGTTCGGCTATGCCACCGCAATCCGCTCACTCTCAAAAGGCCGTTCGAGTTACTCGATGGAGCCATCACATTTCGAACAGGTGCCGGCGCAGCTCGTGGCGGCCGTTCTCGATCAGAAGGAAACTAAATGACGAACGGCCAACGCATCCGCATCCGGTTAAAAGCATTCGACCACCGCATGCTCGATCAATCCGCGATCGACATCGTGGAGACGGCGAAGCGCACCGGCGCGCGCGTGGCGGGCCCGATCCCGCTGCCGACGTTGATCGAAAAATTTACGGTGAACCGTTCACCTCACGTCGACAAAAAGTCGATGGACCAATTTGAAATTCGCACGCACAAACGCCTGCTCGACATCATCGAGCCGACCGCGAAAACGGTCGACGAGTTGAAGAAACTGAACCTGCCGGCGGGCGTGGACATTACGATCAAGATTTAGCGGTCTAGCTTCGAACAATTTGCAAACCAACGATCATGAGCATCGGTCTACTAGGACAAAAAATCGGCATGACCAGCGTTTACGACGCGGATGGTCGGATGCGTCCAGTGACCGTGATCGCAGCCGGCGATAACGTGCTTCTGCGCCGGATCACGGCGGAGAACGACGGTTACTCCGCGATCAAAGTCGGTTTCGGCGCGCAGAAAGAATCGCGCGTGACCAAGGCACGGCTCGGCGAATTCAAGAAGGCCGGTTCCGAGCCAAAAAAATTGATGAAGGAGTTTCGCCTCGAAGCTGACGCGCCTGAGGGAGACATCGATCTGAACGTGACGCAGTTTCAGCCGGGTGATTGGGTGGATGTCATCGGGCGGTCGAAGGGCAAGGGGTTCCAGGGCGTGATGAAGAAGCACAACTTCCAGGGCCAGGGCGCATCGCACGGTTCGAAAACGCATCGTCGTAACGGCGCGGTGGGCAATCGTTCCACGCCGGGCCGCATTTGGAAAAACATGGGCATGCCCGGTCACATGGGTGATGAGCGCGTCACCGTGCAAAACCTCCGCGTGCTGCAAGTACGCGAGACCGAAAAAGTGATTTTGGTCAGCGGCGCGGTTCCCGGATCGAACGGGAGCTACGTCGTCATCCGGCCCGCCATCAAGAAACCCGCCGGAGAAGCGGCGAAGAGCAAATGAGCGCGAAAGTCTTAACCGCGGAAGCCGCGAAGGAAGCGAAGATCGAATTGATCGAGACGGGGCGCGGGACGCAGGCGCTGCACGACACAGTCGTGGCCATGCGAGCGGCGCGTCGTTCCGGATCGGCGAACACGAAGTCAAAGGCCGACGTGAATCTTTCCGGCGCGAAGCCGTGGCGGCAAAAGGGAACAGGCCGCGCCCGGGCCGGCTACAAATCGTCGGTGATCTGGCGCGGCGGCGGCGTCGTTTTCGGGCCGAAGCCGCGGGATTACTCGAAGAAGGTTTCCAAGACCACCAAGCGCCTCGCCTTCCAGAAAGCGCTGAGCGAACGAATCAAAGCCGGCGACGTGCTGACGATCGACAAGTTTGCCGTGACCGAGCTGAAGACGAAGTCGTTTGTCGCCCTCCTAAAGAAGCAAACTGACGCGCGGAAGGTTTTGGTCCTGTCCGACTCGTTCGATGATAACACTTACAAGTCCGCGCGGAACGTGAAGCCGGTCTTGCTGGCGACGGCGGCAAATGTAAACGCGGAACAACTCCTCGCGTTCGATAAGATTTTAGTAACGCCCTCGGCGTTGGAGCATTTGGCGGAAAGGATGAACCGGGAATGAACGAACATTACGACCTCATCCAGACCGTCCAGTTGACGGAAAAGGCGTCGCTGCTCAGCGAGAAGCTGAACAAGTATGTTTTCCGGGTCTCGCCGCGCGCGAACAAGATCCAGATCAAGCAGGCGATCGAAAAGCTGTTCAACAAGAAGGTTGTCGCCGTGAACACCTGCAATTACGCCGGCAAGAAAAAGCGCGAACGTCGCGCTGATTTCGGCCGCAAGCCGCACTGGAAAAAGGCAATCGTGACATTGAAGGAAGGCGAGAAGATCGACCTCGTCTAACTGGTTATGGCTCTAAAGACCTTTCGTCCACTCACTCCAGCGCTTCGTTTCACGACGCTTCCTGCGTTTCAGGAAATCACGAAGTCGAAGCCGCATAAGAACCTGACCGAGGTAAAAAAGAGGACCGGCGGCCGCAATAACACGGGCCGGTTGACCTCGCGCCACATCGGCGGCGGACATAAGCAGAAATACCGGCGGGTGGATTTCAAGCGCCGCAAGCATGGCGTCGCGGCCGAAGTCACGGCGATCGAGTACGATCCGAATCGTTCCGCGCGCATCGCTCTTATTAAGTACGCGGACGGCGAGATGAGCTACATCCTCGCGCCGGATGGATTGACGGTCGGCGCGAAAGTCATGTCCGGGAGCGAAGCTCCGCCGGATCTCGGGAACTCGCTGCCGCTGAGCACGATTCCGCTCGGATCGAGCATCCACAACATTGAAATCGCTCCAGGCCGTGGCGGACAGATCGCGCGGAGCGCCGGCCAACAGGCCACGCTCAGCAACCGCGAAGCGGGATACGCGCTGGTGAAGCTTCCTTCAGGCGAAATCCGCCGCATTCACGACACCTGTTTTGCGACGATCGGGCAGGTCGGCAACGTCGACCACATGAATGTCTCGAGTGGCAAGGCCGGCCGCACTCGCTGGCAAGGCCGGCGACCGCACGTGCGCGGCATGGTCATGAACCCGATCGACCACCCGATGGGCGGCGGCCAGGGCAAGTCCAAAGGCGGAGGCGGAAGGCACCACCCGGTCAGCCCGTGGGGCCAGCTGGCAAAAGGATTCAAGACCCGCTCGAAACACAAGCCGAGCGACCGCTTCATCATGCAGGACCGGCGGAAGAAATAATTATCAACAATGACCAATCGGAGGTGTGAATGGTGATCAGTGACTAGGGAATGGAGGCGCGCGCTTGCGACCATTACTTATCACCATTCACAAATCACTTTTTGAAAACATGGCCAGATCTTTAAAAAAGGGACCGTTCGTTGAGCCGCATCTTCTCGAGAAAATCGACAAGATGAATACCTCGGGGATCAAGAAACCGGTGAAAACCTGGGCCCGCCGCTCGATGGTGACGCCCGATTTTGTCGGCCACACTTTCATGGTTCATAACGGAAAGACCTTCACTTCGGTGTTCGTGACCGAGAACATGGTAGGTCACAAGCTCGGTGAATTTTCGCCGACACGCATTTTTAAGAAACACGGTTCGCACACCGCGAAGGTGACGAAGTGATGTGAATTTGCGATTTACGATTTGCAATTTGCGATTGGAAGGCGCGTGGAAGAATGGGCGCTCGCTTCAATCAAAAATCGGCAATCGAAAATCGATAATGATTTTAGTGGGCTGCATAACGCTGGCTCGAGGGCTGGCGGCAGAGGGAGATAGTTCTTTGTCAGAATCCAAAATTGAAAACGCGGACACGAAAGTGACCGCCGCGGCGCTGTTCTCGCAAAACGAGGAGCTGCGGGCGCAGCTTGCGACAGCGCGGGAGTCGGTCAAGACATTGACCGAGAGCCTGGCCGCATCGAATGTGGAGGCGGAAGTTTTTCGCCGGAAATATTCGGATCTGCAATTGCGCATGGAGGCGCTCGGACTCGAATCGATGAGCAAGGATCGAGCGAAGCTCGAGCAGCGCTTGTTAAACGCGGTCTCCGATCTGCGCTTGATGCAGCAGGAACGCGAGAAATATCGCGACCAGGTGTTGGGATTGAGCGAGGCGGTTATCCATCTGCTCAAGACCTCCACGGGAGGCGATGCGCTGGCGAGAATGGAAGTGGAGGCGCAGTTGCGCGGGGCGAGTGAGCTGGCCACGAAGTCGCAGAGTCTGCCGGAGGAGACGGCGACCTTGATGGATGGGCGCGTCGTCAGCGTGAAGGAAGAGTGGTCGCTCGTGGTGGGCAATATCGGGGAAAAGCAGGGGGTGAAGATGGGAATGCCGCTGCGGGTGATGCGGGCGGATAAACTAATCGCGACGCTTCGAGTGGTGGATGTGCGTCAGAAAATTTGCGGTGCGGTGATTCAGGAAATGGATTCTCGAAAAGAAAAAATAAAAGTGGGCGACCGTCTCCAGGCGGATGCCCGCAAAGATGTAACTTTAAAATAAATGCAAGTTAGCTCGACATATCGATATGCGAAGATTTCGCCCTTCAAGGTGCGCGAAGTCACTCGTGCGATCCAGGGGCTGCCGGTTTCGGCGGCGCTCGATCTCGTCGCGTTCAGCCCGAAAAAGGCGGCCGGCTTCATCGCCAAAACGCTGAAGAGCGCGGTCGCGAACGCGGAGAATAACGCGAATCTTCGAGTGGATGGGCTGGTCGTGAAGGAAGCGACGGTCGGTGAAGGCCCGACGATGAAACGGATGATGCCGCGCGCTCGCGGCAGCGGCAGCCGCATCCTGAAACGAAGCAGCCATATTCGGATCATTTTGACCGACGAAATCGAGATCAAGACGCGCGACAAGAAGAAGACGCAGAAGAAGAAACCGAAAAAGCAGGGCGAGAGCAAAAAGGGCGAGGGGAAACGGACCGAGAAATCCCAGCCAGAACCCGAAGTGAGCGCGGAGAAACCGGCGGCGGCGAGCGAAGACGTGGCGACGGAAGCGAAGGAATAATCTATGGGACAAAAAGTTAATCCGATTGGTTTTCGCCTCGCGGTGAACCGTGACTGGCGTTCGAAGTGGTACGCCTCACCGCAGGAGATGCCCGCGTTTCTCCACAGCGATCTCAAGATCCGCAATTACGTGAAGAAAAAGCTGCAGTTTGCGGCGGTCTCGAAGATCGTGATCGAGCGCGCCTGGAACAGCATTCGCGTGACTATTTATACGGCGCGGCCCGGGATCGTGATCGGCCGCAAAGGCGCGGAGATCGAGAAGATGACGGAAGAGATCTCGAAGATGGCGCAAGGCAAACAGATCAAGATCGACATTCAGGAAATCAAGACGCCGGAGCTCGACGCCCAGCTCGTGGCGGAAAACGTGGCGCTGCAAATCGAGCGCCGAATCGCTTATCGCCGCGCGATGAAAAAGGCGGTGCAGGTGGCGATGGATTTCGGCGCGCAGGGAATTCGATTGCGCAGCTCGGGCCGATTGAACGGCGCGGAAATCTCGCGCTCGGAGTGGTATCGCGAAGGCAAAGTTCCGCTCCACACTCTGCGCACTCCGATTGATTACGGATTTGCCGAAGCCAACACGGTTTACGGCAAGATCGGGGTGAAGTGCTGGTTATGTAAGAAAGAAGAACCGGCGGCCGAGGCGCCTGCCGTCCTTCCGCCGCCGCCGGAGCCGGCCCAGGTTTAAAGTTTTTTTAGGAGATCACCATGCCATTGATGCCAAAACGCGTGAAGTACCGGAAGACCCAGCGGGGCAGCCGCAAGGGGACCGCGTCACGCAATCTCCGGATTGATTTCGGCGAGTTCGGCTTGCAGACGCTCGAGCGCGCCTGGATCACGAACACGCAGATCGAGGCGGCGCGGGTGGCGCTGACTCGGAGCATGAAACGCAAAGGCAAACTCTGGATCCGCATTTTCCCGGATAAATCCGTCACTTCGCGGCCGCCTGAAACCCGGATGGGTAAGGGCAAAGGCCAGCCGGAATATTGGGTCGCGACGGTCAGGCCGGGCAATATTTTGTTCGAGCTGGATGGCGTGACGGAGTCAGTCGCGCGCGAATCGCTCCGGCTCGCCGCGGATAAATTGCCGGTCCGGACGAAGTTTCTCACCCGGCACCACGTGGCCGCGGCCTAACGAGCATGAAATTTAAAGAAATATCGGAGATGAGTTCGGACGAGTTGCTGACGAAGAAGCGCGACTTGCGCCAGGAAAGCCTTCACCTGCGTTTGCAGCAGCAGAGCGGCCAGCTGGAACAGCCGAGCCGCTTGCGGCTCCTGCGCCGGGAAGTGGCCCGAATTGAGACGGTTCTCTCGCAACGCGTCGCGAAGGCGGCAACGAAATAATTTTTATGGCAGAAAACGATCAACAAAGCGGTGGAACGGCAACGGCGGAGACAACGCCCGCCCCGCCCCGCGGCGCGCGCAAAACGCGGACAGGCGAGGTGATTTCGAGCGGGATGAACAAGACCATCGTCGTCCGCACGGTCACGCGCGTCCCACACGCCAAATTCGGCAAGATCGTGAAGCAGATGAGAAAATTTTACGCGCACGACGAAGAGAACAAGGCCAAGCCCGGAGACACGGTCCGGATCATGGAAACGCGGCCACTGAGCAAGTTGAAGCGGTGGCGGCTGGTGGAAGTCGTCGCGAAGTAACGGGAAGATTTTTATGGTTTACCTACGATCCAGACTCGACGTGGCGGACAACAGCGGCGCGCGCATGGCGACGATGATCGGCGTGATCGGCAAAGGCACCGCGCAGTCAGCCGGAATCGGTGATGTGATCGTGGCCAACGTCAAGGAAGCGAGCGCGACGGGCACCGTAAAAAAGGGAGAGGTCGTCCGGGCGGTGCTCGTGCGCACCAGGCAGCCGATCAAGCGCGGCGACGGCTCGGTCCTCCGTTTTGATAACAATGCCATCGTCATCATCGACAAGGATTTGAATCCGCGCGGCACCCGTATTTTCGGCCCGGTCGCGCGCGAGTTGCGCGAGCGTAATTTTATGAAAATTGTCTCGCTCGCCCCGGAAGTTTTATGAACCGCATCAAGCTGCACGTCCGGAAAGGCGACAACGTCGAAGTCATCTCCGGGAACTTCAAGGGTTCCTCGGGCAAGGTGCTCGAAGTGATCGCGCGCAAACAGCGGGTGTTGATCGAGGGCGTCCGGATGATCAAGCGGCACCTGAAGAAATCGCAGGACAACCCGCAGGGAAAAATCGCGGAGCGCGAAGGTCCCATTCACATCTCGAATGTGAAAGTCCTCGAGCGCGGCGAACGCGCGTCGAAGGAAAAGGGCGCGAAGAAAAAGGCCGCAAAAGAGAAGACGGCCAAGAGCAAAGCCTCAAAAGAAAACGAAAAGGCCTAGCCCATGAAAAACGAATTTTATCAGGACTACAAAGACCGCGTTATGCCGGCTTTGCAGAAACAGCATGGCTATAAGAACCCGCACCAGGTTCCAAAAGTGGAGAAGGTGGTGATCAATACTTCAGTCGGCTCGCAGTCCGATGTGAAGCAGGCGCTCGAAGACGCGAAGGCGGAGCTGGCCTTGATCAGCGGCCAGAAGCCTTCCGAGACCCGCGCGAAAAAGAGCATCGCCAATTTCAAGCTCCGGCAGTCGCAGGCGATCGGCGCGAAAGTGACTTTGCGGGGCGACCATATGTACGAATTCCTCGAGCGCTTGATCAAGGCCTCGCTGCCGCGCATCCGCGACTTCCGCGGGGTTTCGCCGAAGGGTTTCGATGGCCACGGCAACTACACCCTGGGCGTTTCCGACCAGGCGATTTTTCCCGAGGTCGAGCTCGATAAAATCAAGCGCAACATTGGATTTGATGTTACCATCGTCACCACCGCGCGGACGAACGAAGAAGCAAAGTCGCTCTTGAGCGAGATGGGAATGCCGTTCAGCGACCGGGCGAAGAAGCCTGCCGCGCCCCAGCCAGCCTAATACTTTTCATGAGCACCGTTACAGATCCTATCGCCGACCTTCTCGCCCGCGTGCGCAATGCCGCGATGGCGCAGAAGACCGAAATGTTCGTCCCCTATTCCAAAATCAAGGCGGAGATCGTGCGCATTTTGAAGGACGAGGGCTACATTACGGATTACGTGGTCGACACCGAAGCGGCCCATCCGCGGATAAAAATTACGAACAAGATCGCGAACCGGACGAGTGCCATCACCGGCTTGAAACGCGTCAGCCGCCCCGGTCTGCGGCGCTACGTTGGCGCGCAGGAAATCCCGCGGGTCCTCGGCGGGATGGGCGTCTCGATTCTTTCGACCCCGCGCGGCATCCTGTCCGGGCGCGAGGCAAAAAAACAAAACGTGGGAGGCGAGCTGCTGGCCTACATTTGGTAGTCAACTTTATGTCACGGATTGGAAATAAAGTGGTCGAGATTCCCGAGAAGGTGAAGGTGAACATCGGAGCCGATGGCGCCGTCGCGGTGGAAGGTCCAAAGGGCAAACTGAGTTGGAATCTGCCGCGGAACATCAAAGGCAGCGTCGCGGACAACCGGATCTCCATCGTTCGCGAAGCCGAAACGCGAAGCGTGAAAGCGCTCCATGGCCTCTCCCGCAGCCTGGTTCACAACATGGTGCTGGGCGTGAGCGAAGGGTTTACGAAGCAGCTCGAGATCGAAGGCGTCGGATTCAAGGCTGCCGTGCAGGGGGCCATCCTGAATTTAGCCCTCGGAAAATCGCATCCGATTCTGTTTCCCATTCCCAAGGAAATCAAAATCACGGTGACCGACGCGACCAAGATCATGATCCAGGGGATCGACAAAAAGCTGGTGGGCCAGGTTGCGGCGGACATCCGCAGATATTATCCACCGGAGCCATACAAGGGTAAGGGCGTGCGCTACGCGGGTGAAATCGTTCGCCGGAAGGAAGGCAAGACCGTCCAATAGTTATGGCCGCGCGCGATCGAAAAGAAATCCGGCACCGCATCCATACGCGGATCAGAAAACGCGTGAGTGGCACGGCGGAGCGTCCACGCCTCGCTGTCCATTTTTCCGGCAAGCATGTCTATGCTCAAGTGATCGACGATGATGCCGGCCGCACCCTGGCCGCGGCTGCGACCACGGAGGAAAAGGTCGTCGGCAAATCGAAGGCGGGCGCAAATCGCGCGTCCGCGGAAAAGGTCGGCAAGGCCATTGCAGAGCGCCTGCTCTCGAAGAACGTCGACAAGGTCATCTTCGACCGGGGCGGGTTTCTCTATCACGGGAAGGTGAAGGCGCTCGCCGATGCGGCTCGCGAAGGCGGACTTAAGTTTTAGAAAAAATCATGGCACAACCACACAGCGGCGGCGGAAGACGGCAGGAACGCCACACAGACAAGAGCTCAGCGGCGAAGGGGGACACGACCGAGAAGGTGGTGTTCATCAATCGCTGCGCCAAAGTCGTCAAAGGCGGCCGGCGGTTTAGCTTCAGCGCGTTGATTGTGGCGGGCGATCACGACGGCAAAGTGGGCGTCGGATTTGGGAAGGCGAATGAAGTAGCCGAAGCGATTCGAAAAGCTTCCGAAGCCGCGCGAAAATCGATGGAGAAAATGTCGTTGCACGAAAACACGATCCCGCATGAGACGATCGGCGAGTTTGGCGGTGGACGGGTCTTGTTGCGTCCAGCCTCACCCGGGACGGGAGTGATCGCGGGGGGCGGCGTCCGCGCGGTGGTCGAGGCGGTTGGCATTCGTGACGTTCTGGCGAAGTCGCTTGGATCCAGCAATCACTCGAATGTGGTGAAGGCGACGATCGAGGCCTTGCGGGCTTTGCGCCGGCGCGATGAAATTCTCAAAGTGCGGGGTATTCGCCTGAACGACGGAAAGGTCGAGCAAGCATCATGATTCGCCTGCACAATATGCGGACGCGACCGGGCTCGAGGCATCGCGTGAAGCGGCTCGGTTCGGGGGAAAGTTCCGGTCATGGCAAGACGAGCGGCAAAGGGCACAAGGGGCAAAAGGCGCGCTCCGGCGGGAGTCTCCGGTTAGGATTTGAAGGGGGCCAGATGCCGCTGATCCGGCGCTTGCCGAAGCGTGGCTTCAACAATGCGGCTTTTCATAAGAACTACGCGATCGTCAACCTGAGCGACTTGAGCGCCTTCAAGGAAGGCACTTTGATCAACGAGCAATTGTTGCGCGATTCGAAGTTGATTCGGGGCCAGGGAGCCGGGCTCAAGATTCTGGGCGGCGGCGAATTGAAGCACGGCCTGACCATCGAGGCAGACAAGATCAGTGCGTCTGCGCGCGAGAAAATCGAGAAAGCGGGCGGCACTGTGACCCTGCGAGAAAAACCTGCGCGCGGTCCTCGCTTCGCCGAGCAGCCATCAGCGACCGCGGATCCGATTGAGCCTGACGCGCAGGCGGCTCCAACAGCGAAGACCGCGAAGAAAAAGCCGTCTTCAAAAAAGAAGGCGCCGGCCAAGACCGCGTCGAAGAAGAAATCATCGGGCAAGAAATAGCCTTCTCCGGGTGATGATCACGAAGTCCTAGTCGATGGTTTCGGCTTTCTTAAATACGGTCAAGATCCCGGAGTTGCGCCGGCGCATCCTGTTCACGCTGGCGGTGATCGTCATCGTGCGTCTCGGCGCCGCGATCACCACCCCGGGCGTTAACCAGGCCGTGATTCAGGAGTGGTTCCGCAGCGCGCTCAACGAGAATCAGGGCGGCAACGTCGCAGCCTTGTTCAATTTATTCAGCGGTGGCGCGCTGGAAAACTGCGCGATTTTTTCGCTCGGGATCATGCCCTACATCAGCGCATCGATCATGATGCAGCTGCTGACGGCGGTCATCCCGAAGCTTGGCCGGCTGTCCAAGGAAGACGGCGGGCGCCAGAAAATCATGCAGATTACGCGGTACGCGACGGTGGGGCTCTGCCTTATTCAGGCCTATCTCCTCGCCGTCTCGTTTCAGCATCCGGAATCCTATCAAACGATGCTGCCGGGCATCACCGAGACGGTCTCGAAGTTAGGAATTCCGCTGGTAGAGGATCTGGGCATGACGTTCCGCATCGTGACCGTGTTGTCTCTGACCACGGGCACGCTGTTCCTGATGTGGCTCGGCGATCAAATCACCGAGCGCGGTATCGGCAATGGGATTTCGCTTATTATCACCGTTGGCATCGTGGCGCGCCTGCCCGCTGCGCTGGCGCAGGCCTGGAAGACATTTGTGCCCTCGGCGGAGACGGGCACGAGCCAGGTCAATCCCGCGATCCTTGTCTTGATGGTGGCGTTTCTATTTATCGTGATCGCGGCGGTCATTGCGGTCACCCAGGGGGTGAGAAAAATCACCGTGCAATATGCGAAGCGGGTGGTGGGCCGGAAAATGTACGGCGGCCAAACGCAATACATGCCCCTCAAGGTGAATTACGCCGGCGTGATGCCGATCATTTTCGCCTGGGCGCTCCTGCTTTTTCCCACAACGATCGTGAGCGTCGCTTTCCAGAACAGCCGGACGGCGAGGACGATCTCCGACATGCTTTCCGCCGGCTGGCTGCATTACGTCGTGCTGGCGGCGATGATTTTCTTTTTCAGTTATTTTTGGGTGGCGACGCAATTCCAACCCGCGCAGATCGCGGACGATCTCAAGAAATACGGGGGCTACATTCCCGGCGTTCGCCCAGGCAAACCGACGGCGGATTTTCTGGATTACACGATGACCCGCCTGACTTTCGCGGGCGCGATTTTCCTGACGATGATCGCGGTCTTGCCGAGTCTGATGAGCGACTGGTTGAACGTCCCCGTCATCACCGCCCAGTTTTTCGGCGGCACCAGTTTGTTGATCATCGTGGGTGTGATCCTCGACACGATGCGACAAGTGGAGACGCACCTCATTCAGCGGCATTACGACGGGTTCTTGCGCAAGGGCCGGATTCGGGGCGGGCGCTTCGACCGCGCCGCCTACCAGCGAGGTGAGGCGGCTCCGGGGAGCACTTTGATGTGGCTCTATGTCGCGATCGCAATCCTCGTCATCGGCGGTGTCGCCATCTTCATCTACGGACAATAAGTGAAAAGGCGATTGGTCCTTCTGGGTGCGCCGGGTTCCGGAAAGGGAACTCAAGCGGAGATGATCACGCGGCAGTTCGGTATCCCAGTGACGTCCCCCGGCGCCATTCTGCGCCGGGAAAGAGATTTGGGCACCCCGCTCGGTTTGGAGACGGCCGACACCACGCAGCACGGCGGATTGGTTTCCGACAAGATCATCGTGGAGCTGATCGAAGATTGGCTAAGGCTGCACGGCGGCCATGGCTTCGTTTTCGATGGATTCCCTCGGACCATTCCCCAGGCGGAGAGTCTGCAGAGTATCCTGGGCCGGCACCGGACACCGCTCGATCTGGCGATCTGGCTCGATGTCAGCGAGGAAACCGTCGGGGACCGGATAGCGAGCCGGCTGCAATGCCAGGGGTGCGGCTTTACCACGAGTTTGAGCAGCGCGAGCTTCGCCGAACGGCCGGTATGCCCGTATTGCGATGGCCCTCTCGTCCGGCGCAACGACGATGGGACCGATGTGTTGAAGATACGCCTGGAGGAATTTAACGCCAAAACCCAGCCGCTCGCGGCTTTCTACGAAAAGTCCGGGGCGCTGAGAAAGATCGATGGAAATCGCGATCGGGACGCGGTCTTTAGCGATATTTCCCGGCTGATCGAGCAATCGGCATGATTCCGATCAAAACCGGAAAAGAGATCGACAAAATGCGGCAGGCTTGCCGGACGGCGAGCGAAATTCTCGATCGCGTGAGTGAGCTGATCCGCCCTGGCATTTCAACCAAGGAGGTGGACCAGGCGGCCGCTGATCTGATGCAGGAAGCCGGGGTGCGCAGCGCCTTTCTCGGGTATCGGATCGGCCACCGTGTGTTTCCCGGAAACATTTGCATCTCGCTGAATGACGAGATCGTCCACGGGATCGGCAGCCAGCGGCGGATCCAATATGGGGACATTGTGAAGCTCGATATCGGTGTGATCGAGGATGGCTGGGTGGGCGACACGGCCTCAACTGTCCCGGTGGGGATGATTGACGAACGCACGGAAAGATTGCTGCGAATAACGCAAAGCGCCTTGCGCCGGGCCATCGAGACCGCGTCCGAAGGCGTGCGGCTGGGCGATCTGTGCGCCACGATCGAGGAGGTGGCGGTGCACGATGGGTTCAGCGTGGTTCGTGAGTTCGTGGGGCATGGAGTGGGGCGCAAATTGCACGAAGAACCGCAGGTGCCCAATTACGGAAAGCGTGGGAGCGGGCCGAAATTACGGGCAGGGATGACGCTCGCGATCGAACCGATGATTAATTCCGGGACTGCCTCCGTCAAACTACGCGATGACGGCTGGACAGTTTGCACGGCGGACGGGATGCCCTCGGCGCATTTCGAGCACACGATCTTGATCACGAAGGACGAGCCGGAAATCCTTACATGGCGCGGAAAGACGCAATTGAAGTAGAGGGCACGGTTCTCGAACTCCTGCCCAACACGATGTTCCGCGTGGCATTGCCGAACGGCCACCGCGTCCTGGCTCATATTTCCGGTAAAATGCGGCTCCATTTCATTCGTATCTTGCCAGGCGACAAAGTTATGCTAGAGGTTTCCCCTTACGATTTGTCGAAGGGGCGGATTACGTATCGCCAGAAGTGACAACGCGGAGCCGAACTCCGCGTTTTTCGTCTCGCCGAATCAGTGATTATGAAAGTGCGACCATCAGTAAAAAGACTTTGTGTAGCGTGCAAGATCGTGAAACGGAAGAATGTTGTCCGTGTGATCTGCACGAACCCCAGGCACAAACAGCGCCAGGGGTGAGGGGATTTAGCGACTTAACGATCTAGCGATTTAGCGAATTTTGATATGCCCAGACTATTAGGAGTTGAGATTCCGGCCGACAAACGCATCGAAGCGTCTTTGACTTACATCTACGGGATCGGACCGAGCACGGCGAAGCGGGTTCTGGAGCAAACGAATATCGATCCAAACCTGCGGGCCAAGGACCTGACGCCGCATCAAATCAACGAGATCATTCAGACGATCACAGGCAACAAAATGTTGATCGAAGGCGATCTCCGACGCGAGTTGCAGAGCAACCTCAAACGCCTCCAGGCCATCAATTGTTATCGCGGCATCCGGCATCGCCGCGGTTTGCCCGTGCGCGGCCAGCGGACCTCCACGAACGCGCGCACCCGCAAAGGCCCCCGCAAGACTGTTGGCGTTATCCGCAACAAGGACGCAAAGGCCGGCAAGGTTTAAACAAGCTTTAGGACTCACTCATGCCCGACTCAGACGAGAAGAAAAAACCCAAGGCGAAAGCGGCCAAGGCAAAGCCATCGGAAGCAGATGCGGTGGAGACGCCGGCCACTGAGGCCGTCACTCCAACTCCTGAAGTTCCATCAATAGCGCCCGATGAAGCCGTAGCCGCGGCGCCAGCGCCTGTGAGCGTCGCCTCGGAACCGGCCGCCCAGCCGGCCAAGAAGGCACCGAAAGCGAAAAAAGAGGAGGCCGCGCCAGTCGAGGCCCCCAAGGAGAATCTCTCGCTCAACCCCGATGACGTTGAGAAGCCGAAAATCATCAAGGCAAAGGGGAGCAAGAACGTCCATACCGGCATCGCGCACGTTCTTTCGACCTTTAACAACACGATCGTCACGATCACCGACCTGAAGGGCAACGTGATCGGCTGGTCGAGCGCGGGAAAAGTGGGATTCAAGGGGTCCCGAAAGAGCACCGCCTACGCAGCGCAGATGGTGGCGCAGGACGCTTCCCGTCAGGCCATGGGCCATGGATTGAAAGAAGTGGAAGTCCTGGTGCGGGGACCGGGCGCGGGCCGTGAATCGGCCGTGCGTGCCTTGCAAGCCATCGGCCTCGATCTGACGGTGATCCGCGACGTCACGCCAGTTCCGCACAACGGTTGCCGTCCCCCGAAACAGCGCCGCGTCTGATCCTCTCCACCACTCAACTTTCTCAACCACTCAACCTTCTTCATGGGCAGATACACCGGACCAAAAACCAAAGTCAGCCGCCGCTACGGTGTGCCGCTCTTTGGACCATCGAAAGCGCTCGAGCGGAAAAATTATCCACCGGGCATGCACGGGCCGAAAGGCTCGCGCCGGAAGCAATCCGACTACGCCGTTGCGCTGGGCGAGAAGCAAAAGCTTCGCTATCAGTACGGGCTGCTCGAGAAGCAATTTCGACGGATTTTCCAGACCGCCTTGCGCAAGCGCGGCGTCACGGGCGAGACGTTGCTCCAACTTTTGGAAACGCGCCTCGATAACGTCGTCTTCCGCCTCGGTCTCGCCAATACTCGGAGCGCGGCCCGCCAGTTGGTTTCCCACGGCCACGTCCAGGTGAACGGGCGCAACGTCAATATCGCTTCCTATAACGTCAAAGCCGGCGACGAAGTCACCGTGAAAGACAAGCCGAAATCCCGGCAATTGGCCTTGCGAAACCTCGAGCTGACGCAAATCGCGCCTGTCCCGGATTGGCTCGTGGCAAATCGTGATGCGCTCAGTGGCAAAGTCTCACGCATCCCGACGCGTGACGAAATGCAGCCGATGGTCAACGAACAGTTGATCGTCGAATTGTATTCGCGGTAAGGGGATTGAGTCAGGCCTACCTGCCTTCCAGCAACTCGAGCGCCTTGCTGTAACTGCGGCGCTGAAGAAAGTGCCGCAACTGCGGATCGGCCGTCCGTGGCAGCCGGTGCTCGATCAGCTCGATCCTTTCTGAGACTTCTTGCAGGCGCTCGGTGTGCCGGACCGAATTCCGGCGGCTTTGCTCGTCGCCGATGATGGCCAGGCGTTCGCGCAAGGCGTCGGCTAATTCTTCCAAGATTTGCATCGGAAAAGCTTGAAACGCCGGGTGCTTTCGCGCAAGCGTCCATTCATGGGCGACGGCTCCGTAAAAAAAATCCTGGTGGTGGACGACGACGTCGGGCTGATGCGGGTGGTGCGGGAGGCGCTCATGTCATTTCTGCGTTGCGAGGTGGATACGTCTCCCAACCCGGAATACGGGTTTGAGCTGGCCCTAAAGAAAACTTACGATCTTCTGATTTTTGATTTCTCAATGCCGATGATCGACGGCGCGATGCTGTTCTTCCTCCTCGGAAAGGTCTACACCAATTTGGAGCCGCCGCGGATCGTGCCCCCGCTGTTGCTCGTGACGGGACGAGGCGATGAATCACGCGCCCAGGAGTTATTGAAGGAAGCAGGCGTGCGGGGTTTGGTCGCGAAACCGTTCGCAATCAACCGGTTGATTGAAAAAGTGAAAGAGTGCCTGCCGGGAATCGAATCCGCGGCCAGCCCGAAGGCTGCGCCTTGATCGCTGTGATCTACGAAGCGGTGCGTTTCGCTTCCTCGACCAGCTGTCGCTTTGCCTCGATCCAGTCGTGCGCGGAGTCGCCTTGCAGAGAAAGCTGGAGCCGGCGCTCCGCGATAAAATACGCGCGAATTCGGATTTCTTCGTCGGATGGCTCAGGGGCGGCGGCGCCTCGTGGCGCTTTCGCGGGAACGGTTGGCTTGCTCGCCGGGGCGGATTTCTTCTTCGGCGGGGTCTTTTTCTTTCGGGACGCGGCGGGCGCGGCCTTGCGCCTGGGCTTTGCTTCGACAATCCCCTCCGTTGCCCGGGCAACTGGATCGATGCCGGCTGGATCTGTTTCTTTTCCTGATTCGATTTTGGATTTCCTGGCCACGTATTTCGGTCTCCGATTGAGTGCCCAATTTACTGCCGAGACGCCTGTTGCAAGCGGATTCTGCAAACCGGTTGCGTGAAGAGCGAGACTTCGAGTACCTTGTAACTGATGCGACATTTTGTTTTCCGCTGGATGATCACCACGGTGGCGGTGATGGTTGCGCCGGTGCTCATTAGCGGCGTTCGATATGACACGGCGGGGGCGCTTATCGGTGCGGCGCTCTTGCTTGGCATCCTAAATGCATTTGTGCGTCCTGTGTTGCTGATCCTAAGCGCGCCCTTGATCCTGGTGACCCTCGGATTTTTCATCCTGGTGATCAATGCCCTGATGTTGTGGTGGGTGCCGGGCCTCGTGCCCGGATTTCACGTGGATGGATTTTGGAGCGCCTTCTGGGGCGCGATTCTGATCAGTATCATCAGTTGGATTTTGAGCGCCTTCTTTCGTGGGAGCGATGGCCGGGTGCGTGTCCTGACCCATCACACCCAGATTCGCCGCGTGGAAGGCCGGGTCATCGAACCGACGGAAAGCGGGCCGCAGTGACTTATTGCCTCGGGATGCTTTGCCGCGCCGGCGCGGTTTTCTTGTCCGACTCACGCACCAGCGCGGGCATGGATAATATCACGATGTGCAGCAAGATGCGGATCTACGAGAAACCGGGCGACCGCGTCATTTGTATTCTCAGCTCGGGGAATCTCTCCCTTACCCAGGCCACGATCGCTTTGATCGATGAGGATATTCACCTGGGCGGCAGCGATGAGAGCCGGGAACAGGTGACCAACCGCAGGACTCTCTATGAAACGGTCCGTTATGTGGGATCGAAAGTGCGCGAGGTAGAGAAACGAGATCGCGGCGCGCTGGAGGCCGACGGTTTCGATTTTAATATCCACCTGATCGTGGGCGGTCAGATCGCGGGTTTCGCGCCGGAAGTGCACCTGGTTTATCCGCAGGGCAACAGTATTCACGCCACGCGGGATTGCCCTTTTTTGCAGATCGGCGAGCGCAAATACGGCAAGCCGATCCTGGATCGCGGTTTCACCTACGAAACCAGCCTGGCCGATGCGGTAAAGGTGGGCATTATCTCGATCGACGCGACGATGAAAAGCAACGTCGCGGTCGGTCCACCCATCGACATCCTTTGTTACGAGAAGGACTCGCTTCAGGCGAAATTGCGGTCGCACTTGGGCGAAGACGATCCCTATCTCCTGGAGATCGGGCAGCGATGGCAGGACGGCATCGTAAAGCTGGTCAACGAAATGCCGGCGCCTGATTTTAGCAAGCCGGCGCTGGGTTTCGCCACGGCAGCCTAGCGCGGTTGCCGGGCGCGTGGCTGGCTGCCCGTCGTTTCGGGACCGCATCCCGAGAGATGTCGATCTGTCCTGAACGCCCCGCCGGGCTTTCTCGCTCCCATGTGAAAGGGCGATTTCCAGCGGCATTTCGCCGCCGCTCTCTCCCAGATGCCGATGGCGTCGACCATTCCGGGCCGCCGCCGCCGAACTGACGGGGCTGGTCTGCTTCCTGCTTTAAACGCTCCCGCATTCTTCAACTTCCCATTCATAATTATGTCTAATCGTTTCAAACTCTTTCTCGGCGGGACGGCGGCATTGCTTGGTGTCCTTACCCTCTCCGAGGCGCAGATCAGCTCTCCGATGCCGAGCCAAAAATCCCCTGCGACAGACTCTCTCCAGCCGGCGCCCGCCGCGGATTCCCAGGCGAATCCGGCGACCGCGCCCACCTTGCCGACCGCCCCAATCGCCAAGACAAACGAAAATTCCCCGCTCACGCTGGTGCAGGCTTCCACGGTCACGGCCGCCTCTTCACCCTCTACTACGACAACGACGACGACAAGCACCCTCCCGGCGACGACGACCGATCCAGCCGAAGCCGACAGTGCGACCGACAGCGGCGGAGTTGGCGTGCGTGAATTTCAGGGCGACGACGTCGGCCAGGTCCTTCGGCTTCTGGCGCGCCAGGCGAAGATCAACATGGTGGTGAGCGAAGCGGTCGTCGGCACGGTGACGATGCGGCTGGAAGATGTGACCGCACTTCAGGCGATTGCCATCATCGTGAAGGCCAAGGGGCTGTTCATGACCGGGATCGACAACGTTTACTATATCAAGACGCCGGCCGAACAAACCGCTGAGCCGACCGAGAGCGACAAATATCAATTTAGCTACGCGCGGGCGGAGGCGACCAAAGCGCTGTTGGGCGCTCAGCTCCAGAGCAAGGATCCGCCGATGATCGATGAGCGGACAAACACGATTTTTTATCGCGAGACCCGGAGCAATATCGAGAACATTCGCAAGCTTCTCGTCGAGATCGACAAACCGACCAAGCAGGTCATGATCGAAGCGCGTTTGGTGGAAGTAACCGCGAACCCGAAGCAAGCCTACGGAATCAACTGGGCGGGCGTGGTGGGCAGCGCGAGCAACCCGCAGACGCTCAACTATGCGGGCGGCAATCCGCAAGGGGTCCCGACAACCGTAGTCAACGACGATGGGACAATAACGACGATTCCCGGCACCCCTCCAACGTTCACCACCGCAGGCGGAAGGTTACAGGGTAACGATTTCTTTTTCGACAACAGCCTGACACGATTGGGGGGTCAATTCGCGATTCTTTCGGCTCCGCAGTTGTCTGTCACGATGGCCGCGTTGAACGAGGATTCCGACGCTGAATTCCTGGCCAACCCCCGGGTCGTCACCGCGGACAACATGCAGGCGAAGATTGAAATCATCCGCAATCAGCCGGTGCCGCAACTCACTTTCAACGAGCAGACCGCGTCGTCTGTTTTCGGCGGATTCCAGGATAAGAAATTCGGGAATACCCTGATCGTGAAACCATCCATCAACAAGGACCACTTCATTACCCTGGCCGTTAAGCCCGAAATCAGCAACAAGGTGGGGGACCAGGCGTTCTTTCCCCCGGGCGCGACTCAACCTGTCCTGAGCCCGATCATCGACACACGCTCACTGGACTCGAACGTCCTGATCAAGAGCGGGGACACGCTGGCGATTGGCGGGTTGCTCCAGGATGAAGTCACGAAATCCCGGACCAAGGTTCCTCTCGTGGGTGACATCCCAATCATCGGGTATCTATTTCAGAGCCGAACCAACGTTCGGTCCAAGCGAAACCTGCTGGTCTTCGTGACCCCTACGATTATCGACCAACGCTACGGGACGGGCCTGGAAGACCAAATCAGCGGTGTGCATAACACCGGCGAGGAATATGCGGATCCGAACGGCTGGCGGAACAATGCCAAAGGCGCCGTCAGACTGGTGCCGACGGCGAATCGTCAAGTCGCGGCAGATTACCCCAAACCCGGAACCCCGCCGGCTCCGGCAAGAGGCAGGACCACGACAACGACGACGACAGAGAAGGTGCAGTTCATGAGCACCGCGAAGGATCGAGACTTTTAGACAACGAAAGAATGTGGGGTTGAGAGGGGGCGGATTCTCGCGAGAGGTCCGCCCTCTTTGTTTACCGCGCCAGTTTAATTCGCGAGATAGCGCTTCAACTGGTCGCGCAATTCGGTCCGAGCCCGGAAAAGAAGGCTCTTGATCGCGGGCGCCGATTGATCGAGCACGTCCGCGATTTGTTCATAACTGAGCTCATCGTAGCGCCGCAGCACGAGCGCCATGCGCTGCGTTTCCGGCAGCTGCGCGATCGCCGTCTCGATCGCGCGCTGCAATTCCTGCTCGAGCAAGGACGCATCCGGCGCCACGGCCCGCTCGTCTGGTATGGGCCGCTCCTCGTCCTCAGATTCGACTCGAACCGGCCAATGAGCGTGCCGGGATCGGCGCCGCAACTCGTTAAACACCAGGTTGCGGGTAATTTTCAGCAGCCAGGTTGTGAACTTTGCTCGCGGAACATAGCGCGGTGCGCTTTTCCAGACCCGCACGAACACCTGTTGGGCAATGTCTTCGACGTCGGAATTGTTCCCGAGCATCCGGGCCACGGTGCCCACCACCAGCCGCTGATGCCGCTCGATGAGCTGTTCGAACGCCGCTGTCTCCCCCGCACTGACGAGCTGCATGAGACGGATGTCTTCGGCCTCCTCGTCGCTTATCCCGGCCGGGCTCGGTTCGTTGCGGGACATGGCGAAAATAGATGCTCCGGCAGAAGGCTTGGTTACAGGATTAACCCGGCAAACTCGAGGAGGTTTCGGTCCATCGTCCTGCGCGGCGGTATTCTCCAGCGCTTTCGTTTGCAACCGGACGGGAGTGTGTGCATCATGGATTCGAAAATCCGCCACCCCGCGGATATCTCGATGAATCTATCTCTCATTCCGAACGACCTTCAACCCATCGCCGAGAAGGTAGATAACCGGCAGCGCATTACCGATTCCGAAGCGCTTCAGCTCTATCGCTCCAACGACCTGAACGCGCTGGGCATTATGGCGAGCGCGGTCCGTGAGCAGAAAAACGGCAACGTGGCGACCTACATCCTCAATCGCTACGTCAACTATTCCAATCTCTGCATCCTTTCCTGCCAGTTTTGCGCGTTCGCCGCGAAAAAGCGCGACGCCCACGCCTTCGAGCGCTCGGTTGACGACATCGTTGCCGCGGTGCGCGAATCACTCGAACTGGGCATCACAGAGGTCCACATGGTGGGTGGGTTGCATCCCACGTTGAAAAAGGAGTGGTATCTCGAACTGCTGCAACGTTTGCGGGCCCTCGACCCGAAACTGATTATCAAGGCCTTTACGGCAATCGAGATCCGTCACATGGCGCAACGGATCTTCAAACTATCGATCGCCGACACTCTCGCGGTGCTGCGAGACGCCGGTCTCGGTGCGCTGACCGGCGGTGGCGCGGAGATTTTCGACGCCCAAGTGCGCGATGAACTTTGCCGCGGCAAGGAAAGCGCGCAGGAATGGCTCGAAGTCCACCGCATCTGGCATCAAATGGGTGGCCGCAGCACCTGCACCATGCTCTATGGGCATATCGAGACGTTGGAGCAGCGGGTGGATCACCTGCGTCAGCTCCGGGAATTGCAGGATGAGACGGGGGGATTCACCGGATTTGTCCCTTTTGCGTTCGAGCCGCAGACCACCATCCTCGCGCACGTGAAGGCCGCATCGGCGGTGGAGCAGCTTCGCAATCTCGCGGTTAGCCGCATTTACCTGGATAACTTCGATCATCTTACCGCTTACTGGGTTTCCATGGGATTGCCCCTGGCCCAAGTTTCACTTAGCTACGGTGTCGACGATCTGCACGGCACGATCATGGAGGAAAAAATCTTTCACATGGCCGGCGCGAAGACTCCCCAGGAACAGACGGTTGCAACGCTCGAGAACGCCATCCGGGAAGTCGGCCGTGAACCAGTGCAACGCGACAGCTATTACCGGCATCTGCGACGGCAATCCGCCGATGCGACGGTTGCGCCGCTCCTGGAATCCGAGCTCGTTTGCGCCTAACGCGTGGCTGCCACGGACCTGCTCCGGATCGGTTGCGTTAAGTATCTCAACGCTCGTCCGCTCATTCATGGCTGGCCGGGCGAAGTCGTGTTCGATCACCCGACCAAACTCTGCGAGCAACTGGCGGAAGGCAGGCTGGAGGTCGCCCTCGTCTCGAGCTTCGAATTTCTGCGAAACCCGAGATACATCCTGGTTGACGATATTTGTGTCTCTTCGCGCGGGCCGGTTCACAGCGTCTTTCTCGCGCATGCCGGAGAGCTCGCGGAGATCGAGGAGATCGAAGTCGACCCGGCCTCGCAGACGGCGGTCAACCTCTTGCGCTGCCTTCTGGCCGAAGCGGGACTCACCCCGAGGCTGGTGGCCAGAACTCCATTGATCCAGCGTGCTGTTACCTCAAGGCTCGCAAAATTTTTCATTGGCGATCAGGCCATCCGTTTTCGAGAGCGGAGTGAGGGCGCCTTGCGGTTCTGGGACTTGGGAGAGGAATGGGAGAAGGCGACCCACCTGCCGTTTGTTTACGCGCTCTGGCTCATTCGGCCGGAGGTAGCTTCGCCGAAACCCATTGCCGATATGTTGCGGGCCTGCCGGGATAACAACCTGCGGGAACTGGACGTAGTGATCGCGGCGCAAAAGGAATTCCCCCCCCAGTTTTGCGCGTATTATTTTCGCGAGTGTCTCACGTATCATTTTGGCCCCTCGGAAAAGGAAGGCCTATCGATGTTTCGGAAGCTGTGCGAAAAACACGGAATTCTCCTGCCCGATCCGACCTTGATTTTGTAGGAGGCCGCAGTGGACAAACGTTGGATCATTCCTCCGGCTGATCAGGACTCGAACCCGGATATCGCCTGGCCGGAAATCTGCGATCTGCCCTGCATTGCCGAGCTGCTGAAGAGGAAAGGCTTCGCGAATGCGGACGCAGTAGACGCCTTTCTACGGCCGCGCCTCAGCTCCTTGAGCGATCCTTTCCTCCTGCCGGACATGGCTGCCGCCGTGGCCCGCGTCTTCCACGCGATCGATCGCCGCGAACGCGTTGTTCTTTTTGGCGATTACGACGTGGACGGCGTGACCTCCCTCGCGCTGCTCTCGGAAATGCTCCGCGCCTACCACGCCACTCCTGAATTATTCCTGCCGTTGCGGATGGAGGAAGGCTACGGGTTGAGCCCGGAGAGCATCGAGCGCTGTTGCGAGAAATATGATCCGCAACTCTTGATCGCGGTTGACTGCGGCACCTCTTCCCTGGCGGAGATCGCCGAGCTGAAACGCCGCGGCGTCGATGTCATCGTCCTCGATCATCACGAACCGAAATCCGCGCTGCCGGATTGCGCGGCAGTGGTGAATCCCAAGGCAGAAGCAGGCAGCGCCTTTCATTACCTCTGCAGCGTGGGCATTGTCTTTAAGTTGTGCCACGCGTTGCTCAAGACCCGCCCGGCGCCGGAATTCGACTTGAAAGCCAGCCTCGATCTGGTGGCTCTCGGGACGGTGGCCGACATCGTTCCACTCGAGGGCGAAAACCGCATTTTTGTTCAGCGCGGCACGGTCGAACTAGCGCGCTCCAAACGGCCGGGCCTTCGGAAACTGATGGAGGTCGCCGCGGTGCGCCCGCCGATCATGGCTGAGGATATCGCTTTTCGTCTTGGCCCGCGCCTCAATGCAGCGGGACGCCTGGCGACGGCCGAGAAAGCTTTGCAGCTTTTGCTGACCCGGAATGAAACGGAGGCGACTGAATTAGCGGCGCTGCTCGATACCCAGAACCGGGAACGGCAAGGCGTGGAAAAGAAGATTTGCGGCGAGGCCGAGGCCGAGCTGGGGACGATGTTCAACCCGGAAAGCATGGCCGCTATTGTGCTCGGCGCGCGCGATTGGCACCCGGGCGTTCTTGGGATCGTCGCCTCGCGGCTGGCGCGAAAGTACCACCGGCCCACAGTCGTGGTGGGCTTCGATTCCACCGGCATGGGCAAAGGAAGCGGGCGCAGTATCGAGGGCCTGTCGCTGGTGGAAGCCCTCGGCCATTGCGAGAAATGGCTCGAGAAATTTGGCGGCCACGAAATGGCCGCTGGCCTGACCGTGCGGGAAGAAAATTTCTCTGCGTTCGCCGACGCTTTTCGCGGGGCCGCCCACGAACTGCTTTCCGCGGAAAGTTTGCAGCCTCGGCTGCATCTCGATCACGAACTTACGTTCTCCGAACTCAACGACGAGTTGCTCCGCTGGCACCAGGTCTTGCAGCCCTTCGGAACCGGCAATCGGCACCCGCTGTTTTTCGCCCGGGGCGTCGAACCGGCCGTTGCCCCCCAGCGTCTGAAGGACAAGCACCTTGTCCTTCGCCTGCGCCAAAAAAATCATTTCCGGCGCGCCATTTTTTTCAATGGCGCCTCCTCGCCTTTGCCGCCATCTCCGTGGGACATGGCTTTTCGATTAACCGCGGATGAATACGAAGGTGAAACGCGATTGCAGATTCAGGTCGAGGCGTTGCGCGAGGCGGCGCCTGTCGCATGATTCAACCCTCGCAAGCGCTGAGCGAGCTGGATTGGATTCCGCGGCCGAAACTGGCGGCGTTGCGGCGGTTCGGCATTGAAAGCGTCGAAGATCTGATCACCCATTTTCCGCGCCGGTACGAGGACCGCACGGAGTTCCCCGGCTTCCCGCGCGAAGAAAGCGACGTGCCGATCTGCCTGTGCGGCGAAGTGGTGAAGACCCAGCTTCGGCGCTTCGGTGGCTGGAAGAAGATTTTCGAAGCGACCTTGCAGGAATCGAACGCGAACGCATTGAGCCAGCCGCTCGTCCTCCGGTGGTTCAATCTGCATTACGTCCAAAAAATGATCGCAACCGGTCAACGGCTCGTGGTTTTCGGTAAGCCGCGCTTGCGCGGGAAGCGCCTCTGCCTGGAGCATCCCGAGTTCGAAGTGATCGAGAACGACGACGAGATTTCCATCCACTTCCGTCGAATCACGCCGATTTATCCCGCGACCGAAGGATTATCCCAACGAACGTTTCGCGGTCTTATCAATCTCGCGCTGAAGCACTTGGACAATGATTCCGTCGAGACAATTTTGCCCCGGGAGATCAGTCTCGGCGCACGAATCGACGCCCTGAATCAAATTCATTTCCCGGACAGTAACGAGGATCTTGCCGCCGCCCGCGAACATCTGGTCTTCTCCGAGTTCTTCGCGATGCAGATGTTGATTGCGGCGCGACGATCCGCCACTTCCTTGCGCAGCGGACAGGCGCATTGCGGCCCGGGCGAGTTGCTCGAGAAATTCCTGCGCGGTTTGCCCTTCGATCTAACCGACGCGCAGGTGCGAGTCATTGGCGAGCTGCGCGGCGATCTCGCGGCGAAGCGGCCGATGAACCGCCTGCTCCAGGGCGACGTTGGCTCGGGGAAGACCGTCGTCGCCATCGCGGCGATGCTGTTCGCCGTGGAAGCCGGCTTCCAGGCTGCGCTCATGGCGCCGACGCAAATTCTCGCCGAGCAGCATTACGCCGTTCTTTGCCGTTGGCTCGAACCGTTGGGACTCAAGCTTTCGCTTCGCACCGCCGGCCGCCAGGAAGAAACGGGGGCGCTCGCGTTATTTGATCTGGGTAGCGCACGCGTCTCGCGTGTTGGCGACGGCGTCTCGCCGCCGCGGACTTTTATTGAGGAAGGGAGTGCAGGTGTGCGCTTCACTCATCGCCGTCTCCCGCACTTCGAAAAGCCGTGGGCGATTTACGCGGTCACGATCGGGACAAAGTCGCGCCGATGTCTGTCACCAGACTCGCGCACCATTGCTCTAGACGCGCTGCGCCATTTCCATAACAAACGTTATGAATTATTCGCGGCATGTGTGATGCCCGATCACGTGCACTTCCTTCTCCAGCCGTGGCCCAAGGGAGATGATGAGGCTGGGAACGTAGTATTCTGGCCGTTAAGCGAGTTGCTGCATTCGATAAAATCATTTTCCGCACACCGAATAAACGAGATCGAAGCCAGGAAAGGAGCAATTTGGGAACGCGAGCGGTTTGATCGCTATGTGCGTTCCGACCGTGATCTGGAAGAGAAGTTTCATTATATTTTGCGTAATCCATGGGAAGCGGGCGTGGCGGGCCAAAATGAGGATTACCCGTGGGTCTGGACGCAGGAAGATGATCGTCGCAAGGAAAGTTCGTCGCGCCGGGACGGCGCGACCAGCACGCGAGACGCGCGCGCTACCCAGGCGGAAAATGGCGGGCCACACATTATTATCGGCACGCACGCGCTCCTCTACGAGGGCGTTTCATTCGAAAATCTGGGGATCGTGGTGATCGACGAGCAGCATAAATTCGGCGTTTCACAGCGGGCCCGCCTGACGGCGCGCGAACCGGCGCCGGACGTTCTCGTCATGACGGCCACGCCAATTCCCCGCACGCTGACCATGACGGTTTATGGCGATCTCGATGTGTCGATCATCGACGAGATGCCGTCGCATCGCGGAAAAATTATCACGGCTGTTCGCGATCAAACGAAGCTCGGCGACGTGCTTGCCTTCATGCGCGAACAACTGGAGGCAGGACGCCAGGCCTACATCGTTTACCCGTTGATCGATGAGAGCGAAAAGCTCGACGTCAAGGCAGCGGCCGCCGAGTTCGAACTTTGGCGGGAACGGTTGCGACCGTTTCGCTGCGAGTTGCTGCACGGCCGAATACCCGGTCCGGAGAAGCAATCAATCATGGATCGCTTTCGACGCGGTGAAAGCAGTGCGCTCATTAGCACCACGGTGATCGAAGTGGGGGTGGACGTTCCTAATGCCACGCTCATGTTGATTGAAAACGCCGAGCGTTTTGGGCTGGCCCAACTGCACCAGCTCCGGGGGCGGATTGGCCGGGGGGAACACAAGTCGTATTGCATTCTCCTGAGCGGGGAGAAATCGACCGAAACGGTGGCGAAACTCGCCGTGCTCGAGAAGACCAGCGACGGGTTTGCGGTCGCGGAGGCGGATTGGGACATGCGCGGCCCGGGCGACCTGTTGGGGACGGCGCAGAGCGGCCTGCCGGCCTTGAAGTTGGGCGATCTAAGAAGGGACGCGCCCATCATGCGCCGCGCGCGAGCCGCGGCCACGGCGATTCTGGAGGCCGATCCAAAACTTCAAGCGCCGGAGAACCAACATTTTCGGAGATTGATTGTCGAAGAACGGGGACGTACGTTCTCGAACGTTAGCTAAAATGAAAAATCTACTCAAATTTCTCCTGTTCGTATTGCTCGTTAGTGCCGGCATTTCCGCGCTTTACGACTATCGCCTCAAGCACGGAGGCCTGAAATTTCTCGCCCAAACCACGGCGGACAAATACACGCTGACGACCACGTCGACTGTCGACCCGAAGGAGGTCATGGGGCTGGAGAACCTGAACAGGGAACGCCGCGCGCTCGTTAGCGGCATTCTACCGGCGGTTGTGAGCATCAAGACCTCGAAGAAAGTCGTCACCCGCCGGACGTATGGGCTGGATCCCTCAGAGTTTTACAACCGCAACCCGCGCCGATTCCGCAACCCGAACGAAGAGGCCATGGTGCAAAACTCTCTCGGTTCCGGCGTTATCGTTTCCGCGGAAGGTCATATCGTCACGAACAATCACGTGGTCGATCAGGTGGACGAGATCGAGGTGCAATTGAGCGATGGCAAGACGAAAAAGGCGCGCCTCGTGGGCGCCGACTCGGTCGTGGATCTCGCTGTTTTGAAAATCGAGGAACCGGGCCTCAAATCGCTCAAATTCGGAGATTCGGATTCCGTGCAGGCGGGCGATTTCGTGCTCGCCATCGGCAATCCGTTTGGATTCGAAGAAACGGTGACGGATGGAATTATCAGTTCGAAAGGGCGGCCGAATCGCGCCGATGGTTTCGGCGATTATATCCAAACGAATGCCGCGATCAATCCCGGGAACAGCGGCGGCCCCCTGGTAAATTTGCGAGGCGAGATCATCGGAATCAATACGGCGATTATTTCGAGGAGCGGCGGGTCGCAAGGACTCGGCTTCGCGATTCCTTCGAATTCGGTCCGGGCGGCCCTGGAGAGCTTGTTGAAGAACGGGCGTATTATCCGCGGATATCTCGGCATCTTCTCACGCAACCTGCCGCCGGGCGTGAAGGAGACGGAGGGGGTTTTGGTTGACGACATCGTTCCCGATTCGCCGGCGGACGAAGCGCAGATGAGCAAGGGCGACGTGATCCGGAAGTTTAATGGCCACGACGTCAAGACCTTCAACGAACTGAAAACCTTTGTCGCGCAGGTCGAATTGAACAAGAAAGTCGAAATCGAAGTGATGCGGAACGGCAAGCCCCTGAAATTGACGACGACGATCAAGGAACAACCCGTGGATTATAAGACCACGCGCATCAATCCTCGGGAGTCGCCGCCGCCGTCCAGACGGCCGGCCCCTCCGGAGCCCGACGATCAGCCCGACGGAGATAACGTGCTCGCTTCGATCGAAGTGGGGGAACTGACCCAGGAGATGGCGCGTCGCCTCGATCTTCCGAACAGCGTCCGCGGCGTGATGGTGACAAAAGTGACCGACGACGAAAGCGAGCTGCGGACGGGGGACGTGATCGAAGAAGTGAACCAACAACCGGTGAATTCGGTGGCGGAATACAAGAGGATTGTCAGTTCGCTCGATCCAAACGAGACCCAGGTGCTCTCGGTTTGCCGGCATCGCACCCGTTCGTTCGTCGTGTTGCGTCCCAAATAGCCGACGGACTGTCTAATTCCACCGGCCGTTTTTCGCCCGGGGACACGCACGGAGTGGATGGTTTCCGAACCATATCGGGGTGAATAATCGCCGCGGCGCGAAGTCTAACCCCTGAATCACTACTCAAATCATGAAACGAATACTTCTTGCGGTAACGATATTGGCGCTGGTTCTGCCGGCCATGAGGCAGGCGGAAGCCAGAGTCGATGTCTCGATTGATTTTTTCTACGATAACATGGGCTCCGACGGAAGCTGGGTCGAGCTCGCTGACTACGGCTATTGCTGGCAGCCAAATGTGGTGGTGAGCAATGCGAAGTGGCGACCGTACTCGGATGGCTATTGGGTCTACACCGATGTCGGTTGGACGTGGGTTTCTTACGAAGATTTCGGATGGGCCACCTATCATTATGGCCGGTGGGTCCGGTTGCGGGATCGCGGCTGGTTCTGGGTGCCGGGTCGCGAATGGGGACCGGCCTGGGTTTCCTGGCGCACGGGGGGCGATCATGTCGGTTGGGCCCCGCTGCCGCCTCGCGGTCGCGGAGATGTGGAATATGACAATCGCTCCATCACCGGACACGTGGACGTGGAGTTCGATATCGGTCCCTCCTATTACAACTTCGTCGACGTGCGTTACATCGGTGAGCCAGTCCTGCGGGAGCGGATTGTCGAATCGAGTCTGAATATTACTTTCATCTCGAGCACGGTGAACGTGACCAACATCACTTACACCAATTCAAGGGTTCACAATTACGGACCAGATTACGATACGGTGAGCCGTTACTCGACGCGCCCAATTCGCCGCATGACCCTGGAGCATGACGCGAATGCCGACCTGAGCGGTGCGGTTAGGTCCAGGGGGATCACGAGAGTGGAGGGCGACAGACTTATCGTGGCGGCGCCGCTTACTTTCCAGAAACCGGCCAAGCCGGTTGCCCCGAAAGTGGTGAAGGAAAAAATCGCCAAACCGACCTTCGAGCGTGGATGGGATGGCGTTGCCGACCCGAAAGCTCAAGCGGAGTTGAAGGAAAAGATGAAGAAGGAAGATCCCAAGACCATTCCCCCTCCAAGCATCAAGCCTCGTGACGGCGCGGAAACAGCGCAGAGTCCGGGGAGTGCTTCGCCCGCGCCCGCGGCGCCGGGATCCACGCCAGCCTCTGGGACCAGTCCGGCCGTTTCGGGCAGTCCGGCGGCCATTGCGACTCCAGCCGCAGCGGTAAGTCCTACGATGCCGTCCGATCAAGACAAGGGAAAAGGTAAAGACAAGGACGAGGACAAGCCTGCGAGAGACATTTCCGCGTCGCCTAATCCCGCCGCAGTGACCAGTCCCGCGATCTCTCCTTCGGACAAACCCAAGAGAGAGCGTGGCGACAAGCCTGCGCCTGCGCTTAGTCCGTCGGCATCCATTGCGCCAAAGTCGAGCCCAGCCCCGCGTATCACGGCCCCTCCTTTACCGGCCAGCACCCCACCTAAAAGCGAGCCCCCTGGGCGGGACCCAGAAGCCAGGAAAGACAAACGAACCGAGAAAGCCCCTGACGTGACGCCTCAAACCCGTCAGCCGCCTGACGCGCAGACCGAAAAGCCGCCACGGAAGCCCAAAGACGAATCTATTCCCGCCCCGCCTCCCCGTGAGGTCCAGCGTGACAGCCCCCCCAAGCGAAACCCGCCGCCAGAGGAACCCGTCCCGGTGAAGCGCGAAACCCCACCGCCAACGTCGCAGAAACAACCTCCAGCGGAGCGAATGGCGCCTCCTCCCGGCCCGGCAACGAGTAAACCGGAGAAGGCGGACCAGGCCCCAGGCAAGCGGCCGGATAAGAAAGCCGCCGAGCCCGCGCCGTCGCCTGGCTCGTAGCAGCGCGTTCTGTTGAATTGAACGGCCCCGGAGAAATCCGGGGCTGTTCGGTTTTAGAGCAGCTCGGCGATCTGCACCGCGTTAAGGGCCGCTCCCTTGAGCAGTTGATCGCCCGAAGCCCAAAACGCGAGCCCGTTTTCCAGCGCGCAATCCAGGCGAACGCGCCCGACTTCGCAGTTATCTTTGCCCGCGGTGAAGAGCGGCATGGGATAGCTGTTTCTTTGCGGCTCATCGACCAACTCGAGCCCGGGCGCTTTAGCCAGGGCTTCGTGCGCTTCCGCGACGGAAACCGGACGTTCGAATTCGGCACTGACCGCGACGGAATGAGCACGGTAAACCGGGACGCGAACGCAAGTAACCGAGGCGCAAAAGTGCGGCAGATGCATGATCCGGCGTCCCTCGTTTTGCATTTTCATCTCTTCCTTCGTGTAGCCATTGGGCAAAAAGGAGTCGACGTGCGGCAGGACGTTGAAGGCAATCGGGTGCGGATAGACCTCCGCCACCGGCGATTGCTTCCCGGCGGCCGCTTCGACCTGGGACCTGAGTTCGCCGATCGCGCGCGCGCCGCTCCCGGACACGGCTTGATAACTGGAGGCGAAGACGCGCCGGACGCCAAATGCCCGGTGCAAGGGATAAAGCGCCATGAGCGCGACCGCCGTAGTGCAGTTTGGATTAGCGATCAATCCCGAATGCTGGCGGATGTCGTCGCCATTTATTTCCGGGATCACGAGCGGAACATCGGGCTCCATCCGGAAGACGGACGAATTATCGATCACAATTGTCCCGGCCGCGCGGGCGATCGGCGCGTAACGGCGCGAGATATCGCCGCCGGCACTGAAAAACGCGAGGTCGATGCCGTCAAACGCCGCCGGGGTCAGCTCCCTGACCACAACTTCGTCGTTGCGAAACGAAACCGTCTTGCCGGCTGAACGGCTGGAAGACAACGGGAGCAGCCGCTCGACCGGAAATCCCCGCCGTTCGAGGACCCGGAGCAGCTCGGCCCCCACTGCTCCAGTCGCGCCCACCACGGCGATGTGATAGCCTTTCTCTTTCAACACGGCGCACCCTACGTCCACTCTCAAATGAAGAAAAGCGCACAGGCAAAAATCCACATTTCGGTCGCCGACCAGCAACTGACCTTAAAATCGGGCCGGAAGAAACTCGCAAGCTACCCAATCTCGACTTCCCGGTTCGGTTTGGGCGCCAAGGAGGGGAGCATGAAAACCCCCACGGGCCGCTTCCGCATCGTGGAAACAATCGGCGGCGGCGCGGCCCCGGGGACCGTGTTCAAGAATCGCCAGCCCGTCAAAGCGACGAAAAAGATGTTGCGTGATGAGGACTTGGTCATGACCCGGATCCTTTGGCTGGATGGCCTCGATCCCGGAAACGCAAACACGCACGACCGGTTCATCTACATTCACGGAACAAACCACGAAGAGAGCATTGGCAAACCGGCCAGCCACGGGTGTATTCGGATGAGGAAGGCGGATTTGGTGGAGCTCTTCGAGCAGGTCGGCGAAGACACGCCCGTGACAATCAAAGCTTAAGGGGGGCAGTCAGCCTCGAAAAAAGTCGAGAAAAGCGTTGCGTGACTGGTCGTAACTGCCTAAATGACGGCAGCAACCTGCACGGAAAGGAGGCGAAATATTAAGTGAAAATTTTCAAAGCAATCATGATTGTGGCCGTCGCGGCCAGTGCGTTAAGTTTGGGGGCTTGTGCTCAGAAAAAAGAAGCGCCGGTCACGACCACCAGTTCAACCTATTCAAAATAACCGTCAGTTGTCCGCCTGCGGATAGCTTTAACCAAAAGGCCAGGTCGCTTTCACGGCCTGGCCTTTTTCCATCTGCGGTGAGCGCGGCATCCGGGAACTGCGCTTGTTGTATCGAGAAATCATCTCTAATAAGGTGCGGATGATGCAGCTCGCCGGCCAACGATTGTCGCTTTCGGAGATCGCAGAGGTGGCGCTCGGTGACGGAGCGATCGGCGTCGCTCTCTCGGCCCACGCGCGGATTCAGGCCTCGCGAAAAGTCGTCGAGGAGATTGTGGGGCGCAGTGGGGTGGTGTATGGCGTCAGCACCGGGTTCGGAAAATTAGCCGAGGTCCAGATCCCGGCCGGGGAGCTTCGGCAGCTTCAGTTGAATCTGGTTCGCAGCCACGCCTGCGGCATTGGCCGGGCCCTCTCGATCCCGGAGGTGCGTGCGATGATTTTGCTTAGGGCCAACGTGCTCGCCCTTGGATTCAGCGGGATCCGTTTGGAAGTGATCGAGTTATTGTGCGGGCTGCTCAACCGCGGCGTTTGTCCAGTGATCCCGGAAAAAGGTTCCGTCGGAGCCAGCGGGGACCTGGCGCCGCTGGCGCACTTGGCCCTGACCCTGGTCGGCGAGGGCGAAGCCTTTTATGATGGCGGGCGCCGGCCGAGCCGCGAAGCGCTGGACCGAGCGGGACTGCGTCCGGCCGTCTTAGAAGCGAAAGAGGGGCTCGCCCTATTGAATGGGACCCAGGCCATGCATGCGGTGGGGGGGCTGGCCTTGCTCCGCGCGAAACGGCTCACACGTATCGCGGACATTGCGGGAGCGATGAGCCTCGAGGCTTTGAAAGGAACGCCGACGGCATTTGATCCGCGGATTCATGATGCGAGGCCGCACCCGGGGCAACAGGCGGTGGCGGAACACCTGCGCCATCTGTTGCGCGATAGTGAGATCAGGCAATCCCACCTCAATGGCGATCCGCGCGTCCAGGATGCGTATAGTTTGCGCTGCATGCCGCAAGTGCACGGGGCGATTCGGGACGCGCTGGCCCATTGCGAAAATGTCTTCGAGATCGAGTCGGCCTCGGCGACCGATAATCCGCTCGTCTTCGCCGAGACTGGGGATGTCCTCTCCGGGGGGAATTTTCACGGCGCCCCGCTGGCCCTGGCCCTGGACTACGCGGCGATCGCGTTGACCGATCTGATGAGTATCAGCGAGCGCCGGACCGATCGCCTGGTGAATCCGGATTTGAACGAGGGCTTGCCGCCATTTCTCGCCCCGCACGCGGGGACCCATTCCGGCTTTATGATTCTCCACGTAGCCGCCGTCTCATTGCTCAATGAAGCCAAGGTGCTCGCGCACCCGGCGAGCGTGGACAACCTGCCGACCTCCGGCGGAAAAGAGGATCACGTTTCCATGGGAATGACGGGAGCGCTGAAGCTGCGGACGATTGTCGAAGACGCGGAGCACCTGCTGGCCATTGAGCTTCTCGCCGGCGCCGAGGCGCTCGAGTTTCGGCGGCCACTGAAAGGCGGCGTGGGCGTGGAGCGGGCTTACGAACAGGTGCGATCCATTTCTCCGGCGGTGGACGAAGATCGCTCCTTGTCGCTCGACATCGAGCGCGTGGCGATAGCGATTCGCAATGGTGAGTTCGACGGTGACACCGAAAAGCTATGAGCTCGACACGAGTGATCCGCGCCCCGCGCGGCAATGAGAAAAGCTGCAAGGGCTGGCATCAGGAGGCGGCGCTCCGGATGTTGATGAACAACCTCGATCCGGACGTGGCGGAGAATCCGGACAAGCTGATTGTTTACGGCGGCACCGGCCGCGCGGCGCGGAGCTGGGATGCTTTCGACGCGATCGTGCGCTCGCTCCGGGAACTGGAAAATGACGAGACCTTGCTCGTCCAATCGGGCAAACCCGTGGGCGTTTTCCGCACCCACGAGGAAGCGCCGCGGGTCCTGATCGCGAATTCCAATCTCGTCGGCCACTGGTCGAACTACGCGGAATTCAACCGGCTGGAGCGCCTGGGCCTCACCATGTACGGCCAGATGACGGCCGGCTCGTGGATTTACATCGGCAGCCAGGGAATCGTGCAGGGGACTTTCGAGACTTTTGCCGAAGCCGGCCGGAAACATTTCGGCGGATCGATCGAGGGGAAATTCGTCGTCACCGGCGGACTCGGAGGCATGGGCGGAGCGCAGCCGCTTGCCGCCACCATGAACGGCGCCCTTTTTCTGGGCGTGGAAGTCGATCGCAGCCGGATCGAAAAACGATTGAAGAGCGGCTATTGCGACAAGATCGCGACCACTCTCGATGAGGCGCTGGCGCTGATCGAGCAAGCGCGCAGGAAGAAGGAGGCTGTCTCGGTCGGCCTGGTGGGCAATTGCGCGGATGTATTGCCGGAGATGGCGCGGCGCGGCGTCGTCCCGGACGTCCTGACCGATCAAACCTCGGCGCACGACCCGCTCAACGGCTATGTCCCGAACGGGATGGCGCTCGCGGAAGCGTTGGAGTTGCGTGCGTCGAATCCGGATGAATATATCGAGCGCTCGATGCGATCGATGGCGGTGCACGTCGAGGCGATGCTGGCTTTGCAAAAGCGCGGCGCGATTACCTTCGACTACGGGAACAACCTTCGCACGCAGGCGAAGAAGGCCGGCGCCGAAAACGCGTTCGATATTCCCGGGTTCGTTCCCGAATATATCCGGCCGCTCTTTTGCGAAGGGAAAGGCCCATTTCGCTGGGTTGCGTTGAGCGGCGATCCAGCCGATATCGCGCGGACCGATCAACTTGCGCTCGAACTTTTTCCAAAGAACGAAACGCTCAAGCGTTGGATGCGGCTGGCCCAGGAGCGAATCCAATTCCAGGGTCTGCCGGCGCGCATCTGCTGGCTCGGTTATGGCGACCGCGCCGAGTTTGGCGTGGCCATGAACGATCTGGTAAAACGCGGCGCGATCACGGCGCCGATTGTCATTGGCCGCGATCATCTCGACACCGGCTCGGTCGCGTCGCCCTTTCGCGAAACCGAAGGCATGCTCGATGGCAGCGACGCGATCGCGGATTGGGCGTTGCTCAACGCGCTCGTCAACACGGCCGCGGGCGCTTCCTGGATTTCGATTCACAACGGCGGGGGCGTCGGCATCGGCTATTCGCAGCACGCGGGCATGGTCGTGGTGGCCGATGGGACCGATAGCGCCAAACGCCGGCTCGAACGGGTCCTGACCAGCGACCCCGGTATGGGAGTTCTGCGGCACGCGGATGCCGGATACTCCCGCGCGATCGAATTCGCCGGGACGCGCGACATCAAAATTCCGATGGAGCCGCAGGCGCGGGATTGATGAAAGGGCAACGCCGAATATTGGAGGTTCTCGATCATGCCGAAGCGGCACGAACGGTAGTGAAGCGCCCGCTATTCGCGCTTCAATGAGCAGCTGAACTCGACAACGAAGCGGCGGTGACTAAGGTGGGAGCCGATGAAGTTAGACGGTGCCACGATGCGGGAATCTGTCGCGAATGTTTGCCGGCGATTTGCGGTGGAACGTCTTTATTTGTTCGGATCAGCCGCCGGGGGAAACTTCGACCCGAAGCGAAGCGATCTGGATTTTTTGGTGAGTCTCGGAGAACAAGCGCCGGGCGAGTATGCGGATAACTACCTCGGCCTGGCTGAGGCTTTGGAAAAACTGTTCGGCCGACCTGTTGATTTGGTCACGGAACGCTCCATCCGAAATCGATATTTTCGAGAGACTGTCTTCGCTGCTCGACAACTTCTTTATGACCGTCGCGACGAAAAAGCTGTTGCTTGACGTTCGCGAAGCGGGCGAGAGCATTCTTCAACACACGGCTGGCAAAAATCTCGCCGAATACACCGCTGAGCGTTTTTTCCGTCGTGCGGTGGAACGCGAATTTGAAATCATCGGCGAAGCTTTGAACCGCATTGACCGGCTCGATCCGTTGGTTGCGGCGCGCATTTCTGAATTGCGCCCGGTCGTGGATTTCCGAAACCGAATCATTCATGGTATGACACAGTGGACGACACGGTGGTGTGGGGCATCGTTGAAAGGCATCTGCCGGTCCTAATAAATGAAATTGCGGAGCTGTTAGACGCAGATGACGCGGCCGCGTGATTAGGACTCACGACCTCTTATGCAAAAAGTCATTGAATGTGTCCCTAATTTCTCAGAGGGACGCGACCTGGAGATCGTTGGACAGATCACCGCCGCCATTGAATCGGTCGAAGGCGTTTCTTTGCTTAACGTGGATCCCGGCGCGAGCACCAACCGAACGGTGGTCACCTTTGCTGGAACTCCGAACGCGGCGGTGGAAGCCGCTTTCCGTGGAATTCTAAAGGCAGCGGAACTCATCGACATGCGCCAACACAAAGGCGCCCACCCCCGCATGGGTGCGACCGATGTTTGCCCCTTCATTCCCGTGAGCAATGTGAGTTGGGAAGAAGCAATCGCCTGTGCCCACCAATTGGGAAAACGAATCGGTGAGGAGCTGAAAATCCCCGTCTATCTCTACGAAAAAGCAGCGAAAGATCCGTCCCGTTCGAATCTCTCAATAATACGGTCCGGCGAATACGAAGGCTTTTTCGAGAAAATAAAGGAAGCCGCCTGGAAGCCGGATTTCGGACCGTCAGTCTTCAATGAGAAATCCGGCGCCACGGTGATTGGCGCGCGGGAATTTTTGGTCGCCTACAATGTGAATCTGAACACCAAGGCGGTGCGGAGAGCCACGTCCGTCGCTTTTGACGTCCGGGAGAACGGCAGGATCAAGACGGACGACGGCACGCCGCGCGGAAAACCGGTGCTCGATGCCGACGGTGAGCCTGTTCGTGTTCCCGGAATGTTGAAACACGTGAAAGCCATTGGGTGGTACGTTGAGGAATACGGAATCGCCCAGGTTTCGATGAACCTGACCAACATCGAGGAAACTCCGCTGCATGCCGCGTTCGATGCCTGTCATGAAGCGGCCGACAAACGAGGTCTGCGGGTCACAGGTTCGGAGGTGGTCGGCATGCTTCCGAAAAAGTGTTTGGTGGAAGCCGGAAAATATTTTCTCCGTAAACAGCAATGGTCGGAAGGCGCATCCGAGGAAGAACTTATTGCGCTTGCCATCCGCTCCATGGGATTGAGTGAGTTGAAACCGTTCGATCCAAAGGAAAGGATCATAGAATTCAAGATGGAATCCGCTGCAAAGAAATCGCTTTTGAAAATGAACCTGCGGGAGTTTTGCAACGAAACCCTGAGCGATTCACCGGCGCCGGGTGGCGGATCGGTCGCCGCTTTGATGGGCGCGTTGGGCGTTTCACTCGGGGGGATGGTGGCCAATCTCTCGGCTGGAAAACGCGGCTGGGAGGAAAAGCTTGGCTATTTCAGTGATTGGGCCGTGAAGGCGCAGCAATTGAAAGATGAGTTGCTCTTTCTCGTCGACGAGGACACGGCCGCCTTCAACAAAGTGATGGACGCATTTGGCCTGCCCAAGGAATCGGCCGACGAAAAAGCCGCGCGCTCCTCGGCCATCCAACTGGCTAACAAATATGCGGCCGAAATTCCGCTGCGAGTCATGGAAACCGCCTTCAAATCCTACCAGCTTCTCGCTGAAATGGCGGAGAAGGGTAACCCTGCCTCGATTTCAGACGTGGGCGTCGGCCTTCTCGCCTTGCGCGCCTGCATTGACGGAGCAGCGATGAACGTCCGAATTAATTTGTCGGGCCTGAAGGATGAAAAACTGAAATCATCTCTCCAGGAAAACGTTCGAAAAATCAGCGCCGAATCCGAATCGGCGTTTAAGAGAATTGGTCAAATTGTTGAAAGCAAGATCGGCTAGGGAACGCTGACTCGTTCTTCTTTACCCCGAAGTGAAGCGCGATGAAGCGCGGCGCTTCCTGAAATTGTGAAATTCGAACTGAGCGATCACGCGCGGCTCCGAATGCGCGAACGAAAAATTGAACCGGCGTGGCTGGAACGAGCGATCGCAAAACCCGACCGGTGCGAACCAGATGAAGACGATCCGGCAATGGAGCATCGACTGGCAGCGATTGCCGAACAAGGCTACCGTGTCCTCCGCGTAGTGTGTGACCCGCGCGCCACGCCGCTGAAAATTGTGACTATCCATTTTGACCGGAGCATGAAGGGAAAGCTATGAAACTGACGATTGATCCGGAAGCTGATGCGCTTTATTTGCGCCTGAACGACGCGCAGATTCTGGACTCCGAGCAAGTTGCTTCCGGCATAGTGCTGGATTACGACGCGCACGATAACGTAGTCGGAGTGGAAATGTTGCATCTTTCTAAACGCGGCCATCCGGTGGACATGGACAAACTGGTTTTTGAAACGCTTCGGGCAAATCGGCCCGAAGAAGTGATCGTGCGCGAAACGCCCTCTCCTTCTGAAAAAGAAGATTCTTGAACAAATGTGCTCGGCCAGCTCCTTGATTACTCGGAGGCAGCCAGGCCGACGTGAAAGATGAAAAATTGAAATCAACTCTCCAGGAAAAAGTTCAGAAAATCACCGCCGGTTCCGAATCGCGGTTCCGAAGAGTCGATCAGATCGTCCAACGCAAGTTGGGTTAACGTTTCTCGTCATACCAAGCGTACGGCATCCCCCCCCGTGTGCTCCCGCGATTAATCTTGACCATTTGTCGGCAGTGTGAAAATCGCGAGGGGATGGAAGCACGCGAACACACGAAGGCGGTAATCGTTAATGTGTTCATTCACAGGGAGGCGAAAATGTCCCGGGAGGCATTCCTAAAGCGGGTGACCAGCATCCGAGCGATTCGAACTCGCAGCTATGGAGAGTGGCTAACTTGGTATCCGCGTAGTTTTGAGGATTTCAGGCGCTTTGAAACTTTCCATTCTGCAATTAACATCGCGGATTTTTCGAACTTTCATTCCGATGCCGGTTATGTTTTTGGCATCTTGGTCGCTCCTGCTCTTTATGCTTGGTTCAAGCAAAATAGCCTAAGTAAGATTCAACGACAGATCATCAATTACTTTGCCGCGAAATATATCGCTTACGAGTCGCAACGAGCGACCCTTCGAGAGAATCTGTATTCGCCGGTCTTTGAGGAAATCTTGCAGGTCGTTAAGACGTACTACGCTTCCAATCCAGAAAGTGCCTACAGCCTCACAGGGTGGGAATCGGCCGCTCAAAATCATGAGCAATTGAAACAGGACTATGTAAAAGCCTCTTCTGCCTATTCAGGTGGGGAGCCACCGGAATTATTGCGGGACTTCCACGAAAAGAATTACTGGATGATGCCGGATTCAGAATCGCGCCTTAGAGAAGCATGGGGCGTAATCGGCGGAAGGAATGGATTCGATTTTGGCTTCGATGAGTTCTATTTCACGCGAAAGGATTGGGAGGAAATCATAATTAAGGGCAGCCCTGATGAGCTGCGACGAGCAGAAGCAAAAAGCGATTTGTGGGACAAATGGAAACTCACCTTTGATCGGTACGAACAAACAAAAAATCACGTTTTCCAACTGACATCTGAAAGCGCGAAGAAGCATTCTAATTTATCCGCGCGAAGGTCGGCAAAACCGGTTGTGCGTGCGTCCGTCCATAACGAGGTCTTAAAAGATCACGAGTACTCCTGCATTTTCGACGGACGAACGCGCCCCAAATGTCCGATTGATGTTCACCATGTGATCCCTCAGCGGTTGATCGAACGCTTGGAGCTTCCCGAATCACTTTATACTAATAGGGCAAACCTTGTTGCGTGTTGCGAGCCCTGCAACGTCGCGAAGTCCGACAAGCTTTCAAAGGAGGACGTCCGATTCTACCTCTCGCAGTTTTCAGGCAATCCTGATCACCCGAATGCCGTGCTTGTTCGATATCTTAAGCTAATTCAGAGTCTTCAGGATGGCGAATGATGGAAGGGGGAGAGAAAGCAATTGGTGAAAGAGGGTCAGATAACCCTTCTGTCTAGGAAACGATTCGCGCTTGATTGCACACGAAGCTATTTCTGGTACAAACCGTCTTCGCCAAGAGGGATGTTCTGACGGAATTTCTGCCCCGATGTCTCCTTTTTGAGAAGCTGCTCTTTCGTCCGTAGACGAGGTTTACGTTTGGACCGGAGATGCAACGTTTGTGCACAGATGCGATTTTTCGTCCGTGGTTCGTCCAGCCGCTCACTTGCTGGACGATGTGCTTTTCGTGATTGATGTCGGAAGAGTCTCTGGCGGGTTCGCAACGAATCCTGGGCTTTGGAAACATATGAAGCATCCGTTGTGAACGTTGTTTTCGGACTACCCGCTATCCGGTTTCGAGAGCGCTGTTCAAGAAAGAGAAAACGTGAGGTCGCAGAATTGGGCTCAGTCTGTGAACCTTGCTATTTTCTACAGCCGATCGAGTGCGGCGACGCGCAATTAACCATGGTCTCACTGACGAGTGCCGTTGGCATTGAATTCAAGCTTGAACAAAAAGCCAAACGGGTCTCCTTCTGGAAATCTAATCAGGTTCGGCGTCCACGCCCTCTCGTCCACGTATCCCAGTGGAGTACGCTCTTTCCACTGTTGCCGAACAAATGCCTGCTGTTCGGGACTGAATTCGTGCGGCGCGAATAGGCATTCATAGCTGTGATTCTGCTGATAATGATTCAGCAGTGATCCATCGTGAACGCTAAAATGATTTCCGGTTGCTTGGATGAAGCGACTGTCGAAGGCAACGGCGCAAGTGGACGGCGTCACAGGCATAATCGTCAGGTGTAATTGGCTGGTTTGGTCCAAAGTAAAAAACAGGGCGGGGTTGTCTGATGTCACCAATCCGCTTGGGTCTTCGTTTTCAAAGAGCCTAACTTGCCATCGCTCAAGAAACTGCTCGTTTGAAAGAGGCGCGTTTGGATCACCCATCAAATCGCGCATGCATTGCATCCGCACCTTATACGCATGCAGATTTTCTTTCGCTGTGAGGTTTTCATACGTGATGTTTCGGCAGTGCAGATCCAGCATCATCAGAATCAACGCAAAATACTGCTTTTGCGATGGTCGCTCGCGAAGCCAAATCTTCTGCGGGATCTGGCCGTAAACACCTTCGATCTCGTGGAATGTCGCCTCAGCGCCTTGCGAATCGCACTTGGAATAGAAATGCTTTGGGCCGCACTGTGACTCCACGGCCACGGGTTTACTTCGCTCTCTGTCAAGACGCCAAATATGTGATTTGCGCGTACTCTGGCGTCCGTCGACGGAGAACTGCTGCAAATACACTGCTGGAACATAGTGTTGCCTCGTATATGGCTGCATTACTCTCAAATCTTGTTTGGCTGTCGTACCTGGTGCGCGACGGATTGATCGTGGCCACGGGGGCCGTCGGATGTAATCGCGAAGCAGATGTCGGGCGATTAGATGAAGGGCGCCACTCGCTCTATGATCCATCGTGTGCGGCACCGCAACGAGGCGTATGACTAAAGCCGCGCTCAAGAACTTATGCACGGAGATCGCCCGGAAACGTCGCGAGGTAATGCGTTTGCAGGAAGACCTCAGGGCTATGCTGGATCATCTTGCCGTGATCGAGGCGCGCGCTGAGTCTGCGGATGGAAAGCGCTATTCGACCGCGGAAGTGCAGGACGCCTTGGGTTTGAGCAGGAGCGATCCTTTAGCGAATCAGGGACAAACAAAGCTACGCTTGAAACGGCGCGTGTGTGATTCCCGCCCGTTAATTAGGTCGCCTTAGGACGAAACACGTCGACTTGCAGAAGGGCTCAGATTTCATCAACAAAAGCCCCGCACGCGTGAAAACTTGACTCCGCCGGTTGGAAGTTGAGGATAGCGCTACCATGGATACGGCGACGAATTACCGTTATATCGTCCGAACGGAGGGCGTGCGTGGTGGAGCGGCGCGAATAGAAGGCACTCGCATCGGAGTGCATGATGTGGCCGCGTATTTCCTTCTCGGACGCGATGTGAACGGTATCCAAGCCGCATTTCCGGATCTCAGCCACGCGCAGATATTCGAGTGCCTGGCGTATTACGAGGATCATCGAACTGAGATCGAGAAGTTGGCGCTCCCTCAGATCGATCAGGTTGAGAAGTGAATTTTTCCTCGACCACGACGTTCTGGCAGTGACGCGGATCACAATGCTGGCAATCTTCGCTAGCCACCGTTAATCTCTGTCGGATGAACCGCACGAGTTCTGTTATCGACGAGTTCAAAGGGAGCCTGGCGGAGGAGTGCAGACGCTTCGGAGTGCGGCGCCTCGAAGTTTTCGGCTCTGCGACACGGGACAATTTCGATCCTGAGAAGAGCGATGTCGATTTCATCGTCAGCTTCGCGGACAAAACCCCCGGGACGTATGCTGACCGTTACCTCGATTTTGCCGCCGCCATCGAACAGCTTCTCGGCCGCAAGATCGATCTGCTGACTGAGCGTTGCATTCGCAATCCCTATTTCCGGCGTGAGGTCGAGGCGGCGCGGCAGATCGTCTATGACGAACGAGGTCAAGAAGCGGCTCCTTGACGCAATTAACGCCTGCGAAGCGATCGCCGAGTTCGTTGCTGGCAAAGACTTTGCCGCATACGAGAATGACCGCCTTCTCCGCTCAGCCGTTGAACGTCAATTTGAGATCATTGGCGAGGCTTTGAACAAAGCGGGTGCAGTGGAGGCGGCAGTCGCCGCGCAGATTCCCGAATTCCAACGCATCATCGGACTGCGCCATCGGCTCATCCACAGCTACGATAATGTCGATGACGAAATCCTTTGGGACGCCGTGCAGAGCAAAATCGGGCCTTTACGAGCACGGTTAGATACCATTTTGCGGGCAACGGGGCCCATTGAATAGGGTGCCCTTTCCTGCGTTCGACAAAGGACCAGAATTGAAAACGCTCGCCGTTCTCCACGCTTCGCAACTTGTCACGCTCGCCGGTCCGAAACGGCCACGGGTGGGCGCCGAGCTTGGTGAGCTAGCGATCATTCCAGACGGCGGAATGCTGGTGCGTGATGGCACAGTCGTCGCCACGGGCCCGTCGGAGGAAATCGAACGGCAAATGCCGGACGACGTGGAAGTCGTCGATGCGACTGGCCGCGTGGTTCTGCCGGGATTCGTCGACGCGCACGCGCATCCTGTCTTTGCCGGAAATCGCCTGGACGAATTCGAGCTGCGAGCCAGGGGGGCGACTTATGAGGAAATCGCGGCCGGCGGAGGCGGGATTCGCTCGACCGTCCGAAAGACGCGGGCGGCAACGGAGGATCAATTGCTGGCGCAAGCGATCAAGCATGCGGAATGGTTTATCGGTGGCGGGACGACGACGGTCGAAGCGAAGTCGGGTTACGGGCTCTCCGTTGACGACGAGATCAAGATTTTGCGGGTGGTGCGGCGGTTGAACCAGGAAACCGCGGTTGAATTCGTTCCGACTTTCCTCGGCGCGCACGCGATTCCGGAGGAGTTCCAGTCTGCGCCGGATCGTTACGTCAGCCTGGTCGTCGAGGAGATGCTTCCGCGGATCGTCGATGAGGGGCTTGCCGAATTTTGCGATGTTTTTTGCGAACGCGGATATTTCGATGTTGAGACTTCCCGCAAAGTCCTGAGCGCGGCCAGAGAGCGTGGACTGGGCATCAGAATGCACGCCGACCAGCTGACGAACGCCGGAGGGGCGGAGCTGGCGGCTGAATTGGGCGCGGTGACCGCCGATCATCTGGAGCAGACGGAAGCGCCTGGGATCGCCGCGATGAAACACGCTCACGTTCAGCCCGTGTTGTTGCCGGGCTCCGTCTACGCATTAGGCAAGACGCGTTATCCGCGCGCCCGCGAAATGATCGAGGCCGGACTGGCCATCGTGATTGCGACCGATTTTAATCCCGGTTCTTCGCCGACCCCATCAATGCAGATGGTGTTGTCGCTCGCAGCGACTCAGATGAAAATGACGCCCGCGGAAGGGGTAACCGCGGCAACGATCAATGCCGCTTACAGCTTGAACCGTGGCGACAAGATCGGCTCGTTGGAACCCGGAAAGCGCGCCAATTTTGCGATCTTCAACTGTGAGGATTATCGCGAGCTCGCTTATTACTTTGGGGTGCCGCAGACGCATTCTGTTTACATGCGCGGCGCGCGAAGGTTTTAGGTGGATCGCGCGCTCCGCCGCGCGATGGCAGTTATTCGCGGCTTCGCCGCCACTCTTGCCATCGCGCGACGGAGCGCGCGATCCACCTATTGCGCATGGCGCGCCTCACCCTTAACGTCGCTCCGCCAATGAAAGTAGAAGTCGAAAATCAGCCGCAGGGTCTGGCGACGCTGCGGATTGAATTGCCGCCGGAGGAAGTGCGCAAGGAGTGGGACTCGATTGCGAGCAACTACTCGCGCTACGCCCGGATTCCGGGCTATCGCGCGGGCAAAGCGCCCCGGCAGGTGATCGAGAAGAAGTTCCGCAAGGAAATCCAGGATGAGCTGACGAAGAAACTGGTGTCGAAAAGCTACCACGAGGCGATCGCGGAAAAACAGTTGCGGGTCGTTTCCTTGACTGATCTGGGCGACGTGGAATTTGGCGACGATCGATCGATGCGTTTTCGCGCAACGGTCGTGACCGCGCCGGAGTTCGAGCTGCCCGAATACAAGAACATCCCGGTGCAACTGCCGGCCGCGACGGTGGCCGAAGCGGAGATCCAGATGGCGCTCGAGCGGTTACGCGACCAAGCGGCTGATTTCACGGATGTGGCCGAACGCAAGCTGGCGATGGGAGATTTTGCGGTGCTCGATTTCACCGGGGCAATCGACGGGATTGCGATCAGTGAGATCGTGCCAGAGGCAAGCAAGAACCTGCACGGTGGGAAAAAGTTCTGGCTGCATCTCGCTCCGGAAAATTTTCTGCCGCAATTCTGCGAGCAAATCGTGGGCATGAAACCGGGCGACACTCGGAGTGTGCAGGTGGAATTCCCCGCGGAGTTTCCGGTAATGGAGCTGGCGGGCAAAAAGGCGGATTACGCGGTCACGCTGAACGAAATCAAACAGAAGGTTCTTCCCGCCCTGGACGACGCGTTCGCGGCGAAGTTGCTGCCAGACAAGACCCTGGCCGATTTGCGGCACACGATTGAGCACAATCTCGAGCACGAGAAGGAACACGAGATTGAGCGGGCCAAGGAAGCCCAAGTCGTAAAATTTCTGCACGAACACATCAGCTTCGATTTGCCTCCCAGCCTTTTGAAAAACGAGACGCGCCGCGCGCTGAACGAGCTGGTCCACCGGAATCGGGAGCGAGGCATCACTGACGATTTGCTCAAGGGCAAGGAAAAGGAGTTGATCGAAGGCGCCGGGTCGCTCGCGGCGCATCGCCTGAAGACGAACTTCATTCTCCATCGCATTGCCGAGGCCGAGAAGATCGAGGTGACGCGGGAAGAGGTCGATAAAGGCATTCGCGAACAAGCGGCGCATTACAATGTTTCCGTGGAAAAAATGCGCAAAGAATTCGAGGAAAACGACCGCTTGAACGGCCTCGCCGAGGAGATCCTGCTGGGCAAGACCCTTGATTTTTTGAAGCAAAATGTTATCGTCGAAACGACTCCAGAGGCGGCGACAACCAGCGCACCGCCAGAATAAAATCATGACCGCAGCGAACAAAAACTTCTCTGAATCCGTGCTCATCCCGATGGTGGTCGAACAGACCGGCCGCGGCGAGCGGAGCTACGATATCTATTCGCGGCTGCTAAAGGACCGGATCATTTTTATTGGCACGTCGATCGACGACCACATCGCGAACCTGGTCATCGCCCAATTGCTCTTCCTCCAGATGGAAGACGGCAAGAAAGACATCAGTATCTACATCAACTCGCCGGGCGGAGTAGTCACCGCGGGACTGGCGATCTATGACACGATGCAATTCCTGACCTGCGACGTGAATACTTATTGCCTCGGGATGGCCGCAAGCATGGGCGCAGTCCTGCTTTGCGCAGGCACGAAGGGCAAGCGGTTCGCGCTGCCGAACTCCGATATCATGATCCATCAGGTCTCGGGCGGCGCGCAAGGACAGGCGAGCGACGTTGAGCGGCAGGTCGAATACATGTTCAAGTTGAAGAAGCGCTTGATCAGAATTATTGCGCAGCACACCGGCAAACCCGAGGACCAGGTTCGTCTGGATTCCGACCGCGATTACTATATGTCCGCGGCAGAGGCGAAAGAATACGGCCTGGTGGACGAGGTGATCAAATCGCGCAAGGAAGCGAAACTGCTCGACGGGGCGACTGCCGCTGCGTCAGACCCTTCAGCCGCGATCGCGGAGGCCGCTTTGCCCCGTAAAGTGGAGGAATAAGAACTGCTCAATTAAGCCCCCACCATGGCCCGCGCTTCCAACCTCACAATGTGCTCTTTTTGTGGCAAAAGCCACGCGGAGGTGCGCAAGCTCATCGCCGGTCCCGGCGTTTACATCTGCGACAGTTGCATCAACGTCTGCAAGAGCATCCTGGATAAGGAACTGAACGAGGATGCGCGCCGGCAATCCTCGACCATTCGCGTTCCGAAACCGGCCGACATCCGCCATTCTCTCGATCAATATGTCATCGGCCAGGACATCGCGAAGAAGACGCTCTCGGTCGCCGTTCACAATCATTTCAAGCGCGTTTTGCAAAGTGCGACGCCGGCGGACACGTCCGCGGCCTTTCAGCCCGACCCCTTCGCCGATGTCGAAATCGAGAAGAGCAACATTCTGCTCATAGGGCCGACCGGCTCGGGCAAGACGCTCCTGGCGAAAACGCTCGCAAAAATTCTCGACGTTCCTTTCTGCATCGCCGATGCGACCACGCTGACCGAGGCGGGTTACGTGGGAGAAGACGTGGAGAACATTATTCTGCGCCTGCTCCAGAACGCCGACTACGATGTCAAGCGCGCGGAGATTGGAATCGTTTACATCGACGAGATCGACAAGATCGGCCGCAAGACGGACAACGTCAGCATCACCCGCGACGTTTCGGGAGAGGGCGTGCAACAGGCGCTCCTGAAGATCCTCGAAGGCAGCACCTGCAACGTTCCGCCGCAAGGCGGCCGAAAACACCCGCACCAGGAATACATCCAGGTCAACACCGAGAAGATCCTCTTCATCTGCGGCGGTGCTTTCGTCGGGCTCGATAAGATTGTCCAGAAACGCATCGGTCAGCGGACGATGGGCTTCAACAGCCCGACGCTGGAAGTCGAAGCTGCCCTGGCGCGCGAGGCCGTGCGGCATGTGGAGCCGGAAGATTTGCTCAGTTTCGGCATGATCCCGGAATTCATCGGGCGCCTGCCGGTCCTCAGTGCGCTGGACGCACTGACGGAGGAGGAGATGGTCGCCATTTTGACGGAGACCAAGAATGCGATGATCAAGCAGTACACCAAGCTGTTCTCGATGGAAGGTGTCCGGCTGAGTGTAACCAAGGACGCTTTGAAAGCGCTCGCGGCGCAGGCCGTGACCAAAGGCACTGGCGCCCGTGCTCTGCGTTCGATGCTCGAGCGGATCATGCTCGAAATCATGTACGACGTTCCGAGCCGCGAAGACATCGCCGAGGTGACGATCAACCGCGCCGTAGTCGAGGGGAAGAAGCCCCCGTTGATTCGCAAGAAACAGGACAAGGACGCGGCGTAACGTTAGCACGCAGGCGCGTGCGACGTTATATCGTTAAAGTGTTGAAGCGTTGCAGCGGGGATCAATAGAACGCCGTAACCCTTCAACGCTTCAACGTGACCATCATCGTCCTCAACACTGGCACGGAGCTTTTGCTCGGCGATGTGCTGAATTCCCATCTTTCGTTCATCGCGCGGGAGATTTTTCCCCTGGGGTTACGCGTCGCCAGACAGCTTGCGGTGCCGGATGGGCCCGCCATTCGCGCCGCCTTGGAAGAATCATTGGAGCAAGCCGACATTATTTTCGTGACCGGCGGCCTGGGGCCGACGACCGACGATATCACCCGCGAGATCACGGCTGAACTGCTCGGACTGGAATTGCACCGCGACCCCGCGATCCTGGCCGCCATCACCACTCGCGCTGCTAATCGAGGTTTCCGCCTGACGGATCGAACTGTGCGACAAGCCGGCGTGCCGCAAGGCGCCATCGTTCTTCCGAACGAAACTGGATCAGCTCCCGGCCTCTATCTCGCGGCGAAGACTGCTCCTCCCAGGACATGGCCGCATTTATTTCTCCTGCCGGGACCACCGCGTGAGTTGCATCCGATGTTCAAGAGCTCGGTGCGGCCGATCCTCCGAGGGATTGTTCCGCAACAATCCGTTGTCGATCGCCGAATTTATCGCATCGCGGGGATGGGCGAATCGCTCGTGGAAGAAGCGATCGGGGAGCGTCTGCTGGAGATTCCTGGACTCGAGCTCGGTTATTGCGCCAGGCCGGGAGAAGTGGATTTGCGGATTATCGGCGGGCTTTCGGCGCTGGACCAGGCGGATGCTGCCATTACGGCCGGGCTGGGCAAATCCGTTTTCGCTAACGACGGCAGAGACCTGGAAGAAGTCGTGGTGAACCTCCTGACCGAACGAAGGCAAACGCTGGCCGTGGCGGAATCATGCACCGGCGGCTATCTGGCCCACCGAATCACGAATGTGCCCGGCGCGTCGGCTGTTTTTCTAAGGGGATACATCACCTATGCCAACGAGGCCAAGGTGGAGATGTTGGGGGTCGATCCGAGCGTCCTCGCGGCCCACGGCGCGGTGAGCGAAGAAGTGGCCAAGGAGATGGCGCAAGGTGCGCGAGACAAAGCGAGCGCCACTTTCGCCCTGGCCACCACCGGAATCGCCGGTCCGAGCGGCGCCACACCAGGAAAGCCGGTTGGAACGGTCTTTATCGCGTTGGCCGGGGAGGCCACCGAGACGCAGACCAGGCGTTTCCAATTCCCTGACGATCGGCCGACATTCAAAGAACTAACGGCGCAGGCTGCGCTCGAAATGTTGCGACGATCGCTGCTTGAGCGGAGCGCCACTTAGCTGGAGGGACGGGCGCTGTCCCATCCCATAAATTTGGGACGCCACGGCGGGCGTCCCTCCAAATGATGGTTTACGGCTCAACGACAGCCGGGGTTCCGATTTTTACCTTCGAATAGAAGAGGGCAGCGGCTGGCTCCGGCATCCGGATACAGCCATGCGACGCGGGATAGCCCGGTAAAATTCCGACGTGCATTCCAACGCCTCCGTCGGTCAGGCGCATGAACCATTTCATCGGTGCGCCGACGAAATGCGTGCCGCTCGGAGCTGAATCGATGCGGGCGCTGATGCCGCCACGAACCGTGCGGCCTTTGCCGTCTTTATAGTCTCCGTAGATGCTCGACCGATGGTCTTTGTCTTTTTGCGTAATGGTGAAGCTGCCGGTCGGCGTGGAGTGGCCGCGCTTGCCGGACGAAATCGGACTATCGGCCGCGACTTGATCGCCCGTTATGAGATAGGCGCGCTGTTTTGAGATGGAAATAAGAACGCGCGCGTTATCTGGCGTGACGTTCTGAAGGACTGAGGCGTTGGTGCTCAAGGGTGGCTGGACCTTTATCAATTCCGAAGCTTTTCGCATCGGTTGATTGAGCGGCACGGTAGCCGGTGAAGGCTTCGGGCGGGTTTGCCTGGTCTTGCTGGCGGGCGGGGTACCGACCGCCGCGGGAGAGGCCGCCGGCCGGCGTGGAAGCGTCGTCTGGCCGGAAACGGAATCGCAAGCAAACAGAACCAGGGTGGCCACGAGCGCTGGAAGTAGAGGAGAGGTCACAGGTTAGTTTTGGACGTAAGTGTTGATGCGGCTGAGCCAGCCCGGGAGCCAGCGCGCCTCATTGCGTGACGGCGGTGCATTACGGACACGGTTGGTCAGAACTCTTCTGGCGGATTCAGCAAAGTTTTTCACGGCTTCACGGTCGGTGTTTGCTTGCGACATTCCCTCCAGCACCTGGAGCAGGCCCCAACCCTGTCCCGCATATCGCTCGGTCGCAAGAACACCTTCTCCCTTGAAGTTCACGTAATCAACCAGCGCGTAACAGCCGGCCGCGGAGTTCGCGACGCGCTCGAATTGTTGCCGCACCTGCGCGCGCCTGGCCGGAGTGGTTTCGCCGAGCATTTTCGGCAGCGCTTTTTGCAAACGTTCGACGAGAAACTCCGCCTGGAGATCGACGGTGTTCGCCAGAAACTCGCGCAGCTCTTTCATTCGAACCGTCTGGCTGGCCCCATTGAATTCGGCGCGCGAATTCCACGGACAATTGCCTCTGGGCTCCAGGACCGCCGGGAGTTTGGCCCCACGCCCGGCCACGAAATCGACCAGTTTTGGGAAACTTTCCTCGAACGGGCCGCGCACGCCGCTCGGGTACCAGATGAAGTGACCGATGCCGAGCGACGCGAAATTTTCTCCTGAATTCCACGCCGTCAGGCCGGCCAAAGTTCCATTGCATTCGTTTTGCCAGATCTTGTTTCCGATGCGCCGTGTCTCAGCGGGCGAGAGAGTGATCGCCGCCGCATTCTCCAGCGTTGAAACGCATAAAAGAAGCGCCACGGCGACGTTTGCTTTCCCCGTTGCCGGCCGGGGGCGCCCGCTTGACGATCCACCTTTCTTCGTTAGGGTGGCAGTTCCCGCGGCGCCCAGACTCGGAATTTTAACAGCGCCCGGTTCCATCCTTCTTATGAATCGTCTTATCATTTGTCTCGCCGCGGTGCTCGTTGCTTCAATTGGTTTAGCGCAGGACAAAGCGCCACTAAAAGATCAAAAAGACAAGGCGAGTTACAGCATTGGCCACGATATCGGCAGCACTTTCAAGAAACAAAATGTAGATCTCAATCTGGATGCGCTCATCTCCGGCCTCAAGGATGCGCTGGCGGGCAAGGAAGCGCTTCCCAAGGAGGAACGGGATAAAGTATTGGCGGCCTTCCAGAAAGAGCTGATCGAAAAACAGACGGCGGTCACCAAGGCAGCGGGAGAGAAAAACGCGGCCGAAGGTGAAAAATTCCTGGCGGAAAACAAGAAGAAGGAAGGCGTCAAGACCACTGAGAGCGGGTTGCAATACAAGGTCCTGAAGGAAGGCGCCGGGGAGTCGCCAAAGGCGACGGATATGGTGGTGACCAACTATAAGGGCACGCTCCTGGACGGGACTGAATTCGATAGTTCCTACAAGCGCAACGAGCCCGCGACCTTCCCGGTCAATCGCGTTATCAAAGGGTGGACCGAAGCATTGCTAATGATGAAGCCCGGTTCCAAATATCAGCTGTTTATTCCGGCAAGTCTCGCTTACGGCGAACGCGGGGCCGGGCGGGACATCGGGCCGAACTCGACCCTGATTTTTGAGGTGGAACTGGTCAGCATCAAGGCGCCAGATCCAACGCCCACACCGCCGCCTCCCGGGGCTGCTATAAAGCCGTCCACGGTGCCCGCCGCGGCCTCGATCACGCCGGCAACGAAAGCTCCTGGCACACCGGCAGGCGGGGCGCCGCCCGCGCCCATAGCCAAATCATCCCCCACACCGCAGAAGAAATAGCCCGGAGTTTTACGGTTTCTCGCCAGTCGGCTCCAACGCGAGGCGAGGGGCGTCGCCCCACAAGTCTTCCAGGCTGTAGAATTCGCGTTTCTCGCGGTGAAACACGTGCACGATTACTTGCATGTAATCGAGCACGATCCACTGGCTCGCCGGAAATCCATCCACCGAGACTGGGCGGAGGCCGTGATCGGCTTTGAGCCGCCCTTCAATTTCGCCCGCGATGGCTTTCAGGTGCGGCTCGGACGTGCCCGAGCAGATCACGAAGAAATCGGTAAAGGTCGATATACCCTGGAGATCGAGAACGATAATCTCCTCCGCTTTTTTATTCGCCGCGAAGTCAGCGCAGGTCCGAGCTAGATTTTCCGCGGTTATTTTTGCATCTCCCTATAAAGCTGGCGGTCGCGAATGATCGTCTCGACCGCCGGCGGAACGAGATAACGAATGGAACGCCCGGTGGCAACCCTGTTTCTGATATTCGTCGCGGAAATATCCAGGCGCCGTTTAATCGCCGGATAAGGATGTTCGGCTGTCCCGCCGCTGCGATGGAGCACCACGAACCGCACCTTTTCCGAGAGCTCCGCGAAACGATGCCAGGTCGGGAGACGGGCGACATGGTCTTCCCCGATGAAATAGAAGAATTCGGCGTCCGGCTCGCGGCGGCGGAGCGCCTCGATGGTATCGATGGCATAAGAGGGCGGAGGACGCTGGAGATCCATGGCATCGCTTGCGAAACCAGGCTCGTTCTCAATCGCGGCGTCCACCATTTCCTGGCGAATATCAGGCGGGGTCAGCGCTTGATCCAATTTGTGGGGCGACACGCTGGCGGGGACAAAAATCACTCTCTCGAGATCGAGCGCTTCGAGCGCGTCACGCGCCAAAATCAAGTGCGCGTGATGGATTGGATCGAACGTGCCCCCGAAAATACCGATTTTTTTCAAAGTGTTTCTTACTCTGTTGTCATTCCGAGCGCAGTCGAGGAATCTCTCGCTTTTCCGCCGGATTAATCGAGAGGTTCTTCGACTCCGCTCCGCTCAGAATGACAAGTAAGAAACGCAAAAGAGACTCCCTGGGTCAACTGATCCTCACCGGCGTTCCCGGAACTGAGTTGGATGCGGAGACCGCGGCCTTGTTTCGTCGCGTCCAGCCGGGCAGCTTCATTCTTTTCGGCCGCAACATTCAAAACGCGCGGCAGCTCCGGAAATTGATCGACGATCTGCGCGACCTCAGTGAAATCGAGCCCATCATTACGATCGACCAGGAAGGCGGCCGGGTCTCGCGCCTGAGGCTGATCGGGAACGAACCGCCGAATGCGCAGCAACTGCGCGATCGGAACGATGTTGCGCTCGTCAGGCGGCATGGAGAAATTACCGGGCAGCTGCTCCGGCTCTTCGGGTTCAATCTCGACCTCTGCCCGGTGCTCGACATTTCCTTCGACGACGAAGCCGACAATTCACTTCGGGGCCGATGCTACGGCAAGAGCGTCGAGCAGGTCGTGAGGCTGGCCGGCGCGTTCAATGACGCCCTGCGAGAGCAGGGGATTTTGAGCTGCGGCAAGCACTTTCCCGGTTACTCAGCCGCCACGGTGGACGCGCATCATGATTTGCCGAAGATCGAACGTTCGCGCGCGGAGCTGGCTGAGCAGGAGCTTGCGGTCTTCCGTCATTTCACGCCGGCGGTCGATAGCATGATGATTTGTCATGGCTGGTATCCGTGCTTCAACGCAACCAAAACGCCGGCCTCGTTATCGGGGCAGATTGTGACAAACTTACTTCGGGACGAGTTCCAGTTCGACGGCCTGATCATGACGGACGACCTCGATATGGGCGCCATCCTGAATGAATATGGCCTCGAGGAAACCATTCGGCTCGCGATTGCCGCCGGGAACGATCTGGCGATGATTTGCCACCGCATCGCTTCGATCGAAGAAGTTTATCGCACGCTTGGCATGCTCCCACGCGGGCAGATTGATCGCGCTCTCGAAAGTGTCGCTCGCACCAAAGCAAAATTGCAGGCGCCGCATGCCTTTTCGGAATCCGCTTTCAAGAAGATCGACGGCAGCATCTGGGACTTGCGGGTTGCGGTCCTGGGCGAGGAAGAAGCGGCCCGGCGCAGCCCCGAAGACGGGAAACGCTCGCCGGTCGAAACCTATTAGGGCGGCCACGGCCCACTCGGCCGCGCACCGGCGATTGACGGCACTTCGCTCCGCCCATAACATTCGCGCGTGCAAACGGAACTGGAGCAGTTGCTCGTCCTTCAAGATCGGCAACAAAAGATCAAACAAATCCAGACGGAGATCAAAAATCTCCCGTTGCAGCGTCAGAATCTCGAAGCGCAGCTCGCGGCCAGCGCCGCCGCTCTGGGGGCGTTGAAGAGCAAGGCGCAGCATCTCGAGATGGACCGCAAAACCCTCGAGCTCGATGCCGGCACGCGCAGGGAAAGCATCAATCGCCTGAAGACGCAGCAATATGAGACCCGCAAGAATGACGAGTTTCGCGCGATGGCGAACGAGATCGAGCGTTACGAAAAAGAAGTCCAGACGATCGAGGACCAGGAACTCGAACTGATGGATCAGGCGGAAAAACTGAAGGTCGAATTGGCCTCGGAAGGCGAGAGGGCGTCGGCCGTGCGGGAATCGATCGCCCGGCAGATGACCGATCTCGATGAGAAGGGGAAAACGCTTGAATCACGCCTGGGCGAACTGACGGCCGAGCGGACCGAGTTGGCGGGCAAAATCGACGAAGACTTGTTGGGCCGGTTCGAGCGCCTCTTTGCGAGCAAGGGCGACGCTGCCATCGTCGCGCTCGAGCATGAGGTGTGCACCGGCTGCCATATGAAGCTGACCACGCAGACCGCCCATCGGGTCAGGAACGGCAAAGAGATCGTCAGCTGCGAGCAGTGCGGCCGGATTCTCTACGCCGCGGAATAGCAATTTGGTAGGGCGAGACTCTGTCGAGCCAGGGGTGGGGATTACCAGGCGGCTCCGCAGAGCGTCGCCCTACCAATCGTCATCAGACGTTGAAGCGGAATTCGACCACGTCGCCGTCGCGCACGACGTAATCTTTCCCTTCGATCCGCAGTTTGCCGGATTCACGCGCCTTGGCAAAGGAACCGAGTGAAACGAGATCGTCGAAATGGACGGTTTCGGCGGCGATGAAGCCGCGCTCGAAATCGGAATGGATCACCCCAGCGGCCGCCGGCGCCTTGTCCCCGGCGCGGATAGTCCAGGCGCGCGTCTCTTTTTCGCCAGTCGTCAGGTAGGTGCGCAGCCCGAGCAGGTGATAAACAGCGCGAATGAGCGCGCTCACGCCGCTGCCCGCTACGCCGAGGTCCCGCAGGTATTCCTGCGCCTCGGCCTCGCTCAAGTCCACCAGCTCGCTTTCGATCTGCGCGCTAATCACGACCGCTTCGGTCGCGAAATGGTTCCGGGCGTATTCCTGGACGGCGTGGACGTGCTGCAACGCGGCGTTCGACTCGATCTCCTGCGAAATCGGGGCCAGATCGGATTCGGCGACGTTGCAGGCGAAAAGCGTTGGCTTCGAGCTCAGGAGGAAGAAATCGCGAGCCACGGCCTTCTCCTCCTCCGTTAATTCAAGCGTGATGGCTGGTTTCCCGGCGTCGAGATGCGGAAGAAGTTTGTCGATGACGGCCACCTCCGCCTTGGCGGTTTTCGATCCCGCACGGACTTCCTTTTGCAGGCGGTCGTGCCGCTTTTGCAGCGAAGCGAGATCGGCCAGGACGAGCTCGGTGTTGATTACTTCGATGTCGCGCACCGGATCGATCGTCCCGCTGACGTGATGGATATCGGCGTTTTCGAAGCAACGAACGACCTGCACGATGGCGTTGACCTCGCGAATGTGGCTGAGGAATTGGTTGCCGAGCCCTTCGCCGGCGCTCGCGCCTTTGACCAGGCCGGCGATGTCCACGAACTCGATCGCGGCCGGGACGATCTTTTGCGAGTGAGACAGCTTCGAGAGCGTTTCGAGCCGGGCGTCGGGCACCGTGACGACGCCAAGGTTCGGATCGATGGTGCAAAAGGGATAGTTCTCCGCCGGCGCTTTTCGCGAGCGGGTAACCGCATTGAAGAGCGTGGATTTACCGACATTCGGCAGGCCGACGATTCCAGCGCTCAACATAGGCGCGGACGGTAAGGCCAGCGGTGCGTAGTTGCAACGCGAGGCCTGTAGCGCGGTGGATTAGAGAAGAGAAGCCGAAGAGTGTGGCGCGAGACCTTTCTCTACAGCTCCGACGAACACGCCCAGATTGGCTAATCCGCTATCGATGCTGCACATCGACGGGCGCGTTCCGTAAGTGCGTCCACCAAACGTCCGATTACATCGTGCCTAATCCCCTCGGTCTCGATCTTCGCGCCTACCTTCCGTGCCGCTTCGGGAAGCCTCTCTACCATTTGGAGCATCCGAGTACGGAGCACATCGATGTCGATTCTGAGTTCAGTCGCGAATTTTTTCCATTCGCGGGCACCAATGGCGAACACTTTATATTTGTCGCCGATTTTCATCGCCAGCGTTGCGTCCCGTGGCGTGATTTGACCCGGGTAGGGGAGAGTGCTGGACAAATCATAGAGGGGCGAGAGGCGGACTTGGCCTCGGGGGGCGATGAGGAAGGAATAGTTCTTCGCGTGCGCATCGGTGCCGCTGAGTAACCAGTTGAAGATGAGGGCATCCACGAAGCGTTTCTCGTCATCCTCGCGCAGGGAGGAATGTTCGCGGATGAGTCCAATAATTTCTCGAGGGGAAGGGCCGCCCTGATTTTGATATTTTATCTGCGGCATCCGAGCCAACGCCTGACACATATCTTCTTGATGAATGCGCGTGACTTTTTTCGCATTGCGGAGTCGATCGTAGCGTTCAACGACGATCACAGCAGTTTCGTCAAAATAGTGAATCGCAGACGACGCCACGGGCATGTCCAACGCGTGCGCCAGACGGATACAAAAATGCTCATTCTCTGCATGGCCGTCGAAATCTCCTGTCGCCGGCTTAAAAATGTGTGTGGTTGGAATCATGCCTGAGGGAACTCCCCACCGCTGGTCCCGCGGGTCGTAGAGAAAACCGGTTTTAGGCTGCGCGCCAGCAAGGCTGAATTGCCCCGCATCGGCTCCGATCCGCGAGACACTGTGATCCTTTAATAACAGCTTAAGGCGCTGGGCCATCTCGTCTTCTTTCAGCCACGTCACCGACCCCGTCTCCGAGCCCTCCAACCACTTCTCCGCACGTTCCGGGCGAACCAATTGCACTGCACCGGCACATTCTTCGCCCACGTGCCGGAGCAGTTGAAAGGCAACCCGGGGCGACACCTGAAAGCGTTCGCCCCAACGTTTGAGGATACCGTCATTGTCGGGTAGCAATCCCCACAGAAACGCTTCCACTGTCTTATGTCCGTGCTCGGCTGCGGTCAGCGGCATGGAAAGCGAAAGTGGGTAGTTCGCGGCATTGCTCTGCCAGTCCGCTTCATAAACGAAAGAGAGCCGGTCGCGGCTCCGGTTCCATAAGACGCGTCCCATCATCACGTCAGAGGCTAGAGCGTGCAGTTCCTCTGTCATGATTTTGCTGGTCGCGCGCTTCGAATGATGCGATCCAAATCAACCGTCCCAGCGTCCGTGCTTCGTGGGCCCGTCTCGCTTGGAGCCGATGCGTCCAGAGCAAGTCCGAGCTCCTTCAGGGTTCTTAATACCAAGCCGATTTGTGCGGTTGGCTTTCCTTTCTCTAGTTGGACAATCCAGAGGCGACTGACGCCGACGCGAGTTGCCAACTCTTCCTGACTCCAGCGAAGATGAGTCCGCCGGTCACGAATCAAGGAGCCGATGTCGTTGGTGGTCTTGACCTGCATTCGGGAAACCTCTCATGTAAGCGAACGAATACAATACGAAAATGTATTCGAACGTATACATAATGACAATGTCATCGAACGTATATACCGCTCGACCCTCCAGAAATCAGGCATGGCCTCTTATTGGCTGAGTTGGGATTCGCGTTGGGGCAAGCCGGGAGATCGCTAAACAAATATCGGGCCGGCGGGATTCGAACCCGCGACCTCTTGAACCCCATTCAAGCGCACTACCAAGCTGTGCTACGGCCCGATTACGCGCCCACTATTCACCGCCATACTTCCGATTGCCAAAAAAGTTTTCGACGCTCCCGCTCTTGTCTTTTCTCGGGAATGGAAGTTGGTGCTGTGCTTATGAAATATCGGCGGCTGGGAAAATCGGGATTGCAGGTGAGCGAACTTTCATTTGGCGCCTGGGTGACCTTTGCCCAGCAGATCAGCGAAGCGACCGCGGAAAGGCTGATGACCATCGCGTATGACGCGGGCGTCAATTTTTTCGACAACGCGGAGGCCTACGCGAACGGCAAGGCGGAGACCATAATGGGCAAGATCCTGAAACGGCGCGGGTGGGGGAGGGATACCTTCCTCGTTTCGAGCAAGGTTTTCTGGGGTGGCGATCTCCCAAACCAGGAGGGACTCAGCCGTAAACATGTGATCGAGGCGTGTCACGCGGCCCTGCGCCGGCTCCGGGTGGAGTATCTCGATCTCTACCTTTGTCACCGGCCCGATCCAAACACGCCGATCGAAGAAACGGTGCGCGCGATGAGCGATCTCATCGCGCAGGGCAAGGTGCTCTACTGGGGCACGTCGGAATGGAGCGCACGGGAAATCACGCAGGCCCACCGCATCGCGCGCGATCTCCGGCTAGTCCCGCCCACGATGGAGCAGCCGCAATACAACATGTTTCATCGTGAGCGGGTCGAAAAGGAGTTCGCGCCGCTCTACAAGAAGTTCGGCCTCGGCACAACGATCTGGTCGCCGCTCGCGTCCGGGCTGCTGACGGGCAAATACAATGACGGCGATCCGGGTGGCACGCGGATTTCGCTGAAAGATTATGATTGGCTGCGCGAGCAGTTTGAGAACGATGAAGCGCGGAAGCGCCTGTCGAAAGTGAAAAAGCTGGCGAAAGTGGCGGAGGATTTAGGCACCACCTTGCCGCGCCTTGGGCTCGCCTGGTGTTTGAAGAATCCGCATGTCAGCACTGTGATTACCGGCGCCTCAAAGCCCGCGCAGGTGAGCGAAAATATGAAAGCGGGCCAGCTGGTGGACAAACTCGACGCCACCGTCATGCAGCGGATCGAACAAATTTTGCAGAGCTAATCAGCCACGGATAAACACGGATTTTCACGGATAGGAAAATTCTGAATCCGTGTTTCATCCGTGTTCATCCGTGGCTCATGAAGACCAGCTCGCCAGGAATGCATCGACGAGGTCCGGCAGTTCATCGCTGTAGCCGCCTTCGAGAATCGCTCCCGTCGGAATATTCGTGTCGCCGAGCCATTCGCCGAAGGTAGCGAAATCTGCCGGCTCGAGCGTCATTTCGGTGATCGGATCGCCCGAATACGCGTCGAAGCCGGCGGAAACGAGAAGCAGGTCGGGCTCGAAGGCCACGAGCCGATCGAGCGCGCGGCGCACCTCGGCGACATGCTCCGGGCGCGGCGTGAGCGGCGCGACGGGAAAATTGTGAACGTTGCCAAAGGAGCGCGTCCCCGTTCCCGGATAGCCCGGAAACTGATGAATGGAGGCGAACTCGATGCGCGGGTTGTTCGCCACAATATCTTCGGTCCCGTTCCCATGATGCGCGTCGAAATCCCAAATCGCGACTCGCTCCGCGCCGTTCGCAAGCGCGTCGAGGGCGGCGATTGCGATGTTACTGAAATAACAAAAGCCCATGGCGCGATCGCGCGTGGCGTGGTGGCCGGGCGGGCGCATCAGGCTAAAAGCGCTTCGTCCTCGCATGGCCTCGCGCGCCACCTCCACCGCTGCGCCCGCTGCGCGTGTCGCGTGGCCGTAGATGCCCGGATGCGCTGCCGTATCGGCATCGAAGTCTGCCGTCGCGCCGCGAATTCGCGCGAGATGCTCACTCGTGTGAGCACGCAAGACGACCGCTTCACCGGCCGGCCGTGGCTCTCGCCATTCCCAATCGCGCTGCCGATCCTTCAGAAAAGGGACGGTGCGCGCGATCCTGGCGGGCCGCTCGGGATGCCCCGGCGCCGAGTACTCGATGCAACGCGGGTCGTGAAAGATGATCACGGGATGGTTACGACGGAGCGGAGGCGGACGCTGGTTCCGGTGGCAGCCGGGCCTCCAATGCCTTCCGCTTCTTTTTTATCCTCATCTCGTAGAGCGTGTGCGCCGGCCACATGAGAATGAACGCCATCGGTGAAATGAACGCGTAGCGGCGCGGCGCGGCCACGGCGATCAAGACCACGATCACGCCGACCGCCGCGCTGACGATTTGCTGGCCGGCGAACGACCGGACGTTGAATACTTCGAGAGGTGTGAGGCCAAGATCGTGCCGCTTTCGATAGGCGTGCAGATAGAGCAATCCGAACATGACGAAGAGTGCCACAAACCCAAGGCCGTAGATCGCCGAGGCGTTCGACAGCTGTGCCAGAGTCATCGGGGCGACGCCCTGGCGGCCGATCGGGGCGAAATGGGCGAAGCCGGAGTCGAGCATGAATTTAAGCGGATAGACGTAAAACATGACGACGAACAACAAGGCGCCGTTGAGGAAAACGGTGTACGGGTCCTGCAATCCATAGCGCCGGAAAAAAAGGTTGTGTTCATACCAGATCCAAAGAAGCACGCCAAAGCAGCAGGCGAACGCGGGGAATCCGCTCATCAGATTCATCAGCTGGTCGTAACTTTTGGGCACATCGAGCGAAACGACCAGCAGGGTGAGCGCGAAGGCGAAGACCGCGTCGCTAAACGCCTCGAGGCGCGAAATATCGTGGGTTTTTCGCAGGAACATGAAGGAGATATAACAGGAGGCGGGCCTCTTGAGTCAGGAAAAAATCGGCCGCCCAGTTGAATCGAGGGCCGTGTTGTGGGCTTGACGTGCCGCGCGTCTTTTCGATCTTGGATAGGCGCTCCGCTGGGAGGACGCAGGCATCTAACCCAAGAAAGGAACTCACATGAAATACAGCATCTCCAAGACCCTCGTTTTGACTCTCACGAGCCTGGCCATCGCAGGCGGTTTGGAAGCCGCGCCTCCGACAGCAGAGGACGTGGGCGACGTCGGATCATTTGGCCACAACGCCCAATATATGGGCGCGGCGAGTGGCTTCATCAATCTGACGGCCTCGTGCCCGCCAGTTCCATCGCCCACTCCGAATGATCAATGTTTCAACCTGGCACCGGCCCCGGCCCTGACCACCTTCGATGCCCAAGACATTCTGCGGATCAAATTGCCGCGACGGGCCACCCGAACCATCATTTATCCGGCGCTGAACTTCTTCATTAACTATCAACTGGAAAACACCACCGGCGTTTTTCAGCCGCAGGGTGTGTTTAGTTACAGCGCACTTCTCACGATCGAGAGCGAGGTGTTGCTGGATCCCAGCATCATAGATCCCCAGACCGGGCTGCCCGCGAACGGCAAGCTCGTTAACCAATTCAGCTACAATTATCGCGACGATCGCAGCATGGACACCAACGACCGCCAGAGGCTGCGGGAGACCCTTGTCCGCGTGGGAAACGCAGGCATCAACAAGGACGCGTTGATCGCCCAGGGCCTGGCGCCAGCCGTCGTGGACGATTTATTCCGGAACGAGATGACGATCCGGATGAGCGTGACTGGCACCGCCAGGTTGGTCACGGACGCGAGCATTACCTGCAACATGCGCCTCTTCGGCGACTAGCCTCTTTTTCCCTACCCGGTCGGAAAGGCGCGCCGATATTGATCGGGCACGCTGAGATTTTGCTTCAAGGCGATGGCGGCCCGAATTGGCCAATACGGGTCGCGCAAGAGTTCGCGGGCGAAAAAGACCATGTCGGCCTGGCCGCTGCGAATGATCTCGTCCGCTTGCTCTGGTTTGGTGATCATCCCAACGGCGGCCGTGCGGATGCCGGTCTTTTTGCGGATGTGCCCGGCGAAAGGAACCTGATAGCCCGGCTTCGCCGGAATCTTCGCGCCGGGGACGGCCCCGCCTGACGAGCAATCGATCAGATCGACGCCCAGCTCCTGGAGCTGTGAGGCGAGCATGACCGATTGCTCGATGTCCCAGCCTCCCTCCACCCAATCGGTGGCAGAGAGGCGGACCAGGAGGGGAAATCGTTCCGGCCAGATGGCGCGAATGGCCGCGACCACTTCGCGGAGCGCGCGGGTGCGATTATCGAACGAGCCGCCGTATTCGTCGGTGCGTTGATTACTCAGCGGCGACAGGAAACTGTGGAGGAGATAACCGTGCGCGGCATGAATCTCAATCACCTTCGCGCCGGCCTTCAGCGCTCGCTGGGAGGCGTCGGCAAACGCCTGCACAACGCGCCCGATTCCGGCGTGATCCAATTCCGTCGGAACGATGTCGCCCGGGGAAAACGGCAACGCACTCGGCGCAAAGATCGGCCGCCAGCCGCCATCTTTTTCCTCGACCACGTGCTCCCCGGTTTTCCAGGGCGCGGCCGTGCTGGCTTTCCGCCCGGCGTGCGCCAACTGCATTCCGGGAACCGCGCCTCGGGATTCGATGAACCGAAAAATCCGCGCGAGCATCTCGATGTGGTCGTCTTTCCAAAGTCCCAGGTCTTCCGGACTGATGCGCCCATCCGGCAGGACGGCGGTCGCCTCCGTCATCACCAGCGCCGCGCCTCCGACCGCCCGGCTGCCGAGGTGGACGAGGTGCCAGTCGTTAGCGAAACCGTCGACGCTCGAATACTGGCACATGGGCGAAACGCCGATGCGATTCCGCAGCCGGATGTCCCGCAATGGGAGCGGCGCAAATAAATGCGCGGCGTCTTCCGGCAAAGTAGTCACGGAGTTTTACGTCGTTCTTAAGACGAACAAACGCAATCGGTGAACGCGCGGGCGGCGCCCGGTTCCGCTACAACTGCTCGGGACTCGCGGCCGGGGAAGGCGGGTCGTCCTCTGTTTCGGACGATGATGTAGAGGGCGGATCCAGGGCAAGAGAGGATTCACGCGCGGTCAGGACCGCACCTTTCTGGTGGATCCCGAGCGACTTCGTCTCGGGCAATGTCGCGGTCGGCTCCTCACCGACAGGTTTTGGGTCATAGATTTCGCCGACGATCGATTTGATCTCTTTGCCGTCAAGGTAAGCCGACAGGCCTGCCACTGTCACTTTTGCTCCATCCTTGACCTTGGTTTGCGCGACCCATTTCGCTTTGGCGTCGGATAACGCGCGCAGGTTCTCCATGATCTGCTTTTCCTGCGCTTTCTCATGCTCGCTCACCGAAACGCCGAGCAAGGCCGTGGTGGCTACCGAGGTCACCATGGTAACGGGAACAATGAGGATGGAAGCGATCAGAATCGCGATCCCTTGAGTTTTTCCACCGCGCGTCAGAATGACAATGGCCATGACAAGTGTGGCCACCGCCACCGGCCAGGCCAGCAACCAGCTGCCGCAGCCGAGGACTGGGACGAGTGAGATGACGAAGGTAACTCCGAGCAGGACCCAACTGGTAACGACGAGCCCTTTCAAGCTTTGGACCGATTGCGGCGTCACGCTGGTGGCGCTGCTTTGAGCCGGAGCTGGACGTGGGGGAGGAGCCATCGGTGCGGGCGAAGGCGCCGGCGGCGGAGAGATCGGCATCGTGGGAGAAGCAGGCCCGGTTGGCATGGTCAAACCGGCAATGCTGGAAAGCGGAGCCCATCCGGCCGCGCCTTCGTGCCAGCCCAGGTCTGCCGGCGAAAGCGTTCCATCGGCAAGCTTCCGGTTGACCTCCTCGACCGAATATTGCCCGAGCTGTTGTCCATCCCGGGCGACATGTATTTGCATGGGATTTCTTGTGACGGAAAGGCCGCGGAAGCACAAGTCTTTCGGCGGCCCGTTCGTTGTAATCCGGATTCGCAATCTCGGCTGAAACGAGATTGCGCAAGGTGGATCGGCCGCTCCGCGGGCGATGTTTTTTACGCGGCCTGCGCCGCTATTAGGCATCGAGCGGCGGAGCGCTCGATCCACCTCGGCTGCGCGCCGAATCTCTGCCGACGCTAGGCGATTCTTCGCACCGCGCTACGGCGGCCCGCGATCGTAGACTTCAACCAGTCCGACACCAGTGCCGTTGTTCGCTCCGGCCAGCAGCGCCGTGTAAAGGCCCGGGGCAAGCGTCCTGGCTATGCCGGACTCCAGTTGGTTTGTGGGCGCGAGACCCGCGGCAGTGAGTTCCGCCGCTTGATCCGGATCGTCCTGCCAATCGTTATTCGCCATGAGAAGCGCTCCATTCCCATCGCGCAGCTCCAGGGTTGGATCTGGCAGCGCGTTGGGCACGCCAAGAGCAGTGAGGCTGGGGCCAATGCCCCGCACCACGATTCTGTCGTTGCCGCTCCCGCCCAGGATGAATCCCGCGATGACAATGTTGTTGCCCGTGTCGATAAAGGCGCGCGTGCTCAGATTGGCCAGCTTCGAGTCGACGCCCTGGTTAAGGTCGTAAATCTCCACCAGGCCGACGCCGCTGGTCATGCCCATGCCGCGAAGAATGACGGTGTAGCTGCCCGGGGTCAGGGTCTGGACGATGGCCGCTTCCAGATCGTCGGTCGGCGGGATGCCCGTCGCTTCGATCAAGGCTTCCTGCGCGGGATCGTCTCTCCAGTCGTTGTTCGCCAGGATGCGCACTCCGCTGGAATCGCGCAGATCGAGGGTGGGGTTGGCTAACAGATCGCTAATCCCGGAAGCGCCGAGCGAAGGTCCGATCCCCCGCAGGAGCACCTGCTTGGAGTCGGTTCCCGTGATGATGAACCCGCCAATGCCTGCGTTGTCGCCGGTCTGAACGCGCATCCGGGTGGACAAATTGAGGGCCTGGATCGGCGTCGGGCTCGGCGGAGGAGTCGGGCTGGGAGTTGGAGTAACTGTGGGTGTAGGTGTTGGGGTCGGCGGAGGTGTAACCTGGTCGTCAACCACCAGGATGTCATTGCTCGTGCCAGTGATGGAAGGATTGAGAGTGTCAGTGGCTGTGATCGTATGATTGCCCTCCGTAAAGAAGGTGGCGGCGAAAGTGCCAGTGCCGTTCGTTAACGTGCTATCAGGGGGCAGGCTACTCTGGCCCGTGCTCGTAAAATGGATCGTGCCGGCATAGCCCGTGGCCGTGTTACCAAATTGATCCACTGCTCTCACCGTGAAGTTAAACCCTTGGAACATTCCCACAATGGATGGAGCGACCACCTCAAAGTGGGTAGCTGGCAGGGGCGTTGGAGTGGGGCTTGGGCACGGCACGAAAAACGTGACCTTAATGTCGTCAAGACGCCACCCTGAACCGGCTCCACTGCAGTCCGTGGCCAGGCGAAATCGCAAGACTACGCCCTGGCCACCGGCCGCATTTGGCATCGTGGCGACCGTGAAGTTGTTTTGGGTACCAGTCCAAGCCTGCCGGCCCGCAATCGGACTGTGCGTCCCGGACGAGATCGTTCCGTTGTACCCGCCCCCATTAAAGACCCCGCCGGCCGCAACGAAATCGACAAAAGGCCCGCCATTAATTGAAATCTCCAGCACGGCGCCGTCGAGGCCGGTTGGCAGATCGTAGTTATGGCTGAAGGTCAGGACCGGGTTAGTCGCGGCGTTAAAAAAGACGGGCGAGTCCAAGCTCGAATCCGTCACGCAACCTGGTGCGTTGTGGAACGCGCAATTAGGAGGCGAAGAGGGATCGGTCGTGCTCGTCTCCCAGTTTGTCCCGAGCGGACAAGTGCCCGTAGGTAAGCAGTCGGCCGGACCCGGGGTGAAAGTAGAACTCCAACCCGCTGGCAGGGCTGGCGCCGTCACTCCATCAAAGTCTTCATCCAGGAATACGTAGACGCATTGACCGGGGGTGGGCGTCGGCGTTGGCGGCGGAGTAGGCGTAGCTGTTGGTGTTGGCGTTGGGGACGGAGGAGGCGGTGTCGGGCTCGGGCAGGGCGCCAGGTAGACGACTTCGATGAAATCAATGCGCCAACCAGTTCCGGCCTGCTGGCAGTCGGTCGCCAGGCGAAAGCGGAAACGAATCTGCTGATTGGTCGCCGCAGCTGGCAGAAGGATCGTCTGCTGGACGTAGCCGCCTGAGTTACCCGTCCAGGCCGCGCGACCGGCGATAGGACTGTGGGTCCCGGTCGCGATGGTTCCGGTGTAGCCGCCGTTCTCCACCGAGCCGCCGGCCGCAACGATGTCGAGGAAGGGACCGCCGTTGATCGAAATCTCCAGCACGGCACCGTCCTGGCCGGTTTCCAGGTCGTAGTTGTGAGCCATGCGCATAAAAGCGCCGGAGGTAGGGCCGGGGGGACCGCCATAGAAAAAGGAGGGCGTGTCCAGGGTCGAATCAGTCACGCAGCCTGGAGCGTTATGGAATGCGCAGTTGGGAGGCGTCAAGGGATCGATGGCACTAGTCGCCCAGTTCGTGCTCAGCGCGCAGGTTCCCGAAGGAGTGCAATTGGCTGGGCCGGGAACGAAAGAAGCCACCCAACCCGCAGGCAGCGCCGGGGCCGTCACCCCATCAAAGTTCTCGCGGAAGTATGGCATGAGACACGGGTTGGGAGGTGGACTCGGTGTCGGCAAGGTCGACGGCACCATCGCATACGCGCGCGTCTCCCCATTGTGAACGCCCGTGCCGACGATGACGCCATCGTCACTGATGCCGAGCGCGGACGACGAAGTGTTCGTCGACAAATCCCAGCCCGAGCCGGGAGGCAGAAGGTCTGCCAGCCGATAGGTCGTCGCCCCATCCCACAGGAACGGAATCGAGAACGCGGAAGAATCCTGGCCGACTACCCAGCCCGCCGAGTTCACCGCCCGGGCCGAGCCTTCGCTGGTGCCGGCCGCCAGAGGTATCGCCACCATTCCAGTCGCTTGCAACCAGACGAACGGCATGCCCGAACCCTGGTTCATCATGCTCGAGCCCACCACGTGGCCGCCATTGCCCACGCCAAAGGCGAGTGCGCCGTTTGCGCCTGGCAGCGCGCCTACTTCGAAAGCCGCGGGGCTTCCCATGTCGTAAACAATTCCCACATTCCTGGCCGCGTTGTTCGGGTCGATCCCCTGGCCAACGATTCGGCCCGTGTTATTGATCCCGAAGGCCGTAACAAAGAAGCATCCTGTCGGCGTCGTTTGCGTGAGGACCGTCGCGTTGCCGCCATAATAGATCACGGCTTGTTGCAAGCTTCCGCCATCGACCGAGCCGACGGCCACGTCCAAGGCATTCACCCCATGCGCGTCGCCGATCGTTTCCCCGGCCGGAAGCGGGAGCTGCGAAACCGCGCCGCTCTGCCAGATCACCGGCAGCCGGCCCGCGCCGAACGCAGTGTTCGCAGCGGTGCCCACGACGGTGCTGCTGTCATTGGCGTCATTCGAAACGGCAAAGTTGCGGCCGGCCAGGTTCGGCAGACCCGTTAGGCCACCGCCTTGGGTCCAGCTAAACGCCTGGGCGCCGCCACTCCGAAACGAGCGGCCGACCGCGACTCCCGCGGACGAGATTCCAAAACCCTGCGAAGCGGTGTCGCCTGCCTGCACTACCCCGATGTCGAAGATCTGATACTGCGGACCGGCGCTGGCCGTCGTCGCAATAACGGCCCAGACAATAAGGCAGGAAATCTTAGTAGGCGCTCGCATGACGCAGTATGCCGGGGTGAACGGCGAAAGCGCAAGACTTTAGTAGCTAACTGCGATTTCGAAACCTGAATGTCGAAGTTATGGCAGCTTTTCAAGATTCCTCGTTCCCGAAGCCTGCCCGCCGTGGTGGGTTGCACTGGGAACTTCCTCGTTCCCAAGTTGCACTTGGAACGAATCGCTTTCTTACCTCACATGTTCGCCCAAGGACAAATCCGCAGCGGCGTCAACTCGACCGCTTTAAGCGGTCAAGTGCCGAAGTCTCTCAATTATTCTTTCGCTCCCAACGACTGACGCCGTGGTTGGTTGCGCTTGGGGAAACGAAATTGCGTTCTCGCCGCCTGCTGGATACACTCCTGCTGTGAGTCTCGCCGAAATAAAGACTGCTGTGGAAGCCCTCTCGCCCGATGAACTAACGGAGCTCGCCACCTTTATTCGAGAGCGCGATAACGCGGCCTGGGACCGCCAGATCGACAGCGATTTCTCCGACGACGGCCGGCTGCATTCGGTTGCCGAGGAAGTTCGGGCAGACATTCAGGCCGGTCGTTTGCCGGACAAAAGCCTTTCACCCTCCTGCTCTCGCCACGGCGAGTTCGTCTAATCGCGAACGTGCTCATGATCCTGCTCTTGATCGAATTGTAAGGCCTACCATGTTCGCCAAAGGACGATCCGCGGCGGCTCAGCCCGACCGCTTTAAGCGGTCAAGTGCCGAAGGCCCTCAAAATTATCCCCTCGCTTCCAACGGTTGCCCCGCCACTGAGGAGTTGAACTTAGGAACGCATCGCTCTCTTATTCCCCTGTGTTCGCCAAAGGACGAATCCGCCGTGGCGGGAGCCTCGACCGCTTTCACGTCGCCCAGGCCAGCCTCTCCACCGGCTACGACACCGCGCTCGCGGAGATTCGCCTGGGGCGCAAAACCAGCCACTGGATCTGGTACATCTTCCCGCAGCTCGAAGGCCTCGGCCGTTCCTCCACCGCCCGCGCCTACGCGATCCGCGATCTGGCGGAAGCCTGCGAGTACCTGCGCGACCCGCTCCTCCGCGCCCGCTACGAAGAAATCGCCGGCGGCGTCAGCGAGCAACTCACCCGCGGCTGTGCGCTCGAAGACCTGATGGGTGGCAGCACCGACGCTCTCAAGCTCGTCTCCAGCCTCACCCTCTTCCGCGCCGCCGCCCAAGGCCTCGCTGGCGAGGCCTCCACGTTCGACTCCCTTGCCCAGCGTTGCGATTCCATCCTCGAACGAACCAGCGCTCAAGGCTACCCACCCTGCGCCCAGACCGTTGTCCGGGTGACTGATTAGTCGGATTCGAATTGCCGAGATTCTAAGACCGACCCATTTTCCGTTACACGCCGTTGGTCCAAACTCTTGCTCGCTTCTGTGCGGACTGACACTGCTCTCCTTCATTGTCCAGGCGCTGGAATTCGTTCATTCAAGAATTCGCTCATCGACTGTATATTCTTCGTATGTGTACCCCAAGAGTTTCGGGTTTGTTCCGGCGTTGAATTCCTTAAAGACCTCTGAACTTAGAGCGTCGATTCCGCAGACCATGCGCATTTGGTTTAGGAGAGAGATAAAGTGCTCATTTTGTTCTCGCCAAAGATCGGATAGACGCATCGCTCGCACGTTTGCGTGAGCCGGCATTCCAGTTGTCTTGGTCATGATTCGCACAGCACAGGTTGAAAAACGTGACAAGCTAGAAATCGTTTCGGCGGGAAGAAAAAATTCCGCCTCGCGGAATTGTTTGTGGAATTCAGACCAATCTTTGTAAAAACCTACTGTTAGTTCCTTGATGGTCGCATCTTCATTTGGTTTTCCGAGGCTGCCCTCGGCAGATAGCATCATCAGTGTATCTACATTCGTGTGAACTTCGCTCGCTAAAGTGGAAAGGGCGCGAAAGGCCTCGAGTTGTCGACGATAGAGTTCAAGCTTGTACGTCGACGTTCGCCCTTTGTAGTCTAACCACAGTTTCAAAAGCAGAGGAATTTGAGCTACGGCTACCAACGCTATCGAACCGATAAAGGTAAACATTGTGTTACGTGTAATCGCTCATCCGAGCGATGTCGCCCTCAAATCCGAGAGCGGGAATCACAAACCGACCCCACCTACGCCCCTCCTTAATGGATTATCAACCGAGGCACGTTCCGGAAACGACCAAATCGCATATTTTCTCCTTCAGCAATGCAACAAACTGTTCAGAGTGCGTCAGTTGTAGGAGTTCCGCTTTCGTTATGACAAGTATTCGCTGTCCTTCCGCAAGTGCGGTCGCCATTTCGTAATGCGCGCGGCTTAGATCACCTGGATCGCCCGTAATACCGTTCGCAGCGATCAAGAGCCCGTACTGCGAGCCCCGGTGTCGCAACCTAGCAGCAAAATATGCAACTTCCTGACTTCCAACAGCGTGGCTCCAATTCTTGCACTCTACTAGCATCACTGTGGGCAAGAACGTCAACCCGCGCGTTAGCCCATCGTTCCAGAACGAGACGTCTATTTCCTCTGTTTTGAATATGTTCAGCGGGTTCGTCGTGATGCGATCAACGCCTGGAATTCGGGACAGCACGTAGCAAATCAGACTCTCGAGTGCTCTACCCTGGGCGGTGGTGTTGCCTGCGCGGGCGCTAGTCGCGAAGTAGGCCCGCACGCGCCTCTGGGAGATGATGGCCATCAGCTGTGGCGGCCGTGGGCAAGCCTATTTCTCTCCGACCGCACTTCTTCAGCGAGCCGCCCTTCCTGCACAAAACGAATTAGTTGCTGAACTGAGAACCAGAAGATTAATGGCCAGCTTACATGTGGCGGAGTTATCTTTATGTTGCCGATTTCATCGTAAATCACGAGCGCCGCTCGGGCGTGAACTTTTGGAAAAAAACTTTGCAACTGCCTCTCGAGTTCGAGGAGGCGATCCCGTCTCAAGGTGCCCGTTTTGACTTCAACGATCAACGGATTCCCGATCGTCGACTCAAGTTCATCGATCCACACGGCCATGTCGGCTCCATCTGTTTTCGAATGGCGTTGCGAAACCACGGCTCCAGTTTGCTGAAATAAACGGGCTACAATATTTTCCAGCGCTTTGCCACGACTTGCCGGTGGCAGACTCCGGGAGGCTTTGAGATCGTGGCGAGCCCAACTGACGTCCATCTTCTTCGCTTTCGAACGACGAATGTTGCGGCGTCCCTTTGCCTTGTCTCCGACGCCGCCATGCTTCAAGAACGCGTCTAAGTAAAAATTGACGGTCTTGGTGTCTTCGATCCCGGCCCTGCTGTAGGTCACTGAGGGTGACGAAATTGGGATTCCTGCTTCGTCAGCCGCGAAAATTAGGAGCGGCTTACTCAAACCCGTTGCCAAGCCCATCTCGAAATAAAGGTTCGGACTCGTCTTACCTGACGGCAGAACCACGCAGACGAAATCAGCGTCCGTGATCGCGTCGGAAATCGTCCGCAGGATAGAATCGCTGGATTCAGCAGTCACAGCATCCCGCCACCGAATCCCGCGACTTTCTAGCGCGTGGCGTAAATTTGACGTGTCCGCCTGAACGGGTGCGGAAATGAAACAGTTTTTCAGGTTCGGTTTGGCCATTTGCTTATTTGTTTAGAAGAAGTGCCTTCGCCGTCGGAATGCCATATAACGAGCTGGGGCGATAAAGAGTTAGAGTGTGAAATCTCGACAGAATCCTTCATCCCGCTTTGACCAAAGTTCCAATGGCGCCAAACAAATGTTTCTCTAACTGCGCCATTCCGCGAGGAGTAAACTCATATTTGATGCAGCGGAGTATCTTAAGGTCAAACGGCACAAAATCCATCGACTGAGTTAGCAAGATGACGTCTTTGCTAATTGCGTGTGCTAAGCCAAGTTCGTAAAAAACATTTGGATTCTGGCCCGTTAAGTCGGCAATCAGAAAACGGGCTCGGTTTACACGTTCCCAAATGTCCCAGGTAATTAGCGTCGGGCTCTGAATCTCATCGGCCCGTTCACATCGCAGCTGTGCTCGCTCGATCGTTGGGCGGATATGATCGTCGTAAACAGGCTGAAGTTCCTTCGCGAACGGCATCAGAACAAAACAAAGCTGAGGATCGAGCGTGAATGTGCCCCCGCCGAATACTTTTCCTAACGCATGGCCGCCTACCGATGCCGAAACCTCTGCAGGGAGAGTCTTATCCCTTGGTCGAGAAGTTTCTTCTGCGGTAACATGTTCCGAAACGGGTGTGCTGGGGCTCGCTCGAGGCTGAAAAACCTCGCGGAAAATATCAAAAGGATCGGGTCGTAGCTTCAATAGCGCCTCAAGCTTATCACTCTGAGCGCGAATATCTCCGCTCGCACCAGAAGCGAGTGATAGGCCAAGTTCTGCGATCGCGGCACTAAGTCCTGAATCGAAGCCAGTCTCAAGTTGTCGCTCGGCCGAGGCGATCAACGAGCCAGCACGATCTCGAGCCTCGATTTGCCTCAAAAACTCCTCATCTGACGCGCGCGAAGCTTCCGCGGCTACGATAGCGCCTTTCAAGAATTCATCCGTTAAGGGAACCGGAGGTCTTAATTCGTTCTGCGCTGACAAATCCGTTCCGGAAATGCTTGCTTTTGCCGTAATGCAGCAGCTCTCGTCCACAGAAAATTCGACCTTTATCTGTGGAACGCCTTGCTTCGCCGGGGGTATGCCGTTCAGGAACATCGTTCCAAACAAAATGTTCGATGCAAACAACGGGCTTTCACCGAGCCCGATTTTCACCTCGACCCCGAGCTGATTGTCAGTAGCCGTCGAAAAAACCTGGGAACGCTTGGTGGGTAGCGGTGTTCCACGAAGCACCAACGGGGAACCTATTCCACCTTTTGTTTCTATGCGGATACTCAGCGGCAAAAATTCAAAATGCCGCAACCTTTTATTTTTCATTTTGGGGCGGAACGAAGGTGCATCGCAAAAGGTTCAGTGTCCACCGGCGCTGAAGCAAGCCTCAGAAGTCAGCCTCCGTCGAGTGATAACCACGACATTTATCATCATCTTTTCGAAGGGAAAAAAGGGGCATCTGTGAATCTCGGCAATGCGCTCTGAAAATAGAACAGCTGAAGTAGGAAGTAGAAACGAGGCAGAGGGCGGTAGTCGGAGGTCGAGGGGCAAACGGGGGGTGAGCTTATTTTCGCCGTCGGACTTTGCCAATCTTGCGGCCCGCCTCTGCCGAGCCACCTTTGCACAAGGCTACGGCGTGCCAGGGGCTACTCCGAAGGCGTTCTCGAGCAGGCGCCGTGGCTGGGGGCGCCCAGTGAGGATGCGGGAAATTTCTTTTTTCGCTCGGCAGTGTAGGACCACCACGGACGCGCGGGGGCTCCTTCCATGAAGCGAACGGCGGAGATGAAGGTGTCGAGAACGCAAGGGTCCTGCCGGGTGCGGGTTCGATCGCACAAGGCCTGGTAAAGGGAGTGCGGGTTCCGGCCAACCAGGTCCCGCGGTTGTTTGATCCCGATCGATCGCACATCGCGGGCGATCGATGCGCCGACGTTGGGGATTGCTTCGAGGACTGTGGCCAGTCGCGCATGGATCGCCTTGCGTGCGGGCGGTTTCGAACCGGGGCGTCTCCTGGTGGTCACGCGCCTGGTTTTGTTGGCAACGCGTTTCACGCTGAACTCTACACGCCTCACACGAAGGACACAAAGGACACGAAGAGTCATTTCGGAATCCTAAACAATCCCTTGTGCATCGTTGTGACCGTGGTGTGAGACCGTGACTACATGAATGGAAAACACGGCCTGCCCCAGGCGGCGCGACGGAATGTCATCGGGTGATTTCCGCCGCCCCTGCCGGGGCTTTCGCGCTCGTTTACAGGAAACCGGTGGTTTGCACCACCGGCTAATGTCCGATGTCCCTCCGGGACTACGTTTGCAAATCATACTCGAAATGCATAACCCCGGCGGGCAGGCTTGGGAACGAGGAATTGTAGAGGCATGAAAGGCGGACAAAAGAGGTGCGCGGGTGAAGTAACATGGTGTTACGTTTCGTGGGTAGCCCGATGTGCTATCTTGCGGAAGGAGTTCACATCATATGAAAAGAATAAGTTCCGTCATTCTCGTTTTGGTCGCGGGCGTGGTGTTCTTCGCAGGTGCGAAGCAGATTACCGCAGGTCAGCCGAAGGATTCGCGCTCCAAGGATACGATCTTTGCCAACAGCCTCGCTGATGGGGGGCGCATCAGGATGAAGCATTCGCCGATTCTGGGAATGAATGTCGCAATGGCGGTACGGATCGACGGGGTGCCGGCGGGAGTGTTTAGCAAAGGGCACGTCTACGAAAGATACCTCACACCGGGCCGGCACGATTTGTATGTGAGTCAATCCCGCCAGCAGACCGGTTCGTGGCGTGGCACGCTGGATGTGCGGCGAGGGGAGACTTATTCCTTCGTGGTAAAAGTTACTTCGAACCAGGTCGTTTTGCTGCCAAGCCGAATTGATTAGGCGGCGGGCCCGCCCGCCTGCATCGCTGGGCGGAGCACTGCGGGCAGGGAAGGCGGAAGAAGGAGGGAGGAAGGCGGCTTCGCGAATCCGGCCGCGAGATGCGCGGCTGAATCTTTGGTGTAGTGGCAGGCGTGTCGCCTGCGGGGAGGAAGGATTGCAGCCGACACGGCTGCCGCTACACTATGAAGAGAGGCGTTCCCAAGTACAACATGCTGCGACAGTCGCGATCTCGCTGCGCTCGCGAAAAGCTAGAGATCCCTCGACTGCGCTCGGGATGACAGCGGGGCCGCTGCGAGCGAGAGAGTGAGGCGTTCCCAAGTACAACTTGGGAACGAGGAAGCAGAGGGCCATGACGTGGCAGGCGAACCAAGAACAGGATCGCTAAAGGCTGCGCTCTCTTCTAGTTTTTGGCATGAACAAGAAACTGTGGTTCAACTCTTTTGCGAAAGCTGCGGCGCGCGTCACTGGCCGGCCCGGGACCTTCATCTTCGCGCTCGCTGTCATCGTCGTCTGGGCGGTGAGCGGGCCGCTCTACAAGTTCAGCGACACGTGGCAGCTGGTCATCAATACCAGCACCACCATCATTACGTTCCTGATGGTGTTCCTCATCCAAAACACCCAGAACCGGGACAGCGAAGCGATCCAGATCAAACTAGATGAGCTGATTCGCGTGACCAAAGGCGCTCACACCGTCCTGCTCGATCTGGAAGAACTCGACGATCGGCACCTCATGGCGATCAAGAAATGCTACGAGGAGATCGCGATGAAGTCGCGGCAAGCGCTGAAGCACGGGAAAAAGGACACGGGAACTCCGTTCGTTCACATCGAGACGGAGTGAGGGGGGTGGAGGAAGGCGGAGGGAGGAAGGCGGAGGGAGGAAGGCGGAGGGAGGAATGGGAAAGGCGCCCGCCTGCATCGCTGGGCGAAGCACTGCGGGCAGGGAGGGAGGAGGGCGCGCGGCGGACAAAAAGAGAGGCACGGGGAAAAGTAACAATGCTGTTACGTTTCGTGGGTGGCCGGATGTGCTATCTTGCGGAAGGAGTTTACATAATATGAAAACAATAAGATCGGTTGTTCTCGTTTTAGTCGCGGCCGTGTTGTTCTTCGCGAGTGCGAAGGATATTACCGCCGGTCAACAGAATTACTCGTATTCCAGGGATACGACCTTCGCCAGTGGGGGGACCCTCAGGATGAAACATTCGCCGGCTCTGGGAATCAACATTCCCCTGGCGGTCCGGATCGACGGGAGGAATGAGGGGGCGTTTACCAAAGGGCACGTCTTCGAAAGGTACCTCGCTCCGGGCCCGCACTACGTGACCGTGGCTCGCCCCAGGCAGCGGTTCGATACGTGGCGTGGCACGATCGACGTGCGGCCAGGACAGACATATTCCTTCGTGGTTAAAGCCACCACGAACGAGATCGTTCTCCTGCCAAGCCGGATTGATGATTAGGCGGGTGGTGGTGGTGACGAAGTACAACTTCGAAGAGAAGTGAGCGTTCCCAAGTACAACTTGGGAACGAGGAGCGAGGGCAAAGCGTTCCCAGTGCAACGCGCCACGGCGAGCAGGCTTGAAAATGAGCCTCGGGATCTCGCTGCGCTCGCGAAAAGTTAGAGGTCCCTCGACTGCGCTCGGGATGGCAGAGGGGTGGATCGCCGAGGCATCACTTGACGGCGGCGATGCTGTTCATGATCGCGGTAATTTCTTCCTGATTGTCCGCCACGCCTTCGCCGCGCAGGATGACCATTACGCCTTGATCCTTTGTCACTTCGACGCTGGTAAGAGTGAGCTTCATGGTGCCGCCATCGCCTTTGGCGTCGACGGTCACCGTGACGACGTTCATGCCGTTCAGGGTTGACTTGCTGTCCTTATAGGAGTCGAAGTCGGGTTTTACTTTCAGCAAGGCAAACGCTTTGTCGTTCGAAGGGCCAAGCATGTCTGGTCTCGTGACGATGACGTTGATGAGCACGTCTTCATCTTCGTTGCTGGCCGTGATCATGTCTCCCGCCACAGCGGCCGTCCAACCTTCCGGAAAGGTGATTGAGGCAAACGGTTTATCCGCGGGAAATTTCAGGGTCTCGGCCAGGGCCGGAGCGGTGAGCGAAAGGGCAAGCAGCAGGCAGGCGATCGATGTTTTCATGTTTGGGTAGATGGACTAGCGGGATCGAGAGTGAATTGCAAATGCGATCATTCCCAAGTGCAACCCACCACGGCGGGCAGGCTTTGGGAATCAGGAATCCACTGAAAGGCGGAAGCGCCCGCCTGCATCGCTGGGCGAAGCACTGCGGGCAGGGAAGGCCTGGGCTGCGCTTAGTCGATGGAAAAACGGTCGGGATAATCGTCTCCCGGACGCTCATCCATTCCCCTGGCTAACAAGGCGGGCAACAGCGAAAGCGCGTGTCGAATACTCAGACGAAATGCTTCGCTGTTATTGAGGCCGGCTGTCGCAGGCAGGGAATCGAATTGGGGTAACGCAAACGCATTACTATCCTCACGAACTCGATTCTGCGCGGAGTTCGCTGAGGATTCTGGTTCGGATGGCGTCGGTGGCATAACGCTCGGCGATCTCGGTGAACTCTTTGCTCGAGGTGTCGATTTTCGCCGTCTTGATCAAGTATTTCACATCTTGCAGGTCAATGCCATTTGCAAAACGCGCGGGGCTGCGCAGCGCGTGCAATTTCATCGCGACGAGATGAAGCGGGCTGGGGACGGCGAGGCTAAGACCATTTCCAATGTCGCATCGGCGGCTGGCTGCCTGGATGGTGGTAAAGGTTCGCGGGTCTGCCAGCATCAAGTCCACCGGGAGCGCTCCTGCCGGGTCGGCGACAAAACGCAGGCGTATGAAATTGGCGGTGCGGTGAAAGGACGCGTAGCCGTGCCGTTGAAAATAGACGAGCCAACGTTCGGAATCGGTCTCGCGCACCAGGAGGTCGACATCGAATGTCGTGCGGAAATAGGAGTAAAGGTTGACGGCGTTTCCGCCCACCAGCACTGCTTCAAGTCCTTCGGCCGCAGCGCTTGCTGCCAGAGCGATGGTGTCCGGATTCGCCATGCGGGACATCATTCCGCAGCGGTTCGCGCTCCGCAATGAAGAACCGGGTGGGAATGCTTCTTACTTCGGGCGCGTCCCGGCCGCTTCCATCGGGTTTTCATTTCGGGCGACGCGCGCTTCTTCCAGATCGTCGGTTTTCCGCCAAAACCGCGCGAAGGTTGTGCCGTCGTCCTTCTTCGATTTGATGCGGTCCATGAGGTTGGATAGCCAGGCGGGCGGCGTTTCGGGATTGTACTGAGGGAGGACGAGGCTGGCGTTGAGCAGGGTTTTCAAGAAGATGAAGGCGCCGAAAAAATTCCGGTGAGCGCCGGTGAACACGACGGCCGCCATGCCACCAATGATGGTGAGGTGAATGACAATGACGCGGCCGAGGGTTTGCTGACCCAGCCGTTCCAGCCAGGCGAACGACCGCGCCCTGAGCCAGATGAGATCCATCAGGAAATCGGCGATCTGGAACACCAGGATGCCGATCAACCCGGCGAGCAGATGGTTGCGATCGATCTTTGCTTCCGGGGTCAGGTTTTTAGAGATCAACATCCAGCCCAGGACAGCGAGGAAAACTCCGTGCGCCAAAGTGAAGACCAGCGCAGGAACAAGGAAGGCAGTGAAATAAGTGGAGCCGCTGGTGCTTGTTGTCTGTGGGGCGTGGCCCTGGGGCGCTTGATAATACCAATGTCCCTGGCTTGGCCGGATGCGCCGATGCAGGACGATCCGCCCGGCGACGAGCAAAGTGCCAATCAGCGTCTCGAGCCAAAAGACTACGAGGGTGGTGCCCGCCGACCAGTCGCCCAGGAACCAACCGGCGGCCGGAACGGCGTTGAGTCCGAGGGCGGTGATGAGCGCGCGAATGCGCATCGCTAACTCTGCAGCAGCACGAATCCTGTCTGGGCAGTGACGAGGAGGTTTACGAGGCCATGCAACCAGATGGTGAGGAGGGTTGAGTTTGTCATCGCCCGCGCGGCGCCAAGAACAAGTCCCAACCCAAAGACGATGGCGATCCCATCCCAATCGTCCCGCACATGGGTCGCGGCCCAGAGAACCGCGGTCACGACAGCGGCGCCGAGCCCGCCCAGGCGAGATGCCGCGATTCCCTTGAAGATGAAACCGCGAAAGCAAATCTCTTCAAAGATCGGCGCGGCGATTACGAATGCGAGCCAGGCGACCCATCGCGGAGAGGCGCTGGCATACGCCGCCAGCATGAATTCCGTCACTATCGATACACCCAGTAGTAGTAGGATCGCATCGCTCAGCAGACAAAAGCCGAGGGTGATAAGACTCCAGCGCAATACTTGTTTCAAGGGAGGCGGCCTCAGTCCCAGATAGTCCTTCAGGTTCGAACCCCGTTTTAGCTTCACGAGGCCGATGATGAGTGGAACGCAGACGAGCAGAGTCGCAAAAGCGCAGACGGAGAGGAACGTGCCGTCGAATCTCAGATTCATGAACGCGACCTCTGCCTTTTCGCGAGGGAGTTGCCTCATCGGGAAGGAGAAAATCAACATGACGACCAGTTCCACGAACAGGAATGCGATCGCGATCAGGACACTCCAGGCGAGGGTTGCGACCGGACCCCACACGGGGAAGCTCCTTTGGTCTCCGGGCCGTTGGGGCTCAACTGGGGGCGGGGAGGCTTGTGGATCCATGAGCGGTTAGATTGCGCGAAAACTTGGTCGCGACGCGAGCGGGCAATGATGTCGGAGCTCAGTTCCCACGACAAGGGAGTTCAACGAAGCTGCGCTCGTGTCCGGCGGGAATGCCTCACACAAAGGACACAAGGGGCCACGAAGGCTCACTCAATAAATCTCTACATCCTTTGTGTGCCTTGGTGCCCGTTGTGCGAAGTCTTCACCCGGCCGACCTGAGTTCCTCGATCGTGCGCAGATGATGATCGTCGTGCTCGGCCACGAAGAAGCAAAGGTCGACGATGGACATCGGCTGTCGCAGCCGCGGGTGCAGCGCGGTGCGCGCAAGCTCGGCCGGGCTCATCCGCGCGATTCGTTCCACGATGCGGTGGCGGGTGGCGCTGAAGCCGGCGAGTATGTCCGAGATCGGGCGATCGTTATGGCCGGCTTCGTGGGTCTTGCGATTCTCGAGATCGGCGGGGTGCAACTCTTCCGCGCCCGCACCGTAATCATCGAGGCGCTGGTCCCAAAGCGATTCGAGATCGAAGAGGTGTCCGGCATTTTCCTGGATCGACCATTTGCCGTCCGGCCGATGCGTCAGGATTTCGGCAGGCAATCCTCGAACAGCATCGGCGAGGCGTTCGGGTGCGCGCCTGAGCCGCTCCAGAAGTTCGGGAGCGGCCTCCGCGCCGAGGCCCAGCTCAAACTTGCGGTCGAACCAGCGTCGTGGCGTCGTCATTCCACAAACCAATCGGGGGGGCCGGGTTAGTCAACAAGTCTCGCGAGTTGGCCAGTCCGCCGCAGGCGTGCCTCAGCCCCCTCAAGAGATATTGAGTGAGCCCTGCCGCTTTTCGCCCCAGTCCGAGCCTTCGTCGAAGGGGATTGTCTCCTCGATCTCGCCGAGGGCGCTGACGATCCGGATTTCACCCCGGCGCAGCGCGGTTCGGCTCGCGGCGTAATGGATGGCCTGTTCGCGCTCGCTGAAGTAGGGCTCGAGGCCTTGTTCCGCGAAGACTTTCCAACCGCCGAAGTGCTCTCTTATCTCAATGATCGTTTGCATAGCGTGTGACCTTTCCAGTCTGGACAAATGCATACGTCGATCAGGAGAAGATGACGCCGGCCCTACCAAGCCGTGACGGCTATTGCAGCATTAATCGTGCGGAATCCCGGATGGAAAGTGACGGGCTGAAGGGAGCAAGGGGAGGTGGATCGAGCGCAGAGCCTGTCCTGAGCGAAGTCGAATAGGCCGCTCGATGCCAAGGATAATGGCCCAAAATGCTTTGGGGCATGACAAACATCGCCCGCGGAGCGGACGATCCACCTTTCCCGCAAGCGTGCGCCAAGAAAACCGAGAAAAGGCTCTACTTTGCCGCGCGAAACGGATAAAAGCTGATTTGCAGCCCGCTAGCGTGGGACCGGCGTCTTGAGTGAAGGACTTCAGAACCTTCGAAACGGGCTCGCAATGGGAGGATCAAGGCCATGGTGAAGAAAATGTTCGGTCATTTGATGTTGTCAGTAATTTTACTTTTTCTCCTGCCGTCCCAGAGCGGCAGTGCTCAAAGCGCTCCGGGAGGTATGAGCTCGGGGCCCGATATCATCACGGGAGAGGTGGGGCCGTATGAAGGATTCGCACACGTTGGAAGTGCCGGAACGCAGGTTGGCTTGTCCATGTGGACGACCATTTGCAATGCAGGAAACGCGCCCGTGGATGTCTTTGCAATGCCAGCAACCAATCATGCCATCATACCGCAAAATCTTTATCGAATGAGCGGTGGAGCAGGCAACGACGATCGCTTTGAGCAAATCGGTCATTCCTGGGTGAAGCATATGTTTGCCGCGGCCAAGATGAACGATTGCGGATTTGGCTGCACCAATACAGGCACGCCGACTCAGCTCGGCGTGGGCTGCTCCGATGTATATGCGGCCTTTCAAAATGCGGAGCAAACCGACCTGTCTTCCCGGGCCTGGGTGAATCCGTTTACCGGCGTCTTTCAATCCAATTCAAATGTCCACTTCGGCCACGTTCACACCGGTACATCCCACCGGCTTCTAGTCGAGAGCAACGACCTGAACACGGCGATGAATCCTGGCGCGACCTATTACGCCGAAGTGCAGTACCTCAGCCCGCACGAGTACGCCTGGTGTCAGACCCATCCTGGGGAATGCAACATGTACAACAATGTCTCCTACCGGCGGGTAAATATTTCGGGCACGACAAGTTTCACCCTTACGCCCGCGGCTCCCTCGGTCCTCATGTCCCCGGCCGTCACTGCCTGGTCCGGGGCGACCATTAACCCGATCGAGCCCGAGCCGGGGGTCGATGGCCGCGCCTTCATCGCCTACAAGGTGACGAATCCGTCCGCCGGCGTCTGGCATTATGAATACGCGCTCTATAACATGAATCTGGACCGCGCGATCCAGTCCTTCAGCCTGCCCCTGGGATGCGGAGTCACGGTGAGCAACGTGGGATTTCATGCCCCGCCCAATCATCCTGGATTTCCCAACGACGGAACCTTGGGGAACGCGGGCTTTAGCAACGCGGCCTGGACTTCGACGCAGAACGCCGGCGCGTTGAGTTGGGGCTCGGAGACCTTCGCGCAGAACCAGAACGCGAACGCGATTCGTTGGGGCACGCTGTACAATTTCCGTTTCGATTCCAACCGCCCGCCGCGGGCGATGAATGCGCTGATCGGTTTCTTCAAGACCGGCTCGCCCGTGGTCGTTGGAATTGAGGGCCCGACTCCGTGCGATCCGACCCCCACGCCGACACCGACTCCGCTTCCGCCGGGAACGGCCCAGCCGGTTAACCTGTCGACGCGGATGCGGGTCCAGAGCGGTGATAACGTAGGCATCGGCGGGTTCATCATCACGGGAACGGCGCCGAAACATGCGCTTCTCCGGGCCATCGGCCCTTCGCTGGCTTACTCGGGTCTCTCCAATGCGCTGCCTGATCCCACCATGGAACTGCACGGCCCGGGCGGGTTTATCACGATGACAAACGATAACTGGCGCGACGACGCCGCGCAGGAGGCGGTGATCCTGGCTACCGGCATCGCGCCGAATAACAATCTGGAAGCAGCGATTGACCGGACGTTGGATCCAGGCGCTTACACGGCGATCGTTAGAAACGCGAATAACTCCCTGGGCGTCGGCTTGGTGGAAGTTTACGATCTCAACACGGACGCTCTTTCAAAGCTGGCCAACATCAGCACCCGCGCCTTTGTTGGCACGGGCGACAGCATCATGATCGCGGGCTTCATTATCGGGAGCCATAGCGGCAACGTCCGGATCGCCGTGCGCGGTATCGGCCCGAGCCTGGCCGGGCTGGGCGTGCCTGAGGTTCTGGCCAATCCCACGCTGGAACTGCGCGACAACAACGGCGCGCTCCTCATGGGCAATAACGACTGGCAGGATGACTCGGCTCAAGCCGCGGAGCTGACCGCCGCGGGGCTTGCCCCGACCAACCAATTGGAGTCGGGCATCGTGCTGATCGTGCCGCCTGGCGCCTACACCGTGTTACTCAAAGGTCTCAACGACGCCACGGGCAACGGGTTGGTGGAAGTCTATGATCTCGGGGCGCCGTAGAGGCCTGCTAAAGAAAAAATGAGCAAGGGCGACTAAAGCCATGTTGAAAGGACTGATCGGTTATTTCACGCTTCCGCTGCTTTTGCTTTTAGCGGTGCTTTCGCGAGGCGGCGGGACTCAGAGTGCTCCGCAAGGTTTTGTCTCAGGACCTGATGTCATTACGGGAGACATGCACGATTTGGGCCACTATGGAAATAGCGGAACCCAGGCTGGCCTGGCGATAGGAATAACCTCTTGCAATGCCGGAAACCAGCCGGCGCATTTCGTTGCGATGCCCAGCACAAACCATCCTGTGGTGGCGCACAATCTCTATCGAATGAGCGGGGGAACAGGCAATGCCGATCGCTTTGAGCAAATTGGCCAATCGTGGGTCAAGCATACCTACGGCGCAAAACCAGCCAACGACTGCGGCTTTGGCTGTACCGATCCGGGGACCGGCACGCTTCTTGGCGTAGGTTGCTCCGATACTTATTTCGCCTCTCAAAGTGCGGCGCAGCAAGACCTGGGTTCGCGTGCCTGGATAAACCCGTTTACCGGCGTCTTCTCACAATCCGCCAGGGACCACACGGCTCACGTCCATACTGAAACATCGCACTTGATCCTGATGGAAAGAAGCGAGCTGGAACCCGCGAACAATCCGGGCGCGACGTATTACGCTGAAGTGCAATATATCGTTCCAGATGAGGGTTCCTGGTGCCAGGCCCACCCCGGGGAATGCAATATGTACAACAATGCGTCCCACCGTCGTTACAATGTTGCCGCAGGTGTTCAGAATTTTGTGTTTTCGGCCGTTGGAGAGACGGTGCGAACGAGCCCGGCGCTCGAGGCCTGGACTGGCGCGACTATCAATCCGATCGAGCCCGCGCCTGGAATCGATGGCCGCGCCTTCGTTGCTTACAAGGTGACGAACCCATCCGCCGGAGTCTGGCACTACGAGTATGCGATCTATAACCAAAATCTCGATCGCGCTATCCAATCCTTCAGTCTGCCCCTGGGCTGTGGAATCACGGTGAGCAACGTGGGGTTCCATGCTCCGCTCAATCATCCCGGATTTCCCAACGACGGCACGCAGGGCAGCGCGGGGTTCAGCAACGCGGCCTGGGCCTCGAATCAAACCTCCGACGCCCTAAGCTGGAACACGGAGACCTTTGCCCAAAACCAGAATGCGAATGCCATTCGTTGGGGCACTCTGTATAATTTCCGTTTTGATTCCGACCGTCCGCCCCACGGTGCGAATGCGACGATCGGCTTCTTCACGACGGGGACGCCCATCACCGTTGGGGTCCAGGGCCCGATGCCCTGCAATGCGACGCCCTCGCCCACCGCCACCCCTTCCCCCACACCGCCGGGCACCGCGCAGGCCATCAATCTCTCAACTCGAATGCGAGTTCAGACCGGTGATCAGGCTGGCATTGGCGGGTTCATCATCACGGGCACTGCTCCGAAACATGTTCTCCTCCGTGCTATTGGACCTTCCCTGGCCCCGGGCGTCCCGAATGCGCTGGCTGATCCGGTGCTGGCGTTGCACGATGAAGCCGCATTTGTCATGCGGACAAATGATAACTGGCGGGACGACCCCGTGCAGGAGGCGGCGATCCTGGCCACGGGCCTCCAGCCGACCAACAATCTCGAATCAGCGATCGATGCGACCTTGAATCCCAGCGCCTATACCGCAATCGTGCGCGGCAATGGCAACACTTCGGGTATCGGTTTGGTTGAATTGTACGACCTCAATCCGGACGCTCTTTCGAAGCTGGCCAATATCAGTACGCGAGCGTCTGTTGGCACGGGCGACAACACCGTGATCGCCGGCTTCATCCTCGGCAGCCATAGCGATGACGATAGAATCGTCGTGCGTGGCATTGGTCCCAGCCTCACTGCCTTGGGTGTGCCTAGCGCCCTGGCAGATCCCACGCTGGAGCTGCGCGACAATAACGGAGCGCTCCTGATGGCGAATAACGACTGGCAGGATGATCCCGTGCAAGCGGCGGAATTGACCGCGGCGGGCCTGGCGCCCACAAATCCCCTCGAGTCTGGCATATCCACGACGCGGCCCGCGGGTGTTTATACCGCTCTGCTCTCGGGAGTAAACACCGGCACTGGCATCGGCTTGGTGGAAATCTACGATCTCGGGACGCCGTAGCGAATGATTAGCCTTTGCTACGATAGTCGCGCGGCCGAGGTGGATCGAGCGCGGAGCCTGTCCTGAGCGAAGTCGAATGGGCCGCTCGATGCCTAATAATGGCACCCGAATGCTTTCGGGGCGAAAAAACATCGCCCGCGGAGCGGCCGATCCACCTTGCGCAATCTCGTTTCAGCCGGGATTGCGAACTCGGGTCACAGCAACCGAACCGCCGTGACGGCGATGCGGCCCCCAAAACAAATGTCCACGTCGGCTCCCGGCGTGCGGAGCCGGAGCTGGTAATCGCCGGCGTGATAGAGGCCGGTCTCTTCGTCGTGCCGATAGTTGAGAGGCAGAGGCTTTGGATCGAGCTGACACCAGACCACTTCCGGTTTATCGGCGCCGGGGGGAAGGATCGGCAGGTTCACGTTGTAAAAAAGCCCGGGCTCAACCGGTCTGGCCAGGATGTCGGCGAGGATGGGAGTGACCCAGTCCGTCGCCCGCGCCCAATCGTATTCGATTCCTTTTTTGCGATATTGCGATACGGCCACGCCGGGCCAGCCATGGAGCACCGCCTCCCGCACGGCCGCTACCGTGCCCGAGTAATGGACGTCGGCGCCCAGATTTCCGCCGTGATTGATTCCGCTGAGCACCCATTTTGCGTCCGGAACCAGCGTCATCAATCCAAGGCGGGTGCAATCGGCCGGCGTGCCATGGATCGCGAAACGCTTCTCGCCGCGCGGCTCGATCCGGACGCCCTCGTGCCAGGTCACGGCATGGCTCACGCCCGATTGCGGACCGGCCGGAGCCACGACGATCGGGTCGCCGAGGGCGCGGGCGGCGTTCAACAACGCCTCGATCCCCGGCGCGTCGATGCCATCGTCATTGGTAAGGAGAAGTTGCATAAATGAGGCTGATCTCTCCTTCGCAATGTAACGTCGGTGTGACAAGTTGTTGAAGGTTTATTCACACGGGCGAATCGACATCGGGGCTGCGTTCGGAACGGCGGGCGGCTCGATGACATGAGTCCGGGTAGAGCGCGCGTCTCGCGTGCGGGCGACTCCGAAAGCATTCGCGAGTCGCGAACTTTTCGAAGTGTCCCGCCACATGCAAGTGATCGCGTCATGGCAAGATTGTTTCGGCGAGACGCCGAAACCAGCACGCGAGACGCATGCGCTACCCAGGCTACCGGATGGCGAAGCGTGAACCGCTTCGCCGATTCAAGGCCGGGCCAGCCGCGCGCGCACTTTCGGGCTGGCTAACTCGCGCAGCGCGTCTTTGCCGACCCATCGGCACGATGCTTCTTTCGACAGCGCCAGACGTTTGGCCACCGCCCGTGCAGCCAGGTTGAGCGCCGGGTCGCGTTTGCCGATGCAGCGAAGGGCCCAGTTCGCGCCCTTCTTGACGAAGTTGCGCTCGTCCTGCGCGCCCTGCTCGATGAGAGGCAGGAAGGCGAGGAACCGCGGGCCGGGAGCGGCTTTATCGTGGACAACCAGCGAAGCCATCAGCGCGAAACCGGCGCGCTTAACGAACTCTCGAGGCGAGGCCGGCCATTGGACCGCTTTCTTCCACGCGAACGGCGTCCGGTCGAAGAGGTGGAAGCAGAGAGTGTCGCAGATGCCCCAATTATCGAAGTCGCGACACCAGCGATCCATTTGTGCGGACGTAACGCGAGCCGGCTCGTCGACAAACGATGTCAGCATCCGGGCCTCGTAGCAGCCCGTCTTCCATAAAGCGGCGGCGAGCTCATGATTCCGCCCAAGTTGCTTGCCCAGCAAGCGTATGTCGGCCACTGAAACGCCCAGCGCGTGATCCGACGGGATGCCGTACCGCGCCATGCCCTCGAGAGTGCGCCTGGTAGCATGCCGTTTCAGCCACGTGAGCGCGGACTGGACTTCATCTTCGACCGAGCTTTCCGGTTTCGTCCTGGCCGGCTTTGCGGAGGTGCGCTTCTTTGGGCGCGGCATGCGTGATTGTCCCTGCCGCCCGAGCGATTCAGGCGACACTCAGGTTCAGCGTCAGTCCGAGCGTATTCGACAGGTCGATAAACCGGGCGGCGTCCAACTCCTCCGGCCAGACAATCCCCGGCTTCGTTTTTCCCTCGGTCAGTTGCAGCGCGCCGGCCGCGGCGGCATAGGCTACCGACACGTTGGCCGTGCCGAATAGCTCGAGCGCCTTCGCGGCTTCGTCGAAGAAAACGCCTGTCACGATGAGAATGGTCTTATCCTTCCCGCCGGCCGTCCCTTTGATCAGGATGTGGGCCTTGGTATCGGCGATGTACGGCACCAGGTTTTTCTGGACCGCCGGATCGAGCACCGCGACCTGCACGGGCCGCGGTACCAGTGCCATGAGCACATCGATCGCTTTCACTTTACCTCCTTCCACCTCAACGACCCGGTCCGGGGTGAATCCGGTGGCGAAGAGTGTGGCGATCGCCGGCTCGAATGGGAATTTGTAACAGCAATACTGGATGCCTTTCCCGATCGTCAACGGCAGGCTGTATTGTTCGTCGTGGGCGTGGTGCGTGAGCTGGATTTCCCCGAGGTTACCCCCGAAATCATAAGTCTCCGGTTCATGGAACACCGGCATGTGCTCGTGTTTGCCATCGTGGAAAAGGCACGGCGGATCGCAGTAGTCGAAATATTGCTGCTCCGGACTCCAGCTTGGCGTCCAGGTTTTGACCATTTCCTTCTGGGCCGGAATGTGGAAGCCGCACCGGATCTCGATCCGCTCGACGGTATCGAGCTCCTCGCAGTACCGGCGGCAGATGACGTTCAACACTCCGGGACTCGCTCCGCAACCCAGCAGCGCCGTGCGTCCCGCGGCGACGAACCGGTCGGCCAGATCGAGAGGCTGACCCTTGATCAATTGGGCGAGATGTTCCGGGCACGCGGCGGTGTTTACATAGTGAGCGCCCAGGGCCAGAGCGGCTTCCATGACCTGCACCGAGATGAACGACGGCGTAAGGTCGACGACCACTTCCACCGTCCCGAGCGCTTCGCGCGCGGCCCGGACGATCGTGTCGGGTTGCCGCGCGTCGAACTGCGCGGCCAGAACTTTTGGGCTGCCAATCCGGTCGCGCACCGCCGCGGCATCGGCGAGGTCGCGGGTCCCGAGCAGAACGCGGTTTACTCCCGGTTGCCGGGCGAGAATTGCGGCACAGGGCGCGCCTTGCGCTCCCGCCCCGACGATCAGGATGTTAGTCAGAACGACTCCTTTTCTTCGGGCCGCCCAATGGGCGCACAGTTCTTCTCAGCCGGCATCTTGCGCGCAGTTTCTAGTTTCAGCGCTTTAGCTGTCAAGCGGTTTGCCTAACTGGCCGAGACCACGCAAAACGAGCGCGATCATTTCCGGCAAATTCGTTGTGGTGAAAAGGCGCTCGTTCTCCTTGGCGTCGAGGCCGTTGTTCAGTCCAGCGACGCCGAATTTCTCGAACTCCGCCGTCAGCGCTTGGTAATCGATCGGCTCGCCACTGGCGGCCGGAACCTGGGAATTGTAGAGCTCGATGGCGGCGCGGAGCGGTGGGTCGGCGGCTTGGTAATCCAGGGTGAGGGCCGCGGGTTTGTTTCCACGAAGTGCTTCGATCACGGCGTCCGCGCCGCCACCAAAGGCGCCGATGAGATACACCGGCTTGCCGGCGCGCAAGGCGAGCAGCGCTTCCTCGGCGATGCCGGGATACCTGCCAAGTCCGCGCGCCTGACCGCCGAGCAAAAGGCGGGCATGAATTTCCGCGTTCATCTGCTCGCGCATCGCGGTGAGGCTGCGCGCCCAGGCTGCGCGGTTTTCCGGTGTCGTCGGAAGGAGTTGCTCTTTCGAGGTGATGCCGGCCGGATCGAGGCCGAGATTCGCGGGGGGTGGTATCGGATGGAAGCAGGCGGTGTTCTTCAACCGCGCGCGCTGAGCGACGTCGAGGTCGAGATGGATGGGCCAGGCGAGATACGATTGGATGGCCTCCACGGCTTCGCCTGAGATCGCGCGATAGGCGGTGAGCAATTCGAAGAGGACCTCGGTGAAGCCGCCTTGGCGCAGGTCGCCGCCATAGGCCAGCGTCGCTCCCGCCGCCAAAAGGAAGCGCGCAAACTCCGTTGCCGCATCGCGCAGATGCGCCTGACCGAAGCCACGCATCGGCAAATCGGCGCTGTCCGAAATCGAAAGCCCAACGCGCCAGCCAGCGGCCGCTTTTTCCAGCTCCTGGCCCGCCAGGGAGGGCCTCGCAAAAAGCAGGGTGGGGGTGGTCAACCGAAGGTTCGGGTCGAGTTCGGTGAGCAAATCGAGTTCCTGTTTGGCGAGCGGCGGATCCGGATAAACAAAGAACGGGACTTTGTCGCTCTCCGCCCGCAAGGCGAGGCAGGTCAGCAATTCGGGCGCCCGCGGCAGTGCGCGCACCGTGGCCGGCACGCCAAATAGTTTTTTGAGATCGTCGAAGTGCTGTTGGAAATATTCCGTGCGCAGCACTTCGCGCAGCACGAGCCCGACGACCGCTTCCAGGCGCGCCGGCTCTTCCGCTCGCCAGCGGATGGTCGGCACATTGCCGATGTAAGGAAACGACCGCGCCTCGCCTTCCTCGATCGCATGAATGACGACCACGGGCCGTCCATGCCGCTTCGCCCGGATGACTTCGTGCTGGCACCAAACCCGCGACGCGTACGCATCGGTCTGCACGACGGCAAACGCAGCGGTGTCGATCCCGGCATTGATCTCAGCTTCGAAACCAAATCCCGCCGCGATGTCGATCGCGTCGAAGAACGTGTCCAGCGCGAGATTCTCGTGAATGTAATCGCGCAGCACGATGGCCGTCTTCTCGCCGTCCGCTTTGGCGTGGCTGATGAAGAGGCGCATCTTCGGCGGACTTGCGCCGGCGGCCTCCTTTGCTTCGATGGTTGCCAGAGTCGGACGCTGGGTCAGCAGGCGGCCGAGTTCGTTGGTGAGCCGGTTGAGCAGAAAACCGGGACCGGCTTCAGGCCTGTGACCTTGCAGGCGAATGAAGTTTACCGCGCCGATCTGCGAACTCAGTTGATACGCGGTGTCGTCGAAGGCGACCGGAAAAAGCCGGTGCCGCTCTGGCGCGGCCCCCGTCTGTTGCCAAAGCTCCTCGACGTACCTATCCCAGCCTTCGGCGATCACCATCTCCGGATCGACCAGCACAATGATTGCGGTGTGCCGAGCCGCATCGACGGCGATGGGTGGTGGCGCATTTCCCTTAATGACGGCCGCGGAGCGAAAGAAAACGGGAATGCCGAGCCCGCGAGCATTCGTCCGCCCCGGGTCGCGCGAAAAGTGCGCATAGATGTTCTCCGAAAGCTCTTGCCCGCGCGCGAACGCCGGATGCCAGACGACGTAGATCATCAGCTGCGGCTGATACTCGCTCGGGGCCAGTGTTTCCTCACTCATCCTGCCCAGTCTAAAATAGAGCGACACCCCGGGGCAAACCTCGATTGCGGGGAGTTCGGGCCGAGGAGGCGGATAGGGCGGAAAGCGGGGGCGAAAAAAATCTAAAAAAAAGCTTGCAGGCGAGGTGGTGTTATAGTCAACTACATCACTATATGAAGCAGAACACCCAACCGGAGCGATCATCCCTCGCACTTTTCTCGTAAGGGCGATCAGGAAGACAGGATGGACCATGAATGGAACGATAGTCAGCCGATCTACCGCCAGCTTCGCGACCAGAGCGTGCACATGATTCTCGACGGCGTGCTCAAAGAAGGCGATCCGCTCCCGTCGGTGCGCAACGTCGCGGCCGAATTTCGGGTCAACCCGCTCACGGTTCTCAAGGCCTACCAACAACTCGCCGATGAGGAACTGGTCGAGAAAAAGCGCGGTCTCGGCATGTTCGTCAGAGTCGGCGCGCGGGATCTCCTGCTCTCGGGCGAGCGCCAGAAGTTTCTTTCGGAAGAATGGCCCAGGGTCGCCGCCACCATTGAGCGGCTCGGCCTGAAACCACAGGAACTGCTCGACGCCATCGCAACCGGCCGGTCGAAGACAAAGGGGGCGCGTTAACCATGGCCTGCATTGAAGCACGCGGCCTCCGCAAGGCCTTCGGCACAACCGTCGCGCTGGATGGCGTCAATTTGCGGGTCGAAGAGGGCCGCATCCTCGGACTCATCGGACCAAACGGCGCCGGCAAAAGCACCGCGCTCAACGCGATTCTCGGCCTCACCCCATTCGAGGGAGAACTGCGAGTGCTCGGGCGCAACCCCTGGACCGAGCGCGATCAACTCATGCGCGATGTCTGCTTCATTGCCGACGTCGCCGTGCTCCCGCGCTGGATGCGGGTTTCGCAGGCGCTTGATTACGTCGCCGGCGTGCATCCGCGCTTTGATCGCGCGAAAGCGGAGGGTTTCCTGGCGAAAACCGAGATCAAGCGCGCGAGCAAGGTCCGGCAATTGTCCAAAGGCATGGTGGCCCAGCTGCACCTTGCGCTGGTCATGGCGATCGACGCGAGGTTGCTGGTGCTGGATGAGCCGACGCTCGGTCTTGACCTCCTTTTCCGGAAACAATTCTACGATTCGCTCCTGAACGACTACTTCGATCGCAGCCGCACCATCGTCGTCACAACGCATCAGGTGGAAGAGATCCAGAACGTCATCACCGATCTCATGTTCATCAACCACGGCCGCATCGTGCTGGAGTGCAGCATGGAGCAATTCGAATCGCGTTATGCGGAAGTGATGGTGCATCCCGATCATCTCGCCGCGGCCCAGGAGCTCAACCCGATTTACACGCGCCAGTTGTTCGGTCGAAGCATCCTGATCTTCGACAACGTCGATCGCGAGCGACTCGCCGCTCTTGGCGATGTGCGCACGCCCGGCATCGCCGACTTGTTCGTCGCGATCATGGGCAACAAGGCCGGCACGGCAGGAGGAGCCTCTAAATGAATACTGAATCAAGCCCCGCGCCGGAATCTGTCGGGCAGCCAATCACACCCGCTCCATTTTACCCGACCCGGCCATTCTTCTGGTCCGTGCGGCGCGAAATCTGGGAGAACCGCTCGATCTACCTCGCGCCGCTGATCGCCGCCGGCGTCGTGCTGTTTGGCTTCGGGATCACGGCATTCAGCCTGCCGCGGCTCCGGCTCAACGCGCTGGCGCTCGAGCCCACCCGAATGCGAGCGGCAATCGAGGCGCCGTACGACATCGCGGCGATGATGATCATGTTCACCGCGTTCATCGTCGGCGTGTTCTACTGTCTCGATGCGCTCCATGGCGAACGCCGCGATCGCAGCATCCTCTTTTGGAAATCGCTGCCTGTGTCGGATCACACGACCGTTCTCTCGAAGGCGATCGTTCCCCTCGCGATCCTGCCGCTGCTTAGCTTCGCGATCATTATCGCCACGCAATTCCTCATGCTCTTAATCAGCACGGTCGCTCTTCTGCCGAGCGGTCTTGCGGGCACCACCTGGAAACTGCTGCCATGGTTTCAGCTCTCGATCATTCTTTTCTACGGTCTCGTGACGACGGCGCTGTGGCAGGCGCCCGTCTTTGGATGGCTGCTGCTGGTCTCCGGCTACGTACGGCGCGTGACTTTTCTCTGGGCCGTGCTCCCGTGGCTCGCGGTCGCCGCGATTGAGAGGATCGTCTTCAACACGGCTTACTTCGCCCAGATGCTTGGCCGGCGCGTGGGCGGGGGCTTTGAAGAGGCGTTCGTCGTGGTGAAGTATCCGAAAGGCACGCACGTCCCCTTGGTCGATCGGCTTACGCAACTCGACCCGCTGAAATTCCTCAGCAGCCCCGGCCTTTGGATCGGGCTGATCATCGCCGCGGCCTTTCTCTTCGCCACAGTCCGCCTGCGCCGTTATCGCGGCCCGCTCTAGTTCAAATGGATATCCAACTCACGCACACAAAATGAGAGTCACCATCACAGCTTCAATTCGCCTTCTCTTCGTCCTCACCTTGGTCGCCATCTCCGTCGTCGCGCAAACCGGACTCATCTCGGCTTCGGCGCCCTCGCCGACCGAAGTTCGGAAAACACGCGTTCCGGGGACCGGCTTTTCGAAAGATTGCAGCATGCTGGAAAGTTCGCGACTTGCGAATGGTTTCGGAGTCGCTCGCGCGCGAATCGTGTGCGCTCCTCGCGGTCCAGAACGTCACGCTCTGACTTACCGCGCGCCTTAATAATCACGCGCACAAAGAGGAACTGCAAAATGATGAATCTTCGTCTCGCCCTGCGGCAACTGATCCGGTCGCCCGGCTTCACTCTGCTCGCCATTGTCACGCTCGGGCTCGGGATTGGCGCGAACACCGGGATGTTCAGCATCCTGAATTCGATCCTGCTCAAACCGTTGCCGTACCCGCAAAGCGAACAGTTGGATCGCATCGACCGCGCGACGGCGCAGAACCCAGTCGGTCGTGTGTCGCCCGCCGACTTCCTCGACCTGCAACGTGAGATGCGCGCCTATGGCGAGATCGCCGCCTACACCCTGGGCGACACAAGCCTGTCGGAACCTGGCCAACCCGCCGAGGTTGTCCGCGCTCTTCGCGCCACTGCGAATCTCTTCTCCACGCTTCGGGTTCAACCTCAACTCGGCCGCGACTTCCTGCCGCGTGAAGAATTGGCGGGTAACGACCGCGTGCTGATCATCAGTCAACGTTGCTGGCAGAATCGCTTCGGCGGCGGAACGGACGTGATCGGCCGCACCTTGCGAGTCGATGGGGAACCACACGAAATCGTGGGCGTGCTGCCCGCCTCCTTTAACGACTGGCGACACTTCGGCCCCTACGACTTCTTTCGCCCGCTCGCGCTCGATCAACAGAAATCCGGCGATCGGCGCACGACCAATCTCCGACTCATCGGCCGCCGCTCCGAGAGGCTCACGCGCAACGAGAGTGAGGGTTTCATCGCCAACTTCGGAGCGCGTCTCGCCGCTGACTTTCCGGAGGTCAATGCCGGGAGCACGTGGCGCACGATTCCGCTGAACGAGACCGTCATGGGGAAGAGCGGCCGTGCCATGGTCGCGATGCTCATTGGGCTTTCCGGGTTCGTCCTGCTGATCGGCTGCTCGAACCTCGCCAATCTCATCCTCGCTCGCACCATGGCCCGGGCGCGGGAGTTCGCGGTCCGTGCCGCCCTCGGCGCTTCGCGCATGCAGTTGCTTCGTCCTTTAATCGCCGAATCGCTCCTGCTCGCACTGGCCGGCGCCGCCTTCTCGATCGTCGTCGCCGGATGGGTCACCGATTGGCTCTCCTTCAAGAGCGCCGGAGACAACGGTGAACGCATCGTCTTCGTCTTTGACTGGCTTGTCTTCGCCTGGGCGCTCGGCGCCGCGCTCATCACTGCTGTCGTGTTCGGTCTGGCGCCGGCGCTGTTCGCGTTGCGGCTCAACGTCAACGAGACCCTGAAGAGCAGCGGACGCGGCATGACTGGGGGTCGCGGCCATCGACGCTTCCGTCAGGCGCTCATCGTCGGGCAGTTTGCGCTGGCGATGATCCTGCTAACGGGAGCCGCGCTGTTCGTTCGCGGGCTCAATGACCTGAATAACAGCCGCGAAGGCTGGCGCTCGGAGCACGTGGTCACCGGCACAGTCGTGCTCCCCGCCGCCGCCTACAGCGACCCCGCGAAAATCGCCAGCTTTCATCGTCTCACCTTGGAAAGGCTACAGGGGCTGCCCGGCGTTGCGTCCGCCAGCATCTCGTCCTTCACCCCCTTCTTTAACTGGGCTGACATCCGGAAGTACATCGTGGCCGGACGCGAGCTTCCGAAGCCCGGGCAGGAACCTGCCGCCGTCGTCAATAGCATCAGTCCTCGCTACTTCGAGGTTTACCAGACGCGTCTGCTCGGTGGCCGCACCTTCAACGAGAGTGACATCCTCACCTCGCCGAAGGTGTTCATCATCAGCCAGTCCACCGCAACGGCACTCTTCGGTAAGGAAGACCCGATCGGCCGCCGGATTGCACAAACCGGCATCGGCGATCCGCAATGGGGCGAGATCGTCGGCATCGCAGCCGATGTGAAATCCATGATGCCGGATCCGGGCCCGGTGACCCTTCAACTGTATCAGCCCATGGCTCAGGACCCGCGGCCTTACAATGAGATCGCGGTCCGCACCACCGGCGTCGCGCCTTCTACGCTCGTGCAGAGCGTCAAGGAGGTGATGACGCAACTCGATCCGGACCTGCCGGTGCGCCAGCTCCAGTCAGCCGACACAACGATCGATCGCGCAAACTATCAGTCCACGATGCTGCGTGACATCCTGAGCGCGTTTGCGGTCCTCGGCCTCGGTCTGGCCTCGTTAGGCATCTACGGAGTCATCGCGCGCACGATGGCCCAACGAACGGGCGAGTTCGCGATTCGGTTCGCCTTGGGAGCACGCATCAGGGACATCACCAACATCGTTCTGCTGTCAGGAGTAAAGATGGCCGTCATCGGTTCCGTTGTCGGATTGCTAGGCTCGATTGGCGTTGCTCGATTCCTCGCCTCTACGAACCCCAGCATGCACCTCAACCGGCCGCTTGTGCTCGCCGGCACAACCCTCCTCCTCATCACCGTCGGGCTGGTCGCCTCCTGGCTTCCTGCTCGTCGCGCCGGCCGCATTAATCCGATCGAAGCGCTCCATGCCGAATAGTCCCGTGGCTGAACAGGAAAAAACAATGAGCGCTAACCAAACAACAACGATCATCGCACTGCTGTGTCTCGCATCCGCTGCGCATGGATTCGCACAACAGAACAACGACGAGCTGAAGCGGCGCGTTCTAAAGCATGCGCAAAGTGTTAGCGCGGATGACTATGCCTTTACGCGCACCGTCCGAAGCGACGAGACATCCCTTGGCGGCAAGACTGAGAAGAAGGTCCGGGTCGAGAAGTTCGACCCGACCAAACCCGCTGAAGAAAGGTGGACGCTGGTTTCGGTGGACGGCGCGCCGCCTTCGGCTGACGTATTGAACCGCTTTCGAAAGGAGGCGGCCAAACGCCGTGTCGTGCCCGGCTACCACCGTGTTGCCGGCTATTTCGCCGCACCGGCAACGGCTACCACCGACGCGCGTGGTCGAACGATGTTCCGTTTTGCCGCTCTGCCGAAAGGGAGCGTGACGGCTTTAGACTCCGATGTATCGCACAATTCCACGGCGGAGGCTTCTATCAGCGAGGCTAACGGAATGCCGTTCGCCGAGCAGGTGCGCATCACCGTGAAGCCGATGCGGCTGAAGCTAATCATGAAGCTCGACCGGTTCGATTCCAGCTCGCGCTACCGAATCGGGCCTGAAGGAAAACCGCTTCTCATGGAGCAGACTTCCGACCTGGCCGGATCAGGGATGGGTATGGAGGGAAAGGTGCACACGGAAATCACCTACAGTGACTACCGAGCTGTTCGATAACCCCTCTCATGTTTCGTTAGCTGTATGAAGGTAAAGCGTATTCTAAAGTGGAGTCTTCGCGCGATTTTAGTCGTGCTAATATTGGCGTTCCTGGTCGGGTTCGTTGCCTACTGGAGATCGACGAACGAGTGCGATCGCAACGCCGCCGGTCCCGCAAATCCGATGAAAGCAGTTCGTTTCTGCGAATACGGTTTACCAGATGTGCTCCAGCTCGACGCGGTCGAAAAGCCGGTTCCGGACGACGACCAGATCCTGGTTAAAGTGCGCGCCAACTCGATTAACGCGGCCGACGGTCACGGGATACGGGGCGGGTATCTCCCGCGCTTGTTCGGTGGGCTGCGAAAACCGAAGGACACGCGCTTCGGTATTGATTATGCGGGCACGGTCGAGGCGATCGGCCGAAATGTGACGCAGTTTAAACCTGGGGATGAGGTCTTCGGCGGAAGGAACGGATCCATGGCCGAATATGTGTGTGCGCGAGCGGACCGCGGGGTCGTCTTGAAGCCGAATAATCTGAGTTTCGAGCAAGCCGCGGCCGTGCCGGTGGCGGCAATCACTGCTCTGCAAGGTCTGCGCGACAAAGGCAAGATTCAGGCGGGGCAGAAAGTTCTAATCAATGGCGCATCCGGTGGCGTCGGCACGTTCGCGGTGCAGATCGCCAAAGCCTTGGGCGCGGAAGTGACCGGCGTTTGCAGCACGCGGAACCTGGAGATGGTCCGCTCGATCGGCGCTGATCACGTGATCGACTACACGAAAGAGGACTTCACCAAAGGAACGCAGCGCTACGACCTCCTTTTCGACCTCGTGGGCAACCATTCGTTCTCCGACCGCCGGCGCATTTTGCAACCGAACGGCACCTGTGTCCTGGCCGGGGTGGGCGGATCAGGATCGAACGAAGGCCAACTCGGCCGGCGTCTGCTGGGCACGCTTCGCGCCCTCATCGGCTCACCATTCGTGAGCCAGAGGTTCGTCTTCTACATCGCGCAAATCAATAAGGCGGACCTCCAACTCCTGAGCGATTTGATGCAATCCGGCAAGCTCACGCCGGTGATCGACCGGCAATACAAGATGAGCGAAGCGCGCGAAGCTTTGAGTTATCTGGAACAAGGGCGCGCTCGAGGAAAGGTCGTCTTAACAGCCGATTAGGCGAAGCAATGAAGCGCATTCTAAAGTGGAGTATTCGCGCGATTTTGGTCGCGCTCATATTGGGGTTCCTGGTCGGGTTCATCGCTTACTGGAGGTCGACGAACGACTGCGATCGCAAGACCGGCGCTCCGGCCAATCCCATGAAAGCGATCCGGTACTGCGAGTACGGTTCACCTGACGTTCTCAAGCTTGAATACGTCGAAAAGCCTGTTCCGAACGATGATCAAGTCTTGATCAAAGTTCGCGCGGCTTCCCTCAATTTTATTGATCCGGGCCTGATGCGAGGGCCGTGGCCGCTTCGCCTGATGTCCGGGCTGCGCAAACCAGGGAAGACAGGGCTGGGCAACGATGTGGCCGGCCACGTTGAAGCAGTGGGCAAAAACGTGACGCTGTTCAAACCGGGCGACGAAGTTTTTGGCGTGGGTCGTCCTACTCTGGCGGAGTATGCGTGTTCCCGCGAGCGAGGATTGGTTATTAAGCCAGCTAATGTGACGTTTGAACAAGCGGGCTGTGCAGCTTGGGCGGGATTCACCGCCTTGCAGGGTCTTCGCACCGCTAACATTCAGCCGGGGCAAAAAGTCCTGATCAACGGCGCAACGGGAGGCGTGGGCACTTTCGCTGTCCAAATAGCGAAGTCATTTGGCGCGGAGGTAACGGCCGTATGCAGTACGGGAAAAATGGAGCTTGTCCGATCACTCGGCGCGGATCACGTCATTGACTATACCAAAGAGGATTTCACAAGGGGTAACCAGCGTTACGACGTAATTTTCGACAACGTTGGCAACCACTCCTTCTCAGATCGCCAGCGCATCTTAACTCCTAATGGCATCTGCGTCCTTGCGGGGATCGGAGGAGCAGGAGTGCATCCGGAAGCGTGGGGGCGTATCGCTGGGACTTTCAAGGCGAGCCTATTGTCGCGGTTCGTCCGTCAGAAGTTCGTCAGGTTTGGTACGACAACGAACCGAGAGGATCTGAAGTTATTGAGCGACCTGATGCAAACGGGAAAAGTGACACCCGTCATCGACCGGACTTACAAGTTGAGCGAGACCGCGGAGGCGATGCGGTACTACGAAACAGGGAGCGTTCGCGGCAAAATAGTCATCACAATCGAATGAACGCACTTCGCACATCAACGATGTCGCCGCTCTTCAAAGCCCGGATGGGCGGGTTTTGCTGGTTGATGTGCTTTCTCACAAGCATATTCCCCCTGATCGTTAGCGGCAGGCTCGTTGTAGCCGGCGACGCTGCCGCTACCGCGGCCAACCTCCTGGCGAACGAAGGGTTATTTCGGACCGGAACCGCAGCCCTCCTTATATCGACCGCCTTTTATGTCGGCGCGACGCTCTTTATCTACGAGGTCCTCAAACCGGTAAACCCGACCATCTCTTTGCTGGCGGCGTTCTTTAGCCTCGTTGGATGCGCTGTCGGAGCTTTGAGTTGCCTCTTCGATTTCGCCCCATTCGTCCTCTTGAAAGGCGCGCCCTATTTGAGCGTATTCACGGTCGAACAGTTGCAGGCGCTGACGCTCATGTTTCTCAAGGTGCGTGCGCAGGCCAACGATATTGGCCTGGTCTTTTTCGGACTGCATTGCCTTGGGGTGGGTTATCTCATTCTCAGATCGACCTTCCTGCCGCGACTTATCGGTGCGCTAATGGTAGTTGCCGGCTTTGGTTGGCTGACCTTCCTTTCACCGCCGCTCGCAAACAGTCTGGCTCCTTTCAACATGATGCCTGGCGCAGTCGGAGAACTATCGCTGACCCTCTGGCTCCTAATAAAAGGCGTGAATGTTTCACGCTGGAATGAGCAGGCCCATATATGAAAGCAGTTGTCTACACCGAATTTGGGCCACCGGACGTGCTTGAAATCAAGGATATTGATAAGCCCGTGCCTAAGGACAACGAGGTCCTGGTGAAAGTTCGCGCGGCTTCGGTGAATCCGTTCGACTGGCACATGATCAGAGGCACGCCGTTCCTAATGCGGGCAATGATGGCGGGATTGCGCAAGCCAAAGGAACCGAGAGTGGGTGTTGATTGCGCGGGCACGCTCGAGGCGGTCGGCAAGGATGTGACGCAATTCAAACCCGGCGATGATGTGTTCGGCGGGAAGGCCGGCGCCCTGGCCGAGTATCTGTGCGTGCCTGCGGATGGCGGAGTCGCACTAAAGCCCGCCAACGTGACTTTCGAGCAGGCGGCCGGTGTCCAAATTGCTGGATGCACCGCATTGCAGGCTCTCCGCGACAAAGGAGAAGTCCAGCCCGGCCAGAAAGTCCTGATCAACGGCGCCTCCGGAGGCGTCGGCACGTTCGCTGTACAGATTGCCAAGTCGATTGGCGCGCATGTGACCGGCGTTTGCAGCGCCAAGAATGTCGAGCTAGTCGGATCACTCGGCGCTGATCACGTCATTGATTACACCAAAGAGGATTTCACGAACAGCAGCGAACGTTATGACATGATCCTCGACAACATCGGCACCCAGCCATTGTCCGGATTCCGGCAAATCCTAAAGCGGAAGGGAATTTACGTCATGATCGGAGGCGGCGGACCTGACGAGGGCGGATTGATCGGTCCCATGGCGCGCATGGTGCAGGCACTCCTCATGTCGCCCTTCATCAGCCAGAAGATGGGAATGATGATGGCCAAAGCATCCCAAAATGACCTGAAAGCCCTGGCCGATCTCATGCAGGCCGGAAAAGTAACGACGGTCATCGACCGGACTTACCCGCTGAGTGAGGTCCGCGAAGCGGTCCGCTATCTGGAATCAGGCCGCGCTCGAGGAAAGATCATCATAGCTATCGCGCCCGAGAATTAATACCTGGCCCTAATGCGTTGCTTGAGAAAGATAAAAGACCATGAGCACAGACGTGTTGATTGATAAGTTAGAAAGACCCGAAACAAGACCGGCTGCGATCACGCCGACACAACATCGCGTCGCCAAAGTCGTCGGATTCCTTTACCTCATCCAGATGGCTTTCGCGATTTTTGGCGAGTCCTTCGTCCGCAATCGCCTGATCGTCCCTAGCGACGCGGTGCAGACCGCGGCGAACCTTGTCGCGTCCGAACGTCTGTTTCGACTCAGTCTTGCGGGCGATCTGATGATCTACGCGTCCGTCATCGTATTGTTCTGGGGCATTTACATCATCCTCAAGCCGGTCAACAAGGATGTCGCCTTGCTCGGGGCGTTCTTCCGGCTCGTGGAACAAGCCGTCCTCGCAGTCACCACCTTTGCCGGCTTCATCGCGCTTCGACTGTTAAGTGGCCCCGAGTATCTCCGAGTAGTGGATACCGCGCAGCTCCAGGCGTTCGCACGTGCGTTCATCAGTATGTACGGGATCGGCCTTAGCATCGGCTTCGTGTTTCTTGGATTAGGGTCGGCCGTATTTAGCTATGTCTGGCTAAAATCCCGCTACATCCCGAGAGCTCTGGCCCTCTTGGGGATCTTCGGATCGCTACTGCTGGCCGTCATGACTCTGGTCACGATGGTATTCCCCCGTGTTTACGAGGTTCTTGGTATGTCCTATATGATGCCGATGGGCCTTTACGAAGTTGGCCTTGGCTTTTGGCTCCTCATCAAAGGAATAAAAGCGCCGACTCCCCAGCAAAACTGACGATTGCCATTCACTTATGAAAACACACCTGCAACTCTTCATCACTGCTTCCTGCGCGGCTGCGCTTTTGTGCGCAAACACAAGCGTGGCCCAAACACCGGGTCCAACCGGTGCCTCGCGGATGAAAGCCTACGTTTATCGCGACTTCGGTTCGCCCGATGTCCTGCGGCTGGAAGAAATTGAAAAGCCCGTTCCCACTGACAATCAACTCTTGATCAGGGTGCGCGCGGTTTCGGTGAATCCACTCGACTGGCATTATATGGAAGGCACGCCCTACCTCGGTCGCCTCGTGGAGTTTGGGTTTCTCAAGCCAAAAAATACACGACTCGGCGTAGATTATGCCGGGACGGTTGAAGCGGTCGGCAAGGAGGTGACGCAGTTCAAACCGGGCGATGAGGTTTACGGAAACCGTTTCGGCGCTTTTGCCGAGTACATCTGCGCGACCGACAAGGCCCTGGCCTTGAAACCGGCTAATCTCACGTTCGAGCAGGCGGCCGCAGTCCCGGTGGCAGGAGTCACCGCCCTGCAGGGTCTTCGCGACAAGGGAAAGCTTCAACCAGGGCAGAAGGTCTTGATTAACGGCGCGTCGGGAGGCGTAGGCACGTTCGCGGTGCAGATCGCCAAGTCATCAGGCGCGGAAGTGACCGGCGTTTGCAGCGGGAGGAATGCGGAATTGGTCCGCTCGCTTGGCGCGGATCACGTCGTTGATTACACCAAGGAAGACTTCACCAAAAGTGGGCAACGTTACGACCTGATTATCGATAACGTTGGCAACCGCTCCGTGCTGGAATACGCGCGTGTCTTAAATCCTCAGGGGAAACTCGTCATGATCGGCGGAGGAGGACCCGAAGACCAGGGGTTCATCGGGCCTTTGATTAAGCCGCTCAAAATGGTCGTGCTAAAACGCTTCCTGACCCAGGAAGTCGGCGGGATGCTGGCGCGGATGAACCAAAAGGACCTGACCTTCCTGGCCGATCTCTTCCAAACCGGCAAGATCACCCCGGTCATTGACAAAACTTACCCCTTCAGTCAGCTCCCCGAGGCCATGCGGTATCTCGAGACGGGGCGCGCCCGGGGAAAGGTAGTGGTAACTGTCGGAGACGATAACGAAGTTTTACCGGCTAGTGCCAAGACGGCTTCGACCTCAACTGGCAGGACCGGACCCGTTCTGGTCGCCCTTGGGCTTATCGGCGTCCCACTTGCCGTGCTGATTTTGCCGATAGTCGCCGCCTTTGTCCTCAATCGCCGGTTCCGCGAGCGCAATCCGGAGAAAAGGCCTTATCGATGGGGCTATTACTTTAGTATAATGGCCTTCGTGGGCGGCCTTCTTCTTGGCCGCTTGCTCGATTTCGGCCTCATTGGAATACTTGTTTGCGGCGTCATCTACGGGCTCCTCGCCTGGTTCTTCGCCCAGCGCCGCCCTTGGGCCTGGATCGCGCTCACGATTCTCAGCTTTAACCCCGTCGCCTGGATCATTAATGCTATCTACCTCCGGAAACGTTGGGCGGAGGAACCCGCGGCGACCACCGCCTGATCTCAGATTGACTTGGAGGGACGGGCGCTGTCCCGTCCCTTTTAGAACGACAAATCGGGGCGACACAGCGTTCGTCCCTCGAACGTGAAACATTTTCTAGCCACCGCACATGACAGCTGAGCGCGTAGTGCATCAAACGGTCTTCGGCCGCCTGATCGGCCGATTTGCTTTGATCGAGAAGCATGAAATGGCCGCGGTCATCGCCTCGTTCCTCCTCTTCTTCTTTGTTCTGGGCGGTTACTTCTGCGTTCGTCCTGTCCGTGAAACGGTGGGGACCATTCTCGGCCGTGATCGCGTGGCCGATCTTTATCTTTGGACATCGGTGGGCTCGATTCTCGTCATTCCGATTTTCGGCTGGCTGGTCGCACGATTGAAGCGCAGCGTGTTCCTGCCGCTGATTTATGGATTCGTTGCGGTCTCCCTCGCCGTCATCGGCATTTTGCTGCGTGCAAATGAGGGCAGCATTGCGGTCGGTCAGTTCTTTTACGTTTTCATCAGCATTCTCAGTCTGTGTCTCACGTCGGTGTTCTGGGCGTTCTGTTTGGAGCTATTCGATAGCGGGCAGGCCAAGCGTTTGTTTGGCGTCATCGCGGCCGGCGGAACAGCCGGCGCTCTCGCCGGCCCCGGCATCACCTTTCTCACAGTGTCCAGACTCGGGAATAGCGGCGTTCTTTTTGTTGGCGCGGCGATGTTCGTCGTGGCCATCCTCTGTCAGCAAGCATTGCTGAGGATTTGGAAGGGGCGCAGCGAAGCGCCTCAGGAAGACCGCCCGATCGGCGGCAATCCGTTCGCCGGCTTCCTGCTGGTGTTGCGATCGCCCTATCTGTTGGCCATCGCCCTGTTCGTAGTACTCCTGGCGGCCGCTAACACGTTTCTCTACTTCGAGCAATTACGGCTCGTCAAAGCCACTTTTGCCGATGCGCAGGAGCGGACCAAGGTGTTCGCTGCGCTCGATTGGACCGTGCAAGCGCTCACGATCCTCTGTCAGCTCTTCCTCACCGGGCGTATCGCTTCACGCCTGGGGCTGGGCGTCCTGCTGGCCGTTGTGCCGGTCATTATGATCTTCGGCTTCCTCTCGCTCGCCGCTGTGGGCACGTTCGCCGTTCTCGCGGTGGTGTTCGTTTTGCGTCGCGTCGGCGAATACGCTTTTGTTCGCCCCGGTCGCGAGATTCTTTTCAGTCGGGTCGATAACGAGACGAAGTACAAAGCGAAGAACGTGATCGACGTCCCGGTTTATCGCGGGTCCGACGCGATCACCGCGCAGGTGAGCACCGCCTTGGAAGGCGGCGCGCTCGGCACTTCCGCCGTCGCCTTGATCGGCGCGATCGTGGCGACCGTCTGGGCCGTGAACGGATGGTGGCTGGGGAAACGGAGCGACGCCCGAGAATCCTAGATCAGGATTCGGCTTCTGTCGTCACGATTGCCCTAATCGCCAGCTCACCCGATCATTGTATCGCTATATGACTCAGCCGCCCGAACGGTCCCCTCTAGCAGGGGTCTTGGATCGGCGGTGGGGTTTACTTTTGGGATTTGTTTTTCGCTTGGGTTGATCGGCCGTGGAGGATCTTCGAGGTAATCTGCTAGCGAGCGCATCTTTGTTTTCCTGCCATGTGCGATGAGGGTCACCATCGAGCGGCCCCCACAACAAACGGCCCGAGCGCCGCCAGTTATCCAGCATAATGCCCTGTGCAAAAGGCTGACCGCGGGCGGTGACCACGATGACATTATGCTCGGTGTCAGTTCCCGCATCAGATTCGCCCCAACGGAGCTCGAGCGTTTGCAGCTTCTGCGCATCCAACCGGAGCAGTAGCTCCGTGGCAAATTGGTGACAGTACCCTGCCTTCTTCGCTCCGATGTTAATGAGAAAGCTGTGAAAGGTCGGGGAGGAGCCCATTTGCCACTTGTGAGCTAGTTCACGTCCCGTCGTGTAGGCGATGGAGACAACGCGCCGGGCTTCTTCAGGATTGACCCTGGGAGATAATGCGCCGAGTCGCGCCCTTAAAGCCGCATCGTCCGGGGAAGTGGCGAGGACAAGTTGGTTGCGCGGACGGGCCTTGGCCGATGGGGCAAAAGCGGCGAAGGCCAACGGCGTCGCCAGAGCGAAAATGGCGAGATTGGAGCAGAGACGCCGCGTAAAAAACACCATGATAATATGCTTGGACACGGCCTTAGCCTCCAGCAAGGAGAATCAACTCCTTCGCGTCCCATGGCAAGCGGCGTTGAAAAAAGGTCGGGAAAAGCGTTGCGCGAATGATCTGAAACGCCTAAATGACGGCAGCAACCTGCACGGAAAGGAGGCGAAATATTAAGTGAAAATTCTAAAAGCAATCATGATCGTGGCCGTCGCGGCCAGTGCGTTAAGTTTGGGGGCTTGTGCTCAGAAAAAAGAAGAGCCAGTCGCCACAACGACGTCCACCTATTCGAAATAACCGTCCAGTGTTCGCCTGCGGATGGCTCTTGGGGTCAGTCTGCGTCGCTGGGTTCATTTGTTCCTGGCTGGCCGGGTCGTAGCTCCCGTCTTCGTCCCGCAGTCGCTGGACTACGCTCGCGCGCGAAGGCGGGCGATCGGAATAAATGATCGGCTAGCGCACGCGTCTCGCGTGCTGGTCTCGGCATCCCGCCAAGACGAACTTTGTCGCCGCCAAGCCCGCACCCCAATCGTCAGTTCCTCAGGTCGCTAAGTCGCTAAGTCGCTAAAACCTGTCCCGAGCGCAGTCGAATGGATGTTTCCGTTTTTCCTTACCCCTCGTATTGAAACACTTCGCTCAACGGCTTCTTAAACGCCGCCGCGATGCGAAACGCCAGCTCCAGCGACGGCGAGTATTTGGCCGCTTCCACGGCGATGATCGTCTGGCGCGTCACACCCGCGGTGTCGGCCAGGCTTTGTTGCGTCATTTCCCCGGTTTCAAAGCGCAGGCGCCGGATTTGGTTTCGAATTGTCGGATGTTTCACAATCAACTCCCCCGTCGATAGCAGATTCCCTGGGTCAGATATCTAGCGGTCTCCGCCAGGATGCAGAGGAACAAGAAAACCTGGCTTAGAAAAATGGGGTGCAGAAAGCGCATGGCCTCGGGCGCGCCCGCAAACCTTACACTGCCGATCACGATCCAGACCGCGGCCACGACCGAAGCGACCGAGAGGATGTTATAGGCCAGGTGCGATGATTTGGCCTCGATGATCCGATCGCGTTCGTCCCTCGGCTCGTCTTTGAGCACGATAGCCAGGGCGATATGAATCCCGACCAGGAAGAAAATCTGGGAGAATACGGCACCGAGGAAGACCCCGAGCAGGTCACCTGCTTCCAGACGGTTTTCGAGGAATCGTCGGAGGACCCAGGAAAAGTAGGGGACGTAAACGAAACCGGTCACGATCAACGAAGCCCAGGCCCCAAGCTCCCGATAGGAGGTATTGGAGAAGGCCTGAACGGCGCGATGCGCCATGGACTGCGGAGGTTTAGTATCATTCATGTGACATAATGTAATATATAATTTACATCATGTCCAGTTTAAAATACTAAATCTGCAAATATTTTCGCGGGACCCTTCCGTGAAGACCTGGCCACCTGTCCGGGACCATTCTCCGCCACTCGTTATGAAGTTGCGTCTACTCGCTTCAACCCCGGCATCGTGAAGCAGATCGTTTTGAGTTCCGCGGCGAGCGTCTTTGCCTGCTCGGCCGTGAGTTCGACCAGCGGCGGCCGCACCTTCGCCCACGCCGGATCGTTCGCGTAGATCGCGATGCCTTGCTTCAGCGCGCTTATCATCGGGTATTTTTTTCCGAACGCGTCGCGTGTGACATTTAACTTTGCCTGCTGGTCGTCGGCGTCTGCATTCTGCCATTCCGCGTAGAGCGTGTGAATTGCGGCTGGGTTAACGTTGGCGGTTGCGGAAATAGTGCCGGCGCCGCCATTCCGCATGTTGGCGAGGAGGAACGATTCGCTGCCGGCAAACACGTCAAAATCGGACTTGCCGAACGCGTCGAGGAAAATCTTCGTGTTGTTCCAATCGCCCGAGCTGTCTTTCATCCCGGCGATTGCGTTGGGATAGGACTTAAGCAGGCGTTCGACCAGGCCCGGTGTAATGCCGACCACCGCAACCGGCGGGATATGGTACAGATAAATTCTCAGCCGTGTATCGCCGACGCGCTCCACGACTTCGCTGAAATATCGGTAGAGACCTTCTTCGCTGACACCTTTGTAATAGAAGGGCGGCAGCATTAAGACACCCGCGCAACCATGCTTTACCGCCTGCGATGTGAGCTTGACGGTCTCCGTGATCGAGCAGCCACCCGTGCCCACCATCATGCGGGACGTGTCGACGCCGGTCGCGACCAGCTCATCGAGCAGCGTCGAGCGCTCTTCGGTCGCCAGCGAGTTCGCCTCGCTGGTGGTGCCGAACACGGCGAGCCCGCAATTCTGCGAAAGCAGCCATTGGCAATGCGCGATAAAACGCTCTTTATCAGGCGAGAAATCGGCTCTGAACGGAGTGACAACAGGCGCCAGGACGCCGCGGATGCGTTGGGTCATGATTTCTCCGAAAGCGATGGATGCGGGGGAACCCAGCCTCACTGCTATTTCGTTGCGGACTGACGCACGCGTTCTTTCCAGTCTGTCTCCAGCGGCTCAAACGGTCCTGCCAGGCGATCTACCAGAACACCTTCTAACGGCACATCCACAGGCGCGAACCATAGTGCCAAGGCTTCCTTTGCATTCGCGACCGCTTCTTCTTCCGTGTCCCCGGCGCTGGCGCATCCAGGAAGCTCTGGAAAAACCGCCGACCAGCGCTGCACCTCCGGATCGAATTCGATGACAAGACGAAGCTTCACAATCTCAAGGATACCGGATCTGATCCAACTTCGCACACTCCTAAATCTGCGGAGTCGTGAACGAGGTAACTCCGCAATCGTCAGTTCCTCAGGTCGCTAAATCGTTAAATGGTTCCGCCCGCTCACGCTCGGTATCGCCAAAACTTGTCCTGAGCGCAGTCGAATGGATGTGTTCACCCGGTTGCTCATTCCAAATGCTGCTCACTGGCCGCCTTCCTCGGGTCTGAGCAAGTGTTGCTTGAGCAGGTGTTCGAAAAGTTCATAAACGGCGCTGCGCCGCTCCGCGAAGATGCATTGAATGCCGCGGCGCTTGGGAGAAATCCGATATTTGAAGATGACCCGGTAACCACCCACGCGGAGCCGGTGATATTCCTGTAGTGGGCCTTCGAGCGCACGAATGTCGCCGCGTTCTTAGGCTAATCCGCGGAGCGCCGTCCTCAGCACTCGCCGCGGCTCTGGAGCTTGTCGTGCCACGAAGCGGACGACCTGTTCCGAAAGCTTAACCCTTGTCTCCATTAAGCGCGGCCAGCGGAAGAAACCGGGTCTTCCCCTGCTCGTAATCGCGCAGCGCCTTCATCGCGCCGGGATTCCCGAGCAGTTCCAGCGTTTCCATGATCGCATCCATCCGTCCCCGCGAGATGAGATAAGCCACCGTCTCCTCATGTCGGGTAATAGCGATCGAGCCCTCTTCCGCCGCCTCTTTGATCAGGCGCGGCAGATTCGTCTGCGCTTGCGTAACGGAATAGGAAGAATCCATGGTCAATCTACCTAGCAAAAATCCTGTCGCTGTCCATGGTCTGGCGCCGCCCAATCGCCAGTTCACCAAGTCGCTAAATCGCTAAGTGTCTCAAAATGCCTTTGCGTTCCGCGGTTCCTTCGCCCGCCGTATGAACCTCGCCGGCTATCACGCATTGGACGAGGACCAGGGCAAAGAATTGAGCAGCAGAAATTTAAACGTCGCGGCGCCTTTCGTACAAACGCATTGTGCCCTTCTCCGGTTTCGTTGGGAAGCTTTCAGTTCGGATCTGCTTCACCTAGAAAATCTTGTTTCTAGGGTGACCGTTCCAATCTCCGGTAAATCTGCTCGCATTAAGGTTCAGTGGCGCCGGTTTATGGCGGGAGCGGCGCAGGTGCCGGAGCCGGCCTTGGTCTATCGGAGCCTTCCTTGATCAATCGGCGTGGAGGTGGAGTCGGAAGCGGCGGTGGGTCTGATTGCGGTTCAGACATAAAGAATCGCGTTCTTATCCTTGCTTTCGCTTTGCGGATCCACCTCTCACCAATCGGCGAGGAGGTGCGGACGGTGGGGCGGTCTCAGTCCGTGGGGGGGGAGTGCACGCGGGGGTGTTGGCTGGGGTCGTGGGGTCGTTGGCATAAACGCAAGGGAATGCGAGTGAAAACTGCACCGCGGGCCACGATTCGTCAAGAAAAAGTGCCTCGTGATACCGGCGAGTTCGGTTGAGCCGAACTTGTGCCTTTTCGGAGTCCGATTGTATCAGAAGAGGTTTCTTGTTCTGGTGACGGACACTGTGACCAAAGAAAGGAATAGACGTGAGAGCGAGTAACAAGAAGAGCACGATAGCAGCACCGCTGCACCAATGCTGGTATTTGCGCCGCGTAATATTGTTTAGGTCATTCGCATTTGCGGCAGCGGCGTAGTCATCGGTGAGGTACTGTTGAAAAGCCACTTCCGCCATCGCGGGATCTTGATGATGAGCAAGGAGGCCTTGATAGTAGCGACGAATGTCTAGCGGGCTAGCTAGATATTCATAGGTGTAAGGATGGAATGCCAGGATCAGGAAAACTGACGCGATTATTAGGCAAAGAGAATCGAGCAGAAGGAACACTAGATACAATGTAATTGTCCAATCTCGAAACGCGTTGGTGGCCGAAACGGTGGGGAACCATTCTAGAAGATCGCGCAGATAGAAGGCGCCAATGGTTCCTGCGATGCCAAGTGCGCCGAGCAAGAAGGACAAACTTTTTGTAAACGCATCACGTCGTTTCTCTTCGTGGTAGTATACTTCCTCGAAGTATTCGTAGTGGCGACGGTGACACTCTCGGGTCGACTCAGTGGCGGACTTGACGCTTTCTCGTCGTTGCGCGGTCTCCGTTAACCGACGGTGGTTTTCCAAGATGCGCTCGAACGCAGCGACCACGGTAGGGGGAATTCCGCTCATCACTCGTAATTGTGAGGCTTGGACATTCTTTTTGCGACGAAATATTTTGCGATGAGGGATGGAGTCGTGCCTAAACATTTAACATTCAGTCAGCGGTGGCCGTCGCGGAAGTCGACCGTTAGAGTGCAATAGCCGAAAATGGAGCGGGCACTTCTGAAATTAAGAAGTATGAATTAACAATGCGGCAAAGCGTGCAATTGCAGGGTTCGATGAGAATCATTGTTTGCGTTTTTCTCGCGGTTCTCCTTGTCCTCGGACCCCACGCTCACGCTCAGGACGCGGGCGCGACCAGCGAGCCGGACGTCGGCTTGCGGGCGGAGCCAAACACGAACGCTCCGGTGGTTGCCACGTTGAAAAAGGACGAACCGTTTTCCTATGAATGCGAAGCAAAGGCCGAGTGGTGCAAAGTCACCCTCCGTTCCAGGGAAACTGGCTGGCTGGAGCGCGCGGCGATCCGTGACCATTATACGGAGAAGGATCTGCCGGAGAGGGACGATCCGAAGAATCCGTCAGAGATCAATACGTTGGCGCGGCGGCTCGGGTTCAATTACGACACGACTGTCCGCGCGGCCGCTCGCGGGGATGCGAAGGCTCTCAAACAATTCTTCGCCATGGCGGAGGACGTGGATGGCGCCGCGGCGGAAAGTTACTCCGGAACTCCTTGGACAGTCTTTCATCTCGTCGGCGACACGAAGTTTGCCGCCTTTCTCAAAACGCAGCCGGTGAAATTCCGGCTGATGGTGCGGGACTCCATCGCCAGCGATTCGGCGACCGCGTATTTGCGGCGTCACTTCCCGGAAACGGTCGCGGTTCTCTTTTACCGCGAGATGACCGACTGGCCGTCGCCGAACGGCCGCTACGCGATCCGGAAAGTCTTCTCGGACGAATTTGCCCTGAGTGACTCCAAAGTGATGCGGGCGGAGTTGATCGAAAAGGAAAGCGGCGAGGTCCTGTGCGACATGACGGCCGACGATATTGGGTGGGGGCGTGACCGGGAGGGGATTGTTCTGTGGTCGCCCGACTCGAAACGCTTTGCCTATATGTCCGCCTGGATGAAGCAGTCGCCGGGAAAATTCTCCGATGTTCCGCCGCCCGCGCCAAAGAAAAAACAGACAATGGTCTACCAGCTCGCTGGAGAATCTTTTGCGAAAGTCGATTTGCCGTTAGGCGAAGCGCCCGGTCGCGAGAAGGATGAAGAACTGATCGGCGCTGTTCTCGGACACGAATACACCGAGCCAATTCGCTGGGCTAAACCGAACGTGCTCATTCTGGAACGGCACGAGTATTATCGGAAGTTCAAGCCGATAACGTCGGGAGGAGTAAAGTTCGACTCGATCATCGACCTCGGCCGCCTTTATCAGATCACGGCGACGATCAAGTCCGACGGACAAGCGGCCATAGTCTGGAAGCTCCGCAAAGACTGAGGCGGACGCTCGGGAAAACTAGGCGGCGGGGGTCGCCGCGCCTCCGGCTGATGTCCGGCGGCGCCAGATTTCGATTAGGGCATCCGTGATGGCCAGGACTACTGGGCCCAGAATGAGACCTGAGCCTCCAAAAAGAGCCAGGCCACCCACAATCGCGATAAAGACCAGGACAGTGTGCAGGCGCAGCTTTTTTCCGACCAGGATTGGATAGAGCAGGTTGTCAATGAGCCCGATAACTACGGTGCCCCAGACGGTGAGAATCAGCGCCTTGCCCCAATCGCCTTGCAGACCAAGGAAGAGCGCCGCCGGCACCCAGATCACGAAAGCGCCCAGGACCGGCACGATCGCGAGCAGGCCCATGATCACCCCCCAAAGCAGCGGCGCCGGCAATCCCAGCCACCAGAACATTAGCCCTCCCAGCGCCCCCTGCACCGCGGCGACGAGCAGCGTTCCGAACACCGTGGCGTGAATGGTGTCCGCCACCCGGCGAAAGATCTTGTCCGCTTCCGGCTCAGAGAGGGGAACGACCGAACGGAGCGCGGCGAGGCCACGGTCCCGGTCGCGGAGCAGGAAAAAGAGCAGAAACAAAGTGATCAGCAATTCGCCCACCGCCCAGATCGATCCCGTCATAAAGGAAACGATGCCGTCAGACGCGCGTTCGATCTGTCCGGTGACGTTCACATTTGTTTCCAGCCAGGCGAGGGCCGGCGCGACCCGTGGATTGCGTTCGGCGATTAATATTAACAAGCCCTCCGCGGAAGCCGCTTTGATCTGCTCCGCACTCGCGGTCGCCTGTTGCACAAGGTTGTGGGTAACGAAAACGACTGGTCCCAGGATCACGATCGCGATCAACAGAACGCTGAGCGCCGCGGCAATATTCGGGTGGTGGATCCGCCTGCCGATCCAGCGATGGAGCGGGTGGGTGATGATCGCCAGCGCGAGCGCCCAAGCCAGGGCCGAAAGGAAGGGAGATGCGATCAAATAACAGAGATAAAGGCAAATCCCCGTCGCCGCGATGAGGACGAGGACGAGAAGGCGGTCCCGGCGCATCACCACCCGTTTCGCGGCCGCTATGCCGGACGGCTGTGCATTTGATGAAGTTAGGCGAGCCGCTCTTCAACTTACGCGTAGCGGAAAGACGGCCTCTCACGCTGGCCAGAGCCCCAGGATCAGACCACCGCAAACAACCGCGAGACTAAAGGCGACGCCGACGCGAAGAGTCAAGGAGCGGTCTCCGAGGAGAGCAACCGTCCCGAATTTGAAGACGAAGTTCGACAGCGCGGCAACCAGGATCGCCCGCCAGCCGGTGGAAGGATCGGTCCGTCCGCTTTCCACCAATCGCGCCGAAGAAAGAGTGATGGCATCCATATCGGTCAGGCCTGAAATCGCGGCTACGGTATAGAGACCCGCGGAACCGAAACGCTCTTTCGCCGCTGCCACTGCCAAAAGCACGAGTGCGTAAAGCGCGCCGAAGATAATCGCCGTCTTTAGTTCAGCGGGATTTTTTTGCTCGGGCATCTTCGTGTCGCGCGAACGCTGCAAGAAATACATGGCCGTGGCGATGAGGAGGGCCGCGCCCAGCATCGCCGTGAGTGGCGGGGCGAGCGAGGCAAACGCACGAGGAGCCACCGCCGCCACCTCGACCAGAACGCGACCGAGTGAAACGCAGGCGGCAATCATGATGACGAACGCGGCCAAAGAGGCGAGGCTGGCGTTTCCCGCGGTGCGACGCGCATAACTCACGGTCGTGGCTGTGCTGGAGATGAGGCCACCGAGAATGCCGGCGAGCAATGTGCCCGCGCGAGCGCCCAGAATTTTGTAAGCGATATAGCCGGAAAGGCTGATCCCGACGATGAGCACGACCATCAGCCAGATTTGGAACGGATTCCAAACGCCGTACGGTCCCAGGTCCTGGTTTGGCAGCGCCGGAAGGATGACGAGAGAAAGCAGAACAAACTGCATGATGGCCCGCATGTCGTGCTCGCCGAGCGCGCCCGCGAGTTCGTGCAGCGGTTTTTTGAAATGGAGGAGCACCGCCATGGCGCCGCCCACTACCACCGCTATGACCATATTACCCACAGCGACGTAGGCGCCCAAAGCGTAGAGAAGCAAAGCCGCGACTTCCGTCGTCATGCCCGGATCGATCGCCCCCGACTTCATTTTGGCGAAGTTTGAGTAAATGACGATGGCCACGAGCGCGAGCAAACCGGCCGCGATCACCCAGCCGCCGAAACTTTTCTCGAGCTGGGCGCAGATCGTCCCGAAAATTGCGATTAACGGGAAGGTGCGAATCCCTCCAATGGAGGACTCCGCGCGCTCCCGTTGCAGGCCAAGCAGCAAACCCAGACCGAAGGCGATGGCCAGCTGCTGAAGAACGATCAGGTCCACGCGCCTAAGTATCGCTTTTCCCGCCCCGCGCGCGCGCGCATTTGTCGCTTTTATGTTTCGGATCGCGGACCGGGCCCGTCTTGATCGAGGGAATCAAGTTTGAGGAGGACCTCAGCTTCGGCCGCCTTTATCAGCTCACCGCCACGATCAAGCCGGACGGAAAGGCGGCGGTGGTTTTGGAAGCTCCGCAAAGATTGACGCGGTCCGTATTTTTTTCATCGAGAGGCGCTGCCTTCGTCGATCGACTAACCTGTTCGCGCCTGTCCGTAATCGCCTTGAGCGATGCCGCGGATGGAAAGATCTTCATCGAGATCCGGCCAATGCAGGCCAAACGCAGACAACTCGATTTTGTTCAACTGGGCGGGCGTCGCGCGAGCGAGGCGCGGATTTTCCGACGCTCGGAACCGCAGTTCGGCGCCACTTTGTAGAATGACAACGATAAAGCCATCGCTAAAGCCGGCGGAACGGGGCGAATCAACCAAGGTGCTCATGCCACTTCTCGATAATAAGCTGCCGGTGCGCTTCGGCAAGCTCCTCTGCCCGAGCGAGCTCTCGCATTTGGCACTCCCAATCGTCATCGAATTTCCGAACTGAGTGCGATCAAATTTCTTAGGTTGGTTCACCCATGTGGGCCGTATTGGCCACGTATCGTCTGTCGCCACCCGCGTCCGACCCCTCAGTTACGAATGACAAGGTATGAACACGAAAAACCTTCTTACCGCAGTGCTGGCCTGCTCGTTGTGTTTCACCGTGGCGCAGGCCGAGGAGAAGACCGTCGGTGAGAAATCAGCGGAGGTTTGGGATGAGACCAAGAAAAAGACGAAGGAAGTCAGCAAGGCCGTCGTAAAAACGACGAAGGAGACCAGCAGGGCCGTCGTAAAGAAAACGAAGGAAACCGTTAAAGCGATCGAGCACAGCATCGACACGCCAGATGCCGATGCCCGCAAAGTCGAGGTGACGATCACCGACACAGGCGTTCAGATGCCCAGAAGCCTGCGCGCGGGAAAGACGGCCTTCATCGTGGCGAATAGCGGGAAGCAGAAACACAATTTCGAGATCGAAGGCGAGAATCTGGACAAGAGCTTTTGGTTCGCTATTGCGCCCAAGGACAGCAAGACGATGCAGGTGGACCTCAAACCGGGCACGTACGAGGCCCATTGCAGCGTGGATGAGCACGCGGGCAAAGAGGCCAGGGTGAAGCTCGCGGTAAAATAGCCTCCGAGCGTTTCAAGCGAGATGGTGGCGATGCAGGCACGGCGCGGTGCGACTATCGCCGCGGCGACGGCTCTGAGAGGAGCGGTGTGGCAACCAGATGACAAGACGGGCGGAGATCGTATCGTTCGAACGATGGGAGATACACTAGACGATGTGGCTTGGCGCGAGCAATGCCGCTATCAGCTCGAACGCGATGTTATGACCCGGATCAAGTACGGCTTTTGCCACGTTCACAAACCGGTGCTCGATGATACCCCGGTTCGCACGTTCGCGACCATGGCTGAGTATCGCCGCTGGTGTGACCTGGCGCTGCCAGCGTATCTGGGGTATCGGCTCGCCTCGCGCGATCAATAGCGTCCATGCCGGAAAGCAAATTCACGCCGGCGCAAGCGGAGGAGTTAGCCGCCGCGTTCGCCCGTGAAGGGGTGGATTATCTCTTCATTGGCAAGAGTGGCGCGATTCTGCTGGGTTATCCGGACACCACCCAGGACGTGGATATTTTTCTGCCCCAATCCCCGGAAAATGCTGAAAGGGTTCTGCGCGCGCTGCGGACGCTTGGCTTCGAGCTGGACCCGGTGCTAACCGTCTCGATTTTGGCCGGCAGCGAAATAGTCCTTTTGAAAGCAGGACCCTTCGCCCTGGACTTGATTCACGCGCCCGATGGGATCGAAAGCTTTGAGGCAGCGAAGAGCCGTTCGGTTTTGGAAGGAGGCCGTTTTCCGGTGGCATCGCTGGACGACATCATCGCGAGCAAACGCGCCACGGGACGGGAGAAGGATATTTCCGATGTGCGCCGGCTGGAGCAGTTCAGGATCGAATACCTCCGGCGGCGTGAGTCCTGAAAATGCGCGAGCGGGCGCTGTGCGACTTGTCGCCGCGGCGACCACTCTGAGCGCAGATAAGAAAGGGGAAAACCAGATGGTGCGCGATGCAGGGTTCGAACCTGCGACTTCTTGCGTGTGAAGCAAGCGCTCTACCACTGAGCTAATCGCGCGGGGTGGGGAAGGGATAAGTGACGAGTGACGAGGGACGTGTCAAGAAGAGTACGGTGGATCGGGCGCTCCGCGCCCGATGCCGAATTAACATCGCGCGCGGAGCGCGCGATCCACCTAAAGCAGCCGCTTGTCAGCCGCGGTCGCGCATTCTATTAAGAGACATGTCCGAACACAAAGTTACGCTCACCTGGCAACGCGGCGAGACGCCGTTCGAGTACCCAAAATATCCGCGCGATCACACCTGGAAATTCGACGGCGGCCATGAAATGGAGGCGACGGCCGCCCCGGCGTATCTGGGCAACCCGAAGCTGGTCGATCCGGAGGAGGCGTTTGTCGCTGCGCTCTCGAGCTGCCACATGCTCACGTTCCTCGCGGTCGCCTGCAAAAGGAAGTTCGTGCTCGACGAATACACCGATGACGCGGTCGGTCACATGGAGAAAAACGAGAACGGCAGGCTGGCGATCACGCGGGTGGAATTGCACCCGAAGCTCAAGTTTTCCGGCGAGAAACAGCCGACCGAGCAGGAGCTCGACGAGATGCACCACTTCGCGCACACCGAATGTTTCATCGCGAACTCGGTCAAGACCAAGGTCACGGTCGAGAAATAAACAACTGGAGGGGCGACCGCCGTGTCGTCCCATTAATTTTTGGGACGCGACAGCGCGCGTCCCTCCAATTATGAGCGAGAAGACAGATCCGCAGCGGATGGAGAAGATCGTCAGCTTGTGCAAGCGGCGGGGATTCATTTTCCAGGCGAGCGAAATCTACGGCGGGCTGAATGGCTGCTGGGATTACGGTCCGCTCGGCGTCGAGCTGAAGCGCAACGTGAAGGACTATTGGTGGCGCGTCATGGTGCGCGAGCGCGACGACGTCGTCGGAATGGACGGCTCGATCCTGACGCATCGCGCTGTGCTGAAGGCGAGCGGTCACGAAGATACCTTCAGCGATCCGATGGTGGATTGCCGGACTTGCAAAGCGCGGCTGAGGGCGGACCAGTTGCCGGAGAAAAACGGCGTCAAGCAATGTCCGAATTGCGGGGGCAAGAATCTGACGGAAGCGCGCCCGTTCAACCTGATGTTCTCGACCCAAATGGGCGCGTCGGCCGATCCGGAATCGATCGCCTATCTTCGACCGGAAACGGCGCAATCGATTTTTGTCCAGTTCAAGAACGTGCTCGATACGGCGCGGAAGAAATTGCCGTTCGGGATCGCGCAGATCGGGAAGGCGTTTCGAAACGAGATCAATCCGCGGAATTACGTTTTCCGCTCGCGCGAGTTCGAGCAGATGGAGCTGGAGTATTTTTGCCGGCCGGAGCAGGGGATGGAGTTGCTCGATTACTGGCTGGAGGAACGGCTCAAGTTTTACGAGAACATCGGCATCTCGCGCGATAAGCTCCATGTGCTGACGGTGCCGGACGCGGATCGCGCCTTCTATTCCAAGGGGACTTACGACATCGAATATGAGTTTCCGTTTGGCGTGCAGGAGCTGGAAGGCGTGGCCTACCGGACCGATTACGATTTGAAGCAGCACCAGGAGGCCAGCGGAAAACCGCTCGATTATTTCGACGATGAAACGAAGCAACGCTTCATCCCGCACGTGGTCGAGCCGAGCGCCGGGGTGGATCGGACTGTCCTCGCGCTTCTCTGCAACGCGTATGATGAGGAGACGGTCACGGACGAGAAGGGCAAGAGCGAGACGCGGATCGTGATGCGATTTCATCCGCGCGTGGCGCCGATCAAGGTCGGCGTGTTTCCGCTTCTGAAAAACAACGAGCAGCTCGTCGCGAAGGCGCGCGAGATTCAAGGGACGCTCCGGCCTTACATGAATGTCTTTTACGATGAAACCGGCGCGATCGGCCGGCGCTATCGCCGGCAGGACGAAGCGGGAACACCATTTGGCGTCACGGTCGATTTCGAGACGCTGGGCGAAAAGGACGCGGCCCTGCTCGACACCGTCACACTACGGCACCGCGATTCAATGAAACAGGAGCGGGTCAAGATCGACGAGCTGCGAGAATTGCTGATGAACAGCGTTTGCTAATCGCCACCTTAACTGGAAATTTTGTATCGGTCTGATTTCGTTATCCGCTGATTCTCTCGGCCACAAATTTTTCCAGCTTCGTCATATCGGCGACAAATTTGCGAATTCCTTCCGCGGTTTTCTCCGTAGCCATCGCGTCTTCATTTAAGAGGTAGCGAAATTTCTTCTCATCCAATTCGAGCCGGCTTGGCTTGGAGTCTTTCACACTTTCCGGACTCAATTTTCTTTCGACTCTTTCATGCGACTCGGAAAGCTCCTTCATCAATTCGGGGCTGATGGTGAGCAGATCGCATCCGACGAGCTCGAGAATTTGGCCGGCGTTGCGAAAGCTCGCCCCCATCACTTCGGTCTCGTAACCGAAGTTCTTGTAGTAGTGGTAAATTTCCTGGACCGATTGCACGCCCGGATCTTCCGCGCCCGAGTAATCGCGTTTGTTCGCGGCCTTGTACCAGTCGTAAATGCGTCCGACGAAGGGCGAAATCAGCTGCACCTTGACCTCGGCGGCCCGGACCGCCTGAGCGAGGGAAAAGAGCAGAGTCATGTTGCACTTGATTCCCTCTTTCTGGAGTTGCTCCGCCGCGAGAATGCCCTCCCAGGTGGAAGCGATCTTGATGAGAACGCGCTCTCGTCCAATCCCCTGTTTGTCGTAGAGTTCGATCAGGCGCCGCGCTTTCTTCATCGCACCCTCCACGTCGAACGAATAGCGCGCGTCGGTTTCGGTCGAAACGCGCCCGGGAACAATCTTCAAGAATTCCGAGCCGAACTTTGCGAGAAGATGCTCGATGATGTCGTCAATCCGCGCCGCGCCGGTCAGCCCGGATTTCTTTCGATCGACAATGACCTCATCAAGCAAATGCACATACTGCTTCTTTTGTGTTGCCGCATAGATCAGGCTTGGATTCGTCGTCGCATCCTGCGGCTTGAACTCGCGGATGGATTCAAAATCGCCGGTATCCGCGACGATCTTCGTGAATTTCTTGATCTGCTCGAGCTGATTCAGCCCGGACTTTGCCTCTTGGTTCTCGGACACGGCGTTGTTCTCGCGCTTATTACACTGGATGCGGACCGCCCGCTTGTTCGGTGGTTGATCGACCGGACTGCCGGGCTCCAGTAATATTTCGCTGCTCCGCCGTTGGGCGGTCGCCTGCTAAATGTCGAGGCGTTGCTTTCGAAAATTCTTGGAGGACCAGCGAAGGAAAACGAGAGGCTGGAAAAGTAGCGATTCGCTACGACTGCTGATGGGGCGAGTTTCGTAATATCCTTGGAATTTCCGGAGGTATTTATGGCAACTGATCAAGCGGAACGGGCCGGGGCAAATCTATCGCTTTGGGAAGCGACGGATGAGGAGCCTGCCCTGCATCCCTTGCGCGAAAATACTTCGGCCGATGTTTGCATCGTGGGCGCGGGGATTGCCGGGTTATCCATCGCGTATGAGCTGAGCCACACCGGGCAAAAGGTGATTGTGCTCGATGACGGTGCGATCGGGCGTGGCATGACGGCGCGGACCACGGCGCATCTCGTGAACGCGCTGGACGATCGTTATTACGATCTCGAAAAATATCATGGCGAAGACGGGGCGTGCATGGCGGCGCAGAGCCACAGCGCGGCGATCGATCGCGTGGAAAAAATTGTAACCACGGAGAAGATCGATTGCGACTTCGAGCGGCTGGACGGCTATTTGTTCGAGCCGCCTAACGAGTCGCTTAAGAACCTGGAGAAGGAGTTCGATGCCTGCGAGCGCGCCGGCCTTGCGGTCGAATGGGTCCAGAACGCGCCGATCGAGGGGTTCGAGACCCATCGGGCGATTCGGTTCCCGCGCCAGGGGCAGATTCATCCCTTGAAATATTTGCGAGGTCTGGCCGAGGCCGTGATTCGCCAGGGCGGACAAATCTTCACCGGCACAAAGGTGGAGGAGACCCTGGGCGGGGAAAATGCGCGCGTGACGACGGCAAACAAGTTAACCGTGACGGCGAAAGCGGTGGTTGTGGCCACAAACTCCCCCATCAATGATCGCTACGTCATTCACACGAAACAGGCGCCCTACACCACGTACGTGATCGGTCTCCACGTTCGCCGGGGAGACGTGACGCACGCTCTCTTTTGGGACACAGCCGAGCGCGCCGGAATGGAAACCGGGCTGGGCGTGGTGCCGTATCATTACGTGCGCGTCGCGAAAGGCGATGGCGATGGCAACGAAATTTTGATTGTGGGCGGCGAAGATCACAAGAGCGGCCAGGCCGATGATTTCGAGCAGCGCTTCCAGCGTCTGGAAGATTGGGCCCGGGCGCGCTGGCCGAAAGCGGGCGACATTTTGTTCCAATGGTCCGGGCAGGTCATGGAACCGGTGGATTGCCTTGGCTATATCGGCCGAAACCCGGCGGACGAAAAGAATGTCTATATCGTGACGGGCGATTCCGGCAACGGCATGACGCACGGTGTGATCGCGGGGATGCTTATTTCCGGGTTGATCCGGCGGGGAGATCACGCCTGGGCGAAGCTTTATGATCCGTCGCGCATCACGGCGCGGACGGCGCTCGATTTCGCGAAGGAGAACATCAATGTCGCGAAGCAATACGTCGACTATTTCACGGGCGGTGATGCCGGCTCGGCGGATGATCTGAAACCGGGCGAGGGCGCCGTCATTCGGCGTGGCCTTAAGAAAATCGCAGCTTACCGGGATGAAGCCGGGACGCTGCATGAAATGACGGCCGTTTGCCCGCATCTCAAATGCATCGTGCATTGGAACCGCACGGAGACAACATGGGATTGTCCCTGCCACGGGTCGCGCTTCGATGCGTTGGGCAAAGTCTTGAATGGCCCGGCGGTGGCCGACCTGGCGCCGGTTGAAAACGGCGAGTCGTGATTTTCGCGTTCGTAGTTCACAGGCTGCGATGGCTCGCCCGTGTGCCGCTGTTTCCGCAGATCTTCGATACGATATTGCTCATGGGGACGGCCCTTTTTAATTGGCGTGCGCTTCGTGCCAGGGAATCGCTCGAACGCGAAGCGTGCCGTTTGCTCGGCGTCGAGCTGAGCGTGCATCGGTTTGGCGGCGTCGGTTTCGTTTTTGGCCGGCACGAGCTGGCTCACCTGCACGGCAACGGTTTGTTCGACGCATTCGTCGGGATGAGCGCGCGGGACGATGTGGTGCGCAGCGGAATGGCATCGCCGCATCACCTTTTTCCGCGCTCGGGCTGGGTCAGCTCTTGGATCAGGACCGAGGCGGATCTGCCGAAGGCACTGGAGTTGATGCGAATCGCGCAGCGATATCGCACTCGCCTGGAGGCGGTCGCGGCATGAACATCGAAACCTTTCGCGAATACTGTTTGAGCAAACCGGCCGCGACGGAAGACACGCCGTTCGGCCCCGAGGACATCGTCTTCAAGGTCGAGGGCAAGATGTTCGCGATAGCGGCCCTCGATGAAGTGCCGCCACGGGTGAATCTGAAATGCGATCCCGACCTCGCGCTCGAGTTGCGCGATCGCTACGAACAGGTGCAGCCGGGTTACCACATGAACAAGAAACATTGGAACACGGTTGAGCTGGATGGGGTAATTCCGCAGGCGGAGATCAGGAAAATGGTTGATCACTCCTACGATCTGGTGGTGCGGAGTTTGCCGAAGGCCAAGCGGGAGAAATTGGGCAAGTCGTAGCCCTTGGGCAGGTGGATCATGCGCTCCGCGCGCGATGCTAAGAATGGCGGCAAAGCCGCGATTTACTGCCATCGCGCGACGGAGCGCGCGATCCACCTAGGTCTGGGGACGCGCGGTTAATTCACGTAGCTGCACTTCGCCGACGTCCAGATGCAACGCTTCGCGGGCCACGCGCAGAAAACTGTCCGGTGGATCGGTCAGGGCGACTTGCAGTTTCCCCTCGTTGGAATCCGGGGCGCGAAGATTTTCGCGGATCAAAAGCTCCCGCACGGCGTTCGCGCAGTTTTGGGCGGAATCGACCAGCGTGATTGAGTCACCGAGCAGGCGGCTCATGGCGGCGCGCAAGAGAGGGTAATGGGTGCAGCCGAGGACAAGCGTGTCCATGCCTTCATCCACGAGCGGGCCGACATATTGCATGACGATCTGGTCGGTGATCGCACTCTGAAGCCAGCCTTCCTCGATCAGCGGCACGAGCAGGGGACAGGCGCGAGCGGTCACCCGAACGCCAGGGTTGAGCGCGCGCAGAGCGCGTTCGTACGCGCCGCTGTTGATCGTCGCGCGCGTCCCGATTACTCCGACGTGGCCGTTGCGGGTCGCGGCGATGGCCGCTTGCGCGCCGGGCTGGATCACGCCCGTGACGGTCACCGGCAGGCTTTGGGTGAGCTGCGAGAGCGCAACGGCGGAGGCCGTGTTGCAGGCAACCACGACGGTCTTCGCGTTTTCCTCGAGCAACATCGCCGCGATCTCGAGGCTGTAACGCTGCACCGTCGTCGCGCTATGTCCGCCGTACGGGACGCGCGCCGTATCGCCGAGATAGTAAATGCTCTCGTTCGGCAACAAAGTCCGCAACGCGCTCACGACGGTCAACCCGCCGATGCCGGAATCGAAAACACCGATGGGTGGCGAGTTTTCGGCCGGCCCGAGCAGTGTTTCGCTATTCACTGGCGTTGATGGAGATGGAGGGTGGATGGTGATTGGCCGGCTCGAGAGGCTTGTCCGTGCCGAGTGGATCGGTGATCGAGCGCGCGTGAGGCGGCAACTTTGCCTTTGCCACGGCGAAATTGGCCGCGCCGGCCCGATAATTAACGGCGGCGTTATAATTTTGGATGCCCTGGGCGATGGCCACCCCGAGCCGCTGGCGATAGTAAGTCGTCGCGATCCGCTGCCCTTCCGCTGGGTCGCTGATAAACCCCGCTTCGAGCAGGACCGCCGGGATCTTGATGTCCTTCAGCACGTGGAACCGCGCGTGACGCACCCCGCGATCGAAGGTCGAAACGCCGGACAAAACCGCGGCGTGAATGGAGGCAGTCAGCGCGATGTTCTGGCCGTCCAGCGCATTGCCGGCGAGCCGCTCGGTGCCGGCGCCGGAAGTATGGTGTCCGTTGTTCGAAGCATGTGAGGGCACGCCCTCGGGGGCGAGGGCATAGCTTTCCACGCCGGAGCCGCCCGAGGCTGAGTTGAAATGAATGCTCACAAAGACGGCGCGTTGAAAACCGTTGGCAAAATTTACCCGGTCCTCCAGCGAAACACCAACGTCGTTCACCCGGGTCATCTCCACCCGGTAGCCGGCGCGGATCAATTCCTTGCGGGCGGCCAGGGCGACATCCAGCGCGAAGCCTTTCTCCGTCCCCCAGCGGCTCGACGCGCCCTGATCGGTGCCTCCGTGACCGGGATCGAGCACCACGGTCTCGATCCTTTCCGCTTTATGAATTCGGCTCGGCCGGAGCACGGGCTCGAGAATTTTGCTGACATCCATGACCGAGATCAGGTCGTCGTCCTTGCTGCCCAGAAGCGGGAAGTTTGTGAAAAATCTGACGCCGTTGATCGAAAGCTCGCTCGTGCCGGCCTGCGCCCGGATCGCACGGCGCTCGCTCCGGAGGGAAACAGTCCGGCTGACGCGGGTGTAATCCGGGAATTGATAGAACTGCGCGACGTTCGAGAAAGTGACGTAGGAACGGTCCCGCTGGCGGATGACGGTCCAATCGCCGCCAAAGGCGACTGCGGCTGATGCCAGGCAAGCAAGCACGAGAGAAAAAAGGAATCGCTTCCGATATTTCTTGTTCCTCGTGTTCATGCTCGCGCTCCTCGTAATCGCAATTTCTTCTCGGATCAAGCGAGGACGATCACGACTCGGAGGGACGTGCTTCCGCACGTCCCAAATTTCTGCGGCTGCGACATAGTCGGACGTGCAGAAGCACGTCCCTCCGAGAAGGTAACGGCTCAACAGAGTCTCTCCTTTTCATTTTGCAATCCCCCCCGGCACTCGCATCATTCCCTCGCGATGTCCGAATTGCCGAAAACATACGAGCCCGCCGCCGTCGAGCCGAAGTGGTACGCGCGCTGGGAGGAGGCCGGCTGTTTTCGGGCGGACGCGCACTCGGCGAAGCCGGCGTTCTCAATCGTGATTCCGCCTCCGAACATCACGGGCATCTTGACCCTGGGCCACGTCCTCAACAACACGATCCAAGACATTCTGGCGCGCCGGGCGCGCATGCAGGGTTTCGAAGTGCTTTGGTTGCCGGGAACCGATCATGCCGGGGTGGGGACCCAGACGGCCGTCGAAAAACACCTTCGAAAGACGGAGAACAAAACGCGGCACGATCTCGGCCGCGAAGAGTTTCTCCGCCGCGTCCTCGATTGGCAGGACAAGCATGGCGGAATCATCATCCAACAGCTCAAGCGGCTGGGCTGCTCCTGCGATTGGTCGCGGCAACGCTACACGTTCGACGAAGACTATGTCCGGGCCGTCGAATCAGTCTTTGTCGATCTTTATGGCAAAGGGCTGATTTATCGCGGTCGCCGGATGATCAATTGGGATCCGTCCGCGCAAACGGCGTTGTCGGATGAAGAAGTCATCGCGAAGCCGCAGAAGGGCAGCCTTTACTACGTTCGCTATGAGATTGTCGAAGAACCGGGGCGATTTCTGGAAGTCGCCACGACGCGACCGGAAACGATCATGGCCGACACGGGGGTCGCGATTCATCCAGGCGACCAGCGCTATGCCGGCCTGGTCGGCAAGCACGCCTGGCGTCCGCTCGCGCGCGAAAAGATTCCGATAGTCGCCGACGAAGCCATTGACCCCAAGTTCGGCACGGGCGTTCTCAAAGTCACGCCCGCCCATGACAAGATCGACTTCGAAATTGGGCAGCGCCACCAGCTGCCGGTCATCGACGTGCTCCATCCCGACGGGAAAATAAATTGCCCGGCGACGCCAGAGCTTGACGGCCTCGATCGATTCGAGGCGCGGAAGAAAGCGGCGGAATTATTGCAGGAGAGAGGATTGCTCTCGAAGACGGAGCCGCACGAAAATAATGTAGGGTTCAGCCAGAGAAGCGAAGTCCCGATCGAGCCGCGCCTGAGCGAGCAATGGTTTTTGCGTTATCCAAGAACGAAGGAGGCGCTCGATGTCGTGCGGGATCACCTCATCCGCTTCTTTCCCCAGCATTGGGAAAAAGTTTACGCGCAATGGCTCGAGAACATTCAGGATTGGTGCATCAGCCGCCAGATCTGGTGGGGGCATCGCATTCCGGCGTGGTATCGCGGCGACGAAACTCGCGTGCAACTCGAATCGCCCGGGACCGATTGGCACCAGGATCCGGATACCCTGGATACTTGGTTTTCATCCTGGCTCTGGGCCTATGAGACGATGGACGCGGAGACGCGGCAGAAGTTTTATCCGACATCGGTCCTCGTCACCGCGGCAGACATCATCTTCTTCTGGGTCGCGCGCATGATCATTGCCGGACTTGAGTTCAAGCCGGGAAAAACCGAGCGCCTCGAAGATAACATTCCGTTCCGCGATGTCTTTTTGACCGGGCTCATTCGCGACAAACACGGGGTAAAGATGTCGAAATCAAAGGGCAATTCGCCCGACCCTCTCGATTTAATCGCGAAGTACGGCGCGGACGGATTGCGTTTTGGTTTGATGCGGATCGCGCCCAGCGGACAGGACTTCTCGTTCGACGAGAAGCAGATCGAGGAGGGGCGTAATTTCGCCACCAAGCTTTGGAACGCCGCGCGTTTTCGCCAGATGCACGGGCCGAGCGAGGCCGCGCCGCGTTTGGACGACCACGCACTCTCGATTTACTCGCTCGAAGTTCTGGCGCGTTTCGATGAGCTTCTGCTCGCGATCGAGGCCGCTTTTCGGGAATACAAATTCAATGAAGTGGCCCAGCGTCTTTACGATTTTTTCTGGAGCGATTATTGCGATTGGTTCATCGAAGCGGCCAAGACCGAGATCTTCAGCGCGGACGAGGCCCGCAAGAAATCGGTGCTGGCGGTGATGGATTTTGTGTTGTCCGGATTTCTGCGCCTGCTTCATCCGTTCATGCCCCATATCACGGAGGAGCTTTGGTCCGTGCTTGGTTTGAGCAGCGGGGCAGGGGGATCAATTCAATTCGTTTCGCCACCCCAGCCCGCTTTGTCTTCAATGGATCCTGGGATGCTCGCGGAGGCGAGAAGCAAGGTCGCGAAGATTTACGAAACGGTGGAAGCCGGCCGCAACCTCCGCGCTTCGGCGCGCATTCCTTCCAACAAGAAGGCGCGGTTTATTTTGCGTCCCGCTCCAGGGACCGACGCACAAGAGGTGCCGACGATTGCCCGGTTGCTGAACGCGGAAGAGCTGTGCCTCGATCCGAAGCACCAGGCGGAAGCCGGCGTCCCCCTGGCCATCACGCCGCTCGGAGAGCTTTATCTCCTGATCGAGGCCGGCGACCAGTCAGTGGAGCGCGACCGGCTCGACAAGGAAATCGCTCGGCTCGAAGGGGAATTGCGGACGGTGGCGGCGAAGCTTTCAAACGCTTCCTTTGTAGACAGAGCCCCTGCCGCCGTCGTGCAGGAACATCGGCAGCGGAAAACCGATTTCAGCGAGCAGCTTGCGCAGTTGCGGAAGGCGCGCGCAGCAATGGATTGAAGAGGACGCGCTGCGTGTGGATCTCCGCCCCGCGCGCTTCGAAGTATGCTTTCAGCTCTGGAGTGTAAAGGGAGTCGTCGTACTCGCGATTCAACTCCAGGCAGACCTGGCCATCCGGGGCGAGCTGGTTCGCCGCCAGGTCGTCCAGGAAGAATTCCCACTCAGGGATTTTCCAGAGCTTGTCGCTCTTGTGCCCGTTGAAGCAAATCATGTGGGCCGCGATCACATCGAATTTCGGGCCGAGATCGGGCAGGGGTTGATACGCTTCGACGCGCCAGATTTTCCGTTTCACCCCAAGGAGTTCGGTCATATCCCGAAAGCCTGGTTCTTCATCCAGATCCAGCCCAAGAACATCGTGGCCCAAATACTGGCAGATGTAGAGGAAATAGCCGGTGCCGGAGCCGATATCGAGCACGCGCTTGCGCCCGCCCAAATCGAGACCGAGATCCCGGACGCGCTTGAGGTTGATCTCCATCCAGCGCTCGATTTCGAGATATTTCGGCCACTCGTCACCGGGATCGCGCATCGCGTACCGATCGTAGATTTGTTGGAACTTTTCGCGGTCGATCGTCCGGGTGATCTTGGCGGTATCGAAGCGCAGCGGGGCGCGCCCAATGGCCCATTGCTTCACGTGCCGGCGCGCGCTCGCGTAGGCGTCGCCACTCAGCACTTTTCGAAGTTTGTAGGATAACTGCATCGCGGCGTGTTCCTGTTGTCAGCAGGCGTAGGTTTCGCCTAAAATCCATCAGCCCGCGTGGGATTCAATCGATGAATATCTGGAAAAAATTGCTTTGGATTGCCATTAGTGCGGTTGGCCTGCTGGCGATCGCGGTGCTGGCGCTTTCGCGCGGCGAACAAATCAACGCGCTATGGATCGTGGCCGCGGGGCTATGCACTTTCTCCATCAGCTATCGCTTCTACAGCAAATGGCTGGCAACCAAGGTCCTGGTCTTGAACGAGGAGCGGGCCACGCCCGCGATCGCCCATGAAGACGGGAAAGACTTTGTCCCGACGAACCGTTGGATGGTATTCGGCCATCATTTCGCCGCGATCGCGGGGCCGGGTCCACTGGTCGGGCCGGTGCTCGCGGCGCAATTCGGATTTCTGCCCGGAACGCTCTGGATCCTGATCGGCGCAACCCTCGGCGGCGCGGTGCACGACATGATCGTGCTTTTCAGCTCCGTCAGACGCCGGGGCAAGACGCTGGGGCAAATGGTGAAGGAAGAAATCGGCCGCGGCGTGGGCGCGCTGGCCCTCATCAGCGTGCTCCTGATCATGATTATGATCATGGCGGTGCTTGCTTTGGTGGTCGTTCAAGCCCTTGCGAAAAGTCCGTGGGGCGTTTTCACGATCTCGACGACGATCCCGGTGGCGATGCTCATGGGCATCGGGCTGCGCACCGGAAAGGTGAGCGTTTTCTGGATCACCGCGTTCGGCCTGGCCGGCCTGGCCTTCGCCGTTTGGGGCGGGCAATTTCTTTCTCATTACCCCGCGGTTGAAGCCTTTTTTCAGCGGGACGAAAAATGGCTGGCCTGGTCGGTCATGCTTTACGGACTGGCGGCGTCCATTCTGCCGGTCTGGCTGCTGCTCACCCCGCGCGATTATCTCAGCACATTTCTGAAGCTTGGGACGGTCGCGGCGCTCGCGATCGCGGTGGTCGCGCTGCGGCCGATGCTCCTGATGCCGTCCATTACGAACTTCATCGATGGCAGCGGGCCGATCTTTGCGGGACCGGTTTTTCCATTTGTTTGCATCACGATCGCCTGCGGGGCGGTCTCGGGTTTTCATTCGTTGATCGCCTCGGGCACGACCTGTAAAATGATCGCGCGCGAATCGAGCATCCGGAGCATCGGTTACGGCGCGATGGTCACGGAGATGATGGTCGCGCTCATGGCTATGATCGCCGCCTGCGTGCTGGAGCCGGGCGAATATTTCGCGATCAACACCAAAGGCGCGCCGAGCGAAGTGGTCGCCAGGATCACCGCGGCGGGCTTCCCCGTGACCGAACCGGGTATGCAGAAGCTCGCGACCGACCTGGGAGAAACCGCGATGTTCGGCCGGGCGGGAGGGGCGCCGACGTTCGCGGTCGGGATGGCGCACATGTTCTCGCGCGTCTCCTCGAATCCAACCGCGCTCGCGCTCTGGTATCACTTCGCCATCATGTTCGAAGCGCTCTTTATCTTGACGACGCTCGACGCGGGGACGCGCGTCGGCCGGTTCCTCCTCCAGGATTTCCTGGGGAATTTATGGAAGCCGCTCGGCAACACGAGCTCCTGGCCGGCCAATCTGTTCTCCAGCGTGCTGTTGGTCGGGGCCTGGGGCTGGTTTCTCTATCAAGGGGTCCTCGATCCACTCGGCGGCATCAATAGCCTGTGGCCTCTGTTTGGATTGGCGAATCAGTTGCTCTCGATCATCGCGCTTTGTCTCGGGACGACCGTGCTGATCAAGATGGGCAAGGTGCGCTACATCTTCGTCACGCTTCTGCCTCTCTGCTTCATGGGCGTGGTCACCTTCAGCGCCGCCTACCTGAAGATATTTTCGCCGGACCCGCGGCTGGGATTTCTCAGCGGGGCTGAAGCGCTAACTCGAACGGCCAGTACGATCGCCGACGTGGCCAAAGCGGCGGAAATGACACGGCAGGCGGCGATCTGGCGGTTCGACGCCCTGGTGGCGTTCGCCTTCGTCGCGCTGGTTTTCGCGATCGCGGCCGGCAGCGCGCTCGAATGGTGGCGGCTGTTGCGGGGATCGAAACGGATCGTTCTGCACGAAAGCGAATTCGTCCCGCTCTCGCGTGCTGAGTCCAGCAGCGTCTGAGATCATGCAACGGCGGGAACTGCTGCGGGTGGTGCGGGCTCTCCTCGAGCAGCCGACCGCGCCATTCCACGAGGATGCGGTGCGTGACGCGATCGTCGCGCAATTGAAGAAATGCGCGCACGTGCGGATCGAGCACGATGCCCATGGCAACATGATTGCGCGCTATCGGCGCGGAACTCGCCGGCAGGCGCGCTGGGCCTTCGCGGCCCACATGGATCATCCCGGCTGGGTCCGAGACAAGCACGGTGAGTGGCGCTTCCTTGGCTCCGTGCCGGAGCGTTTCCTGATCGATCCGCGCAAGCGGGACTTTGGGGATTTCGCGATGTGGGACCTGCCCGCCTTTGAGTTCAAGGACGGGCAAATCCACTCACGCGCTTGCGACGACTTGTTAGGCTGCGCCGAGATCATCTGTCTCTTTCGGGAATTGGAGGCCGCGAAAGCGAATGTCCATTGCCTGGGTCTTTTTACCCGCGCTGAAGAAGTCGGTTTCTGGGGAGCGATTCAACTGGCGCGCTCGGGAATACTTCCGAAAAACATCACCATTTTTTCCCTGGAAACGAGCACGCCCCGGGGCGGAGCGGAAATCGGCCGCGGGCCCATCGTGCGGGTGGGGGACCGCCTGTCGATTTTCGACAGCGGCGAGACGTTGCGGATCATGAATGTCGCGGCGGCAAACGGCATCCCGGTCCAGCGTTGCCTGCTGGATGGCGGTTCCTGTGAAGCGAGCGCCTATCAGGTTTACGGCTACCGCTCGGTGGCTGCGAGCATTGCGCTGGGCAACTATCACAACTGCACGCCGGATGGCGGGATCGGGTGCGAATACGTGTCCGCGGACGATTATGCGAATATGGTCCGGCTTTGTGTCGCGCTGGTGCGCGAGGTGAAATCGCCCGATCCAGTGAAAGCCTTTCGCGCCACGCTGGAGAAAAGGGCGGCGGGGTACAAGCCGTTCTTCCGGCCAATGTAGAGCGCGAGCGCCTCCAGACTTTTCCGCTATTTGCGGCGGAGCAGGACGGTAATTTCCTGGTCGCGGCGGGCCAGGATCACCCGGCCGTCTTCGATCGCTTTGACCGTGAGCTGATAGGTCTGGTTGCCGAGTTGCAATCCAAATTGCTGACCCTCCTGCATCGTCTTGCCATTGATGATGGCGAAACGCGCCAGCGAGCCTTTGTCGAAGGTGATCGAACTAACGACAAAGGCGGCCGGTTGAATTTCGGCGCCGCCCGCGTCCGTCACGCTCAGCTTGGCCACTGGCTTCCAGCCGATCGGCCAAAATGGATTTCGGCCGCTTGCTTCCATGGCGAAGGCCGATTTGCTTTTCAGCTCAACCACGGGGGTTTTCTCCGCCTCCGCCTGCGCGCGGGTCAGGGTGAGGAAAGCCAGAAGAGAGATCGTCAAAAGCGTTTTCATCGTTTCAGCATCACCGTGGCGACGTTCAGGTTGACCTGTTGAAATTGCGGATCATCCGCCGAGGCATGGATATTGAGGTGGTGGATGGAAAGAAGCGGCTCGGTGTTTTCCAGTTCGGCGATTGCCCTGCCGAGGGTGGCGAAATCCGTTTGCGGCAGATCGAGCAGCCAGTTGTACCGCATCCAATCGGCCAGGTCGGCCTCTTTGAAGGGAACGCTGCCCTCGAGGCGCGCCGTAGCCTTGTCGATCTGTTGGTTGGCGAAGAAGGTTTTCATCTTCGGCGGGAACCAGGCGATGGGAGCGCCTTCCGGGCTCGAGGCCTTGAGGGCCGCATGCCGTGTTGTCGCCGCGGTGGCCTGCTTTTCCAGGTTGGTGGCTTTGAGCATCTCGTTTTTCGAGCTGCCTACCTTGCCGGTAAGATCGTTGATCGACACGAGCATCGAATCGCGGCTCCGGTTGAGGGGGCCCAGGAAGAACGTGAAGTAAACGTAAAGCAAAACGACGAACCCGATCGAGCTGAGCAGGAGCTTCTGGATCTGGTCTTTGGTCAGGTTCAGTTTCTTCATTTCCTTGGAGCCTTTGGAGCTGGGGACGGAGCCTTGACCGCGGCGGCGGTTGGATGGAAAGCGACGCTCAAAGCGAACCGCGCCATCGCCATGTTGGCCCCTCCGATGTTTGCCAGCGTGTCCAAATCCTCGAGGGTTTTGAACTCGACCTTCACGTCGTGGTAACCCTGGCCGAGTTGTTCGAGAAGCAGCTGGCGGAGTTCTTCCGCCGCGGCGCGCGGTTCGCGGCCCGCGGCCAGACCTTCGATCATCACAGTTACCCCTCTGTTATCGTCCAGGACGATCCCGTCGATGCTGGTGAGCTGTGCGTTCAAAGCCACGCAGCGCGAAAGTTTTTCCAGGAACGGCGCCCAATAAAAACGGCCGTCGATCATTCCGTCGAGCACCTTGGTCGTGCCGATGATGGCATTCAATTCCGCGGAGCGCTTTTGCGACGAGGTCACGTTGGGCTCGACCTTGCTCCAATCATGCTGGACCGCGTTGAGCCGGCTGCGGATTTCCAGCGTCTTGTAGGCGTTCCACATGTAATAGAGGAACATCAGGGCGCCGAGGCCGCCAAGGACCATCATGCCGATCTTGAGCGGATCGCGCTGACGCTGCCTTTGTTCCTGGAACTCCTCGTGCAGGAGATTGAGGTGGAGTGCCATGCGCGACCTAGTTTCTGAGGTACTCGAACGCCGCACCGCAGGCGACGTTGAGCGAGACAAATTCGTGGGGCAGGGCCTGGCGTTTCGCGGGCGGGAGGGCCACCTCGCAGGTCTCGAGCGGGTCCCAAATTTCGCAGGGCAGTCCCAACTCGTCGCTTAGCGTCTGGAGGATCGTTTCCGTCCGAGCCAGGCCGCCGGAAACAAAAATTCGATGAATGCTTTGCTCGTGCTGGCCTTCAAAAAATCCGATCGAGTTACGCACTTCCGTCGCCAGCCGGGCCAGGGAAGCCCGGCAAATCTCGGCCATGCCGGCATCGCCTTCCTGCATCATGATGCGAGCAGCCCCGGCATCGAGCGCCCCATCCGCCGTCAGGGCGTGAGTCAGCGCTTTTCCGCCATAATCGATGCTCCGGACGAGGACGAGTTCCCTTTGGCTGCCGATCATCACCGTGCTCTGCAAGTGGCCCATGTCGAGAAGCAGGAACGCCTCTTTGGCAAAAGTTTCCGGGTAAGCGAATTCGAAAGCGTTAAAGGAACAGACCGGCGCCAGCTGAAGAATATCCGCCGAAACGCGGGACTTGCTGCAAGCCTCGGAAATCTGTTTCACCGTCGGCCGCAACATTCCGCCCACCAGATATTTGTTTTTGGTGTTTCCGTTTGCAGCAGGCGCTGGAGCCTCCCCGGCTCCGTTGGCCGAGCCGTTTGTCCGGGAGCCATTCGTGGCCTCGGGCGAAAGCAGCGCGCAATCGAGGACAAAGTCTTTGCATTCCTGATTCAGGACCATGAGGCCGTTGAGCCGAAGCGCATTGCGCAAGAGATCGATCGGCGTATTCGGCTGCTCGACGATGCGGAGGAGCGATTCGGGATCGGAAACGGCGATCGCGCAGCCTTTGGCGCTTCCGCCGAGATCCTTGAGCAAGAGCTTGAGTTGCTGGGCGAGTTCCTCAGGCGTGGTGAGATCGTCGGGCACTTCTCGCGAAGCGTAGCTGGTCAGGACAAATCGATCGTCCCCCTTCCGCTGGAGCAGGACTCCTTTGAAGACGTGTTTTCCCAGATCGATCCCAAAGACAGAATTTCCGCGTCTCGCCATGATGCTGGCATCCATGTAGCGGGAACCGTGCCGACAGCCCGGTTTTCTACCCGTAGCGCAGCCCTTTGGAAGCCATCCGCTACCCCGCCGAAAACCGGTCCCTAGCCTCCGGCGAAGGCGCGATAACCGAAGAAATGGCGGCTCTTGATTATCTCCGCCACTTCCGGAGGCACCATTTGCTCCCAGGCCGGGTCGCCCGACTGTAATTTCGCCATCGCGTCCGGAGGATGGATGTGCAGATACTTCGGGTCATAATCGGTGATTTCCTGGATGAACTCGTTGTCGATCAGATAGCGGTAGAGCGAGTGCAAATTTGGGGCCACTTCCAGCCTGGTTGCCGTTACCAGCTCGCCCGTTTTCTCGTCGACCAACGGATAGACATACAGCTTCAAGCCGCTCTTGAACATTCGGCCGAGCGCTTCCAGGATTCCGCCCTCGAGATTGAGGTAGTATTTCTCATCGAAAATCTCCATCAGACTCGGCACCCCCATGACGAGCCCGATCATCCGATTCGTGTAACGCGCCAGGTAGGAGGCGAGGCGAAAATATTCGCCAAATTTCGAAACCATCACCGTGCGGCCGAGAGCGCCCAGAATATCCACGCGCGCCAGAAAATCGGCGTGATTGAGCTGGCCTTCCGAGAGCAGATTCTCCAGCGTCATTTCCATCAGGACCACCAGTTCCTCTTCCGGGCAGCCGCATTGCTTGAGAAAGGCGGTGCGCGCGCCGTTTAGCATGTCGTTTGTGGAATAGGTCACGGGACGAAAACTGCCGCGTTCGACCAGGAGAGCCTTCTTGTAGAGAATGTCGGCGGGCTGGACGGTCTCGCCGTCCGCGGTGAACATGACGGCGTTGGTCAAACCCTGGCTGACGAGCTGCAAACTCATCAGCCGATTGTCGACCTGGGGGAACGCCTGACCGGAGAATTTGATCATGTCCATCCGGATGCGGTCGGGCGCGAGATTCTCCTGGAGCGAAGCGATCAGCTTCTCGGGCTGACGATGGTAAAAGGCGCCGTAGAGAAGATTCACGCCGATGATGCCGAGCGCTTCCTGTTGATCGACGTTCGATTCATCCAGCATCCGGATGTGAATGATGATCTGGCTGGGTTCGCCCCGCGTTTCTTCTTGAAAGCGCACGCCCAGCCAGCCGTGCGACTCGTTGTGCTGCTTGAAACTCCGCGCGGCGACGGTGTCGGCAAAAACAAAAAAAGTCCGCTCGTTGCCAAGTTTCTGATCCAGGCGCTCGATCAGCAGATTGTACTCGTGGTCCAGCATCGTCTGGAGCCGGTTGCGGCTGACGTAGCGGTCGGCGGTTCCGTAAATGGCGTCGCTAAACGTCATGTCGTAAGCCGACATTGTTTTCGCGACCGTGCCCGACGCGCCGCCGACGTGAAAGAACCGCCGGGCGACCTCCTGGCCGGCGCCGATCTCGGCGAACGTCCCGTATTTCTTCTCGTCGAGATTGATCTGGAACGCCTTTTTATTGGTGCCGACATCCATCTCCGCGTTCATACGCAGTCAAGATGTGGACAATTAGGCGCTTCTCAACCCGCACTTGGGTTCCGGCAATTTAAGCGGTCCTACCGTCGCACGAGCCGCGCGCCGTTTGCCGGAATCCACCCGCGGAGACCGTTCGGCAACGCCGCGTAGATCCAATCGCCTCGTTGGCTCAGGACCTTTATCTCGCTCCCGGGCGGTAACGCCAGCACGCTGCTCGCGCTGTCCGCCGTCGCCAGGCGCGCCTCGATGTTCGTTCCGGTCACGATCGCCAGGGCCCTGCCTTTGCTGCCCGTCTCCAGAGAGTAAAGGGCGTAAACCGCGCCTGCGAAAACGGCCATCGCAAAGACGGCGAATGCGATCAGGGCCGCGGAGCGGCGCCGTGAATAGAAGAGACGCGTCAAAGCGAAAAGCGCGAGCCAAAAGGCAGCGGATGCCGCGATGGAATATTGCATGGAAGTCGCGGCGCCGAGGTAACGCTCCAGGACGCCTGGCTTCAACTCCAGGGCGCGCGCTTCGTCACGCACGAGGCTCAAATTAGCCGCGGTCTCCGGATGGTGGGGATCGAGCGCAAGCGCGCGTTCGTAGTTCAGGATCGCCTCGCCGAAATTTCCGAGCCGGAACCACCCATTGCCCAGATTGTAGAAGAGATTGGCGTTCCAGCGCCCGGATTGGATGAGGTTTTGGTAACCGTCAATCGCCTCCTGAAAATGTCCCTCGCTGTAATTCTGGTTCGCCTTCGCGAATTCCGGATTCGGGTCCGCGCGAACGGCTTTTGCGGCCGCGCAGCTTAGGACGACCGCCGTAACGCTCACCCACCATAAATGCCGTTTCATTTTCGGAGGCTTTCGATCAAATCGAGAACTTCGGTTCGCGTCTCCGGGGGCACTCGCCGAATCCCGTTCGGCCCCGCGCCGCTATAGCGGGCTTCGTTGCTCTTCTCGAAGAGATGACGAAGGCGCAGCCGCGTATTTTCGTCCGCCTGGAACGCCGACGCGGCGACTTCCGCATCGACCATGTTTGGGTCGAGGTTTTTTGCCAGAGCGGTCTTCAATTGCACCGCGCGCGAAGCGCGGGAGAAATATTCCCGCGGTGAAGCGTCGTCGCGACCCAGGCTTTGTTGCAGCTCCGCCGCTTCGTGCTGCAACACCTCGCGCCGCCGGGCTTCTCGATTATCGAGATGGGCCTGCCGCAATTTCCAACCGACATAGCCGAGCAGGGCCAGGAACGGGAAGAGTTGGGCGAGCCAGAACGGCCGGCGGGCGTAGAGGGGCGCAAACGATTGCGGCGCGGCCGGAAGATTTGTCAGCTGGTGAAGAATGTCCTGTCGCTCGGGCACAGCTGGCGGCGATGCACCGGGTGCGGGCGCCTGTGGCGCGGCGACGGGTGCGACCGTGGCTGGCGCAGCGGCTCCTTCCACGCGAACCGGAATCGGCTCGGTGCGCAGCGTGACGTATTGTTCCTTCAGCGAATCGAAATAGGTGAAGAGCTGCGCTGGAAGCTTGTCTTTGCGTTCGTTCGGGCTGAGGACGCTCTCGAACGTTTTCACGCCGCTGATTCCCACGTCGTCATCCTGTTTGAAATTCGCGGAGGGCGGGTACTTGCGCCATCCCGCCTCATCTTCCAGGGCCGGAGCCGTCACCCGATCAAAATTCCCACGGCCTGAAATCTTCGTCGTGACGGTGAACGGGTCGCCCACCTGGCCAGACTTTGGGTTGGCGTCGGATTCCATGGTAAAATTGCCGACGGCTCCCGAAAAACTCGCCGGAGGATTGGGTGGCAGCGTCTTGACCTCGAGCGTGACCGCTTCGCCCGTAATCTTGATCGCCACGGGCTGGGTCAGATCGGCGAAGGGATTCGGCAAAATGCCATTGAACGCGTCGTCCATTTCGAAAATGTCGCGGGGCGAGTACTGCCGTGGGCGTGCCCGAGGCCATTGCATCAAGGTTTCCAGCTCGGCGGGGCCGATGGTCAGGCTGCCGGCTTTAGCGGCGGCGACGGCCGTCTTGTAGATGTAAACAAAGAAACGGCGGCCGTTAATTGTCTCCTGTCTCTCAATCGGACGTTGAAGCTTTTGGATGGTGAAACCCTGACCACCGATCCGCGGTCCCGCCGCCACGGGATTTGGGTCGAATCGGACGCGAGAATCGATGCGGAGACGTATTTCCACCGGGACCAATTCCCCGACGTAAACGTTCTTCTTCGGCACAATGATCTCGGCGGAGCCGATGTCCCGCGGATTGATCGCCCCCCGGCCGTTGGACGTTTGTGGTCGACTCGAACTGGCGCCGACTTCCAGCGTCAACTCCTCGGTGCGGAGTGTGGCGCCACCCGCGTGAATGGTTTGTGGCGGTATTTTGAAACGGCCGGCGCGGAGCGGGAGGATCGTGTAGTTGAAGGTGACGCTCGACGTGACGCTGAGGTTGCGCATTTCAAATGATTGCATCTGGCCGGTTGAACGAATCTCCAGGCCGTCCACGGAAACCACGGTGGGTGGTGCGACACTCCGGTCTCCCCTTACTTGAATCTGGAGTTCAACCGGCTGGCCGACGGCGGTCTGCGAGCTCGACAACACAGCCGTGGCCGAGGGTTGCTCCGCCCGAGCAATGGGAGTGCAAGCAGCCAGCGCGAAAGATGCGACGGCCATGCGAGCGCATAAACAATGAAAAAATGAACGGGGCATCTGGGACCGGTTACCAGTCTTTATAGACATTTCGCGAAACCCTGCGTTCATCAAGCTGCACCCGCCGCTCTTCGTCCTTCATCGACTGGAGGAGAAGCTCCGCTTGCTTCTCGCTCATTTGGCCATCCTTCTCGGGCTCGGCCTCGGCCACGTGAGCGCTCTGCTCCTGAGGTGGCTGTTCCTCTCCGGCTCCTTTTACTTCCCCGGCCAATTTCTTCTCCGGAGAAGACGCAGGCGCCGGAGTCGGTGAAGTGCCGGTTCCTTCACCCTGGCCGGGCGATTGAGACGGACTTCCTTTATCGGAAGGCGTCGGAGTTTGCCCCGGCTTTTCCTGATCGCCGCCCGCTGAATCCTGTTTGTCGTTCTTGCCGGTGTCTTCGTTGTTTTGAGGGGAAGGCGAGGGTGAAGGGCCTCCCTGATTCTGCTGCGGTTGCTCATTCTCTCCCGGTGAAGGCGATGGAGTTTCGTTCTCCTTGGACGAGTCGCCCTTGGTTTCGCCGGAATCGTTCTTTGGCTGCGATTCCTGATCGTCGCCCTTGTCCGGTTTCTCCTGTTCGCCGTCGCCCGCCTGATCTTTCTGACGCTGATCTTTGTCGTCTTTCTTGGAATCGTTTTTCTTGTCCTCTTGCGGTTTTGGCGATGGCGAAGGAGGGGGCTGCTGCTCTCGCTTCTGCTTCAATTCCTCGATCTTCTTCTTCACATACGCGAGGTTCTCTTTCGCCTCTTTGTTCTCCGGCGCGATCTTCAGACTCTGCTCGTAGTGTTGAAGCGCGTTCGTCCAATCCTTCAGCTTTTCGTCATCTTTCTTTTGCGTCTCGCCTCGCTGGTAAAGCGTGTTGCCAAGATTGTAATGGCTCTTCCCCTGCAACCCCGCATCGGGCGAAAGCAACGCCTGGCTGAAGGAATTCAACGCCTTGCCGTAGTCCTTCATTTTGTAGGCGGCCGCGCCGGCATCGAATTGAATCTTGTCCGCGGCCCCCGTTCGAGGGTGCTCCTTGAGCGTCTTCTCGAATTCCCGGTAGGCGTCGCTGAACTTTTGCTGGCGATAAGCCTCCAGGCCCGGCGCCGCGGCGAAGCAACCATTCGCCAGGAGCAAGAGGGCCGCCGCCATCGCCAGCGTCTTTTTCCCTGGCTCGATGGCTGGAGCCGTGACGCGGCGAAGGCGTCTTCGCTCGCGCATGACGAATGACGCCGCGAGAAAGAACAGCGCCGCGCCCAGCGGCCATTGGTAACGCTCGATCGGCCGGCGGGAAAGCCGGGCATCGATGTCACCAGCCTGCATTTTGGCGAGCCCCTCGGCGAACAACTGTTTCATGGTTCGCGCGCCGTCGAGATGAAGATAAAATCCGCCGGTGTTTTCCGCGATTTCTTTCAGGCGCTTTTCGTCCAGCTTCGATTTCACGACCTGCCCCGTGCCGTCCTTGACGAAGGCCGTCCCTCCGTCTTGTCCGGTGATCGGAATGAGCGAGCCTTCCGGCGTGCCGACGCCCACGGTGAAAATTCGCACGCCGGCATCGGCCGCCGCCTTCGATGCTTTCGGCGCGTCACCGCTGAGCTCTTCGCCGTCCGTGAAAATGACTAACGCCCGATTGCCGATCGCACTTTTTCCGTAGGTGCCTACGGCCAAATCAATCGCTTTCGAAATGTTTGATCCGCCTTCCGGAATCGTGCTGGTGTCGAGGTCGTTGATCGCCTCGACGGCCGCGCCGTAGTCGATCGTCAGGGGTGCTTGGAGGAAGGCGCGGCCGGCGAACGCGACGAGGCCCACCCGGTCGCCCTGAAGCTCGTTAATAAGATCCTGCGTGGCCAGTTTGACGCGCTCGAGGCGGTTGGGCGCCACGTCGTTCGAAAGCATGCTGCGCGAAGTGTCGACCGCGAGGATGAGGTCCAGTCCTTTCCGCCTGGCGTCTTCGTAAATGTATCCCCAACGCGGCTGCGCCAGGGCCGTTATCGCAAACGCGAGCCCGAAAAGGACAAGAGCGAAACGCACAATGCGGCGGCGACGGTCCACGGTGCGCGCGAGATTCGGCAACAGCCGCTCCGAAACAAAGTCGCGTAACCGCAGGACCGCGCGACGCTCCGCCCGCGCAAAGAGCACGGCGAGAATCGGGATAATGAGCAAAGCCCAGAACCACTGTGGGGCGCCAAAAGTCATGGGTAGTGCGCGTTTCTTTTCTTCAAGGCAATTTCTTCCAAATCGTCTGCGACAATAAAATCTGGGCTACGAGCAGCCCGCAACCGGCCATGATGCAGGCGGGAAAGAGATCGCGGTACTGTCGATATTTTTTGACCGCCACCGTCGTTGTTTCCATTTTGTCGATGTCCCGAAAAATCTGTTCCAGCGACTTCGTGTCGGTCGCCCGGAAGAATTGTCCCTCCGCGATTTTTGCGACTTCCCTGAGTCCGGTCTCGTTGAATTGAACGCGCTGGTTTTGATACATGATGTTGCCGAGCATGTCGGTAAACGGCTTGCCTGTCCGGGGGTTAAAGACCGGCGCGGGCGCGATCCCGTTAATGCCGGCCCCGATGGCGTAGAAGCGAATCTTCAGAGCTTTGACTGCTTCCGCCGCGGTGGCGGGTGGAATCCGGCCGGCGTTGTTCTCGCCATCGGTCAGGAGCACGATGACACGGCTTTTTGACGCCTTGTCTTTCAACCGATTCGCCGCGGACGCGATGCCCAAACCGATGGCGGTGCCGTCTTCGACCATGCCCGTGCGGACGCGCTCGAGATTCTGGAGGAGCCAGTCGTGATCGAGCGTCATTGGACTGATCACGTAAGGGTGTCCGGCGAAGGCGATGATCCCGATCCGGTCGTTAGGCCGTCCCTCGATGAATTGGCGCGTCACTTCGCGAATCGCCTCGAGGCGCGTGGCCTGGTCCCCGCCCACCGAAAAGTCCTTGGTCAGCATCGACTGCGAAACGTCGAGCACCAGCATGATGTCGATCCCGCTGGCCTCCACCTGCGTGAGACTTTTGCCCAGTTGCGGCCGCGCCATGGCGACGACCAGGAGCGCGAAACTCAGCAGAAACAAGCTGAGCAAAAACTTCCCCGCCCGCGCCGCGCTCGTCTTCCCGAGGGACCGCAGGGCGCTGGTCGACGAAAAAGTGAGCGCGGCGGCGGGCCCGCTTTTCCCGCGGAACCAGGCGAGCAACGGAACCGCCAGGAGGAGCAGGAGCAACCACGGCTGCGCAAAGGTCAGCGCCGAGTTCGCCGGCAGCAAATCACGCAGGTTCAAGTTTTCCTCCTTTTACAAAACGCGTCGCTTCCTCGAGCAGCAGCCGGCTGTCCTCGGTCGTTGCGTCGTAACGCGCGAATTTGATCAGGTCGCAGCGGTTGAGAAAATCTTCGAGCAACGATTTTTCGTCCTCGGAAAAAGGCGAAGCCTTCGTGAGTGCGGCGAGAAATTCGACGGAGGTCTGGCGCGTGACCGGCAGTTGATACTGGTCGGTCACATAGCGCCGGAGAATGTCGGAAACCCGGATGCTGAATTGGTAGGGAGACAACGTTTCGATCTCGCGGCTGATTCGATCGAGCAAATCCAGCGTGCGCTCGCGCGGCGAGGGTCCCGGCTTCGGGCGCCGCGACCGGCGGCCCATCCAGCGGCCGATCAAAACGCAAAGCACCAGGGCGGCGAGCGCGCCGGCGTAGATCACCCATGCCGGCAGCAGCGAGTAATCAACCGGCGGCGCAATATCGTGGAGTTCTTCGGCGGCGAGAATAAGCATACGGCAGGCAGGTCATCGCACGGCCAGGCGTCGTTCGCGTTGTTTGAAAAACGAGCGCAGCGCGGGCAGATAATCCTCCCCTGTCCGAAGTGAGATGGCGTCGATACTATTGCGGCGGAGGGTGCGATTCAGTTCGGCGCGTTTCGTCTCGGCCAGAGCGCTGAAACGCGCGCGCGTGCCGCGATCCGCGGTGTTGATCTCGATCTGCTCCCCGGTTTCAGAGTCTTCCAGGGTAATAATCCCGACGTTGGGCAGTGTTTCCTCGCGTTGATCCTGGATGTGCACCGCAATGAAATCGTGTCTCCGGCCGCTCACCGAAAGTTCGCGCGAAAAATCGTCAGTCTGAAAATCTGAAACGAAAAAGACCACAGCGCGCCGCGTCACCACCTTGTTCAGATAATCGAGCGCCAGCGCCGGGGCCGTGCCGCGCCCGGCCGGTTCGAAAAACAGGATTTCCCGAATGATGCGGAGCGTATGGGACCGGCCCTTTTTCGGCGGAATGAAAAGTTCGACCCGATCGCTGAAAAGAAGCAGACCCACCTTATCGTTGTTTCGAATGGCACTGAAGGCGAGAAGACAGGCCACTTCCGCGGCGAGTTCGCGCTTTGATTGGTACGAGCTGCCAAAATTACCCGAAGCGCTCACGTCCACCACCAGCACCACCGTAAGCTCGCGTTCTTCCGTAAATTTTTTGACGAACGCCGTCCCTAGACGCGCCGTGACGTTCCAATCGATCGCACGGATCTCATCGCCGGGCTGATATTCGCGCACATCCTCAAAGTTCATCCCGCGTCCCTTGAAGACGCTGTGGTAGTCGCCCGCGAAGACGGTTTGGACCAGCCCCTTGGTCTTGATCTCGAGGGCTCGGATTTTGCGGAGAACTTCGGCTGCGTCCATGGGTGTGAATGGTGATCAGTGATCGGTGAATGGAGATTCTTCTTCCACGCGACCAATGCTTCGGTAATCGGTCGCAGGTGCGTGCTTACAAAAATCATCCGCACGATCGATCATGCGCGAAAGCATGCCGCCAATTGCTTGGTAGCAGTCGTCCAGCTCTTTGAAATCCGACGATGACAGATATTGAGAATCGAGCGCGTCGTCCAACCACGACTGGGTTTCATTCGCTTCGCCGAGAGCTTCGTCAATCTTATTGATAAACGCCGCCTTGTATCGGCGCCGCGCCCACGCCTCCGCCAGCATCGCTTTTACCGCGCGCGAACTTCTGCGAATCTGATCCGTTAGAGCATACCGCTCTTCGCGCGGAAAATGTCCACTCGCGACGAAAACTCTCTTCGCTGCCTCGCGTGCCGCCACATAGACCTTCAACTCACGAAAAGACCTCGCGCCACCCATACCATTCACCATTCACATCCCCCTCACGGCACCGGCAGCCCGGCGAAAATCCGATCGACAATGGTTTCACTCGAGATCGTTTCAGCCTCGGCTTCGTAGCTGACGATAATGCGGTGGCGCAGCACGTCCGTGCCGATGCTCTTGACGTCTTGCGGCGTAACGTAGCCGCGGCCGCTGAGGAAAGCGTGCGCGCGCGCGGCCAGCGCCAGGTATATCGTCGCGCGCGGCGAAGCGCCGTAACGAATCAGGCCGTCCAGGTCCAGGTTGTACGACGCCGGTTGCCGCGTCGCCCAAACGACGTCCACGATGTAATCCTTCACGCGATCGTCGATGTAGATGCTGTTCACCACCGATCGCGCCGCGATGATCAATTGTGGATCAACGACCGGCGTCACAGTCAGGTTCGGCGCGGAAGTCGCCATCAGGTCGAGGATCTGCCGTTCCTCGGATTTTTGCGGATAACCAATGTGCAGCTTCAGCATGAAGCGATCGAGCTGCGCTTCCGGCAGTTGGTAGGTCCCTTCCTGCTCGAGGGGATTTTGGGTCGCGAGAACGAGAAACGGATCGGAGAGGGGATAAGTCGTCTCACCGATTGTCACTTGCCGCTCCTGCATCGCTTCGAGCAGCGCGCTCTGTACCTTGGCGGGCGCGCGATTGATTTCATCGGCCAAAATCAGGTTGGAAAAAAGCGGACCAAGTTTCGTCGTAAACTCGCCCGACCGCGGGTTGTAAATGAGGGTGCCGATCAGGTCCGCCGGCAGCAAATCGGGCGTAAACTGCAAACGCTGGAAACCGGTTTGGATGCAGGCCGCCAATGTCTTCACTGTGAGCGTCTTGGCCAGGCCCGGAACGCCTTCGAGCAAAATGTGCCCATTTGCGAGCAACCCTAGTAATAACCTGTCGACCAGGTACTTCTGTCCAATGACGACGCGGCCGATCTGTTCGCGCAAAGGCGGAATCCATTGACCCATCTCCTGCACCTGTTGCGTGATTTCCTGCGTCGATTTCATAAGAAAGGGTGAGACAGACCGGACCGAATGAATGTTCGATTTAACGCCGCGCTTTCCGGCAGCGGGTCTGTGCGCACTTTCCTTCGATGTTGAGGCGCTCGTGTCAAGCGCCTGTTCGATCGGTTAGCCGCTCGCCGTGGCGAGACTTCTACATTTTCTCAGCCCGTGCGCGGCAGCTCAAGAGCACCGGCAAGCCCGGATAGGATTCCGCCGCGCGAATGCGCCCTTCGAGATAACGCCCGTAGGTTTCGCTGAGCAGCTTTGGCTGATTGACGAACAAAATGAATTTCAACGCTTCGAGCGTCCGTTCCTCGTCGCCTCTCGCTTGCGCGGCGTAAAATAATTTCAGACGGCGCGTTCCGATTGTCGGCGGCGGATTTTCCTCGAAGGCGGCGCGCAACAAACGATTCAGCACGCCCGTCCCCAGGCGCACGCGCGCAGCCCGCCGGACATCCGCGATCAAGCGGAAAAGCTGCTCGACGTTCTCTCCCGTCAGAGCCGAGGCGATCAAGACAGGGGCGTAGTCGAGAAAGAAGAGACGCTCCCGCGTGTCGGAAGCGATCCGCTCCATCTCTGCTTTCGCGGCGCGCTTCGGTTTCACCAAATCCCACTTGTTGAGAACGACCAAACAAGGTTTTTCGGCCTTCTGGATCAGGCCGGCGATTTTCTTGTCCTGGCCGGTTACGCCGCTCGTCAGGTCGACGACGAGGACGCAAAGATCCGCGCGGCGGATCGTGCGCTCGGCCCGCATCACGCTAAAGACTTCGACGGAGCTGGAATGTTTGCTGCGCGCGCGAATCCCGGCGGTGTCGATCAGAAGAAACCGCTCTCCGTCGCGTTCATACAGGATGTCGACGGCATCGCGGGTCGTGCCGGGCAGTTCGCTGACAATGGTGCGGGCATCGCGCAGGATGGAATTGATCAGCGATGATTTTCCCGCGTTCGGCCGCCCGACGATGGCCAGCGCCAGCGGATGGCTAGGGGCTGATGGTTCATCATTCGCCGCATCGGAATCCGGCAGGAGAGAATCTATCGTTTCCAGGAGACCCGAAATGCCGCGGCCATGTGCCGCGCTGATTGGGACAGAACTTGCGAAATTAAGCCGCGCGAAGTCGCTCTCCAGATCTTCGTGTTTCGGGTGATCGATCTTGTTAATCACGAGGACGACCGGCGCCTTCGATTTGCGCAGGATTCTCGCCAGCTCCTGGTCGATCGGCGTGAGGCCGTCCTGCGCGTCCACTACAAGCAAGATCACGTCGCTTTCGCGCATCGCGGCATCCGCCGCGCCTCGAACCTGCGTCCTCAGCTCCACTTCGCCCGCGCCTCCAATTCCGCCTGTGTCCCAGACGGTAAACGGCCGCCGCCCCCGGATGCAGGGAGCAGCCAGCCGGTCCCGAGTGATGCCGGGTTGATCGTGGACGATGGCGATGTTCCGGCCGGCGAGCCGGTTGAACAGCGCCGATTTGCCGACATTGGGGCGGCCGACGATGGCGACTTTGCCCACGCTTTCAGGCGCGTTTTTTCGTTGCATGGCTGCGGTCGGTTGCCGCGCTAGTCCAATTTCGCGTTCGCGTGTCCTTGCGCAGTTAACTGCCGCACTCCGTCTCTCACGTAGATCATCCCGGATACAAGAGTGAAAAACCCGGCGGCCGCCACCACATAGAGCAACGGCAGCACGCGGAGTTGCAACATGACCCACGCTATCGCCGCCATCTGCAAGACCGTCGCCACTTTTCCCGTCCAGCTTGGCCTCACGCGAACGGTCCCGTTCAAAATATGAAGCACCGCGCTGCCCACCAGAATGACCGTGTCGCGGGCAATCACGAGCACGGGAAACCACGCGGGAAATTTCCCGTAATTCGGATCGCCCAGACTCCAGTTACTAATGCTGAGCGTAATGATGCCGCTCAGAAGCAAACCTTTGTCGGCAATGGGATCGAGGATCATGCCGAGCGAGCTGCGTTGATTGTATCGCCGCGCGACAAAGCCATCGAGGCCGTCGCTTACCGCCGCGAGAAGAAAGACCGCGATCGCGGCGAAGCGTTGCCAATCCTGCGGGCTGCCTTCCTGGATGCTTTGCCCATAGTAAATCGCCAGCGTGACGAATACTGGGATCAGCAGGATCCGAACTACGGTGATTTTGTTGGCGGTTGTCATCGGGACGGGTCGCGCTCATGAAACTTTGAGAGACTGTCGCGAAAACTTGCAAGGCAATTTGCGGCTCAAGTTTCCAACTCGGCCGATGCCGTTCCGGAAGCCGGGGCATGACGCCCCTCGCAAAATTCCTCGACCATCTTTTGGTTGAAAGCGGGGATGTCGTCCGGTTTTCGGCTCGTGACCAGGCCGTTGTCCACCACGACTTCCTGATCGACCCAATTCGCACCCGCGTTTCGAACATCCGTTTTGATCGCAGGCCAGGAAGTGACCGTGCGGCCGCGGAGAACGCCTGCGTCGATCAGAACCCAGGGAGCGTGGCAGATCGCCGCGACCGGCTTGCCTTCGCGAAAGAAATGGCGCACGAACTCGAGCGCCTCTTCGGAGGCGCGGAGCGAGTCCGGGTTCATCAATCCGCCGGGAATCATCAGTGCATCGAAATCATCTGGCTTCGCTTCGTTCAGCGTTTGATCAACTGGTACGGTTTCGCCCTTGTCGGCGTGATTCATCCCCTGGATTTTTCCCGGTTTGAGCGAAATCACCGTCGTCTTGGCGCCCGCTTCATCAAGGGCTGCCCGCGGTTTTGTCAGCTCCACCTCCTCGAAACCATCCGCCGCCAGGATCGCCACCTTTTTCCCTGATAATTTATCTGCCATAATGAGTTCTCCGTTGGGCGACGAGCTATTCGGCGCCGCTTGAGTACTACGAATGCGTCGAGCGCGCCGGATGTAAAGAGAACCGAATCAATATTCGTGTTCCAACTTGCGTGTCATCCCGAGCCGCGCAGACGGCGAGGGACCTCCCGGTCGATCTCAGGTTACACAAGCGTCGAGGAAGGCTATTCGCCACCACTCCGCATCGTGGATCGCAAAAGCGAGCTTGTGTGATCTTTCTGCGACTGAGAGGTCCCTCGCCGTCTGGCGCGGCTCGGGATGACAACCATTGCGTCGGAGGCTGCCCAAGCTGGACACCTCAAAACCTCTTGGTCTGCGCAACAGGCTGGGTAAGATGCACTGCGCAGCGGCCGATGTGGCGAAATGGCAGACGCAACGGACTTAAAATCCGTTGGGCTTTAACGGCCCGTGCCGGTTCGAGTCCGGCCATCGGCACTTTCAACGCACCGCTCTCTAATAGGGATCTTGCGGCTGGCCGCAGTCTGGGCAAAGCCAGACGCCTTTGGTGTCGTTGACCATGTGATGGCGCGCACCGCAGTGTGGACACACAGAAAACATTCGAGTGCTGCGGCCGGCTACCTCGCCTTTTTTCGCGGCGGCGTCTTCCGCGATTTCGCTACTCTCATTTTCCTCTGACATACCTTTTTAATACGACTCCTGCCGCTCGATTTGCAATGAATAACCGAACTGGCCGGTGGCTCCAGCGGCCGTCGTTGGTCGGAGAGGCGTGGCCATACTTTGCAAAGTATGACCAAAGTATCATTTGAGAAATCCGCTGTCTCCAGCTGAGTCGGTGGGAATCAACTTGCCAAAGCAGGCTCAATCCTTTGATCTTTCCTTATGCCAGCGACTGAACGCCCCCTTTTTATTCCGGTAATCCTGGGCACGCCGCGGCAGGGAAGGCGCAGTGTGCATCCAGCGCATTTGGTCCTGGAGGAGACAAAAAAGCGGGCGGGGGTGGAGACGGAGTTGATCGATGTCCGTTCGCTGCATATGCGGATGGATGATGCGGGCGAGGAAATGAAGGATCCGGCGTTCTCGGCCACGGTCGAGCGGGCGGACGCGATCATCCTAATCGTGCCGGAATACAATCACGGTTACCCGGGACTTCTGAAACACGCTCTCGATATGAATCTGAAGGAATACATTCACAAAGCGGTCGGACTTTGCGGCGTTTCCGCGGGCTCTTTCGGGGGGACACGCGTGATCGAACATCTCCTTCCGGTCATGCGCGAGTTGGGTCTCGTCACCACTTTTACCGATGTGAATTTCAGCAAGGTGCAAACGATCTTCAATGAAAACGGAGAGCTGCTCGACCAGAGTTTCGTGGGCCGGGTGAACAAGTTTCTCGACGAGCTCTTGTGGATGGCGCGTGTCCTGCGCCATGGCCGCGAAAACGTCCCGCCGGTCTAGTCCAGCTCAGCATGGCGACAGGCCGTTCAATTGAAGAGCGGATGCGGGAGCTGGGCGTTCTTGAATCCGAGCTCGAGGAGGTCTTCGCGCGATCGGGCGGGCCCGGCGGCCAGAACGTCAACAAGGTGTCGACGGCGGTGACGCTGCGCCACTCGCCCTCGGGGCTGCGGATCACGGTCCAGGATTCCCGTTCGCAAGCTCTCAATCGCAGACTCGCGCGTGAGAGGCTGCTGGATGCGATTGAACGGCATCGGCAGAGCGCACGGGCGGCTGAGCTGAGTCGACGCGAAAAGATACGCCGCCAGCGTTCGCCGCGCCCACGGGCTTTGAAAAAGCGAATCCTGGAGGGAAAGCGACGGCGGTCCAAATTGAAAAAATTAAGGACGAGTATCGACGATTGATTCCGGTCGACATGGGTTGCCCCGGCACGACGAAAAAGCCGTTAAAACGGCTTGGCGATGGGACGGTGTTATGCCACCGCCCTGAAGGCCGGTGTTAGAAAGAAGCGCGGAAAGCCGCGTAATGGTATCCTTGGCGCCCGTGGGGGGTGCAGACCGGCCGCCGCAGGGCGGTGATTCCCGCGAAGGCCACCAGGAAATCTTCCTCCGAAATACATCTGGCCGAGGAACCTGCGCCGAATTGTCCTTGAAGGAACAACTTCAACTATGAAAAAACTTATTATTCTTACTCCGCTTGCGTTGGCCGCCGCGCTTTTGACTTCGTGCACCACGGTTGTGGAAACACCACCACCCACCACCACCACGACTACGACACACTCGGAATCGACGAGAAGGGTACCACCACCTTCTTCGACCACGGTCGAGCAGACAACGACCCGCTCGGGCGGTTACTAGGCTCGCTTCAAGCGACAACGCGATTAGGGAAAGGGACTCGCCACGGCGGGTCCCTTTTCATTTACGCCCCGGGCGTCTGGGCCGAGTCGGCCTCCACTTCAGCGCTCTCCTGGCTCACCACCGGGGCGATCGCCTGAAGTTTCTCCGCGCCGCGCAAATCCATCAGCTTCACGCCCATCGTATTCCTCCCGACGGCCCGAATCTCTTTCACGCGTGTCCGCACCATCTGGCCTTTGGTCGTGATCAGCATCAGTTCGTCATTCTCCGTGACCGTGAGCGCACCAACGACACTGCCGGTCTTCTCGCCGGTTTTCATGGTGATGATCCCCTTGCCGCCGCGCGACTGGCGCCGGTAATCGTCAAACGGCGTCCGTTTTCCGATCCCGTTCTCGCCCGCCACCAGCAGCATGGCGTTCGGATTCACGATCGCGATCGCCACCACCAGATCGCCCTTCTCCGGTCGAATCCCCCAGACCCCGACCGTGTTCCGGCCCTGGTCGCGCAATTGCTCCTCGTGGAAGCGAAGGCTCATGCCTTCCTTGGTGATGAGCACGATCTCGTTGTCGCCGTTCGTCAGCTTCGCGTCGATCAGGCAATCATCTTTCTCGATCTGGATGGCAATGATCCCGCCTTTCCGAACGTTGCTGTAATCCGAGAGATTCGATTTCTTCACGATCCCGGATCGCGTGCCGAAAACGATGTGAAAATTCTCGTCCCAGGTTTCATCGACGGTATTCGGGCCAGTTCCCGACTTCTTGGACTGGACCCGAATCGTCGCCGCGATTTTCTCGTCGGCGCGTAGTTCCAGCAAATTGGCGATCGAACGGCCCTTGGCCGCCCGGCCCATCTCTGGAATCTCGTAAACCTTCTCGACGTAGGCGCGTCCTGATTCGGTGAAAAACATCAGGTAATCGTGGGTGGTGGCGGTGAAGAGATGTTCGATGAAATCGCCCTCTTCTTCTTCCGTGGCCCCTTCGCGCGTCGTCATCCCGATCACGCCCTTGCCGCCGCGCCGTTGCGCGCGAAACGCGCTCACGGCGGTGCGCTTGATGAAGCCACCGTGGGTAATGCTGATGATGCAGCCTTCGTTGGCGATGAGATCCTCCATGTTGATCTCGCCTTCGTCCGGCACCAGCTGCGTGAGCCGCGGCCCCGCGTGTTTATCGCGAATGTCGCGCAGCTCTTTCTTGATGATCTGAAAGACGCGCGACTCCTTCGCCAGGATGTCGCGCAGATCCTGGATCGTATCGAGCAGTTCCTTGTATTCACCGGTGATCTTTTCCCGCTCGAGGCCGGTGAGCTGGTAAAGGCGAAGCTCGAGAATCTGATTGGCCTGATGCTCGCTGAAGGCGTAACGCCCTTCGACCAGCCGGGCTTCGTTCCGGATCAAGATCCCGATTTTTTCGACCTGCTTCCGGGTGAATTCGAACGCGAGCAGTTTGACCCGCGCTTCGTCGCGGTTGGCCGATCCACGAATGATCCGGATGAATTCATCCAGATTCGCCAGGGCGATGAGGTAACCTTCGAGCGTTTCCGCCCGATCTTCCGCTTTGCGCAGCTCGAAACGCGTCCGCCGCAGCACGACTTCCCGGCGATGATCGATGTAAGCCTGGTTCGCCTGTTTGAGCGGGAGCAATTTGGGCCGCCCATGATCGATCGCCAGCATGTTGACCGCGAAGGAGCTTTCCATCGCGGTATGCTTGTAGAGATTGTTGATGACGATCTTCGGATTGCCGTCGCGCTTCAATTCGATGACGACGCGAGTGTTTTCATCCGACTCATCCCGGATCGCGGTGATATCGGTCAGCACCTTGTCGTTCACCAGGTCGGCGATGCGCTCCACCAGCGTCGCCCGGTTCACGTTGTAAGGAATTTCCGTGATCACAATCTGCTCACGATTGCCCTTCAGCTCCTCGACGCCCGCTTTGCCGCGCACTTTCATGCTGCCGCGTCCGGTCTCGAGATATTGTTTGATGCCCGCGAGCCCGAGAATGGCGCAACCGGTTGGAAAATCCGGGCCCTTCACGTGCTTCATCAGCTCATCGAGCGTGATGTCCGGGTCGTCGATCTGCGCGCAAATCCCATCGATCACTTCGCCGAGATTGTGCGGCGGCATGTTGGTCGCCATGCCGACGGCGATGCCGGTCCCGCCGTTCACCAGCAGGTTTGGGAAGGCGGCGGGGAAAACGGTCGGTTCGGTCCGAGTCTCGTCGTAGTTCGGGACAAAGTTGACCGTGTCCTTGTCCATGTCGGTCATGAGCGCCGCGCCGAGATGCGTCATGCGTGCCTCGGTGTAACGCATGGCCGCCGGCGGGTCGCCTTCGACGGAACCGAAATTGCCCTGGCCATCGACAAGGGTTTCGCGCATCGCCCAGGCCTGCGCCATGTGGACGAGGGTGGGGTAGATCACCGCTTCGCCGTGCGGGTGATAGTTACCGCTCGTGTCACCGCAAATCTTCGCGCACTTCCGGTGCTGGCGGTTCGGGAAAAGCGAAAGATCGTGCATCGCATAGAGGATGCGGCGCTGGGAGGGTTTGAGACCGTCCCGCGCATCCGGCAGCGCCCGCGAGATGATGACCGACATCGAGTAATCGAGGAACGACCTCGACACTTCCTCGGCGACGTTGATCAGCTCTATTTTTTCGTTCGGGTTATACATTGGAAATTATTAGACAGGATTAACGGGATTTACTGGATTGAGGAAATCGGCCGTTTCCGCGGATGAGTGCGACCGGCGATGTTTGCGCTTAAATTGGAGGCTCGTCGCCCCGAAATTCAAGAGCAGTCCAACATCATGATTGGTCGCGGTGAGATAGTTGACGACCTGGACCTCGTCGCATCTGGTTAAGGCTGAGATGGCCTTCAGTTCACAAATTAGGTTGCCGTTCACCACCACATCAGCGACGAAATCACCCACGATCACATTCTCGTACCGGACCGTGATGCGCTTATCCAATTCAATGTCGAGTCCAGCGCGGCGTAATTCGAAGGCCAGCGCATTTCGGTAGACCGATTCGAGAAATCCTGGCCCGAGCGCGCGATGAATCTTCATCGCCAGCCCGATGATCTTCTCCGTCAGTGCGTGATCCTGATCCTCTTCCAATCCAGTAAATCCCGTTAATCCTGTCTAGACGTCCAGGTTGCGCACATTCAGTGCGTTGTCTTCGATGAATTGGCGTCGCGGCTCGACCACGTCTCCCATCAGGATCGTGAACATCTTGTCGGCATCGACGGCGTTGTCGTCGTTTAGGTCGACTTTCAGGAGTTTGCGCTTTTCGGGGTCCATCGTCGTGTTGAACAGCTCTTTCGCGTTCATTTCGCCCAGGCCTTTGAACCGCTTGATCTGCACGCCGCGCCGCCCGATCTCGACGATCTTCTGGTGAATCTCGGGGATCGAGAACAGGGGATGCACCGTCGCTTTCTCACCTTCGCCTTCGATCAACTCGAAAATCGGGTGATCGCTTGCCGCATAGTGGTCGACCTTCAAACCCTTCCGCGCGAGCTCCGCGATGATTTTTTGGATGGTGGCGGACTCGTGTAATTCCACCAGCTTCGCGCGCCGCCGAACACCGCCGTTGGATTTGACCGGGGTCGTGGTGAGCGGCAGCAATTCCTGACCCATCTCGGCATCGAACAAATTCAGGTCGAGGTTCTCCTCATGAAATTCGCGGACCTCGCGCTGATCGTGGAAATAGCGGACGGACTCCTCGTTTCCTTCGCGCACCTTGACCAGGTACGTGGGGAGCTTGCCGCTCCTGGCGTCGCGTTCCCCGAGATAGCTCTCGAAGTCTCCGCCATGCCGCCGAACGGACTCACTCAGCTTCGCGAGCCTTTCGAGAGATTCGAGAATGTCCTTCAACTGCGCGGCGCTCAGCTCCTTGTTGTCGGCCAAATTCTTCAGGCGCACGTCCTCGGCGCCTAACGAAATCAAAATCTTGTTGAGCTGAATGTCGTCGTCCACGTACTCCTCGCGCTTCTTGCGCTTGATTTGATAGAGCGGCGGCTGCGCGATGTAGATTTTGCCGGCGCGAACGAGCTCGGTCATCTGCCGGTAAAAGAAGGTGAGGAGCAGGGTCCGAATGTGGGAACCGTCGACGTCCGCGTCCGTCATGATAATGATCCGTCCGTAGCGAAGTTTCGTGATGTCGAATGACGCTTCGTCCTTGGCGGTGTTCTCGTCCCTTGGCTTGCCGATGCCAGTCCCGATGGCGGTAATCATCGACTGGATTTCCGTGTTCTTGAGCGCCTGATCGAGGCGGGCTTTTTCCACGTTGATCAGCTTGCCGCGAATCGGAAGAATCGCCTGGTAGCGGCGGTCGCGTCCCTGCTTGGCCGAACCACCGGCCGAGTCGCCCTCGACGATGTAAAGCTCGGTCAGGTCCGGATCGCGCTCAGAGCAATCCGCCAGTTTTCCCGGGAGACCGCCGCCGGTCAGCGCACCCTTGCGGATTGTCTCCCGGGCTTTGCGAGCCGCTTCACGCGCTCGCGCCGCCGTCAGCACCTTCTCGAAAATTCGCTTCGCGATCGGCGGGTTCTTGTCCAGGAACGTCATCAACCCGTCGTACACAACCGAGTTCACGATTCCGTCGATTTCCGTGTTCACCAGCTTCACCTTGGTCTGCGATTCAAACCGCGGATTCGGCAGTTTGATGCTCAGGACGCAAATCAGACCTTCTCGGACATCGTCGCCAGAAATGGCGGGATCCTTGTCTTTCAAGAGGCCGTTTGACTTCGCGTATTGGTTGACGGCCTTGGTCAGCGCGGTGCGGAAGCCCGTCAGGTGCGTTCCGCCATCCGGGTTCGGGATCGAGTTGGCGAACGGAAGAATCTGGTCGTTATAGCTGTCGTTATACTGGAGGACGACATCGACGAACACTTCGTCACGCTGCCGCGAAAGCACGACCGGTTTCGGGTGAATGACCTGCTTGTTTTCGCCCAGTTGCTTTACGAATTCTTCAATGCCGTGCTTGTAGAGGAACGTCTCCTTTTTCGGGGCATCGCCGCGCTCGTCGGTCAGCGTGATGTCGAGCCCGGGATTGAGAAACGCCAGTTCGCGCAGCCGCGACGCCAATCGCTCGAACTTAAACTCCGTCGTGATCGTGAAGATCGTCGGATCGGGCACGAAGGTGATGAGGGTGCCCGTCGCTTTCTTGTTCTTGACCTCGCCGATGACTTCCAGTTTTTGCGTGGTTTTCCCACGCTCGAAGCCCATCGCGTAAACCTTGCCCTCGCGGGAAACCTCGACCTTGAACCAGTCGGAAAGCGCGTTGACGCATTTCGCGCCGACGCCGTGGAGGCCGCCTGAATATTTGTAAGCGCCCTGGCCGAATTTTCCGCCGGCGTGCAGATTCGTCAGGACCAGCTCGACCGCGGGCATCTTGAATTTCGGATGCATGTCGACCGGAATGCCGCGGCCGTTGTCCCGTACGGAAACCGATCCATCCACATGGACGGCCACCTCGATCTTGGTGCAGTAGCCCGCGAGATGTTCGTCGATCGAGTTGTCGAGAACTTCGAAAACCATGTGGTGCAGACCACGCTCGTCCGGATCGCCGATGTACATTCCGGGACGCTTCCGGACCGCCTCCAGCCCCTCGAGTTTATCGATCTGGGCGGCATCGTACTTCTGGCTGGTGGCAATGCCGGTGGCTGCGTCGCGGGCGGATTTTCCGAGGGAAATTTCGTCTTGAGCTTGGAGCATAAATGCCTGTCGAACGACAGAGCAAAAAGATAGGCGAAAGTAGCGCTTTCAACAACTAATATCTTGTTCCTGGAAAAGGGGTTTTTGCGCTACAAATTGGGGCTCCACCGGACGACTGGCCCAGTATCTTGTGGTCCAAATATCCGCGAAAAAACAAGGAAAAAAGACCGCCTGCGCGGGGGCTTGACCACAGTGGTTACCCCCTCGAAAATGCCAGCCACCAATGCGATTTCAAACCCTCTACGAAGCGCGCTGGATCTTCGCCGCGCTGGTGCTCCTCGGAGTCGCAAGTTGCTTCGTTTCGTACTGGCTTCTTCTGCCGATCCTTTTGCTTCTCATTTACACCATTTCGTTTTTTCGCGATCCCGATCGCGTCGCTCCGGAAGACTCGGATGCAGTCCTGGCCGCCGCCGACGGTACGGTCGCGGATATCGTCGAGATCGAGGAAACCGAAGTGCTAAACGCGAGGCGGCGGAGGGTTGGGATATTTCTTTCCGTCTTCGACGTGCACACAAACCGCGCACCGATGGATGGACGTGTCATTTATCGAAAGAGCCATGAGGGAATTTGCCTCGATGCGCGTCATCTCGACTGCACCACGAAAAACCGGGCGATGACCTGGGCCTTCGAGAATCCCCGGGTCACCCTCGTCGTCCGCCAGCTCACCGGCATGATCGCGCGGAGGATTGTCGGCTGGTCCGAGGTGGGGGATGAGCTGAAAAAAGGGGAGCGTTTCGGGATGATTCGCTTCGGCTCGCGAACGGAAGTATACTTGCCGCTCGATGCCGTCGTTCTGGTGCAGGTGGGGGATCGAGTGACCGGCGGTGCGACCGTGATTGCGCGACTTGCGAGAAAATGAGCCAGCCGAACCCCAAGATTTATCTCCTGCCGAATCTCATGACGGCGGGCAATCTGTTTTGCGGGTTCGCCGCCGTCCTCTGCATCTACGATGGCGCGCAGGAAACCAACTACAGCATTGCGGCGATGAAGTTTCGCGACGCGATCTGGTTCATTCTCGCCGCGTGCATTTTCGATTTGCTCGATGGCCGGCTCGCGCGCCTGGGCGGACACGACAGCCCATTCGGCCGCGAGTTTGATTCGCTCGCGGACGTGGTCTCGTTCGGCATGGCCCCGGCGCTGCTCGTTTATCAGATCGTGCTGGGCGAGTTCCAGAACCTGGGCTGGATGATCGCCTTTGTTTATTTGGCTTGCGGTACCCTGCGGCTCGCGCGTTTTAACTGCGTCGCGGCGGAGAGTGGAGGGGCTGGCCCGGACAAGAACTTTACGGGGTTTCCCATCACGGCCGCTGCCGGGATGATCGCATCCATCACGCTGTTTCTTCTCTGGCTGGCCGAAGGCCAGCGGACGATCGGGACTTGGAAGTATGCGCTTCCTCCCCTGATGCTTTTCCTGTCGTTCATGATGTTCAGCAAATTTCGCTATCCCAGTTTCAAGGCGGTCAACTGGCGCACCACGCAGACGACTCCGCGCTTTTTGTTTCTGATCGCCCTTATCGCCGTAACGGTGAAGTTCTACCAATGGATGGCCGCGATCATTTTCTTCGTTTATTTGCTTTACGGATTTCTGCGGCCGTTCCTCTCTCCGCGACGGCGGCGCGAAATTGAGGAAGAGATCGGCGAAGAGCAGCCCGGGGAAGCGGCCGCTGAAGCGCCCGAGCAACTGTAGCGGCGAATCACGCTGCGTTTCGTGGTAAACACCGGGGAGGGGCGCTTTCCAAGCCGCTCCTTGATGCTGTTTGACCTCGCCGCCCTTACAACCCGCGATTCAGGTCCGCCAAAATCTCGGGATCGCGCACGTCGGCCCAGTCACCTTCGAGTTCGAGCGCCTGGACCTTGTTTCCTGAAAGAGCGAGATTGCGAATCGCGTCAGTCAGCTCGTACTCGCCGCGCGGGGAGCGCTCCAGTCTCGCGATGAAATCGAAGATGGCCGGCCGAAATCCGTAGATTCCGGCGTTGTACCACGGACTTGTCGGCTCGCCCGGTTTTGGTTTCTCCCGCAAGTCGATCAGCTCGAATTTCTCGTTTACGAAGACGGCGCCGCCCTGGCTGACATCTTCGCTGCGCTTCACGCTTACGACGGCTTCAGCTTCGGCCAGAGCGGCGCAAATGCGTGGGTAATTTTCCGGCGCAATCAGAATGTCCCCGTAACTCAGGACAAACGGGTCGTTTCCGACAAATTCGCACGCCAGCTCGACAACTTTTCCGGTGCCGTCTTGCACCACCTGGGTTGCATATTCTATCCGCACCGCCAGCTTGGAGCCGTCTGAAAAAAAGTCGCGGACGACCTCGGCGTGCCATCCCACCACGATCAGAAAATCGGCCAGGCCGGCATCCCGCAACCCTTCGACGATATGCTGCAAGACCGGCTTTCCCCGGACCTGGAGCATCGGTTTGGGGAGCTCCTGCGTCAGCTCGCGCATGCGCGTCCCGCGACCGGCTGCGAGAAGAACGGCTTTGTTTATCTTCATGCGATTGTTTGATGTCTTCGCTCACCCGCAACATGGCAGGTAAGGAGCCCGCGCGCCACAGCCGGCAAGGTCGTCCGAATGGAGTTTGGTTGCGTTGCCGGGTGGATCGATTCATGGTCGCGCCATGCGGCTGGCCTTTCTGGCGAAATATCGTGAAACGGGCCTGCTCCTCATTCGAGTCAGTCTTGGTCTGCTTTTCATCCTTTACACGGCTCCAGCCTTGATCGGCGGGCCGTCAGCGTGGGCGCATTTCGGAGCAGGGGCGCGCCATTGGGGTTTGACCTCGCATCTTCAGCTCTGGGGATTCTTGGGATCGCTCTTTGGCTGTCTTGGCGGGGTCCTGATGATCTTCGGTATGTTCTTTCGGATCGGTGTTCTGCTCGTTCTTCTGCTCGCCATCGCTCACGCCTTGGCGGTCGAAAGCCGCACCGGTTTTCGCGCCGCCTTGCCTTCCATCGAGATGTGCCTCGTCCTCGTGGGGATTCTTTTCGTCGGACCCGGCAAGTACAGTGTCGACAAAACCTGATCTCGCCTCCGCTCGCACCAGACGAGGAATGACGGCCTTAGCGCTTGGCCGGGAGCGGCGGCGGGGATAACCTGATGTCGCCCTCGTCGATGATTCGAATTGGCTCCGGGATGTTCAGCTTGAGGCCAGACGGAGCCTGTGCGGTCGCGACGCCGCTTTTTTTCAGAACGAGATCTATATCCCGGCGCATTTTCCCTTTGTTCGTGCAAGAGAGCATCGCTGTTTCTTCGGTCACGATCCCGGACTGATAGGCAGCGAGGAGCGATTGATCGAAAGTATGCCAGCCGAGAGTCGAGCCCGCCTCGATGATTTCATTGAAGGTTTTGTTCTCCGATTCGCCGTAGATGATCGTTTCGCGTGTCCGCAAATTGCTCCCCATGATTTCCGTAACGAGCAAACGTCCTCCGCCGATTTTGTGCACGAGCCTTTGGCTGATGACGTAGCGGAGAGTTCCGGAGAGACGCTGGCGCAATTGTTGTTCTTCGTCTCGCGGGAACATACCCAAAATCCGGTTGATCGTTTGGCCGGCGTTAATCGTGTGCAGCGTGCTAAAAACAATGTGACCCGTCTCTGAGGCCGTCATGGCAATTTCGAGCGTTTCCGGGTCGCGAATCTCGCCGACCAGGATCGCTTTCGGCGCCTGGCGCAGGGCCGCGCGCAATCCCTCGGCGAAGCTCGGGAAATCCTTGCTCAGCTCGCGCTGACTGACCGCGGCTTTTCCGTGCGCGTGAAAGAATTCGATCGGATCCTCCAGAGTAACGATGTGGATCTCCTGACTCTGATTCAGCTCATTCAGCATCGCCGCGAGTGTCGTCGTCTTGCCGGTCCCTGTTCCGCCGGTGACGAGAATGATCCCGTCGCGCTCCCTGACGATTTCGCGAAAGATCGGCGGCAGTCCCAAGGTATCGAGCGTCGGAACCTCCGATTGCAACTTGCGCATCACGACCGCGTGTTTGCCATTCTGCTTGAAGATATTGACGCGAAAGCGCGCGAGATTCTCAATCGCGTAGCTGCAATCGCAGGAACCGCTGGCCGCGAACTCCATTTTGAGGCGTTCGCTTCCGTCCATGAGATGACTGGCGAGCTGCTCGATCAGCAGCGGAGTTAAGACCGACTCCGGGCCATCCACCGAGAATGCCGCCAGGCGGCCGTGGGCTTCGACCAAAGGCGGCTTGCCGGAGATAAAGAGCAAATCAGAGACATCCTCCGAGCTCTGGAGCATGCCGCTAAGCAAGGCGTCGACGGTCTCGCGGTCCATGGCGTCCTGAGAGCAGAGCTAGGATCATGCCCCTGGCTGCGCCCGGACCCTTGGGCCGCCTGGAAGCCCGGCTGTCCGTCAGCTGGATTTGGTCGAAACGACTTTGCGCACGATGTGATTTCGCACGCGCTCGCCGAGCAAATCGAGCGCTGAGACGAGCAGAAACATGAAAAGAACCACGGTGGCAAACTTGTTCCACTGATAATACTCCTGGTAGGTGTGGAGTTGCAGACCCACCCCGCCCGCGCCCACGATGCCGACGATGGCCGCCGAACGGATGTTGTATTCCAGCATCCAAAGGGAGTAGCTCCAGACGAGCGGTTTGGCGTGTGGCCAGAGGCCATATTGAAAGGCCTGGATCGTGCGCGCGCCCAGGGCCCGCAGCGCCCGCGCCACATCGACGTCGACCGATTCGAAGGCGTCGCTAAAGAACTTTCCGAGATAACCGACACTGTAAAAGGTGAGGCCGATCACGCCCGCAAGCGGATTGGGGCCCACGATGGCGACGGCAAGCAACGCCCAAATGAGGCTCGGCACAGTCCGGATGGCGTTCATCAGCAGGCGGGTAATGAAAACCAGCCAGCGGGGCGAAAGGGTTTGGGCGCCCGCTACGGCGATCGGAATGGAAATGACGATGGCGAAAGCTGTCGCCATCACGGCGATCTGAAATGTTTCCCAAAGACCGATCAACGTCTGGCCGGTCACCGAAAAATCGGGTGGAAAAAAACTCCCGAGGAAACGCCGAATGTTCGCGACGTAGTCAAGGTCGCGGCCGGAACCCCGCAAGACCCCGGCGGAGCTCACCACCGCTACGAGAAAGAGCAGGAGCGAGACGTTGAGCACGCCCAGGTGCTCGTACCATTTCAGATCGACCCGGGGAGGATCGATGCGCCCGCGCGACAGCGCGTTCGGCTCAATGAGCGGCGGCTGCATGGACCTCCCGGACGCGCCACCTTTCCGGGTTCATCGGGTCGAGACTCAGAACAAAATCGGCGAACCGCTCCAGCAAAGCCGGATCGTGCAGAACACAAAACGCCGTGCGCCGATTCTGGTGGGCTTCCTGACGCAAGATTCCGAGGACGCGCCCGCAAAGATAAACGTCGAGGTTCGAGACCGGCTCATCGGCCAGCAACAACTCCGGTTCCTGAAAAAGGGCGCGGGCCACCGCTGCGCGCTGTTGTTCGCCGCCTGAAATATCGGCCGCGCGCCGGTGCAGGTGCGCGCTCAAACCGAGGTCCGCGAGCAAGAGGGCCGCGGCCGCTTTGTCGCTGCGCGGAAACTTGAAGAGCGTTTGCCACCAGCGGTAACGGCCCAGCCGGCCGCAGAGCACGTTGCGCAGGACGCTGCAGTTCTGCGAAAGCAGGAAATTCTGGAAGATAATTCCAACGCGTTTTTGGTAGTCGGGGGCTTTGTGCAGACAGCCGGCGTTGCACGAGAACGTTACGCTGCCCTCGGTCGGCTCGGCCAATCCGGCCAGACAATTGAGCAGGCTTGATTTGCCCACCCCGGAAGGTCCGACCACGGCCACGACGCTCCCGCGCGGGACTTCCCAATCAAGATGGCGGAAAAGCCAGCGGCCATTCCGTTTCAATCCCAGGCCCTTGATCGAAAGATGCGGCAGCTCCGCCGGCGGAGTTTCGTTTTCCTGCGTTAGGGGAAAATCACTTCGCATCGCCCAGGAAATCCAGCGCCTCGCGAATGGATCGGACATGCTCGTCCGCGTTCACCGGCACGAGCTTGGAGGTAAAGACTTTGTCTCGCAATTCCACGTTTTCCTTTTCGTTCATCGTCTCGAGAGCCTTGCGCAACGTGTCACGATCAGCCTCGGAAATGCTCGATCGCACCGCGATCACGTGCGTGGGGACAGGCCCTTGTTCGGTCACCTTCTTCAATTTGGCTCGTTGCTCAAGCGTAAGATGTTTGTCCTTGTCCAGCACGTAATAACTGACGGCGGCCGCTTCCGCCTGGCCGTTGAGGACACGTTCCACCGCGGAGACGTAACCCGTCCCGTAAAAGAGGTTCCCCGCGCCGAAGAACGCCTCGGGCTCCGGTTTGCTCAGAAGGCCTTTCCGTTTCAAATCGTAGATGGGAATAAGATAGCCCGAGGTGCTCGTCTTGCTCGCGAACGCCACCGCTTTTCCTCTTAAATCCTCCACCTTGTTGTAGGGCTTTTCTTTGAGCGCCAGCCAATAGCTCTGATACCAATTATGGCCGTCGATTTCGCCCGCGAGCAGAATTTGACCGGCGTTTTTTTTCTGGGCCACGACCATGTCCGTCGCGCTGAGATACCCGAGATCGACCGTCCCATTGGCGAACCCTTCGATGATCACCGAGGAGGAGAGGGGAACAATCACCTCGACCGGTTTGCCGAGCTTGCTGGCCAGGAATTCCGACAAGGTTTTGCGCTCCTGGAGCATTTGCTCCGGGTTCTTGTCCGGTTTCAGTGCGACCACCACTTTCTCGATTCCGATTTCAGCGCGGATGTGGATAGGGAAGGCAAGCGCGGTGGCCAGCCCGAGGAAGAGGAAGGTTCGAAGTCTCATGAGATGATGGTTTTGCGTCTGGGTGTTCGCGAGCGGTAGTATAGCCCCGGTAGCGGGTTGTGCTTGCGTTCGCTTGCGTTTTTTTAGCGGAGCCTTGCGAAAGGCCTCAAGAGAAGCAGGGCCCCGGTTGTGATTTGCGGCTGAGCACGTAAGATTTTTCGCATGCGCCGCCGGGCTGGTTTCACCATGATCGAGATTGTTATGGCAATCGCCATTATGTTGCTCGTTCTCGCCGTAGCCGTGCCCAGCGTGAATGGTGTCCTGGCGGATCGCCGGCTGCGCCGCTCGCTGGATGATTTTAGCAGCATGGTTCGGCAGGCGCAGGAATTCAGCATGATCGAACGCCGCTCGTATCTCATCGTTTGGCGCGATAAACAATTCGCCCTCCGCGCCGAGGGATTGCTCAGGGGCGAGGACCCGGGCCCCATCGCCACCCTGCCGTGGCGAAGAGGCGAATCTTACCAACTCTCCTTTCCTGCCGCCATCGAGGAGGAGCCGCCGCCGGCCTGGATCTTCTGGCCCTCTGGAAACTGCGAGCCGGTCGTGGTGAGGTATCGAGGCCCCGATGGCGGATGGACGGCAAAATATTCCGCGCTCACGGCGCGGCCCGAACTTTTAAACTATGTGGCGCGCTAAAGGCACGAGACGGGCCTTCGCGCTCTATGAGGTGCTGCTTGGTTTGTCGATTTTTATCATCGGCGTGCTCGTGCTCGGCCGATCGGTCCGGAATTGCCTGAACGCCAGTACGCTCGCCGCCGAAGAGGACCGGGTGCGCCAGATTTTGTCGAATCGAATGGCGGAAATCCAGGCGACTCCCGGGTTTCCGGACGAGAGCAAGGAAACAAGAATCGACACCGGTTACGGTGAAGTGAGGCTGATTCAAAAGTTGGTGCCCGCGGGACTGCAGAATGAAGAAGGGTTGGAAATGCCCGAAATCAAGCGTGTGACGCTGGACGTGCAATGGACCCGCGGCGGCACGGCCCAATCCAAGAGGATCGAATTCTATGTCTATCGCGCTGGATAAACGGGCTTGGCGCCGGGGATTCACCCTGCTCGAAATCACGCTCGCGGTGGCAATCCTCGCGATGATGTCGCTCGCGATCTATCGCTTTGTCGCGGCGAACATCACCGCGATGCGTATTTCCTCGGAGGATAACGCGGCCGCGGCACGCTATACCGGTTTCATCAATCTTCTCACGGCGCAATGGCAGGAATTGCCGAGCGGAGTGGGGGCGCTCTTTGGCGAACCGTTCAAGTTCAACGATCGGCCGCGAGATGAAGTCACCTGGATCTGTGGCTCCGGGCCCGGGCTAGTGACGCGTTACGCCCCGGGCGAATTTCTGGTGAGCATGAGACTCCGGCGGGTCAACGACAAAGCCGACCAGATGGAGCTTGGGTTTCTGCGCAAGCCCGTGGAGACGGCCGAAGGATCGGCGGAAGGCGAGACCTGGGTTCCGTTGCTCGACGATGTGCGCGGCCTGCAAATTCGCTACTTCGATCCGCGGAGAAACGCATGGGTGGACACATGGAATCCGGGTCCGGGTATGCTGCCCCGGCTCATCAGTCTGGTGATCGACCGGAGTGACCGTTCGGTGCCTTTTGAGGCGATCATCGCCCTCGGGCGGACTCCCTACCCATACTAATGGAACCTTTTCGCCAGAATCGGCGCCGCGGCGCGGCGCTGATGCTCTCGCTCTGGGCGCTATTTTTGCTCAGCGCCATGGTGATTTCCTGGGCGCTCGATATCGGGGCGCGCCTGAGCATGTCTGGAAACGCCAGCCGGCATCTCGAGGCGGAAGCGCTGGCCTGCTCCGGCGCGGAAGTGGCGATGCACACACTCATCAAACCGGGTTCGCCGGCGCTGCTGGGGGGCTTCGGAAGAAATCAAACTTTCGAGGCGCGCATTACGGGGGAGGGGGGACGATTGAATCTTACCTGGGTGATCAAGGGAGAAAATCCGCAGAGGCTCGAACTGTTGCGAAAATTTTTGGAGGTTAAAGGGGTCGATCTCAATGAACGCGACCAGATGATCGATTCCCTGCTTGACTGGGTCGATGCGGATAATCTCGTGCGGCTGAATGGCGCTGAAGAGGAAGCAGGCTATAAGGCTGCGAACAAAATGCTCACGCGCATTGAAGAGTTGAAAAAAATAATGGGCTGGGAGGAATTTACTTCAACGAACGATTGGGATGCAGACCTCACGCTGAACAGTACCGGAGCCATCGACGTTTTATGGGCTACTCGTGATGTCCTCCTCGCCTTGCCGGACATGGACGAAATGCGCGTGGAGCAATTCCTCACGATGCGCGCCGGGGCGGATGAAATCGATGGCACCGAGGACGATCCTTTCAAGTCGGGCGAGGAGGCGTTACTTGCGCTCGGCATTCCCCCGGCACAATTTGCTGGCCTCATCGGCAAGGACGACATGCTGCGGGTGATCAGCGTCGGGACATCAGGACAGGTCTCGCGGACAGTGCGAATGGTGTTCCAAAAAGGGAATAATAATCTTCAACTAAAATCGTGGAAGGAATTTTGATATCGAACCGGGATCGCAACGAATCTATCTAATTCCCGCCTCGAGCGGCTGGAACCTCGTTCGCTTCGCGCAGCACAGCAGCAGTTGGGAAGTGCGCGGACTCGCGACGCTCGAAGAGGCGGGAACGCTGCTCGCTCCGGGTGACGATTTCGTGCTCGGCCTGCCGGTCGCCGTGGTCCTCGCGCAACGGCTCCGCCTTCCTACGGTGGAACGGGACGAGTTCGTGGAGATGGTCCGCATCCAGATCGAGAAGGCAATGCCCTACTCCACGGACGAAATGACCACCGCTTTCGAGGTCATCTCCCAAACGGAGGAAGGCAGCGTCATTTCAGCTGTCGCCGTCCATAACGAAAAACTTTCCGAGCTCGCCGCTCCGCTTCTTGCGCTCGGTTTGATCCCCGGGCAGGTGACGGTTTATGCCGCGCAACGCGCCGTCACCCACGCTCCGGTTGGAATTGCGCTTTTGATTTACCCCGAGGAGCAGGCCATCGTTTGCGCCATCGCCGAGGAAGGGAAGCTGAGCTTTACGCGCACGCTCGATGCCGCGGATCCGTTGCAGCTCCAGCGCGATCTGCCGCAGCTGGCCCTCAGCGCGGAATTACAGGGGATCAACACCTCGTTCCCGAAAATCCTGCTTGATGAAAGCTTGTTCGGGTTGCGCGACACCGTGCAGGGGATTTTCGCCACGGACGCTGAGTTCGTCGCGGTGGAAGTGCCGCCGGCGGACACGGCGCTAAATCTTCTGCCGGAAAGCTGGCGGCAACGGCGCGCCCAAGTCGTCAGGCAGGGAGAATGGCGCAAACGGCTCATCTGGGCCGGCGCCGCTTATGCCGCTTTGCTGGTCCTCTTCCTCGCTTTCCTGCTCGTCGTCCGGTTCCAGATCAGGCGGTTGGACAAACGGATTCAGAACGACACGCCGCGGACTGAATTCGTCAAGATGACGGCCGCCAAGTGGAAGGCGCTCTCCCCGGCGATCGATCCGCATTATTACCCGATCGAGGTGCTCCAGCATCTCGCCGACAGTCTGCCCTCCGAGGAAGTGAGAATAACGAAATTCGATCAATCGGCCCGCCAGATATCGGTCGAAGGAGAAGCGAACACGGCGGCACTCGCGTATCAGTTCGCCGACAAAGTGAAAAAGAAGCCGGAGCTGCAAATGTTTCAGATCGAGATGGCGGCCCCGAAAATTTTGCCGAATGACCACGCGCAGTTTCGCCTGGAGGCAAAGTCACGATGATGCCCGCCTGGTATCAGCGGATGAATCCGCGTGAACGCAAGCTCGCGTGGATCGTGGCGGGCGCGATTTTCCTCCTCATCAACCTTCTGGTCTGGAGCAAACTGTTTGACGCTCTCGGCAACGCCCGGGCGGAACTCGCGCTCCGAAAAGCCACCCGGAGCGAACAAAGCTCATACATCCGGGAACGCGATCTCTGGGCTAAGCGCGACCAATGGCTCAAGAAGCATCAGCCCACTCTCAAGAGCGCGGTGGAAGCGTCCACTCTTCTCGACCAGGTGAAGGAGATCGCAGGCAAACACAATGTTCTGATCGAAAAACCGGCCATCGGCGCGGGAGATTCCTCTCCGGATTATCAATCAGTCTTCGCCTCGTTCGAGACGAAGAGCCCGTGGCCGCCTCTCCTCCGTTTTCTTTTCGACGTGCAACAGCCGGAATCGTTCGTGGTCTTCGAAAGCGTCCAACTCCAGATCGACCCCACCGACCCGACGATGATGCGCGGGAAGTTCAAGATTGCCCGCTGGTTCGCGCCGAAGTGATTTGTGTTATATTGGAACCATCAACGTCCGGCGTGAGGCCGGCCAAACCTGGATTGAGTTTATGATGAAGACAAATTTGCTGCGCTCGTCGCTGCTGTTGCTGGCGCTCGGACTTCCGCTCCGGATGGTTGTGGCTGCCGCCGACCCTCTGCCGAAGCCGTTCACTTTCGCTCGTTATCAACCGATGATGGATCGCTCACCGTTTGCTGTCGCTACCGCGGTGGCGGCTCCGGTGGCCGCGCCCAATTTCGCGAAAGACCTTTATGTCGCGAATGCCGCGCGGGCGAAGGAAGGGGATTTGGTCACGATCGCTTCCAGCGCCGATAAGACCTTTAAGAAATACCTTACGACGGCCGCGTCGGTGGACGGATATAGCATCACGAACATCGAATGGTCCGAAAAAATTGGCGCCACCAAGGTCACGATCGCCAAGGACGGCCAATCGGCGACGCTCGGTTTCAATGAGGCGCTTTTGCATCCGGGGCCTTCCTCGGCGCAAAATCCGATGGCGGCACAAAATCCTGCTGTCCCGCCCGCGCCGAACCCTGCCGCGGCGCAGAGCCTTCAAGCGCAAGATAAGAACGCGGCGGCGGGCCAGATTCCGGTGCCGCCGGGAGTGCAGGCGCCGAATAGCCCGAAAGCGATGCCCGTGCCTATGTTACCGACTCCGCCTCCGCGCGTGCGGGGCATTATCCCCCGCAATCCGGCAGGAGCGCCGCCGACCCAACCGCAGCTTCAGCAAAAAGCGCCGCGACAGCAGCCACCTCAGCAGCAAAAGCCCAACTCGTAGCGAGAAGCGCCAGGTGAGCTAAACGGATCGTAACCGCCGGCGACGGCAGCCGATCCCCTGGAAACGCGGCTTAACCGCCCCAGTCGTCGTCGCCCGTGTCGGGTATCCGGTCAGGCCCTGCCGAAAAAACATCGTAACTGCTCGTGTTCTTTCTGCCCGGGTAACGGTAAATATAATTCATCCCCCAGGAATCTTTCGGCAGCTCGTCCATCAAACGTCTCCAGGAGGACGGCGCCGGCTCGCTGCCCGGCCTGCTCACCAGCGCATTCAGTCCCTGCTCGGTGCTCGGGTAAAAGCCGTTCATCCCATTATAGGAGAGCAGCATCGTGCGAATCATCTGAATGTCCGCCCGGGTCTTGGTCCCCTTGGCGACATCGAGGGCCGGTCCCATTTTGTAGATCGCCACCGAGAGAAGGACGCCGATGATCGCGACCACCAGCATGATTTCCAAAAGAGTGAAAGCGCTTTGGCGATTTTTCATAATGTCTAACGATCGGTCTGGAGTTGGTAGTCCGATTTGTCCCAGAGATATTTCAACTGGACCTGTGTGGCACGAATCGCGGAAGCCGGCGTGTTTGGTCCGCTCACGATGATGAGATCGTTGTTGCCGACCCTGAGACTGCTGGCCGGCAGCACTTTTTGCGCGCGCAGCCAGCCCGTGTATTGAAAGCGCATCTGCCGGAGGAGAGACGCGTTTTCGCCGCGATACCCAGGATCGGCCAGGTCCGGCAGAGTAAGATTCACCGGGCCCAGGTTTTCTCCGTTTACAAAAATTTCCGGCGGCGCATCGATGTTCGGGCTCGCCGCCTCGAAGCTCAGGAGCACGACCAGAGGTTGCGCTTCGATCCCGAATTGAAAAGCTGCGCCCTCCGGCAGGCTCGCTCCTATTCGAATGGTCTCATTCGCCAGCGTCGCCGTCACCGTTCCAAACATCTCCTTGTCCTGCTCCGGCGAACGAAGCGGCGACATGGCGGCGAAAGGCTCCGGAATCAAATCCCTGTGCTCCGCGCTGACCGGATGGAGCACTTCAGCCGGGGCCATCCAGTCCAGGTAGGCGCCACGAACCGTCTTGCCATCGCCGGGCACTTCCACGTCGATGGTCGAGACAGCCACCATCGGCACCATCACGCTTTCCGAGGTCGCCAGGCCCACCCCGGAACCGAGCGGACCTGATTGCAGCACTTGCGTGCCGGACTCATCCCAGGCCACCAGTTGCGGTTGGCGATCCGGCTGGTCCTCAAAAAACAAGCGAAAGAACAAAACCTGAAAGTCCGCCCGCGGCCGCGACAGGCGAATTCGAAAGACGGTCTTGGGCACCGCGTCTTCTTTCGCTTCCGAGGGTATGATGGTGACCACTTCCACCCAGGCGGGCGCGGCCTGTGGTTTCGAATTGGCCGACGAAGTTTGGCGAAGATCGAGCCAGGCGCTCTCGACCTTCGCGTCGGTTTCGCCGGTCGAAATTCCCAACGAGTCATTGACGAAGGCATCCTGCGCGCGGGACGGCGTCAAAGCGGCCAGGAGCAGGACGAACGCAAGAGCGCGATAAAGCATGGGCGGCGCGAGGATAACTCAGCCCGGGCGCAACTGCAAATTTTGCGTCATGTCGAAGACCGCGGAGAGAATGCTGAAGACCACGAAACCGACCAGGATCGCGATCAGGATGATGATAACCGGCGGAATCAGCGCGGAAATAATTTTCACCGAGCGATCCAGCTCCCGCTCGTAGACATCGGCAATCGTTTGCATCGTTTGCGCGAAATGCCCCGTTTGCTCGCCCACCGCCATCATGTCGGTAAACAATTCCGGAAACAGTTTCTGGTTGCTCAGGGCCGTGGACAAAGTCGCGCCATCGATGACCGCGCGCCGCACTTCGGCCAGTTTGGCTTCGAGGAACTTGTTCCCGGCGATCTCCGTCACGAGGTCCAGCGCTTTGAGCAGCGGAATGCCATTTTCCATGAGCGTGCCGAGCGTGCGCGAAAACTGCGCGTAATACCGGTGCCGGATGATCCGTCCGTAGGCCGGCAACGACAGCCGAAAACGGTCCCAGGTGACGCGGCCTTCCTCCGTGCGAACGAAGGCCCGCACGCCGACGAACGCGCCGACCCCAACCAGCCCGACCACCCACCAGTAGCCCGTAATGACGTGGTGCATCCCGAGCAATATTCTCGTCGGCAACGGAAGCACTCCGCCGTTTTGGGCCAGGAAACCGGTTAGCTGCGGCACCATGAACGTGATAAAAATCGCGATCAAGCCAGCGCCCGCGATGGCGAGGAAGGCCGGATAGATCAGCGCTTGCTGGACGCGGTCGCGCAAATCCTTCGCCTGCATCAGATGTTCGACCAGGCGCGTCAAGATATCGGGCAGAGCGCCGCTCGCCTCGCCCGCCGCGATCAGGTTCACGTAGATCGTCGGAAAGATGCGGGGAAAATCCCGAAGGGCCTGCGAAAAGCTGCGGCCGTCGACCAGCGCCTGGTGGAGCGCGTGTGTCATCTGTTGCATCTTCGGTTGCTTCAGACGCTTCTCGAGGACCGACAAACCCTCGTCGAGCGTCATTCCAGCTCGAAGCAGATGGCCAAGCTGCTCGGTGAAAATCAGCAACTGGTTGTGCGGGATTTTTAGTTTCTGCGTGGCCGCGGGGGGCGAAGGGGCGGCTGTCACCGCTGCCCCGTTGTTCCCTTTTGCCGCGACCTGCGGCTCGCTTCCCACCGTTTCGATCCGGACCGGAATATAATGCAACTGCTCGATCTGCCTGATGGCTACGGCGCGATCCGGGCAGTCAAGGACGCCCTCGACCAGACCGCCCTGTGCGTTCCGGGCGCGATAGGAAAATTGCGGCATGCGCTGGAAACTACGTCTAAACGCTGATTGGGAAACTGAATTTGCGCTCCGTTCTTCACTTTTCCGAAATCGCGAAGACTACGATGAATCCTGCGCCGAGATAGCGCCGATTCTCGGCCCATCTCGGCCGAATGAAATAGCGATGCGGACGGAACCGCGCGGCCTGTTTGCATTCGCGTGGTTTTGATTACCTGCATTCAGAAATTCTGAATCGGCTACACGAAGGGAATGGAATCGACCAAGGCTCCCTTCTCTTCGCCCCGTACAACAGACGCCAGCGCTGCGATCCTACATCGTCTGCAGGGCGTGCACGCAATGACGATTACAGATCGTTGAGATCGAGTTTTGTGTCGCGCATGATCTGCTTTAGCAAGCCGGGCCCGATGATTTCCCGACGATGCAGCGGCACCGTTGTCACTCTTCCATCCGGGTGGTACAGGCGGTGATGACTGCCTTTAACGCGCACAATGGTGAATCCCTTCGTAATTAGAAGGTCGACGAGTTCTGCGCCCGTGAGACGCGGATGCTTGGGCATCTCAACGGCGCTTCAGAGCGAAAAGTTCGCGCGTCAGCGGATCAGTCGATTCCTCCAGCGCTAATTCCACGGCCTCGCCCAATCGTTCGATCAGTTCTTCTTCAGTCCGCGCCTGCGTGTAGCATCCGGGTAACGAGGGCACCGTGCCAACCAGCCAACCCTTTTCGTCTTGCTCGATCTCAAATTCGAAGGCGAATGTGTAAACTAGAGCCCTAAGCGGCTTCCACCCTCGTCCCGACGGCCCCACCGTGAGTCCGTTTGATCGATAGGCAATCGCGGTGGGTTTACGTTTTCCCATGCGACTTAATGCTCTCTGTCGCGCGGAGGATTGGGGTCACGGCCGGGAGCGATGGTGTCCTTACTGCGGATGCGACCGTCCCGCCCTTTCACAATCAGTTCGCCGCCCCCTTGCTTACGCAAAGTCTCTGCGGCCGCGCGGATGGCTTCACCCTGCGTCTTGTAGACGCCCCCGGCTCGACCGGCATCATTTCGCTTCTGTGCCCAGGCGTCCGGTCGGCGAGAAATTGTTCGATCGCGACCTTTGCCACCCATGGCGTTTATTGTATTTCCTTCCACAGCGTTTGGCAAACGTCGCGATGGCGTGATTGGTGGCGACACTTGCTCATCGTCGATAGGCGATGTTGGTGGAGTGATGAGTACTTCGCGGAGACGCCAATGCCCTTCGCAAATCGACATCAGGGAGAGGCGGGGGCGGGAATCGAACCCGCGAATAGAGGTTTTGCAGACCCCGACCTTACCACTTGGCTACCCCGCCGCGATTTCTCGCAGAGGCCAATTATCGGGTGCGCCGCCTGAGTGTCAATTTCGATGGCCACTTAACGATTTAGCGAATTAGCGATTTAATGATTATCCTGAGCGCGTGGGCTCTCGCTCGTCACACCTATTTCGGGCCGCGCGGGAACGCATTCCCGGCGGCGTCAATTCGCCCGTGCGCGCTTTTCGCGGGCTCGGACGCGAACCCTTTTTTGTCGATCGCGCGGAAGGCGCGCGGATTTGGGACGTGGACGGCAACGAATACATCGATTACGTCGGCTCGTGGGGTCCGGCCATTCTCGGACACGCTCCGCCGGTCGTCGTCAGTGCCATCCGGGAGACTGCTGCTCGCGGCGTCAGTTTTGGAATTCCGAATCCACTCGAAGTGGAGATGGCGGAATTGATCTGCCGCTGGGTTCCTTCGATCGACAAAGTGCGCATGGTGAACAGCGGCACCGAGGCGACAATGTCATGCCTCCGGCTGGCGCGCGGATTTACCGGCCGGGACAAGATCATCAAGTTTGAAGGCTGCTATCACGGCCACGTCGACGCGTTGCTCGTGCAGGCTGGCAGCGGAGCGCTCACCCACGGCCGGCCGGACAGCGCGGGCGTGCCCGCGGAATTCGCGGCGCTGACCATTTCCCTTCCGTTCAACGACATCGAAGCTGTCCGCACGGCGTTCCGGGAAAACGCCAAAACGATCGCCGCCGTGATCCTGGAACCGATCCCGGCCAACGCCGGCCTCTATCTTCCACGCGAAAATTTTCTCGAGGAGCTGCGCTCGGAGTGCACGCAAAATGGCGCGCTCTTGATTTTCGATGAGGTCATGACCGGCTTTCGGGTGGCGCGCGGCGGCGCTCAGGAACTGTTCGGCATCCAGCCTGATCTGACGGCTCTCGGCAAAGTCATCGGCGGCGGACTGCCGGTTGGGGCTTTCGGCGGGCGCGCCGATATCATGGACCAACTGTCCCCCGAGGGCCCGGTCTACCAGGCCGGAACGCTGTCAGGCAATCCGCTCGCCATGGCTGCCGGACTCGCGCAGCTCCGCGAACTCGAGCGGATCGACGGTTGGAAATTGCTCGAGGCGGCAGGGGCGCGCTTCGAAGAGGCCGCGCGCGCAACGCTTCGGGAGCTTAAGATGCCCTGGGTCTTCCATCGGGTCGGTTCGATGTTTTGCCTTTTTTTCACGGCAGATCCGGTGATCGATCTTGCCAGCGCCAAACGAAGCGACCTCACAAAATTCGCAAACTTCTTCCGGGGCTGCCTCGATCGGGGAGTTTACTTTGCGCCGTCGCAGTTCGAGAGCGGCTTCCTTTCGCTCGCCCATCAGGATTCCGATCTGGATACCACCGCGCGAGTCATGCGTGAGAGTCTGGCGGCATTGTAGCCAACGGAGGGACGTGCTTCCGCACGTCCCAAATATCTGAATCGTCGCATGATGAAAAGTGGGACATGCAGAAGCATTGTCCCTCCGAGGTAGGGAAAGGGGCGCTTTCCAAACCGCCCTCTCGGAAAAACGGCGGTCTGGAGGCCGCCGCTCCTTGAGTGGGCAATTCTAAATCTTTGCGTCGCCGCGTCGCTTGGACTATCCAACTCCCGCTGTGAGCTTTGCTTCCTCGGATCCGATTCGCGCGGTTGCGAAATTTTTCTTCGAAGGTGATCGAAAATTCTTCGTTAAAGGCGTCACCTACGGGCCGTTTAAGCCCGACTCCGAGGGGCATTATCTCGGCCCGCGCGATCAGGTGGAACGCGATCTCGCGCAGATGCGCGATGTGGGCTTGAACGTCGTCCGGATTTATCACGTTCCGCCGCTCTGGTTCCTGGATTGTTGCGCCGCGGCGGGAATGCGCGTTCTCATCACGCTGCCTTGGGCGAAACATGTGGAATTCCTTGGCCGCAAGGCGCGCCAGGAAATCGTCGCGATGGTCCAAACGGCGGTGGCCACCAACCGCGGCCATCCGGCGATCTTCGGTTATCTCGTTGGAAACGAAATCTCCAGCACGATGGTGCGCTGGCTAGGCGTCAGGCGCGTGACGGAATTTCTCGAGCACCTCATTCGGGTCGGGCGCGAGACCGATCCGAACGTTCTCTTTTCCTACGCCAGCTTCCCGCCGACGGAATTTCTCCTCCCGCAGAACAGCGATTTCTCCTGCTTCAACGTCTATCTTCACCATCAGCGAGACTTCGAGCGTTACCTGCTTCGCCTGCAAAATCTCTCGGAAGATCAGCCCCTCATCCTGGGGGAATTTGGCATGGACACGATCCGCCACACCGAACAGGAGCAGGCCGAGATGCTCGGCTGGCACGTCGACAGCGTGGTGAAGTGCGGGCTCGCCGGCACCGTCTTTTTCACCTGGACGGACGAATGGTTCACCGGCGAACAGGAGATCACCGATTGGGCCTTTGGACTGGTGACGCGCACCCGCGAGCCGAAAAAATCATTCTTCACTTTGCGCGAGAAGCTCGGGCAGGATAACGCGGCGCTTCCGCATCGGCCGCTGCCCAGCCTGCCGTTCGTCTCGGTCATTGTCTGTTCCTACAATGGAGGGAAAACGCTGGCTCAATGCCTCGAGTCGTTAGGCAAAATCGACTATCCAAACTTTGAGATCATCCTGGTGGACGATGGGTCGACTGATGACACCCGCGCGATTGCCGCCCGCTATCCGCGCGTCCGTTATTTCCATCAAACCAATCACGGTTTGAGCCACGCCCGGAACTTCGGGGCCGCCGTCGCCAAAGGCGAAATTTTTGCCTACACCGACTCGGACTGCATGGCCGATCCGGATTGGCTCTATTACCTTTTGAGCACGCTTTTGGGTGGCGATTATGCCGGGGTGGGGGGTCCGAATGTTTCGCCGCCGGCGCGGAATTGGGTGCAGGCTTGTGTCGCCGCCGCGCCGGGCGGACCGAGCCACGTCCTCCTGACAGACACCGTGGCCGAGCACATTCCCGGTTGCAACATGGCATGGTATCGCTGGGCCTTTGAAAGCATCGGCGGGTTCGATCCGGAATATCACAAGGCCGGCGACGACGTTGATTTTTGCTGGCGCGTCCAGCAGGCCGGACACGAGATCGCCTTCAGCCCGACCGCGCTCGTCTGGCATTATCGCCGCTTCACCTTGCGGGCGTTTCGCAAGCAGCAGGAAGGCTATGGCGAGGCCGAATCGATGCTTCGTTTCAAGCACCTGATCTTCTTCGGGCCGACCGGAACGGCGAAGTGGCGCGGACAAATTTACGGAACGCCTCGCTTCAGCTGGTTCATCAATCGTCCGATCATCTACCACGGCGTTTTTGGCGAAGGCCTGTTCCAATCGATCTATCCCACGCCGCAATCGGACGTCGCGGGGTACTTGAGCAGCATCGAATGGTTTGCGCTGAGCGTTTTCCTTTTCGGCCTGGGAATCTTTCTGCCGGCCCTTCGCATCGTTCCCTATTTGATGTTGGGCGGCACTCTCTGCGTTGCGATCTCTTATATGCTGCGCGCGAGAATCGAGCCGAAATTCGACACCATCCCGGCCCGGCTTCTCGTTATGTTCCTCGCCTTCGCCCAGCCGCTCGTTCGCGGATGGTCGCGCTATTTCACCTGGCTCCATTTTAAACGCACGCCGCGGACGGTTATCGCCAGCCATGAAGATCTGCCGGCCGGCGCGGAGTTTACTGGGAGCTTGCGCCGGCGCAGCTATTGGAATGAGGAAGGGAAGGACCGCCATCATCTGCTTGGCGAGACCTTTACCCTCATGAATGAGGAAGACTGGCGTTATTCCACGGATACCGGCTGGAATGAATGGGACGTTCAGATTTACGGAAATTTCTGGTGGAGCGTCGCCCTGCAAACGGTGACTGAATATCACGGCGGATCGAAGTGCCTGACGCGTGCTCGCCTTCGCTACCGGTTGGTGACCACGACGGTTATTATCAATCTGGTCGCGCTTAGTCTTTTAGCCTACCGGCAGTTAAACGTCGGCCATGCCGAGCCCTGGCTCATCGCGGTGTATTGCTTTTTCCTCCTTTTCCTGGGGGTTCGCGCCCGGCGGTTAAAACATCGCGTAGCCGAGCTGATCGATCTTGCCGCGTATCGGGCCGGGCTTCAGCGCATCCGCCGTCGCGGCGTTTCGAAGGAAACGGCTGCGCCAAAAACCGAGCCAAAGGTTGAGGTCGGATAGTTAGAACAGGCGTCATGCGCGCCCAGCTCCTCCGTTTTTCGATCGCCTTATCGGCCGAGGTTCTCTTCTGCGCCTCGCTGAACTGGTTCGACGACTGGACGCTGGAAGAGATGCCGGTGAAGTTCGTGGCCGGCGCCATGATGTGCGGGGTCGCCTACCTTTTCGCGATCAGGGATTTTCCCGTGCTGGCGAGCGCGCGGCAGCGAGGACTGGTTTTTTGGGCGGTCGCCCTTCTGGTGCGTTTGATCGCATTGCCCCTCGCGCCTGGCGACGACATGTACCGGTACCAGTGGGAGGGGAAAGTTCAGCGGGCCGGGTTCAATCCGTATCTCCACGCGCCGGACGATCCGAAACTCGAGCCGGTTCGCGCCCAATTTCCAGACTGGCAGAAGATCAATCATCGCGATTTTCGCGCGATCTATCCTCCCGGCGCCGAGCTTCTCTTCGCGGGGTTGAGCGGAATTTCCGATCGGCCCCTGATGTATAAGCTTCTTTTCACGGCCGCGGACTTGGGGACGATCGCCGTGCTCTTATTGCTCCTGGGCGGGGCCTCGCGCCATGCGAGCGCGGCCTGGTACGCGTGGAATCCGCTGGTCGTTTACAGCTTCGCCGGCGCGGCTCATTTCGACAGCTTGATGATTTTGCCAATGACCGCGGGAGTTCTGTTCCTCACCCGTTTCGAGAACGAGGCCGATTCGGGAAAAAAATGGCTGCTGGCTCTCGCCGCCTCCGCGGCCTTCGGAGTTGCCATCTCCATCAAGCTCGTTCCGGCCCTCCTTCTTTTGACCTGCGTGTTCGCGCTCGGTTTTCGCGCGATCGCTCTTGTCGTCAGCGTGGCGATTCCAGCGCTCCTGAGTACGTTTTACGGCTGGCCGGAATTCCACATCTGGGAGTCGCTGGGGCGCTTCGCCCACGTGACCAGATTGAACGATCTCTTTTGGTGGCTGATTGAAGCAACGGTCCGGCCAAACCCCGACCAGAAGAACTACCACTACAACGTCATTCTGGTCATCAGCGTTGCGCTCGTCTCGCTGCTCTTTTGCCGAAACTGGAAGCGCGGGATGATTTGGGCGCTCGGAACCGCGCTGGTCCTGAGTCCGGTGCTTCACCCATGGTATTGCACCTGGATCCTGCCGCTCGCCGCCTGGCGGCGCGCCTACGCGTGGTTCGTCTTCTCGATCACGCTCTTCGCCTATTTCCTATTCTGGAATGAGCGGCTCTTCGCCGTGCCCTGGCATGCCGAGCCCTGGATGCGCGCCATCATTATCGGCCCGGCGCTCGCCGCGGCGGTATTGGTTTGCCTCGCACGAAGGTCACAAAGGGCACAACAAAAAATTACTTCGTGACCTTTGTGCCCGTGGTGTGAGCCTCCGGGATCTGCCGCATCGCCTCGGCGAAATCGGGGGGGACGGGGGCTTCGAACATCGTTCTCTCGCCGGTGCGCGGATGATGGAAGGCCAGCTTCCAGGCGTGCAGCATTTGCCGCGGAAAAACGCCGGCATGTTTGCCGCCATACACTTTGTCTCCGAGCACCGGGTGGGCGAGGTGATGAAGATGAACCCGGATCTGATGCGTCCGGCCGCTGTGGAGCGTGCATTCCAGCAGGCTCATTCCGGCGCCGGCGCGCAGGACACGATATTCTGTTTTGGCCGCGCGCCCCTGTCGGCGGGCGATGCTCATTCGTTGCCGATGGACGGGGTGGCGGGCGATGGCCAAATCGATCACTCCGGTCGGTTTTCTCAGGATGCCTGCCACCAGCGCGAGATAGACTTTCTGCATGGTGCGCGCGGCAAATTGCTTCGAGAGATCGCGATGGGTCGAATCGTTTTTCGCCACCACGAGACAGCCGCTCGTTTCTTTATCGAGGCGATGGACAATTCCGGGGCGTTCTTGTCCGCCGATGCCGGAGAGGTTCGGGCAATGAGCCAGCAATGCATTCACCAGGGTGTGTTGCTGATGTCCGGCCCCCGGATGCATGACCAGCCCGGCCGGCTTATTCAGGACGAGCAGGTCGTCGTCCTCGAACAGGACTTCGAGCGCCATTTCCTCCGGCTGGGCCTCGATTTTTTCGAGGGCAGGCTCGGTTAGCTCAACCATGTCGCCCGTCCGCACGAGATCGCGTGGCCGAGGCGCCTTTCCGTTCAGCCTAACGAACCCGCCGCGAATCAAAGTTTGGAGGCGCGCCCGGGAAAAATCGGCGAGTTCAAGGGCCAGAAAACGATCCAGCCGGACGCCTGCCTTTTCACGCGAAACGCTCAGCGCGATCATGACCAGGTCCGAAAAGCGCTCAGCGATCTCAACGAGTTCTCCGAAAGATAAAGCAAACTCGCCGGCCAGCTTCGTGAGCTGGGAGCATCGCTCCCAAGGGCTTTCGCGCCTTGGAAAAATTAACTCAATCAGCGACCGATCGAGATGCCAGGATACCTGCTCAGCTGATCCGCAATCGGTTGATGACCGTTCCGCTCCATCTCTCTTTGGTCGATGGTCAAAACCGGACCGTTCCTTCCAACCGTGATGATATTGCGCTTCATCACCTTTTGCGGAATATGGGAACCAGTGAGGTAAACGTATTCGTAATTCACGTTATCCTTTTGGCTCTTCTGCTCGACCACCGGTCGATCAGCCATGGCAGTAGCCCCAGCGAGCGCGGCAATCGTGACACCCAATATTAACCGTTTCATGCGGACAAATTACGCCCGCCACACCCCTCGGTCAATGAAGGATTCATTTGAAATCGAGCGTTCCGCGGCTCGACGCTGTCCAAGAATGGCGCGCCCGAAGTTTACAGCCGAATCGACGATGCTAGGTTACCGCCTCTCGACCCCGCTGCGTTGTGCGCGCGGCGCCCGACCATGAGCCAAAATCCGCCATTTCCATCGCCCGAAGAATTAAAGGCGAAGCTCTCCGAATTCATGAAAACGAATTTCGGCGACAAGGTTTCTTTTGCCACTTACACCGAGCCGGACCCGGCCGACGCCGGCGCGGAGGAAAAGCCCGAGCAACTCGAGGACGAGCAATTCGTCTTCGATTTCCTGCCGCGCGACATCAAAGCGCACCTGGACCGGTTCGTCATCAAGCAGGACGAGGCGAAGAAAGTCCTCTCGATTGCGGTGTGCGATCACTACAATCACGTCAATTACTTGCGCCGGCTGGCCAAAGAGGATGCGGCGCGGGCGGAAGAAACCGAATACGCCAAGCAAAACGTAATCCTGGTGGGGCCGACCGGCGTCGGGAAAACCTATCTCATCAAGCACATCGCGGAATTGATCAAAGTCCCATTCGTCAAGGCCGACGCGACGAAGTTTAGTGAGACCGGTTACGTGGGGGGCGACGTGGAAGACCTCGTGCGCGAGCTCGTGGACAAGGCCGATGGCGACGTGCAACTCGCGCAATTCGGCATCATCTACATCGACGAGATCGACAAGATCGCGGCGGCCGGAAATATGGTGGGCCGCGATGTGAGCGGACGCGGCGTGCAAACCACCCTGCTCAAGTTGATGGAGGAAACCGACGTGCCGCTCCGGAGCGCGAACGACCTCCAGGCGCAACTTCAGGCGGCCTTCGAATTTCAGAGACGGGGCGGCAAGGCGAAGCGTGAGACGATCAGCACGCAACACATTCTATTTGTCGTGAGCGGCGCGTTCGAGCGTTTGAAGCAGCAGGTCTCACGGCGTTTGGCCCAAGGGCAGATCGGATTCAATTCCGAGCCGAGGCCGGTGATGGACAACGAATTGTTTCAATACGTCACGACCCAGGATTTCATCGAGTACGGGTTCGAGCCGGAATTCATCGGCCGGCTGCCGGTCCGTGTCGTCTGCGAGGAATTGGTCGCGGACGATCTCTACCAGATCATGAAGTTTTCAGAGGGCAGCATCCTTCGGCAGTACGAACGGGCGTTTCGCGCTTACGGGATCGAAATCAGTTTCGAGGACGAAGCGTTGCGCCTAATGGCCGAGGCGGCAGCCAAGGAAAAGACCGGCGCCCGGGGACTCCTCACCGTTTGGGAAAAATTATTTCGCGATTATAAATATTACCTGGCCGGCTCCGGTCTGAGCCAGTTGCGCGTCTCGGAGGAACTCGTCCGGGAGCCCAAGCGAGTGCTCGATCGCCTCATGGCCGAAGGGCACAAGCAGGAGGAAGCCGCCCTGGAAGAGAGCGCGCGCGCCTTTGCGAATGAATTTGGGAATGAGCACGGACTCGAAATTGCCTTCGACGAAGCTGCTCTCACGCGCCTCATTCAACGGTCCCAGGCCGAGCGGATGACGATGCCGGAACTGTGCGCGCACCTCTTTAAGGATTACCAGTTCGGACTCAACCTTATTCGGCAAAACTCCGGGCAAAAAGCTTTCATTCTGGGCCGTGAAGCGGTCGACGCTCCGGATAAGTTCTTGAGCGAACTGGTCGTTCAGTCTCACTATCCACTTGCACCGGCGGAAAAGAATTGAGAGCAATCCACAGATGAAACGGCATCTCCTTACAGCGCTCATCATTGCCGTGATCGCAGGTGGAATCGTGATGGGCTTGCATCGCGGTGGCGCGCTCCTCCGGCCCGAGCTGGCGATTGTCGATCTTCTGTCGCGTCAGACGGTGGCGGCCAGAATGGTCAGCGAGAAGTGGCACTATGTTTTCGTGTTCATTTTGGCCTTCGGAGTGGCCTTGATGACATTAATGAGTACGCGACGCGCGCGACTCGGCGCCATCGTTGCGATCCTGCTCGTTGAACTGGCGGGGGTGGCCTGGGTTTGTTCGCTCTACTCTGTTCTCTTTCAGCCTCTCCCTTCTCTCGCTGGAACGATCCTCGGTTTCCTCATGCCGATCGGGTACCTGGAAATACTCAAATTCCTTCAGCGACGCCGCGAACGCGCGCCTGTTTTGTCCGTCGAGGCGGTTTCCGTGAAACCTCGCGCTCGCGTCAAACGCGGCGAGTTCGCTCCCGATTCAGTTGCGCAGGCGTGCGAAGTGACGGCGGTCGTTTGCGACATCGCGAACAAGCACGACCTGGCGGAGGAATGTGAACCCGCGGCCTTCGCTGAGATCACGGAGAAATTCCTGGCGCACGCAACCGAGGCGTTTCGCAAGGCCGGCGCCTATATCGAGTCGGCCGGCGGCGAGGGAGTCGTCGCCATCTTTGGCTTTCCCGAGAGCGACAAGCAGCATGCCGAAAAAGCGACGCGCAAGGCGATGGCGCTGACCCAGGCGTATTCCGATTCCAATAAGGCCGGCAAGTCCGATGGGCCGGCCAGCATCGGGGTGCACGCGGGAGTCAGCTCCGGAATCATGATCATGGCGCCCGTGAAAAATAACGGACAGCGCAGCATGCTTGCGACCGGCGAACCCGTGGAGCTGGCCCGGCGCTTCTGCATTGCCAATCGCTTTTACGGCTCCCGAGTTTTGCTCGGACCGCGCACCTTTGAGCTGGCCAGCAAAATCCTCGTCGCGCGCCCCATCGATTTCTTGAGCGGCGTGGACGTGCGCGAACGGCACGAAATTTACGAGCCGGTGGCCCTGGCGCTCGAAGCGTCCCGGGACCAGATCACGCGACGCGACGCGTTCTGGAACGGCGTGGTCCTGTATCGGGAAAAGCGCTGGGCCGAAGCCTATTCTCAATTTCAAAATGCGCGCGGTCCCGAAGGCGAAGAGGATCGCCCGCTGCAATTGTATCTCCGCCGGCTCGAGCCGCTTGCCTTGCAGTTGACTAATACGCCGCTGGACGAGTAAGGGGCCGCCGGTTTTGAGGAAAACGGAATACCCGTCGTCGATCCGGGATTTGATCGCGCAATTGCGGCAGATGCCCGGGATCGGGCCGCGTTCGGCCGAACGCATTGCCTTGTGGATCGTGCAAGCTCGCGGGGACCAGCCGGAGAATATCGTGCGGGCGATCAGCGCGACCCGGCAGTCGGTCCGGCCGTGTCCGCGCTGTGGATTTTTTACCATGGAGGAAATCTGCGAGATCTGCTCGGACACATCGCGCGTCCCGGACCTGCTTTGCGTGGTCGAACAGCCGACCGATATTCTGCCTCTGGAAAAGACCAGCGCATTTCGCGGGCGTTACCACGCGTTAGGCGGGCGCATCTCACCGCTCGATCACATCGGCCCCGATGATTTGCGGATCAAGGAGCTGGTCGCGCGCGTCGAAGAAGAGAATTTTTCCGAGATCATCCTCGCCCTCGCAGCCGACGTCGAAGGAGAAGCGACGACCAATTATCTTGTCGAATTGCTGAAGCCGTTTTCGGTCAACCTGACCCGCATCGCGCACGGTTTGCCCGCCGGTGGCGGTCTTGAGTCCGCGGATGAGTTGACGCTTTACCAGGCGCTCTCCGGTCGGACGAAGCTATGAAATGGAGTAAAGGAGCAGTGGAGTGATGGAGAGCGTGTTCTCCTTACTCCATCGCCCCATCGCTCCGGCTGTTTGCTTTTCAGACCTCAACCTTTAATTTCGGCGTGATGTCCTGCGCGAAAATCGATCCAGCCTTGCACCAGGCGCAGAAACCGCCCTGGATCAAAGTCCGCTTGCCCTCGAATCCGGTTTTCTTTTCCACCAAGGCCCTCATCTCGGATCTGCGGCTGCACACCGTCTGCGAAAGCGCGCAGTGCCCGAACCGCTGGGAATGTTGGAGCCAGGGCACCGCGACGATGATGATTGCGGGAGAGCGCTGCACCCGGGCTTGCGGATTCTGCGCGGTCACTACCGCCAAACCGTTCGCGTTGGAAGAGGATGAACCGCAACGTGTCGCCGAGGCCGTGCGCCGGATGGGTTTGAAGCACGTGGTCGTTACCGCTGTCGCCCGGGACGACCTGAAGGATGGCGGCGCGAATCATTTTGCTCGCACGATCGAAGCGATTCGCGCGATGGATCCCGCGGTGATCATCGAGGTCCTGGTCCCCGATTTCCACGCCCAGGAATGGTGCATCCAAATCGTCCTCGAGGCCGCGCCCGACATCTTCAATCACAACATGGAGACGGTGGAACGATTGACGCCGGCGGTTCGTTCGCGCGCGAAATATCGGACCTCGCTCAATGTCCTGCGCCAGGCGAAAGAGCTTTCCCCGAAAGTCGTCACCAAAAGCGGCGTGATGCTCGGGCTCGGCGAAAAGGAGACGGAGCTTTTCCAAACGATGGACGACCTGCGCGAGATCGGGTGCCAGGTGCTAACGCTGGGTCAATATCTCCGGCCAACTCCGCGGCATCTGCCGGTCATCGAGTTTGTCTCGCCCGAGCGCTTCGAGGCCTACGGCGAAATCGCCCGCGCGAAAGGCTTCGAGCACGTGGCCTCCGGTCCGCTCGTGCGCAGCTCGTATCACGCGGCCGATTTTCACCCGGTGGTCCGCTAAAATGGCGGTGCCCCCGGACGAGATAATCGACCGGAAGACGGTTGCGGCGGTCATTCCCGCTTATCTCGAAGAAAAACACATCGCCGATGTGGTCCGGCGCACACTCGAGCAACTCGATCATGTCCTGGTGATCGATGACGGCTCGGCCGATGCGACCGCGGTCACCGCGCGAAATGCGGGAGCGGAAGTCATTGTCCATCCGCGGAACCTGGGCAAAGGCGAAGCGATCAAGACGGGCCTGCGTCACTGGCTCGATCGCAACTTCACCTACGCCGTCATTCTCGACGGCGATGGCCAGCACCGGCCCGAAGAGATCGAGCGTTTTCTTACAGCCGGTTCCGCCACGCGGGCCGAGCTTTTGATCGGCACCCGGATGAGAGATGTGCGCGAGATGCCTCTGCTGAGACGTGCGGTCAACCGCTACATGAGCAACAAAATCAGCGGCCTCTGTCGCCAGCCAATTCCCGACACCCAATGCGGCTTTCGGATGGTGCATCGCAGCCTCATTCCAGATTTGCTTGGCGGCGCCGAGCGCTTCGACTACGAAACCGAAATGCTCATCCTGGCCAGCCGCAAAGGCTGCCGGGTCGAGTCAGTCCCGATCACCACCGTTTACTCCGACGAGGTGAGCAGCATCCACCCCGTGCGCGACACCATCCGCTTTTTCAAGCTCATCCGGCGCTATCAGAAATTGTGAGCTGGGACAATAGCCCAGCGTTTCAACGCTGGGATGATCGTGCCCGATTGAACAAGTCCCGTCAGGGACGAAAGAAACCTTCTTCCGTCCCTGACGGGACTGGCCAATTCTTACTCCTTGAACCCAGCGTTAAAGCGCTGGGCTATTGTGGGCGCTTCTTTTATCGCGGAACTTTGCGCACACGCTCCAAGGCTTCGTCGCCCGGAATCAGTTCAACTTCGCCAGACTCAACCTCCGCGATCCGCCGGCGGACTTCCTCGATGTGTGCGTGTTGAATTTCTGGAGGGACATCGTCCGCCAGGCTCGCGACCAGACGCTCCGTGAGTTCAACCCGCGTTTCTGCCGGTAAAGCTAAGGCGTCCTGGTAGATTTGTTCAGCCGTGGTCACTTGTTAGGAAGGCTAGGGAATTGTGACGCCTCACGTTTCGGCCACCAAACACATTTTTGCAACAAGCCCACCGTGACGGCTTGCGTGCGCGAGGAGGTTAGATCAAACCACGCTTTCGGAAATCACCCATGTTTCCGCCGGTGGAGCGTTCGATGAGGTCGATGGTGAATTTGAGCAGGCACACTTCCCAGGCATCATCCACGCCTTGAATCACGGCGCTGAGCGGTTCTTCCGAATGCTCGACCTTGAGCTTGGTCCGCGCGATAACGGCGTCCATCGAATCGCGCACGGTGTTCTCGGTGACGTCGGTTTTCCGAAATTGAAATCCATAGCGGAGCACCGCCACGTCGCGCGTGTGCTCGCGCAGTTGGTCGACGTATTTCTGGGCCTTCTCTCCGAAACCATCCAGCAAGAGTCGGCAGTAGTGTTCGGGCGTCAGGATCTGGGGCCGCTCGGCGTGAATCCTTCCATCGCGCACGCGCACTTCGTTGACCTGATCCATCAACTCCGAGATCAGATAAAAGCGAAAGCTGGTGCTGCCGAAGCTGGCGATCTGGCGCTCCGGGGCAACGATCACGCGGGTGTTTTCGATCGCGTATTGGAAATCGTCTTCGGTCATCGCCTGTTACGTTAACCGACCTCTCAACAAAATGGTAGGGCGACGCTCTGCGGAGCCGTCCGGTGCTTTCTTCCTCGGCTCGACAGAGTCTCGCCCTACCAACTGGATCACGCGGCGGGATCTGCGAGCGGAACCGCGCCGGCCGTGCGGTCACGGCCAGAATGCCATCGATGCACCGCCTCCGTGGTAAAGATGGCGAGCGCGGCCCAGATCAGACTGAAGGTGATCAGGTGATTGCGGGTGAAGGGTTCGTGATAGAGAAAAACACCGAGGAGAAAACTTCCGCTCGGAGCGAGGTATTGGAGGAAGCCGACGGTCGTCATGCGCAGGTGCCGCGCGGCATGTCCGAACCAGACGAGGGGCAGGCCGGTCACAACACCGGTGCTGATCAGAATCAGGGCAAGCGACCAATGCGCCGGCCCGAAAATCAACGAGCCCCCGCGTGACAGGCTGAGTAAGAACACGAGAGCAATCGGAGTGAGGAGCGTCGTTTCCAGGAAGAGACCGGGGATGGCGCGCGTCCCTGATTTCTTGCGCAGCAGCCCGTAGATTCCGAACGAAACGCAAAGAACCATTGCGACCCAGGGAAATTCACCGTAGCCGAGAGTGAGATTGAGGACGCCGATCAGCGCGAGCAGGACGGAAACGAGCTGCCAGCGTGACAGCCGTTCACGCAAGAAAATCGCGCCAAAGAGAACATTGACCAGCGGCGTCATGAAGTATCCCAGGCTGGTTTCGACCACACGGCCGACGTTGACGGCCCAAATGAAAAAGAGCCAATTGATCGAAAGCGCGAGGCCGCTGGCGAGGCAGTAGAGCAGAGTGCGTCGAGAGCGTGCCGCTTCGCGGAGTTCCGGCCAACGGCCCTGCCAGGTCAACAAGAGGACCAGAAAAACGGTGGTCCAGACGCAGCGGTGGGCCAGGATCTCAGTCGCGGGGATGGTCTGCAGGAGTTTCCAATAGACGGGGATGAGTCCCCAGGTGGCGAAAGCGGCGAACCCGGCGATGAGGGCGGAACGTTCCTCACGTTGCTGGGCGGAGGGCTTTGCGCTTGGGTGCATCGAATCGCATTTCCTATTTCACGCTTCGAGCGCGGGGGCAACCAGCACGATTCGGGAACGTGAGGGGAAAGTTATTGCAATCGCGGTTCACAGGCGTCGTCCCGAGCCGCGCAGACGGCGAGGGACCTCACAAGCGGTCTTGGTTCACACGAACGGCCGGCAACGATATTCGCCACGCCGATCTTCGTGGATCGCAAACGCGAGTTCGTGTGCTCGATATGCGACTGCGAGGTCGGCGCTCCTCCCATGGTCGCGAACCCGGTCTGCGCGGCTCGGGATGACAAGTCTGAACTCACCGTCGCAGAGGGACGTTGACTTGCCCGTAAGAGGAAGCGGCATCATAAGCATTCTGTGAACGCGAAAGAGTTTTTCGTCGAGCTCAAGCGGCGGAAGGTTTACCGCGTAGCGATAGCCTACGCGGTCCTGAGCTGGCTGCTCATCCAGATCGCGACGCAGGTCTTTCCGTTCTTCGAAATTCCCATGTGGGCGGTGCGGCTCGTCATTCTACTGCTCGCGCTGGGTTTTCCGGTCGCACTGCTTCTCGCCTGGGCGTTCGACCTGACGCCCGAAGGAATCAAACGCACAGACGATCTCGACGAAGCATTCGAGCAAAAGGCCGCCAGCAGTGCTAGATCGACCCGGGCGTCACCGGTTGGGCCGCCGGAGAAGAGCATTGCCGTGCTGCCCTTCGAAAATTTTAGCGATGACATGCAGAACGTGCACTTCGCGGACGGCATCCAGGACGATATTCTCTCCAGCCTCGCAAAGGTCGCCGACCTCAAAGTGACCAGCCGCACTTCGGTCCGGCAATACCGGGCAGGGACGCGCAATTTGCGGGAGATAGGCCTGGAACTTGGTGTTGCCTACATCCTGGAAGGCACGGTGCGACGGGCCGGTGACCGGGTGCGGATCAACGCTCAATTGATCGACGCCCGGACCGATCTGCACATCTGGAACGATACCTACGATCGCGAGATCACCGATCTGTTCGCGTTCCAAAGCGAATTGGCCCGGCGGATCACATTCGCGCTGCGTGCCAACCTCTCGCCCCGTGAGAAGGAGAGCCTGCAAATGCATCCGACGGCCGACCTCGCTGCCTATGAGCTTTTCCTGCGCGCGCGGGATCTGTTCCGCTGGAGCGGATCGGGCGATCCGCGGGAAAACGGCGAGTGCGCTCTGCGCCTGCTGGGGGAGGCTCTCGAGCTCGACCCGCAATTCGCGCTCGCTCATTGTCTGGCTTCCCGCGTCCACGGCGAGATGTACTGGTTTGGGTACGATCGGAGCCGCGCGCGCCTGACGCAGGCGAAAATCGCGGGGGACAATGCGTTGCGGCTCCAGCCGGATCTGGGCGATGCGCGGCTGGCGCTCGCTTACTATTACTATTTCGGATACCGCGATTACGAGCTGGCCCGCACGGAGCTGGCCATCGCCCGACAGGCCACGCCCAACGATGCCGAGGTGTGGGATGCGGACGGCGCCATCGACCGCCGCCAGGGCCGCTGGGATGAGGCGGTCCCCAACTTTGAAAAGGCGAGAGAATTGGACCCGCGCAACAGCTCGGTCCTTTGGAACCTGGCCGAAACCTATGCCTGTGTCGGTCGTTATGAAGACGCACAACGCACGTTCGCGGAGGGTCTCGCGGTAAATCCGGAGGCGCATTTGTTTGCGCTCGCCCAAGCGGCGATCGATCTAAAAACAAAAGGCGAAACGGCGCCGTTGCGCGCTGCGTTGCGCTCTGTTCCCCGGGACTTCGATCCGGGAGGCGCGGTCACGACCGTCGCGCTTCGCGTTTCCCTGATGGACGGTGATTATGCCGAAGGCGCGCGTCTGCTGGGAGCTTCGCGCTCCGAGAAATACAATGATTCCGGCGTGGGAGGACCCGCGGCGAACTTTGACGGCTATACGCTCCCGAGGGCCTGGTACGAAGGCCTGATCGCGCGTGGGAGAGGGGAGACGGACGCGGCTGAGCGCGCGTTTGCTGTCGCGCAACGAATGGTCGAAGCCGATCTCGCTCAATGGCCCGACGATCCCAAGGCGACGGCCCTGATGGGATCCCTGCATGCCGCGCGCGGGCGAAGAGACGAGGCGATCCGCGCAGGACGGCGAGCGGTGGAACTCCTCCCCATTTCGAAGGATGCCTACGACGGACCGCTGGTGGCGACGAAACTGGCGGCGATCTACGCGCAGGTCGGCGAGACTGATCTCGCGCTCGAATTACTCTCGGATTTGATGAAAATTCCGAATGGCCCGACGGCCAGCACCCTGCGCGTTGAACCTGAATGGCAACCGCTGCGCGGTGATCCACGGTTTGATAAACTTGTTAGCGCGGTTGCAGGATAAACAACGGGAATCTCGGCGGGCTGAGAACTTGTCATCCCGAGCCGCGCAGACGGCGAGGGACCCCACAGTCGCTCGCAAATCATTCAAACAAGCAGGTGGCATGTTCGTAGGCGCTCCCTTCGTGGGTCGCGGAAACGCTTTTGTGTGCGTTTTCCTGCGACTGGGAGGTCCCTCGCCGTCTGCGCGGCTCGGGATGACAGGCGCACACACAGCGCTTCCGCGCGACGCAACAGGCGTTAACTGATTTCCGGCACCCGAATGCAGGCGGCGAAATGGCTTTCCCCCCAATCGACCAGCGGCGGCACCTGCGCTTTGCACGCTTCGATCATGTAGGGGCACCGCGGATGAAACGGACAGCCGACCGGCGGATTCATCGGCGATGGAGGGTCGCCCGGCAGGACGATTCGTCGGCGAAGGCCCTCCCGTTTCGGATCGGGAATCGGAACCGCGCTCACCAGGGCCTTTGTGTACGGATGGAGCGGCCGGCCTAGCACCTGGTCGGGCGATCCGAGTTCGACGATCTTCCCAAGATACATGACGGCAATCCGGTCCGAGATGTGTTTGACGACAGAGAGATCGTGCGAAATGAAAATCAAAGTCAGCTCCATCTCGCGGCGGATCCTGGCGATGAGATTGATAATCTGCGCCTGAATCGAGACATCGAGCGCGGAGACCGGCTCATCGGCGATGATTAACTTGGGCTCCACCGCCAGCGCGCGCGCGATCGCAATGCGCTGCCGCTGCCCACCGGAAAATTCGTGCGGATATTTTTTCATCGCGCGCGGCAAGAGACCCACCTGGCTCATGAGCGCGGCCACGCGCGGCCGAAGCTCGCGCCGCGGCAGTTTCCGGTGCGCGAGAATCGCTTCCGCCAGCGTATCGAAAACAGTCATGCGCGGATTGAGCGACGCGTAGGGATCCTGGAAAATCATCTGGAAGTCCGCCCGCGCATGACGCAGCTCCCCGCCTTTCAAGCGGTTTAGATTCCTGCCTTCGAGCACGACGCTGCCGGCGGTGGCGGGAATCAACTGCAAGATCGTGCGACCGAGGGTCGATTTTCCGCAGCCCGATTCGCCCACCAAGCCGAGCACTTCACCTTTTCTTAGCGAAAAAGTGACCCCGTCCACCGCTTTGACGGTTCCGACGCGGCGCTTGAAAACGAATCCGCTCTCAACCGGGAAATGGGTTTGGACATTTTCGACTTCGAGAAACGAAACGGGCATGGCGTCGTCGCTTCTTCGGCGAACTATTTTTTCGCCTCGAAAAGAGGAAGATACCGGGCCAGCCCTTCTTCCTTCAATTTGTCGGCCGGCACGAAACGGAGCGCCGCCGAATTCATGCAGTAACGCAAACCGGTTGGCTTGGGACCGTCAGCAAAAACGTGGCCGAGATGCGCGTCGCTCGACTTCGATCGCACTTCCGTGTGCCCGCCGGAGGCGGGATCGGCCCTTTCCACGACCCGGTCCGGCTCAATTGGTTTGGTGAAACTTGGCCAGCCGGTCCCGCTGTCAAACTTGTCGAGCGAGCTAAAAAGTGGTTCGCCGCTGATCACATCGACGTAGATGCCGACGCGATGATTGTCATGATATTCATTCCGAAACGGCGGCTCGGTTCCGTTTTCGCGCGTGACGTGGTACTGCATAGGCGTCAGGCGCGCCCGCAGCTCGGCCTCGGCCGACGGCGTGGCGCCGGGTTTAGCGGAAGATGTTTTTTGGTCCTGGCCGTGAGTGAAAAAAACAAATCCGATCGCGGCCACGGCCACGCTCAGCAAAATCAGCGCGAGGCTGGATCGTTTCGCACGTTCTGTCGGATGGGAAGCATTCATGTTGAATTATCCGCGATACTGGCGGGGATGGCCTGCGCGGGAGCGAGATCGATCTCTCCGAGCTGAACGCGCAGGCAGGCTGAGTGATGATTTTGGGACACTTCTTTCAGGACAATCTCCGAGCTTCGGCATTTCTCCAACGCGTATCCGCAGCGGGGCGCGAAAGGACAACCTTCGATTGGCTTTGAAACATCGGGCGGCGAACCTGCAATGGTAGACAGCTCCGTGCCCCTTTCGTTCAAGGCCGGGATCGCGCGTTGCAACGCTTGATTGTACGGATGTTTCGGCTGGTAGAAGAGCTGCCCGGTGGATGCTTCCTCTACGATGCGGCCGGCATACATCACGAGCACGCGATCGCAGAAACTCGAGACCAGCCCAATATCGTGGGTAATCAGGATGACCGCCGTCCCACGCTCTCGTTGCATCTTGCGGATCAGCTCGAGGATTTGGGCCTGGACGGTGACATCGAGTGCGGTCGTCGGTTCGTCGGCGATCAATATTTCAGGGTGGGTGATTAACGCGGTCGCGATCATGACGCGCTGGCGCATGCCGCCCGAAAACTCGTGCGGGTAAGCGCGCATTCCTTTCCGGGGATCCTGAATCCCGACTTCGCGCAGCGCGGCCGCTCCGCGCTCGAAAGCTTCAGGGCGCGCTAATTTGTCGTGAATCCGAAGCGGCTCGATCACTTGATCGCCGATTCGCATGTAGGGATTGAGCGAAGTCATCGGATCCTGGAAGACCATCGAAATGCGGTTACCGCGGATCTGGCGCAATTCTTCGTCCGGGCAGGAAAGGAGATCGATACCGCCGAAGAGGGCGCGTCCGCTTTCGATCCGCCCGGGCGGCTGGGGAATAAGCCGTAACAACGAATAACAGGCGACCGATTTCCCCGAGCCGGACTCGCCTACAATGCCGAGCGTCTCTCCGCTCTTGAGGGTGAAAGAGATCCCGTCCACTGCGCGGACAATTCCCTGGCGGGTGTGGAAGCAGGTCCGCAGGTCGTCCACTTGCAGGAGTGAGTTCATGGAATTCCGGGTAGCGCACGCGTCTCGCGTGTTGGCGATGGCGTCTCGCCATCGCGGACTTTTCCTGAGTGCGATCGGGGCGTGAAAGACCGTTTCGGCGAGACGCCGAAACCAACACGCGAGACGCGTGCGCTACCCGGAAAATCAGCGCGCACCGTTCACCTCTTCAATCTTTCGCCGCACGCGGATCGAGCGCATCGCGAAGTCCGTCTCCCAGAAAGTTGAGTGAAAAAAGTGTGACGGCGAGTGCGAGGCCCGGATAAATAAGCAGCCACGGAAATTCCTCCATGCTGTCGGCGCCTTCCTTGATCAGGACGCCCCAGGAACTCATCGGCGGCTGCACGCCCAGGCCCAGAAAGCTGAGGAACGCCTCGAGTAACATCACGCTTGGCACCGTGAGCGTGGCATAAACAATGATCGGCCCGAGCGCGTTCGGGATCATGTGACGAAAAATGATCCGCAGTTTCGAGAGCCCGAGCGCTTCCGCCGCCTCGATGAACTCTTGCCGCCGAAGCGACATGACTTGGCCGCGAACAATTCGCGCCATGGTCAGCCATTGCACCGCGCCGATCGCCGCAAATAGCAGCACGAACTTCCGGCCGAAGAAGACCATGAGCAGGATGACGAAAACCGTGAAGGGCAGCGCAAAGATGATGTCAACGATGCGCATCATCAGCGCGTCCACTTTGCCGCCCAGAAAACCGGAGACGGTGCCGTAGAGAACTCCGATCGTGAGCGCTACGGCAGTGGCACACAGGCCGACCGCGATGGAGACCTGGCCTCCATAAAGAATTCGCACCAGGAGATCGCGGCCGAGCGTGTCGGTCCCGAGCCAGTGGCCGGCGCTTGGGCCGGCGGCGCCGAGCCGAAGGTCCTGGGTCTCGTAAGAATATTTCAAGACGGACGGGCCGAGGAACGATCCGAGAATGACGAGACTCAGGATGACCGCACTCACGACAGCCATTTTGTTTTTCGCCAGGCGGTGCCAGGCATCGCGCCAGAGAGAGGCGCCGCGCTCAATTTCCGACGAGGACGGCAGACCGGCCGGATCATGGCCGAGTGGCTCCGCGATCGTGTTCATTCGAATTTCAGTTTGGGATTCATCCAGATGAGCACGATGTCGACAATCAAATTGAAAACCAGGATAAGCGCGCCGTAGAAGAGGACCGCGCCAAGGAGCATGGTGTAGTCGCGATTGAACGCGGCGTTGACGAAATAACGGCCCAGCCCCGGAATCTGGAAAATCGTCTCCACTGCGAAAGAGCCCGTCATTAGACCTGCCGCGGCCGGACCGAGATAGCTCACGACCGGGAGGAGTCCGCCGCGCATTCCGTGTTTTAGAATCACGCGGAGCGGTGACGCGCCTTTGGCGCGAGCGGTCCGAATGAAATCCTGCGACAGAATTTCCAGCATTCCGCCGCGAGTCAGCCGCGCGATGTAGGCGGCATAGAGCGCTCCCAGGGTGATCGAAGGCAAAACGCGGTCGAGCCAGCCGTCCCAGCCGGAGACTGGCGTTGTTCCGAGTTTCAGTGCGAAAACGAGGACGAGGAGAGGTCCAAGAACAAAGTTTGGAACCGAAATGCCGGCCAAAGCAAGAGAGGAGGGGATGTAGTCACTCACCGTGTTCGGTCGGAGCGACGCGATGATGCCGGCAGGCAGGCCGATCGACAGCGCGACGAGCAGGGACCAGAAGGCGAGCTCGGCGGAGATCGGGAAAGATTGGCCGATTAGTTCATTCACGGTCCAGTTCGAGTACTTGAAGGACGGGCCGAGATCGCCCTGCAGCAAGCGGCCGAGATAATCGAAGTACTGCTGATACACGGGTTTGTTCATGCCGTAATAGGCTTCGAGATTCTTTCTGATCTCGGGCGAGACATTTTTCTCCGCGTCGAACGGTCCGCCGGGCGCGAGTCGGATCATGAAAAAAGTGATCGTCGCGATGACCAACAGCACCGGGACCATTTGCAAGACGCGGCGCGCGACGAAACCGAACATGCCGACAGCTTGCCGTAATGCCCGGCAGAATTCTACGGTCGAATTCTTTCTTCTGAGGAGCGCAGGCTGCCAGCCTGCAATACCGGCAACGGCGGCCGGTCGAAAAAATTCGAGATGTTCCAGTCTCTCACCAAGTCCGACAAGGGCGAAATTCCACGCTCAATAACAAAAAATTTCGTGTCACCTACGGCTTTAATGGGACAGATGCAAGGAAAGCGAAAGCCTTGAGTTCAGGCGGCAATGGACCATCCATTGCGATTATTACTTGAGCCCCCACATTCATTGCCTCGACAACGTCTTCAATCGACCATTCTGCCATTGCCTGCAAGTCAACGTAAAGAATGACGCGACGCGTGGTCAGTAGCCATCGGCCGAGCGGAGTCCACCGCTGATCAGCTGCCCCAGTTACTTGCTGGAATCCCAACAACATGCAATTCAGAGCGACGGAGGCGAATACCGATTCTACCTTGGCGTACCCGGCGAGACTTACTACAGCCGTGCCATCCGTTTCGAGTACGTCTCGTTCAACCAGGAGCCGGAAGCCCGTTGGAATTGGCAAGGCCATGTGGAAAATCGGCTTGTCGCTTTTCTGCCACGTTGCGAGCAATGCGCTCAAATCGGGCATTTCGCCAGGAATTGACTCGTACGGCCGCTGCTCGATCTGCGCCCAAGCGCCGAAGCCCGCGAGCGCCGCTGCGGTTCGCTGCACTTCATTGAGGGTTGAGTCGTGACTTCGACCGACGAGCGCCACGACGTCCACTGCGTGGAGGAAGTCGCCTGTTCCCTCACCACGCTGTATCCACGATTGCTCCCATTGCTGTCGTCGATTCTCGATCTGTGTGGAGGTGTTGCCGGTCGCATGGATAACATGAACCAACGCAACACGATTTAAGGGCGCAATACTCTGCGCCGCGGGTGGTCGAACGAATGACCAGACATCGTCAAGCAGCGTTTCAAATTCACCCAAGGCAAGCAGGACGCCACCTCTCGGCCCGCTTGCGCTCAGTCGCGGATCGCCTGAATTCGGCCTGACGAGGTGAAGCGACCCACCTAGGCCGTGCGCAATGGGTTGAAAAACGAAGCCATATTGGCCTAACTCGACAAGCCGAGAATTGAACGCGTCTGTAAGCGCAGTCGAATATCGGTCTGCCACGCTCCGTTGTTCCGCCGCGGCGGCATCCGCGGTCATTGGTTCCTGCGCGTCGCGTACTTCACCTACGCGTTTCTCCAGAGTCGCCGCGAGCGAGTGAGGTGTCTCCGGTTGCATTCCAGCAGTCAAGCCCAATGCCAGGGTAGTATGCCGCTGGAGTTCCGCGATCAAACCTTCTTCATGTTTCTCGAGTTGGCGAACGTAACGAAACGCACGGGCTGCGTCATCACGCCAAGTGAACGTGTTTAGACTCGCGTCGCGAGGTTGGAATGCTCGACCGCGTTCCAGATCGCCGACGAGTGAGAGCACCGCGTCACGGACGCGCGCGGCCTCATTAAGGTCCAGTTGTTCGTCAAGCAACAGGCCGTCGACCGAATCCGCATTGCTTACGGGCATGAAAGAGTCAATGTTTTGCGGGCGGTTGGAACCTAATTCGTTGAAAACCGCGTACAAGCTGTCAGCGAGAGTTTCATTGGCATAGGTGCGGCCGCCTTTGATTTCGAATGAGCGAGCTTTCTCGACAATAAGATCCTGGAATACCGCTAACGCGGCCTCTTCGGGCGGCAGCGTCTGGTCGTCGATCAGGAAATGGCTTGCAGACGTGTTCTTGTCCCCGACCGGGTCGCGTTCGTTTCGTGCGAAACGTCGCAGTTCATTCTTTAAGTCAAACAAGTGATTAGCCGCATTGAACAGCACGAGACGAACGAAACGGCCGAGCGGGCCAGCCTGTTCGATTCGTCCGGGCTTGCCCAACGTTTCGGCGACACCCGTGATCGCCGCGCGATCTTCCTCGTCGCTAATAATTGCCGTGATGTATTGGAGACTCTCCTCCGTAGATGGACGCCCGACAAACACCCTGTGGGTAAAGAAGGTATGCTCAACTGCGTAGGAACGGCCGCGCCGCGCGCGTTTGATCGCGCTAGCGATAATATCGAAATAGCTCTTATCGGTAACAAAGAAGAACAGCGCGGGGGCTTGGGTAAAAAGGTTCTTGAAATAACGAATTACGGCAGCGAGTTGATCCCCTTTTGGATCGTCAATTTTATCCAGTTCTTCCATGACAACCACGGTGCGCAGCTTGTGTTGTTTCAGGGCTACGAGAATGTCTTTCAGATCCGTCTCGAGCTCATGTAACGAGTTGTCGTGCTCAAAGGCTGTTTGGTTGGCCGCCGTCAGCCTTTCGCTACTGCTTCGCTTGAACGATGCAGTCAAACTGATTGCAAATATCGCGCCGAGCGAGATAGCGGCTGCGTGAAGCCAACCCAAAACGGGTCCGGCCAACGCTGCCGCTTCGAATGAAACGGCCGCAACGCCCGATAAAAGGGCCAAGGCTTTCAATACGCTCTTGTCTTCCAACGCCACAACAAACTCCCGCGACCGGATGCGCGCAGTTTCCTGAGCGTTTGTCGCTGTTTGCGCAAATCTTGCGGCAGTGGCCTTCTCGTATGCGTAGTGCGCCCTTTCAGCGAGCTGACGAAGCGATGAATCTTCAACCACAAGTCTGCCGATCCGATGATCGATGGTGCGCAGCAACGCTATCAGCAGCCGACGTGGATCGATGTTGAGTTGCATCCCCGTGCCTGGCTCGCCCCCAAGCGAGGCCGACACCTCGGATACATTAAGAACCACCGGAAATAGGATATGCTTGCGCGCGGTTAGTTGTTCTTGCGCACGCGAGAGCGCTTCGATCAAGAGGGTTGTCTTGCCTGTACCGCGATAACCACTGATCAGATACGTTCCGCGTTTGTTCGGTTCGCAAATCTCGGCGACCAACGGCGCGATCAACGTATCACGTCCGACAAAGACTGCGCGGCTGTCAGGTTTTTCGTCGAGCGAGTCATAAGCTAAGGCGGCATCCCAGTCAGATCGGATTCGGATGCGCAGGGGGTCAGCCATAAAACGCTACAATGCCGCAAGTCATCGCCCTCGACGGCTCGGAACACTGCGCAGAATGTGTGATTGCGACTCCTAGCAGACAGGCATTGAGTGGTGCAAGGTTTTTGTGAGTGCTTCTGGGCGCAGTTAATCAACCATCTGCTCGATGAAGGCCGGGCCATCGAACAGCTCGAGGTCCTCCAGTTTTTCGCCGGTCCCAACAAATCGTGTCGGGATTCCCAACTCATCCTGGATGGCAATAACGATGCCGCCTTTGCCACTGCCGTCGAGCTTTGTCACGATCAGTCCGGTCAACCCGACCGACTGATGAAACTCGCGCGCCTGCGCGAGCGCGTTGCTGCCGGTCGTCGCGTCCACCACCAGCAGCGTCTCATGCGGAGCTTTCGGATCGTGTTTCGCGATGCTGCGTTTCACTTTGCCGAGTTCCGCCATCAAATTGCTTTTCGTGTGCAACCGGCCCGCGGTATCGCAAATCAGAAACTCGATATTCCTTCGGTCGGCGGCTTCGTAGGCTTCGTAACAGAGCGCCGCCGGGTCGGCATTGTATTGGCCCCGGATCATTTCAACGCCGAGCCGTTCCGCCCAAATGCCGAGCTGCTCGATCGCGGCGGCCCGAAAGGTATCGGCGGCTGCCAGGAGCACGCTGTGCCGGTTCCGTTTGAAGAAATGCGCGAGCTTGGCGGTGGAGGTGGTCTTGCCCGTGCCATTCACACCGACGATCAGGAGGACTTTGGGTTTTGCCGGCAGCGGCGTGATCGGCAGCGGCGCAATCGGCAGGATTCGCCCGATTTCTTCCCGCGCCACTTCGGCTATATCGGCTGCGGTGATGGTTGTTCGCTCTGCGCGCTCCTGCAGGGATTTCATGATCCTCAGCGTCATCGGCACGCCGAGGTCGGCGCGGATGAGCGACTCCTCGAGTTCATCCCAATCGACCGGTTTCCCGGTAAATTTCTGAACGAGAGATTTGAGGAAATTCATTCGGTTTGGGAATCAGACAGGATTTACAGGATTAACAGGATGGGGGAAGAGATAGCGACGGCGGCCCAGCTTCTTTGTAATCCCTTAAATCCTGTTAATCCTGTCTAGCTTTCCGACGGTTTCTGAGGTGTCGCCTCGCGCAGTGGCCGGGTCAGGTCATCTTTTACCCGATCGAGAATGCCGTTAACGAAGCGGCCGGAATCCGGGCCGCCAAAAGTTTTCGCCAACTCAATCGCTTCGTTGATCGAAACGACCGGCGGTATGTCATCGCGAAAAAGCATTTCGTAGATGGCGAGCCGGAGAACGTTGCGATCCACCGCCGATATCCGATGAAATTCGTAGTTGTCGCAGTACTTGCGGATCCGATCGTCGATCTCCGGCAGGTGCGCGATCATGCCGTCGATCAGTGGCTGCGCGAACTCGCGCACCCGCGGCGTCGCGGGGCAAAACTCCCAGAATTCGTCCATGCGTTCCGGGGCGCCATCGCCGTGCAAATCGCGCCAAAAGTGAAATTGAACCGCCGCCTGCCGGGCGACTCGACGTTTTCCCATAAAATCAGTTGGCGCGCAGGTCTCGCATGACGTTCGCGATCTCGATCGCTGCTCGCGCCGCTTCCGTGCCGCGGTTGATTTTCGATCCAAGACAACGCTCATGCGCCTGCTCTTCGGTCTCCAAACTCAAAACCGCATTAATCACGGGAATGCCCTGCTCGATCGCGACCTGTTGCAGGGCGTCGGTTACTGAGCGGGCCAGATTCTGGGCGTGGCTGGTTTTCCCTTGCAGGATGACCCCGAGGGCCAGAATCGCATCCGCCTTTTTCTGCAACGCGATCTCTCGAACGACCACTGGAATTTCAAATGCGCCGGGCACTTGATGCAGCAAAATGACCGAGGCGGGTGCGAGCGATTTCAATTCCTCCGTGGCGTGATCGATCAGGCCTTGGACGTATCGCCCGTTAAACAAGCTCGCGACAATCGAGAAGTGGCGCTCCCCTGTGTTGGCGCCGGGTCGGGTTGGGGCAAGCGTGGACATTTCGCAATCTGCCGGTAGGGCGAGACTCTGTCGAGCCGGGCGCGTCTCAGACCAGCGGCTCGACCGAGTCTCGCCCCACGATGATTTTCAAAGCAGGTGCCCCATCTTTGTCCTCTTCGTCTCGAGATACTTCGCGTTGTGCGGATTGGCTTCGCTCCGAATCGGAACCTGCTCGACCATCTGGATCCCGTAGCCCTCGAGACCGACGACTTTTTTCGGATTGTTCGTGAGGAACCGAAACTTGCGCACGCCGAGATCGAAGAGGATTTGTGCGCCCAGGCCGTAATCGCGCAGATCGGTGGCAAAGCCGAGCCGGGCATTCGCTTCCACGGTATCGAGCCCTTCCTCCTGCAATTTGTAGGCGTGGATTTTCGCGGCCAGGCCAATTCCGCGTCCTTCCTGCCGCATATAAAGAAGGACGCCATTTCCTTCCTCGGCGATTTGCCGGAGCGCCGCGTGCAGTTGGTTCCCGCAATCGCAGCGCCGTGAGCAGAAGACGTCGCCGGTCAAACATTCGCTGTGGACGCGCACCAGGGTCGGCCGGGTTTTTGAAATCTTGCCTTTGACCAGCGCAAGGTGATGCGCGCCATCCAGGGTGGACCGATAAAGGTGTAAATCGAAGTCGCCGTAATCGGTCGGCAATTTCACGATCTGCTCCGCTTCGACCAGTTTCTCCTTGAGCCGGCGGTGCGCGATCAAGCTCTGGATCGTGCAGATGCGCAGCCCGTGTTTCTTGCGGAATTCCATCAGCTCCGGCAGCCGCGCCATGGTCCCGTCGTCGTGCAAGATTTCGCAGAGAACGCCGGCCGGCTCGAGCCCCGCCATACGCGCGAGGTCCACGGCGGCTTCCGTATGTCCGGCGCGGCGGAGCACACCGCCGTCCTTGGCCCGTAACGGAAAGATGTGGCCCGGCTGCACCAGATCGCCGGGAGCAGATTTCGGATCCGCGATTGTCTGGATCGTCGCCGCGCGATCGTGCGCACTGATGCCCGTTGTCACTCCGCGCGCGGCGTCCACCGAAACAGTAAAATCCGTCCGATACATTTCCCGGTTCTGCGCCACCATCCGTTGCAACCCCAGTTGCTCCGCCCGCTCATTCGAGATCGGCACGCAAATCAACCCGCGCCCATGCATCGCCATGAAATTGATCGCCTTCGGCGTTGCCTTCTCCGCCGCCATTACCAGGTCTCCCTCGTTCTCTCGATCCGCATCGTCCGTCACAATCACGAGCTTGCCGGCGGCGATGTCTTTCACGACATCGTCGATCGTATCGAATTCAATGGCTACCTGGGCCTCCGCGATCATGGGGCACAAGTTCGCCGCCGCTCTTGGCAACGTCAATTGCGTTCGCCGCGGGCGTTGGGTAGACGATAAGATTTGGGAACTTCGTCCCGGCGGTTCCGTAGATGTTTTCTGGAAAGGCCTCTTATGCCAGACAACATCGACTTAACATGCACAATACCGCTTCCGGATTCGGCCCATCACGTCTTCGTCCAACTTGAAGAGACCCGTCCGGAGCGCGTGGAGTACCGAATCAATCTGAGGGACCCAGATAACAACGTTATCCATGTGGTTCCACAAAACTTCTACGACATCCCGGTGCCGCACGACTTAGGCCGCAGCACGAATGCCCTCCGCGGCTATAAAATGATCTGCGTCGGCGAGGTCAAGTTTGCCGTGAGCGGGCCGTGGCAACTGCGCTGCGAATTGCGCGTGAATGATAGCCTCGTTTCCACCTGTGGCCCCGGAGCATTGAACGGCATCCAAGGGACGGTGAAGATGTTCCGTTTTACCTGCATCTTCGTATGAGTATCAAAAACAGCGCGCTGTTTGCTGTAATTCTCTGCTCCGTTGCGGCTCAGCACCTGGCGAGTGCGCAGGTGGCATCCCCAGCACCGGCTCCGCTTCCGGTGCCCCAAGACGCGTTGAGCACTATCAACTTTGATCGTGCACCTGGCGCGGTCCCAGCGTTTGACGCGCTCGGTCTGTCTCCGGAAAACGTGAGCTCACCGAGCACACCTCGCGATTTCGCAGGCGACCTTATCAATGGGGTCGATCGAAATGGAGTTTTGCAGAACGGACTCGCCATCGAGACGGCCCCGTTTCGTTGGTTTTGGATCGGAACCAGTATTGGAGAGTATCGAACTAATCCGTTTGCGCGTTGGGCGTACAATTTCAGTGTGTCGGTCGCTACAGCGAAAGCGGTCGAGAAAAGCGACGCCGTCCAACTGGCAATTGGATTTAAGGAAGTACTCTGGGAAAGCGCCGACCATGACCCGTACCGTAATTCCGACTTGGACAAGGCAGCTAGGGCGGGATCTCGACCATTTTCGGATGATTTGGACAGCGGGCCACTACCGGAAAGTGTGTCCGATCCAAACCCGTGGGCAGCAGCGGTGGAGGAGTTTTATAAGAACAAATGGCGTGGTGGCATCTGGACAGCCGCCATCGCTCCCACCTGGAACAGCGAATCGGGGGAACTCTCGGATTTGACGGAGACCGGCTTCACCGTCTGGACGGCGTTCGCCTACGGCTTGCCGAAGAACTGGTCGCCAAGAATCGGGTCGAAGAACCCGCTCAACGTTCAGTTTGCCGCTGAGTTGCGCTATCGGAACGGTGAACATGTCACCGATCCCAACGACAAGATGCACATCGCCAGCCAAAACAGCTTTCTGACGGCGGCCCGAGTGCGCGTTGGTTCCGACACTTTTAATGGGTTTGCCGAAGGCGGCTATGTGCGGGTATGGCACGGATTGAATGGCGACGACGATGGCTGGCGTGGTGCTTTGGGCGTGGAAAAGAGAATCGCGCCCAACGTGTGGCTGGTACTCAGCGCCGGCCAGCAATTCGGCGGAGGCAGCGTCGAGGGCAACGAACTTTTCGTCTTAAGCAGCCTGCGCTTTGGCACGGCCGACAAAGCGCAATTCGCAAAATAGCTAATAGATCATCCAGCCCATGCCAGAACCAAGAATCTATACGACGACGGAGTGGGGAGCGCGCGTCGTGACCCAGACCTTCGCCGAAAAACCGGCGGAGGGCATCGTTATCCATAATACGGAGAACCCAAACCGGGCGCCGGCTTCTGGCGCGGAGGAAGAGCAAATCTCTTTCGGGATCTGCCGGGCTATTCAAACTCATCATATAAGCGGCAATGGCTGGTCCGATACCGGCCAGCATTTCACGGTTAGTCGCGGTGGACTTATTCTTGAAGGCAGAACAGGATCGCTCGCCGCCGCGCGAGAAGGAAAGGTCCTGCAGGGAGCGCATGCCTCGGGCGTGACCCAGTATAATACCAAGTGGTTTGGGATCGAGATGGAGGGTTTTTACGTTCACGAGTATGCGGTAACGGAGCAGCAATGGGACGCATTAGTCGAGTTGTGCGCCTGGCTTTGCTTCTGGGGCAACATCGATAGTGAGAGAAACATCATCGGGCATATGGATGTTTTGGAGGGCCATACCGATTGCCCGGGATTGGTGGAGCAACATCTCACCTCGTTGCGCGCTCAGGTGCACGACCGCGTCGGCCAATTGCCTTAGTTCGCACCATGGCCGAGGGTGATTCATCTTCGAAGTCCTCAACGCAGCTTGCTGCGCTCCCACCAGCCGCGACGAAGTTCGATCTGCGGACGTGGTTCAGCAATTTAAATAACCTCATTACGACTTTTGGCGCGGTCCTGGCAGCCGTGGCCGCAATCTTGTCGACGATCAACAAGTCGAAGATTGAACACATCGATACTAAGGTGAAGAACCTGGATCTTCGGACTAAGACCGAACAGGCCAGCCGCGACTACGCCGATCTTTTCATGAAGCAACTGCTTTCGGACGAATCGATCAAGAAGAGTGAGAAACGCGTTCAGGCGGTGCTTTCGGTTCTTAACATTGCCGCGCAGGCTAGCGGCAGTGACGAGGGAGCCTCCCGCGCCAAGACGCGAGCCATGACGCCGGTTGTCCTGGCGCTTCTTCTCGGTGAGCCCGGCGGGGTCGCGCAAATGGATGAAGATTATGAGTACTTGGAGGACTGGGTAGCGATTGCCTGCGCCGATAACAGCCCCAAGACTCGAATCACAGCCATTCAAGCTCTCGGCGGGATGTGTCAAAAGGCCCTTCGGGCTGGTCGCCTGGATGTCGTCGTGAAAGGAGTTCGCGCGGTCGATCAGCTTTTAGCGCTGATCCCCAGGCCCCAGGATCCGAAGGATCCGGGCTATATCAGTGTGCTCGCCGCGCGATCGCAACTCGCTTCCTTCATCAAGAAAGAAGATCGGCTGGTTGATTTGGCCAAGGACCCCGACAAGAAAGCAGCCTTGGGCGATCCAGTGGCGTTGCGCGCAGAGATTCGGGCCGCCTTTTCTGATGCGACCGCCGTGGTGCAGGAAACCAAAGCCAAACTCGAAGACACCGTCAAAAATTTGGAATCCAAAACTGATACGGCGCAAAATTCCACCGAGGCGAAAACCCTGATTGAGGTGAAGGGCAGTCTCGCGCAGCTTGACGCAGCGCTCGTAAACGCGTCGCAGGTGGCCATTGCGCAGATGGCCCCAAGTCCTGGTCCAAAAGCGTCTCCGGCAACAACGGCAGCTTCACCGGGGACGACTCCTGTGGCGGTCGATCCTTCGATACAGGCATTGATTAAGAACCTGATGGACAAAGAGCCACAGGTCCGGCGTCAGAGTCGGGCGCAGCTTGGGTTGCTCGGGCAAGCTGCGGTGAAACCGTTGCTCGAGGAAGTTGCCGCACGTTTCGGTAAAAACGGCGAAGATGATTACAAGCTGCGATTGGGCGTCGCCGAGTCCCTCTATGCCATGACGCAACCTATCGTCCTGGATCAAGTGGACGCTAACTGGGTCGTCAGTCTCTTACGTTCCAATGATGGGGACACCAGGCGGCCGGCAGCGGAATTCCTGATGAACCTGGAGAGCGGGAAGTCGATCCAGAACTGCTTCGATGAATTGGAAAAACTCTTCTACGAATTGTCCACTTCCCCAAAACACGGGAACACGGTCATAAATGCCGCCGTGATTGTCGCGACTTGGGCGCGAAATATTTCGACGCAGACCGCGAGCCGTATTCCGGGCCTTTCAATGCCGGAACTCGCTTTGCAAACCTCTCGGCAATGGAAGGATCAGCTCAAGAACGCTAAAGACGCCGGCGACTGGGCCAGAACCATCAACGCCTTGGACGAACTAATCCTGCGTGCGGAGGCGGTTCAAAAAAAAGAGGCATCAACCACCTCTTTGAGCCCGAAATAATAAGTGGCAGAAATCGGAGCGACCAGTCTCTGCGTTACGGGATGGCCCCAAAGTTCCAATTTGGATTCGTTAGCAAAAGAGACTCGACCGGCATGATTGATCCTCACTAATGTCGGTCTCGCAATTCCCAACAAGCCTGCGTAACGAAAACGCCCCAGTTTCCTAAAGGAGAATCCACATGCTTCTTATCCTTAATCTCGCCATTGGCCTGAGCTTTGTTTTTCTGCTCTTTAGCCTCGTCGTTACTGCCCTCAACGAGTTGATTCTCTCTTTTTTCGATCAGCGGGCCAGGTTTCTCGAGCAAGGCATTAAAGAACTCCTGGGTCAGAACCCCGAGGCCATTAAGAAATTCTTTGCTCATGGACTGATCGATTCCTATTCGCGCGCGGCGGACGGAACGCCCTCTTACATCCCCGCGGATGCGTTTGTCTCGGTCGTTCTCGACGAAGTCTCGAAATTCGTCGTGGACCCGAGTGCCCCACGGCAAGTGCGCGATATCGAGACGTTCGCCAAGGCGCTGGCCGGACCCGCCCTCGACGCGAATCCAAAGTTGAAACAGAGTCTGCTCGCGCTGTTCGATCGCGCTGGAGGCGATCTCGCGGCGTTTAAGCGAGAAATCGCGGGGTGGTTTGATGGGAGCATGGAGCGCGTTACTGGCTGGTACAAGCGGTTCGCCCAGCAGGTCCTCTTTGCCCTGGCTCTCGCGACGGCGATCGCTTGTAACGTGAACTCACTCCGCATCATCCAGGGACTCACGGCCGACCCAGACCTTCAAGACAGCATGGTAGAGGCGGCGACCGGCTTTATTAAGAAAAAGACTGAGGCGGAGGCGAGCGGCCCAAAGGAGAAAACACAGCCCGCAGTGGTTGCTGTCCCGGCCCCAAATGCCTCGCCCGCTGGGAGTGTTACACCTGCGACCGTTGCTGAGGTGAAAACGCAAACGTCATCCGAACCTCCGCCGAAAACCTCCGAACAATTGAAGGCGCTAACGAAGCAGCTCCAGGATTCACTCTCCCAACTAAATGCCGTTTCCCTGCCGATCGGCTGGGGGGACGATCAATATAACTACTATTTCAAGGACCCGGATCACGGGGGCGGCTTTTTTGAAGCGCCTGATCGTGGTTGGAATTGGGGCCACCTCCTGACGGCACTCTTTGGATGGTTGATCACCGCTCTCGCAGCTTCCCTGGGCGCGCCCTTTTGGTTTGAAACCCTCCAGCGCTTCGTCAACATCCGCGGAAATGGCCGCTCACCGGCAGAAGCGCAAAAGGCGGCCATCAGGAGGGTCGCGGCGGCAGCCGAAGCGGTTGCGCCGGTGGTCGAGGCCGCTACCCCTGAAGTCGTCACGGGCGGGCCGACCGTGATCGCTGCCAATCGACCGTTGCCACCCAACTGAGTTTGCGGTCGAGCGAGGATTAGCGCGCTATGGGCTCGCGAATCAACCTCAGGCGATCTCAGTCGCCTGCTCCAGTAAGGGCAGAACCGACTGAAGCGTCTGCTCGTTTCGCGCGTGAACAAGTAGCAGCGACTCGCCCTTCTTCACGCGTTCGCCGATTTTCTTGATGCCGGAAAAGCCTACTGCAAAATCGATGGTGCCGTCGGCGGTTTGCCGGCCGCCGCCGAGCAAAAGCCAGGCACGACCGATTGCTTCGGCATCCATTTTCCGAACGCTTCCAGCCGTCTGTGCGAGCAGCGGATGGATGATCGGGGCAGGGTGCACTTCGGCGATTTTTTCCAGCGAAGATGCGTCGCCGTCCTGCGCGTAAACCAGTGAGATAAATTTCCGCCAGGCCGTCCCGTCGGCGAGCCAGCGGGCGAGCTGCGGGCGCGGAGCGGTGGAGACTTGCTCCGCCAAATCGAGCACCAGGTCGATCACATCCGCGGGCCCGCCTCCCTGGAGAATTTCGACGCATTCAGCGACTTCGAGTGCATTACCTACCGCACGGCCGAGCGGTTGGTCCATTGGAGTAAGCAGATACGAAACCTTTACTCCCATCAGTTTTCCCACTTTGGTCATCGAAGCCGCGAGACGTTTGGCTTCCTCGCGCGTCTTCATAAAGGCGCCACTCCCGAATTTCACGTCCAGCACGAGCCGATCGAGACTTTCCGCCAGTTTCTTGCTCATGATGCTGGCCACGATCAAAGGCGGTGAAGGAATGGTGCCCGTCACGTCGCGCAAGGCGTACAATTTGCGGTCGGCGGGGCAAATATCTTCGGTTTGTCCGATGATAAAAACACCGATGCTTTCCAGTTGGGAAAGCGCCCGGCGTTCGTCGAGATGGACGTTGAATCCCGGAATGCTCTCGAGCTTGTCGAGGGTGCCGCCGGTAATGCCGAGCCCGCGTCCGCAAATCATCGGCACCCAGACTTTGTCGCAGGCCAGCAACGGCGCCAGCACGAGCGAGACCTTGTCCCCAACGCCTCCCGTCGAGTGTTTGTCGACTTTCGGCGGGGTGCCCGGCGGGTAATCGAGGACACGTCCGCTTTCGACCATCGCTCTGGTCAGATGCTTGGTTTCCGCCGGCTTCATTCCGCGGAAAAAAACGGCCATCGCCCAGGCGCTCATCTGATAATCGGGGATTTCGCCATGGGTGAATCCGGAGACGAGATACGCGATTTCTTCCGCGGTCAGCTCGCCGCCGTCGCGCTTTTTTTCGATGAGTGTGGGAACGTGCATGGCAAATTCTGGTCGCGCCAGGGCCTTGACCCCAACGGCGGCGAAGGAGTTCGCGGGTCGATTTAAAGCTAATTCGATGCCCCCAACCTCATCGTTTTCGGCCGGGGCGGTTTACGAGGTGAACTAACCGTTTGGCCATCGTGCCTGCATTCTTCGCGGATTTTACTTTCGAAACAGCCCGCCCGGTTGTTCTGTCTCCCGCATGAGCGCCGTTGAGAACAAACGCGTGAGCACGCGCGCGACCGGCGTTGTCGGTCTCGCCATTTTGTGCAGCCGCGTTTTGGGTCTGCTGCGCGAGGTGATCTTTGCCGCGCTCTTCGGCGCTTCGCGCAACATGGATGCGTTCCTGACCGCGTTCCGCGCGCCGAATATGTTGCGCGACCTCTTCGCGGAAGGAGCGCTCTCGACCGCTTTCGTGACGACGTTCTCACGCCGTATCGCCACGGACGGCGACGCTTCGGCCTGGCGTCTTGCCAGCAAGGTGGCGACGCTGACGCTCGTGTTCATGAGTGCCCTCACGGTGCTCGGGATCATCGGTGCGCCCGTTCTGATCCACATCCTGGCGCCTGGGTTCGCGCCCGAAAAGGCGGCGCTCACGATCCAGCTCACGCGGATCATGTTCCCGTTCATTTTGCTCGTCTCCCTGGCTGCCCTGGTGATGGGGATGTTGAACGCGAAAAACGTTTTCGGCATGCCCGCCATGGCTTCGAGCTTTTTCAACCTGGGCTCGATCGTGGGCGGTGTGGCGCTTTGCTACTGGCTCGATCCGCAGCCCGACTGGCGGCACCCGCATTTCGGCGAGCGGGGTCTCATGGGGCTGGCCATCGCGACGCTGATCGGGGGCCTGCTCCAGCTCCTGGTGCAGCTGCCGTCGTTAGGCCATGTCGGTTTCCGTTTTCGGCCGGACTTCCACTGGCGCGACCCGGGCGTGCGCACCATTCTCAGTTTGATGGGGCCGGCCACCATCGCCGCCAGCGCGGTCCAGGTGAATGTGGCGGTAAACAGCGGCTTCGCGTCCGGCATGGGCGACGGCGCCATCACCTGGCTGAACGTCGCGTTTCGGCTCATGCAGTTGCCGCTTGGTATTTTCGGTGTGGCCGTGGCCACGGTCACGCTCCCGCTTATTTCGCGGAGCGCGGCGGTCGGCAACACAGTCGAATTCCGCGGCGCGCTCGCGCATGCCATCCGGCTGGTCATGTTGTTGACTATTCCCTCGGCCATCGGGCTGATTATCCTGGCCAACCCGATCATCAGTCTGATTTACGAGCATGGCCGGTTCACGGCGGATGCCACGGAACAAACGGCACTGGCGTTGCGTTGTTATGCTCTCGGCCTGGTGGCCTACTCGGCGGACAAGGTTCTCGCTCCCGCTTTTTATGCGCTCGATAAACGCCATTTGCCGATGCTCGTCAGTCTCTCTTCGATTGCGGTCAATTTCTGCCTCAACTACTACTTCACCTTTTACCTGAAGCTCGGGCATCGCGGGCTGGCTCTTTCCACCAGCCTCGTTGCGTTCACGAATTTCCTGCTGCTCTACGGGATGATGCGCCGCTACATCGGCCGTCTCGAAACGGGCGCAATGCTCAAGACGCTGGCCAAGCTCCTCTTTGCCGGCGCGCTGCTCGCGGCGATCTGTTTGCTGGCGCAACAGTTCATTTTCTTGTCTCCGGCCGGCATGAACGTCTGGCGAAAACTGTTTGGTGTCGCGCTCACGATTGCCGTCGGCGGCGCGACCTTCTTCGGCGCGGCTTACTTGCTGCACGTCGCCGAAGTGCGGGACGTGATCGCGTTGGTCCGCGGCCGGCTTAGTCGCTTGCGTTCGTAATCCCGGAGGGACGCGCTTTCTGCGCGTCCGACTGTTCCCGTGTCATCCCGAGCCGCGCAGACCGTGCAAATGTCTCGGGTAGGGTGGGCGTCTCGCCCGCCGGTTTCGGCATCTTGCCAAAACAATCTTCCCAATTTCGTGATCGCGAGACGCGATCACCGGCGGGCGAGACGCCCACCCTACCCGAGACGGCCGCGAAGCCGGTCGACACACACGGCGCCAGTCTGGGGCTTTCTTATGATTCCAACGCCTGCGCCAGATCCTCGATCAAATCATCCGGATGCTCGAGCCCGATGGAAAGCCGGAGCAACCCCTGGGGCGTCCGGGGATCCTCGCCTTTGATCGAGGCCCTGTGCTCGATCAGACTTTCCACCCCGCCCAGGCTCGTGGCGCGAATGAAAATCGCCGTCCTCGCGGCCACGCCCAGCGCCGCCTCGCGGCCGCCGCGCACCTCGAAAGAAAGCATCCCGCTAAACGCGCTCATTTGCCGCGCCGCGACGTCGTGGCCCGCATGCGAGGTCAGTCCCGGATAATGGACCGATTCCACCCGCGCGTGATCGGCCAGCCAAATAGCGACCTTGCTGGCGTTCTCCGAATGCGCGCGCATTCGGCACGGAAGTGAGCGCATCCCGCGCAGGATGAGCCAGCAATCGAAAGGCGAGGGGACTGCGCCGCCGGTGGCCTGTATTTCGCGCACTCGCTCAAACAAATCTGTCTTCGCCTTTGCAATCACCACTCCGCCCGTCACATCGGAGTGGCCGCCCAGGTATTTCGTGGTCGCATGCATCACCAGATCGGCCCCGAGATCGAGGGGCCGCTGCACGATTGGGGCCCACGTGTTATCGCAGGCGCAGAGGGCCCCGGTGGCGTGAGCGATCTCCGCCACTTGCGCAATGTCGGTGATCTTGAGGCGCGGATTTGAGGGCGTCTCCACCCAGAACAGCTTGGTTTGCGGCCGCACCGCCTGCTTTATTTCGTCGGGCATCGTCATGTCCACGAAGCTCACCTCGAGACCCCAGCGCATGAAGACTTCCCGCAAGAGCTTTGTCATCCCGTGATAAACATCGGTCGGGGCAATCACGTGGTCGCCCGGGGCCAGCGCTTGCAGGATGGCGCTCGATGCCGCCAGGCCGGAACTGAACGCGGCCGCCTCTTCGCCTCCCTCCAGGGCTGCCAGGCCTTCCTCGAGCGCATGGCGGGTCGGGTTCGCGCTGCGCGCGTAGATGTATCCGTGCGCATAACCGCCCTCGGCCTCGCGCTCGAACGTCGTGGACAAATGGATCGGTGGCGCGACGGCGCCCGTGGCCGGATCGATAGCGTGCCCGGCATGCACCGCCAGGGTCTCGATCCGAATTTTGCGATCCGTTTTCATTGCGCCCTTTTTCTACCTGTCATCCCGAGCGAAGTCGAGGGATCCCGCGGCGCCACAGGGAAGTTCCACCACGGGGATTGAAAGCCCGGCCTCACCGGCTTCGCCGGTTGCGTTACGGCTCGACTCCGCGGAGTTTACCCTGAGCGAACGAAGTGAGTCGAACGGGCTCCGCTCGGAATGACAAAATGTAGGTCGCGCGTCGTGGATTCGATTTGACGCCTCCACCGCCCCGGCGCAAATAGCACCTGAATCTTTCTCTCGGGCACTCTACCTTCCCGGCCTCTTTTTTATGAGCATTTACAACGACGATGTATTTCAGATGGCTTGCGACCAGTTCCAGGTCATCGCCGATTATCTGGACATCCCGACTAACGATCGGGATCGGCTGATGTATCCGAAGCGGGCCATCGCCGTCACGCTCCCGATTCACATGGACGACGGCAGCGTTCAGACTTTCCAGGGTTATCGCGTGCAACACCACCTGACCCTCGGCCCCACCAAGGGCGGCACCCGTTTCGCGCCAAATCTCTCCATGGGCGAAACCGCCGCGCTCGCGATGTGGATGAGCTGGAAATGCGCGCTGGCTAATTTGCCCTATGGCGGCGCCAAAGGCGGCATCGCCTGCGATCCCACCAAGCTCTCGCGCAACGAACTCGAAGCCGTCTCACGGCGTTACATGCAGGAAATGATTCCGTTCGTCGGCCCGCACACCGACATCATGGGGCCCGACATGGGGACCAACGAGCAGGTCATGTCCTGGTTCATGGACACCTATTCGGTCTATCAGGGCTATTGCGTGAACGAAATTGTCACCGGCAAACCGGTCTCGATCGGGGGCACTGAAGGCCGCCGCGAGGCGACCGGGCGCGGCGTGGTTTATCTGATCGAGCGCGCGACCGACATGCTCAAACTCGATCCGAGAAAATGCACCGCGATCGTGCAGGGATTTGGCAATGTCGGCTCCGTGGCGGCCTTGTCGCTCGCGCTCAACACGGGGATGAAGATCGTCGGGATTAGCGATGCGACAGTGGCCCTCTACAACCCAAATGGGATCGACGTTGCGAAAGCGGAACAGCACGTGAAAAAGAAGGGAAACCTGCGCGCCTTTGATGAAGGCGATCGGATCGATCCGAACGAGTTGCTCATCCAGCCTTGCGACGTGCTCGTGCCCTCCGCGGTCGATCGAGTTATCAATGCATCGAATGCCGCGAAATTGAAATGCCGGATCCTCGCGGAAGGCGCGAACGGTCCCACGACGCCCGAAGCCGACCTCATTCTCAACGAACGCTGGGAAGAGCTCTTCGTTATTCCCGACATTCTCTGCAACGCCGGCGGCGTCATCGTTTCCTATTTCGAATGGGTCCAGGGTTTGCAGGCGTTCATGTGGACCGAGACGGAAGTAACCGACAAACTTTTCCGCATCCTCGAGCATTCCTTCGCCCAGGTGATCAAGCGCGCCAAGGCGCACAAGGTTTCGCACCGGACGTCGGCGATGGCGATCGGGGTCGAGCGTGTCATGAAAGCGAAACACGCCCGCGGTTTGTTCCCATGATCCGCGATGAAGTTTTCGCATCGCGAAGATAAGCGGGGCGACCGTCTTTTTGATGTTCTGACGGACGAAGAGAACGGCCTTCGTCTCATCGTCTCACGGCTGGGCGCTGAATTGATCAGCGTGGCCCGCCGCGATCGCGGCGGCAATTGGATCGGATTCCTGAACCGCGATAACGAAATCGGCGTTCCCGAGAAAGGCTGGGCGAATCACGCCACCGTCATGGGTTATTACCTGCACCGGATCAAGAAAGAGCGGACAGTCTATCGTGGCGACGAAATCCGCGGAGGGACACACAGTTTTCTTCGCGGCAAGGAGTGGCATCCGGCGGAAACGGCTCTCACGGGAGATTAACATATAATATTACACCCGAGGATTTTACAGCGAGCGAGTATCCGCTTCGAGTATCGGTCGAATTAACGTATCGCATCGATGGATCGCGCCTTTCCGTTTCGTTCAAGTTCAGGAACCACGAGCCCGAGCTAACGGCTCACATCGGGTTCGGTTTGCACCCTGGATTCGGTGCGACCTCGTTCGACTCCTTCCGCTTCGAAATGCCGCCCGGACTCTACCGGCGGCATTTTTCCCCTGAAAATTACTTGAGCGGGGAGACGGAAGACATTCGGTTCGAGGGAGGCGAGATGCCTTTCCCGAAGGAGAAGCTGAAGGGTTCCTACATCCTCGAACTGGTCGACGTTCCCGAGCGCACCTTCATTTACACGGATCCGCCGACCGGGCGAAGCGTCGTTTTGGATCTGAGCGGCGTTCCTTATCTCACATTGTGGTCCGATGGCGGACCGTTTCTCTGCGTCGAACCGTGCTGGGGCCTGACCGACCACCACGAGCAGCGTGCCTTTGAGGACAAGGAGGGCATTCAGAGAATTCCTGCCGGTGGAGAACTCGCTGCCGGATTCAGCATCGAACCACGGCTGACGCGGATAAGCTGAGATTGGGGAGCGCACGCGCCCTCGCGTGCCCGCGCTGGCGCCCTCGCCAGCGTGACCTCCGAAAGTTCGTTGCGGCGAGGGCGCCGCAACCAGCACGCGAGGGCGCGTGCGCTCCCCAGCGATTACTCGCCCGCCACCGCCAGCTCTCGCTCCGTGCGCCCGATCTTCGTCTTTGCGTCTTCGCAGCGAACGACCCGGTTTTGGGCATCGAGCACGGCCACGCGCGGATGATGCGTTTTCGCTTCTTCCGGGGTAAACTGCGCAAAATTCATGATCGTCAGCCGATCGCCGATCGCACCGAGCCGGGCCGTTGCGCCATTCAATTCGATCAGGCCCTTTCCGGCCGCTCCATAGATCACGTAGGTCTCGAAGCGCTCTCCATTTTGGAGATTCCCCACCAGGATTTTCTCGTAAGGGAGAAGCCCCACCATTTCGGCGATATCCGCCGAGACGGTCAGACTGCCTTCATAGTGCAAACTGGCCCCCGTCACCGCCGCGCGATGAATCTTGGATTTTAGGAGAGTGACCTGCATCGAGGCGACAAAGAGAGCTTAGCCTCGTGTTTTTGCAATGCACTTTCGGCAGGTCCGCGACCCCGCGCTACACGATCCATAGCATCGCTTTCTCTGCCAGCTTGTCGAACGCGATCACGGCCAATTCGAGATGCTCCTCTTTCGTGTCCTCGAGTTTGTTGTGGCTGATGCCGTGCAGGCTTTGGACAAACATCATGACGCTGGGGATGCCGGCGCGCGTTACCTCGGAGGTGTCGTGCAGCGGGCCTGAGGGCATGCGATGGGGAACGGCGCCGGTTTCGGAGATGGCTTCGTCGCAGAGGGCGATGAGATCGGCGTGAAATGGAATCGGTTCGATTTGCCAGATTCGATCCCAGGAGACGGTGACGTTTCCTTCCCTCGCAAAACGTTCACTGGCTTCCTTTGCTTCTTGCAGAATTCGGGCGAGCGCTTCCGCGTCCAGATGGCGCTGGTCGAGGGTGATGCGGCACTCTTCTATGACGCTGGTGACGAAACCGGGTTCGGTGGTGCAGGAGCCGATCGTGCAAACGCCGCCATGGCGCTCGGTGATTCGATAAATCTCGGGACCCATTTTCGCCGCGGCCAGGAACGCGTCTTTCCGTTTGTTCATCGGGGTGCTGCCGGCATGGGCGGCCTGGCCTTGGAACGTGATGGCGTGACGCTCGACGCCGAATGTTCCGATCACGGTCGCGAGCGGCCGATCCAAATCGAGCAGCACTGGACCTTGTTCGATGTGCAACTCCAGGTAAGCCGCGGCGTTGGCCAGCTCTTTGTGGCAATCCTTCACCTTTTCGAAATCGATTCCATTCGCCGCGAGCGCGGCAGGCAGGGTGATGCCCTCCTTGTCTTTCAAGGCGCGCGCTTCATCCAACTCCAGGTGACCCGAGCAGGCCGATGAACCGAAGAGGCTCTTGCCAAACCGCGCGCCTTCTTCGTCGGCCCAGTCGACCAGGCGCACCGTTACTGGTGGCTTTCCGTGATATTGCGCGTCCAGCCGCCGAAGAATCTCAACGCCGGCCAGTGTGTCCAAAGAACCATCGAGCCAGCCGCCGTTTGGCACGGAATCGATGTGCCCTCCGATCAGGAGCGCTTTCTGTGATTCACCGTGCAAGGTCGCCCAGAGATTGCCAGCCTCGTCGGTGTGGATCTCGGCGGATGTTTCGTCCAGCTTTCGCCGGAGCCAGGCGCGAGCTTTCGCCCATGTGGGAGTGAACGCGACTCGCTGAGCGCCGTTTTCGTCGCCGGTTAATTCTCGCAACGCCTTCAGTTCCGCGACCGTCCGCCTGGGATCAAGAACCGCGTACATCGCTCCGATCGAGAATAGAGATCGCGCCGGGATGCGCAATCCGGAAGCAGCGCGCCTTGGTTAAGTCAGAGCTCATCCGATTTCTTGGATCATTTTCAGCTTATCGTCGGAATTTGGCTTGCGGAGAGAAGCAATGCTCGATACGACTCGACCGCTAGCGGCGGTCGTTCCTTGGGAAGTCCCAATGCATTTCCTAATCTCAGCCACGGTGAAAAAAGCAGCGTTCTCCCTGTTTTCCGCGGTGTTGCTGGCGGTTAGCGCGGCCGATGTTCGGGGGCAATCCGCGCTCGACGGTTTCGATCCACGCGCGAACGACTATATCGGCGTCGTCGTGGTCCAGCCGGACGGAAAGATTCTTCTCGGCGGCGGGTTCACCACGCTCGCGCCTAACGGGGGACCGGCGGTCACGCGCAACCACATTGCCCGGCTCAATCCGGACGGCACCCTCGACACTGCCTTTAATCCCAATGCAGACGAGCGGGTCTTTTCCATCGCGCTGCAGCCGGACGGCAAGATCTTATTGGGCGGCGCTTTCGACAACATCGGTGGACAGCCGCGCAGGGGCCTCGCCCGGGTCGATGCCACGACGGGCGTGGTGGATTTGTTCGATCCAAACGGGGGCGCGAACACTACGGTCTATGAGATTGCGGTGCAGGCGGACGGGAAGATTTTGGTGGGCGGGGGTTTCACCAGCATCGGCGGACAAACGCGCGGCCGCATCGCCCGGCTCGATCCCAGCACTGGGCTGGCTGATTCGTTCGATCCGAACGCGGATAGTTATGTCTATTCAATCGTCTTTCAGGCGGACGGGAAGATTTTGGTGGGCGGCCTGTTTGGCACACTCGCGCCCAACGGTGGGCCGGCGGTCCCGCGTCACCTCATTGCCCGGGTGAACCCGGACGGCACGCTGGATAATAGCTTCGACCCAAACCCGACCGGCGGTTTTGATGTCTTTTCCGTCGCGGTACAGGCTGACGGCAAGATATTGGTGGGCGGCGGTTTCACCAGCATCGGCGGCCAACCGCGCACTAACATGGCCCGGCTCGATCCTGTCACCGGTTTGGCGGATTCATTCAATCCGAACACCGATGTGAACGGTTTTGTCCGCCAGGTCGCGGTGCTGGCGGACGGCAGGATTTTGGCCGGCGGCGATTTCACCAGCATCGGCGGACAGCCGCGCAAGGCCCTCGCCCGGCTCGATGCGACGACCGGCCTGGCTGATTCCTTCAATGCCAACCTGAATTACAGCGTAGCCATCGTTGTCTCCGTCTATGGAATGGCGGTGCAGGCGGATGGCAAGATTGTGGCGGGCGGCACCTTTGACCTCGCTGGCGGACAGTCGCGAAAACAAATCGCTCGACTGGAGCCCGACGGCAGGGTCGACCGCACGCTCAAGATAAGCATTGCAGGCGGCGAGATTCTCGCGACCGCGGTTCAGGCGGACGGCAAGGCCCTCATCGGCGGCAGCTTTATCGGCGTTTTCAGCACGCCGCGTAACCGGATTGCGCGATTGAACACCGACGGCACGCTCGACACCGTTTTCAACCCGAACGCGAATGGTGACGTCGATTCCATTGCGGTGCAGGCCGACGGCAAGATTTTGGTGGGCGGCGCGTTCAACGGAGCGAACAGCATCGGCGGACAGGCGCGTAACCGCATCGCCCGGCTTGATGCCATCACCGGGCTGGCAGATTCGTTCGATCCGAACGCGAGCGATGATGTTCTCTCCATCGCAGTCCAGACGGACGGAAAAATCTGGGTGGGCGGCGCGTTCAATGGGACCAACAGCATCGGCGGACAGCCGCGCAACCACATCGCCCGGCTCGAGGCCGCGAGCGGGTTGGCTGATTCGCTCGACCCGAATGCAAGCGACGTGGTCCGGTCGATCGTGGTGCAACCGGATGGCAAGATTCTGGCGGGAGGTGCTTTCACCAGCATCGGCGGACAGTCGCGCAACTTCATTGGCCGGCTCGATGGCACGACCGGCCTGGCCGATTCGTTCAACCCGAACGCGAGCAATGTTGTCCAGGCAATTGCGCTGCAAGGAAATGGCAAGATTTTGGCTGGCGGCCTTTTCACGGGCGTCGGCGGACAAACGCGCAATTACATCGCCCGGCTCGAAGCCGGCAACGGCCTGGCAGATTCGTTCGACCCCAATGCGAATAGTGACGTCCGATCGATCGCGATGCAGGCGGACGGCAAGGTTTTGGTGGGCGGCGCTTTCACGAACATCGGCGGGCAGCCGCGCAATTACTTCGCCCGGCTCGAAGCTGCGGCCGGCCTCGCGGATCCGTACAATCCCAATGCGAACGATGTTGTTCAATCCATCGCGCTCCGGACGGATGGGAAGATATTGGTGGGCGGCCAGTTCGATTCCATCGGGGGGCAGGCTTACAGTCTTTTCGCTCGTCTGAGCAACGACACGGCTGCGTTCCAAAATCTGTCGGTGACGCAAACCACCATTACCTGGACGCGCGGCGGCTCCAGCCCGCCCTTCACTCGCGTGACCTTTGAATTTTCGAATGACAATGTGAATTATGCTCCCCTGGGCAACGGGACGGCGGACGGCAGTAACTGGATCCTGACTGGTCTGAACCTGCCGCCCGGCCAAACCTTCTACATCCGTGCTCGCGGTTATTATCGCAGCGGCCTTTCGAATGGCTCCGAAAGCGTCACGGAATTCGTGCGGCATGGTCAAACCACCGGAGCGCCGGACCCCACACCTACACCGCCTCCGACGCCAACACCGACGCCAACGCCGACACCCACCCCCACACCGACGCCGACAGGCACGCCTTCACCTACTGCGACCGCCACTCCCACAGCGACAGCCACTCCCAGGGTTACCCCTTACTGCACTGTCGACACCTTCAGGGAGAACTTTGAGGGCGTGACGCCCCCCGCCTTGCCCGCAGACTGGGTAGCTTCCTTCACTCCCGGCCCCGCTAACTGTGAACCTGCGGGCACCTGCGCGTTGGGCACGAACTGGGCGACCACTGCCACCGATCCCGACACGCCTCCCAATTCCGCATTCCATGATGCCCCAAGCTGTGTCACCGATTCGAGTTTGGACACTCCTTCCATTCCTATCAGCCCTTTCGGTGTGGATTTCGTGACGTTCTGGCAGAGCTTCAATCTGGAAGAAGGCTTCGACGGCGCCGTGCTTGAGATTTCCATTGGCGGTGGCGCCTTCACCGACATCGTGGCGGCTGGCGGCTACATCCAACCCGCCTACAACGGAACGATTTCGCCGAAATTCCTCAACCCTCTGGCGGGGCGGTCGGCCTGGACCGGCAATTCAAGCGGCTATGTCAACACTTTTGTCGGGCTGCCGTTCGCGGCGCGGGGCCAAAGCGTCGTCTTCCGCTTTCGCCTGGCTACGGACTGCAGCGTGGCCGGGACTGGCTGGCACGTTGATACGTTTGCCGCACAGACTAACCCACCGTGCCCCAGCCCAACGCCGTCGCCGCCACCACCACCACCACCACCAACACCCACCCCGACACCTACCGCAACGCTAACACCGACCCCCACACCAACGCCGACGCCGACAGCGACCGCGACGCCAACACCGACATCGACGCCAGCAGCACAGGCCATCAATCTCTCGACCCGGATGCGCGTTCAGACCGGTGATAATGTTGGCATTGGCGGATTCATCATTACCGGAACCGCTCCAAAACATGTCCTGATCCGCGCGATTGGCCCTTCGTTAACGCAACTCGGTGTCCCCGATGCGCTCGCTGATCCGGTGCTGGAACTGCACGGCCCGGGTCCGTTTGCCACGATCGTCAACAACGACTGGAGAGACGATCCGGTCCAGGAAGCGGCGATCATTGCCACGGGCATTGCCCCCAGCAATAATCTCGAATCAGCGATTGACGCCACGCTGCTTCCCGGTGCCTACACCGCGGTCGTCAGCGGCAACGGCAACACTTCAGGTGTGGCTTTGGTTGAAGTCTACGACCTCAATCAGCCAGTGAACTCGAAGCTGGCCAATATCAGCACGCGGGCTCTTGTCGGCACGGGTGATAGCATTGTCATCGCGGGCTTCATCCTGGGCGGTAACAGCGGCGATGACAGGACCGTGGTGCGCGGCATCGGCCCGAGTCTCACGGCCTTGGGAATACCTAACGCGCTGGCCAATCCAACGCTGGAACTGCGTGATGGCAATGGAGCACTTCTGGTTGCGAATAACGATTGGCAGGATGACCCGGCCCAAGCCGCGGAATTGATTGCCGCGGGTCTGGCGCCGACAAATCAATTGGAGTCAGGCATAGCCGCGACGCTGCCGCCTGGAGCTTACACGGCGCTGCTCGCGGGACTGAACAATGGCACCGGCGTTGGCCTCGTGGAAGTGTACGACCGTGGGCCGCCATAGGTAAGCGTCAAAGAAGGTAAAGCTACAGTTACCAATGCGACCTCTAATCCCAACCACTTGCGGGGTCGCGTTCGCTCCATTCTTGAGCGCAACGTCGACGACCGGGAGAGCGGTTCTCTCACTATTCTCCATCGCCGTTCTGCTGGCAGGCGGCACGGCGACGGTGCACGGTCAATCCGCCTCCGATGGGTTCGACCCAAACCCGAACAACGGAGTTTATGTCGCGGTCGTCCAACCGGACGGCAAAATTCTTATCGGCGGCAGTTTCACCTCGCTCGCCCCCAACGGCGGAGGGGCGGTCACCCGGAACCGCATCGCCCGGCTGAACACCGATGGCACGCTCGACCTCGCCTTCAACCCGAACGCGGATGGAATTGTCCACGAATTCGCGTTGCAGCCGGACGGCAAGATTCTCGTCAGCGGAGCCTTTAACAACATCGGCGGACAACCGCGTAATTTCATCGCCCGGCTCGATGGCATATCCGGCCTGGCTGATTCGTTCGACCCGAATGCGAATGGCTTTGTCTATTCCATTGCGGTGCAGGCGGACGGCAAGGTCCTGGCCGGCGGCCTTTTTACCAACATCGGTGGACAGCCGCGCAACCGCATCGCGCGGCTCGATGCCACGACTGGCCTGGCTGATTCGTTCAACCCGAATGCGAGCGGCGAGGTGAGGACGATCGCGTTGCAGCCGGACGGCAAGATTCTCGTGGGCGGAGCTTTTACCACGGTGAACGGGCAGACGCGCGCCCGCATTGCCCGGCTCGATGCCACCACCGGCCTGCCCGACTCGTTCAATGCGGGCGCAAATGGCAGTGTCTATTCAATCGTGGTGCAGCCCGACGGCCGGATCCTGGTGGGGGGCTTTTTCTTCAACATCGGCGGACAGCCGCGCGACGGCATCGCCCGGCTCAATGCCGCGACCGGCCTGGCCGATTCCTTTAACCCGGATGCCAACGATGCAGTCACGTCCATCACGCTCCAGCCGGACGGCAAGATTCTCGCGGGCGGAACTTTCACCGTCATTGGCGGGCAGGCGCGCAACCGCATTGCCCGACTAGATACCACCACGGGTCTGGCAGATTCGTTCGATCCGCATGTGGACGGCTCCGTTAGAGCAATCGCGGTGCAGCCAGATGGCAAAGTGCTGGTGGGTGGTTTTTTCCATACCGTCAGCGACCGGCCGCGCAATAACATGACCAGGCTGGAAACCGACGGCGGGGTCGACCAGACGTTGAAGTTAGCCATTGCCGGCGACTACGTCGGCGCCAGCGTCGTGCAGCGGGACGGCAAGATCCTGATCGCCGGTTCGTTTTCCAGCATCTTGGGAGTGGCGCGCGGCGACATCGCGCGGCTAAATGCCGACGGCGCGCTTGACCTGGCGTTCAACCCGAGCGCGAACAATGATGTTCGCGCGCTCGCTGTCCAGACGGACGGCAAGATTGTGGCGGGCGGTTCTTTCAACGGACCGAACAGCATTGGTGGACAGACGCGTAATTTTATTGCCCGGCTCGATGCGGCCACCGGCCTGGCTGATTCGTTCGATCCGAATGCGAATGGCGAAGTCATCGCCGTCGCGATCCAGGATGATGGCCGAATCCTGGTGGCTGGGTTCTTCACGAACATCGGCGGACAACCGCGCAATCGCATCGCCCGGCTCGATCCGGCGACGGGCCTGGCCGATTCGTTCGATCCGAATGCAGACACGCCCGTGTACACCATTGCGGTGCAGACCGATGGGAAAATTCTAACCGGAGGCAATTTCGCCAACATCGGTGGACAAATGCGCAACCGGATTGCCCGGCTGGATCCCACTACCGGGGCGGCGGACTCCTGGAATCCGAACGCGGATCTCCCCGTCAACGCCATCGCCGTGCAGATGGATGGAAAAATCCTGGTCGGCGGCAACTTCGCGACCATCGGCGGACAGACGCGCCACCGGATGGCGCGGCTGGACCCCATCACCGGCCTGGCTGATTCCTTCGATCCGAATGCAGACAACGAAGTTTTTTCCATCGCGATGCAGGCGGATGGGAAGGTCCTGGGAAGCGGCACGTTCACCAACATCGGCGGACAACCGCGCAATTTCGTTGCCCGGCTCGATGCCACCAGCGGGCTGGCTGATTCGTTCGACCCGAGCCCGAACGGCTTGGCAAATTCACTCGCGGCGCAAGCGGACGGTAAGATTCTGATCGGAGGGATTTTCACGACCATCGGCGGACAAATGCAGAATATTTTCGCCCGTTTGAGCAACGATACCGCGGCGCTGCAAGATCTGGCTGCGACGCAGACCACCGTTACCTGGACGCGCGGCGGCTCGAGCCCGCAATTCGCGCGGGTGACCTTCGAGTATTCAGACGACAATGTGACTTTCACTCCCTTGGGCAACGGCACGTCCTCCGGCAGTGACTGGATCCTGTCGGGCTTAAGCCTGCCGGCCGGGCAGAACTTTTACATTCGTGCGCGCGGTTACCGTCGAAGCGGTATCTACAGCGGCTCTGAAAGCGTTACCGAATCGGTCCGGTATGGGCCGGCTGGAACGCCGGCTCCAACGCCCACGGCGAGTCCGACGGCAACACCGCCACCACCAACCCCGACTCCCACACCATCGGCCACTCCAACGCCTTCACCGACACCCACCGCCACGGCTACCGCTCCAATCTCTACGCCAACGCCCCCGCCGCCGTTTTTTGTCCGAATTTTGCGGGAGAGTTTCGATGCGGTGACCCCGCCGGCCTTGCCCCCGAACTGGGTGACTTCTTCTACCGCGGGACCGGCTAATTGCACACCTGCCGGCACCTGCGCGCTCGGCACGGGGTGGGCGACCAGCGCCGGGATTTTCGAGACGCCTGCGAACGCCGCCTTTCATGACGATCCGAGTTGCGTGACCGATTCGAACCTGGACACGCCCTCCCTCTTTATCCCCCACGTGCCAGATTTCCCGGTGGTCATGAATTTCTGGCATTACTACAATCTCGAAAGCGGCTACGACGGAGGCGTGCTGGAAATTTCCATCGATGGCGGGCCTTTCATCGACATCATCACCGCGGGGGGCGCCTTTTCAGGGGGCACCGCTGATTACAACGGCACAATCTCGACGGCGTTCCTAAGTCCGATCGCGGGTCGGCCAGCATGGACGGGTAACTCCGGCGGCTTCGTCAACAGTTCGGTCTCTCTGCCGGCGGCAGCCGAAGGGCACAACGTCGTCTTGCGCTTTCGCCTGGCTACGGATTGCAGCGAGGCGGGCGTAGGCTGGTACGTCGACTCAATCGTCATTGAGTACTTTGTCAGCGACGCCAGCCCAACGCCGCCGCCGCCGACGCCGGGAACGCCATCGCCGACACCAACAGCCACAGCGCCACCACCAACCCCTTCGCCAATCCCCACGCCCTGCGGCGTGACTTTCTCGGAGAACTTTGACGGGGTAACGCCGCCGGCGCTACCAGCGGGATGGACAACGCCCATCCTTGGGAGTGGTGTGCCATGGGAAACCTCCACGAACTTCCCAACCAGCGGGCCGAACACCGCGTTCACAAACCCCGGAACTAATACTGGTTACAGCGACTTAATTACGCCGCAGGTGACGGCCCCGGCGACCGGGGGGATATTGTCGTTTCATAACCTCTTTGTCCTGCACGAGGCCAGCGCTCCTGGTCTCGGCTTGGACGGGATGGTTCTCGACATCAGTATTAACGGCGGGGCGTTTCAAGACATCCTTGCGGCTGGCGGCAGTTTCGTCACCGGCGGCTACACTCACACCATATCTACGGGCAATGGCAATCCGATTGCCGGACGGATGGCTTGGAGCGGCGTGTCGGCTGGGTCCACGCCTGGACCAGCCCATATCGCAACCACGGTGAACCTGCCCGCCGCGGCCAATGGGCAAAACATCCGGTTCAAGTGGCGCGTGGCGAGCGACAGTATCTTTTTCCCTATTCCCGACGTGGTCCGGATCGACAGCATCATAATCACACCGCTCGGTTGTCCCACGCCTACTCCGTCTCCCACGCCATCGCCTCCGCCGGCCCAGGCCTTGAACCTCTCGACCCGGATGCGGGTTCAGACCGGTGATCATGTTGGGATTGGCGGATTCATCATCACAGGCAGCGCCCCTAAACATGTGCTTCTTCGAGCTATTGGGCCTTCGTTGACCCAACTCGGTGTCCCCGATGCGCTGGCTGATCCGGTGATGGAACTGCACGGTCCGGGCAGCTTCGGCACAATCATAAACGACAACTGGAGAGACGACCCGGCGCAGGAAGTTGCGATCATTGCCACCGGTATCCCTCCCACCGATGATCTTGAATCGGCGATTGATGCCACGCTGCTTCCCGGCGCCTACACCGCAGTCGTCAGGGGGAACAACAACACTTCTGGGGTCTCCCTGGTTGAAGTTTACGATCTTGGTCAGGCAGCTGGGAAGCTGGCTAATATTAGCACGAGAGCGTTTGTCGAGACCGGCGACAACATCGTCATCGCGGGCTTTATCCTGGGGGGCAATAGCGGCGGTGACCGGATTGTCGTGCGTGGTATCGGCCCCAGCCTCACTGAGCTGGGAGTGCCTGACGCGCTGCCCGATCCGAACCTGGAACTGCGCGACGGTAATGGAGCGCTGCTAAGCGTGAACAACGACTGGCAGGATGACCCGGCTCAAGCCGCGGAACTGATGGCCGCGGGTCTCGCGCCGACAAACCCGTTGGAGTCTGGCATAGCGGTGGTGCTGCCGCCGGGAGTTTATACCGCTTTGCTCGCCGGACTGAACAGCGGCACGGGCATTGGCTTGGTTGAAGTCTACGACCGCGACGCGCCTTAGGCGGCGGGAGCGGTTGGCGCTCTGGTAGGGCGAGACTCTGTCGAGCCGCATCGAAGACAGTCGTCTACTCCGTTGCTGCGATCGCGGTCGTTTCTCCCACGCGCCGCCAGGCCTATCCATTCGCCACGAGGTCCCTCGACTGCGCTACGCTTCGCTCGGGATGACGGCGTTCGACTCACGCTGGCGCGGCTTGGTTTCTCCGATATAGATCCGGTGTTCGAAGCGCTTCGCGCGCTCATGCGACTTGGCCTCGACCACGTGAACGCGAAAACCCGCGCGGGCGAGCGACACCCCGAACGCCTCCTCGTCCGTCGCCGACCAAAACGCCACGCGGCCGCCGGGTTGCAGGGCGTTTGCGATGCGATTGAAGCCGCGCCGGCTGTAGATTTTCGCGTTCCGCGCCTGGACAAACGAAGTCGGTCCGTTATCGACATCGAGAAGAATGGCGTCATAGCGTGTAGCCTGCGCGCGCCGGATGATCCGAAAGACGTCTTCGGTGAAAATCTTAACCCGGCGGTCGTTCAGCAGAGCGCCGTTCACTTTCATGAGGAATCGCCGATTCCAATCGACCACCTCCGGCAGCAGTTCCGCGACGTGCACCTCCGCCTTTTTCCCAACGATCGACAGCACGGCCTTCAACGAAAATCCGAGCCCCAACCCGCCGATCAGCACGCGCGGATGCGGATGCCGGCGCAAATTTTCACAGGCGAGCGTAGCCAGCAGAATTTCCGAGGTCGTCGACGTGGTGCTCATGAGCTGGCGGCCGTTGAGCTTCAGGAAGTGGTCGCCATCGTGCTCGTGCAGGGTGAACCGCCCGCCGTCGGGCGCGATCGTTTCGGCGAGAGTGCGAAAGGGCTTCATCGTTCCGGGTCACTCTAGCGCATCTCGGCCTGGGGAGCGCACGCGCCTCGCGTGCTGGTTGCGGCGCCTCGCCGCAACGAACTTTCGAACCCGGCGTGGTGGTGGCGCCGCAGCCTTCCGGAAGGGTCGCGCTGGCGGGGCGCCAGCGCCAGCACGCGAGGCGCGTGCGCTCCCCAGGCCGGATTTCAAACGACCTATTGTCGAAACCGAACTAGTCTTTCATCCCTAACAGAGTCTTGATGTCTTTCAGGGCTTTTTTCCGCGCTTTATCGTAGGCGCTGGCATCTGAGTCATCTCCACTGCTGACAAAGGCTTTGAGGGCGCGGGCCTCTTCGAGGACCAAATCGAGAACTTCGATGGTGTTGCTGACGAACTGCGCGTCATTTTTGCTCAACGTGTCCGCATCCAGGAGCTTGTTCATTTGCCCCTTCATGCCAGTGGTGATGTTGATATAGGTGGTGATGAAGGTGGTCGCTTCGCCAGATTTGTAAGTCTTGGCCACGAAAGCATCGGCGAGCGTCCCGACCGCCATGTGCGTGAGGAGGACGGATTGACCCGTGGTGTAGCCGAGCGTGTTCAGGAGCACCGTGTCGTCTTCAGCGGCACGACAAAGAGGGGCGCTCGCGAAAATGAGCACGGTCAAAAGGCTAAAAAGAAGTTTGGAATTCATATTTCGCTGTTATGAGGAGGCGGCGCGTGGCTGTCAAGCGTTTGCCGACGCACTGCCGCGACCGGGCAGCCGGCGGTCGCTCAGCTTCACTCGCCGAAAAGCGGCAACTGCTCGTGCCGGGGTCGCCCGGTTTTCCGCATTGGAGGGGCGAGAAGATCCCGCAGGCCCGAGTTGCGTTCCGTGCGTCGCGTTACGGCTTCGCGGAAAACCGCTTCGCTCCACCAAAGTTCAACCTGCGAGCGCGCTCGCGTTAAACCGGTGTAAATGAGTTCCCGGGTTAGGACCGGACTGTCCCCATCAGGAAGAATGAACAGGACCCGGTCGAATTCCGACCCCTGGCTCTTATGGATCGTCATGGCATAGGCCGCTTCGTGCTGTGGCAAGCGGGCCGGCGAGAATCGGCGCAGGGTGTTCGCTTTGCCGAGAAACCAGGCCCAAAGCTGCTCCGGCTGTTCTCTCGCTCCGGGGTCCGGAAGGAGCACGCCGACATCTCCGTTGTAGAGCTGCAATTGATGGTCGTTTTGTGTAATCAGAATCGGCTTTCCCGCGTAACTCGCGGCGACCTGTGGCGGAATCAGCCTGGCTTCCCGCAAGATCGCTTCGATCTTTCGATTGATTCCTTCGACTCCCATGGGACCGCGGCGAAGCGCCGTGAGGACCCGAAACCTCCCCAGCCGGCCCAAGGCAGCTGCCGGTTCTTGCTCCGCCGCAAAGGCCGAATAGCCCGTTAGAACGGCCGTGGAAAGCTTTGCCGCGATCTCGCGAGGCTCGTTAGCTTCGGAGGAAATGAGGTCCGGGTAGGATCGTTCCCGCAAAATTCGCGCGGCTTCATCGGCATCGCCTTTCCGAACGGCGAGGCAAAGATGATGAATCCCGCTCGATTCGCTAAAGCGGTAATTTTTCTCCAGGGTGACGACAGCCTGGCAAAGCGGACTCGTTGCCGACGCGGCGGCGTCGACGATGTCCGCCAGGACGGCGCCAGGCTCGACGGAAGCGAGTTGATCGCGGTCGCCGAGCAGGATGACGCGGCAAGGCCCCGGCAGTGCATCGAAAAGCTTGCAAAGGAGTGGAAGCGCCACCATCGACGCCTCGTCGATCACAAGAAGGTCAAGCGGAAGGGGGTTCTGCTTATCGTGCCGAAAGTAAACCGAGTTACCTTTGAACCCAAGGAGCCGGTGGATAGTTGACGCGCTTCTCGGCATGCGGGCACTTACTTCATCCGGACACTTAACCAGGCCAAGCCCTGTTCGGACCGTTTCCTCCAACCTGGCGGCTGCCTTGCCGGTCGGCGCCGCTAACGCCACGCGGAGACGCTCGCCTCCCTCTTCCTGAAGCAGGTGGGCCAGGATATGCAGCACGGTGGTTGTCTTGCCCGTTCCGGGCCCGCCAGAGATAACAGTAAGGTTATTCCTGACTGCTGCGTCGATTGCACCGGCTTGTGTCCCGGCGTTGGCTTTGGTCGACGGCCGGTTGCTCGCCGCTTTTTCGCAGAGCACGGCGGCAAGGCGTTGCTCGTAGTTCCAGTAACGGCGCAAATACAGGCGATTGGAGTCATCGACGATCAGCGGCCTTTGGTCGCCAGGTCCGCCTACGGCTTTCGAATGGGCCAGCACCGATCGCCATTCCAAGGCGGTCGGCCACTTAAGGGAGCCAGCCACTCCCACGTCGTCCGAAAGCGGGGGAGCCTTTGTTAGAAGGAGACAAGTATTTCCATTGCGCGTTGCGCGGCTGAGCTGGGCCGCAACCCGGGACATCAGCTCCTGGTCCCCGCCGAATCGACCGATGAACTCGGCAAAGTGACGATCGATCTCAACACACTCTGCTTTCATGGCGTCGCCTCCGAGATCAGCGTGGCAAGGCCTTCGATTGTTTCGATCGCGGGGCGGTCACGAAAGATCCCACGAGAAGGATCCGCTGGGTCGATGCCGCGCAGGAAGACATAATAAACGTCTCCGAAGTGAACCTGGTAATCGTAGCCGGGCAGGCGCTTCTGGAGGAACAGATGCGCGGCCAGGGTGTAGAGGTGGGACTGAAGGTAGTAGTTGTGTTCGAGCATGGCTCGCCGCATACCTTCCGGGCCATAGTCCGCGGCCTTGCTTCCCAGCCAGTTCGATTTCCAGTCGATCAGGTAATAACGATCGTTAAAGCGGAAGAGCAGATCGATAAACCCCCGCAGAAATCCATTCACCGGATCGAAGCGAAGGCTTCCCATCCGCGCGCGAATGTCGCCGGGCAAAGCAGTGCAGCGGTTGATTGTCCTGGCGAGACTCGCAGGTGTCAGGTGGCTCAGAGGATAGGAGAACTCTACTTCCGAAAGCCGATCGCGCCTCGGAATATCGCGCAACCTGATACCGGAATCGAGTTCAACTTCGATGACTTGCTGAAGGATTTGGTTGATGGCCGGGCGATGCAGAGTCTGGGAGAACCCATAAGTCCGAAGCTTGCCGTCAATCAAAGTGGAAAGGTCCCTCAAGTCCTGGAAGTCCATGTTCTCGAGCAGATCATGAAAGAAGTCCCCAACCCGGCGGCCGCGATCAAAAGTGAAGATCGATAACTCGGTTTGGTCGCGCTCAGGCTCGAATACCGCGCGGGGCTCATCGGAAGGGACGGAGTCAACCTCCTCCAGCTCCGTCGTGGCGGCATTGAGGCCGCTAAAACTGGCGGTCATGGCGATCTTCGAAATCTTTCCGTTGAAAAGACGGGACTGAAGGGCCGTGGTTAGGGCCGGCTCATCGCGGACCCGGCCTGGCTCACCCGGCTCTGAAGATGCGGAGACACTTCCCTTCGACGACTGGGCGAAGGCAGTCACCCGGTCGAACAGAGATCCGCCCGCGGACGACTCAAAGAGATGGGCGAGCGGCGATTTCTCGGTCCTTTGCCCGGGAAGGTAAATATAGCAGCGGTTCATCGCTCGAGTGAGAGCAACGTAGAGAAGACGCAGTTCTTCTGCTATCACCTCCTCGCTTTGCCAATCCTGGTGTTGTTTGGCGCCGGCCTTTTTCCCGCGCAGATCAAACGTAAGACGTTTCTCCGGATCATCACGATCGTGAAACAACAGTTCTTTGTGGGCCTGGGACTCTGCATCCGTCCAAAGAAAGGGACAGAAGACAATTGGGTACTCCAGTCCTTTGCTCTTGTGGATGGTGACGATCTGCACCGCGTCATCGTCACTCTCCAGTCGCAATTGGAAGCGGTCTTCCGAGACTTTTTCGCTCTCCCTCTGCTCGCGTAACCATGAACAGACTGCGTCCGGCGCAAGGCTCAGGGTGCTTTCGGCTTCGTGCAGGAGCTCCGCGAGGTGGAGAAAGTTTGTTAAACGCCGCTCACCCGCCGGCAAATTAACCAGGCGTGCCCGCACCTGCTGGGAAACGAGGAGATGCCGGAACATCGCGGTAAAGCAGCCGTCGCTCCACTTTTGCCGCCAATCCGTGAAACGATCGAGCCAGGCCTGTCGCTCCTGGTCGTTTCGGTCGAGGGCGAAAAGCTTCTTTGCGTCAAAGCCGATCAGGGTGGTAGCGAGCGCGGCTTTGAGCAGGCTATCGCGCCGGGGATCGATGACTCCCTGGAGGAACCGCTGCAATTCGCGTGCTTCATCGGAGGCAAAGACACTTCGATCGCTCTGCACAACGCTTCGGATCCCGCGCTCACGGAGCACTGCCTGGAGCATCTCCGCCTGAGTATGTCTGCGAACAAGGATGGCCATGTCGCGGTAGTGAAGTGGGTTTTCGCCCAAACGTGCGCTGGATCCCGCCAACGCGGCGATGTCGTCACTCACCGCTCGGCAGATAAGCTCGGTAGGTCTGTCCTGGGCCGGCCTGGCTTGATCGTCAAGAGGAACTACCAGCCGGAAACGGAGAGCTGCCGTCGCGCCGGAGTTCGTTAAGGGACGAACCATCGGCTTCTTCGGCGCATGAACCTCATGATATTGAATCTGCGGAAAGATGAAGGGCTTCCCGGTCTGAAAAAACAGGCCGTTGATCGCCGCTAGAAGCGGGGGTTCCGAGCGCCAGTTCGTGGTCAGGGTAAAGGTGCGATCAGTTATCGCCGCTGCCTCGAAGTAGGTGAAGATATCGGCTCCGCGGAAGCCATAGATGGCCTGCTTGGGATCACCAATAAAGAAGAGGCGATGGTCCTTGGCGCGGAAGATGGTTCGGAAGATTTCGTACTGCGCCGGATCGGTGTCCTGGAACTCGTCGATCAAGGCCGCGGAGTACTTGCCGCCAATGGCGCGGGCGAGCACGCTGCCTCCCTCCTGCCTGAGCGCGTCACGCAGGCCGGTGATAAGGTCGTCATAGGTGACAGTGTTGGTTCGCGTTTTCCTTTTTGGCAGTTCGGTTTGGCTGAACTCCAGGAACTCATGCGTGAGCTGGTTGAATAACGCCTCCACGGCCCGGCAGAAATCCGAGCTAAGAGTGAAGAACAGGTGCTCAGGCGCGGTCCCCGTTCCCTTCGTCCCCGCGGCAATCGCCTCCGAGCTAACCTCCGCCAGGGCCCGGATGCTTTCCGGAGCGGCAGAATCGAAGTCCGTGCAGGCTTCGGATATCATGGCAAGGAGCTCTTCAATTCGCTCCAGACCGAACTTCTTCTTGTCGCGAGAAAGGCCGCCATGTCCCCGAAGGAGTTTCTCGATCTCGCTGCCACGACTTGTCCATTCCCTCGCCAAAGCGGCAAAGGTCTGCTCGGTAGCTTGTAAAAGGCCGCGGCAGGACTCTGTTTCAGAGGGAGGCAGGATGACGAGATCAGGATGGCTCCGTGTTCTTTCCAACAACTCCACCCAGTCATCCGGCGATCTCTTCCAGGCCATCGCAAGCTTGGGTAAGAGAGGCTTGGCTTCATAGAAACGCAACCGCCAGAAGTCGCGGGCGACTTCTTCAAACAGCGGCTTCGGGTCGGTCACCAGCGTTGTCTCAAAGCGCGTTCCGCTCTCAAACGCATAATCGTTCAGCATCCGCTGGCAGAACCCGTGAATCGTGAAGATTTGCGCTTCATCGAAGCTTTGGATCGCCACATCCAGTTTGTGAATTCCAATGGTCTTATCGCTCGTTTTGAGGAACGCATCGACAATAGGATCCTTCGGGTTGCCGCTGTGAAGATCCTCCAGCGCACCTTGGAGCCGTTGCCGAATGCGATCGCGCAACTCCTGGGTCGCCGCTTCCGTGAAGGTGACCGCCAGGATATCGCGGAGCTGGAGATCTTTCTCGAGGACGAGGCGCAGGATCAAGCCCGTGATTGAATAGGTCTTGCCCGTGCCGGCGCTGGCCTCGATCAAGGTCACACCGGCCTCGAGGGGAGCGGTGGTAATGTCGAATGGAGTCATAGCTCTTCCCGTGCAGCGTGCTGAAGCATTGGCCGGAAAACGAGCCGGGCTAGCGCAGCGAAATTCTCGTCAAGCGCACCGGGGCCGTCGAAGCAGCGGGCGATGAAAACATCGTCCTTTTCTCCCTCGCGCTTTTCGTTCTTGCGCCACATGCCCTCCCATTTTTCGGCCGCCTTTTTGAAAGGATCCCCCTTTCCCGATAGCTCTGCTTCGATGAAAGCCATGCCGCTCACGGGAAAGAAGCGCAGCGGTTGCGTTAATCCCTCCCAGAAAAGCTCGGAGAGTGTTTGTAATTCAGCGTGAGCGGAGGAGACGCCGCCGAAGACAACGACAGCGTCCTTTCCGATCAACACGGTCTCGGGCTTGCCGCCTTCCGCCAGGCCGCATAAGACAAGGTGTTCGATCCACGCGCGGAGATGGTCCTTTGGATTCAGTTTGGCCGTGCGAAAAAGGACGCTCCTCCCCTGGTAAAGGGAATGTATCTTTCCGCCAAGGCGGAAAGTTTTCAGCTGTAGATCGACTTCAACGGGCTCGTCCTTTTTCCCCTGGCCGATGTGGTCCTGAACAACCTCCACCAGCTTCCGCACCTCCAGGGTCATGGAGCGGAGGTGAAGCTCGCCCATCACTCCCGCCGGCAATATTCCGCGCTCCTGGAATGCCGCGGGGGGCAACAGTTCTCCTGTTTCCAGCTCATCCGCCAGCAGTTCCTGCTTAATGCGATACCTTTCGAGGTTATCAAGTTGGAAGGGCTCGTTGTCGCTCAAGCAGTCGTCGCTCTCCCAGAGCGAGAGACCCAGCCGCTTCCTCACGAAGTATTTGGAAGGGTTCTTCCAGAAGTCGATCAACTCTCGCAGCTCCACGCTCCGATTCGATTCCTCGAGCTGGGGCAGGGGATCAGTAATAAACGGAGGCATCCCGGGCGCGTGTCCCGCTCTGGTGCTTCGACTGGCTTCCGCATTCGCCGCCGAGTAACTAAAAAGGCGTTCATCCGGGCCGGCAGCGGAAAAGTAGCGCGGGCTAAACGCTTGCAGCGGATGCTCCGTGACCACGAACTCCCTGGCCGATTTCTTGTCGGGAAAAACGAAGGCGTTATCCAGGTAATCGAGAAGCTCACTCACCACGACGGAAGGAGGGATCTCCTTGTTATGAACGGCCGAGCGTCCGACATAACTGATCAGAAGTTTTTCCCCGGCGGAAAGAAGCGTTTCAAGAAAGGAGTAACGGTCGTCCTGCCGTGCGGAAGGATCGCCCGGGTGCGCCGAGCGGGCCATGAGGTCGAATTGCGCAGGCTGAGGCCGGCGTGGAAAGACTTGATAGTTGATGCCGAGAAGGCAGACGACGCGAGCTGGAATGCTGCGGACCGGTTTTAGCGCGCAGAAGGTTACTCCGCCCGTAAAGAAATGTCCGCGCTGCTCCATCGTGGCGAGTTGCTCGGCCAGGTAATGGCGCACCACTCGAAAATCGACGTTCCCGGCGGTATCGGCGGAATCCCGAAGCGTTCGCAACTGATCGACGGTCGTTCGAAGGAAGTGGACATCCCGGAGCTCTTCCTCGCCGGCCGGGTCGAGAAACTGTTCGATTGTCTCGAGCAGAGGCTCGACCCAGCCAGCCAGCGGGCGCGGGGATTCGAAGTTCTCCGTTAGCCGAAACAAAGCTTCGGTAGCGGAGATAAAGCGTCCCAGGACCTCGGCCCCGTCTCCTTCTACTTCGTCATGAGGCAGGATACCTTCAAAGAGATGCTTCCTGTTGCCTTCCATGGCATAACCGAGAAGCAAGCGATTGAGTCCATGACGCCAGGTATTGGTGCTTAGCGCGGGCAGGCCCGCGCGCGTCCGGTCGGCCGCGTCGACCCCCCAGCGGATCGCGGTGTCGTCAATCCAATCGCGGATCAAAGAAAGATCTTCATCGCTGAACTGAAACCGGCGACGCATGGAACGCGAGCTCAGCAAACCAAATATTTGTGAAGCGGTATAACGGCTGCCAGGCAGTTCCAGGAGCGTGAGGAAGGTGTCAATCGGCAGGCTTTCACTCCGAGGGTGCCGATCAGCCAGGGAGTAAGGGATGCGCATGAGCTCGTTCTCCGGATAGCCGAAGACGCCGCGAATGAAAGGCGCGTACTTCTCGATTTCCGGCGTCATGACAATGATGTCGCGCGGCTGAAGGTTCGGAATGGTTTCAAAGCAATCCAGTAACTGGTCGTAGAGGACTTCAACCTCTCGCATCGGCGAATGGCACGCATGAAGCATGAGGGAACGATCGCCTGGCTTCACCACTGCTCGCGGAACTGCTTCATCCTTATTGCCGGATTCGGCACCTCGGTTGTGCGCGTTGAGGATATCGGACTTGATCGTTTCAAGCAGAGTCGCGGGCGTGAATTCCTTGAACCCTTCGCTCCCAATTTCGATGGCCACGCCCAGGCGTTCCTCCCTTTCAAGGAGTAAGTCGGTCATGTCCGCATCAACCCTTCCCCAGGAAGTAACCAGAGGGTTGCCCGCGTTTGGATCGGAAGCGCTAAGTCCGAGACGCGCCCGTTGCTTCGCCGTGGGATCGTTACCTCGATACTCTCGCGACGGTCTTAGGAGAAACAGGTGCAGCTCCCGGACCCGGGACAGTTGGAAAAGAAGATCAAGATAAGCTGGAGGGATGCTGGCGGGAGCAAAGATTGAAGCGCGCTCCGGAAGATCAAGCTGCCCCGCGTCTGCAAAGCCGCGAGTCCGCAAACGATCCAGGGCTTGATCGAAGCCTCCGATCTCGCCGAGTTGTCGCCATAACTCAGACTGCCATGTCTCGTCGGCGCCCCGGGCTTTTTTTGACACCATCCAGCCGGCCATCATCTCGGGCCGATAGACGCGGTACTGGTCGAAGAGATTCGCCAGCCTGACGGCGAGATGAAAGCGTTTCAAAGAGTCGCCGTCGCTCAGATATTTGGCCACGGGAGCAAAGTCCTTCCGCGCGAGAAGCCGCGAGAGAAGGGAATCGATCTTCCAGGTGAGCAGCTCGAGGGAGATCTTCTCCGCCGGCGCTTCAATCGGCGAAGCTTGCTTCACCGTCCGAGTGATGAAGTCGCCGAGAAAAGGGAATGCGTAGTTTGCGCAGATCCCTTGGCGTTGCGCGATCTGGAGGGACAGCCAGCGCCGGCTGGCCAGACTCTGGACGACGACGACTTCGGGCGTGAAAGGCGAGTCGAGCGGAATGGATACGACTTGGGAAAGCCGATCCGCGAGGAGATCGAGCTGGTTGCTAGTGTGAAGAATCAGGCCGGGCATCGAAATGGATCATGAGTTCCGTGGGGAGCCGCGATTGGAGTCTAACATAAAACGAGAGCGGAGACGTCACGACAGCATCCCCTCATAGGGGGTATGACAACGGCTGTCCAACGCATCAGAATCGACAACACTGGCGCAAGCCCGGAGGGCTGCCGGAGATTAGCCGGTGGCGCAAGCCACCGGACTAATCCAACACATTCCATCCAGCCCCGGCAGGGGCGGCGGAATCGCCGCGATCTCCTTCGCCCCTGCCGGGGCTCGACCCATTCTACACGATATAACCGGTGGTTTGCACCACCGGTTAATCTCCGCTACGCCTCCGGCGTCACTGCCGCCAACGGTATGCTTCCCGCCCTCCACGGTTCTGCTGGCAATCGATCGGCGGGCTGGGCACATTGCGCACAAGTATGCAGAGCTGGTTCATGCTTTTGACGCTGACCATGGTCGCTACTCGCGTGATGGCCGATGGAGTCAGTCCGGCGGCGTTACGGGCCGCGGCAGCGTATTCAGCGAGCCAGGGTGGCAACTCGTTTCTCGTCATCCAGCGCGGACAGACGCTGCTCGAGCAATCCGCTGGGGAATCGCGTAAGATTTACAGCGGCACGAAAGCCTTTTGGGGTCTCGCTGCGCTGGCCGCGGCCGAAGATGGCTTGCTCAGTTTGGACGAGCCCGTCTCCGCCACGATTCCAGCCTGGGCCGCCGATGCGCGCAAGGCGCAGGTGGCCATCCGGCAGTTGCTCGATTTTTCCTCCGGGCTCGAGCCCGTGTTCTATTTACACAACAATAATCCGGGCGATCGCGACCAGATCGCCATTCGAGCCTCGATCGTCGCCAGCCCGGGCACGTCTTTTATTTACGGGCCGAGCGGGCTCCAGGTCTTTCACGAGGTCCTCGAGCAAAAGCTCCGTGGAGAATCGCCGACGCGTTACCTGGAGCGCCGTGTCCTCCGCCGGCTGGGGCTTGGATCGCAGCGTTATCTGAAGGATCGCGCCGGAAATCCGCTGCTCGCCGCCGGCTGGCAACTCAGCGCGCGCCAGTGGGCAAGGCTGGGCCAGCTCGTGCTGGCGGATGGCGCGCCGGTGCTGAGGCCGGGGTCGCTCGCGCAATGCTGGCGCGGCTCGCCGGCTAATCGGGCCTTCTCTCTGGGATGGTGGAATAATCGGGCGGCGCCGGGCGGACGGGAGTTCGATTTCGAAGAGATGCTGGTGCCGAAATGGCCGCGGCAAAACTGGAGCGGCGCGATTCTTTGCCGCGACGCGCCCGGCGATCTGGTGGCCTGCATTGGCTCAGGCTACCAACGCCTTTACGTGATCCCGTCGATGGATCTCGTGGTGGTGCGCCAGAGTTCGGGCGGCCGGTTTTCCGATGGGCGATTCTTGCGGCTCCTTCTGGGAAAATAGACGGCGAACGATTTTCTTAGCGGGCCCTGGGGATGCAAGCCCGGAGGGCTGTAGGAAATTAGCCGGTGGCGCAAGCCACCGGATTAGTTTAACACACACTCTCCAAGCCCCGGACGGGGCGGCGGAAATCGCGATAATATTCCAACGCCCCTGCCGGGGCTCGTCGCATATTGATTCTTAAACCGGTGGTTTGCACCACCGGCTAATCTCCGATGTCCCCTCGGGACAAGGCAAGCGTCGAAGCTCAATCGCCAACTTCCTTCGGTGTCGCGATCATGAGCGACGAACGGCTGGGCTGCCACTGATAACCGAAGCTGAACTCCAAAGGCGGCGGTGCGCTTGCAGCATTCTCTTTGTTCAGGTCCAGCTGCCCATGTTCCAGGAACCGATTGATCGGCCCGATGTAATGTCCCACATGGCGGCGGTTCCATTTGTCCGCGGCGAAAAAGCGGAAAGGGATTCCGGAATCGTCCTGGAGAATCAACTTGCTGTGGGAGAGAAGAAAGTCGCGCACCTGCGAGAAATTGTATGAGTGCATGAGATAGGAGGCGGCTTTGAGCAAAGTCGCGCCCTGGCCTTGTTGCTCACAAAATTTTATGAAACCGGGGTTAACCTTTACCGCCCAGTCCGCCAGGTCGGTGGTGAAGTAGTAGAGCGTTTGCTCCCGGCCACCCGGACCAAAGAAGACGATTTTCACGCCGGGTGTCGTGCCTTTGCCCTCGGGAACAAAACTGCCGGTGCGATCGAGCGCCACCGGCATGACGGAATCGATCGTGCAACCGGAGCGCGCGAGAAAAACGTAGAGGACCGGAAGGGTGCCGTTGAGCTGCGTCTGCTTGAGATCGACCTTCATATTTTTCGTGATGAAGAAGCTGAAGCTCAGCACTGAGTCGAGCGACTTCCGTAGGTTGGCCAGCGCGGAGGCCAGGATGGCGCGCGGCATTTTGTCGATATCAGGCACCGGACCGACTGGTTCGATGCCGCAGAGAATGTAGGTGCTCGCGTTGGGGAAGAAGGCGTTGGCGTAGAGAAAATCCGGGCCGCTGAACATGTAAAACATCGGCCCGTTCTTTTCATACGTCGGGGCCAGGTACTCCGGCGCCCAGGCGCGGATTTTCGAGAGCTGCTGTTGTTCCAGGCGCAGCCACGCGCGGTCGAGCTCGGTCGCGTGCGTGACCCACGCCGCGTCGTTGCTTTGGCTTTCAAGCGCGGTGCCTCTCACTGGCAGGCCGGCGAGAAATTTCGCCGTCGCGTCGGCCATTGGATCCGAGGCAAACGCCTGCGCGCACAGCGCGAGCGAAATGAGGAGCGCAAGCCGTTTCACGAGGAAGATTGGGCTGAGACCGATGCTTCGAGCAATCTCATTTGCGCGTGGCCATCATGAGAAGTCCGCGCTCGATTTGCCAGTGGTAGCCGAAGGCAAAACCGAGTTCGGGCGGCGGCGGGTCCCGGGCGAAAATCGCGGCGAGATCAGGCTGATCGTACTTACCGAACATCTCCGCGTGCGGCACAAAACGCCCGTGGCAATCGACTTTCCACCCTTTCGGAAACGAGCGCAGCGGGATGCCGGAGTCGTCCTGGATAATCACCCGGCTGTTCGCGAGCAAAAAATCGCGCGCGCCGTTGAAGCCCCCGGTGTGCATGAGATAGGACGCCGCCTTGAGCAGGCTTAGGCCGGGTCCTTGCGCGGCGCACCAGGAAAGGAACTTGCTCTTGCCGCCCGAGAGATCGGTCTTGAAGTAATACAAGGTTTGTTTGGGTCCTCCAAGTCGAGCGAACGTGATCTTCACGCCTGGCGCGGGGCTGTTGATGTAGGTGGTGTCCACCACCGTGCAGCCCCGACGCGCCAAAAAGACGTAAAGGATCGGGACCGTGTCGGCGATGCCGCCGCGGCCAAGGTCGGCGCGCATGTCCTTGGTAATAAAGTAATGGGTGTTGAGAATCGTCTTCATCGAGCTGCGCAACGCGGAAAGCTCGCCGCCGAGCGCGTCCGGACCTAGCCGCGTCAGATCGGGCACCTGGCCGACCGGCTCGAGGCCGGCGAGGATGTAGGTGTTCGCGTTTGGATAAAACGCGTGGGCATAGAGAAAATCCGGGCCGCTGAAAAGGTAATACGCCGTGTTCGAGCTTTGGTAATACTCAAGGGCGTTGTTCGTCATCCACAAATGGATCGGACCAAGTTGAAAGTATTCCTTCTTGAACCACGCCTTCTCCATCGAGGCGGCGTGGTTTCGCCAGGCCTCGGTTTGGGTCAGCGGTTCCAGGGGGCCTTGGACCGGCAGGCCAGCGAGGAATTTCGCGGTGTCGTCGAGGGTAGGGGGTCTTTGCGCAAAGGCGGAGGCGGCCAGGAACAGGGACAAAATCAGGACGTAGCGTTTCATGACGGAACTCAGACGGATGCGGGGGTCTTTTTTGCAGAGACAAAATAAACGATCAAACCAAGGGCCATCGTCGCGAGACCCCAGAGCGAAGGAATGCGGGTGGAAGTCTGGCTCAACATGTGGACCAGCATCCACGCGCTGATCGCCAGGAAAATCGCCGGCGTGACCGGGTATCCCCAGACGCGATAGGGCCGCGGCAATGCCGGACGCCGCCAGCGCAGGACGAAGACGCCCAGGACCGTAAGAGCCGAGCAGAGGGTGAGGCTGAATTGGATGTAATTGACCGCCGTCTTGAAGGTCGCCGTGAGCAGCAGCAAAACCACGATGGCGAACTGCGTGAGGATCGCGGTCACTGGAATGCCCCGCGCGTTGCGGCGGGCGAGGGGGCTGAGAACGCGGAGATCTTCACCCATCGTGGCGGTGATGCGCGGGCCGATCCACATCATGGCGCTTATCGCGGAGACCAGCCCGAGGCAAATAAACGAGGCCATTACCTTCGCTCCCGCCGCGCCGAAGATGTGCGCGCCGGCGATGACCGCCACTTGCTCTTGTCCGATCATCTCCGCGGCTGGCGTGGTCCGAAGAAAGACGGCGTTTGTCGCCAGGTATAGGAGCATGACCAGCACTGTGCCCAGTCCGACAGAAAGCGGGATAGTGCGAGACGGATTGCGCACTTCGCCCACGATGTAGGTCGAAGCGTTCCATCCCGAATAGGCATACATGACCCAATACAGGCTGACCGCGAACGGCGCGCTGAGAATCAACGCTCCATCGCCTTTGGTGGGCAGAAACGAGATCGGCTGCGTTCCCTTCACCCAGAAACCGGCGCCGATGATCACGAGAATCAACACGACCTTGAGAATGGTGGACCCGTTTTGAAAGGCGCTGCCCAACGGCAAGTCCCGCAACAGGACGACAGTGCAGATCGTGACCACTGCCAGTGACAGAACGTGGTGGTTTACCCCGGGCACAACTTCCGAGAAGTAAGCGCTAAACGCCATGGCCGCGATGGCAACCGGCGCGGCGAAACCGATCGTGGCCGAAATCCAGCCCGCAAGAAAACCGGCCGCCGGATGATAAATTTCGCGCAGGAAATTATATTCGCCGCCCGAGCGCGGCAGCGCGGCTCCGAGCTCCGCGTAAGAGAGGGCCCCGCAGAGCGCGCAGAGACCGCCGATCGCCCAGACCGCCATGATGGCGAACCCCGTCGGCAAATCCCCGACCTGAAACCCGAGGCTGGTGAAAATCCCGGTGCCGATCATGTTCGCCACGACGATGCAAGTCGCCGTGAGCGGCGAAATGGTTTTGGCGCTTTGAATCGAAGAATCGGAACTCACCCGGCGATGATGTAGGGGGTGCGCGTGGCGGAGTCAATGGCGACGGTGGCAGGAACGCCAGGACCACGAAAAATGTGGAGGCGCTTGTGTCAAGCGCCTGAGAGTTGGTTGGTTAAGCGATTCGGGATCTTGTGAAGCGCTACAGGCTCATGTCGCGTGTTGAAACGTCAGTCTTTCGAGCCATTCCAAGGACCTATTACTCGGGCCCGGCTTAACTAGCTGGCTCACTGAATTACCATCCAAATTCAGCACGAACCTGGCGATTTAGTTCATCAAGGTTATTCACATTCTTGCTAATCAGCGTAAACTTCCAGTCTTTGCTCTCTTTCGGATCATTCGTACAGCTGAACCGTCCGAATCTTAATCGCCGCTCAGCAAAGATTCTTTCTGCGCGCGCCATCGGTGTGTAGTGGCAGAGCAGTCGATCAGAGTCAGAAAAACCGATAATCACTTCCAAGATTTATTTCATCACTAACGGCAATGGAGAGTCTGAAAAGCGGAGCGGATCCACCCACCTTCGCGTCGTCCGCGAGACCATCGTCAGAGACGGGAAAGACGCTTCGTGCGAAGATCTTCGGAAAGGCTGGTTCGTAGATCGCTTCCGGCAGCGATGATCGCGTTAAGCTCCGTCTCTGGAATTGGTGTTTCTGGGTGTTTCGCGAGGTCCTCGATCTCGAGAAAGGGTTGCATCAGCTCCTTCCACTTGAAGTAGAGTTTGACACTTGCGCGGGTAAGGTAAATACCGCCAACCTGAAAGTACCACATTCGGGTCTTCGTGGAAATGGCCTGGAGCACGGCGTACGTCACGGGTTTGTCCCGACCGTATCGAGCGAGTGGCTCAAGCATCGCCCACAGTGTGATATACGCAGCGAGCCGGCTCTCCTGGAGCTTTCTGTCGTACTCAGCGCCGAGATCCAGCCGAACCTTAGCACGGGTGGAAAAATAGGTGATAACGGATGAGAGGATGCCAGCGACGGCGCCGATTAACACTGACTGAAAGGTGTCTGGCATACGGGAGGAGCGGGTACAAACCCCCTATCGAGAATCGCCTATTTCGGGGGACATGGTTTAGAATGCTGGCTTTTCGAAGGGGCTAAGCAAGCCGAATGGAAAGACTCCGTTGTTTGGCGTTCAGCGCGTGGCGAGCAGATAGATTGCGCTTAAGGCCAGGAGGAAATAAGGGACAAGGGTCGCTGCTCCGGCGTAGTCCTTGGCCATGCGCTGGCCGAAGAAGAGGGCGATGATTGAAATCGCGGCGATGACGGCGCCATAGAACGCGAGGGTGGAATCACGTCCAAGAAGGATCAGCACGCACCCAACCGCGCTGAGCGCTCCGGCGGCAAGCTCGAGAAGGGTGATCGTGGTCACCAGCAGCGGCACCATCCCCGCGAGCGGGCTCTTGGAGAAATGTCCCTCCAGCCAGTCGAGGTTCCCGCGGCGGTCCACTACCTTGTCGATGCCCGACTGAAGGAAGAGGATCGCGAGGAAAGCTGAGGCAAAGGCCTGGAGCACGTACATGGCTCCCTCCGGCGTGTGCAGGACTGGCATCCGGCTACGCTAGCACGGGCGCGGAAAAAGCCGAGCCCTCGCAATACGTAAAGTGGGACGGAGCGGGGAACTCCGCGCCTCGTTACAGATTCGATCCTGTTTGCGGCGCTGGGCGCGGCTGGAGGTTCTTCCGGACCTCGGCTGACTTTTTCTCGGCCGCCGTTTTAGCGCTGTCCGGGTCGGTCTTCGGAGTCAATTTTTCAGGATTCTCCAGTGCGAGTTTCCCGGGCGGCTTTGGAACGGCTTTGCCGGTGCGAGCGGTTGTCCGAAGAATCTTGCCGTTAACGAACTTGTATCCTTCCGGATGGACCCATTCGCCCTTCACATACGTCCAGCCGTTGGCTGACTGGGCGATGGTCTCCCGCGGTCCGCGCATTTTCTCGCTCTGGGCCGAATTGCGCTTCGGGCTGGGCGTTGGCGTGGGCGCGGCTGGCAGCGCGATGGCAAAAGTTGTGAGGGCCAGGAGAAAAGGAAGAGTTCGTTTCATTAATATTTTTCGTATTTTTGCGATGTGCCCCCGTGGGACACGTTCGTTCGTTGTTGTCTAGTTTCGGGGGCTAAGGCGGTTGCACCGGGCAATCGCAGAATCGGATTTTACGGAAGCGTTTCGCCGACGCAAAAAATATTTGCCAATGACGTAAAAATAAATCCCGTGGTCGGGAATCTGGTGCGGAACATCTCCGTGGAAGCCGTGGCGCCGAAGCGGGGTATATTCCGGTCAGGGAGGCTGCGGAAATCATTTGCTCAGCGGAAATCTGAGACGATATCTTGCCGCCCCCTTTAGGTTTTGCTGACGCCCTTATGATTACTATTCTCCGCAAACATCGCCAATGGCTGATGATCGTGATCCTGATCCTCGCCATTCCGTTCATCTTTTATTTTGCGCAAACGCCAAACTTCGGCGCCCAGGGCTCGACTGATCTCGGCCGCATCTACGATCGCCAGGTGACGGAGGTGGAATTCCTCAAGAACGTCCGCCTCCTGAACCTCGCCCGGAGCATGGGTCTGAGTTTGAGCAGCGACCTGATGATGACCAACGTGTCGAGTGAAGGGGAAATGTACGCCGAGTTCACGTGGAACCGGCTGGTCCTCCGTCATGAGGCGGAGCAGCTGGGAGTTCGCCCAAGCTCGAGCGAGATCACGGCGTTCGTGAAAACGATGCCCCGTTTCCAGACCGACGGGCGCTTCGACATCAATAAATACACCGAGTTCACTCAGACGATGCTGCCATCGCTGGGATTCAAGGAAGCCCAAATCGAAGAGCTCGTTTCGGATCAGTTGGCGCTCAACCGGGTGAAGGAGTTGGTGGGCGGCGGGATGCAGGCGTCGGAGTCCGAGAGCGTGGAGAACTACGAACGGGCCTACGGAAAAATGCATGTGGCCGTCGTGCGGTTGCGGAATGAGGATTTCGAAAAGGACCTGAAGATCACCGACGACGAGATCGCGAAGTACTACGAAGCGCAACAAGCGCAATTGAAGAGCGAAGAAAAACGCAAAGTCGAATTCGTGACTTTCGTGCTGACCGAGGATGAAAAGAAACTAACGGGCAAGGAACGCGTGGATGCTCTGCAAAAGGTGGCCGACCGCGCCAACGACTTCAGCCAGGCGCTTCTTGAGAAAGACGCGAAGTTCGGAGAAATCGCGGCCCGGTTCCAGAGCCCGATCCTCGCCACCGGGGAGTTTACGGCCGCGGCGCCGGACCCGCAGCTGACGGCCAATCCTCAAGCGACCCAAACTGCCTTCCAACTGAGCCAGCAAACGCCCTTTAGCGATCCCATCCAGGGGCCCGACGGGTTTCACATTTTGCATCTGCTGAGCGTCACCGAGGCGCGTCCGCTCAGTTTGGAAGAGGCCAAGCCGAAAATCGTTGAGACGCTGAAATCCGAACGCCTGCGCGAGCTCGTCTCCAAAAAAGGCGCGGAAATCGCCGGCAAGATTCGCGATGCTCAGAAGATGGGAATGGCGCTTGAAAAAGTCGCTGAGCAAAATGGGGTGAAAGTGGAGCGAATTCCGGCATTTGCGGCCGTGGAAAAACCGACTCCGAAACCGGTGACGGAACCAAACGTACCGGTGCCGCCAGTGCCGCCGGAGATGGATCCCGCCAAGGACGTGCCCGATTTTCGCACCATCAAGAGCGTGGTGGGTGTATTGAACCCGGGGGATGTGACCGATTTCACTCCGGCTAAGGACGGTGGCCTGATTGCCGTGCTGGAAAAGCGCGACCCGGCCGATCCTTCCGGTTATGCGGAAGCGAAGGCTCAATTTGAATCGCGATATCTGGTGGCGAGACGCGCCGCCGCTTTCGTCGAGTGGATGCGCGACCGCCGCCGCACCGCCAAAGTTGTGGTCGCCACCGGGACCGGCTAGGGCGACTGGAGCATCTGCCTGCATGCCTGCGCTGGACGAGCTCTTCGATGACGCGAACGGTGATCTCGCCATCGGCGAGCTTGAGAGCGCGGTCGAAAAGTACCGGCAATGCGTGGAACTGGATCCCACCTTCTTCGACGGCTGGCATGCGCTCGGCATGGCGTTGATGAAAATCGGACGCTTCCCGGAAGCGATCGAAGCGGGCAAGAAATCGACGGAGCTGCGGCCTAACGACCAGATAGGTTGGACGAGTCTGTCGCTCTTCTACAATCGCAACGGCGACATCAAGGAAGCCGAAGCGGCCGGCACGAAGGCGAAGATCCTTTCCTGGGGCGGCAAAATCGCCAGGGAGTGATTGGTCGGGGCGCGCTCACGCTGTCATCCCGAGCCGCGCAGACGGCGAGGGACCTCACCCACGCAGTCGGCGTCACACAAAAGGCAATCACGCATCATCCGAAGTTCACGTTCAATGAAACGCGAAAGCGCTTGAGCAATTGCGGGGTCCCTCGCCGTCTGCGCGGCTCGGGATGACAAACATGTCAAACCTCTCGGGCGCGCGTTTGGAGGATTGGCTACTGAACCGGGTGCAGCGTTAGGTACCTCTCGGCGACGTCGCGCCGGATATCGTAGCGGTTTAGCTCGCAGACCACGCTTAGCTCCGACGATTCGCCGACGTAGCTCTTTAGCAGGGGAAATCCGATTTTTTGCAGCATCCGGTTCGGCCGCGGATTGTCGGACTTTGGCTCGCAAACGATGCTTTGAACGTCGAAGCGCTGGTAGAAATCGAGCGCGGCCAGACAGAAGAGGGGCGGACCATAGCCTTTCCCGCGCAGGTCGGATCGCCACATGTGCAAATGCATGCGACCACTCTTACCGGGCACGATGTCCTTTAAGGACGAATGCCCGATAACCGCTCCATCGACGCACCAGGCGAGCATGAAGCTTCGAACTCGATCGATCGGCTCTGTGAGCGAAGCGGCCAGATCCGCGTGCATCTGCCCGGGCAGTGGCAGGCGATCGGCCGCCACGCCCATGCGCTCGCTCTCGGCGGGCGGCATCTGCGTAAAGTAGGCAACATAGCCGGCGATATCCTCCGCGGCGAAGGGGCGAACTGTCAGCTGCATGGTTAGCCCTCTTCGTTAGCTAAGGCAGGCCTCGCACGAAGGGTCGCGAAGGACACAACGGACAATGTGGAACTGGCGGATTCTGACTAGCAATAATCCCTTGTGAACCGTTGTGCTCGTTGTGCGAGGTCCATTACCAAATGCTGACGCGTTTGTCCGGCGGACGCACCATCGGGGAGCCGTCCGGCAGATCAAAGGCTTTTTGGAATTCCGGTGTATTTGAAAGCGGCCCATTGCAACGGTATTTCGTCGGCGAATGCGGATCGGTGTTGAGGCGCAGCTTTAAGGCTTCATCGCGGATATTTGCGCGCCAAACCTGGGCCCAGCCCAGGAAGAAACGCTGCTCTGGAGTGAACCCGTCGATCTTCTCCGATTTGCCGCCTTTTTTCGCCAGCGCTTTTTGCAGGGCGGCGTACGCCAGTTTTACACCGCCGTCGTCGGCAATGTTTTCGCCCTGGGTGAGCTGGCCGTTAATGTGCATGCCCGGGAGGGGCTCGTACTCCGCATATTGCTGCACGATCTTGTCCGCGCGTTCCTTGTATTTCGCGGCGGATTCGGGCGTCCACCAATCGCGCAAATTTCCCGTCGCATCGAACTGCCGCCCCTGATCGTCGAAGCCGTGGCTGATTTCGTGCGCGATGACCGCGCCGATGCCGCCATAATTGATCGCGTCATCCGCCTTTGCGTTGAAGAAGGGTGGTTGCAGAATCCCGGCTGGGAACACGATCTCATTCATGTTCGGGTTGTAATAAGCGTTGACCGTCGGCGGCGTCATGCCCCATTCGGAACGGTCGACCGGCTTGCCGATCTTCCTTAGTTGGCGCGCGACTTCGAACGTTGACGCGCGCGCCGCATTCAACACAAACGGGCCCTTATCGATCTTGAGCGCGGAATAATCGCGCCACTTGTCGGGATAACCGATCTTGACCGTGAAGGCGGCAAGCTTTTTCAGCGCCTCCTGCTTGGTCGGCTCGTCCATCCAGTCGCGCGACTTGATGCTGTCAGCCATCGCTTCCCGGATATTTTTTACCAGCTCGATCATGCGGGCCTTGGATTCCGGTGGAAAATTATCCGCCACGTAGAGCTTGCCCAGCGCTTCACCCAACGCCTGATCCGTGGAAGTGACGACTCGTTTCCAGCGGGGCTTTAGTTGTTTCGCGCCCGTCAGAGTGTTGCCGAAGAACCTGAAGTCTTCATTGACAAACTCACTCGACAACTCCGCTGCCGCCGCGTGAATGAGATGCCACCGCAGATAAATCTTCCAATCGTCAATCGAGGTGTTGGCAAACACCTGGTTCGCGGCCTTGAAGAAATCAGGCTGGCCAACATTGATGTCGCCTGGGGCCGCCAGCTTGATCTCCTTAAAGTAATCAGCCCACTTCCAATCGGGCGTCAGTTGCTGCAGCTCGGACTGCTTCATCTTGTTGTAATTCTTCTGCGGATCGCGCAACTCGACGCGTGTGCGCGCCGGCACGGCCAGGGAGGTTTCGAGCGCCAGGATTTTTTTGGCGTGCTCCGCCGCGTCCGCCGCGGGTTCGCCCGAGAGCGTCAGCATTTTGGTCACATGCGCGACATATTGCTCGCGCATCTTTTTCATCGCCTCGTCGTCCTTCGTGTAATAATCACGGTCGGGCATCCCCAGCCCGCCCTGATAGGCCTGGCCAATCACCATGGTGCTGTTCTTGTCGTCCTGGCCCGAGGTGAAGCCGAAAAACGCTCCCACACCCATGTTGTGCAGGTGCGCGATTTCCTTCAACACATCCCCGCGGTCTTTCATCGCATCGATGCGCTTAAACTCGTCGGCCAGTGGCGTCGCTTTCGCGGCTTCGATCGTGGCTTCGTCCATCCCGCTGGCATAATAATCGCCGACCTTCCGCACCTCGGGATTGGGCTTGCCCTTGGCCGGGGCCTTGCTCGCCTTTTCCGCCACCACGCGTAAGGCCTCGGTATTTTTCTCGATCAATTGGTTGAAGCTGCCCCAGCGCGATTCTTCCGGTGGTATGGGGGTCTTTTTCAGCCAGCCGCCGTTGGCATAAGTATAGAAATCGTCCTGCGGTTTCACCGACGTATCCATGTTATTTACATCGAAAGCCGGCGGATTTTCGTCGAGCGTGCCTTTGTCCGTTGATTTCGTGGCGGAGCTCTCAGCCGGAATCGCGGGTGGCGGACTCTGCTCGGCGGACGGTTTTGCCGGATCGCGCACCGCCGGTGGCTTCGTGGCCTCCGTGGTCGTGAGGGAGGTGCTGGGGTCGGTTTGCCCGAACAAGTTTCCGGCCGCGATCAGCCCGGTGAGCAGAAGATAGGTAGGCTTAAACATCGGCTAACGAACGGCGAAACCGTTCTGTTGTCCAATAGGGATATGGGAGCAAAAACGCGCCGGAAGGAGGTGGCCGGGCGGCATTTTTCCTGCATGTTGTGGTGCATGATCGCCCCGCGAATCCCCGCCTTTTTCATCCTCGGCGCGATCTCCCTGGCCTTCGCGTCGGGCGCTCTGGCGAAACCCGGCCTTGTGAAAATATCGATGGCGAAAAAAGCCGCGCCGCCGGCTGCCGCGAAAAGCTCCGCCGCAAAATCGCTAACGGCAAAATCCTCCCCGACGCCGTCGCCCAAGCCATCCGTGGATTGGCAGATCATCAAGGTCGGTGCGCGCGATTACCTGAGCGCCGATAATATTGCGAAGTTCTACGGGCTCCTGGGCAATGTTGATTCGACGGGCAAAACCGTCGTGCTCAACAACGGCCGGAACCAGCTCCAGCTCACCCTCGACAGCCGGGAAGCGGTCGTGAACGGAGTGCGGAATTGGCTCTGCTTTCCCGTCATTGCGAAGGACGACAAGTTTCTGGTCTCCCGCATCGATCTCGCCAAGACGATCGAGCCGCAACTGCGCCCGCAAATGATCCAGCCCAAGGGCCAGGTGAAAACAGTCGTGCTCGATCCCGGCCACGGCGGTTCCGATAAAGGCGCTCGCAGTCCTCTCGGGAACGAAAAACAATTTGCCCTCGACGTTGCGCGCAGACTTCGCCCGCTGCTCCAGGCCAGGGGCTTCAAGGTGATCCTGACGCGTGAAAACGATGCCTTCATCCCGCTTCACGTGCGCGCCCACATCGCCAACCAGACGCGCGACTCCATCTTCGTCAGCATCCATTTCAACGGCGCTTCCAACCGCGACGCAACCGGCTTCGAGATTTTTTCGCTCACGCCCCGCGGCGCCCCTTCGACCGGCGACGACGCGCTCGCCTTGCATTTCGTGAACATGCAGGCCGGCAGCCCGGTCGACGCCCAAAGCTTCGGACTTTCCGCGGCCATCTACCATTCGATGCTTGGCCATCTGGCCGAAGTCGATCGCGGAATAAAGCGCGCGCGTTTTGCCGTGCTGCGGCACACGAAAATTCCCGCCGTCCTGGTGGAGGGCGGTTTCCTCAGCGAGACCGACAACAGCAAACGCGTGTCTGATCCAGCCTGGCGCGCGAAATTCGCCGAAGCCCTGTGTGTCGGCATCGAAAACTACCGCAACGTGGTCGAGAAAGAGGAGCGCCCGATGCTCGTCGCCGAATATCGCGCGAAGGATGTCGGTGGGATCACGCTCCTGGACCTGGCGCGCCCGCCTGCGCAGCTGGAACCATCACCCGCTCCTGGCCTCGTCCCCGCCGCGACTCCCGCATCGCCTTCCGAGCGCGAACCGTAATCCAGTTCTCCCTTGGTAGGGCGCCGTAACGCAGCCGAAAGGCGAGGCCGGGCTTTCAAACTCTGTCGAGCAGCTTTGCCAGCCAATTTCCCCTTTTACTTCTTACTTCTTCCTTTATCCTTGGAAAGATTGCGGGGGAGCCAACGGCTGAGAGTGCTCGATTGATTTCGAGCTGACCCCTTGAACCTGATGCGGGTAATACCGTCGCAGGGAGCAAGGATTTCGAAGCCATGCCGCTCTTCCGCGCATGGCTTTTCTTAATTTGTCATCCTGAGCGCAGTCGAAGGATCTCTTACTTTATTCCCAAATGACCGCATCCAAAGATTCTGAAAATGGAGGGACGACCGCCGTGTCGTCCTCTGATCAGCTGCCCAATTCCCGAAAGGTCTACGTTCCCGGCCAACTCCATCCCGACCTTCACGTCCCTTTCCGCGAAATCTCCCTCGCGCCGACTAAAACCATGAGCGGCGAGATCGAAGTGAACGAGCCTGTCCGCGTCTACGACACGAGCGGCCCGTGGGGCGACGCCGGCCAACAGCTCGATGTCACCCAAGGTCTGCCGCCGTTGCGCGCCAAATGGATTCGCGACCGCGGCGATGTGGACGAGATCGCCGGTCGCGCCGTCACGCCGATCGATGACGGATACCTCTCCGCTGCGCACGCCGAGCATTCGGCGCGGCGCAACGGAATGACGAATGACGAATTTCCAATGTCGAATGGGAGCAACGGACATCTCTCAACTTTCAACTCTCAACCATCAACTCGGCGTAAGCCGCTAAGGGCCAAGCCCGGCAACTGCGTCACGCAGTTGGCTTACGCGCGGCAGGGCATCATCACGCCCGAGATGGAATTCATCGCCATCCGCGAAAATCTGGGGAGCGCACGCGCCTCGCGTGCTGCGTTCGGCGCCTCGCCGAACGGCAATCTGAAATCTGCAATCGATCGCAAATCGCAAATCGCAAATCTAAAATCCGAAGTCGATCGTAACTCGCTCTCCCATCAGCATCGTGGCGAATCATTCGGCGCAAACATTCCGCGCGAGATAACGCCTGACTTCGTCCGCGTCGAAGTCGCGCGGGGGCGCGCCATCATTCCCTCGAACATCAACCATCGTGAACTCGAGCCGATGATCATCGGCCGCAATTTCCTGGTAAAAATCAACGCCAACATCGGCAACAGCGCCGTCGCGTCGTCGATCGATGAGGAAGTCGAGAAGATGCGCTGGGCGACCAAGTGGGGCGCCGACACCGTGATGGACCTTTCCACCGGCAAAAACATCCACGCCACCCGCGAATGGATTATCCGCAACTCCCCGGTGCCGATCGGCACCGTCCCGATTTATCAAGCGCTCGAAAAAGTCGGCGGTCGCGCGGAAGAGCTGACCTGGGAAATTTATCGCGACACCCTCATCGAACAGGCGGAGCAGGGGGTTGATTACTTCACCGTCCACGCCGGCGTGCTCCTGCGCTACATCCCGATGACTGCCAAGCGCGCCACCGGCATTGTCTCGCGCGGCGGCTCGATCATGGCGAAATGGATGCTGTCGCATCACCAGGAAAGTTTCCTCTACACAAAGTGGGACGAGATCTGCGAGATCATGGCCGCCTACGACGTCAGCTTTTCGATTGGCGACGGTCTGCGGCCCGGCTCCATCGCCGACGCGAACGACGAAGCGCAGTTCGCCGAGCTTTACACGCAAGGCGAGCTGACCCAGCGCGCCTGGAAACATCACGTCCAAGTGATGAACGAAGGCCCGGGCCACGTCCCCATGCACTTGATTCGGGAGAACATGGAGAAACAGCTCGATTGGTGCGGCGAAGCGCCGTTCTACACCCTCGGGCCGCTCACGACCGACATCGCGCCCGGCTACGATCACATCACCAGCGCGATCGGCGCCGCCATGATCGGCTGGTATGGCTGCGCCATGCTTTGCTACGTCACTCCGAAAGAACATCTAGGTTTGCCGAACAAGAAAGACGTCAAAGACGGCGTCATCGCCTACAAGATCGCCGCCCACGCCGCCGATTTGGCGAAAGGCCATCCCGGCGCCCAATACCGCGACAACGCCATCTCGAAAGCGCGCTTCGAGTTTCGGTGGGAAGATCAATTCAATCTGTCGCTCGATCCCGAGACCGCCCGCGAGTTCCACGACGAGACCCTACCGCAAGAAGGCGCGAAGACCGCCCACTTCTGCTCCATGTGTGGTCCGCACTTCTGCTCCATGAAAATTACAGAAGACGTGCGCAAGTACGCCGCCGAGCAAAACCTTGCCGAAGCAGAAGCTCTCGAATCAGGAATGAAGGAAAAGTCGAAGGAGTTTGCGGAGAAGGGCTCTGAGCTCTACGCCAAAGCCTGACTTGGTAGGGCGAGACTCAGTCGAGCCGAGATGAGCGACGACTCTCCAACAATCCCCCTCGCTGACGTCCTCCGCGCCGCGAACGAGCTCGTTTCCGCCGGCTTGTTCGAAGACTACGCGTTGGGCGGCGCGCTTGCCGCCATTCACTATGTTGAGCCATTCACGACCTATGATGCCGACATTTTCTTTATTCCCACCGTTCAAGATCTTTCGGGAGGAATTCCGCAAATCTACGATGCTTTGCGCGCTAAAGGCTGGAGCGTGGAGGGCGACCATCTGTTGCTGGGTAATTTTCCGGTCCAATTTCTAGTCGCGCACGGGTTGACGGAGGAAGCGGTCCGGGACGCAAAACACATCGATTACAAAGGCGTTCCCGCAAAAGTCTTTCGCCCCGAACATATCATAGCCATCGCCGCGAGCGTGGGGCGCCATAAGGATCTTGCTCGTATTGAGCAAATCATGGAGCAAACGGGCATCGACAAGAATTTATTAGAGACAATCTTGAAGCGTCATAAATTGTCGCTGCCCTCATGAAAGCGGAACTGCGTAGCGCGCTCGCGCGCGAACCTTACGAAGAAAAGATCCGCAAGGTCGGACAACTCGTTCGCCTCGCGAAAGAATTTCCTCGGGAACAAAAGGAGCGGGCCCGTGAATTGGCCGTTCCGGCCACAGCAAGAGAAAGAGCGATTATTTCGGCGATTCGCGACAGCACCGTCCTCAAATTCACGTATAACACTCAACCGCGAACGGTCGAACCACAGGCCTACGGCATCAGCACCGCGGGTCATGCGGTTTTGCGTGCGTATCAACGAACGGGCCGAAGCGACTCCGGCCGGACGAACGGGCTCCGGCTCTTTGAGGTCTCAAAGATGTCGAAGGTGAGAAAGACAGCGGAGCGATTTCTTAGAGCCCGGCCGGAACACAATCCGAATGACAGCGCGATGAAAGAAATAAGGGCGACCTTGCCACTACCGGATTGACCGGGTGCTTCCTGCTTGGTATGGCTGCGCCATGCAGCGCTGCAAGGCGGCTATGTCGAGGCGTTCCGTTATCTGGGGAGCGCACGCGCCTCGCGTGCTGGCGATGGCGCCCTCGCCATCGCGAACTTCTGTGTGCCGTAAGATCGACATGAACGACACCCCAGAACAATTCAACGGCTTGAGCCTGAGCGAATCGGTTCTCTCTTGCGATTAAAATTCGCCGGCAAAGGATGCCGCGTAAGCGAATCTCTAGCCTAACGAATGGGCGAGATCACTCAGCGCGGTCCGCTGCGCCCTAAGCCGAACAATCCCCGTGATGCTGTAGGGGCGGCCGTGTCGGTCCCGATGTTTGTTGAGTTTTGATCAGCGCGCGCAGCGAGGCAGGCTTGACAGCGCGAATTGGAATTGCCGAGCCTCTTCGGCATGAAAATCCCCCCTGGCTTCAAAGCGACACTTATTGGATTGGCGGCTGGTTTCTTTCTGGCCGGCAGCCTCGCGGCGAAAGAGAAGGACCCGGCTGCCGCCGCTCCGACGACCGAAAACCAAGCCCAAACGCGACCTCTGCTCCTCGCGAATGTTTGGAGCCCGTCCATCGATCCGACCGGCTGGTGGATGAGTGAGAAATATGACGGCCTGCGGGCCTGGTGGGACGGCCAAAAGTTATGGAGCCGCAAAGGCAATCCTATTCACGCGCCAGATTATTTTCTCGCGCAGTTCCCGCGCGCCATCGCCTTGGACGGAGAGTTATGGATTGGCCATGGGAAGTTTGAAGAGACCATGAGCATCGTCCGTTCAGAGAGGCCGGATGACCGCTGGAACCGCGTCCGATATATGGTGTTCGATGCCCCGCAGGCGAAAGGCACTTTCGAACAGCGAATGCAATTTCTGCGCGCGACCGTATCGGAAGGAAACCGCTTCCTCAGAGTCGTGGCGCAAGAACGTTGCCAGGGCGTGGCCCAACTTCTCGCCGAGCGCGATCGCGTCGTCCGGCAGGGTGCTGAAGGATTGATGTTGCGCCAGCCGGATTCGGCCTACGAAGCAGGACGCTCGCCCACCTTACTCAAGGTCAAACCTTACGACGATGCGGAAGCGACCGTTGTCGCGCACGAACCGGGGAAAGGAAAATTCGCGGGCAAGCTTGGGGCGCTCCGCGTCCGGGCGGACGACGGCAGGGAATTCTCGATCGGGAGCGGCCTGACCGACGCCGATCGAGAATCGCCGCCACCGGTGGGGACGGTCATCACCTATCGGTTCTGCGGATTAACTGCCAAAGGGTTGCCGAGGTTCCCTTCCTATTTGCGCGTCCGCCGCGATTGACCGCGTAAAAAGGCTACGCCTCACGCGGCTGGCATCCGGGGAGCACACGCGCCTCGCGTGTTGGCGATGGCGCCCTCGCCAACGCAAACTTTTTGTGTTAACGATCGCAAGAGCGATATGAGCACGATCACCGAGATCCAGGAAGCGATCGAGAAATTGCCTTCGAGCGAGAAATCGGCGCTCGCGGCGTGGCTTCAGTCCAAGGAAGAGCCGATCATGTCCGAAGCCGAGGAAGCTGCGCTGCTCGCGCGTCTCGATAAGGCCGCAGCCGAGCTTGATGCGGGCAAAGGCGTTCCCCTCGAACGCGTCCGCGAGAAAATTCGTGGATGGGCTGGAAAATAATTTTCGCACCGCAAGCGCTCGACGAAGTCGAGCAGATCGTCCGCTTCATCGCGCAGGATGATGCCGATGCGGCGGTTCGGTTCGGGATTATCTGGCAAATCGCGCGGAATCATTGGTAAATTTCCCCGACCTCGGAACGCCATATCGCAGGCGAGCCAATGTCCGTCGGCTCTTGTGTAAATCGTATTACATCTACTATCGGATCCGACGGAAGGAGCAGGTGATCGAGATCATGGACTACTGGCATTCCGCCCGACGAGATCCGAGAATATGAATACGCGCTCCGTTCCTCTTCTTTTGACACTGCTGCTTTTCGCGATATCGGCTGTCGCCGTTGACATCCGTGAGTTCAGCGTTCCCACGTTAGAGAGGCTCGGAAACGAACTGATACGAGTGAGCCAGAGTCCCGATCGGGGCGCTTCCGATCTAGCCCGGAAGCGGGCGAAAGAAACCGCGGTAGCCGCTTTGCAAGGCAAGCTCTTCGACACTCGCTACGACTACGTTGTGCTGAGCGATCCCGATGGGAGCCGATTTCTGGTCTACGCTCTCGCCGCCACGAAATACTCTGGCCAAGTCGTTCTGGCCGGCCACTTCCGGGTGACGGTTTCGGCGGACGGCATGAAAGCCGAGCGCGTCGACGCTCTCGCGAAGAGCCTTGCTCACAGCGGCGAAATACAGACGGACACTGCGTTATTGCTCTTGTTTCAAATCGTCAGCAACAAGCCGGTCGAGACCTTAATTTACACTTCGAATCTGGCGAAGAAGGACATCGTCGTCCGCACACCCGATGGAACGATGTGGGTCGTCGGAAAAGGGAAAATGCGAGTCGAGAGGCCAAAGCCGCCCAACAGCAGGTAGGCCGGTCGTCGGGGGAGCGCACGCGCCTCGCGTGCTGATTTCGGCGCCTCGCCGAAACAAACTTTGATTCGGCATACGCGTCCTACCGAAGCAATTCCTCCGGAAAATTCGCGTTCCGTTCCCGTTGCAGAATGCGCCGCTGCCGCCAGCGCAACGTCCGGCCCGGCTTCGCCGGATCCCAGCCTGTCGGATTCGGCAGGACCGCCGCCAGCATGGCCGACTGCTCCCGCGTAAGACCGCGCGCGAGGCGCGGCTCCCATTTCCATTCGAGAAAGATGTGCCTGCGACTTTCAGCGCGAAGCGGCACGTTGAAAAAAAGCTCGACCAACGCAGTGGCAGCGTGTTAGGCGTGGCTCGTGCGTTTGGTTCTCCCCGTCTCAAGAATACTGTTTGTCGCGAGCGTAGTTGCCGTTTTCGCAAAAGTTGGGAACTTGATTTCGCGTTTGTTGTTAGGACTTCTGGTCTTAAGCGGCTGCTCAGCTCCGCTCAAGGAGGTTCGTGACTTCGGAAAAGCCAGCAGCTCTTTCGCAACGGACGGAGCTAAGGGCTATCAATTGCTCAAAGACGCGATGGCGGACTATGAACTCTCTGCCGTCGCGGCAGATTCCACTAAAATCGCGACACCGGACGTTTTCAAAGGCGATAAGGATATTCAGTCGATTCGGCAGAGTGCGACCCGACAGGCTGCAGTATTGGCGAACGTGGCAGAATACGCCGATGCATTGCAGAAGTTTGCCGAAGCCGACTTCAAGAAAGATATCGATGAGAGCGCCACACAATTATATGATTCGCTCACTGGCTTGCAGGCGACCTACGAGAAGGCAAGCGGGGCCAAACTCAATTTGTCAGGCGGCGAGATTAAGATATTGGCTGCTGCCGTTGAAGGGATCGGCGTGCTTGCGGCGGATGCCAAACGCAAGGCTGCTATCAAGCAAATCGTTATGAAAACGAATCCCGCGATCCAGCAGGTTTCGAAACTCCTAGCCGCCCGGTTTTCCGGGTACATTGGGCCGACGATTGAGCAAGACCTAAATACCGTGGAGACACACATGGAGGAGGATTTTAACAATAACTGGAAAGATAAAAGTTACTCACAGCGCCGTGAACGTCTTGAGGCGATCCGCAAGCAGAATGTCTTTAACCAGGGAATCAAGCCGCTCTTTGTTGAGCTAAGCAGAGCCGCGCAAAAAATGGGAGAAGCCCACCAAGGTCTATATGAGGCCGTAAGCTCGAACAAGTTCACCAGCGTCGAGTTCAAAGAGGACGTCGACGCTTTGGTCCAGTACGTAAAGTCGGTTAAGATTTTCTATGAGGGACTGGGTAAATCGACCGAGAAGAAAGCAGAAATGTAATCGAACGACGCAATATGACCCTACAAGAACACATTCGTGATTTGGTCCAAGAATTAAACTACCTTGATCTGGTCACTCCACCTCCAGACGATGTGCCAATTAAGAAAATGGTCGAGCATTTGATTAAAGTTTCGCATCACAGCCTGGCTGTAACCATGCAGCAGGACGATGCAACATTCGCCGAAGCTGACAAAGCGATTAACCAGGCAAAGAAAGACATAAAGGCCGCCGCTGAGGATATTCAACAAATTGCAAAGGCGATAAAGGCGACAGCTGAGGCTGTCCGTTTAATTGATCAGGTGGCAGGACTCGCAGCTGGAATGTTGTGAGGGAGGCAAAAGAAAGCGCCGGTATCAGGAGCAAAACCACGAGCACGATCAGTATCCATTTCTTTCCGAGACCGCGTGAGGCGAAGCCTTTTACGCGGAGACTGCGGTGGCGACCTGAGCGCAACCGGTTGTCGTGAAGCGGGTGACGAAGTCGAGCGAAATCCGAAATTCCCTTCAGCTTTTCCTCGCCAACGCTCGCCCGATTCCGCTAAAAAGACTCACGTGTCCCCCAATGAGCTCTCAAGTTGCCGAGATTCACAGGCTCGCCCCTTCCCTTCTTTCCCCGAAGCGAACGGTACTCTTATAATGCAGCGACTTTCGCTGAAATATTTATTTACAATTGGGATAAGTTATTCACAGCGGCATCCAAGAGTGAATTACCGAGTGCAAGGGTTTTTTAAAAAAAAGTCATTCTCGGCTATTCCCACGTTATTGACATGGCAACAAGCCGTGAGCGGGATCTTGTCAACATCTTGTTTACCAGCAGAGTGAAGACCGTGAATTGGCTGCGCTTTTCAATCTGCTACGCTGTCGGCCCTCGATCCCGTAAGCCAATGGCCTTATCCGACGCGTCAGCACAAATCCTTCTCTTCCCGTACGGTGACACCGTCGAGGAAGCGGCTAAAAAGAAAGCTAAATCAAAGGCTATCACTCCAGCACGGGGTACGTCTGTGGTTCTTTGCGGAACGTACCGCAAGGATCCTGAAGGTTTACGTCGAACATTTGAGCAGTTAAAAGACACCGGATTCATGGTGCTGTCTCCCACTAATCCGTTTGTCGAAACGGAGAAACAAGGTTTTGTCTACATGCAGCGCGAAACCCTCCAGACGCCAGACAAGATTGAAAACAAGCACTTGGATGCAATTCAGCATGCGGACTTCATCTGGTTTTTTGCTCCCGACGGATACGTGGGACCGACCGGCGCCTTGGAAGTTGGCTTTGCTCGTGCTAGTGGAATTCCAGTCTACACGGATACAACCCTCAAAGACCTTACAATCAGGAACTTTGTCGAAGTTGTAGAGTCTCCCTCAACTGTGTTTGAAGCGTTCAAGCAACACCGAGTTCTACCTCCCTCGCCAGCGATCAAGAGTTTTCAGCACTATTATCGAAGAGCGGCTTTGCAGCGCGGCTACTCGGGTGAAAATGCAAAAGACTGCTTGTTACTAATGGTGGAAGAGGTTGGTGAACTTGCTCGTGCGCTACGCAAACGCATGAAGCTGGCTCGACACGGTAAGCCCATTCCAAATCAAGAAGACCTTGAATTGGCAGATGTTTTTCTTTACGTCGTCCACATGGCCAACATCCTAAAAATCGATCTTGCAAGCGTGGTACAACGCAAAGAGCTGTTAAACATTCAAAAACTGATTCATGGCGGATGAGTTAGACGTTAGTTTCGATGATCTTGTAACCTATCGGCAACAGCTTCACAAATTCTGCTCCCTCCATTACGGTAGTTTATTTAGATTTCGGAGCGGAATATCGTTTAAGCTGTACGATGGTGAGACCCTTAAGGGCAAAGGGGTCCATAATCTAACTAGTAGTGCGACGTGCATTGCCTCGTTACTCGGCTGTCCAGACGTACTGCGGCCGCAGTCACAGGTCGACGATATTAATGGTATTGCTCGGGAATTCAGCATAGCCGGTTTAAACCGTCCTCATAAGAGGTGGTGGTCTGAAAAATCGGCGCACATTTACTGCCGATGCCGGGCGCTTCCGTTAGTGGTCAAGCATGTACCAGCGTACAATGAGGTCATTCGGGAACACGTATTACGGATTTTGTGGCAAGTAGAGACCAATCCAAAGCGATCTGCGATCGGCGAAGCTGCGGTGGAGTATGGCAAAGATCCATCAAAGTGGTATCCCGAAAACGCCTTCCATACTTACTGGACTTTGTACCTTTTAGACGCGCTCGAGAACCGCTTTCCTGACGATTTCTCCAATATTTGTAAGGACCTTAGCGGAACCAGCATTGATATTGATCGATTGCGCACGCAGCTGCTTGCTTGGGCTCGACAAACGGCAGGCTATCAAACCGCGTTACACGCTGCGGGTTCTCCCACTCTGGACTCAGATCAACTTGCGTGGTCTCTCGCCATAATAACGAGGTTCGGAGAGGATTTCCAAGCCGATTTGCCGAAGCAAGATTTTCTTCGCTATGCCTTAAAGTGTCTATTCGAACAACAGAACGCGTCCGGGATCTGGCGCCGCGGTGCCGCTCTTTTCCATTATCCGGAGTCCGGAAATGCATATTGCTATGTGTTCGAAACATTTGCGGTTCTGCTGCAAAGCGCTCTCATCCGACGGCCGGAGAGCCTCTTTTTGCGAAAAGTTGTGTCACCATATGTGGGACGGCTCATCAGACTATGGCGTTACGCGACTCTAACGCAGATTCCGCTCGCTGATACTAAGTCGTTGGGTTGGAGCTCTGGTCATCGCGTAATTCGCAAGCAACCTGAAAGCTGGGCGACAGCAAGCGTTTTTTCCTATGCCCAAAGTCTTAGACGTTTACTGGGGATTTGGGCCCGTGAAGCCGCGGGCTCGCAATTGCATGTTTCAACAACACACAGCTCGCGCGCGGAAGCGATAGAGAAGCTGCGAGACCGCGGCGCTACGTGGTCATCGGTCGATAAGTCGACAGCAACCAAGCTAATTACGTCATTTGTAAATCCGATTACTTCCAATGGATCGCCGGATCGATTAGAGCCCGATAGCCTTCTCATTGAAGATGAGCAGGCCCGCAGCGCTATTTTGTTTGGTCCGCCCGGCACGAGTAAAACAACGCTCTGCCAAGCGGTCGCAGATGCGATAGATTGGGATTACGTGGAACTTCACGCGAGTGATTTTGTTGCAGAAGGTCTTTCGAAGGTCCAACTCACCGCAAACAATATCTTTGACCAGCTAATGCAACTCGATCGCACCGTGATTCTCTTCGATGAAATCGATGAGATGGTGCGCGCGAGAGACGTTGAACCTGACGCCTTCGGCAGGTTTCTTACAACGAGTATGCTGCCCAAACTGGGGAAACTTTGGAAGCGTCGCAAAGTTATCTATTTTATTGCGACAAATGACATTCGGTTCTTTGATCCGGCCGTAACGCGGGCCGAGAGATTTGATCTCGTCATCCAGGTACCGCCGCCTTCCTTTAAGCGAAAGATGGCCCGCGTTTTACGACTTCTTAGCTCCATCTCGGACGGATGGACCGCTGTAGGGTTTACGCAGGATGACGTTGAGCAAGCGCTGCGATCAGCAGCCGGAGCCGACAACGGCGATCCAAAAAACCCGACCCCGCTACCTACCGAATATATTTTAGCGAAATTTCTCCTGCTGCGCTACGATCAGCTTCACGAGCTTGCCGCGCTCATCCCTGCACTCCAACGCGGTAAGAGTGATGGAAAAGTGTCGCGCAAACTGATGGAAGAGGCCCTTAGGCAACTCGCTGATCCTTTTTTATGCACTTGCGGTCCGTACAAACATTTTGTCGAATCAGCAAACTACGAGCGGCATGACTTTAGCAAAATGGCCTTATGGGAGGTCGAAGGCGTCTCCCCAGCTAGCATAAAACACCGAATTGTGGAGCGTAATGGCAAACAATGGTATCACTGGGATCCAGCGTTTGACGATATGGGCAAGCTCGGCGGGAAGTGTACAGTAAGATGGCCAGGCGTTATGCGATGCCCATCCATTTCAAAGCGCTCGCCCCGTCCATTTGCTAGAAGTCCCAACCGCAAGGCAACGAAACGACGCAAGGAATAGGCAGGCAGCGCTAGCGAGGGGGGTCGAAAAAGGGTCAGAGTGGGGTTGCCCTGATTTGACGGACAGTGGGCATGGGGTCAAAACCCAAAGGAGCCCACATGAAAACACAGTTATCGAAACCAACTCGCAGCAAGGCGAGTTACACCGACGAATACAAGCAACAAGCATTGGAGTTGTGGCGGGCGAGTGGCCGCAGTGCGGCCAAGATCGCGGCGGAGCTGGGCATTCGGGCCCCGCTGCTCTACCGCTGGGCGCGGACTGAGCGCCTGCCGACCAACACCTCGCCGCCCGGACAGAAGCGCCTCCGCAGCGTCGAAGAACTGGAGGCGGAAATCCGGCTTTGCGTGCGGAGAACGCGAAGCTCCTGGAGCAGCGTGAAGTGCTAAAAAATCACTGGGAAGGGGAGAAAAGGGGTCAGTCAACAAATCTTGACAAATCAAGTTGAATCTAACGCCAGTCTTAGAGCGTCCACGGGCTTCGCAGTCAAGATATGTTGACTGACTCCAATCGTCCCCACTCCCTTTCTGGCCCTCCGCGCTTCAAAACGACAAAAACTGATCTATGGTCTGAGCCACTTCATTTGCGAATTCATCATCGGTGGTAGTCCGACCGCTCAGCAAATGATCTTGATCTGCGAAAGTCACCTTGAAAACAGCGGGGTTGTCACGACACTTCTTGCTGTATTCATGCTCAATCTCTTTGGGAATGACATTGTCGTTTTCGCCCACGAGGACCAACCGTTCGACCTTCGATTGTTTGAGAATGTCGAGAATATGACTGTCCTTCCATCCGTATGTTTCTCGAATCGCCGCTGAGAAGGGATCACCAAAGCACGCCTCTTGCGCCTTCCTACTATATAGCGCTGGCGCGCACAGCACCATTTTATCAATGTTAACATCTGTAGCACTCATTTCCACGGCTGTATGTCCTGCCATACTGAATGCAATCACGCCGATTTTGCGTTCGCCAAACATCCCATTCCTAACAATTCTCGCTTGGTCTCGTCGATCTGACAGAGTCGTCGCAGAGAGGAGGCAGGTGGAGTCGCCATGGCCCAGAAAATCGAACGAAACACATCGATATCCTCGGTTCGCCAGTTTGTATGAAAGAGGCAGCATCCGCTGACCGTCCGCCTCTCCTGCTCCATGAAGGAAAAGAATTTCCCCATTGGTATCACCATCTGGTAGGACCTCATAAATTGTGAAGTCGTAGTTCTTACATTTCGCGCGGCACTTCTTTGCTGTATTCATCATGATGTCTTCTTGGAAGGATCTAATATATTGCGACAACCCTTGTACATAAACTGATGTGCAGCTTCCAAATCCCGACGGACAATTAGTCTTGTGAGCCACCTCCTGCCTTCGTGATTCGAAGCCTCGTAAGCCACCCGGCCGTGAGCAACTCGCCGATTGTTCAGTACGAAGATTTCGCCAGGCGCGAATATTCGCTCTACCGCTTTCTCCTCGAGCGCCGACACCAACTGACCATACGCATCACGAAACTGCTCCTTTGCGCTCTCGCTAAACGCTGTGTGAGCATTCATGCGCATGTTGGTTACGCCGTCCCCGACCGGTGTCAAAATCTGGTAACTAGTCGGAAAAACTTTAGTGTTCTGAAAAGCGTTCGGGGTGATACAATACTCCTTCATCATCAACAATGATTGTACTTCCGGACTCACGTCGGCGTCATCAATAGCGGCAAGTTTTGTAACCGCTCTTTCTTGATTTCGATGGCATCCCCATATGATGAAGTCGGGCGGAAATGCGAAAAATGAGTCTTCTGTATGCAAACGAAACTCGCTCAGATATCCGCCACTGCAGTCCGATACCTCCTTGTAGTCGTCGAGAGGGATTATATCGTTAAAGATTCTACCATCCTGCTGACTCGTGTAGCCGTAGATTTCTCCGAGGTGGAGCGCGCAAAGGCCAGTTATACATTCCATTCTGTTTAGTCTCCGATTACGTCTTTCGTAATGCGTTCGTGGGCTCGGCATGGTCGTTTCAGGGAGACTCCTGATGGAAACGCCGACGGTGCATGCGGCGCCAAGCAGTGTGTCGAGACTTGAGAGAATTCGTGACGGAAGCTGTGATTGAAGATGTAGACCAGAACTTAGAAATTGGTTTTCATTCGAGTCGAAGCCTTCACTTTCGATGTAAACACAGATTTCTTCAATCGCGGCGATTTCCTTTTGGTTCAAACGTAATTCGAAAATCTTCATTTTGGAAGCCTACCCAACTTTCCTTGGAGACACGCAACTTCGTCAAGCTTTATGGCGGAAGAGCTATTCAGGGACCTAAACCCAAATCTTTTCGCGACGGCCAGCGCGTTTCGTGTGGTTGGGCGGGCGAAAATCATAGGGTGTGATGCATTGCGAATTGCACGCAAAAGAATTCCGTGGGAGATCCGAATTACTTCGCCGCTATATGGTTTAAACGCCTTGTTGCTGTCAATGGCCCAGACAAATCCAATGTAACATCCTCTTGGGATACCACGTTTCGCAACAATATGGTCTGCGCGGATATCGTATCCTGTGAGTGTCCCTAGGCGAACGGACTCGGAAGCACGCTTATTAAGAGGGAAGATCATCAAGACGCCTACGGATCTCATGGATCCATCGAAGCGATGTTCTTCAATCATCCAAAAGCAATCGCTATTCTTTTTCATCATCTCGACTCTAATATCGATTGGGACGAGGCTCGTGTCCGCGTAATGATCAAGGAATTGGTACAGGATTCGTAGGTCCTCAATCGCATTGAACCTTCGCGGCTTTATGCTACCTTTCGGAAATTTGCGTGAAGTGACGAAATAGGAGCCGATGAAAAGAGCTATTCCTGCACCAGCAGTGACAGATAGCAAGAGAGAAAAGTGACGAGGCTGAATAGTATAACCAGTAGCGTTCGTCAGAAAATGGGACAGCCTTTCTATTTCTCCGAGGACTCCTAGTTGTCCGGTAATAGTGGAGATGAAGGAGATTGAAAGGGTCAGTACCCCTGCCTTCCGAAGCTTGTTTTTTATTCTTATTCTGATGTGGTGTTTCATCTATGAAGCAGAGGCGGAGGTGGGAGAAACTTTGTTGCTTCGGGTGACACTTGAAAGTTGACCTTGGAAAGAGTTCATCTCGCCCAACACATCTTATTCTATATCAAATCGGCACGAACCACTATTGGACGCCAGGTGGGATTATAAGGCGACTGGGCCCATAAAATGGCGTTCAGGACAAAGGCAAAAGGGGTCAGAGTGGGCTTGCATTGATTCTTCGGACAGTGAATGAGGGATCAATTCCTGTGGTTTAGTTGTAGTTGGGATTCAAAATGAATGGGGCTGCGATAGGCAAGACTGGAGTCGGGTGCGGTTATAGAAGGTTTCGATGTAGTTGAAGATCGTCGAGCACGCTTCGGCGAGGGTGGCCAACCGCTGGTGGTAGACGAGTTCGTATTTTAGGCTGCTCCAGAAGGATTCGATGAAGGCGTTGTCGTAGCAATTGCCTTTTCGACTCATGGAAGCGATAAGACCGTGCTGGGCCAGGACCTGCCGGTAAGCCGCACTGGCGAACTGCATGCCGCGATCGGAGTGGATGACAAGGGCTGCTTTGGGTCGGCGTTGCAGGAGTGCCATGCGCAGGGCTGCGATGACGAGACGGGCATCGAGGATTTGGTGCATGGCCCAGCCGATCACGCGCCGAGTCCAGATATCCAGGACGGCGACGAGATAGAGCCAGCCTTGGCCGGTGAGGATGCAGGTGGCATCGGTGACCCAGGCTTGATCGGGCCGGCGGACGGTGAGGTTTGGGAGCCGGTTGGGTGCGATCGGTCCGCCGTGGCTGCTGTCGGTTGTCCTGGGCCGGTACCGTTCTTTCTCGGGCTCCATGTTGTCGGCGAAATCGGAGGTTATTCACAGTCGTGCGAATAGCCAGCCCCCGAATCAATTTGGATAGGCGACGCTGCTCATCAGTGCACTGGTGACATGCAAAGTAAACGCTTGGTTCAACTCTCCGACATAATTCAACGTTTCCTTGAGTTTGGACAGCAAGCCTTCCACCTGCTCAGGTGTGCAACCGGCAACGCACAGGCCAGCGGCGAGGGCCTTAGAATTCTGAAGATCCATCTCGATCGTTTTCCAACGTTCTGTCATTGAGCGAAGAGCGCGCGCTGACTCGGCGCAGAACAGGGCCAAATCATCGTCCAGATTCAATCCGCGACTGGCAGAGTCGATTCGAATCAAAGCCATATCGTCGAGCAAATCCTGCGTCAATTGTCGAACATCCTCTGAGTTGACCGGGGTAGCAGCAATCTTTTTTAGATATCCCTCTATGATGGTCTCGCGAAAATTACGAGATAGTGTCAGCCAATGGAATAAGCGATCTTCGCGACTTTGCCCCGGCATAGTCGCATCTGGGGTTCTGATGAAGATGATGGTGTATCGTACTTTTGTATCATCGGGTGGTTTACCATCGCCATCTCGAAAGACATCGCGTTGAACAACAGAAGGTCTAAACAGCACGTTGTTTCCCTCGGTGTTCGATCTTACCAGCGGCAGCATAGGACTGGCAGTTCGAACCCCATTCAACATCCTGATGAGTACTCCGACTGACTCAGCCCAAAGCTTCTGCGAGCTCGACAGTGATATTTGAAAATCCTTCCACTGGGAATCAAGTGGGCCGTTTGCAAATATCTCTCGTGCACCATCGCTTATCTCTATCTGAACTCCCGACTCTATTTGTTCGCCATCTTTTATGGCCTGCATTGCATCTACGTTGACTGTGACCGACATGCGTCGCTGTTTTAAAGCGCGATTTCGCTCGTCTGATTTTTGCGGCAGTCCCAACGAAAGCGAATTCCAAAGACTAGTCACGACCGTCGAAAACTCATTTGTCTTTGGGAAATCCGATTTCGTTTCTGCCCCTAGTAGCGCGAGTTCATTTTGTAACGCTCCGACTGAGGAGACGTCCTGCCAGCGATCAAGCGGACTAGGTCTACCAATTCCTGCATTGATACAGATCAGTCGGCGATCTTTGCCCCCGATCTTCGGCAGTCCAGCAAAGAATCCGCATTCGAACAAACACCAATCCCAATCCAAACTCGGGTCGGTGTAGATAAACACCAGTGTTTCACTAGAACGAAGAGCGTCTAAAATCTTTTCGTTCCAAGGAACCCCCGGGGAGATCTCTTCGGATAGGAAAACGTCTTCATCATGCATTCCTAACTGCAGCAGCACCGATTTGAGTGCCTTTGCCAAGGTCCGATCAACCACCTTGTGGCTAATGAAGATTCTGGGGACCATTTGTGCAGAATGAACATTCAGAAACATTAGTCAATTCGAAATCGGAGGTGGTGCCAGAGGGCCATTCGTGGCCGCGTTTAGGGTCTCAGTCGTCGGAATGGCGAACGATGCCACGATTCCATGCTCATCGAGCGAACGGCCGCACCGTGTCCTTCAAATGCGCGTTTCGCGCTTCTGAGAGAAAGGCGAAGGGGGGCAGAGTGGGGTTGCATTGAGATGACGGACAGTGGGCATGGGTCAAAAGCCAAGGAGCCGACATGAAAACACAGTTATCGAAGCCGGTTCGCAGCAGGCGAATTACACGAAGGAATACAAGCAACAAGTTGAGCGTTTTTCGTTGAGAGTTGAGAGATTTCTGCGACGGAAGATTCGGAGTAGAAGAGTATGGGGTCGGAGAATGAAATGACCCTGCGTTGCGCCTCGTGCTCCTCGATCGAACGGCCGCGCCCTGTCCTTGATGGGCGCTTTGCGCGTTCGCGTGTAGCCGGACGTTACAGTTGCCCTGGCAAAAGCCCTCATGGTAGACTTGCCTCATGCCAGCATCCACCGTGACTGAGTATCTGGCCGCGCTCCCTGCGGATCGCCGTGACGCGTTGAACGAAGTTCGCCGGACTGGGAAAAAACTGAAAGCTGAGACTCTGAAATCCTGAACCGGAAGGAGTCAGAGCTTACCGCCGACACTCGCGTTACAAGAACGGAAAGCGGAAAGTAGAAAGCAGCACGAAAAGCGAGCCGCTGGGAAAGGAAGAAGGAAGAATGGAGCGACCGGGATGAGCGACATAGAAGGTAGAGCTGCGCGGGTAGCAGCGAGGGAGTTTGGGAAACGAACGAGTTTCAATTGAGATTTAAGAACTTCTTCAAGGAGTCTGCATCTCACTCGGGAAAAGACGCGCCAGCGTGCGCACCTCATCCTGAAACCGTGGAAACGCGGCGGGCTCGAGGATTTTTCTCGGACGAAAGAAGACGAGATGACCGCCGCAACCTTCGCCACCACGTCGGGAAATCGCTCGAATTCTTCGAGCAGCAGCGGAACGAGAAAACGCCGTACGCCCGCTTTATCGGCGCACTTTACTTTGAAGCGCGCGCTGAATCTCGGATGCGCCTGGAAGCGAACTCCGATATAGATTGAGAAACCACTTTTAGCACCTCAAGCCCACAAACCACAGCGTTGACCAATGGGTCACACTTTGCAAAGTGTGGACATGACTCCCCCTGGGTCGCCTTCTAGTCAGCCGACGCTTTGGCGGACCTGTCGCGTTGTGGCCAACCGCAAACGCCTCCAGACGCTCGCTCTTTTGATTCGGAAGCCGAATCAGACCGTGTCCGCCGTCGCCGAGCGCACGAGGTTGTCGGTACCGGCTGCCAGTCAGTACTTGCGCGCTTTGGAAGCGCGCGGATTGCTGACGTGCCGCCGCGTTGGCCGCAGGGTAGAATACCGGCCGGCTGTGGGCACGGGCGAGGGAGCTGCCGGAAAAATTATCAACTCGCTACGCATGGTCTTATCGCGGAGAGCGCAGTCCATCGAAGCGATCTTCAAACTGGCCACTGCTTTCACGCATCCTCGACGAATCGAGGTGTTCCGCGCCCGGACAAACGGCGCGGATTCGTTTGCCAAAATACAAGCGGGAACTCATATCCCAGCGCGAGCGGTCTCCCGGCATCTCGCGAAACTGGAGGCAAGAGGCTTTGCCAAGAATGAGATGGCGCAATACGTGGCCACGACCCAATCGCACCCATTCGCTCGTGTTTTAGCGCGTCTAGCAGGCCGCTAGATCACGGTCATACTTTGCAAAGTGTGCTTTAATTCAATTTGGGTAGGGGTTTCGAGCGATCGTGTGGCAGCGCTGAACCCGACCCTTTCCGTTAAAAGTGGGCGCCAACATACTCCCACATCTGGTGATGCCAGTAGGGCCATTCGTGTCCGCCCTTCGGGCCCCAGTCGTCCAGATGATGAGCAATCCCCCGGCTCGCAAGCACGGCGGACATTTGGTAGGTCGGCCCGCTGTTTTCCCACGGGCCACAGCCGGTCGCGAGGTGGATGTCACAACTCCTATACTGATCGAGAGACCACGGGTTGTTCTGGTTGGCCATGTAGTCCACCGGGTTATTGAAGTAGAAGTTGTCGTCATACATCCCGTCCATGGAATCGCGCAGATCGTAAACGCCGGAGAGCGCGTAGCAGCGCTTCACCCGATCGGGATGCTTGAAGAGGGTATTGGCCGCGTGGTAGGCACCGAGCGACGCGCCATAAGTGGTGATCGCGATTCCGGGCGACTGGCACTGAGAGTCGATGAAGGAGAAGACTTCGCTCGCCACGTAGTCGTCGTATTGCGCCTGGAGCCAGCTGCGATGGAAGGGGTGCGCTCCCTTGTTGCTGAACGAATCGCTCTGGACTCCGTTGATGCAGAAAATCCTGATCCGTCCTTGCTCAAGATACGGGCCGAGGGTGCGGATCATGCCCTGGCCTTCCTGTTCCTGTTCGTCGCCCATGCTGGTAGGGAAGGCGATGATGGGCATGCCGTAATTGCCGTAAACGGCGATGCCCATGTCGCGGCTGAGACGGTGTGAATACCAACTGTGATGGTCGCGTTGCATAGCGGCGAGAATACCGGGTTGGCATTTGAGCTCAAGCCCGGTGTGATGATCGCAGCGCCAGTCCGTTCCGCCAATGGACGGGACTCGCCGCGGAGAGCCCGGACGCGTCTATATCGCTCGTCCTGTTCGGTCCATTCTGATTAGCTGATTCCGTGGAGCAAGAGGGACCAACCTCGTCGCCGGCGGAGCGCAAAATCAGGCCGCCGCCGCTCTCGCAGCATTTGCGCGAGCTTGCGGCGAACCCGCACGCGTGGGCCGCGTTGGGGCGGAATCTGATTCCAGTCGTCGGGATTTATGTGTTCGGGTGGTCAGCGGCGCTGAGCGTCTTCAGTTACTGGTTCGACGGGCTGACAGCGCTTGCGGCGATTATCGCGGCGGTGGTTCTGCGTCTGTTGCACGAGATGCCGAAAAATATCGGAGTGCAGGGCTCAGGGATCGGAGCAAAGGCGTCAAAAATCGGCATCGGCGTGGGGACGTGGATTTTCCTGGTTGTCGTTGTAGGTCTGCCCTACTGGATCGTCCTAATTCCGCTGCACAATATGCTGCTCGGCCATGAACTGCGAAGCGAGCTGGCGCATTCACCGGCGCTTTGGCTCACCTTCGGCTCCCTCGCCGCCGGACATTTCTGGAACGCGTTTCGGGCTGGCTATGAGGTGATGCCCGAGAATCAGTTGAAGCAGCGTGTCCGCTGGGATAGTTATCTCCTGGTGCTGCGCGCGGGCGCAATGTTCGTCATGGCCGCGCAGGGTCTCGCTTTCATTCTGGTTCCGTTGATGGCGCTTTTCCTGACCTATATGGAGGTCTGGCCCGAGCGGGTGCTCGGAGCGGTTTTCGGCGATCCGTCACGCCTGTGGGAACATGATCCGGACGAAAAGAGGAAAAGCTGAAAACCTGAAACCCTGAAACCCTGAAACCAGACGTATCGTCAGGGAAGGAAAAACGGGTTAGTCTGTGAATCTCGGCAACGCGCCGTTGATTCCTTCGCAACAAGACACTACGCGCAATTTTGCAAACGCACTGAATGGGCGACGTTGCTCGCCCGTGAGCGACATCCCGATTACCGAGAAGCTCCTTCTCAATGCAGGAGGATGGCAGGCGATGAAGCCTGCGCGCGAGCTGCTCAAAAGCGGCCGCGTCTCCGAGGCGAAATATGAGCCGCCGTTGCTGAGTGGTTACGTGCGCGAAGGGGCGAAGAATTACCGCTCCGGCCTGCGAATCAAAAGCGCGCTCGACGTCGAGAATCTATGCAGCTGTTGGGAGTCTCGCTCGGCGGGGAAAATCTGTGCGCACTCGGTCGCGGTGGGCCTGGGCTATCTGAATCCGCCGGCTGCTGTGGTTGCCGGGCCAGTGGAGCCGGCGATTCCCGAAGCTCCGGCAGGTCCGCGGTTCGTCGCCATCGAGACTACTGACGCAGCGCCCACGACATTATTGCACATGATCCTGCCGCCCAATTTCACAGGCGCATGGCAGCGCGGGCAGGTCATGATCGTCGTCGAAGCCGAAGTTTCTGGAAATCGCACGCTCGTCTCCGCACTTCCGAAGAAAGCCACGTTTGCAGCCGATGACGCTGATCTGGTGTTGATCGAAGGCTTGAGCGCGGTCCCGGCGATCTTCGAGAGCGGCATGGCGACATTGTCGCGCGACGGATTCCTGCGGCTGCTCCCCGCGTTGCAGAATCATCCCCGCGTCACATTCGGCAAAGCCACTCGGGCGACGATCTCCTCGGTGGCGGTGCGTCCCGAGCTTTTGGTCGAGTCGGGCCGCGAGGGCGGGATCGCGGTGAAAGCGAACTTCAGCAGGAAAATCGATCACGAGCACGAGCACGAGCACGAGGAGGAAGAGGGAGAGGGAGAGGAAGGGAAGAGCGCGCTGCTGCTTTGGAACGCGACGGACGTGTGGCTGCTGAGGAACAACGAGTTCGTTCGCTACGGCGAGGCGTTGCCGGTCGGCTCGACGAACCTGATCGAGCGGCCTTTGCTGCTCGAGGGCGATCGCGCGCTGCACTTCCTCGGGTTCGATCTGCCGCGGCTGCGCGATGGATTCGACGTGCGCGCCGGCGAAGGCGTTCGCCTGCCGGAAATCGCAACTGCGCTGCCAGCGTTTGAGCTGCGGCTGGCGGGCACGCTCAACAGCGTCACCGGCGAGCTGATGTGTACCTACGGCGTTCGTGGGCCGATCAAGGCCCTGGCCAACGCGCAGGACCAGTTCGTTTTCCGTGATCCACAAAATGCTGATCGAGTGCTGATGCGGAATCTCGACTCAGAAAACGCGGCGGTCGCGCGGCTCGAGCAAATTGGCTTCGCCCGAACGGATGCCGGGGGCTTCGTGCTACATGGCCAGCCCAATGTGGTCCGGTTCTTCGCGACTGATTATCCGAGATTACAGCGCGACTGGAAGGTGACCCTCGCCGCGCAGGTCGAGAAGTGGACCGGCGAGATCGAGCGGGTTACGCCGAAGCTCGAGATTGTCGGCTCGGGTCAGGATTGGTTCGAGGTGCGTTACTCGCTCGCCACCGCCAGCGGAGAGGTGTTTTCGAACGCCGATATCCAGCGGTTGCTTCGCTCCGGCCAGTCGCAGATCCGATTAAAGAATGGCCACCTCGCAGTGATCGACACCGCGGGCCTGGAGGATTTCGAGCAAGTCATCCGCGACTGCGATCCGGCGCAGACCCAGCCCGGGCTTTACCGCATCAACCGCGCCCACGCCGGGTATGTCGAACAGACCGCGCGCGAGCTTGGCTCCGCCGTGGCCGATCGGCGCGAGGCGCTGAAGAAGTTCATCACCGGCCGCGACGCGTCTACAGATGCGAAGACGAAACTCGGTCCGCTCGTGGAGACATTGCGCGAGTATCAACTCGCTGGCTTTGATTGGCTCACGCGCCTAGCGGCGAACAATCTGGGCGGCATCCTGGCCGACGAAATGGGTCTTGGTAAAACGGTGCAGACGCTCGCGTTTCTCCGCGCCCATCAGGGCGTTCGTCCTGCCCTCGTCGTCTGCCCGACATCGCTGGTGACAAACTGGGAGAACGAAGCGCGGAAGTTTACTCCCGAACTCAAGACACTCGTGCTCGAAGGGGCCGCCCGCGCCGCCCGTTTCAAATCGATCGCAGGCGTGGACATTGTCATCACGAGTTACGCGTTGCTACGGCGCGACATCGACACTCTGCGCGAAATCAACTTCTCAACCGCCGTGCTCGACGAAGCGCAGCACATCAAAAATCCGGAGACGCAAAATGCGCAGGCCGCCTACGCCCTCCGCGCGAACCATCGCTTCGTGCTGACCGGCACTCCGATGGAAAATTCGGTGCGCGATCTCTGGTCGATCATGAACTTCGCGCTGCCTGGTTATCTCGGGAATCGCGCCGATTTCCGCGAGCGTTACGAACTGCCGATCGCGCGCGGCTCCGCGCCCGAGGTGCAACGCCGCCTCTCGCGCCGGCTCCAGCCGTTCCTGCTCCGCCGGCGGAAACGCGACGTCGCGAAAGATCTGCCTGAGAAAATCGAGCAAGTTGTGCCGTGCAGCCTAACGAGCCATCAGCGCGCCGCCTACGACGCGCTCCTGCGCGAGATCCAGCAGGGTCTCGGCGGCTCCGGCAAGAACGTGAACGCAGGCGCGCAACGGATGAAGATGCTCACCGGTCTGCTCCGTTTGCGCCAGGTCTGCTGCGATCTGCGCCTTGTCGGCATCGATAAGGAAGAGACCTCCGCCAAGCTGGACCTCCTCGACGAACTCCTCGAAGAAGCGATCGACGGGGAACACCGCGTCCTCCTCTTCAGCCAGTTTGTCTCGATGCTCCACCTCATTCGCGAACGCCTGGAGAAGCTCGAGATTCCATTCTGCTATCTCGACGGCTCGACCAAACAGCGTCAGGAAATCGTGGATCGCTTCCAGAGCGATTCCGCGATTCCAGTCTTCCTGATCAGCCTGAAGGCCGGCGGCGTCGGCCTGAATCTCTCCGCCGCCGACACCGTCATTCATTTCGATCCCTGGTGGAATCCCGCGGTTGAGGCGCAAGCCACCGACCGCGCCCATCGCATCGGGCAAACCCGTGTCGTCACCGCCTACAAGCTGATCACCCGCGACACCGTCGAAGAAAAAATCCTAAAGCTGCAGGAGAAAAAACGCGCCGCGATCGACGCCGCCATCGACAGCGAGGAACCGCTCATGACCGGGCTGACTACCGAAGAACTCGAAGAGCTGCTCGCGTAGGCTGAGTGCAAACCGGATAGCGGCTGTAACGGATGCAAAGCAACGGCCAGGCTTTCAAACCGGAAACCGGAGAGTCATGAAGTTGTAGCGGTGCTTGTGACAAGCATCGAACCCAACAAACAGGCGCTCGCAGCGGTGAGCGCCTCTACAATGGCTTAGCGAGCGAATGACGAGCAAATCCCGGGAGGCTGCTGGTGAGGACGCATTTGCGAGATCAGTTGGAGCTGCGATCCTGAACCAAGACGATGCTACGTTATGTTCTCATCGGCGTTTGCGCCCTGCTTGAGATCGCTGGCGGAGCGAGAGCTTGGGCCGAGGACTCATTTATTGTCCTTCCAGGGACGCAATCTCCGAATGGTCGCTTTGCTGTCGGCTGGGGTCTGCCGAAGCATCCGGAAATTTGGAACAAGGCGCGAGAAAGCAAGGAGGACCAGGCCGGAGCGCTTATCACCGACGTCGGGGAGTTTGAGGAGGACGTGGAAAATTACGTCGTGGACCTGCGCGCACAGCAAGTGGTGGGCAAACTTGGGTCGCATTATTGGCTGGTGGCCGAGGTAATGCCGAACCGCCATCAGCTCGACGTCGTCTGGTCCGCGGCCAGCGATCTGGTGCTGGTGAATCACACCTTTCGGTGGGATTGCCGCGCGTTTGAGGCGGAGCGGATCAGCGACGGTAAAACCGGTGCGCGTCTCGATTTAAAGAAGGCCCTGGACGCGAAACTGCGTCAACACTTCAAGAAAGATTTGCCGCGCGGATCCGGCGTCTCGATGCGCGATGTGGCGATCAGTTTCTCCGAGCCGGCCTTGGTTTCCGGGGAAACGTTCATGACCATCGTGGAGGCGGTGTATCCGACCAAAGGAGAAAACGGCTGGAGCGGTCAGGCGGAAATACAGTTTGCGCTCACACCGTCGAAAGGGTCCGGAATCGCCCTGAAGATTCTTGCTCTTAAATAAGACGCTCCGCTACGCCAGGAGGCGGCACGCTGAACCGAAGTCGGTCTACTCGCCGATAATCTTAACGAGTACTCGCTTGCGCCGTCGGC
>DATMEN010000003.1:0-293211 GCA_035556975.1 Chthoniobacterales bacterium
AACCCGGACGATTTTATAGCCGGTGCGCCGTGCCTTGTTCCATGACCCGTGGAAAGCAGCGAAGATATCGCCCTTGTATTCGGCCGGGAATTGTTGGCCGTCGTAGAAACAAAGATTCAATGTCGCGGAGTGGCTCTGCACGAGCACGTCGGGCACGATGACCTTCTCCGCCAGTTCCGGATGTTTGCCTTTGTGCCGCGGGTCCTGGTTGTTTCCGATATAGAACCAGGGCCAGCCGTAGAATCCGCCGGGTTGAACGCGGCTGATGTAATCAGGCACGAGTCCATCGCCGAGCCCGTCGCGTTCGTTCGTGCTCATCCAGAGGTCATCCGTGCCGGGCCGGAACTTGATGCCTACCGCGTTCCGAATGCCCCAGGCAAAAACCTTTTGTCCTGTGCCGTCTGGGTTGAAGTGGAAAATACGCGCGCGATCCGCCTCCTCGGCATCATCCGACACGTTGGAAAGGGAGCCGATGGAAATGAACATACGTTTGCCATCAGGCGAGAACGCGATATCGCGCGTCCAATGTCCCCCCCCGCGAAGGAGCCCGCCCGCCGAAAGTTCCGCGCCCAGCTTTTCGAGCGGTCCGCGCGCCTTGGTGTCGCCGCTGCGGTAGGGGAAGCGAACCACGCCGTTGGTGTTCGCGACGTAGAGGTAATGTGGGTCCTTGCCCGGTGGGTAGAAAGCAATGCCGAATGGATCGTTTAATCCTTGCTCCGCGAAGATTTCAGTAAGGTTCGGTTTCCCGTCGCCGTCCGTGTCACGCAACACTTTGATAATCTCAGCGCCGCTGTCTGTGACGAAGATGTCTCCGTTTGGTGCGGTGAGAAGGTAACGCGGGTTTCGAAAGCCCGACGCGTACTGCTCGATCTTGAATCCCGCGGGAACTCGGAGCTGCGCGCCTGCTGGTCGGGCGACGACACGCGCGTCGTTGTTGACGGACTTCGTTTGATACGGAGGCGGCAAGTCATCCGGAGTGATTTTGTGCCGGACGCCCGGCGTATCCTGAGTCCAATCGGCGGCAACGGCGGCTTCGCCGGTCAACGATTTGCGATCCGGTTCTGGGTTTGCGGCAGGTTGGCCGCTTGCCGGGGCGACCCAGGAAAAAATGAGGGCAAGGCTCGCGATACTCGCAGCGCGAAAACGATTGTTCATACTTGATGAATCGCGGCGTCGCTCATGACTGCGCGTCGCCATCCGCTGGGGGAGTGGCGAGCGTGTCGCCCGCAGCTCCAAAAGACGTTGCGGCCGGCACGGCCGCCTCTGCACCGATTTGCTGTAGTTCGGACGGGTAATACCATTCGGAATGATCAAAGGCGGCCCCCCACGGCTGGAACAGATATTCCAATCCTACGATCCCCCACCCGGATTTTTCGATCATGTGATGCGAAGTGACGAGAGCTATGCACAAAAATGGGACTATGTGCGTAATACTCCGGTTCGGCATGGTTTGGTCACCACAAGGGAAGATTGGCCGTATCAGGGTGAGATCGTGAGGATCGATCGCGCATGAGGTGTAGTGGCGGGCGTGTCGCTCGCAGTTCGAAGATTTGCGCCCGACACGGGCGCCTCTACACCGTCAATAGATATAGGGCTCGGGCAGCGCGAAGGCATTTCGCAACAACTCCACCCGCGGTTCTGCGCCTTCTGCGATGATAACCTCGACGACGTCGAATCGAAAAAGAATGTCCGGATCATCCAGGAGCCGGAGCCAGGCCAGACCGCCGCGGGCGATTCGTTTCTGCTTGTTGCGGTCGACGGCGTCGAACGGACGTCCGAAATCCTCGCGCGTGCGCGTTTTCACCTCGACAAAGACGAGCGTGTCTTTGTCGCGGCAGACAATGTCGATCTCGCCGCCGCTCCGGCCGCGAAAATTACGATAAAGGACTTTGAAGCCGTTCTTCCGCAGGTACCGGCAGGCCAGCTTCTCTCCGCGAGTCCCAAGCCGAAGATGCTCGGGACGCGAACGGGAAAACCGGCTGCGCCACCGGTTCGAAAGATCGGCGATGAATCGGACAGGGCCCGTGCTCATGCAATTTAATCAGGTGCAATTCCGTGCCATAGCCTTTGTGCTGGCTGAAGCAATACTCGGGAAAGCGCGCGCAGAAGTCGCGCATAATCGTGTCGCGCGTGACCTTGGCGATCACACTGGCCGCGGCAATGCTGAGGCTGAAGCAATCGCCGTCGATAATTGCGGTTTGCGGAAGCGGAAAAGGAAAAACAGGCAGGCCGTCGATCAGGACATGGTCGGGTCGGAGGCTCAACGCCTCGATGGCCGCGCGCATCGCCTTGTGCGTGGCGCGCAGGATATTGATCGAATCGATCTCCATCGAATCGACAATGCCGACCGCCCACGAGATCCCGTCGCGGTGGATCAGTTCGTGGTAAATTTCTTCCCGCCGTTCCGGAAGGAGCTGCTTTGAGTCGTTCAGCCGGCGATGCCGAAATTTTTCGGGAAGGATGACCGCTGCGGCGACGACAGGCCCGGCGAGCGCGCCGCGGCCCGCTTCATCGATGCCGGCGATGGTGGAGACACCAAGTGCGCGCAATCTGCGCTCATGCCGGAAACCACAGCGACGGTACATTCATTCGCACCGTAGCTAATGCCGGGCGCGGTGAAAAAGGAAAATGTGAATGGTGACTGGTGATCGGTGAATGGAACCACCATTCACCAGTCACTGATCACAATTCACTATTCTCGCACTGCCGTCGCTTCCTTGCCTTTGCGGGTGCGCAGATAGTTCAGCTTCGCGCGGCGGGCGCGCCCCTGCTTTTCCACTTCCACCTTCGCGATGCGCGGCGAATGAAGTGGGAACACTCGCTCGACTCCTTCGCCATAGGAAATGCGCCGCACGGTGAACGTCTCGTTCATCCCGCGGCCCTTGCGGCCGATGACGATGCCGGCAAAAATCTGAATTCGTTCCTTGTCGCCTTCCACCACGCGCGTGTGCACGCGAACGCCGTCGCCGACCTTGAAGTTGGTTACGTCGGTCTTGAGTTGTTCCTTTTCGATTGCGTCGATAATGCTGCTCATAATGATCTCCTCCGGCCCCCTGGCGGGCGGTCATCTTCAATCGCCTGGGAGCAAAAATCAAAGGAAAGATGGGGGTGTTTTGTTCTCTATCGTAATCGTGCTCTTGCTCGTGATCGGGAAACCCCCGAAACACGACGATCACGATCACGAGCACGAGAAGAGCTGGATCGGGCGGCGGTTGTGCTTTAGCGCCCGCCCACTATAATCGGAGCGCACAGCGCCCGTAGCTCAACTGGATAGAGTGACAGCCTCCGAAGCTGTAGGTTGCGCGTTCGAGCCGCGCCGGGCGCATTTTCCAAGAAGTGATAGTGAACCGTGACTAGTGAATAGAAGAAGCGGTGATGCTCTACATTTCACTATTCACTGATCACCATTCACGAAAATTCCGCGCAGCGGAATTTGCTCTCACGCCAGCGCGTCGAGCCGGCTGAGCAGATCCTGCTTCGTCGCCATCCCGACCATTTGATCGCGGAGTTGGCCGCTCTTGAAGAAGAGCAGGGCTGGAATTGCCCGCACGTTGTACTTCGTGGAGAGGTTCAGGTTCTCGTCGACGTTCACTTTTGCGACCTTGACCGAGCCCGCTTTCTCCGTCGCAATCGTATCCAGGAGCGGCGCGATCATTTTGCACGGCCCGCACCACGGAGCCCAGAAATCGACCAGCACGGTCTGGTCGCTTTGCGTGACTTCTTTTTCAAAATTTGAGTCATCCAGGTCGATAATCGCAGAGGTGGTGGAGTTTTCCATAAGCTTAAGATAACGCGTAATTCCAGATTTGGATGAGAAAAATGAGAGTAGAGAGGCCGAGCAATCCCCAGCAAAACCATCTCGGAATGGAATCGAACGGATCCACCGGAATGGATGTGGCGACGAGGGCGGGGGCAGTCTGTCCGATGGCCGGTGGCGGTGATGCCTTGGGCAAAATGGTGATGCGCGCAGTCTCCTTTTTCGGGCCGGGCTGGACCGAAACGCGGGCGAAAGCCTGGGATGCCATCGGTGCATCGGGACGGGGGAGCTGATCGGTCTCTTTCGGCACGAGACGTAACGGGGATGGGGCCGTGGCCCGCGGTGGCGACACGGGCGGACGCCGCAATGGAATCAAGGGAGTTTGGGCCGGCGGAGCTGCGGTGACGGGTGACAGCGGTGGAGATCGTCGCGGCGGAATTGGCGGGGTGCGAGACGGGAGGACAACCTGGGAAATATCGCGCTTTTCAGGGTCGTTCTGAAAATGCTGTGTTGTTTCGGGCTTCTGGGGGAGCACGGGTTCAGCCATGACGAATCAGGTGGGGCCCAAGAAATCGCCGAAAATTCAGATATTGTCACTCGCTAAATTGGTAGAGACGGCGCGCTGCGCCGACCGCGAGGTATTGACGCGAAACGTCGGACAGCGCCGCGCGCCGTCCCTACCTCACGCCAGCAAATCGTAGCCGCGGCTGCCTGTAATGCGGCGTCGCGTAAATTCACCGACCGTGGCCGGCTCGGAAAGAATGACCCGCGCATCGACCTCTGGCGCGTCCGCCTCCGTGCGGGCCACCAGCGGCTGATCCACGAGCAACCGCAGATCGCGTCCGATTTTTTCGGCGGCCATCTCACGAGCGATCCGCTGTTGCACCGTCATGGCGCGACGGTAACGCTCGTTCTTGATTTTCACCGGCAGCTGCTCCGGCATCTTCGCCGCCCGCGATCCCTCCTCCTGGGAGTATTTGAAAACGCCAAGCCGCTCAAAACGCGTTCGCTCGATGAACTCCAGGAGCGACGCAAAAGCCTCCTCGGTTTCGCCGGGAAACCCGGCGATAAAGGTAGTACGCAGAGCAACGCCCGGAATCCCCGCGCGCAGAGCGCCAATCAAATCTTCGATGTGCGCGCGGCTCGTTTCGCGCCGCATGTGGCCGAGCATCGCCTCATCGATGTGCTGGAGCGGCATGTCGATGTAACGCGCGACCTTGCCGCATTGCGCGATCGTCTCGATCAACTCACCGCTCCAATGCGCCGGGTGCGTGTAAAGCAATCGCACCCAAAATTCGCCCTCGATTGTTTGGATTTCGCGCAGCAACGCGGCCAGCGTAGGTCCTCGCGAAGAATCGACCGGCTGGCGCGGGCCCGCCTTCGCCGCCCACAAATCCATTCCGTAATAGGTCGTATCCTGGGAGATGAGGCTGATCTCCTTCACCCCTTCGGCCACCAGCGCGCGAACCTCGGAGAGAACCGAAGACGGCTGCCGGCTGCGGTGCCGTCCCCGCATTTGCGGGATGACGCAGAAGCTGCACGGGTGATTACACCCTTCCGCGATCTTCAGGTAAACGCTGTGCGCCGGGGTCAGGCGAAACCGGGGGGTATCGTAATTTGGAATGTAAGTCGGCCGGTCGGTCACAAAGCTCGAGCCGGGAAGGCTCTCCGCGCTGAGAACGCGCCGCACGATCGCCCCCATTTCCGCGACCTGGTCCAGGCCGACGAAGGCGTCCACCTCCGGGAGCGACTCCCGCAGCTCGCGCGAAAAACGCTGCGACATGCATCCGCTCACGATCAATTTTTGGCCCGGCCTTTTTCCCAAGCCGCGGTGCTGATGCGCATCCAGGATCGCGTCGATCGATTCCTCTTTCGCGGAATCGATGAAGGCGCACGTATTGACGACAAGCACGTCCGCTTCCTCGGCCACCGAGGTGATTTCCATTCCGTTTCGCAGAACGCTCCCGAGCATGATCTCGGCATCGACCAGATTCTTCGCGCAGCCGAGGCTGATCATGCCGACCTTTGGCTTGGGCATTCCCTCGAACGCAGTGTCCGGACGCTCACAGACCGCCGCTCCGGAAAAGGAATCTGCCGGTTGCGCTTTCACGCCTATCTGGAGAGCAACCGCCGCGGAGTGGGACGAGCGGGGCTCAGGGCGGGCCCGGGAGCCACGGGGGGCCTTGGGGGGGGAGGGCGAACTTGCCGCCGAACGGGCGTAACACTGGGCCTGACCTTCGGCAAATCCTGCGGATTGACCGGTTCGGCCCGGCGCACTTCCGGTTCCGAAGGAATCGGCTGCAGAGCCGGCGAGGGAATGGGAACGGAGGGTTGCGGCGGTGGCGGTGTGATCACGACCGCCGGCGTCGGACTGGCCACGTTCTCGACCGGCAACGCCTGGGGCGCGATAATTTTTTCCGCCCCGACAGTCGGCACCGGCGACGCTCCCGTTGTCGGGCGAGGGTCTGGTTTAAGCCGCTGAAGCTCGAGGACCCATTTCATCACCATAAACCCCACGACCAAAACGACGACGCCAATGACAAAAGGCAGGAACGACCCGCGCCCGCTGCTGCGGTGAGGTCGAACCACCACCTGACGGCTCGGTTTGGGCGCAGGATTGTCCTGGAGATAAGAATAGCCGTCCACCGTCACGGACTCGGAGGTTTCAAAGGCCTCGAGGTAGGGCGTCACGTCTACGTCGAGAAACTTTCCGTAGATGAGCAGAAATCCCTTGGCGTAAGCGAGGCTGGCGAATTCCGAGAAATCTTCGTTCTCGATCTCTTGCAGACGCCCCGGCCGGATCTTGGTCATACGTCCGGCTTCATCGAGCGTGAGGTTCCGCGCGAGGCGTGCTTCCTGTAATTTTTTGCCGAGGCCTTCCATGGAAATTCGTGCGGCGCCCGATTACACCGCGGCGTCGAGGTCGACGAGAATCTCGCGCGGCTTCGCGCCTTCGCCGGGACCCAATATGCCGCGCTGCTCCAGAATATCAACGATCCGGGCCGCGCGGGTGTAGCCGAGGCGCAACCGGCGTTGCAGGAGCGAGGTCGAGGCGCGCTTTTCCTGACGGATAATTTCGAGGCATTTTTCCACCAGCTCTTCGTCTTCGTCGGTCACTTCTTCTTCCGCGGGTGGACTGGATAATTGGAGCTTGTCCTGCATCGCGAGATCGAAGGCAGGCGGACTTTGCGCGGAAACGAACTCGACCAGCCGATGAATCTCTTCATCTGTCACGAGCACGCCTTGCGCCCGAATCAGGCGCGAGGTGCTCGGCGGCAGGTAAAGCATGTCACCCTGGCCGAGGAGGCGATCGGCGCCGTTTTCATCCAGGATCACGCGGCTGTCGATTTTCGACGCCACCTGGAACGCGATCCGGCTCGGAATGTTCGCCTTGATTACACCGGTGATGACATCGGCCCGCGGGGTCTGGGTGGCGACGATGAGATGAATTCCCGCCGCTCGCGCCATCTGCGTGATACGCGCGATCGCGCTCTCCACATCGGCGGGCGCCGTTTGCATCAAGTCCGCCAGCTCATCGATGATGATGACGATGTACGGCATGCGATCGGGAATCACGATCTCGTCTTCGCGTGGGACCCTGATCTCCTCTTCATTGGAGGGACGCGCGCTGTCGCGTCCTTTATCCCGAGGTGCGCCTTCCAGCTCGTCCAATTCCTTCTGCGTCTTCTTCGCGGGGCGGCCGTTGAAACTCGTGATATTGCGCACACCGGCGTGCGCGAAAATCTTGTAGCGCTTCTCCATCTCATCGATCACCCAGCGCAAGGCGAGGAGTACCTTCTTGGGATCGGTCACAACCGGAAACGCGAGATGCGGCAAGGCATTGAACATCTGCATCTCGACCACCTTCGGGTCGATCATGATGAAACGCAGTTCCTCCGGCGTAAACCGGAAGATCATGCTCGCGACCAGCGCATTGATGCAAACGCTCTTCCCGCTGCCGGTCGTGCCGGCCACAAGCAAATGCGGCATCTGCGCGAGATCGGCGATAATCGTTTTTCCGTAAACATCCTTGCCCAGGGCGAGCGGCAGCCTGGATTTTGTTTTGGCGTCTTCCCAATCCTGCGATTGGAGCAATTCGCGCAGCGTCACCTTCACTTTCCGCGTGTTTGCCAGCTCGATGCCGACCGTGTCCTTTCCTGGAATCGGCGCGAGAATATTGATCCGTTCCGCGCTCGTCGCCCGCGCCAGGTCGCGTTCGAGACTGACGATCTTGTCCACGCGCACGCCTTTGGCCGGGTAGACTTCGTAACGCGTGATCGTGGGTCCCTTCGTGATATCACCCGCCGCGACCGCAATGCCGAATTGCGCCAGCGTCTCGATCAGGATTTGCTGGATTTGTTCGAGCTCCGCTGGATCGGCGGCGGTGCGGCCTTCGGTGTCGTGAGCATCGAGCAAGTCGAAACCAGGCAGCGTATAATTCTCGGCGTCCCACGTCTGACTGGTGAGGCCGGCGGGCGATTTGGCCTTCTTCTCATTGCCGCGCAACTCCGCCAGCGACGGTTTTTTGCGCGCCGACTCCTCGGGCAAGGCAGTGGTATCCACCACTTTCGGCTTCGGCCGATTCGATAATTCTTCCGCCAGGACGGATGCCGTTGCGGTCTCAGGAACAGGCACGCCCAATTTCTTGAGCTGCCTTTCGACCTGCCGTTGCTCGCGTTCCTTTTCCTTTTTCTCCAGCTCGAGCCGGGTCTTCCAATCAGCTTTGCGCAAGCGGCGATTGCGCTGCCATTCGCCGAACTTCTGCATCGAGGAACGCATTCCGGCGACCGTTTCCCGGACAATGTGAATTGGGCGCAGGCCCGTCATTAGAATGAGACTGCTCACATAGATGCCGGAGAGGAGAATGAGGGACCCGACGCCCCCCATCCAGGTTTGCAGGAGCTTTTTCCCGAGGGAATAGCCGACCCAGCCACCGGGTCCGTGGATATTGAAGGCCGCGCGCCAGCCTTGCAGATGCCGCGTTTGCAACTGAAGCAAACAGGCTCCCGAGACCAGGAAGAGCACGATCCAGAGGAGGCGCGGAGTCACGCGCAAGCGCGAGTGGAACAATTTCGCGCCGCCGAATCCGAGCAGGACCACGGCCAGGAGGTAGGAAGCCGCGCCGATCATCAGGTAGGCGAAACCCGCGATGATGGCGCCGAAAGGTCCGATGAAATTTTGCGCGGGCCGGTTCGGCGGAGAAACGTGGCTGAAAGGGACCCAGGAGGGCAAATCTCGCGGCGCGTAGGAGATCAGCGCGAGGAAAAGCAACGTCCCGGAGCCGAGCAGGAGAAGGGCGAAGACTTCATTCCAAGCGGTGTTTTTGAGAGTTCGAGCCACTGCGGCTCACAGTAATGCGAGAGAGAGGCCTTTCAATTCATTCCGAGCCGTTTGTCTGTCATTCCGAGCGAAGTCGAGGAAACCCGTTGCATGTCGACCAATGTTCCACGGGGTCCCTCGACTTCGCTCGGGATGACTGCTTAACGAAGAGATCGTTCTTGCGCCGTCCAAGCCAAGGCGCTTAGTGTGCCCAGTCTTATGCGATTTTTTCTTCGCAAGGCCGGCCTCGCGCTGGCGGCCGGCTTGCTTGTCTTCTGCTCCTCCTGCGAGCGCCATCACGTCGGTGAACTTCCGAACCACGGGAAGAAAGATCATGGTGACGCGCACGCCACCAAGGAACATGCGTCGCCCGCGCCCCGGAACTCGCCCGCGAATTTTTTCCCGGATAAACCCAAACCTTAGGCAGAGAGAACCGACGCATGGCTAAGCACCAATACGCTACCAAACCGCCGAGCATCTCCACGATGCCGCCCGGCGTTCCTTACATCATCGGGAATGAAGCCGCCGAACGTTTCTCCTTCTACGGGATGCGCTCGATCCTCACCGTGTTCATGACGGCGTATCTCGTGAACAAGATGGGCGAGCTCTCCCCCATGGGCGACGCGGAAGCGCGGGCCTGGTTCGCCACTTTTGTTTCCGCTGTTTATTTTCTTCCCATTTTGGGCGCCATCCTGGCGGAGGGGTTTCTCGGGAAATACAACACGATCCTGTGGCTTTCTATCGTTTACTGCCTCGGACACTTGGCTCTCGCCTTCATGGACACTGCTTGGGGCATCGGCTTCGGTCAGGAGAAGGTGCTGGCCATCGGTCTCGGGCTAATCGCACTGGGCTCCGGCGGGATTAAGCCGTGCGTCTCGGCCAACGTCGGCGATCAGTTCGGCGACTCGAACAAGCACCTGCTCTCAAAAGTCTTTGGCTGGTTTTATTTTTCGATCAACGCGGGTTCTTTTATTTCGACCATTCTTTGCCCGCTCATGCTGGCAAACCCGAACTGGGGACCGCGCTGGGCTTTCGGCATCCCGGGCGTGGCCATGTTCATCGCGACGATCTTCTTCTGGGCCGGTCGCAAGAAATTTGTCCACATTCCCCCGGCCGGCTGGGATTTCGTAAAGCAAATGTTCAGCAAGGAAGGGCTCGGCGCCCTGGGACGGCTCGTCATCGTTTATGTTTTTGTCGCCGTCTTTTGGTCGTTGTGGGACCAAAGTTCCGGCGGCTCCTGGACGCTGCAGGCGCGGAACATGGACCTGAGTTTCTTCGGGATGCAATTGCTGCCTGCACAGGTGCAGACGGCGAATCCCATCCTCATCCTGCTCTTCATCCCGCTGGTGAATTACCTCATCTATCCGGCGCTCGACAAATTCTTCCCCCTCACACCGCTGCGGAAAATCGGCATCGGACTTTTCCTCACTGCCTTCAGCTTCCTCGTCATCGCCTATGTCCAAAGCATGATCGACGCGGGCCAGCGTCCGACCATCTGGTGGCAATTCCTGGCATACGTGATCCTGACGCTGGGTGAGACGATGGTGTCGATCACCGGGCTGGAGCTTTCCTACACTCAGGCGCCTAACAAGATGAAGAGCGCAGTCATGGCCGCCTGGCTCTTCACCGTCTCGTTGGGCAATGCCTTCACCGCCGGCGTAAACTTCGTTATCTCAAATCCCGACGGCAGCTCGAAGATGAGCGACTATAACTACTACCTCTTCTTCGCCGGACTGATGCTTGTGGCGACGGCTTTCTTCGCCGTGGTGGCAAAATTCTATCGCTACCGGACCTACCTTCAATCTCAGGAGCCGACCGAAGATGAGCGCGCCACCGAGCCGACACTGGCCGGCGGCGCGCCGACGTGATTATGTTTGGGGAGCGCACGCGCCCTCGCGTGCTGGCGAAGGCGCCTCGCCTTCGCGAACTTTCCGCGATTGCTTCGGCGCGGGCGCCAAAGCCAGCACGCGAGGGCGCGTGCGCTCCCCAGCATCTGACGCTACCTGATTTATGAAAACAATCCTTGTCCTCATATTGGCTTTCGCTCTCGTGCCGACAACGGTCTTTGCCACGCCAGACGACGATCGGTTCCAGAAACTCGCCGGCGAATACATCGAGCAGTACCTCCAGACGTATCCGGAGCAAGCAACCGAGCTGGGCGATCATCGCTTTGACGATCGGTTGACCGATTACTCGGCCGACGCTCGAACGAAGCGATTGGTCGATGCCAGGGCGTTTCGCGAAAAGCTGAACAGTTTCGGCTCGGACGCGAAGTTGAGCCCGACGAACAGCGTCGATCTGCGCATCCTGAAAGACAGCGTCGATTACCAGATCTTCGACCTGGAGGAGCTGAAGGAGGAGGATTGGAACCCGCTGGCCTACAACCAAAGCCTCGCCAACAGCCTTTACCTGCTCGTCGCCCGCGATTTCGCTCCGGCCGAAAAACGCATCCCGAATCTGCGCAAACGAATGGAGGCAATTCCCGCCGTCATCGCGCAGGCGAAAGCGAATCTGCAGCATTCGCCGAAAGTTCACACCGAGACGGCGATCGACCAGATGCAAGGGGCGGTCAGCTTTGTGCGCGAAGGTCTCAATCCGCTGCTGGATCGCGCGCCGAAAATGAAGAAGGACCTCGCGCCCTTGCAGGAGAAAACCGCCGTGGCGCTGGACGAATACAGGAAGTGGCTCAAGGAAGATTTGCTTCCGCGCTCGGACGGCGATTTCCGCCTCGGGATGGAGAAGTTCCGCAAGAAACTTCGTTTCGCCCTTGCCTCCGATCTCTCGGTCGAAGAGCTCATGAAACGAGCGCAGGCCGACTTGGCGGCGACGCAAACCGCCATTTATGAGACCGCGCTGCCGCTTTACAAAAAGTATTTTCCGAACGCGGACGAAGCCACGCTGAGTGATAAGAAAAAAGTCACGACCGGCGTGCTCGACAAGCTGGCTGAGCAGCATCCGGACGACAACACCATCGTCGGCCTGGCGCAAAAGGTCGTCGTTGAAGCGACGGAGTTTGTCCGAAAGAAGAACCTGGTCCGGGTTCCCGACAAACCGCTGAAAGTTATCGTCATGCCCGAGTTCAAGCGTGGGCAAGGCATCGCCTACTGCGATTCGCCCGGGCCGCTCGAGAAAAACGGCGAGACGTTCTATGCCTGCGAGCCGACCCCGAAAGACTGGACGAAGGAGCGGAAGGATTCGTTCTACCGCGAGTATAACGACTACATGGTGCGCGATCTGACCGTGCACGAGGCGACGCCCGGCCATTACCTGCAACTGGCGCACTCCAACGAATTCCGCGCGCCGACGCTCGTCCGGGCGATCTTTCGCAGCGGAACTTTCATCGAGGGCTGGGCGGTTTACTCCGAGCAATTCATGGCCGAGGCCGGGTACGGCGGACCGGAAGTGAAGATGCAGCAGCTGAAGATGAGGTTGCGGGTGGTTTGCAACGCGATCCTCGATCAGAGCATTCACACCGCAAACATGAGCGAACAGGCCGCGCTCGATTTGATGATGAAGGAAGGTTTCCAGCAGGAAGGGGAAGCCGTCGCGAAATGGAAGCGCGCCCGGCTCGGTTCGACGCAGCTCTCGACCTACTTTATCGGTGCGACCGAACATCTCGAGCTGCGCGAGCGCGCCAAAGCGAAAGCCGGCGCCTCGTTCGATCTCAAGAAGTACAACGACAGCGTTCTCTCCTTCGGAAGCCCCCCTGCGAAGTACGTCCGCGAACTGCTCGGGCTGTAGGTGGATCGAGCGTTCCGCGCTCGATGACAGAATGGCGGCGAAGCCGCGACTAACAAGCATCGCGCGACGGAGCGCGCGATCCACCAAGCTCCGTTCGCTTTACACTGCCGTTGAAGGGTCGCAGAGTCCGCCATGCTCAGCGTGGCTACCTGGATCCGGCCGAAGGACGATAAATGGTTTCGTCGCGCTTTCGCGCAGCATCCCGAGGTGCGTCTCTGGAACGCGTTGCACGAGGAAGTGCCGATGGAAAAAATGGACGGCCTCCTTCTGAGCGGTGGACCGGACATTGCGCAGGAATTTCTTCGGCAGCCGGTCCCCGATCCCTCCGTCCTGGACAAGGACGTAGACCCTAAGCGCGATCGTTGGGAATTTGAGGCAACGAAACAAGCGCTCGCGCGTCGCCTTCCAATTTTTGCGATCTGCAAAGGGATGCAGCTATTCAACGTGGCGCTCGGCGGAACGCTCCACCTCGATATCCCCGGACATGGCGCTCCGGAAATGCGCGATCATAATATCCAGCCTCTGCGCACGACGAGTACTGCGACGCATCGTCTCGATAGAGTGAACAGCTCGCACCATCAAGCCGTCGATCGCCTGGGTGAGGGCCTCGAAGCAGAGGCATGGTGCAAAACGGATGACGTTATCGAGCAAATGCGTCTGCGCGATTATCCGTTCGCCTTCGCGGTGCAGTATCATCCCGAACGCGACAAAAGTTACGCGCCGCTCTTTGCTGATTTCGTTTCGCGCCTTGGCGGGTCCAGTTCGCTCAACCGCTAGATCTGGTCGCGGCGGCCTATTCGCCGCGATAAACGCAGCGCGCGGTCGGTGTCTCGTGCACCACGATTTCGCACAGGCCGGGGCAGAGCGGCTGGAGCCGCTGCCAAAACCACGCCGCCATGTTTTCGATCGTCGGATTCTCGAGCCCGGCGATTTCGTTGAGATAAGAGTGATCGAGCTGGTGAATCAGCGGTTTCACCACCGCCCCAATTTCGGCGTGATCGTAAAACCAGCCGGTCGTCCGATCGACCTCGCCTTCCACCGAGATTTCGACTTTGAAGCTGTGTCCATGCATCCGCCTGCATTTATGGCCCTCCGGCGCATTGGGAAGAGTCTGCGCAGCCTCGAAAGTAAAATCTTTGGTCAGACGGACGCGCATTCGCGTCCAAAGTCGCATTGCTCTCGACGTGTGTCATCCCGAGCCGCGCAGACGGCGAGGGACCTCACAGTCGCTCGCCGGCGTGCTTGCGCCAGGAGATACGCCATTCGAGCGAACGGCGTCGCAGGGGCGCAAGCTAATCTACTCTGCGACTGCGGGGTCCCGCGCCGTCTGCGCGGCTCGGGATGACAGCGCTTGCTACACCCCGCGCTTGGTCGGCGTCCAAATGAACTTGTGCATCTGCAATTGAAAACGCACCGGCAATCTGTCCGCGAGGATCCATTCGACGATTTCACGCGGATCGATCCGGCCAAAGATCGGCGAAAACAACACGGCGCGGCAGCGCTGCGTTAGCGCATGACGCCGCACCTGTTCCCGCGACCATTCGTAATCTTCACGCGAACCAATCACGAATTTCACTTCATCGCGCGGCGTGAGTTGCTCGACGTTGGAGAAAAGATTCCGCCCGCATTCACCGCTCCCCGGCGTTTTCAAATCCATGATCCGATGGACGCGTGGATCAACCGTCGAAATATCGTGCGCGCCGCTCGTCTCGAGCAGGATGGTGTGGCCCGCATCCGCGAGCATCGCCATGAGCGGCAAGACGTTCTTCTGCAAGAGCGGCTCGCCTCCGGTGATTTCGACCAGCGGGCATTGCAACGCCGCCACAGCGTCCACGATTTCCTTGAGCGTCTGTTTCCGGCCTTCGTAAAAAGCGTATTCCGTGTCGCAATAGGTGCAGCGCAGATCGCAGAATGTGAGACGCACAAAAACGCACGGCTCGCCCGCCCAGGTGCTCTCGCCCTGGATCGAGTGATAAATCTCGTTAATCGTCAGCGTTTTCTCGCGCTCGGTCATCCCGTTTGCCAGAAACGTAAGCCTTTCCGCCGCGAAATTGAATCAACGAATTTTCCCGGTAGGGCGAGGCTCCGCCGAGCCGTGGGCGACAATGACAGGAGACGCGCGGCTCAGCAGAGCTTCGCTCTACCAGGCGCCTCCAATCAACTCAGTGTCAGGAGCAGTTTCCCTGCGAAAAAGAGCATCAACAGCGAAGTGATCGCCTGCGTGGCGGCCTGCCAGGCGGGGCGCGCGAAGATTTTTCCGCCGTGCTTCAATGCCACGGAGAAAACAAGCGTCCAGGCGACAGCGCCCAGGACGACCGCGCCCGCAAACGCGAACGAATTTCCGAAGCTGGGATCACGCGTCACGCTTTGCTGACCGCCGATGACCGCGAGCCAAAAACCGAGGTTCCACGGGCTGGTCAAGGCGAGCGTCAAACCGAGCAGATAGCCCCGGCGCCCGGGCATCCGCTTGCCATTACTTGACGGGCCACCGTCAGCGGGCGGCTCGCCGCGCAACGAATGCGCAGCCCGCCAGGCGCCGAGGGCAAACATGCCGGCAAGAAAAAGCAGCAGCAGAAAACTGACGACCGCGAGGATTTGCCGGACGCGGGGGGTATTGAGGAGCGCGCCGGCGCCGGTCATCACCGCCAAGGCCCAAATAAAATCTCCCGTGCACGCTCCGAGACCGAGACGCCAGGCAGCCCAAAATCCGCCTCCTTCTGACGCCGGCATGACGCTTCGGCGCAGCATCTCGGCATTAACCGGTCCGGGCGGCCACGCAACCGACCATCCGAGGACAAACCCGTTGATCAGGGTGGCGGTTTGCATGGCGTGATTATTCCCTGGTCCTGATCATGAGGCAGGACCGGCGGCCGGCGCGGCTACATCCCGCATTTGGCCTTGGCCTCCGCGTAGCTCGAGCGAACGCTCAGCAGACTGGCGAGATATTTATCGACCGCGGGCGCATTCACCGCGCGCGCCAGGTTCTCCGGAGCATCGAGGCGTGAGAAAATCGCGTGAATGATTTTGGCCCGGGGCACACTTTTCTCTCCGTAACCGGCCGGGATGTTGCTCGACCAGAACCGGACGTAATCGAGGCCGGCCTTTCTTTCCATCCCGAGATAGACGACCGAGTGGCCGTGCTCGGCGCGGCCGACTTCGGGCGACCAAAAAATTTTCATGAAATCGCCCGCCTGCGCTTCGGCGAAGTCATCGAAGTTCCGGCCCAGATCCATCTCATGAAAGAGGCGCGCCGTGCCGGGGCCGTTGGCGTTCCATCGGCCCCAAATGCCTTCGCCGTCGCGTTGACCACGAATCATCAGGCGTTCGAGAGTCGCATGATCGAGATTGAGCGAACCTTGCGCGCGCAAGGTCTCGATCGTTTTCATGAAGACGAGGTAGGTCGCGCCGGAGCAGTAGCTGGGAGAGGCCGCGTCCGGGAGAACGAAGAATTTTCCGGATTCGAAATGAGCGGCGGCCTGGAGGCGGATTGTCGCGATCCGCGAAGCGGAGTAACGCCCGCCGACAGGCATTTTTTGAATTTGCTCAACGATCAGGTCATTGAACCGGCCTGGGGCGATCTGAGCGAGGCCGAACTCCCGCGCGCCAAAAAAGAGCGCCAGGGCGAGGATTATTTTCGCGAGATGATTTTTCAAAACGACGCGACACAGATAGAACTCAAATCTTCGTGCAGCAACCAAGGAGCGGCGATTTTCAATCGCCGTTTTTTTGGTTCGCTGGTTTCAAACCGCCGCTCCTTGTTGGCTTTGCGGGGAGAATGTGGTACAAATCGCCCATGCTGCGTTTCACGAAGATGAACGGTGCCGGCAACGATTTCGTCATGATCGACAATCGCGTCGGGGACTTACAGCTCGAGGCTGAGCAGATCTCGCGGATTTGCGATCGGCACCGCGGTGTGGGCGCGGACGGCGTCCTGGTGCTCGAACGGCCGACGAACGGCGCAAATTTTCGCATGCGCTATTACAACGCGGACGGCGGCGAGGCGGAGATGTGCGGAAACGGCGCGCGTTGCTTCGCGCGCTACGCGAGCCATGTGGCCGGCCCGGTCGAGAAGCTTTCATTCGAAACGCCCGCCGGGGTGATCGGCGCGGATCTTCAGGGTGAGCTGGTCCGCCTTCAGATGAGCGAGCCGAAAGATTTGCGGCTCGGGATCAAGATTCCGTTAAGCGATCAAACGGTGAGCGGGCATTTTGTGAACAGTGGAGTGCCGCACGTGGTCCTGCGCGTGGAAGATCTCGAGAACGCGGATGTTCGCGGGATCGGCTCCGCGATCCGCCACCACGAACTTTTCGCGCCCAAGGGAGCCAACGTAAATTTCCTGAAACGGAGAGGGGACCGGCAAATCTCGATTCGCACTTATGAACGCGGAGTCGAGAACGAAACGCTCGCCTGCGGGACTGGAGTGGTGGCGAGCGCGCTGGTTTTTTCGGCCCTGGAAAAGGTCGATGGTCCGATCGGAGTGCTCGTGCGCGGCGGGAACGAATTAAAGGTGGGATTCGAAAGAGACGGCGAACAATTCAAGAAGGTCACGCTCACCGGCCCGGCGGATTTCGTCTTTGAAGGGACGATCGAGCTTTGACGGATTCCGTTCGACGTTAATGCCCTGACGATGTTTCGAGGGACCTATACCGCGCTCGTTACACCGTTTCAGGACGGTGTGCTCGATTTGCCCGCGCTCGAGAAGCTGATCGAGGGACAGATCGCCGATGGCATTACCGGCGTGGTCGCGGTGGGAACCACGGGCGAGTCGCCCACGCTGTCGCAGGACGAACGCGAGCAGGTGATCCGCGTCACCATTGAGGTGGCGAAAGGCCGCTGCCAGGTGCTGGCCGGAACCGGATCGAATTCCACCCGTGCCGCGGTCGAGGCGACTCAGGCCGCGGAAAAAATGGGCGTCGACGGCATGCTGGTCGTGGCGCCCTATTACAACAAGCCGAGCCAGGAAGGTTTGTTCCGGCATTTCCGGGCCATCGCCGAGGCCACTGGGTCGCCGATCATGCTCTATAACATTCCCGGCCGTTGCGCGGTGGACATCCGCCCGGAAACAGTGGAGCGGCTCGCCATTGGCTGCCGCAACATTGTCTCAATCAAGGAAGCCAGCGGCAGCGTCGAACGGGTCAGCGACCTGCGCGCCCGGTTGCCGGAGGCGTTTACCATTTTGAGCGGCGATGACTCCCTGACCCTGCCGTTTCTGGCGGTCGGCGCGGTCGGCGTGGTGAGCGTCGCCTCGAATCTTTTTCCGGCGGAAGTGTGCGCGCTCGTCCAGGCGTTCCGTTCGGGCGATGTGAAAACCGCGCGCGAGATGCATCTCAAGATGTTGCCGGTCTTTAAAGATTTGTTCATCGAGCCAAACCCCGTTCCGACGAAGACCGCGCTGGCCTGGCGTGGAGAAATGTCGGCGGAATGCCGGCTGCCTCTTTGCGAAATGACGGAGGAGAACGCCGCTCGTTTGCGCACGACCCTGGACGCCTTTGAGGGAAGTGCCTGAAGATGCAGCCGCTGCGTGTTCTTCTCGTCGGAGCAAAAGGCCGCATGGGTCGGGCCATCGCCGCGGCGGCTGGAGCAGCGGATGCGGTTATTGTCGCCAGTCTCGATCAAGGCGACGATCTCACCCAAGAAATCGGCGCCTGCGATGTCGTGGTCGATTTCAGTCACTCGAGCGCGGCCAATGCGATCTGCCAGGCATGCCTCGGAGCCGGCAAACCCCTGGTGAGCGGCACCACGGGGCATTCAAATGAAGAGCGCGCCCTCCTGGAAAAGGCGGCAAAATCGCTGCCGATCGTCTTGTCGCCGAATTTCAGCGTCGGAGTAAACGCGCTCTTCTGGCTGACGCGGAAAGCTGCGGAACTGCTGGGAAAAGATTTCGATCTCGAAATTGTCGAGACGCATCACCGGTTGAAAAAGGATGCTCCGAGCGGCACGGCCCGGCGGCTGGCCGAGATCCTGTGTGAGGTCCGGAAGCTCGATTACACGAAAAATGTGGTGCACGGCCGCGAGGGTATGACTGGTGAACGTTCGGCGGCAGAGATCGGCGTGCACTCGATTCGGGGCGGCGACGTCGTTGGCGATCACACGGTGACATTCGCCGGCCGGGGCGAGCGGCTCGAGCTGTCGCACAAAGCATCCAGCCGGGAAACTTTTGCCGTCGGGGCATTGCGCGGCGCGCGCTGGATTGTCGGGCGGCCGCCGGGCCTCTACAGCATGGAAGACGTGCTTGGCCTGGCCGGCGAAAAATGAGAGTCGGCGTCGCGGTCGGTTCCAATCTTGGCGAAAGGCTGGCGAACTTGCGCAACGCGCGAAGGGACATTGCCGGTCTCCGGAACGTTCTTCCGCCCATGCGCACGTCGGCCGTTTACGAGACGGAGCCGGTGGGATGCGAAAAAGGCGCGGCGAAATTCCTCAATGCCGCCATCGAATTCGGATATGCGGGCGAGGCGGAGGAGTTATTGAGCGCTCTGGCGGCAATCGAGAAGTTGCTCGGCCGATCTGCCACCCATGCCCGAAATGTTTCCCGCACGATCGATCTCGATTTGCTTTATTTCGGCGAATTGGCGATCGAAACGGCGGAGCTCCAGTTGCCCCATCCGCGCATCACCGAACGCGAGTTTGTCCTCCGGCCGCTCGCGGACATCAGGCCGGATCTGGTTCTTCCAAGACAGACCAAGCCAGTCGCCGCATTGCTTCTCCAGCTCACTGGCGCGGGAGCAGTGGTCCGGATCACGGCGGAGTGGTAAGGTCGAGGCCGATGCAGCAGGAGTTTCGCGACAGGAAATTGCGGGGCGAGCGAATCACGGCGTTGACGGCGTATGATTATCCCACCGCTCGCTTGCTCGATGAGAGCGGGATCGACGTCATCCTGGTGGGCGATTCATTGGGCATGGTGGTGCTCGGCTACGAAGACACCACGCAGGTCACGCTCGCGGAAATGGTCCATCACACGCGAGCCGTCGCCCGCGGAGTGAAACGCGCCTTGCTCGTCGCCGATCTGCCGATCCATACCTACGACCATCCCAGTCAAGCCGTGGCCACGGCGCGTGCGCTGATGGAATCCGGCGCGCAAGCGGTAAAGCTCGAGGGCGGGGCAAGTCACGTGTCTCAAATTGAGGCGATCGTCGCCGAAGGCATTCCAGTGATGGGACACATCGGAATGCTCCCGCAAAGCGTTCGCGAAGAAGGCGGCTACAAAGTAAAAGGCCGCACCCAGGCGGAAGCCGAAGCGCTCGTCCGCGACGCCCAGGCGGTCGAGCAGGCGGGCGCGTTCGCCGTCGTGCTGGAAATCGTGAACCCCGAAGCGGCGCGCCAAATCACGGGCGCATTGAAGATTCCCACCATCGGGATCGGCTCGGGCGAACATTGCGACGGACAGATTTTGGTCACGCACGACCTGATCGGATTGTTCCCCTGGTTCACTCCGAAGTTCGTTTCACCCGAGGCGCGGGTGGCGGACGAGATCCGAAAAGCCGTCCAGATTTTTATCGAGCGCACGCGCTCCGGGGAGAGCTGAGTCTTGGTGGATCGTGCGCTCCGCCGCGCGATGTTTCCAGTCCCGGATTGCCGGGTAAATTGATCTTCCGGTGGAAGCACCGTCCCCGATCACGTTTGGAGTCTGGAGGAAGTTATTGCCTTGCCAGCGGGGAACCTGAGCCGAAATTTGATGTCAGACAGATGGCAATGCGTTTTACGCTTCTCGCTTCACTCGCAGCCCTTCTCGCAGGCTGCGCCGCGCCGGGAAACGCTCCAGAGAACCGCAGTGTCACGACCTACTACGACCGAAACAAGGATGGAGTCGCGGATTACGAATTACACCAGGTCCCTGGGACAGCCTATTGGACCTGGGCGCTGGTTGATACGAAGTTCACCGGGCGATACGACGTCCGAATGAAGCTGGCCTACCCATTCGACTCGGAGCGCGTAAACCTTCCTGTCTCGCGAAACGTAAAGGTGAAGCCCGGAATGCCTCCATATCAGGCGCCCCGCGTAGACCTTTTTTCTCCATCCACACCTTAACCGGGCAATGCGACTCGCGCTGACATCGATCTTCGTCTTGGCGTTACTGGCTTTGGGGGTGCTGGGGCCGCCCGCACTGGACGCATTTCACGACCGGCAGCATCAAGTCGTCGTGCAAGGGCCCCTGAGCGTTTATGAGATGTCGGAAGAGCGCTCACGGGGTCAGAGCAATTCGGAGATCGCGCGCGTCACAGAGAAGGACACCCTCAAGGTTATGCGGATCCGAATCGAAAAAGACTACATGGTGGTGCGGGTGCAGCTCCCAGATGGGCGGCAGGGATACATCTTTTCCGGGGGCAACTTCAGCGTTTACTCTCCCGAGGAGGTGCGACAAGGCCTAGCCAATCGATGAAGCGGACGGCTGGTTCAAACCGTCGACTGCTGTCAAAGTGGCGATGGCGGCGAAAGCAAAAGAATCGTGCCTTATTCTCCAGACCGAAGTGACATAGTTGCAGATGGGCCTGATCGCATCCGCCAAGGCTCGGCTCGCCGCCTAAAAGCGCGTCTCACGCGGCGCAGCGCCAGGCTATCGAAGGGAGCAGGCTTCCTGGGTCGGGTGGTGATTCGCTTTCGAATCTGGCGTTTTGTCCGGCGGCTAGCGGCAAGGCGGGTGCCATCACTAGAAACACTCTACTCCACGCCCTAATTTCAAATTAGGACACCACCAAGTAATGCGATTGCTGGACGCCAGTCGTCGCAGACCTTATCTCGTCAGACGTGAGGACGCTTCATTATTGCCGCGTAATGTTCTGCGCAATCGGCGCGCTTATTTTCGCGTTACCGGGCAGTGCTGCTGACCAGGCCTCGGCTAAGAGCGACAAGAAGCGCTCCGCCGCCCAAGCGCGATACATCACCGGCAGTGGTGTGATCCTTATCCGGGTCGAGCGCATCTCCGGTACGGTCCTCCAAGCCACGATGGTCAAAAGCACGGGAAACAAGATGCTGGACGCCGCGGCGGAAAACTCGTTTAGGAACCAGACCATGAAACTAAATGGTGCGTCCCAGATTAAACTTCCAATAACCTTCCGAATACGCGCTGATTAACACGGATTCAGCAAACGCTCCGCGTTACGCCAGTAATGCAATGCATTGTCCCGAATGTGGCTCCGCGAGTGTTCAGTCGTTCGGCAAGCGGAACTGGTTCTATCCTGTCTCGTTCATCACGATCATCCCTACAGTTTTCGCGCTTCTGCATCAGGCTTCCTCCCCGGTCGACTACCGATGTCCGATGTGCGGTCTCCGGTTCGCGCGCAGGTCAACTCCCGCTCGGTTCGCCCTTCTCGTCATGATCTTCGTTCTTGTGGGAATCGCCCTGGTCCTGGCGTTCTTCTCCGTGCGTGGGCTTACTCCTGGATAACATCTAACCAGACGAATGCACCGTGTCGTGGCTCACTTTGAAGTGTGAGCGAGTTCTTCTCGCAGTGCCGGAGAATGGTTGATCGACTCTTGGATTATGGGCAGAAGCTTTGGCCGTCCTTGCAGGACGCCGTCATATTCAGCCCACGAGCGCTGATATGCTGCGATCTGTCGCGCCAACTGGGATTTCGCCTTCCCGACATCGCCCTTCTCCAGCGCGAGCAAAACGCTGAGACTGAGAGTAGTCGCGGAAATCTGTGACGAAACGACCTCACGCATTTGGGACCGTATTGCCAATACAGGATCGTCGAGCCGCTGGTGCCATCCCGTGGCGAAGCCGCCGCTAAATCCGATTGCACAAGCGAGCCCTGCCACGAGGAGAAACTTCAACATCCAACGAGAGTATGATCAGCGACGCCGGTCGTCGAGTCAGCCTATACCTCTTTCAAATCCCAAACGTGCTTGCGGTGAATTGACGCCCCGTTTCGAACTCGTCCGGGGACAAACGCTCCGGTTTGACAATCACCTCGGAGTGCCGGTTTGTTTCCCGAGGTAAATGAGAACATCCGATTACGGGGAGTTCGACGAGGCGCTCCTGGAAAGCAGCAAAGACCGCAACTGGTTGATCGTCGGTCTGCTGATTTCGCTGGCGATCCACGGCGCGCTCTGCGGATATTTTTACCGGACGAATTTCATTTCCGACCGGTATCTCCTGGAGGACCGCGTCCAGACGCCCACCTTCAAGGTCAAGAATGTGGATCTGGAGCCGCTCGACAAGCCGAGCGTGGACCAAACGAACCCTGCGGCGAAACCCGACCCCGACAAGACCGACGTGCAGCTTCCGGACGAGAAAAAGTCGTTCGACCAGCTTTTGCAGGACGTCCATGCCAGCGCCGCGTTGCCCGACGACACCAGCGACGTTCTCCCCGACAAGCCGCAGGTTGACCCAAATGCCACCAACGTCCTGGCGGAGATCGAGCGCAGCAGCGCGCAATCTCTGGCGAAAAGCCCCGACGCGGCGCGCGAACAAAATCTCATGACCGATTCGGACACCTCCGGGCGGCCGCAGCCGGCCATGACCGGGACGGAGCTGGCCCGGAGCACCACGATCAAGAAACCGAACGTCTTTAACAAAATTCCCGGCGACAGCGCGGGACCGAACCGCAGCCACGCGCGCGGGTTTAGCGATCTGGATTCGCTGCTCGCGCAGAAAGGCCCGCTCGGGTCCGGCACGCAAATGCGAATGCCGGACGACCAGCTTTTCAATTACGACAGCGCGGATTTGCAGCCGAGCGCGATGAGCCAGTTGCAGAAGCTCGGCACGCTGATCAAGCGCAATCCGAAGGCGACTTTCGCGGTCGAGGGTTATACCGATTCACTCGGGTCGTTCGAGTACAACCTGGATTTGAGTCAACGCCGGGCCGACAGCGTGAAGCAGTATCTGGTTGAGGCGATGGGAATAAACCCCGCGCAAATCAACGCGCGCGGGTATGGGGCCTCGAAATTTATCGTGGCGCCGCGTCCGGTCCCCCCCGCCTACAAGAGCCCCGAAGAAGAGATGGAGATCGAGCGGCAGCGTCCGAATCGCCGCGTTGTCATCGTCGTGCGCTGACGGGCGCGCGGTAGTTTCCCACCTGTCATCCCGAGCGCAGTCGAGGGACCTCTAACTTCGCCTTTCTGCAGCCGGAGCTAGAGCAAGAGATGTCTCGACTTCGCTCGACATGACAAAAAAGCCGATCCGCTCACCAGTTTTTGATCCACTGCGATGGGTTCGCGGAATTCGCCGTGCTCCACAAATCGAAGGTTGGGTTATGGCCGGCGTCGCCGGCGGGATTTTCGGCCTTCGCTGTTGAGTAGCCGTAACTGTTTCGAAATGGATCTTGCAGGTAGGTATTAGGTCCGGACGGGTTCGGGGCAAGCAGGTTGGGCTTCAGGGCGCTGCCAAAGTAATTTTTCGCATCGGGCGGAGCGGGTGTGATCGGGTTCGCATCCTCGTCTCCCGTCAGTTGGGAATACAGATAGCTGCTGGCGGGCCTGTAACTGTCCGGGCTCGTCGTTGCCGGATCCAAAGCCCTGGTGTCGTCATTCGAGGGATACACTCCATGATCCGCTTTGTAGTTTTCCAAGGCGGCCGATATCGCCGCGATTTCCACTTCAGTCCGGGAACGGGCGCCTTTGTTCTGGACGTAACCGGATGTCGCGAGGATCAGGCTGGCCAGGACAATGATGATCGTTAGTACGACCAGGAGTTCGAGGATCGTGAATCCGCGGGACGTGACGAGCTTGGGTAGCGCACGCGTCTCGTCCCGCCCCTGCGGAAGCGATGGCGTCCTCGCTATCGCGAACTTTTCCTTCGTCGACGAATCCAGGAGATAACGCGCGCTTGGAAGATTGTTTCGGTGAGACACCGAAACCAGCACGCGAGACGCGTGCGCTACCCAGGCATTCGAAATGTTACCCCTCACTCGTTCGGTTAACTTTGCTGCTGCAATCCGCTGATAATGCTGATGAGCGGCATGAAAAGCGCGATGACTATCGTGCCGACGATCAGCGCGAGCAGGACAATCATGATCGGCTCGAGCAGCGAGGTGAGCGCAGCCACGGAGTTGTCGACCTCATCATCATAGACCTCCGCAATCTTTAAGAGCATCTCGGGCAACTGCCCGGTTTCTTCGCCCACGTCGATCATGCTGATCACCATCGGCGGGAACGTTCCGCTCGCCTCCAGTGGCTGCACGATCGTTTCACCCTCTTTTACGCTATCGTGCACTTGCGAGATCGCCCGGGCGATGACGGTGTTGCCCGCGGTCTCGCGCGTGATCTCGAGCGCCTGCAAAATCGGCACTCCGCTCGTCACCAGCGTTCCGAGCGTGCGCGAAAATCTTGAGATCGAAGTTTTTCGAATCAAGTCGCCGAAGAGCGGCGCGCGCAGCTTGATTTTATCGATGAGAGCTCGGCCGGCACGGGTGCGGGCGGCGAATTTGTAGCCAGCGAAGGCGAGGACAACCACGCCCAGCAGCACGGCCCAGTGTTTCTGCATGAAATCGCTTACCCCAATGACGAAGAGGGTGATCGCGGGCAACGGTTTGTCCCCCAGCATGTCGTGGAAGATCGTTTGAAATTTCGGCACGATGAAAATCAGGAGAAAGGTCAGGATCGCCACGGCCAGAAGAAGCACGATGACGGGATAAACCAGGGCCGCGGCGACCTTGTTCTTGACCTTCTGCGCTTTCTCCTGGAATTCCGCGAGCCGGCTCAGCACGAGATCGAGGACGCCACCCAGCTCGCCCGCCTTGACCATGTTGACGTAAAGACCGTTAAAGATGCGCGGGTGCCGCTCGAGACCCTCGGAGAACGTGCTGCCGTCCTGGACCGATTCGGCCAGCTTGTTGATCGTGTTTTTGAAGACGGAATCGCGCTCCTGCTTGGCGAGAACCCCGAGACCGCGCAGAAGGGGGAGCCCGGCATCGATCAACGTCGCGAGCTGCCGCGTGAAAATCATGAGCGTTTTTGGCTTAACGGTTTTCCTCTGGAAGAGAACGATGTTCATGCCGCCACGAACTCGCTCCGCGCGAGGGATTTTCGCCACCGGCCGAGGAGCGTTTCCGCCGGGGCCGACGGCCATTTCTTCTTCGCAAACGCTCGTGGGATAATAGCCGGCTTGCCGCAATTGACCGACCGCTTCATTGGTCGAGGCGGCATCGACCAAGCCAGTAGATTCCTGGCCGTGAGCGTCGAGAGCTACGTAGTTGTAACGCGGCATGAGGGGGGAACGAACGAATCGACGTTAACTCGGAGTCGCGACGAATGTCGAGCGCAGTGCATTGGGCGTCTGGGTAGCGCACGCGTCTCGCGTGCTGGTTTCGGCGTCTCGCCGAAACGATCTTCGAGAGCGGCGGCAAATTGGGTGAAACGGACGCTAAGGAAAGTTCGCGACGGCGAGGACGCCGTCACTCCCGCAGGGGCGGGACGAGACGCGTGCGCTACCCAGAGATTTTGCGCATCGTATTACGTATATTTCAGCACTTCCTCGGTCGTGGTGGCGCCGGCAAAGATGCCGCGCAAGCCGTCCTGGCGCAGCGTGACCATGCCAAGTTCGACGGCCTTTTCCTTGAGCGTTACGGCTGGCGCACGCTCGTTGATCAATTCGCGCAGCGGATCGCTCATTTTCATCAGCTCGTAGATGCCCATGCGGCCCTTGTAACCGGTCTGATTGCAGGCGTCGCAGCCTTTGCCGTAATGGAAATTTTGCTGGCCGATGTCGCGTCGCGATAGTTCAAGTTGGGCAAGTTGGATTTCGCTGGGTTGATAAGTCGCACGGCACTGCGAGCAAATGCCGCGAAGCAATCGTTGCCCGAGCACAGCTTCCAGCGTGGAAGAAATGAGAAATGGTTCCACGCCCATGTCGATCAGGCGCGTGATTGCCCCCGGCGCGTCGGTCGTGTGCAAAGTGGTGAAGACAAGGTGTCCGGTCAGGGCCGCTTGGATGGAGATTTGGGCCGTCTCCAAATCGCGCGTTTCGCCCACCATGATGCGGTCCGGGTCCTGCCGGAGAAAGGCGCGGAGCGCTCGCGCGAAGGTCAGGCCGATCGCTTCGTTCACCGGCACCTGGACGATGCCTTCGAGATCGTATTCGACCGGTTCCTCCGCGGTGAGCAGCTTCGAGTCGATCGTGTTGATCCTTCTCAGGCACGAGTAAAGCGTCGTCGTTTTTCCAGAACCAGTAGGCCCGGTGACGATGAACATGCCGTTGGGGCGCTGAATGATTTCGACGATGAAATCGTGGATGGAGCCGGGAAGGCCGAGGGATTCGAGGTCGAGGTTGACCATGGAGCGGTCGAGCACACGGAGGACAACGCTCTCGCCGAATTGCGTCGGCAACGTCGAGACGCGCAGATCGACGACGCGGCCCGCAATATTTTTCTGGATGCGCCCGTCCTGCGGGAGCCTGCGCTCGGCGATGTTCATGTTCGCCATGACCTTCACGCGCGAGATCACGGGCAGCGCGAGATGAAGCGGTGGCGGCGCCATTTCGTAAAGCGCGCCATCGACTCGATAGCGAATCTTGAATTCGTTCTCGAAGGGCTCGAAATGAATATCGCTCGCGTGATCCTGGATCGCCCGGAACAGAATTAAATCGACCAGGCGAATAATCGGGGTCGCATTGGCTTCGGCCTCGACGTTTGACGCGGCTTCATCCGTGCCGCCGAGGCCCAGCAGCTCGCCTGCGTCGCCCAGCTGATCGAGGATATCCTCCATGCTGGCGCTCTCCGTGCCGTAGCAGCGCCGGATGAGATCCTCGACTTGTTCGGTGGGGGAGACGATCACATGGACGTCCTGGCCAAGGGCAAACCGAAGGTCTTCCGCCGCGCGCATATCCAGCGGGTCCGCCAGGGCCACGCTCAGCGTATGATCGCTCAAGCCGATCGGCAGGGCCTGGTGAAGCCGCGCCAGACCGGCGGGAATCAGGCGCAAGATTTCCCGCGGAATTTCGTGGTCCGAGAGGTCGAGAAAATGGGTGCCAAGCGCGTCGGCGATGATTTGATAAAAGCCGCGGGCATCGACGAAGCCGCCATCAATCAGGGCTTGCTCGATGCTCTTGCCGTTTAGATTCGCCTCCTCCAAGAGATCGTCCGCTTGGGACGGTTGGAGGACCCGTTGCTCGACGAAGAGATCCGCAATCTGTTTCGCGTTCATCTCTTTCTGGGGAGCGCAGCCTCGCGTGCTGGCGAGCGCGCCCTCGCGATCGCGAACTTTTCTGAAGGTTGTTTTGGCGAGGCGCCAAAACAAGCACGCGAGGCGCGTGCGCTCCCCAAAGCAAATCCTGCCACGCTCATAATTAGCTCGCGTCTCCGAGCGTGATCGAGATCACTTCTTCCGCTGAGGTGAGGCCGGCGAGGACTTTGCGCGCGCCGTCCTCGCGCAAGGTGCGCATCCCGAGCTCGCGAGCGCGCCGGCGCAGAGCGAGAGTGGAGCGCCGATTATTGATCAGGTGGCGCACTTCGTCATCAATCACGAAGATTTCAAAAATTCCCATTCTGCCTTTGTACCCGGTGTTCCGGCATTGCTCGCAGCCGGACGGCTTCATCACCTGTGCCTGGCTTAACTGAGAAGACTCCAGATGCAGGGCGCGCAGTTCGGTGTCGCTGAGCTTGCCAGGTCTTTTGCAGTTCGGGCAGAGTTGCCTAACGAGTCGCTGGGCGACGATCGCGCGCAACGAAGACGCTACCAGGAAGGGCTGGACACCGATATCCACCAGCCGCGCCACCGCGGAGGGCGCATCGTTTGTGTGCAACGTGCTGAAAACCAGGTGTCCTGTCAGGCTCGCGTTCGTCGCGATCTTCGCCGTCTCGAGATCGCGAATCTCCCCGATCATGATGATGTTCGGCGCCTGGCGCAAAATGGAACGCAACGCGACCGGGAACGTCATTCCGACCTCGGGGTTGACCTGGACCTGATTGATCCCGGTCATCTGATATTCGACCGGCTCCTCGACGGTGATGATCTTGAGATCGGGCTTGTTGATGAAGTTGAGGCACGAATAGAGCGTGCTCGTCTTGCCGGACCCAGTCGGGCCGGTCACGAGCAGGATTCCATCCGGCAGGCGGAGCAAGCGCTCGAATTTCTCCTGGTCGTCGTCAAAAAATCCAAGCTCAGGAAGGCCGAGCAGCAGGCTCGACTTGTCGAGAACGCGCATGACCACGCTTTCGCCATGGTTGGTGGGAATCGTCGAGACGCGAAGGTCGATCGGCTTCCGCGCGATCTTCACCTGAATGCGCCCATCCTGGGGCAAGCGCTTTTCCGCGATGCTCATCGAGCCAGTCATGATTTTCAGCCGGCTGACGATGGCGGACTGCAAGCGTTTCGGCGGTGCCTGCATTTCCTGGAGGACGCCGTCGATCCGAAAGCGGACGCGAAATGTTTTGTCGAGCGGTTCCAGGTGAATATCACTGGCGCCCAGCCGGTGCGCTTCGATGAGGAGCATGGAGACCAGGCGAATGATCGGGGCATCGGCTTCATCAGTTCCGCTGATGTCGCCGCCGCCCGTGATCTCCACACCGAGATCCGCCGCCTGGCCGCTTTCCCGCGCCAGGACGCCGACCGCCTGATCGGCCGTGCCGTAGTATTTGATCAAGGCCTGTCCGATTTCCTCGGGACTCGCGCAGACCAGTTCGATCTCGCGCTGCAACAGGAAGCCCAGGCTGTCGATCGTGTCGATGTCGAGCGGATCACCGACCGCCAGGATCAATCCGGTTTCACCAAAGCCGATCGGAATGACCTTGAACCTCCGCGCATCCTGCGCGCGGATTTGATCGATCACCCCCGGCGGAATGATCTTCGTCGAAAGGTCGACCCAATCCATGTGGGCATAGGCGGCCAGGCTGCGGGACACGTCGACTTCTGAAACAACGCCCTCTTTGATGAGCAGATCGACGGCATTGTTCGCGCCGTTCAATCGTGATTTGGCCGCTTCGATTTGAGAGCGGGTGACGAGCCCCGCCTCTTCGAGGAGCCTGAGAACGTGATCTTCTTTCGCTTGCACTGGGGGGCGCCGGACGAGTGATGCAAGGCTATTGACTGCCCAGAAATGTGTCAACCACCGAGAGACGGCCGCTCTGCAAAAATAACCACCCAACGCCCACCTATCAGCGACGGCAAGCGTCCAGCAATGGAATTACTTGGCAGCGTCCAGTTTGAAGAGGATCGCTATTCGTCTCGCGAAAACCCAGAACAATCGAAGAGGCCGCAGCCGCGAGAAGCAGGGAAGCAGCAACGTACGCTTGCGTGGGAGTCATCCAGCCCGCTCCATGGTCGCCGGGTAATCGCTTATCGTGCAGCTGGGCATGACGCGCCGCGAGCAAAAGGAAAAGCCCAAATAGGCCGCATAGGATCGCGACTTGAAGACCGGACGTTCGTCTGGGAGTCACTTTTTCAGGGTAACAGAGCGATAACTTCGTCCAGGCGGTAGCAGGCAGCGAATTCCACCTGCGTTTGACTACTCGACGGTGACGCTCTTCGCGAGATTGCGCGGTTTATCGACATCGCGGCCCAGCTCGACGGCGAGGTGATAGGCGAGCAGTTGGAGCGGGATGACGGTGAGGATCGGGCTGACGTAATCGGGAACTTCCGGGAGGGTAATGATGTCGTCGGCGATCTTGGCGAGGCGGCCGGCGCCGTTGCCGGAGGTGACGGCGATAACGGGGCCTTTGCGCGCGCGGACTTGCTCGATGTTGTTCAAGTTCTTCGAAAAGACGGCGTCATCGGGTGCGATGAAGACTGAGGGAAGCTCCGGCCGGACGAGGGCGATGATGCCGTGTTTGAGCTCGGCGCTCGGGTGGCCTTCGGCAAAAAGATAGGTGATCTCCTTCAGCTTGAGCGCCGCCTCGAGCGCGACCGGAAAGTGGAATTGGCGGCCGAAAAAGAGCATGCCGGGCGCCGACGCGTATTTTTTGGCGATCGCCTTGATCTGATCGCTTAACTTCAACACTTCTTCGATCTGGCCCGGCAACGCTTCGAGCGCCTCGATGATCCGCGTTCCTTCCGAAGTGGAGAGATGGCGCATGCGGCCCAGGAGCAGCCCGATCGCCGTGAGAATGGCAAGCTGCGAGGTGAACGACTTCGTGGCGGCGACGCCGATCTCAGGGCCCGCGTGCATATAAACGCCGCCGTCGCTTTCTCGCGCGATCGTGCTCGCAACATTGTTACAAATTCCGAGCGTGCGATAACCCTTGCGCCGGCTCTCCCGCAAAGCGCCGAGCGTGTCCGCGGTCTCGCCGCTCTGGCTGATGGCGAAGACGAGGGTGTCACGCGTCATCGGCGTGTTGCGGTGGCGGAATTCGCTGGCGTATTCCACTTCCGTTGGAATCTGCGCGAGCGCTTCGATCAAATATTCGCCGATCATCGCGGCGTGCAGGGCCGTGCCGCAGCCGGTGAGAACGATGCGGCCGACATCGCGCAATTGCGCCGGCGTCATGTTCAAGCCGCCGAGCTTGGCGGTGCACTCTTCCGGGCTGAGACGTCCGCGCATCGCGTCGCGCACGGAACCGGGCTGCTCAAAGATCTCCTTGAGCATGTAGTGCGCGTAATCGCCTTTCTTGATGTCCGCGTCGCTAAATTCGACTTTGCTCAGCTGGTAATTGCCCGCTTCGCCCGCGACCGAGCTGATCTCAAATTTGTCGCGCTCGACCGCGACAACGTCGAAGTCGTTCAGGTAAACGGCGTCGCGGGTGTAGGCGACGATGGCGCTCACGTCGCTCGCGAGAAAATTTTCCTCCTTGCCTACGCCGAGGACGAGCGGGCTGCCGCGCCGGGCGCCGACGAGGAAGTCCGGGATGTCGCGATGGACGAGGGCAATTCCATACGTGCCGATGACTTGCCGCAAGGCCGCACGCACGGCATCGACGAGGCGTCCCTTCTCATTAAGGGGAGCGGCGGCCTCGCCGTTGGCACCGGCATTTTCCGCTTCGGCGATGGAGGCGTCGTAAAGTTTCCCGATTAAATGTGCGAGGACTTCGGTATCGGTCTCGGAAGAAAAGTGGCGATCGCCTTCCCGAACCAGTTGATCTTTCAGGGCCTGGTAATTCTCGATCACGCCGTTGTGCACGAGCGCCAGTTTTCCGCTGGCGTCGAAATGGGGGTGGGCGTTTTGGTCCGTGGGTTTCCCGTGGGTGGCCCAGCGGGTGTGGCTGATCCCGAAAGTTCCGGTCGGTGGCTTCTCCGCCATGAGCTTCCCGAGCGCGGCGATGCGGCCGGCGCACTTGCGCGTTTCGACGCGATCGCCGTCCACGATCGCAACGCCCGCGGAATCGTAGCCGCGATATTCGAGGCGGCGCAATCCATCGAGCAGGATGGGAGCTGCTTCCGACCGGCCGACGTATCCAACAATGCCACACATGCAGGGAGAGCGTGACATTAAGGTGTGATCGGCGCAACCGGTCCAGCCATGCGGGGCGCCCGCCCTCCATCAAAAAGGTTGATGGGAGCAGGGGCAATCTGCGTTAATTTGATTCGTGGGAAAGGAAAGCAGTCGCGCCACACGCCAGCCGTCTTCAGCCGATCCGGCCGCCGCCGGATCGATCCCCGCGCTTCCTCCCGGCACGACGCAACGGACGCTTTCCATCATCATGGGTGGCGGCGCCGGGACTCGGCTGTTTCCGTTAACAAAAGATCGGTCGAAACCGGCGGTGCCGCTGGGCGGCAAGTATCGGCTGGTCGACATCCCGATCAGCAACTGCCTGAACTCCGGGCTGCGGTCGATCTACGTGCTGACGCAGTTCAACAGCATGTCGCTGCACCGCCACATCCAGGCGAGCTACAAATTCGATAATTTTTCCCGAAGCTTTGTCGACATCCTCGCCGCGCAGCAGACTCCGGAAGGCTCGCAGTGGTATCAAGGCACAGCGGACGCGGTGCGCCAAAACATGCGCTACTTCCTGGAGCGGCCGTTCGATTATTACATCATTCTCAGCGGCGATCAGCTTTACCGGATGGATTTCCGCGCCCTGCTCCACCAGCACATTCGCTCGGGCGCAGACATTACCCTGGCCACCAAGCCGGTGGAGCGGGAGCAGGTTTCCGAGTTCGGGATCATGCAGAGCGATGCCGGCCGCCGGATCACTCGCTTCGTCGAGAAGCCGAAAGACGAGAGCACGCTGAGCGAGTTCAAGATGAGCCGGGAACTGCTCGCGTCGATCGGGGCGGCGGCCGAGGAGGAATTATATCAGGCCTCGATGGGCATTTACGTTTTCAATCGCGACGTGCTGGTGGAATGCCTCGAGAACGACCTGGTCGATTTCGGGAAACATATCATCCCGCAGTCGATCCAGGAGCGGCAGGTGAGCGGGTTTATTTTTAACGGCTACTGGGAAGACATCGGCACCATCCGGGCGTTTTACGAAGCCAATCTGGATCTGACGGACCTTCTGCCTCAATATAGTTTCTTCGAGGCTTCGGCTCCGATTTACACCCACCCACGTTTTCTGCCGGGCAGCAAAATAAACGGCGCGACCTTGCGCCAGGCGATCATCGCCGATGGCTGTATCATCTCGGACGCGCACCTGGAGCGATCCGTCATCGGTGTGCGCAGCATCATCCAAACCGGCGCCACCATACGGAATAGCATCGTCATGGGCGCGGACTATTACGAGACGAACCCTTCCGGCTCGGCGCGCGGGTTACCGCCGATCGGGATCGGGCGCAATTGTGTGATCGACCGGGCGATCATCGACAAGAATGCGCGGATTGCGGACGGCGTTGTCATAACTCCGGAAGGCAAACCGGCGGACCTGGATGCCGGCAATTATTTTATCCGCGACGGCATCGTCGTGGTGCCGAAGAACGCGGTGATCCCGCCTGGCTTCTGGATCTAGTCCGCGCGATTTCTACCGGCCTGTATTCAGCCCAGCCGCGGAACCGTCTCTCTCCCATTTCGCCTGTTCGTTCCAGGGCAAGGAGGTTTCGCGGGTGCCGGCGGGATCGGCGATAAGGGGAGGATCGTTTTTCGCGCAGGAAGCCAGCACACTCGCCAAACAAAAGAGGGAGGCGATTCTCAGGAATTTGAAACAGGTGGAGTCAAAAATTCGTGCCAGCATAAATGACGGTATCTCCCGGTTGCACCTGGACCCCGCGGGCCAGGCTGCTGGTAATGATATCGCCGATGGCGGTGGCCGGTTCAACTGACGAAATCCGAATTTTGCCGATGAACGAACCTCCGCGCAAGACCAGCATCTCGGTGTTGGTCTCGACTCCCTGCCTGCCGCCCAGATTCAGAACCACGAAGTTATAGGCCTGATTCATTGCCAGGACCCTGCCTCGGATTCCGGGATTCCTTCCAGATGCGGGCCGCCGTTTCGTCTCTTTTTCCAGATCGGCTGATCGGTCCTGGGCCGCCTTGATCTTGTCGGAGAGCAGTGCTTTTTCGCGCTCGACGGCATCAAGCTGTTTCATCGCCTCTTCCAGTTGAGTCCGCAGCTCCGCGGTCGAAGCGGCCGCAGGAACGCCATTGGCGGCGGGTTTGCTCTCAGCCTCCTCGATCCGCTTCTCCAGTTGTGCGATCTGCGTTTCGTTCGCCCGCAACTTCGCTTCGAGATCGTCTTTCTCTGTTTGGGCCCTGGTTAGCTCAGCTTCGGTGCTCGCGACCTTCGTTCGCGTCTCGGCGAACTGGGCATTGGCGGCGGCGACCGCCGCTTCGCGTCCCTGCAACTCTTTTTCGCGCGAAGTTTGAAGCTGTTCCTCTGCCTTGCGAGACTCCTCGGTCTGCATGAGCCTCGAGCGCAATCCGCGTGTCCGCTGGATATTGAGAAGGCCGAACAACGCCGAAAGGGCGAGGACAAGGACGGAACAACCGATCAGTGTTCTGGGGGTCGTCACTGGCAACGGGGGATGCGACGGCCAGTTTTACGCAAATGGCGCTGTTCATTGCAATCCGATTCGCGTGCGGAAGGCTGGCTCAACTGACGAAATCCGAATTTTGCCGATGAACGAACCTCCGCGCAAAACCAGCATCTCGGTGTTGGTCTCGACTCCCTGCCTGCCGCCCAGATTGAGAACGACGAAGTTATAGGTCTGGTTCATTTGGCCAGGACCCTGCCGCGGATTCCGGGATTCCTTCCGGCTGCGGGCCGCCGTTTCGCCTCTCTTTCCAGATCGGCTGATCGATCCTGGGCCGCCTTGATCTTGTCGGAGAGCAATGCTTTTCGCGCTCGACGGCATCAAGCTGTTTCATCGCCTCATCCAGTTGGGCCCGCAGCTCCGCGATCGATGCGGCCGGAGGAACGCCACTGGCGGCGGGTTTGCTCTCAGCGTCCTCGATCCGCTTCTCCAGTTGTGCGATCTGCGTTACGCAGACGCCGTGGTGAGCCAAGTCGAAAATCCATTAGAGACGATGAAAACCGCAAGGGGAATAGGGTAGTGCGCCTTACCCGTTGACCGCCCGCCCGCCGTTCGGATGGAGGCGTGCAAGGGGCGTGTCGGAAGCGGGAAGTTTTTAAACCTTGCTAATTGCTTTGATCTGGTTTCTTAAACCGTGGAGCAACCTCCGGGCAAGGGACGAAGATTCGGACTTGCTTCGGATGGATGATTTTACCGCTCGGAACGACGCGTTTTTTCATGGTCAAACTCGCCCGCGAACCTTGGCAATGGGTTTCGAACTGGATTCAGCGCCATTTGCTGGAAGGCTTCCTTCTGCGGCGCTCGTACGAGCGGATGTACCTCATCTTGGGTGGACACATCTTCTTTCAGACCCTGAGCGCCGCTATCGAGCTGGACCTGTTTTCACTCCTCGACCAGCACAAGCGCATGACACGGGAGGAGATTGCGGCCTCGCTCAAATGCGCCGCGCAACCGATTCGGATCCTGCTCCTGGGATGCGCGACCTTGGGCTTGATCCGTAAGCGCGGCGCGTGGTACTCGAATACGATCCTTTCCCGCAGCCTCTTCGTGCGAAGTGCTCGCCGAAATGTGATTGATATAGTGCGGTGGCAGCATCACATCAACTATCGCGCGATGCCCTATTTTGCCGAAGCCATTCGCGCCAATTCCAACGTGGGGCTTCAGGAATTTCCCGGCACCGAAGGCACGTTATATGAGCGTCTGGCACACGATGAACGGCTCGAGCGGATTTTCCAAGACGCGATGGAAAGCATTTCTGTCCAGGCAAACGCCATGCTGGTCCGCAGCCTGGATTTCCGGGATGCGAAGTATCTGGTGGATGTCGGCGGGGGCAACGGAACGAACATTGTGGCCTTCGCCCGCAAGTTCCCGCATCTTCGCGCCGTCGTCTTCGATTCAGCGTCCGTCTGCGAGCTTGCGAAAGGAAACATCGCCAGCGAAGGACTGAGCGACCGGCTGGACGTATGGCCCGGGGATTGTTTTGTGGATCCTTTTCCGAAAGAAGCCGACGCGATTCTGTTCGCCCATTTCTTTACGATCTGGTCCGAAGAACGAAATCGACAACTCCTTCGCAAATGCTTCGATAGCCTGCCAGGAGGTGGAGCTGTCATCATCTTCAACATGATGCAGCTCGATACTGAGAATGGACCGCTCGGTGCCGCGATGGGATCGCCCTACTTTCTCACGCTCGCCACTGGCGAAGGCATGCTCTACACCTGGCGTGAGTACAGCCAATGGATGCGTGACGCGGGGTTTCGCTCCATCGAAAGACGAGCCCTGCCGCGTAACCACGGGCTCATAATCGGTAGAAAGATTTAGGAGCATTCCGGGGGAGTGCGCGCGTCTCGAGGCGAGCCGTCGCTGCACGGGGTTCGATCCCCGCACCTCCAACCACCCCTCGTTGATAAGGTCGCACGTTGACGGGATTGCCCGGATGACGTTGAGCCGGCAAAGTGGAGATTGCGGCTAAAGCGAGAGGGAAACCCCATGAACGAAGACCCGAAAGACCAGTTGAGCGCCAGTTTCAGAGGGGCGCGCGACGAACGCGGCTTTCTCAAAAACCTCGCAACAAACATAAAGGGGCCAGCGGTTTCAGTGGTCCTGGGGATTTTGGCTAATCGCACTTGTGGTAATCACGGTTTGGGACGCCAAACACACTCCATCGGCCTTCATAATGCTCAGCCTTTTCCTGGCCTTTTACGTTGTAATACTTGGCCGACCGTCAAATTAGGACACTACCCGGGTGGGGAAGGGGCGGGCTCCGGTCCGCTTTATTTCGCGTTGCGCTGCCCTGGCTTCCATCCTATAGAACGCGTTATGGGTCAGCAACATCGGGTGAGGGTCAAACGTCGGCGGCGCAGCGCTTATTTGGATCGCAAGAAGGTGGCGGCGAAAGCTGCGCCGGTGCGGAAAGAAGCGCCCAAGACCAAGGCCAAACAACCGAAGAAGCAGGCCGCGCCCGCCCCGGAGACCTAAAACAGCAGGCATACCCTTTGATTGAGACGGTGACTTTGCGAAAACTCATCTTCGACGCAAAGTGCGCGCGCAATACCTGATCGTTGACGGCCACAGCGTGATTTTTGCCTGGCCAGAGTTGCGCGCCCTCCATCGGCGTCGCAGTTCACTCGCCCGCGATGCGCTCGTGAAGAAATTGCGGGAATACCAGGATTGGACTGGCGTGCGCGTTGCGGTGGTTTTCGACGGCAAAGGGACGGCCGTCAACGTGGACTCAGAGCCGGGGGAAATCCAAATCTTCTATTCACGGGAGGGTCAAACCGCGGACTCCATCGTTGAGCGGCTCGCAAGCAAGTATGCTTCGCGATTCAAGCTGCTGGTAGCGACCAGCGATGTCCTGGAGCAGGAAACGGTGAGCGCGAGCGGAGCCGAATGCATCTCAACCGAAGCGCTGCGGTGGCTACTGGAGGAAGCCTCGACCGCGTAATTTCGTTAGGTTGCGGCGTCTAGGCCGCTCCCGCCAGGACAGAGTGCGGGCGTGCCAGCGCTTCGCGGCGCGCGCGTTGCTGACACGTGGCAAGCACGCGGGACAGGACGCAGTAAAGCTGTTCGATCGGCAGATTCTTGCTGACGTAGCCATTGGCTCCGGCGCGCAGGGCGGCGTGCATCCGCTCCTCGTCGTAGCCGACACCGGTAAAGACGATGATCGGCAGGTTCTGGCTCATCTCCCGAATGAAAGTAATCAAGGAAATGCCATCGACTTTCGGCATGTTCAGATCGACCACCACTACGTCGCACTGATGATGTTCGAGCCAGGCCGCAGTCTGGAAACCCTCCGTCAGGTATTCGCAGGTGTGCCCTTTTTGCTTGAGATAAGTCACGAGGAATTTCGTGATGGCGGGGTCGTCGTCGATGAGTAGGAACTCGGCGGCATCGCGGGTCAGTATTTTCATTCGGGCGCTTTCTTATAATTACTATAATCTCTATAGCACTAACCTTGCCAACTCTTCACGGCCCGGCCAGGCCAGGGGAAATTCAAGGCCAGGCGTCGCTCGGCCTTGGACGATCACCGGATTCTTGAGGGCGCGGAATGCCCGGAGCGCCAGCGGAGCTGGCGTGGAATTCGCTTATTCCAAGCTGGCGCGAACCGCGTCGAGCTGCCCAGCCGAGCCGAGTTTCCCGTTCTTATGCGCGATAAACTTCGCGTATTCCTCAACGAAGATTTTGCCCGGTGGACGAAAATCAAACTCCGCCGGGTGATCGCGAAAATACTCTCTGTGGACACGAGTCCAGACCAGACGGCCATCGGTGTCGATGTTCACCTTGGTGACTCCCAGCTTTGCGGCTGGAAGGTATTCCTCCTCGTTTACGCCCCGGGCCGACGGATCGAGCTTGCCGCCTGCCGCATTGATTCGCTGCACTTCCTCGACAGGAACGCTGGAGCTGCCGTGCATCACAATCGGCATCCCGGGAATCAATTTCTTGATTTCCTCGATCACTTCGAAATGAAGGCTTTGTTGCCCCTTGAACTTATAAGCGCCGTGACTGGTACCGATGGCGGCGGCCAGCGAATCGCAGCCGGTCCGCTTTACGAATTCAACCGCTTCCTGCGGATTCGTAAGGGAGGCATGGCCTTCGTCCACCTTGATGTCCTCTTCGACACCGCCGAGCTGTCCGAGTTCGGCTTCCACGCTTATGCCTTTGGCGTGCGCGCGATCCACCACGCGCTTTGTGATCGCGATGTTTTCCTCGAACGACTCGTGGCTCGCGTCGATCATGACGGAACTGTAAAACCCCGAGGCGATGCAGTCGTAGCACGTTTCCTCGTCTCCGTGATCGAGATGGACGGCAAAAATAACCGTGGGAAACATTTCTTTCGCGGTGCGGATCATGGCTTCGAGCATTCTTTTGTCCGCGTATTTTCGTGCGCCTTTTGAGAGCTGAATAATAAACGGGGCCTGGCTCTGTTCGCAGCCACGGAAGAGCCCGAGGAGCTGTTCCATGTTGTTAATGTTGTAGGCGCCGACGGCGAATTTTCCGTAGGCCACTTTGTAAAGTTGAGCGGTGGTTACGATCATGACGATATATTTCAGATTGACGATGATATCAGATTGGCGCGGTTAACGCGCCGATCGGAAAGGACCGCACCTTAAATCCGAAATCGGAAATTCGAAATCCGAATTTCTTCAGTGCCCGTTAGGGCTGGCGGGCAGCATCACGCTCACGGAGGTGCCGTGGGGGTTGGAGTCAATGTCGACGCGTCCGTTGTGATCGAAGACAGTCCGTTTGACGATCGGCAGCCCCAGTCCCATTCCCCGGGCCTTCGTGGTGCAAAACGGAGAGAACACCTTCTCTTTCAGGTCCGCGGATATTCCCTTGCCGTTGTCCTTTACCGTCACCACGACCCCGCTGGCGTGCCCGCCTTCGCGGATACCTCTCGCGGCCAGGGTGATGCGCGGTTTGCTCCGGCCCGAAGTGGCTTCCGCGGCATTCGCGACGAGATGCGCGAAAGCTTCCGTGAGCGCCGCTTCATCGCCCAGCACTTTCGGAAGGTCGTTTGGCAGCGCGGTATCGATCGCGACTCCGTTTTTCTTAAGGCGCTCGCGCGCGAGCTCGATCGCTTTTCTGACCGAAGGGCGCAGATCGATTGGTTTCAGCACCAGCTCCGAGGGATGGGCAAAATTGTTGATTTGGGTGATGATCTTGTCCAGCCGGTCGATTTCCTGGACGACGATCTCGTTAAAATCCTTCCGGAAATCGGCATCGTCGAAACGTTCCGGCAGAAGCTGGGCGAACGTCTTGATCGCCACGAGCGGATTTCGAATTTCGTGGGACATGCTCGCGGCGAGGTCGGTCCAAAACGCCGCGCGATCGACCAGGTCTTGTTTTTGACGCAGGTTGTCCTTTGCCGTGAGATCCTGGACGACGGCGACGGCGCCGAGCGGCGTCTTGTTGTCCACCAACCGTCGGGTTTCCACGGAGAGTGACCGCCGCGTGGTGGGGTCGATCCATTGCTGAGCCGGCAGGTTCGCTTCGGATTCGAGGGTATCGCGCAGAAACAGGGCGAGGCGGGGGCCCGCCGCCTCGGCCGGTTGATTCAAGGCATCTGCCGCCGCGATCCCCAGAATCCGTTCCGCGGTGGGATTAAACCAGCGAACCATCCCCTCCTCATTGATCGCGACGATGCCGGGCGGAATGGATTTCAGCAGCGTTTCCGCGAGGGTTTTTTGGAGCGTGACTTCTTCATAGAGGAGCGCGTTCTCCAGCACGGTGGAAACATGTTCCGCCAGGAGCATCAAGCTTTCGAGGTCCGAGGAGCCGAAACGCTGACCCGTGACGCGGTGACCAAAAAAGAGCCAGCCAATCATGCTGCCGCGCGCGTGCAACGGCACGATGACTTCGGCTCCAAGTGTATCGAGCGCGCGCCGCATGACCGTCCGCTGCTTTGGATCGAGCGCCTGAGTGAGGTTGCTTCGGCAAATGACGTGCGCGTGCAGTTCGAGCCAGCGGACCAACGGATCGCGCTCGCCATATTCAACCCCGGACGTCTCGGGCAGGCAACGGAGGCCGGCTCGAAGCCGATAACGGTCGCCTTGCCTGATCCTGGAAAAAATGCCTACGCGGCCTACACTCGTGGCATCGGCCACGCCTTCGACCACGCTGGCCAGCAAGGCCTCGACGTTGTCGAAACGACGAAAGACCCGGGGAAAACGGAGCAGGGGCATGGATGGCTCGGACCGTTCCGGGATCGCCTCGGTCCGCCGCGGCGGCTCCGGAAGCAAGGGCGCCATGATTTGCTCGCGCAAGTGTCGATTCTCCTGGAGCACCCGCAGATGCTCGAACCCACGTGCCGCCAGCGCCTGCAATGATCGCCGGTCGATCTGCAAATCGTCCGCTGCATAGATGCCGGACTGCTCGGCTTCCCGCAGGGGTTCCGAGCGCGGAGTGCCGAGAGCGACGATCAGGATTTCCGGCCAGCTCTCCGGGAGCTGTTCGAGGAGGTCCCCGGCTTCTCTGGCGCGCAAGTCTAGAAAAAGAAGCGCCGGCCCGGTCTGCTGAAGGACAGCATCCAGCCGATCTACAACGCTCACGTGGCGCACCTGGGCCAGCGCGCTCAGGAAGGCTTTGATGCGCCTGGCAAGGTCCGCATCCTGCGAATAGACGATGCCCATGGGAGAAGGGCTCATGCGGCAGCAGTCTCCTGGTTAAGCCGCACAATGGGCAGCAAGATATGAAAGGCCGTGCCCTTGGAGAGTTCGCTTTCCACTTCGATCTGGCCGGCATGTTCCTGGATAATGCCGTGCACCACGGACAGGCCGAGTCCCGTGCCATAATCCTTGGTCGTAAAAAAGGGATCGAAGACGTGCGGAATGTCTTCGCTGCGGATGCCTTCGCCGTTGTCGCGAATGGTGATGCGCAAAACCTCGTGCACATCCCGATTCGTGCCCGTAACAGCCGCGACCCATTCCTCCGCCGGCCGAACCTCTGTCGAAACCACCATTTCCCCGCCGCGCTTCATTGCCTCCATGGCGTTGAGGAAAAAGTTGAGGAAAACCTGTTCGAGCTGGTCCGCATCGGCGCGGATTGTATCCACATTCGCCTGCCAGGAACGAGTTAATTTGATTTCTTTGTGATAAAGCCGGTGGCCGATCAGCTGGAGGGATTTTTCCAGGACGGTATGGACGTGCATCGGCTTGAGGAGCGGTTTGGCCGGCCGCGCAAAGCGCAGGAGCTGGTTCACCAAAGAGTCGATCCGGTCGATTTCATGACCGATCAGGTTCGAGAAGGTTTCGCGGAAATCGGAGTCCAGATAACGCTCCGGCAGGAGCTGGGCGAAAGTCTTGATCGAGACGAGCGGATTCTTGATTTCGTGCGCCATGCCGGCGGACAAAGTGCCGAGGCTCGCGAGCCGGTCGCTGCGGCGGACTTGGAGCTCGAGGCGTTTCAGCACCGTGATATCGGTCAGGACCACGAGGACGCCCAGCATCTGGCCCTGTTGTCCATGAAAGATCGAGCTGCTCGCCCGCACCACCACGCCGCCTTCGGCCGAATCTAAAATAAGCTCGCGATTTTCCCGCCGCTCCCTGGAATGGAGCGTTTCCTGCGCCAGGGCGCGGATCGAGGAGGGTAATCCGTCAATCGAGTGTTCGAGCAAATCCGCCGATTTCGAGCCGGTGATCTGCTCGGCTTCGTGGTTAAAGACAGTGATTCGCCCATCCACATCGGCGGCAATCACCCCGGTCGTGAGATTTTGCAGAAGAATTTCGTTATAAATCTTGGCGTTTTGGACTTCGGTGAAGAGCTGCGCATTATCGATCGCGATGGCCAACTGCCCGCAAAGGACCTCGAGCGCGTTCTGTTCGACGCTCCCGTAAATTCGTCCCGAAAGCCGCGGCCCCAGCAGCATCACTCCGGCGAGGTGTTCGCGGGCAAAGATGCCCATCACCACCGCGATTTTGAGAGACGCCATCTGTCGCTCAACCGCTTCCAATTCCGGCGTCTGCCGCACGCGGTGCAACTCGTCGAAAACGAGGGTTTCCTGATGGATTTCCAGGTACCTGATAATCGCGTCGTCGCTACGCAAAACCAGATTTGCAGTGGTGCTTTCGTGGCTGGGAAGCGGGTAGTGCTGAGAAAAGTCGTTGTGGTCGGGCAGCAGAATGAACACATGATTAGTGGCGACGGCGCCGGCAATGGTCTTGGCGAAACGCTCGAGCAAATCCTGCAACGTCGTGACAGATTTCAGGATGGCTGCGGCCTCGTTCATGGTCGAACGAAAGTCGAGTCGACGCGTGCCGAGAAAGAGCTTATCGGCCAGGCTTTGCGAGACGCCACGGGCGGGAGCCATGGCGAATGCCACCACTATGGCGGCCAGAATGTGTGCGAGCGATTTCGCGCGGTCTGCCATTTGGGGCTCAAAAACAGCGAAGGTCAGCCACCAAACCAAGGCATAGAGGGCCAAAAGATAGGCGGTGAGAAGCGCATAGGACATGACGCGCCGGAAGAACAAACCCACCTCCATGATCTTTCGCGTCGCAATGCCGTAGGCGACCACCAGGCTGAAAAAGATAACGCGGAAAGGCGCGAACCAGAGCAATCGCTCTGGCTCGATGAAGAAACCGAGGATGAAGGACAGAAGCACTGGGAAGGTCAGCGCCAAAAGTCCACCGATCAGAATAAAGGCCAATTCCGCGTGTTCCCCGCCAGAGGTGTTTCGCAGATCGCGCCACGTAGAGATAATGAGCGCGATTATCGTGGCGACGAAAAAGGCGGCGTAGATAAAGACCCCATCTCCGTACAAGGGAGTCGGGGCTCCAGAGCCCACTGGGTGGAGAATCGTCGCCGTCGCCGCCTTGAGAAAGAAGCTGGTCTGGCAAAGGACAACGATGCCGGCGGTAGCAATGAGCCATGCGCGGGAACGACCCAGAATATGGCGCCAGGTCAGGTCCCGGTCCCGGGCCGCAAGCCGCAAGAGATGGAACATGCACAGAATCAGCGCGCCGCCGACCGATGCTTGTCGGATCGAGAATGCGACAACAGCGGGGTTTGTGGCCGTCAACCCGAAATGAACCGATGCGAGCCAACCCACGATCACCAATGACAAAAGCAAAAAACACTGGTTGAGCCGGCGCTTTGGGTTGGCCTGGAAGACAGCCAGCCCGAGGATCAACTGAAGCACTATTGCTCCCAGCGTTGGAATTGTAACGCTGGTCATCAGGCAGCGATGCGGTTTAGAACCATCGTGCTGGCACTGCCGCCCAGTCCCCGCACGTTAACCAGCGCGGAATCCAACTTTATTTTGCGCGCGTGATTCGGGACGCAGTCAAGATCGCAGGCGGGGTCTGCCACCTCGTAATTGGCCGTCGGCGAAAGCAGTTGGTCGCGGATACTCAGCGCGCAGGCAATTATCTGAAAGGGCCCACCCGCGGCCAGGGCATTGGCGGTTACGCCTTTGATGGAACTTACCGGAAGCAAATAGGCACGCCGACCGAAAACACGCTTAATGATCTCTACCTCGATCGCATCGAGCACTGGATGGCTCGGACCATAAGCGGAAATGTAGTCGATCTCGTCGGGACCGCATCCCGCGTTCGCGAGCGCTAAACCCATGGAAAACTCCAAACCGGACCCTGGCCTTTGCACGTCCAAGTCTCGCTGCCTTGAGTATCCGACGATTTCGAGGTAAAGCTTCGCTCCTCTCGCTTCGGCATGCTCCAGGTTTTCGAGAATGAGAACGCCGGCGCCTTCCGATAAGACACCCCCATCCCGCAAGAGGTCAAAGGGGCGGCTCGCCGTTTCCGGCTCAAAGTTTCGCTGCGAGATGAGCCCGGACGCCATGAAACTAGCGATGGCCAAAGGTGTGATGGGAGCGTCGGCCCCTCCGGCGATCGCGAGTTCGGCTTCGCCAGAACGGATCATTGCCGCCGCGTCTGCTATCGCGTCCATACCCGAAGGACATGCGGAGGAAACTGTGACCGCGTTTGCACAAGCGCCAAGCCTATCCGCGATGAGGTTGGCCGCCGCTTGTGGTATCGAGGCCGCCGCAGAAGTTGTTGGCGCGCGGTTTGGCCTGCCCCCACGGACTGCCTCCGAAACGCTTTCGATTACATCGATTGCACTCGTGCTTACGCCGATTACAACCGGCGTTGGACTTGGGAGTTTAAGATGGTGGATGTCCAGGCCAGCGTCCGTCAGCGCCATCATCGCAGCTGCGTAGGCAAACTGCGTGTGGCGCGCCATGCGCTTCGGTTTCAATTCCGCTTCGATATAATCGAACGGGTCGAAATCCTTCACTTCGCCGGCGATCCGGCTGTTGAAATTGCTCGCATCAAAAAGCGTGATCGGACCGACCCCGCTCTTGGCCGCGAGGAGCGATTTCCAAAACGCTTCGAGCCCGATCCCGTTGGGGGCCACGACCCCCATTCCGGTAATAACAACTCGATTGCGCTTGTTCATGGGCTACGGGAAAGGGACAATGCAGTAAGTACGCCAGCTTGAGACAATTGCATTCTAAGCATTACATTAAATGCAGTCATTATGTTTCTCGCTGGCCTGGTGATAATGTTATTCACCAAATTTCCGAGTTATTCACAAGAAGCTTCTTGTGCGGGGGCGGAAAAAGTTTCACCATTAGGTCGAATTTCAAATCATCAGTGGATGCTTATTTTCCTCAATTAAGGTCCCTCAGCGGCACGGCCTTAGCTTTACTTCCCCCATCATAATGACGATCGCGACCGATCTCCCCCAGGTTCTTGTCATCGACGACGAAATGGGCCCGCGTGAAAGCCTGCGGATGCTCTTGAAGCCCAGTTATCAGGTTTATACCGCCGATAACGTCGAGGCCGGCCTGCGCATCCTGCGCGAAAAGAAGCCGGACGCGGTCATCAGCGACATTCGCATGCCCGGCACCAGCGGCATCGACGGCCTGCGCCGGATCAGGGAGATCGATCCGCACGTCGCCGTGATCATGCTCACGGGGTTTGGCGCGCTCGAAACGGCCAAGGAAGCTTTGCGGCTGGGCGCGAACGATTACATCAGCAAGCCGTTCGACGCGCGCGAAATGCGGGAGGTGATCGGCCGGAACGTCGAACGCACCCGGATTTTCCGGACTGGCGTCAACGCGGCCGCGGAGATCAAGGAATTGAACAACCGTTTGCTCCAGGAACTCGCGCAAAAGGAACGGCTGGCCTCGCTGGGCCAGGCCTCGGCCGAATTCGTGCACGATCTCGGCAACCCGCTCACGATCGTTTGGGGTTACGTCCAGCTCCTCTCGAAAAAGCTGGAGCAATCCGAAAAGGAAAACGGCGCGGCCAGCGCGACTACCGCAAAAGAGCTCAACATCATCGAACAAAACGTGCGGCTCTGCCGGGAGTTGCTCTCCATGTGGCAGAGCTACGGCAGCGTCGAAGCTTCACCTCACAAACCGATCTCGGTTTCCGGGATCGTCCGCGAGGTGGTGAAAGGGGTCGGGCCGATGGCCGTCCAGAATGGCGTGGAGCTGCGCTGCGATATTTGCGACGATCCCTGCACGCTCCTGGGAGATTCCGTCCAGTTAATGCGCGCGATTCAAAACGTGATCATAAACGCCCTCCAGGCCGCGACGGAAACGAAGGGCTCGGTCGCGATCAGTTGCACGCGCAAGGATTTTTATGTCGACGTGCGGGTGGAAGACACCGGGTACGGGATCGCGCCGGCGCAAATGGCGAGAATCTTCGAACCGTATTTCACGACGAAACAAGGCAAGAGCGGGACCGGGCTGGGCCTCTACATCACGAAGAAAGTCGTCGAGGACCATAGCGGCTCGATCAAGGTGGACAGCACCCCGCAAGTGGGAACGACTTTCACCATGCGCCTGCCGTTGCTGAACAACAACTAGGCGCGGTCGCGTTTTCCTCGCGGAGACGTGCTTCCGCACGACCAACTGAAATCAGTTTGGATCGCCGAAGAGTGACGCGTGCAGGAGCGCGTCCCTCCGAGCCGCCCGGCCGCCTGGCTATTTGTCCCAGCCTGTTCCAGATCGTCTCGGATGACCATCGCGACGGCGTAACCGTGCAGCGTCCGCTGCCATTCAGGCCTGGCGCCTTTGCCGAAAAATTTCTCTTGCAAGGATTTCGTGCTTTTTGCTTAATCCGCTCGTGATCCCCTTTTCCCCTCGGGCCAATCCGCGTTGTGCAGGCAACTTTTTTACTCGGAGACAAGCCCGCTCAAGGCGCGGATGCAATCGCGGCGCCTGTCTTGTCGCACCCTAACCCGCAACACTTCGATAGTTCCCTTACTCTACGAACATTATGAACAAAAAGACGCTTCTCTTTTATGCTTGCGTCGCTCTGCTGGGCACGAGCTTGCTTCCTGTGCCCAAAGCCTCCGCCCAATCTGAACTCAGCGGCGCTGCCGTTCCGATCGAGATGGTGGCGGTCGTTGCCAATGGCGCAGAAAAGCGAGTGAACAGCTTCGACGGCGTAATGGAACCCGTTGGGCTGCCCGCTGGCGAGCAAATCGCGCTTACCCTCTAGGCTTCGAGTAATAAGGCGGGCCATCCTGTCCACATTGCCCCGCTCGATGGCGGTGAAATCATCGCTCCCTCAACTCTTTCTGTCGCGAATGACGGAACGGTCGGCTTCACCTTTAAAGCGGGCCAGACTCGCGGGCTATATCGGGTCCTCGTGGCCCTGGGGGCTCACCAGTACGAGCTCCAGCTTTATGCGGTAACGCCCCCGGCGGGTGGAGCTGTTTCCGTGCCCTGACCCGGAGGATTCCCCCCCTGGAAAAACACTTACGGCGATTGGTTGTAGCGGGTTTGATTTGTTTTATTCTCCCGCAATCCTCCGAAGGGACAGGAAATGACATCCCACTGGAGTCACCGGCGACTACAATGGAACTATTAGTACCGGCGGGTCGTACGATCCGTACACCGGCAATGCGAAACGCTTCGTGACTGACCTTACGGTGACGGGGAGTCTGGGGGCGTATCCGCTCAAATGGACGCGTGTTCTCAACACCCGTGGCAGCTCAGGGGTCGGCTTCGGCTCTGGCGGGATGTGGAAACATAATTATAATTGGGGATTAACGCTGAGGCCATACCGGCCCTGGGAATATTTTCCCGACGAATATGTAGGGCCCGACGGCTGGGTCACGTATCCCGACGGCCGGAGGAAGGAGCTCAACGTGGAGCCCGACAACATATTTTATTGGTCGAATGAAAGCGCGGAACCCGACGACCAACTAGTGTGCGTGGAGCCCGGGGATTACGACCTGATATTGGCAGATGGAGGCAAAGTGGAATTTCGATACGATGGAACTCCACCAACGACCACCTATAGCCCGACAGCCAGGAGGATCATCGATCCCCACGGGTTAGTGACCGTTCTGGAGCGTGATCCCGCGACGAACCTTCTCTGGAAGATCCTCGAGCCCGGCGGCCGTTATCTGGAGATCAGTTACGTGACTCATACCTACGTGATTTATGGGGTAAACTGGACTTCCACCATCAATGTGGTCTTGATTTCCCAAGTCCAAGCCTTTGCCCGTCCTGGACAACCGACGGAAAAGGTCGGTTACCGCTATACCCACGAAACTGTTGAGCAGGTGCGATATTATAATCTGATCGGGGTGGATTACGACGATGGCACTCACGCGACCTACGGCTATTTTTCGCCGGGTCCTCCTCCGCATCCGGCCCCTCAGACCAGCGTCGTTGCCGGACGAATCCGGACTTGCGAAGACGTGCGTCATGCCGGCGCCATGGGCAAGATCGAATATGTTTATGCGGAGTATGGTGATGTCATCGGTCCGGTCGCGATCGGACAGATTAAGGAAGAAAAATATCCTGGGGAGTCAACCTATGTCTCCAAGGTCATCTATCCTCAGTATGATCCATATAGCGACGACCCACCAGAGTATCTGCGCACAGAGAGACGCGGCGATGGATCGCAACGGACGTTTCAGTACAGCAATAATGGGAGCGCGGAGCTGGAGAGGTACACGGACTTCAAGGGTCAACCCTCTATTATCGACTGGCCGGACACCGCAACTGTCGGAGGTTACGTCAAGGCGTTGAGAGATGCGCGCAACAACACGAGTTCCACCGAAAAAGACAATCTTACCGGCGCGGTCCTGAAGATAACGCATCCTGGAGGCGCGTTCGTCCGTTTCCATTACTCGGATGAAAATAACCGGCGTTACGTCTTTTCCCGTACCGATGAACGGAACAAGATCACCTATTACGACCGGGACGGCGCACATCGCGTCTGGCGAATACGATATCCCGATGGTGGCTTTGAAACTTTTACCTTCGACAGCAATCCCTTTGGGCTGGTCCATGAGCACCGTCTGACCAGTGGCGGCACGGAGGTTTATGAGGCCGGCGGGTGGAGCCGTGAGAGCGTTGGTGCACATGATGGAGGGCACTTGCTGGGTCGGCCCGATGGATATAAAAAGACGGGTCCATTTGGCGCCGCTGAGTATGATACGAATGGAAATCCCGTCCCAAGAGAAGGCGTTGACCCATGTAATGTAATGGTCAACCCTGACGGAGCCCCCGATCGCCAGGATATCGATAAAATCGTCGAGGGTAATGGGCGAGGGTACACAGAGGGAAACGCTCCTGCTGGTCGCCGTGCCTTTGATGCTTATGGCTCCACGACAGCACAAGCGGTTTTGTGGGAGGCTTCGTATGGCAACGGAGGATGGTTAGCTCTGCAGAGGAACACTGGATTTTAGTTGCGCTCGCGATGACAGCAAAAAACACGCGTTTCATTCAAAGGACAATTGTCAGGGGGCTGCTCCTGGGCTTCTCCGTAACGTTTCTTGGCCTGGCATTGCATGCAGAAGAAGACGAAAGATCGCCCGCGCAAATGATTGCGGAGGCTACCAATCCGGTATTCAGAACCACAGTTGAGTGGTATAAACCCCCGCCTGAGAGCTTCGATTTGAGTCGTGGCGTCCGACTTCCTTATCAGCTCTTTGACGCGGTGCCCGTAGCGTTGATTGAGGAAGCTACGGCCCTTCTTGGTGATGAGGATGTCATTCCCCTGACAACGCAACAGGTTACCCGATTCTCTTCCGCGGTCGATCCGGATGCGGTCCTTGACACCAAAATTGAGGAGGCAAAGAAAAAGCTTCTCTTTTTTCAAGAAAACCCTGTCGATCTAACGCTACTGAAGCAATACGGAATGTCGGGCGAGGAGCAGGAGGAGCGTCGGCGAAGGATGATGGAAGATTTGGCTACGGAGATAAAGTGCCTGCAGGAATGGGAACGCCAGCTTAAACCATATTTGGTCAAGGCGGTTGCCTTGCAGGCAGGCGGCTATTTCAGCGGGGTGTTCGTATCTCAAGACTTGGTCATCGGTTTCGGGGCCATGGGTAGCCATCCAGTGCCAATGGAGCGGCGCGCAGTAGTCGCTTTCCTGCCAAAGAAGCCCCGTCACGTTTACACCGGTGTGGGGATGATGGAATAATTGCCGAGGTGAGCGCTCAGCGAAGAAAGCAGTAACTAAAGTGCCCGATTGGACGATGATTACTACGTCCAAGAGAAATCTCAAGGGGGCCATCATTATGCTGGTGGCTTTGATTACGACGGTGCTGCTTGGTCTGGAACTGTCGTCGCCCCGGCGTGAAGAACAACGTATAGCCGATGCCCTCGCCGCAAAACCTTCCGGTCCCGGTATTCGGGTAGAAGAAAGAATCCGGCATAGTAATCCTGTTTCTTATGCTGGATCTGGAGAGAGACACTCTGGCCCCGAGACTCAGTCAGGTGGATCGGTCAAGGACACTCGGTCACTTACGTTCTCATCTCTCGATGGAAGGATAACAACTCACCAAACCATCAGTGCGGGTGGGCGAGAAGCACAATGGGACGCCACGACAAATGCTCGCGGCGGGGTGGAGGAGGGATCTCAGTACTGGGCGCCTTTTCGTTGAAACGCTTGTCATCGCAAAGCGCAGATGCGTTGTTGTTATCTACCGGACATTTCAACCCCGAAAATGTTCGGGGCAGGCACATGAGCCTTCGCCAGGGCAGCTTCGGCCTCACAGGCGGGCCTCCCCCATCTAGTGCTGTCCCCGCCAACCGGAGCCGTTCTTCGCCAGCCAGCATGTCGCGGCCTCAGGAGAAAGGCTCTGCCAAACGGGTGAGAAACGCGACTCGTCAAGCTATGGGAAAGCACTTGAGGCGCTGATCACCTCGCAAGTCAAACGGTGCGGACCGAGTTCGCGACGCAGTCTGAAACGAGAATAAAAGTGGAGCCGCATCGAAAACTGTTTCGCCTGGAAAGAGGGTGACAATGCAGCTGTCGCGCGGCGACTTCACGCATTGACCGAAGCGATGGCACCTCGGGCGGCGGCCCGTCCGTGGGCTGTTTAGCGAGACTTTAGCTTGTCACTGCCAGCCACTTCCGTTTTGTTGAACAAGTGTCTGGAAGTTACCGCATTGCCCCGATTTTTTTGATCCGAATGGCCGGCGTGCCATTCGATGTGCTGGACCATTTGAGAACCCCTGACACCATTGCGGCGGCGCGCGAATTGTTCGTTAAGAGGGAGGAGTTTGCCGGCGCAAAATTGAACGCGGAGCGGCTGCTTCGCAGGCGTGATCATGGCCTTTCAGAGGAGCTTTTTCGCGCCTGGCGAAAGACGATTCGGACCGGTGGTATGCCGCCGCCGGGGGACCCACCGCCCCGCGCCTTCGCGCTGTGCTGGGAATGTGCTTCCAATTTAGCGACGGCAGAAGCGCATCTTAATGAAACCCTGCCACACGAGCTGGAGACTGCTCGTCTGGCCCTCCTCACGGCGGCGGGCACTTTCTTGCCGCCGTACCTCACCTTTGTGGCCGCGGGCCCGCGCGAACGTTTGTCCAAGCAGAGCTCTCATCCGATGGGCGCTCTCCCCCGGCGGAAAAAGCAGGACCGCGCGCATGAACGGCACGTCCTTTTGTATCTTCAGCGAGTTTGCGCAAAGAACGATTCATTAAGCGAATTTGGCCCGGAAGCCTGGGGGGCAATTGAAGGGCAGGGCCGCATTTTGCAGTTGGCGCCCGAGCCGGGAATAGCGAAGCGAGAAGTCTTTCTCGAGCGATGGACTGCGCACGGCGTCGCCGCCGCGCTGAATTCCGATCCGGCAATCCGCGTGGAGCTTTCGCCACGACTCAATCCGAATGGACGGATCGACGGCGATCAGTTTGTTCTTACCGACAGCGCTGAGACCATCCTGCTTGATCAAAAAACAGTTGGAATCCTCCGCCGGTGTAACGGAGCCACGGCCGCCTATTTGTTTGGCGAAGAGATCGGCGTGCTCGAACAGCTTGCGGCGCTAAACATGATCCGTTGGGAAATCGAGGTGCCCGCGCTCGATCCGCACGCGTTCGATACCATCGTTTCTGATATTCGGGCCTGGCGGGACGGCCCCGTCCGCGCGCGCTGGCTGGAAGTGATCGAGCCGATCGCCGCGCTGCCGGCAAAGTTTGCTCAGGCAACCGGGACCTCCGCGCGCGCCGAAATCATGGACGAAGCACGCCGGCAATTGCAGGATCTCGGCGCCACTCGCACCATCGCCAGCCGCTTTCTTTATTCGGCGAGCAATCCGATCGGGGAAGAATGTTTTCGGGAATGCCATTTCTCCATCGGCGAGGATCTAATCAATGAGGTGGTCACGGACGCCGAACCGTGGATCGATCTTTGGCGCGATAGTTACGCCTTCGTTGCCAGCCGGGTCGCGGCAGGACTGCGCGCCCTCTTGGAAAAAGCACCGCCGGACAACGGCGTGCTGCCGCTCCCGGCGTTTTTGCGGCATTGCGAAACGCTGAAGATGCCGCTCACTGGTCCCGCCATGGTAGGTCTCGCTCACCTGGCTTTTCAAGAGGTGAAAGCCGCGTTTCGTGAGCGGATGAAGGGTCGCCCTGAGACGGCGGAATGGGAATTGACCGTCGATGACTGCCACTTTGTGCGCGAAAATTTTCAATACGATAGGTTCGATGAATTTACTTATCCGTCGGCGGACCTGCAAATCGCGAGCAAGTCGGCCGAGGCGGTGGAGCGGGGGGAATACCAATGGACGCTCGCGGAACTTCATTCGCCGGTCGCCCTGCTCCATCATGGTTTCTATTGGAGCTGCCCGGACAAAGAGGAACTGGGTCGGGCGCTGGCCAGCACGGTGAAGGGCTGTCCGGGGGTGCACTTTGGCTTTTCTGCCGCGGATTTTACGGCGACGACCGCCGTGCGGATGCTCGACGCCATGCCTGAACAGATGCGCTTTGTTGCGTCTCAGCGGGGCGATTCGCGGTGGCGAATTATTCCGCCGGCCGAAATCGAAGTGTTCGTCGATTCCGCCAGCGGCGACGTTGGTCTGCGGATGCGGGGATCACAGGAATATCTTGGTTCGTTTGCCCGCGCCTGGTTGATTTCACTCGGCTTTCATCCGTTCCATTTTGGCCGGGCGCCCCACATGCCGCGGTTGCGTTGTGGCCGCGTCATTGTCCAGCGCCGCTCGTGGACCGTGACGGTGGACGAGCTACCGCCGGGAAACTACACCGGGATTTCGCGCGATCTGGCCCTGGCGATCGAGCGCCTGCGGGCGGTTAAGGACTGGCCTCGCTATGTTTACATTCGTCCCAGCGAACGAGCGTTGCGGCGGAGCGGCGCCGAAGGCCGGGACAAGGACACGAAGCCGGTTTTCATCGATCTCGAGAGCTATTTGTTTCTGGAAATTTTTCACCGCTGGCTGACCAAAGCGGGCGAGCTGGAAATCACGGAAATGCTGCCGGATCCCGACCATTTGCTCTGGCGGGAGGCCGATGGCAGGCGCACTTTCGAGCTTCGCACCCAGATCGTCCCGCGCGCATGAAGATCGTCGCCATCGCAAACCAAAAGGGCGGCGTCGGCAAAACCACCACCGCCGTTAATCTCGGCGCGGCTCTCGCCGAACAACAAGTGCGCGTCCTGCTCATCGACCTCGATCCGCAGGGAAACGCGACGAGTTCCTTTGGGATGCAGGAGCTGGAAGGCGAGAGTTTGTATGAGCCGCTTCTGGGCGGCGTCTCGATCGCCGAGAAAATTTTGCCGACGCGCCTGCCCCACCTGTTCCTCGTGCCGGCCGATCTCGATCTCGCCGGGGCGGAAGTCGAGATCGCGCGCATGGATAACCACCTGACCAGATTGACGGCGACGCTCGCTCCGCTCCGGTCGGATGAAACGTTCGATTTCGTCTTGCTCGATTGTCCGCCTTCTCTCGGCATTTTGATGACGAACGCCCTGGCCGCGGCGGACGAGCTCCTCACGCCCATCCAATGCGAATATTTTGCGCTCGAAGGCCTGGTGAAAATCGACCGCGTGATCGAGCAGGTGCGCAATTCCGGCGCGAACGATCGCCTGGAAATCGGCGGCATTGTCATGACGATGTTCGACGGCCGGACGAACCTCAGCCCGCAAGTCGTCGCCGAAGTTCGGGAACACTTTGGCCGGCGCGTTTACGACACGGTCATTCCGCGCACAGTCCGCTTGAGCGAAGCGCCCAGCTTCGGCAAATCGATTCTCGAATACGACACGAACGGCACTGGCGCGCGCGCCTACCGCGCGCTGGCCGTCGAGTTCCTCCTGCGCCACCAAACGTAAGCATGCTCCCCCGTCCAAGATTGTAGCCGCGCGGCGCCGCGGGCCGCGCTCGGTTGGACATCAGTGCAGCCAGGTCATCAAGATCGCCAGCGGCAAAGGAGCGCAGAATCAGGCGCGGCGTTTGCAGAACGATCATGCGATTTCGCGAGCTTCAATCAAGGAGCGGGGTTTCCAAACCGCCGTTTAAAAGATTCGGCGGTCTCGTGACCGCCGCTCCTTGGGAAAAGTGCGCGCGAAGCTCATGCGCATCCCGAAGAATCATTGATGGCGACGCTCGGAACGACCAGGAGAAAACGCACAGCGAAATTTGTGGCGGTGGACGAACAGGATTGGAAGCCCGCGCCGGTGCCGAAGACATCGAGCCTGAAGACGGTGGCGAAAGCGGCCCGAAGCTGCACGGCCTGTCATCTCTACAAACGCGCAACTCAAACCGTCTTCGGCGAAGGTCCCAAAAACGCGCGTCTGATGCTCTTGGGGGAGCAGCCGGGAGACCAGGAGGACCTCGCTGGAAGACCATTTGTCGGCCCGGCCGGGAAACTCCTCGATCGCGCGCTCGAGGAAGCGGGGATCAAGCGCAATGAGGTTTACGTCACGAACACAGTGAAGCATTTCAAGTGGGAGCCGCGCGGCAAGCGCCGCCTTCATCAGAAACCGAATGCGCGCGAGATCGCGGCCTGCCGGCCCTGGCTCGAAACCGAACTTCGACTCGTTAGGCCGAAACTGCTCGTCTGCCTGGGCGCGACGGCGGCCCAGTCAATCCTGGGTCCTTCCTTTCGGGTCACGCGCGAACGCGGGAAAGTTCTCGGATCGGAGATCGCCGCGAAGGTCCTGGCGACGGTGCATCCATCATCCCTCCTCCGGCAGCCTGACGAAAAATCGCGCCAGCGCGAGTACACACGCTTCGTCGCCGACCTCCGCGCCGCGCTCAAAGCGTCGGCAGCAAAGTGACCCTGCCCCGAACGCGTTCGGGGCAGGGTATTAGGTTACTGCTTGCTCCGCGCCGGAGGGACGAGCTTCCGCTCGTCCACACCGTTTACGGTGTTGCGGTAGTTCCGGGCGAGGGCGCGGGAGAAACGGCCGGCGCAGCATCGCTGGATGCTTCCTTCTTAGCTTTCTTTTTCGAGCTCTTTGAGCTGGCCGCCTTCTCCTCGTCGGTCATCGCGCCGAGCTTGACGGTTTTCGCTTCAAGCGTTCCATCAGCCGCCTTTAAGTACGAGCCTCGCGCCGCTTCGTTGGCCACGACATCTTTCATCGTGACGGCGGCGCCGCCTTTGGTCAGAACGGTCTTCTCCGTGACCTGGAAGACACGTGCTTTTTCCTTGCCGCCAAGGGTGAAGGTTTTCGCTACTTGATCCACGGATGAGATCGTTCCTTTGAAAGGGAGTGCCCGCTCCGCCGCGGTTTTTGCGGCTGGCGTCGGAGCTTTCTTGGAAGCAGCGCTGGAGTCGGCTGCGCTGGACACCGGCGAAGGCGATGCCTTGGGGGCCGGTTGGGCAGACAACGGTGCACAAAGCGCAAGGGCGGCCAGGCACACGGGAATGAGGTGTAATTTATTTTTCATGGGTGGGTTGTGTTTTCTGGGGTTGAGGTCGCCAAGGACCCGAGACTTTGCCGGGGGGTGACGCACGTTTCGGGAGCGTTTTATCGAATTAGAGGGTGGAAGGCAACCCCCAAGATTTGGGCCTCGCGAGGCCGGTGCTAGTCTTCCGGCTTTCCTTCGAGGAGCGGTTCGGAAGGGAGTGTTTCGGGCCCTTTCTCGGTACAGACCGCGTAAGTGCTCCGAACCACTTCGCCCGTGCTTTCCTTCAGGTAGGCCGGATACATCGACACGCCGGCATACTCGCCCTTGGCATTCAACGCGTAGAAATTGATGTTGAAGTTCGGGTTGCCTTTGCTGTTGAGCAGGCGTTTCTCGACGGTGTTCGCCTTGATCCGTTTGCAGGCATCGAGACCGGCATCTTTCGGGTGCATGCCGCGTCGCATGTTTTCTACGATCAAAAACGAACAGAGGTTGTAGAGATTCGCTTCGCCGCGTCCGGTCGAGCCCGCGGCCCCGATTTCACCGTCGACGTAGAGGCCGGCGCCCAGAATCGGTGAATCGCCGACCCGTCCCGGAATTTTCCAAGACAGGCCGCTGGTGGTCGTGACCCCGCAAATCTCGCCTTTCGCATTGATCCCATTGCAGTTGATCGTGCCGTAAATGTGTCGGGGGTCGATCAATCCCTCGGCCACCATTTGTTGCAGGACTTTGCGACTCGCGTCCGCACGCTTTTGCGGGTCAAGGTAATGCTTCGGATCGATTCGGCGTTTCCATTCCAGCCAAAGTTTTCTCGAATGCTCCGTATTCAAGTCGTCCTCGATCTTAAAGCCGAGCTCGCGGGCGAAATCCTGCGCGCCCTTGCCGGCAATGAGATGATGGTCCGTCTGCTCCATCACCGCCTTCGCCACCAGCGAAGGCGTCCGTACGCCTTCGAGGGCGGCGACGCCGCCCGCGCGTTTCTTCCGTCCGTGCATGCAACAGGAATCGAGCTGCACCACGCCGTCCGCGTTCGGCAAGCCGCCATAGCCGACGCTGTCATCGAGCGGGTCAAGCTCCACAATATTCACCCCGGCGATCAACGCGTCGAGCACGTCCGCCCCGTCTTGGGTCATCATCGTGAAGGCTTTCTGGACGCACGTCATCTCGCCGCCGTTCTTGTATTTGTTCCCATTCGCGGATGCGATCACGACGGGCTTGATTGATTTGGAATTCATAATTGGAGAAGCTTGGGAAAAGAGAGCGCGCGGGGCGACCGCCACGGTCAAACCAGCCGCGGCGCTGGAGCGGACAAATCGCCGTCGATTCATACCCGATCAAACCACGGAATGGGTTCGGCTGACAACCAGCACTTTCCCGCCTACTCAGTAGTCATCCCGAGCGGAGCGCAGCGGAGTCGAGGGACCCCGCGGAAGTATCGCAGTGTCGTCAACGGGATTCCTCGACTTCGCTCGGAATGACAAGATGCTTATAGAGACTCACGGGCACCTCGAAAGCCAACCTCGTGGATTTGTCTCCGGGCCCGGACGATTAACGCGCTTGCGCGACCTGACCGCCGGATCCGCGGGCGAAAATCGCGTCGAGGGTAGCCAGGACCTTTTCCGGGCCAAGGGATTTTCCGCCTTCGTAGGTATGGGCGAGGACTTTCCCGCTGGCATCGAGAAGGACCAGACACGGAATCCCGTCGCCTTTGTATTTCATCAAAGCCTCTTTGCTGGCCAATTTCCCAAAATTGACGGCGGGCCAGGGCATTTGCGTCTCGCGCATGTAACTTTCCATTCCAAACGCGGAGCGGTCGGAGCTCATGAAAACAATCTCGAATTCCGGATGCTGCGCTTTGACCCGGTTATAATATTCGACCAGTGTCGGGGTGAATTTGCGGCAAGGCCCGCACCATTGGGCGGAAAAGTAGAGCGCGATTATTTTTTTGTCTTCGAGCCCTTGATCGAACGGGGCGAGGCTTCCGTTTCTCGAGTAAACCAGATCGCCTTTAACCAGGTCGGCCACGACGGGCCGTGTTTCCACGGCTTGTGGAGTCGTGGGTTCTCGAGGGGGCAGCGTCCGATAAAGGCGGTCCATTTTGCGCAATCGTTCGGTCTCCGCCGCCTGTCGCTGGGCCTGGGCCCTCTGTCTCTCCACGGCAGCGAGGGCGTCGGCCGGCGAAGTCTGGTAGGCGCCGCTCTTGATTGCGTCGATCAGGCTGGGGCTGGCGCCCGCGCTTCTCAAGGCCGCTTCCCCCGCGGGATCGCAGGCCTCGGCCAGGTGCCGTTCCGTGAGATCGCGTTGCACGGCTTCGCTCGAATAACCTGAGCGCAGCATCAGACAGACCTCCTTCACCGTGAGGGGGAGGACCCGGCCGCTGACACTGCTGAAAGCGGCACTGACCAGAAGAAGAACGAGAACGAGGAGGCTGCGCATTCCTCCCAAGCGAGCAGGAGATGCGCCACTTCAAGCCGGCGCGCGCGCGACGTAGACCGTGCTGGCCGAATCGCATTCCAACAATGGATTGTGAAACGGGACGATATGGGCCCGCGAATCGGCGAACGCTTTATCGAGTGCGTCCAGGAACACCTCCTCGGGCGGGTCGTCGGACCACATGGCGAAGACTCCGCCAGGGTGGAGATGAGCCGTGAGCCGGCGGAGTCCTTCGACTTCATAAAAGGATTGATGGCGCCGGTCGAGCAGGCTGCGGGGCGAGTGATCGATATCCAGCAAGATCGCGTGAAACCGTTGGCCGGGGCTTTCGGGATTGAGCGAGTCCGAGTCCGCCAGCTTAAAGAAATCGCCGGGCACGAATCGGCACCGTGGATCGGCGGTCAGTCGCGCTCCCAGGGGGACGAGGCCCCGCCGATGCCAGTCGATCACGGCGGGAAGAGCTTCGATGACGGCCACGGAGTTGACCGCTGAATTTTCCAACGCGGCCCGCGCGGTGTAGCCCAACCCGAGACCGCCGACAACAACGTCAAGCTTATCTCCGGGCAATTCGGCCAGCGCCAGCCGGGCCAGGGCGACCTCCACTTCGGTGAACAAGCTCGACATGAGAAAGCTGTCGCCCAGCTTGATTTCGAATATTTCGGCGCCAGGCAAAGAGAGCAGCCCCCTTCTTCTCAAGACGAGCTCGCCCAGTTCTGTCTCCTGGTAGTCCAGCTCCTCGAAGTTGACGCTCATGACCGCCAGGCCCCTTTCGGCTCTCAGGACAAATTACTTTTGGCCTTCCGAAGCACGTCCGGGCGGACTCGCAACGACCAGGCCGGCCAGGAGGAAAGTAAATGCGGCCGAGAACAGGCAATACCGGCAGAAGGCGTGCAGGACGAAGGCTTGCACGTAGAGAAACCACAGAGTGGCCGCAAACATCGCCCACACAGTCAGGGCGAAAAATGTGCGCGCACGCGCGTAACCGAACCCGGCGAAGATCGCGAAGGTGAACGCGGCGAAATAAGCCCAAACCCCCAGAACCGCGACGGGGATTCCCGCAATTCTCGCATACTTACTGCCCAGCACTTCGAAACAACCCGTCGACCCGGCGCACACATCGGTTTCACCCGTCAGGGCCGCGACCGTGAGGTAAGTCGCGTCGGCCAGACCAGCCACGGAGATGATTGCGGCAATGGTGTAGAGAACGATCCTGGCGCGGGATCCCACTGCCGGGGTTTGTCTTTCTTTTTTGCGTTTCACTCCAGGTCTCAGGGTGATGGTTTGGGGTTCAGGGCCGCATCGATGGCCGCGCGGATGGTGGCGACGTTCACCGGCGGAAGGACCTGCCGGCCGTTAACGAAAATCGTGGGCGTGCTGTGGACACCCAGCTCGGCGCCGCGCTTCTTATCGGACGCGACCCGCTCTTTGACCTCAGGGCTGTCCACATCGGTCTTGAAGCGTTCGAGGTTCAATCCGAGCGTTCCCGCATAGGAATTGAATAACGCCCGCGCATCGACGGCTTTGCTCCAAATGCCTTGCTCCTTATAGAGCAGGTCATGCATCTCCCAAAAACGGCCCTGAAGGCCGGCGGCCTCCGCGACCTGCGCTGCTTCCGGTGCGTGCGGGTGGCCCGGGAGAGGAAAGTGACGGAAGATGACCCGGAGCTGCGCGGAATAACCCTCCTCGATTTGCCCGGAAGCACCGGCGAGGTTGGCGCAGGGCGGACATTCAAAATCGGCAAACTCCTCGAGCGTGACCGGCGCATTCGCTTCACCGCGAACGTGCATGGATGCGGTTTTTTCCGGCGTGTTGGAATTCTTGGGAATCTCCAGGGCGGCAGGCCGCTTGGCCCGATAGAGCAATGCTCCGGCACCGAGAGTGAGCGCTCCGACCACGGCAACAATCACAAATGGGAGATATCGTTTCATTTAAGAGCGGGCCGGCGGGACGTTCCTGCGAGCGTCCTCGCGGCGCCTAAACGCTTGTTTAGCATGCCGGAAACGACGACGATAGCGGAATGATTGCCAGAAATTTCGTGCTTTTTCGTTTTCTGCCCGGAGTTCTCATGCTCGGTCTGCTGGCTGACACAGCCGTCGCCGCGAAGGGGACGACCACTCCGGGAACCTACCGCAATTGGAACGGCGACCTGGATGAAGTCACGATCATCCAGCCATTTCGCCTGGATACTTACAACGACATTGCGGTGGAGTCCTTTGATGTCGCCGGCGTAACCCTGCCGAACCCGAATGAAAATACTTATGAGGCCGTGCGATCGGCCCTCGGCTCGATCAAGCCGGCGTTCATCCAGGGCCTCCTTCAGAATCTGCGGCAAAAGCCGGGTGCGGCGAACATGCCGCGAGGCAAGGGGGAAACGCTGGTCATTCGTGCGCGCTTGCTCAAGGTGGACCCCGGCTCGCAGGCGGCCCGGTACTTCATTAGATTCGGAGCCGGCGCGGTGAAAATCGAGATGTTGGGCGAGGTGATTGACGCTCGTTCCCGCAAGACCCTGCTCCGATTCCGGCAGGAACGACGGTCCGGGTTTGGAGCGTTCGGTGGCGCCTACAGTGAACTCTTCGCCCGAACAGCGCGCCAAATCGGAGGCGATGTGGCCGCGCTCCTGAATGCATTCTGATGGCGGGCGGCAGCTTTTTCGCCGTCTTGAAATGCGCTGCGGTGCGGTTAACATGACGCCCGCAAGGCCGGGGGTATAGCTCAGTTGGTAGAGCGCGTCGTTCGCAATGACGAGGCCTGGGGTTCGAATCCCCATACCTCCAAAAATTTCGCGTAAGCGAAATTCAAAGCATTCCCCTGGGGATGAGAACGAAGTTCGACTGGTGGGCTCGACAGCGCAGGGTTCCAATCCCGCCACTGCGGGATCACTTTCCAGAGCCGAAGCGACAGCTTTGGATAATCCCCATACTCCACTCTTCTTGTAAAGATTCTCTGCCCTTTACCGCGCGAACAGATGTCCGAGGCCGCCGCTTACGGGTGGGATCGATGGTTCAGTCGAGGAGGTTGGGCTCGAAGGAATCAGCCACATTAATCATCTTGTAATTGGCCACCATGAGACCGTTGGCTATCCCTTCGTTGGAGAAAATCTTGAGATACCGGACGAATTGGCCGATCTCGTCGTCTTCCAACGAGCGGAAATCGGCCGATTTGGGATCTCTCGGGTTGCCGCTTCCCAAACGGGCATGGACGTTGTCGAACAGCGCAGCCATGGCAGTAGGAATGTCGACGATTATAGGATTATTCTTGGCGTCTCGGTGTTCTGCCCAAACGTACGCGGTGATGCTTCGGCCCGCTGCCTCGACTACGACCTTCTTGATTCGGCCCTGCTCGAACACCTTTTCAACCGCACCGCGCGTCGCCTGAGCGAGCCGTGTGGGCAAGAGGGTTTGAACTTGAAGTTTGCCCTTGCCGACTGCGAAGTCAGGGCCATCAATGATCACACCCTGGAGGCAGGGCGTAACGAAATTTCGAACGTAACCACGAGCCAGGCCGCGAGCCGAGGCGAGTGAGTTGAGCGGATTCTGAAAAAAATTGGTAATGGGATTGCTGAAGAGCTCGCCCGTGTTGCGTTGCGCCTGGACCTTTTCGATTACGTCTTTGAGCTTTTCCCGCGCCGCCGCCGTCTCCTGCTCCAACTCGAAGTAGCGATATTGCGCCCGGTCGAAGGGCATTGCCTCAATCTTCTTTTTCTTATCGATCTGAAATTTGACAGGTATACAGGCGCGTCCCATGGCGTCGAGAATAGCCATCTCGTAAAGCACATTTGGATTGTTGCCCGTGGTGTCGGCCACCACCAGGTCAGCCCGATCGCACGAGCGAATGACATGGTCCATGATATTGCCAAGCTCGTTGACGTCCGGCGTAAATACGGAGTAAGCATCGCCCAGGATGGGCTGGATAACATCTTTCGCCAGCCATCTAAGACGGTCAATATGGCCCTTCCCCATTGGGCCGATCACAAAGCAGGTCTTCTTCAAATCCGGAGGCATAACTCTGGCTCGTATTTTGCGTCCCGGCATTCCTGTGTCGAGCCGTTTCTACAATCCCTTTGGAGTAGTTTTTGTTTCCGCCGCTGCGCCGAAATGGGAAAATACTTGCACGCGACCGCAATTGCCCTTCCCATTTAGGCCATATGGAATCCGATCCCAGCAACAAGACGGCTGATGCGATCGTCGGGAAAAAGTCGGTCGAGAATGCCGAGCAGTGCCCTCGGGTGACCGGTGTGACTCAAATGCCGGACTCCGAAGTGCAGGGGCGCGGCACGATCCGGAAACTGGTGCAGGACCCCTACTGCCTTTCCTATGTCTTTGCCGACCTGCCGGATGACGGCTCAAATGTTGCCATTACCTGCCCGGTATCCGGCCACACCTTCTATGCGTCGGTGATGGAACGGTTGTGATCGGGGACGGATTTCGCTGGCGGAGCTTGCTCGATTCCGTCCGGTGAGAACCGGGCGGTCGGAACTCTAGAAAGACAAATATTTTATGGGACTCATGGACTTCATCAAAGGCGAGCTGATCGAAATCATCGAATGGACCGATGACTCTCGCGACACCCTTAGCTTTCGCTGGCCGGATAACGACAAGGAGATCAAGAACGGCGCGCAATTGATCGTGCGCGAATCCCAGGTCGCGCAGTTCGTTTACCTCGGACAATTTGGCGACACGTTCGAGCCGGGAAAACACACGCTGACGACGGATAACACTCCGGTCCTGACGACGCTGAAGGGATGGAAGTACGGCTTTAACACCCCTTTCAAGGCGGATGTCTATTACATCAGCACGCGCCTCTTCACCGGCAATAAATGGGGGACGTCGAACCCGGTGATGATGCGCGACAACGATTTCGGCATCGTCCGGGCGCGCGCTTTTGGGACGTATGATTTCAGGATCACCGATCCGAAATTGTTTCTGAAGGAGGTGGCGGGGAGCGACCATCATTTCCGCCTGGACGAATTCGCCGATACGATGCGCTCGCGCATCGTCAGCCTCTTCAGTGAAGCGCTGGCCGATTCAAAAATTCCCGTGCTCGATGTTGCGTCGCGCTACAGCGAGGTGGGGGCGGCGTTGCTGCCGTTGATCAATCCGGTGACGAACGCGAAATACGGGCTCGAGTTGACCAGTTTCATCCTGGAGAATGTGAGCCTGCCGCCGGAAGTGGAGCAGGCGATCGACAAGCGTTCGTCGATGGCGGCCGTCGGCAACTTGAACGATTTTGTAAAATTCCAGATGGGGCAGGGGATGACGCAGCCGGGTGGCGGCAGCGCGGGCGGATTCGCCACGGAGATGGCGGTCGGCATGGCGATGGCGCAGCAGATGATGCAACAGCAGGGTGGAGTGCTTGGACCGCAGGCGACGCCGGGCGTTCCACCGCCTTTGCCTGGCCAGGGACCGCCGTCCTCACCCGCGCAACAGCCCCCGCCGGTGCCCTCGGGCGCGACAAAGCCGGCGGAGTGGTTAAGCCCGGGTGATGTGGCAAATACTCTGGGAGTGAGCGAAGGCGACATTCTGGCCACGATCGAGGCCGGAGATCTCAAGGCCAAGAAGATTGGCTCGACCTGGCGGATCAGCCGCGCGGCCATGGACGAGTTCATGAAGAGCTAGCGGGTCGCGTGGCCATGGCTGAAATCACGGCGCGGCAAAAACAGGCTTGCCCCGCCTGCGGAGCGGCGGCCGAGTGGAATGCGGCAAAACAGGCGCTCGTCTGTCCGTTTTGCAATACGGTTCTCCCTCCGCCGTTGCCGCGGGAGGACGGGCCCGCGGCCGAGAACGATCTGGCTGCGGCGTTGCGCGCGGTGGGGGATGACCAGCGCGGCTGGCAGGCCGAAAAGACGTCCGTCAAGTGCCAGAGCTGCCAGGCCATTTCGGTTTTCGATCCAAGCCGGGTCGGACAGCGTTGTGAATTTTGCGGTTCCGCCGCTCTGATTCCCTACGATGAAATAAAGGCGCCGATTCGCCCTGAATGCCTGCTGGAATTCAAGCTTCCCGAACCCGCGGTGCGCGATCTCGTCCGCAGATGGTATGGGGGCCGGTGGTTCGCCCCAAGCGCCATGAAGGCGCGTTCGCTCACGGACACGGTGCACGGCGTTTACATTCCCTATTGGACCTTCGACGCGCACGTTGCCGCCGATTGGACCGCGGACGCCGGTTACTATTATTACGTGAGCGAGAGTTACACCGACTCGAAAGGCCAGTCGCAAACGCGCCAGGTGCGAAAAACGCGCTGGGTCCCCGCCTCCGGATCGATCCAACACTTTTTCGATGACGATCTGGTGCCGGCTTCGCGCGGCGTCGAGGAAAAGTTATTGCGAAAAATCGAGCCGTTTCCGACCACGACCGATCTGAAGCCTTACGATCCCGGTTTTCTTTCCGGCTGGGTGGTCGAGCAATATCAGATCGACCTGATCGCGGCCGCGCAAAATTCACGCAACATCATGGAGCGAAAGACGCGCGATCTTTGCTCGGCGGAAGTGCCAGGCGATACCCAGCGCAACCTCAACGTCGCCTCCGTTTTTTCCGGGCAAACGTTCAAGCACATTCTCGTCCCCATCTGGCTCGTCGCCTACACCTACGGCGCCAAGACATTCCAAGTCGTGGTGAATGGATACACCGGTGCGATTGCCGGGCGCCATCCTTTGAGCTGGCTCAAGATCTCGCTGGCGGTCCTGGCTGTGCTTGTGGTGCTGATTATCGTTCTGACGATTTACGCAAATTCGCAATAGCTGCGCTGTTGGCGGGACTCTATCGGGCGCAATCAGGCGCGGCGGTCGTGCTGCCGATCGCTGTCTTGGGCGTCATTTGTTGGGCCGTGATCACCACCGCCACGGATCCAATAATCAATCCCGCGCCAATTACCGTGCGCATGGTTAACGTTTCGCTGGCGAAGGCGGTGCCGAGCAAGACGGCCACGATCGGATTGACATAGGCATAGGTCGCCACCTTCGCCGGGTCGCAATGGCGCAAGAGAAAAATGTAAGCGGGAAATCCGACCAGCGAGCCGATAAGGACAAGATAAACAAACGCCATGGCCGACGGCATGGTGATCTGGCGTGCATCGAAGCCGCGATACTCTCCCAACGCGACGCCGGCCAGAATAAGCAAGGCGCCGCCGCAAAGCATTTGCTGGCCGGCGGCCAGGAAGGGCGACGGCGCATTCCTGGCCCGGCGTGAATAAAGCGAGCCGGCCGACCAAACCAGCGACCCGAAAAGCAGGATCGCCATCCCCAAAGCGAGATGTTCGTTAGGCGACGCCGCTGAAGTTGTCAGCGCGGTTTGGACCAAAACTCCGACCCCGATAAAACCACCGATGAGTCCCAGCCAAACCATTGGGGTTGGACGCGGCGCCGTGCCCGTGATCCAGCCAAGCAGGGCGATATAGATCGGGACCGTCGCGACCAGCAGGGCGGCGAGGCCAGTTGGCACCCACTTCTCCGCGACGGTGACGCCGCCGTTTCCAAAGAGGAGCAGGCAGGCGCCGACAATGAGCGCGTCCCGCCACGTCGCGGGGTCAGGCTTGGGTGCGCCTTGAGAACGCGCGATGGCGAACATGATGATTCCGGCGATGAAGAACCGCACGCCCGCCATCAGGAACGGTGGAATGGATTGGATCGCGAAAAGGATGCCGAGATAAGTCGAGCCCCAAATGAGATAGAGCGCGGCAAAGGCGGCGAGGATCGCGATTTTTGACGGTCGCTCCATGACGCGAGCACTCTGCCACAGAGCTTCGGCACGACCACCCGCTTCTTTAATTGACGATCGGAGGGACGTGCTTCCGCACGTCCCATTTTTCGGTGAACCGGGCGAATCCCAAGTTGGGACGTGCGAAGCTCGTCCCTCCGAACTAAATGAGCAGATCTGCTAAGCCCGGCGGCCGAAGATCATCCGGTAAATGAGCAGGAGGATCATCGCGCCGACGATGGACATGATCCAGCCGGCCACGTAGCTCGGGTTGGAGAAAATCAATTGGCCGAGCCAGGTCCCGAGCCAGGCCCCGGCAATACCGATCAACATGGTGATGATGCATCCACCCGGGTCTTTCCCCGGCATCAGAAGTTTTGCGATCACTCCGACGACGAGCCCGATGCCACAGATAATCAGAATTGCTTGGATATCCATGAGCGGGAGGCTATTTCGGCGTTGAGGGACTGAAAAGCAAAATCGCTCGGGGTGCGCGCGCGGATTACAGCTGAATGACTTGCGCCGACTTAATGTCGTCGCTCGATCGAATCAACTGGAGCAGGACGTCGTCTGGCGGAGTATCGAGGTTAAGGACGGTCAACGCCGTGCCGCCGGCCTGGTTTCGGCTGAGCGACATCGTGGCAATGTTTACCCCGTGGTCGCCGAGCAGCGTCCCGATCCGGCCCACGATCCCGGGGCGGTCCGTGTTTTCCAAGACCAGCACGACCCCGTGTGGCCGCGCTTCCACGTGACGATTATTCACGTTCACAATGCGCGGGGTCGCGCCGAAAAAAGCGCCCGCCACCGAAACCGTCTTGCCCTCAGACACGGCGGAGAGTTCAAGAAGATCGGTATAATCGCCCGCGGCGCTCAACCGTGTCTCGGTGACTTTCATTCCGAGACTTTCCGCGAAAGCCGGTGCATTCACTTCGTTGATTTCGCTTCCGCCGGCGTGTTCCAAAAACCCTTTCAACACGGAGCGCGTAATGGCAGTGGTATCGACCTCGTTTACTTTTCCGCTGTAATTGATGTTCAGCCGTTCGACCCGCTTGGGCGCGAGCTGCGCCAGAAAACGCGCGAGCTTCTCCCCGAAACGCAGATGCGGACCGACGATGGCCAGCGTTTTCGCGTCGAGATTGGGCATGTTGACCGCGTTGCGAATGGTTCCTTCGAGGAGCGCGGCGCGAATCGATTGGGCGATTTCGATGCCGACGCTTTCCTGCGCCTCCGCGGTCGAGGCGCCGAGATGCGGGGTCAGAACGAGGTTCGGCGCTTCGCGCAACGGGGAAGCAACGGGAAGCGGCTCCGTTTCGAAAACATCGAGTGCCGCCGCCGCCACCTGCCCGGATTGCAACGCCTCGGCCAGGGCGGCTTCATCGATCAGGCCGCCTCGGGCGCAGTTGATCACGCGCGCGCCGCGCTTCGTTTTCGCCAGCCGGGCCCGATCGAGCAAATGATGCGTCTCCGGCGTAAGCGGGGTGTGCAACGTGATAAAATCCGCGGCGGCGAGCAGATCATCGAGTTCGTCGATCAACTCGACCTGCAACGTCCGCGCCCGTGTCGCCGAGAGATAAGGATCGTAGGCGGCGACCCGCATTCCGAACGCGATCGCGCGCCGGCTCAATTCGCTGCCGATCCGGCCCATGCCGACAATGCCGAGCGTCTTGTTGAAAAGCTCGACCCCTTCCAGGTTTTTCCGGTCCCACTTTCCACCGCGGAGCATGGCATCGGCCTGGGGGATTTTCCGGGCCACGCACAGCAACAGGGAGAACGCGTGCTCCGCCGTGGAAATCGTATTCCCGCCGGGCGCGTTCATCACAATCACGCCCCGCCGGGTGGCTTCCGCCACGTCCACGTTGTCGATGCCAACTCCGGCGCGCCCCACCACCCGCAGCTTCGATCCGGCGTTCAGCACCGCCGCGGTGATCCTGGTCTGACTGCGCACCACGACCGCGCTGAACTCCGGGATAATTTCCACCAGCGCGGATTCGCTCAGGCCGGTTTGCGTCGAGACTTCCAGGGCACGGTCGCGCGCTAATTCGTCCACGCCGCTTTGCGAAATGGAATCCGCGATCAGGATTTTCGGAGTGGTCATGTGTCGGGCAGTGTAACAGCTCGGGGCGGCACTAGTATGCCTGAAACTGGCCGTTTGACGACCGTTGCTCGTTCGCCCGGTTGCGGGGCGTTGGCCAGGGAATTGCTATACAAAAAGTTACCCGTTTGCCCGGAGCCCGATGAGATTTCTCACTGCTTTTCAAAACCAGCCCCGCGGATGGATTTTCGCCCAGGCCGCCATCCTCCTGTTGCCTATTGCGGCTTTGGATTACACCACGGGTTACGAGGTCAGCATGTCGATCTTGTATTGCGTCCCGATTTTCATTGTTGCCTGGTGTTGCGACAGAAAAATGGGGGTGTTAATGGCGCTCCTGGCCGGAATCACCTGGTGGTGGGCGGATGTTCAGGCCGGCCATCCTTATCTGCGAAGCTGGCTGGAAGGATGGGAAGTGTTTGTGCGCTGCAATTTCTTCATCATTACCGCCATCGGGACATCGGCGGTGAAACAACATCGCGACGCGAGCGAATCACGGATCGCGTTGCTGGAATACTCTCAACGGTTGGAGCGCGAAATTATCGGTATCAGTGAGCGGGAGCAGGAGCGGATCGGTCAGGATCTGCACGACGGAATCTGTCAAATTCTCGCGGCCTTGAGTTGCAGTGCGGCTTCCTTGAAGAACGACCTCGAAGGGCATCATCTCCCGGCGGAAGCCAGGGTGGCGGATGAGCTGGCCGGGTTCCTGCGGGACGCTGTGGCCCAGACGCGGAATCTGGCGCGGGGCCTGGTGCCCGTCCAGATGGATGACGCCGGGCTTACGTCGGCCCTGGAGGAACTGGCTGCGTCCGCGACACGTTTATTTGGCATTCGGTGTGACTACGAATCTTTCGGTGCGCCCTTGATCCGGGACAACGCGGTCTCGATGCATCTTTACCGCATCGCGCAGGAAGCGATCAACAATGCGACGAAACACGGAAAGGCGTCGAATGTTCTCGTTTCGCTCATTAGGGATGAAAAAGCGACGACTTTACGAATCGCGGATGATGGGGCGGGGATTTCGCAAACGTCGTCAGGAAATGAAGGGATGGGGCTGGGCTTGATGCAATATCGGGCCCGTCTGGTCGGCGGCGATCTGCGCATTGAAGAGCCAACCAGGGGAGGGACCATCGTTGCCTGCGCCATCCCGTTACAGCAAGAGAATTGGAGGCAACATGCCGCGTGAGCCGCGAGCCCAGGTCGTGCTCGTGGAGGATCACCCGATGTTCCGCGAGCAGTTAACTCACCTGATCAACAAGCAACCCGATATGACGGTTTGCGCGGAGGCGGATAATGCCCCCGACGGCCTGGCGGCGATCGAGCGCCACCGGCCGTCCCTGGCAATCATCGATATCACGCTCAAGGGCTCGAGCGGATTGGAATTGTTGAAGGACCTCCGGGCCCAGGGCATCAAGATCCCGGTCCTGATGCTCTCGATGCACGCTGAGTCGCTCTATGCCGAGCGTGCCTTACGCGCGGGCGCAAACGGTTATATCACGAAGGAAGAAGCCTCCGCCAAAGTGATGACGGCTATTCGTCAGGTCATTAGCGGGGAGATTTATCTCGATCCTCGCTTCATGAAGCGGGTGGTCAGCCAGATTCTGGTGAACCCAGGGAGTAACGGCGGCGGTTCGCTCGAACGCCTGACCGATCGAGAGTTGGCCGTCTTCGAGCTGATTGGCGAAGGCCGGACCACAAGGGAGATCAGTCTTCGGCTCCGGGTCAGCGTCGCCACCATCGAGACTTACCGCGCGCGGATAAAGGAAAAACTCGGTCTGGACAACGCGGGCCAGTTGCACGCCAGGGCAAGCAGCTGGGTCCATGAACGCCACGCGGTCGCTAGCTAGAGCCCGCGTCTCCGTGGGGTTCCTACGGAAAATATATGTAATGGTTTCCAGTACAAAAGGAAACTGGCGGTTGTCATGCAAGTCGGGCCTCGCGCCTGCTTTACTCTGCGCCACAAATATGAAAACAAGATTCTCTCACGGCCGCCGCGGCTTCACCCTCGTCGAAATCATGATCGTGGTCGCAATCATTGCCTTGCTCGCCTCGATCGCCGTTCCCGGGTTTCTTCGGGCCCGCAAACGTTCGCAAGCCAGCCGGATCATCAACGATCTGCGGCTAATCGATGGCGCGGTCGACATGTACGCGATTGAAAATAACAAATCGAGCGGCAACCAGGTCCTCGTCCGGGATTGGACCAAGTACATGAAAACGGGCACTAATCTTTTTGTCACGGGCAGGGATATCTTAGGCAACACCTATGGCAACCAGACGGTCGACTCCATTCCGCGAGTGCCATCCGCGAGTAAGACGGCGCTTTCCGACGTGACCGACTACACCTTCTGGTCGCCCTATAACTAACCACTTGCGCGGCGCGTTGGCGTTTCACGAGCGAGGAGCTGGTGGAACGCCCGCGCCGCGATTCGGGCAACGCCCCCGAAAGCGTGATGCGATCAAGGGCAGCCGGTAGTCACTCGGCCAATTCGCCTCGGATCTGATTCCGGGAGTTCTTTTTCCCGCCACCTTGCTGAGAGTGAGCTAGCCGGCGTCGATTGATCGGCCGAAAGAGATGAGCGGGTGAAGGGAATCGAACCCTCGTGTCCAGCTTGGGAAGCTGGCGTTCTGCCATTGAACTACACCCGCGGGAAAACTGATCCGCCTGAGGCGGATTGATAGTTGATGGTTAAGCGAAGGAAGTCAAGCGCGCGACGTCGGCGACAAGGGTTATTGCGAAAAGATCAGATCGTCTTTGTTCGTTCCGGTGTTTCAGTGCTGCGCCAGAGCGCCATCGCTCGAGAGATGAGCACGATGAGAAAACAGGAATAGAGCGGCATAACCGGGAAGAGGTAGCGTTCGTAACCGCCTATCCACCACGTCGCGTCGAGGAAAGTAAAAAGCGCTACCCGCAGGAGAATCGCGGCTGCCAGCAGAATAAGGACAGCGGTGATCGGGTCGCTGATGCGAAGCTGACGAAAACGCCGGGCAAGGAGCAAAACCGCCCCGAGCCCTGCCACGGACAGAGCGGCGACAAGGAAGCGATAGTAACTTCTGATAAACTCTTCCACCGCGACTGATCCGCCTTCTCCCGAGCTCCTGGCGGGGCCGCGGAGCGTCATCTCATCGTAAAGCGCGCGTTGCGATTCCGTGAGGATGGCGTCGTCGCGGCCCGTGATTTTTTGAAAGCGCGTCAGAAATAAGCCGGCAATCCTTGGATACGATTCCGGCATATGACAAACGCTCGCGAGCGCTCCCGGATCGAGAAAGCTGGAGAGAACGAAACGGCTCGGGACGCGGCCTTCGTCGCAGGCGCGATTGATTTCCCTGGCGGCCTGGCGGTAAAAGCCGTTCGCAGACGCGGAGGTCTCATGCACGCCCAGGCTATTCGCCACGCTGCGCAAGGCCCACAAGAACCATGGCGCGCCGATTTCGTGAAGGCCGCGGGCTTCGCGAGCGGGGACCTGCCAAGCGCGTCCCAGGTCGCCTTCGAATTGCGGTCTCAGCTTCGCAAAGGTCGGACTGACCTTGTAAGCTGTCTCGAGCGCCTCGGCGGAAACTGAAACAAAACGCTGATCGCTACTCGGCTTGATTCGCAGCAGCGCTTTGTAGGCAGCTTGGAAACTGGAGGAGGTCAGGTCAGATTTGGAAAAGCTCTGGAAAGCGCGGTAGTTAGCCGCATGGACCGCGAGAACTAACACGCCCAGTGTTCCCAGCATCGCGGTCGCGGGCCGAAGCCAGAAGCGGGTAGCTTCTTTCCAGGACCCGGTTGTAGAACGTTGCCGGAGTAATGCGACTCCGAAGAAGACGGCGAGCAGGGCTGGGATAAGAAAGCTTTCTTCGCGTGTATTCCAGAGCACGGCCAGAGCTATTCCCGTCCAAATGGCATGCCGTCGTCTGGCGGTAAAGAGAGTTAGTAGGAGACCCCCGAGGGCTAAAGGCAGGACGGCGGCATAGAAACTATCCGCCATCGTGACGCTGTTGAGGTGGAAACTGGCCGGATGCAGGACCATCGCAGCGTAACCCACCAGGCACACTCCTCTAGGCACGCCGGCTTTCCGGAGTCCCGCAACCAACGCCAGATATCCGCTCGCTTGCATGAGTTCGATCGCGATCCTGAGCGGGATTCCGCACACATGAACCAAGGCGATGAACAATGGATAGGCCGGCGGACGGGTAAAGGCAGTCCAACTGTATTCGGAACCCCAATACCAATTCTTCGCCGCGTTGAGGTACCAAAGTGCATCGTATTCGGTGGCGCTTCCGTAAATCTCTTCCGTCTGAACGAGCCAGAACTTGAAGAGAACGAGAAGAACAATTCCAGCCGCGAACCACGCCGTCGCCGATGAAAACCGTGGCGGTCCGCCAAGATTGTTCTTCATTTCGAATAGAGATTGCCGAATTGGCTCGGTCCACGCAATCCTTCGGATTTACCCGTTCGGACGTCAGGAGCGGCTATTTTTCTACGCGCTGGGCGCGCCTCGACGGGATGGGCAATCATTGTTACGGTTAAAGCCGTGCCAGCACTCACCGAAGGACCAGCGAACGTATTCGTCAGCGGCGGCGCCGGTTTCATCGGCAGCCACCTGGTGGCGCGTTTACTGCGCGAATGGAACGTGGAACGCGTGGTCGTCCTCGATAACTTCAGCTCGGGCAAGCGATCGCACCTGGACGAGGTGGCCGGGGATCGGCGTTTGCAGATAATCGAGGCGGACTTGAAAGAGATCGACGCAGTCAAACGAGCTATGTCAGGCTGTGAGATTCTTTTTCACTTGGCTGCAAACTCCGATATCGCCAAAGCCGTGACCCAGCCCGACATCGACTTCTGGGAAGGCACTTACCTTACGCTGAACATTCTGGAAGCAATGCGCGCGGCCGGTGCCAGGAAAATACTTTACGCTTCCGGAAGCGGCGTGTATGGCGAGAACCCCGCGGTGGCCTTTCGCGAAGAGTACGGACCATGCCTGCCCATCTCAACTTATGGCGCGAGCAAGCTGGCCTGCGAAGCACTTATCGCTTCCTATTGTCACATGTTCGACCTATCCGGCCGCTCGTTCCGTTTTGCCAACGTAGTGGGCCCCCGGCAAACCCATGGAGTTGGCCATGATTTCATGCGTCGTCTCAAGCTTGATTCCACGCGTCTTGAAATCCTGGGCGATGGTTCCCAGCGCAAGAGTTACATCCACATCGATGACGTGCTCACGGCCATCGCGACCGCTGATGCCGCCACCGATGGGTGCTATGACGTCTTTAATGTGGCCACGGCTGATGATATTACTGTCCGCGCCATCGCCGATCTGGCGGTCCGGATAAGCGGGATCGAGCCAAGTAGCGTCCGGTATGAATTCAAAGGCGGCGACCGTGGCTGGAAGGGGGACGTGCCTGTGGTTCGTTTCGATTGCTCCAAGATCAAAGCATTGGGCTGGCAATGCCGCCGCAATTCCACGGAGGCCGTCAGCGCGGCCCTGGCCGCCATGCGGAAGGAGCTGGATGGAGAGTGAACGTTTGGCCGCGCCGTCCGAAGTCCATCACCTAACTCCGGAAGGCGCTTTGCCGGAGGTCGAGCTAAGCATCGTGGTGCCCGCCCTGAATGAGGAAATCACTGTGGGCGAATTTGTGGATTGGTGCAAAGAGGGCTTGCAGCGCGTCGGGTTGGCTGGCCAGATCCTTATCGTTGATAGCTCGACCGATAACACGGCGAAGATTGTCTTAGAGCATGGCGGTGAAGTTCTCCGCGCGCCCAGGCGCGGGCTCGGTCGCGCTTACCTTGACGCGATCCCTTACATCCGGGGCAAATGGATCATCATGGGTGACGCCGACCTGACCTATGATTTTCGGGAGCTGGGTCCGTTCGTCGATGAGTTTCGGAAAGGCACCGAGTTCATTCTCGGCAGCCGCTTTCGAGGGAATATGGAAGAAGGAGCCATGCCGGGTCTCCATCGGTATTTCGGAACGCCCCTTACCACCTGGATCGCAAACCGCATCTATCACGTCCGCTACTCCGATATCCATTGCGGCATGCGCGGCCTTACCCGGGCCGCCCTCGAAAAGATCGACCTCAAGTCCCAGTCATGGGAATACGCCAGCGAGATGGTGTTGAAGTCGGCCCTTCTGGGCCTGGTTAGCGCGGAAGTGCCGGTAAAGTTCTACAAGGACCGCGATGGGCGTCTAAGTCATCATCGACGCACGGGTTGGTCTTCTCCGTGGCTGGCCGGCTGGAGAAACCTCAAGGTGATGCTGGTCTATGCCCCAGATTCCTTTTTGCTTAGACGCGTTGCGCCCAGGACCCGCGAATGAGTGGCCGAACAGAGCAGAGCTACGGCCAGCGCGGCCTTACCTTCGTCGACCGCCTGGGCGCATGGCTCTCGCAGCGGGCGATTCGACGCCATTTGCCGAAGCGATCTAATCTCGAAGTGTTAGACCTGGGGTGTGGCTACCATGCCACAGCGCTTATCCGCCTCGAGCCGTTCTTAAAGCGAGGGGTGGGTGTCGATTTCCAACTCGCGCCGGAATTGCAGGGACTCGCCGGCTACGCTTTTCACGAAGGCTCGATTGAAGACGCGCTGCCCAGGCTGAAAGAGGAGAAGTTTGATGTGGTAATGCTGATCTCGGTCTTGGAGCACTTGAGCGCCCCGGAGGCCATTCTTGAATCCGCCCGGGACATGCTAAAGCCTTCGGGAGTTTTGATCGTCAACGTGCCGACGTGGCGGGGGAAGGCCTTCCTGGAATTTTCGGCCTTCCGCCTGGGCCTAAGTCCAAGAGTCGAGATGGACGATCACAAAATGTATTACGACAAACGCGATTTGTGGCCGTTGCTGGTGCGGGCTGGTTTCAAGCCAAGTCAAATCCGGCTGCGCTATCACAAGTTCGGCTTGAATCTGCTCGCCGCCGCCAGCACGTAGTGCTAACCCTGTTTTTCACTAGGAGTCCTGGATGATTAGCACGCGCTCTCCCTTGCGAATCTCGTTAGGCGGCGGCGGCACCGATCTTCCTTCCTACTCTTCGCGCCACGGCGGCTTTCTGATCGCGGCAGCGATCGACAAGTATGTTTACATCAACGTCCACCGCCGCTTCGCCGATGGTTTTCTCCTCAAGTATTCTCAACTCGAGGAAGCAGCGACGATCGATAAAATCAAGCATCCGATCATCCGGGAAGCCCTCAAGCTGGCTGGAATCCAGCAACGCAACCTGGAGATTACCAGCATGGCGGACATTCCAGCCGGCACTGGACTCGGATCGTCGGGCAGCTTCACCACGGCGCTCTTGCAGGCGTTGCATGTGTTAAAAAAAAGCCCGGTCGATCCGGCGGAACTGGCGGAGCAGGCGTGCCGCATCGAGCTGGAAAAACTGGGCGAGCCGATCGGCAAACAGGACCAATACATCGCTGCTTATGGCGGGATCACTTGTTTCGAGTTCCTGGCCGATGGAAGGGTGGAAGCGTTTCCTCTCAAGATTTCGGAAGAGACGCTCTTCAATCTGGAAGATAATCTATTGCTCTTTTTTACTGGCTACTCGCGTTCGGCTTCCGCGATCTTGCAGGAGCAGGACGATAAGAGCAAAAAATCCGACCAGGCGATGATCGACAACCTGCATTTCGTGAAAGAGCTGGGGCGGAAAAGCCGGCGCGCGCTGGAGAGCGGCGATCTGGGCGAGTTCGCGCGCTTGATGAATGTGCATTGGGAGCGAAAGAAAGAGCGTTCCACCGGCATGAGCAATTCCGAGATCGATGACTGGTATCAGGCGGCCCTGGCCCATGGCGCGCTCGGCGGCAAACTGGTCGGCGCCGGCGGCGGCGGGTTCCTGATGTTTTACGCCGGCGACAAAACGCGCTTGCGCCACACCATGCGGGAGAGGGGACTAAGCGAAGTCCGTTTCCGTTTCGATTTCGAAGGGACCAAAGTGCTTCACCAATGAGCGCGCGGCTTGAACCTGGCGATCTTGCTCGCTGGCCCGTGGCGATTCTCGCGGGAGGCCTGGCCACCCGCCTGAGACCGGCGACCGAAAAAATTCCGAAGGCGCTCGTGACGGTGGCGGATGAACCGTTTCTCGCGCATCAATTGCGGTTGCTGCATTCGGCCGGGCTTCGCCGGGTGGTTATTTGCGCGGGATACCTCGGGGAAATGATCGAGGCGGAATTCGGGGACGGCGCGCGCTTCGATATGCAGATCGCCTATTCCTTCGATGGTCCGCGCTTGCTTGGGACCGGCGGCGCGCTGAAACAGGCGCTCTCCCTGCTCGGCGAACGCTTCTTCGTTCTGTATGGCGACTCTTATTTGCCCATCGATTACGGCAGCGTGGCGCGCGTCTTCCTCGACGCGGGCAAGCCGGCGCTCATGACCGTGTTTCAGAACGACGGGCGCTGGGACACCAGCAATGTCTGGTTTGAAGGGGGCCGGATTCGCCTTTACGACAAGGCCTCGCGAACGTCTGAGATGCGGCATATCGATTACGGACTCGGCATTTTGAGCAGGGAAGCGCTGAACGAATGGAAAGCGGCTGAGGCTTTCGATCTGGCCAGCCTTTACCGTCTGCTCATCGCAAGGAACGAACTTGCCGGTTGCGAGGTGACCCGGCGTTTTTATGAAATCGGTTCGCCTGAAGGCCTGGCGGAACTCGGCGCTCTTCTGACCAGTCAACCCGCGTTCTCCACTTCGTGAACTATTCCGAACAACACCTCCAGGAAACCGGGAAAATTCTTTCCCAGCTGGATGCCGCGCTCTGCGAGAAGGCCGTCGATTTGCTCGTTAAGGTGCGCGCGCGGGGCGGCCGCCTTTTCATTCTAGGGGTGGGCGGCGGCGCCGCCAACGCCTCCCATGCCGTGAATGATTTCCGGAAAATCGCCGGCCTGGAATGTTATGCCCCGACCGACAACGTGTCGGAGCTGACCGCCCGCACCAACGACGAAGGATGGAACACGGTTTTCGCCGAATGGCTCAAAGGCAGCCGCTTGAACGAAAAGGACGCGCTGCTCATCTTTTCGGTGGGCGGCGGTGACCTCGAGAAAAACGTCAGCGCGAATCTGGTGGCGGCTTTGCAACTGGCGAAGGAGCGCGGCGCCAGCGTGCTCGGAATTGTGGGGCGCGATGGCGGGTACACCGCGCAAGTCGCGGACGTGACCATTCTCATCCCGACCGTCAACCCGGAGAACACCACGCCGCATACGGAAGCGTTTCAAGCCATCGTCTGGCACCTGCTGGTTAGTCATCCGAAGTTAAAGCTGGCGCAGACAAAATGGGAAAGCACCCGGTAGAACGGTCCGCCGTTTTTCTCGATCGCGACGGAGTGCTGAACCGTCCCCTGGAGCGCGACGGCTTTCCTGGTCCGCCTTTGACCGTCGCAGAGTTCGAGCTGTATAACGACGTGGCCGACGGATGCGCCCGGCTGAAGGCGGCGGGATATCTTCTCGTTGTGGTCACGAACCAGCCGGATGTCGGCCGGGGCACGCAAACGCGCGCCGAAGTGGACGCGATGAACGCTAAACTTTTGTCCGCCCTCCCGATGATCGATCGCATCGAAGTATGTTTTCATGCGGGCTCCGAGCACGGCGAACCCTGCCTGTGCCGAAAGCCGCAGCCCGGAATGCTCCTCGCCGCGGCGGCCGCGTTGCAAATCGATCTTCGCCTTAGCTATCTAATCGGCGATCGCTGGCGCGATATCGATTGCGCACGCGCCGCGGGCTGCCGCGCCATCTTCATCGACTGCGGCTACCGCGAGCCGCTTCGGGAAACGCCGGATGCTGTCGTGCACGAGTTTGGAGAAGCGGTGACGCTGATTGTCGGAAGCGACCCGTGAGAAAAGCGGGTGAAGGGAATCGAACCCTCGTGTCCAGCTTGGGAAGCTGGCGTTCTGCCATTGAACTACACCCGCGAGGGAGGTTGAGGGTTGATATCCGCCGCGGCCGACTCGTCCGTTGGCAAGGTTGATGGTTGAGCGAAGGAAGTCAACCGCGCTACGCCGGCGCCAACGGTTATTGCCACGAAATTACGTCGTCCTTGTTCGTTCCGGTGTTTTTGTCCGATGGCGTCGAGGTGCTTTGCGATTGGGTGTCTTTTCCGAACGACCAGGCAATGACTCCGGCCCGGAGCGAGCTGCTCCCGGCATTTGCAGAATAGGGGTTGGCGTCGATCTGATTGTTGTAATTGCCGTCGATCTCAACGTGATAAGGTGCGCCCCAGGGATCGAAAAATTGACCCGCGCCAGCGCTGGTTCCGATCCCGGAACGCGGCCGGGCCGGATCCTTGGCATCGGGCGGCGAGATAAAGATGATTTGTCGCGGATTTTGCGTCTGCGTGGCCGTCGCCCGCAGTTCGTTGAAGAGCGCGGCATTCGACGTGGCGGCTGGTCCGTAGATCGTGTCGGAGGTGGCGAGCGGGTACTTTCCGTACTCGGTGTAAAACGCGTTTACGGCGGTCACGATTTGGACCAGATCGTTCCTGGCTTGCGCCCTTTTCATCTGGTTCTGAAGGCCTTGGAAGGCAGGAAACGCCAGGGTCATGAGGACCGCGATGATCAGGATGACCACGATGAGTTCGATCAAAGTGAAGGCGGCCACACTCGGACGGGACGAACGCCCTGGTAGGGCGAGACTCTGTCGAGCCGATCGGTGCAGCGCATAAATCGATGCGGCTCGACTGAGTCTCGCCCTACCAAAGGCTGATCGGTGCTGCGCATGAGTCGGTGCGGCTCGACTGAGTCTCGCCCGACCAAAGGTTTTCACTTCCATTTGAGCATTTGCTCGGGGAACGGGCATTGGGCGCAATCGGAGTTGTCTTGCAAACAGAAGTCTTCGTAAATTTGCAGCAGCCCTTGTTGATGCGCGATGGTTTTGGTGAAAAGCGGACGGCGCGGATCGCCGCCGAAGAGCCGGGTGGCGCCGGTTTCGAGCCGGCGGTTCGATAGGCGGGCCGGAAGGATTTCGTAGGCGGTCCAAATGTCATGGCCTTCCGCGAGGAAGAGCGGCAGAAGCACGTTCGCGAGGATGTCGGCGACCCGCGATTCGCCGATGAGGGCCATTTCGGTCGAAGCCGGCTCCGACGCGAGGGTGTAATGAAAATTCCAAAACGGATGACGGAGATTCAGGAAGAATTCCTGTGCGCTTTTCGCGGTCTTTTGGGCGAGCGATCGGAGCAGAGATGGCCACGCTTTGGTGAGCGCAGCGAGCGCCGCGAGCCGGCGCTGCGGATGATTCAAAGGGCGGGTGCCGCTGAGCCGCCAGAGTGTCGCCGGCAGCACGAGCCGCTGCATTCCGGCGCGATGCGGCCACCAACGGTCCCAAAGTTTTCTCACGTACCCGCGAGTTTCTCCGGCATAAACGCCCAGGTCGGGAGCCCCGAGGAATCCCGCCAGGCCGAAAAGGAGCGCCTCGGCATCTTCGCCCTGTTTGCGCAAAAATCCGAGCGGCAGCCGCTGTGCGAGGAGGGTGAAGGCGAGCTTGTTCTCCTTGTAGCCGAGGGCCGCGGCGATTTCCTGAAAGAGCGCTTCATCGCGCCCGTGATTTTCGACGATGTTCCTGAGCCGGGCGGCTTTTCGTTGCAGTCGGAACTGCGACGCGGCGTCGAGGATGCAGCGGAGCTGCTCTTCGGACAAATCTTTTAGGGGCGCCTGGCAACGGCCTGGGCGCGCCAGCGGCACGTTGGCGGAGAACGAGTCCGGCAACGTCTCGGGATCGACTCGCACTTGCGTTACATTGCGATTCGACCTGGTGCGGGTGAAAAAGGTCCGGTTGCTTTGCTGCACGAAAACGTGGAGGACCGCGTCGTCGAAGGTCGCGTTGGTGGAGTGGCCGTGTGTTTCCCAACTGCGATCCGCCAGGTCGAACTCGATGGCGCCGCGGATCGGGTCGCCGGAGTTCAGCCGGACGACGGCGTCGGAGAAATCCGGGCCCGCGGCGCGGTTCCAGGTCCCAAATTGAACGATCTCAACGTCCTCGCCCGCGACGGAACGAAATTGCCTGCCGAAGTCGCCGGCAAACCAACGGGCTTGCAGCTCCAATTCGCTCGGGGTGCGCCGCGCTGGAAAGAGCGCGCGTTCATGGACGCGCGCCGAAGCGCGGAGCTCGGCATAACGGTGGGCAAGCAGCATGGGGGGACCTGTAGTTTCGGCATTCCCGCTGCGTTTTGACGATAAAAAAATGTTGGAAGGGCGGCCGTCGTGCCGTCCCTCCAAGTGGGGGATTAAACGTGCGCGACTGGTTCGGGCGCCATTGACTCAACCGCGGCGGGCGGTGAGCTCAAACGTTGCCGCAAATATTCCGCGATTTGCTCCACCAGGGCCGCGCGCGAGCGGGTAAACAGAAAGAAGTATTTCGGGCCGTGACCAGTTGCCGGCACGATGACCAGATTCTCCGAGAGAAATTGCGGCTCGTGCGCGATGGTCGAACCCTCCAGATCGATCGTCTGGCAAAACCCCCGCCCGCTTTTTTTGGCGACAAAGGCAACCTTGTGCGGCTCTTCGTTGGTGGCGACAAGAGCGCCGAAAAGATTCGCGGGAATTCTCCTGCCCCGCCCACTAATGCAGGGCACCGCCCAAGCGATCGTTTCTCCCAGCACATTTTGCTTGCTGAAGATCGGCGCCAGGCGGGCAGGGAGGGCGATCGGCAGCGTCGAGGCTCTGCGCAGACCGGCCGGGCCGTTCAGTTTTGTCAGCGCGAGCCAGATCTTTGCTTTCATTGAGCGCAGAATTTTCGGGGCGAAGTAGAGAAACGCGGCAATGGCGGCCGCGAAAAGCGAGAGCGCGAGGACCGGGTTGTAATGGATGAGCGCGAGGCCGCCGAAAACGGCCACGTCTTCGATCACGCTCAATCCAATATTCGAAAAAGGCTCCGGCGAACTGTTGGCGGCCAGGCGCGATGACGCTTTCGCGGTGTGCGTGACGAGGCTGGTGCCGCCGGCCAGCAGAACGAGGAGCAGGTCGAAGGTGGGGGTAGAATGGCCGAGCACCTGGATGGCGAGCAACGCACCGCCGATCGGCCGGATGACGGTGTGAACGGCGTCCCAGGCCGAATCGACCCAGGGGATTTTATCGGCGAAAAACTCCAGGAAATAAAGAATGCCCGCGATGGTGATGATCCAGGGATGCCCGAGAACTTCGAGGGAATGGTAGCTCGGCGAGAGCACGATCCAGTGCTGATTGATCGCAAGGCCGGTGACGAAAACCGTCAGGTAGAGGTTGATCCCGGCCAGACACGCGAGTCCCAGCGCGATACTGATGAGATTGAATTTCTCCACGCGGAAATATCAGACTCGTGCCGCGATTGTCACGCGGGTTTTCTGGGATTGGGTAGCGCACGCGTCTCGCGTGCTGGCGAGCGCGTCCCGCGATCGCGAACTTCCGAAAAGCTTGTTTTGGCGAGACGCCAAAACCGGCACGCGAGACGCGTGCGCTACCCAATCTGATTTGCCGCCAGGGACGGCGGCCTCTACACTCGGCGCATGCTCGATATCCGGCTCATTCGTGAACAACCCGACTTTGTGAAAAGCCGGCTCGCCACTCGCGGCGGCGAAGACGTTGCGAAGATCGATGAAGTTCTGCGGGTGGACGCGGAACGCCGCAAAGCGGAAACGGCGCTGCAGCAGCTCAACGCGGATCGGAAGAGATTGAGCAAAGAAATTGGGGGGAAACGCTCGCGGGGTGAATCGTCGGAAGAGATCGAGACGCGGGTCCGGGAGTTGGGCGACCAGATTTCGTTGCTGAACGAGCAAACCACCGCGGTGGAGGAGCAGCAGAAACAACTACTCCTCGGGATTGCGAATTTGCCGCACGCAAGCGCGCCCGTTGGCAAAGACGCGAGTGAAAATCCGGTCGTGCGAAGCTGGGGGGAGAAACCAGCGCTGGGCGATCCCGTTTTGGATCATGTCGCGCTCGGAACTCGACTGAAGCTGTTCGATCCGGAGCGCGCCGCGAAACTGAGCGGCAGCGGGTTCATTTGCTTCACCGGCGCGGGCGCGCGACTGGAGCGGGCGCTGATCCAATTCATGCTCGATCTCCATACGCGCGAGCACGGCTATCTCGAACTGAGCCCGCCGGCTCTGGTGCGGCGCGAATGCATGGTCGGCACGACGCAGTTGCCCAAGTTCGAGGAGGAAATGTATGGCTTGGAAAACGGCCAGCTTTTCCTCGCGCCGACGGCAGAGGTGCAGGTGACGAATTTCCATCGCGAGGAAATCCTGGCCGCGACGGAATTGCCGAAGAAGTTTGTCGCCTATACGCCTTGTTTCCGGCGGGAAGCGGGCTCGGCGGGCCGTGAAACGCGCGGGATCATTCGCGTCCATCAATTCGACAAGGTGGAACTGGTAAAGGTGACGACGCCGGAGGAATCGTACGCGGAACATGAGTCGCTCACCGCGAATGCCGAGCGCGTTTTACAGCTGCTCGGGTTGCATTACCGCGTGATCGAACTTTGCACTGGCGATATTACGTTCGGCTCGGCGAAGAGCTACGACATCGAGGTGTGGTCGCCGGGGTCCCGCGATAGCGGGACGTATCTCGAAGTCTCAACCTGCTCGAACTTCGAGGATTTTCAGGCGCGCCGGATGAACCTGCGGTTCAAGGATGCGGAAGGGAAGAACCGCTTTTGCCACACCCTAAATGGTTCGGGGCTGGCGTTGCCGAGGCTTTTCGCGGCGCTGATCGAAACGGGACAACAGCCGGACGGATCCATTCGGATTCCCGAAAAACTGCAGCCCTATTTCGGAGCGGCGGAGATTCGGTAAGCGGCTCCGATCGCGAGCAGGAGCAGGAGCACGATTACGAAGGAGAGTCGTCCTTGCCGGCGAAAAGATCTAATTGGCCGGGATTGGCGGAGGCGGTCTCTTCAGCGGAGGGCAGCGACAGCTCAAATCCCAGGCGATGCGCGAGACGCTGGCAGGTCTCGGGAGCGAAGCCTTCGAAATGGTTGTTCACGAAAGTCCAGACGTTGCGGGTGTCGGCCAGGTGCCGCTCAATCTTCAAGGCCCAGCTCTCGAGGGCTGCTTCGCGTTTCCAAAGCAGTTTGCCGTAACGATGAACCCGCTCGCCCTCGCGATCGTATTTGGTGGCGTAATCGCCCAGAAGCCGCAGATAGAGGAAGTCCGTCGTGCGGGGGAGGAATTCGAACGGCGCGAGATTACGCTCGTTCAACGGGCTGGTGTCGGCCCAAACCCAGCAAACGCGGTGCTTTTCCAGGAGGCGAATGACTTGCGGGCGGTGCCAGCCGGCATGGCGAAATTCGATGGCAAAGCGGAAGCCGCGCGGGAGCTGTTCCAGAAACGCCCGCAAGGCTTGCCGGTCGTTCTTCGGGGCGAACGAAGGAGGCAATTGAATCAGGATGACCTGAAGCTTGGCCTCGAGCGGTTCGATCGCGTGGAGAAAGGCGGCCAGCTCGGCGCTGGAATCGCGTAACCGGCGGGCATGCGTGATCTCTCGCGGCAGCTTGCACGCGAAACGAAATGCGGCCGGAGTGTATTCCGCCCAACGCCGGACGGTCGCCTCCCCGGGAGCGCTGTAGAAGGTGGAATCGATCTCAACGGCGGGAAAATAATGCGAATAAAATTCCAGCCAGCGAGCCGGAGGCAGTTCCGCTGGATAAAAGTTTCCCCGCCATTCATCAAAACTCCACGCGCAAGCGCCGAGCCGGATTTTTTGCTGTGCCGTGAGATTCAAGGGACCTTTCGCAGAATAATCGCATGCCACCGCGTGAAAAGCTGTCAGGGACCGACGAGGGCGGGGCGAATGGGCCGCCATTTGTTTGCCCGGGCCAACTTGACTGGACGGGTAAGGTAACTACCGTGCGCAACGCGATGAAATGCTCCTTCCGCATCCTGCTTTTGCCCGCCTTGATTTGGTTCGCTCTGCCCGGGCCGATCTCGGGGGCGGTTGTCTTTAAGCCCGGCGAAAAAGCAAGGTACAGGACCCCGGGTGACGAGGAAATGAGTGGCAACGCGCAGGAGCTTTTCTCGAAGGCCCAGGCGCTGGAAAGCAAGGGGAATTTCAAGGGAGCGATCAAGGCCTACCGCACGTTGGTGCGGAAACATCCCAGAGACACGCTGGCGCCGGGCTCCCTCTATCGGATGGGGCAGTTGCAGGAGCAAACCCGCCAGTATCTCAAGGCTGCTCAAAGCTACAGTATTCTCGCGGAAAAGTTCCCGAAGAGCGATCGCTTCGATGAATCCATTGAGGCCCTTTTCCGGATCGGCGAGATGTATCTGGCGGGGCGCAAGGTGAAGCTTCTCGGCATTCCCTTCAAGGCGTCGATGAACGAGGCGGCGAACATTTTCGCCTCCATTATTCGCACCGCCCCGTACGGGAAATACACGGCGCGCGCGCACTTCGACACGGGCCGGGCGCGCGAAAAACAAGGGGCGAACGAGGCGGCCCTCGCCGCTTACCAGGCTGTCGTGGAAAAGTTCCCGAACGATCCGCTCGCGGTGGATGCGCAGTACCAGATCGGATACATCTGGACCAAGGCGATGAAATCGGGCACGTACGATCCGAACGCCGCGGCCAGGGCGAAAGTCGGTTTTCAAGATTTTCTCTATCGCTATCCCCAGAGCGAAAAGTCGGCGCAGGCCAAGGAGAACTTGAAGACGCTGGAAGACAAGCAGACCAGCACCTCGTTCGAGATCGCGAAGTTTTACGACAAACAAAAGCGCTATAAGGCGGCCGCCATTTATTATAACGAAGTCATCCGTCAGCAGCCCGGCTCCAAGGAAGGCGAACGCGCGAAAAAGAGAATTTCCGAATTGCGCGCGAAGTTCGGCGACAAAGCGCTTCAGCCGCCGGCCGTGACCGCGGCCGCCGCCAACCGGAAGAACAAGAAGCTGGCCACGGCGCCGGGGCCCCGCTCCGAAAGCGAGATGAACGAAACGGCGCCGCTGCCGCCCCCGGATATCGACATGTCCTTGCCGCCGCCCGCTTCGCTCCTGCCCGATACCACCACCGCGCCCCCATCGTCTACGACTGAGAGTCTGCCGACGCCCGCGTCGTCGCCGGAAACGACGGCCCCGCCGGAGTCGTGAAAAAAGCTCTCTCCACTTTACTGCTTGGGTTTTTTTTGAGCGGGTGCGCCGGTTACCATCTCGGCCCGGCCACGCCGTCTTATCTGCGCCAAATCCATTCGATCGCGGTGCCGACGTTTCGAAATGTGACGCTGGTGCCGCGAGTCGAGGCATTGATTACCGGCACGGTGATAAAGCAATTCCAACAGGACGGGACGTTCCGCATCGCCAACGAAGATACCGCCGACGCCACCCTGAAAGGTGAAATCGTCGCCGTCGGCCGGTCGCCCGCGCGTTCCGTTCGAGGAAACGTCCTCGCCACCACTGAATTCAATCTTTTGCTCCGGGTGCGATACACGCTGGTCGGACGGGACGGAAAACCGCTTGCCGGGCCGGCGGAAGTAGGCGGATCGACGAGCTTTTTCGTCGGGGCTGATGTGGCGACGGACGAACGGCAGGCGTTGCCCCTGGCGGCCGAAGAACTGGCGGTGCGCCTGGTGAGCCAACTGAGCGAGGGTTGGTGATGTCGAATGAAGGGCGACGAAAAGTTATGGGGCATCCTCAACGACAAGCTGGACATGCTCCGTGCCAGCAATCGGTTCCCTGAGGCCATCCGCATCGCCGAGACCTCGCTCGATCTGGCAAAGCGCGCGTTCCAGCCCGGCGACCCCAAATACATCCTGAGTCTGGAGAAGCTTGGTCAACTGCACGACCAGGCGGGCGACCGGGTCGCGGCCAAACCCTTCCTCGTCAAGGCGCACGGCTTTTTGGAAAAGGCCGACCCAGTGGACCAGCGCGCTCTTTTTCGGTCGGCGCGCCGCCTTGGATTTCTTTGCGACAACCTCGGCGAAACCGACGCGGCCGTCGGGTATTATGAAACGGCCTTCAAGACCGGCTCCAAAATGGAGGACATCCCTTACTCCGATCTCGGGACGATGTTGAACAACGTTGCCCTGATTTATCGCAAGACCGGGCGGCAAAAGGCGGCGGAGCCTTATTATCTTCACGCGCTCGATATCTACGAAAAGCAGTTGGGGCCGGATCATCCCGATGTCGCTTCGGTCCTGAACAACCTGGCCGTTTTTTACACGAACGAGCGGCGCTTTGCCGAAGCGGAGAAAACCCACCTGCGCGCGCTCGCCATTCGCGAAAAGGCGCATCCGCCCACGCATCCGGATATCGCGCAGTCGAAATGCAATCTCGCCGTGGTTTATCATTCCAATGGCGATTATGCGAGGGCCTCGGAGCTTTACCGCGCCTCGATCAAGGCCTGGGAGGAAGCGACGGAGAAACCGCCGGAGGATTACGAAATCGTGGCGTCAAATTACGCCGATCTCCTGCGCTCGCTGGGCAAAGCGCGGCAGGCGAATCAGCTCGAAGAGCGCGCGCGCAAGAAGCGCCGCTCATAATTTTCCGCGCCGAATCGAAACGAAGTTGTGAATGGTGACTGGTGATCGGTGGATGGAAGCTATTCACCAGTCACTGATCACTATTCACATTCCGCTGCACGCCGCGCGCCCATGGCCCTTTACCGCTTTGCTCTTGCGCCAGAACGCGGCGCACGCACCTTAGCAACCGCTCCCGACAAGCTCACGTGGCGGAATGGCAGACGCGTACGGCTCAGGACCGTATGGGGAAACCCGTGGAGGTTCGACTCCTCTCGTGAGCACGGTATCGAACCGTTTGTGGCGGCCGCAGGCAGTAATGCCCGCTACTCTAAGAGGCGTTTATGGTACGGTGTTGTTCACCGTTACGCTCGTGATCCCCGAATCCTCCGGGATCGCATACAATTTATGTCCGAACGCTTTGAAACGCCGGATTTGGCCGGACAACACGGGATACGGATCGGTATAGATATCGGAACTGTGGGTGGGCGTGGGCGCGAGTCCAGCGCTCACGGTAAAGTAAATCGTGCATTGGGTCGCCGTGCCCTCATTGTGGGACTCCATGGTAACATAGACTGCACCCGGGATGTCCCCGCTCCCGAACGTGTATTCCACGGCGGTACAGGGCGAAGGTATGGCCAAGGCGGACTGCTTGGGAAGCGCGATAAACGCAACCAGCCCCAGAAGGAGCCCGATTGCGCCAAAACCGAAACCAATCAAGGCGCGTGGATGGAAGAACGCGGATTCAAGAGGGGACTTTGTTTTCATGATTGTTTCTTTCTATTCTAGGGGTGACGCCTTTGGATTGTGACCGATTCGAATTCAAGTAATCAAGGAAAAACGCGAATGCGGTGTAGGAGAAATTCCTACACCTGGCGCTCGTGGGCTATGCCGGTGTTGCGAGGAGTCGCACGGCGACGTGGATGAGCGCAGCTCTTTCGCCGGCTCAGGACCATATGGAAACCCGTGGAGGTTCGACTCCTCTCGTGAGCACGGTATCGAACTGTTGTGGACGGTCGCCGGCAGTAATGCCGCGCACTCTAAGAGGCGTTCAGTTGACCACCGCTTGGAAAAAGACACCCGTATCTTCCGGAGTCGCGGACGTTTGATGTGCGAACGCTTTGATACGCAGGGTTTGGCCCCACATCGCGGGAATCGGATCGGTATAGATAGCGGAATTGTGGTCTGGGGTGGTCGGGACTCCAGTCGTGCTCGTAGTGTAGTAAATCACGCATGGGGAGTTCGGATAGCCCTGATTGTGGGACTCCATTTCAACAGGTTTATAAGGGAACATGGGTATGTCTGCATAATCGAACACCACGTCGGTGCACGGGTTAGGTACGGCCAAAGCGGAATGCTTGGGAAGCGCGATAAGCGCAACCAACCCCAGAAGGAGCCCGATTGCGCCAAAACCGAAACCAACTAAGGCGCGTGGATTGAAGAACGCGGATTGAAGGGAGGACTTTGTTTTCATGATTCTTTCTTTTCTATTTTGAGGGTGACGTCTTTGGAGTTTGACCGATTGGAATCGGAACAAGCAAGGAAAAAGCGACATAAGATTTTACGGGCCGCAGGGCAGGATTAGAATGGGTCTTCTGGAAAAGGGACATACAGGGATGAAATGGCGCGGCGGATCGATGGCTCAATGACGATGAACGGCGTCCCGGCATCCCTTCGAGCGCAAGAGCCCGAAACCCGGCAGCTGGGCGTTGATTTCGATTCCTCCACGGCCAAAATCTGCCTGCTGGTTTTCGCGGGTTATTATCTCGGGGCGAAGCTCGGGTTCGCGCTGACGCTTCAGCCGCGTCCGGTATCGGTTCTCTGGCCCCCGAATGCCATTCTTCTGGCGGCCCTTCTCCTGACGCCGGTGCGCATCTGGTGGGTCGTGTTGCTGGCGGCATTTCCCGCGCACTGGCTGGTGCAGCTGCAAAGTGACGTGCCGCCGGGCATGATTTTTTGCTGGTTCATCAGCAACTCCTGCGAGGCGCTCATTGGCGCCGGTTGCATGCGTTACTCGATCCAGGGTCCGGTTCGATTGGACCGCCTTCGCCATGTCGCCATTTTTTGTCTCTGCGGCGTTTTTCTCGGCCCGTTCCTGTCGTCCTTTCTGGACGCGGGCTTCGTGGCCCTGAACCGATGGGGACAAGGCAGCTACTGGGAAATTTGGCGGATTCGATTTTGCTCAAACGTTCTCGCGGCGTTGACGATTACACCCCTGATCGTGACTTGGGGGACGCGAGGGATTGCGCGGTGGCGCAGCGTCTCGCGCTGGAGGTTTCTGGAAGGCGCCTGTCTTCTGCTCGGCTTGTCCGTGGCCAGTTTTAGTCTGTTTAGCAAGATGGCTTCGGACGCTGATGCCGCCCTGCTCTACGCCCCGTTGGTTTTTCTTTTGTGGGCCGCGGTCCGGTTCGGAACCCGCGGCGCGGTCACGGCGATCACGGCGGTCGCCTTTCTGGCGATCCTGGGTGCGGCGCAGGGACATGGTCCATTTGCCGAAAGGCCGGCTGAGCAAAATGCTCTTTTTGTTCAGTTGTTTTTGATCTTCCGGTCGCTGCCCTTGTTGTTCCTCGCGGCCATCATCGAGGAACGGGACAGAATGGTGGAGACATTGCGCGAACGCGAAGAGCGGATCAGCCTGGCCACGGAATCGGCCAACCTCGCCCTCTGGACCGTGGACTTCAGCCGGGGCGAATCCTGGATGAATGAAAAGGGCCGCGCGCTCTACCGTCTGGCGCCGGACGAACCACTCTCGCGCGAGTTCTTCCTTTCCCGCGTGCATCCGGAGGATCGGCTCAAGATTGACGACGCCATCGAGCGCGCGCGGAGCTCGACCCAGTCGTTCGAGGTGGAGTACCGGCTGCTCCTGCCGGACGGCGAAACCCGCTGGCACATCGCCCGCGGCCGCTATTTGCGGAATGATCGCGGCGAAATAAGCGAGCTCATGGGTGTCGCGATCGACGTCACCGCGCAGGTAAAAGCGAACCTGGACCTGCGCCTCCAGCGGGAGGAGATGGCCCGCCTGAGCCGGGTGGCGTTGATGGGCGAATTGACGGCGTCGCTGGCCCACGAACTGAATCAACCGCTCACTGCCATTGCCAGTAATGCCGCCGCCGGAAAACGATTTCTGGTCCGCGGTTCTCTCGACCTGGAAATGTTCGGGGAATTGCTGGACGATGTATTTTCGGACGCGCGGCGCGCGGGCGCCGTCATTCATGGAATCCATCAACTCGTGCGCAAGGGGGAAGAAGACCGGCGCGCGGTCAGTGTGAACGAGCTTATCCTCGAGGTGCTGCGACTCATGCATTCCGACCTGCTCGGGCGCTCGACCACGGTCGAGACGGATCTGGCGGCCGATCTTCCCGCGGTCGCGGCCGATCCCGTTCGTCTGCAACAAGTGTTGTTGAATCTGATCATGAATGCGCTCGAGGCGATGCAACAAACGCCCGCTCCCAGCCGGCGCATTCTGATTTCCGCCGCGGCCGCCGATGGGTTTGTGCAGGTCAGCGTGCGGGATCACGGGATCGGGCTTCCGGAAGGAGATCCGGACAAGATTTTCTCGCATTTCTTTACCACCAAACCAAACGGGATGGGGATGGGCCTGACTATTGTGCGCTCAATTGTGGAAGCGCATGGCGGCGAATTGGGGGCGGAGAACGTCGGGGATGGAGCGCGGGTGTTCTTTCGGTTGCCGGTGGCGTAAAAACTTGATATAACGCCCCATGGGCGCGGCCGAACTTGTCTGCGTGGTCGATGACGACCAGTCGGTTCGTCGTGGTTTGCGGCGCTTGTTCAAGTCGGCCGGCTACGCGGCGGAAATGTTCGCCTCGGCGGAAGATTATCTCGCTCGGGAATCCTTTGCCGTCCCGATCTGTCTTGTTCTCGATGTGCGCATGCCGGGCTTGAACGGGCTTGGTTTGCAAGAGGCGATCGAGGCGCGCGGCGGGTGCGAGCAAATTGTTTTCATCACGGGTCATAGCGACGTGCCAGCTTGCCGACAGGCCATGAAAAAGGGCGCGGTTGATTTTCTCTTGAAGCCATTCGACAGCGACGAGCTGATTGAAGCGGTCAACCGCGCTTTGGAGCGAGGAAAGGAAACCCTGCGGAAACGCGCGGAAAGAGGCCATGCGCGCAGTTTGATCGACAAATTGACGCCGCGTGAGTTCGAGGTCCTGCGTTTCGTGCTGCAAGGTCTTTTGAACAAGCAGATCGCCGCGGAATTGGTAACGGCTGAGAAGACAGTCAAGGTCCATCGCGGCCGCGTCATGCAGAAGCTGGGTGTGACTTCCGTGGCGGATCTGGTGCGGTTTTCGCAGAACGCGGGGGTCTCGCCCGCGGGAGCGGCGCATAGGACTAAAGTCCACTATCCGGCTTAACGGCAGGGGCTAATCTGGCGGCGGCCCGATCGTTCCATTTTGACCGCGGAGCTGTCGCGCAATGTGCATGATACCTAATGAAAAAGCGGCGGCGGAGATGGTCTGCCTGGTCGATGACGATCTCGCTGTCCTCAAGTCCATCGGACGCTTGCTGGCCTCCGACGGGCTTTCCGTCCTCGCGTTCGACAATCCGAACAAATTCCTCGCTCACGTTCGCGGGCATGTGGTGCCGGTCGTGGTCCTCGATGTGATGATGGCAGAAATGAGCGGCCTGGAACTCCAGGCGCAGCTCACCCCCATTTCGCCGCAGACCCGCGTGATCATCATCACGGGACGCGAAGATCCCAAGATGCGCTCAACGGCCACGCGTCTGGGCGCGATTGCGTTTTTTACCAAGCCGTTCGACGACAACCAATTTCTCGCCGCGGTGCGGAGCGCGCTGGCCATGCAAACACAGGCATGAGCGAGCCGGGTCAAAACGAAAATCGAGAAGGGCGATTGCAGGCCGCGAACGGCGGCCGCCGGCAGCGCGAAGAACAGCTCAGCCTGCTTCAGACAATCACGATGGAGGTGGCCGCGGCGGGCGATCTCTCGGCGGCCCTGGAGGTCGTGTTGCGGCGGGTGTGCGAGAAGACGGGTTGGGCGCTCGGACAGGCCTGGGTTCCGAAGCAAGACGGAACAGTGCTGGAATGCGGACCGGCGTGGTTAAGCGGGGAGTCTGAGCTGGAGCCATTCAGGATCGCCTCCGAGAAATCGTTCTTCCTGCCGGGCGTGGGCCTTCCGGGGCGAGTTTGGCAGTCGAAGCAGCCCGCCTGGATTCAGGATGTGACGCTCGACGGGAACTTTCCCCGGAACAAAGCGGCTGCGAAAGTGGGATTGAAGGCGGCCGTGGGCATTCCGATTCTCTCCGGCGACGAGGTCCTGGCGGTGATCGAGTTCTTTGTCCAGGAGGCACGAGGCGAGGACGAACGGTTGGTGAAAGTGATCGCGGCGGTCGCCGCCCAATTGGATCTCGTCATGGAGCGAAAACGCGCCGAAGAGAAACTCTCGAGCACGAACGAAATCCTCAAATCCATTTTGTCCAGCATGGCCGACGCGGTCATCGTCGCGGACAAGGAGGGCAAATTTCTGGTCTTCAATCCGGCGGCGGAGCGGATGTTCGGCCACGGCGCGACCCAGATTTCCCCCAGCGAGTGGTCTCATCAGTATGGTCTCTATTTGCCCGATCGAGTCACCCCTTTTCCGCCGGACCAATTGCCCCTGGCGCGCTCGATTCGCGGCGAGGAGGTCAATAATGTCGAGATATTCGTCCGGCACGAGAAAGCGCCCAATGGACTTTGGACGCGGGTGAATGGCCGCCCCCTCAAGGGCCCCGATGGCGAGCTTTCCGGGGGCGTCATCGTTTGCCGCGACATAACCGAAATCAAAAAGGAAGAATTCTTCCTCTTCGATCAAAGCCGCGTCCTGGAAATGATCGCGGCCAACGCCTCGCTTTCCGAAGTCCTCACGAGCCTTGTGCTTCTGATGGAAGGGCAGGCCAATGGACTGCGCTGTTCCATCCTGCTCCTGAACCGCGACGGGAAACATGTGCGGCACGGCGCGGCGCCAAATTTGCCGGAAGCTTATGTCAAAGCCGTCGATGGCGCGCCGATTGGGCCGCGGAACGGCTCCTGCGGCACGGCCATGTACTTGCGCAAGCCGGTCGTGGTCAAAGATGTGATGACCGATCCGCTCTGGGCCGACTACCGGAAGCTCGCGGAAATCTGCGGTCTGCGCGCCTGCTGGTCGACGCCGATCCTTTCGCCGCATGGCGATGTCCTGGGATCGTTCGCGATGTACCGCCAGGAAACGCGCGGCCCGCATCCCGAGGAACTGCGCCTGACCCAGATCGCCACCCACATTGCCGGCATCGCGATCGAGCGCCAGCGGGTGCAGGAGACGTTGCGGGAGCGGGAGGCCCGCATTAATCTCGCCGCCGAATCGGCCGACCTTGCCTTCTGGGTCATCTATCCGGAACAAAAAACGGCCTGGATGAGCGACAAGGGCCGCGCTATTTACGGATTTGATTCCGCGCTCCCGCTTACGCGCGACTTGATCTGTGCGCGCGTCCATCCGGATGAAAGGGCCGCGGTCCACTTGGCTTTCGATCGCGCGTGCGAGTTGCATGGAACCTTCGAATCCGAACACCGCCTCGTTCTGCCTCACGGCAGGACGCGCTGGGTCATCGTCCGAGGGCGCTGTCTCGTGGATGAACAGGGGAATCTCCTGGAGCTGATCGGTGTGACGATCGACGTCAGCGCCAAGAAGCAGTCCGACCTGCAAATGCAAATTCAGCGCGAGGAGATGTCGCACTTGAACCGCGTGGCTTTGATGGGCGAAATGACGGCGTCGGTCGCGCATGAATTGAACCAGCCGCTCACCGCCATCGCCAACAACGCCTCGGCCGCGCGCCGTTTCCTCGAACGCGGAAACATCGACCCCGCCCTGTTGCAACAACTGCTGCAAGACATGGTGTCCGACAGCCAGCGAGCCGGCGAGGTGATCCGCGGCATTCGCGCGCTGGTGCAGAAAGACAAGAACATCGTCCGGAGCGTCCTCAATCTTAACGCCGTCATCGCGGATACCCTGCGCCTTGTCAGTTCGGACATATTGCTGCGCGAAAGCGCGGTCACGACCGAGATGGATCACCATCTGCCGCAAGTGGAGGCGGCGCCGGTTCAGATTCAACAGGTCTTGCTCAACCTGATCATGAATGCGCTCGATGCCGTCGAAGGGTTTCCGCCGGCCGAGCGCCGGATCATTGTCAGCACCCGTTCGCTCCAAGGCGAGCGAGCGGAAGTCAGTGTGCGTGATTTCGGCGCCGGCTTGCCGAAGGATCGGCCGGACAAAGTCTTCGACCATTTCTTTTCCACCAAGCAAACCGGGATGGGCATGGGATTGACCATCGTCCGCTCGATCATCGAAACGCACGGCGGCAAGATCACCGCGGAAAACGCTCCCGACCGCGGCGCGCGTTTCATCTTCCATCTGCCCGCGGTCCGCCGCGACTCGAAGAGCCAGGTGGCATGAATACTTCGGCTGAAGTTTGTTTGGTCGACGACGATGCGTCCGTCCTCCGGTCGATGCAGTACTTGCTCGCCTCGGATGGAATCAAGGTGCGCGCCTTCAATAAACCGGAGGAATTTCTGGTCCACGCCGGCGCCCACCCCGTGCCCGTCGTGGTGACCGACATCTGGATGGAAGGGGTGACCGGTCTGGAAATCCTCGCGCGAATGTGTGCGCTTTCGCCCCGCCCGCGCGTCATCGTGATTACGGCGCGCGATGACCTGGCCGCCCGGGCCACTGCCATGGCCATCGGCCCGGTCGCGTTTTTCATCAAACCGTTTAACGACGAACAATTCCTCACCGCGGTGCACGACGCGCTGGCGCAAGCATCGCAGTAAAGGGTCTTACAGGAGGAAACAGAGAACACGGAGGATTTGATTCCGGACCTCCGTTTCCTCTGCGACCTCCTGTAAGCCTCAGGGTCTTTTGCGGGACGATGGCTCGTCAAGGCGATCGAATCGAAAAGAATTTCGAACTTTGTAGCCTGATAGCCGTATTACAATTAGAGAGAACCACGGTCGCGTAAACCGCTAAGCCCGCGACCCATCCCGCTGCAAGGTTCGTGAAATAATCCCTTAGCATCACAATGGCCTGCTCGATAACTATCTCGAATGTCGTGGCTACGGTGTCGGGTGCGAATCTAAGCTCTCTCACGGTTTCCGGCACGATCACCGATTGCGCAGAAGTTGATGTTACGGTCACGTGTGGTTCCTCGGTCATCAAAAAAACCGCAGCGGGCAGCACCCCGACCAGCTCGAATTGGAGCGCTACTTTTTCGGCTGCGGAATTGGTAAATTTTCCCTGCACCTGCGGCAATACGGTGCGGGTCGATGTCCAATGTCGGCTTGATCCGTTGTGCAATAACTGGCAATTGGAGACAATTCAGTGTTGTCCGACCGTAGATATACAAGTCGAGCAAGGGGACTGTAAGGGGGACGGGACGAAGCCGGTCACAATAAGCGCAACACTGACTCCGGCCCCCAACAGCACAATCCCAATTCAAGCCGATCTCGTCCTGGACGGCGTATCGGTGCAATCGGGAACAGGCTCATCCTCCATTGCCATACTGAACTTTTCTCATTCCGGAGATTTGGCTTCCGGAAGTCACACGGCATGCGTGCAGGTTAATCAACCCAATTGCGGCAGCCAATGCACAACGTTTGCCTTTGAGTGTAAGACGGAAAATGGAGACGGCGAGAACAGCGCTGACTGCAAGAAGACATACAAGAAGTGGTTCTGTCCTCTGGTTTACACGATAATGACGCTGTCGTTCGCCATCGCGATCGCTTTACTCATTTTGGGTCCTTGTTTCTCTCTTTCGGTGAGCCTTGCGGATGTTGGGGCAGGAATTCTCGTGCTGGCATTAGTAGCGTTCGTGGTTTTCTGGTTGCTTTGCAGCAAGTGTTTGTGCGGGTGGATCCAAAAGCTGCTATGGCGGGTCGCATTCACTGTCGGCATGGTGGTCACTACGTTCGCTGGATGTTGCACCACGACTTTCTTATTGCCGGGATTAGTTTTAACAGGAGTAGGCATCGCGTTTTTGCTCTGGTGGGGGCATCTATGTAAAAAGAGCCTGTGCGACGTGCTCAAAGAGGTTCTCTTTGTAATACTCGCCTTTGTAGTGCCTGTAATAGCCTTTCTCCTCAGTTTCCAACCGCTACAAGCCTGCCTTTACGTTCTCATTCCCATCTGGAGCTTTACCTTTTATGATCTCATTCTTGTTCTCTTGTATTCCTTAATTCTCTATACCCAATCCCGCTGCTGACGTTTGCAAAAACCGGAATAGTCCCCCTCGCGCCGCTTGCGGCGTATTCGGGGTTGAAACCAATGCGACTGGATTCGGGCGGCCGGACGACGTTTGAATATGCCCCGCCAAAACAAAAAGTAAGACCAGCAAACGCACCCTCGTCGAACCGCATAAAGGCGACCGCCGTCATGTGCGCCGAAACGAAAGGCCAAAGCGATCGCGGCGACGTAAAGCGGTAAAATCGGAAGCTCTCTCACAGGAGCAAACAGAGGCCAAAGAGTCCAACGGTCTCGGATCTATGGGTTCTCCATTACCTCCTGTGGAAGCTCGCGGGAAAAAAGACGTGACGCTGGCTGCTGTTCGGGATTAACACTGCGGAGGAATACGTCGCACATTAAGCATATGAAAAAATACGTCGCGGAATTCATCGGAACTTTCTTCCTTGTCCTCACGATCGGTCTCACCGTGATCGGTGCAGGTGCGAGCGTGATCGCACCGCTCGCCATCGGCGCGGCGCTCATGGTTATGGTCTACGCCGGCGGCCATATCTCGGGCGCGCATTACAATCCCGCGGTCACGCTCGGGGTTTTTATTCGCGGCAAGGTCATGGCGGCGGATGTCGTGCCTTACATCATCGCGCAACTCGCCGGCGCCGCCCTGGCCGCGGTGGTGGTAAAGTTCTTTCGCGCCGGAGTGGAAATCACTCCGATGGCTCTCCAGATCGGTCCGGCGTTCCTGGCGGAATTCCTCTTCACATTTGCTCTCGTCTACGTGGTGCTCAATGCGGCCACGGCCGAGGGAACATCAGGCAATTCCTTTTACGGGCTGGCGATCGGGCTGACGGTGATGACCGGCGCGTTCGCAGTCGGCAGCATTTCCGGTGGCGCTTTCAATCCCGCCGTGGCGGTGGGAATTTGCTTCCTGGGCATTGCGAATTGGAGCGACATCTGGATTTATCTGGTGGCGAATTTTGCCGCTGCCGTGCTCGCCGCGGTTGTCTTCAATCTGATCAATCCGCCTGCGCAAACCACGCCCATCGCGACCGACGAGCCGCCTTACGAAACGCCGCGGTAAGGCGGGCCAGCTTTTGGGACGACACGGCGGTCGTCCCTCCATCGCGGAGATGTCGTACGACCAAGGTCCCATAGGCGCGTAACAATTCGTCCGAGAGAATTGGAGTTACCCAGCAAAAACATGAAACCAAAAACCTCTGACCCCGGATGGAGAAGCCGCTCGTTTCGATGCCTGATCGCCGTCTTGTCCGTCGCTTTCCTGGCGGCCGGTTCTCCGCTCGTTTTCGCGCAGGAAACCCAGCCGCAAAGTTCACCGCCTGCGTCGACCGCTCCGGCACCGCCCGCGGAAGAGGCCCCGAAGATCCCGAACGATCAGCTGGATTCTTTGGTGGCGCCGATCGCCCTTTATCCTGATCCTCTTCTAAGTCAGACCCTGGTGGCTTCCACTTATCCGTTGGAAGTCATTCAGCTTCAGCAGTGGCTGGGAAAAAACCCGACTTTGAAAGACAAGGCGCTGGCGGATGCGGTGGCCAAGCAGAATTGGGATCCGAGTATCCAGGCGATGGCGGCGCTTCCCGATGTGGTCAAGCTGTTGGCCGACAATATCGCGTGGACCTCGGATTTGGGAAACGCGTTCCTGGCCCAGCAGGCTGATGTGATGGATGCGGTGCAGCGCATGCGCGCGAAAGCCAACACTGCGGGAAACCTGAAAACGAGCAAGCAACAGAAAGTGGAAACCAAGCAGGTCGAGGGCAAGAACGTGGTGGTGATTGAACAGGCGGACCCCAAGGTGGTTTACGTTCCATCGTATAATCCGACCGTGGTCTATGGTCCGCCGGTTTACCCTTATCCACCGGTTTCCTATCCAGCTTATGTGCCGGGAACGCTGCTAGCGTTCGGCACGGGCATCGCGATCGGCGCGGCCTGGGGCAACGGAGGATGGGGTTGGGGTTGCGGCTGGGGTCATAACGACATCAACGTCAATGTGAACAATAATTTCGTAAACAATTTCAACAAAACGAACGTCAGTAACCGCATCGTGAACAACAGCTCCTGGAAACACAATTCCCAGCATCGCGGCGGTGCTCCCTACTCCAGCAAATCGATGGCGAACAAGTACGGCGGCACTTCCCGCGGAGGTCCGATGACCAGCAATCGACCGTCGAATGTGCGCCCGAATGCCCCCAACCGTCCGAATACCATGGACCGTCCGAGTAGCGCGAACCGCCCGAGCAGCCTGGACCGCCCGAACCGGGACCAGAGTCTGGGTGATCGCAAGGTCGGCGGCGGCAACACCAACAGGTCCCTGGATCGCAGTCCCGGCGGCGGTGACCGCATTGGCAACCGGGAAGTTTCAAGAAGCCCGAGTAGCAGAGATCGAAGCGCGTTCAGCGGCCATTCAGGCGGTATGAATCGAAGCTCAGCCATGTCCAGCTCGAGCAGAGGTTCCCGGAGCATGGGAGGTTCCAGAGGCGGCGGCAGAAGCGGCGGGGGACGCCGGAGGTAGGACCATGAGATCAAAATCAACCATCGCCATTTCCATGAAAACTCCTTTGTCCTTCTGCGCGATCCTGACTTTTGCTTTTCCGGGGCTGGCCCTGTTCGCCGCGCCGCCCGCCGACCAAAAGGGGTTCGATACCCCGAAACTGGCGGCCGACGCCCTGATTCAGGCAGCCGAGAGCTTTGATGTGCCCGCCTTGAAGGAAATCCTGGGTCCGGGGAGCGAGGACATCGTTTCTTCCGAGGATGCGGTGCAGGACAAGAACCGGGCGATCGCGTTTGCCGCCATCGCGCGGGTCAAGAATTCGATTGAGGTTGATCCGAAGAATCCGAACAGCGCCACCGTTTCGGTCGGCAATGAGGATTGGCCGCTTCCGATTCCGATCGTGAAGCGCAATGGGAAATGGTATTTCGACACCAAGGCAGGCCGGGAAGAAATTCTGCGGAGGCGCATCGGCGCAAACGAGCTGGATGTCATCGCGATCTGCCACGGGTTTGTCTATGCCCAGGAAGAATACGCGACGCAAAAGCACGATGGTTCCCTGGTGAACCAGTACGCGCAGCGGATCATTAGCACGCCGGGAAAACAGGATGGTCTGGCATGGAAGAACCCGGATGGCACATGGGGAGGCCCGGTCGGGGAAAATGTCGCGATGGCCCTGGAGCAGGGCTATAGCGATAAGAGCCAGCCGTTCCACGGTTATTATTTCAAGGTGCTGAAAGGGCAGGGTCCCGCGGCGCCGCTGGGCGAAATGGACTTTCTGGTTGGCGGCGCCATGATCGGCGGGTTTGCCCTCGCGGCCGCGCCGGCCGAGTACGGGGTCACCGGGGTGCAGACATTTATGGTCAGCCACACCGGGATTGTTTACGAAAAAGATCTGGGGCAGGAGACGCTGAAGGAGTTCAAGAGCACGGAGCGCTTCAATCCCGACAAGAGCTGGACCGAAACCGAGGACGAGTGGTAGGGCAGGTTTGACAGGAGGGAACAGAGAAAACAGAGGTCTGATTTGTTTGAAATCTCCGTTGTCTCTGTCATCTCCTGTAAGATCTGTCTCCCCCCGTGCACCCGCTTTTTAGCAAAGCGTCTGAGCTAACCGAAACCATTATCGGCGCCGCCATCGAAGTACATCGGAATAAGGGGCCGGGTCTGATCGAATCCATTTACGAGTGGTGCCTTCTGAAAGAACTGGAGCTGCGTGGTCTGGCTTGCGCGAGCCAAAAGCTGGTTGTCATCGACTACAAGGGCTTCAAGCGCGAGGAGCCGCTGCGGTTCGATGTGCTGGTGGAAGGATGCGTGCTGGTCGAGGCGAAGGCCCTGCAAAATGTGTTACCGATCCACAAGGCACAATTGCTGAGCTACATGAAACTCCTGGATGTGCCGCTCGGCTTGCTCATCAACTTCCACGAAGCGAAACTCACCCACGGCGTTCATCGGCTTATCTTGCCGGGCGCAAACAGATGAGAGGGATTCCTACAGGAGGTAACAGAGGCAACAGAGAGCCAGGGTCTGGGATTTCCGTTTCCTCTGTTACCTCCTGTAAAACCTCTTGTGAGACCAAAGTCTTATAGACAGAGTCTGGATCGAAAATCATTCTCGCTCGTCAAGCAATGTTGACGTGAAACTTCCCGCCCATGTCCTGTTCCGAAAAGGGTTGTCTCTCATTCTTTGGAGGCCACGCGGCATTTTGGACCAGGCGCTCGTCAACCAAATCGTCGCGTTTATCGACACCGCTGAAAGCAGAGCCAGCAAACCATTTAACCGATTCACCGACCTGTCGGCCCTCGACATGGTCGATCTGAACTTCAGGTTCGTCTTTGAAATCGCGCTGCACCGGCGTCTCACGGCCGCGCCCAAGCCGCCGGTGAAATCCGCCTTCTACGTGACCAGCCCGGCTACCACGCATTATGCCAAGTTGCACGCCATGCTGACCGAGTACTCCCCGCTCGACGTCTCCCTCTTTACGGACCGCACCGCCGCGGCGGAATGGCTTGGCGTGCCCGACGAGGCGTTGATCATGCCGTAAGGGTGGAAAGTTGAAAAGCAAGAATCTGCGTGGAGCTAACTGCCGATGAGATTGATGGAATGGCCATTCTTCATCCCGCTTCCATGAGCTGGGTTACATTTGTCTGGGCTCTCGTCATCGGCGCGTGTGTGATCATGGCGCTGCCGCATCTGCTTATCGGGATTAAACAACGGACCTGGGAGAATTTACTCTTTGCCCTGGCCGCGATCTCCGTCGCGGGCGTCGCCTGCGGAGAGCTGGCGATCATGCACTCGCGCTCACCGTGGGAGATCGGGCGGATGCAACAGTGGACGCACATTCCGCTGTTTATTCTCATGGTCTCGCTGGTGGGCTTCGTCCGCTTCTACTTCGGAACCGGCCGGCTCTGGCTCGGGCTGGCGGCCTGTCTGACACGGCTCGTTATGCTCGCAGTCAATTTTGCCTACCCGCCGAATCTCAATTTCCGAGAGATCACCGGTGTGCGACACCTCAATTTCCTCGGCGAAGCCATTGCGATGCCCGAAGGAGTGGTCAGCCCGTGGACTCGTATCGGACAGTTCAGCTCGCTCCTGCTCCTGGCTTTTGTAGTGGATGCCTCTATCAGCCTCTGGCGCCGAGGGACCCCTGAAGCGCGCCGCCGCGCGGTGCTCGTAGGCGGAAGCATGGCGCTCTTTATCGTGCTGGCCGCCGGGCTGGCCGCGCTGTTTCACGCCAGGATAATCTACCTGCCATATCTGATTAGTTTTCCGTTCCTCGGCGTAATCGTGGCGATGGGATATGAGCTTAGCTTCGACATCGTTCGAGCGGCGCAAACGTCCCGGCAGTTACGGATCAGCGAAGGCGCGCTGCGGGAAAGCGACATGCGGATGAGCCTGGCGGCCAGCGCGGCCAATCTCGGGCTATGGGTCTGGGACGTAGAGCAGGATCACATTTGGATCACGGAAAAGGGGAGGGAACTTTTTGGCTTCGCGAAATCCGAAGCGATCGATCTCAACCGATTCTTGCAAGTGGTGCACCAGGAGGACCGCGCGCGCATGCGGCAAATGTTCGAGGAAGCCCTCGGGCGCGGGGGTGAATACGAGAGTGAGTATCGGATCACGCGGGAGGACGGGAAAATAAGATGGGTTAGTGGGTATGGTCGCGTCGAATTTGACGGGCACGGCAAACCCACCTGCCTGCGCGGCGTCACCCGCGATATCACGAAGCGCAAATTGGCGGAGGAAGCGTTGCGCGAGAGCGAAGGCCGGTTTCGCACCGTGGCCGATATAGCACCGGTCATGATCTGGATGTCGGGCACGGACAAGGAGGGCGTTTTCTTCAACAAGGGCTGGCTGGAATTTACCGGCCGGACCATCGATCAGGAACTGGGCGAGGGATGGCTGAAAGGGGTCCACGCCGATGACCTGGCCCACTGCCTCGGCGTTTGCGGCACTGCCTTTGGCAAGCGAGAACCATTCACGGTCGAATTTCGCCTGCGCCGCCAGGACGATGAATACCGCTGGCTGCTCGATACGGGCACGCCGCGCTTCGAGGCGGACGGCACATTCCTCGGGTATATCGGCTCCTGCATCGACATCGGCGAGAGAAAACAGGCCGAGCTGGATCATCAGCTTCAAAGCATGGAACTGGCGCGCGTAGGGCGGCTCGCACTGATGGGCGAACTGGCCGCCTCGCTCGCGCACGAAGTAAACAATCCGCTCGGCGCGATGGTGACCAATGCCAGCGCCGGGCAGCGTTTGCTCGCCCGTGGCCAGCTGCCAGCGGACGAGTTGCGCGAGTTGCTGGCCGACATCGTGGCCGATGGCCACCGCGCCCGCGAGGTCATTCAGGGCATTCGCAACATGGTGCGCAAGAGCGAAGCTTCGCATGCGCTGGTCGGCATGAACGACGTCATTCGCGATTTGCTCCGGATCGTGCGGGCGGATGCGATCGCGCGAAACGTCAGTCTCATCGCGGAAGTGGATGAGAATGCGGGGATCGTCCTGGCGGACCGCGTTCAGTTGTTGCAGGTGCTTCTAAACCTGGTCCTGAACGCGTTTGAAGCCTTGACCGTCATCCGCGCCGAGGCCCGTCGCGTCGTCGTCCGGGCCGAGCCCGTCGAGGATGGAAAAATCTGCGTCAGCGTGCGCGATACCGGTCCCGGATTTCCCGATGGCATCGTGGATCAGTTGTTCGAGGCGTTCTTCTCGACCAAGGCTGAAGGGACCGGCATGGGCCTGGCCATCGCGCGCAGCATCATCGAAGCGCATGGCGGGACGCTTTCGGGGGAAAACTGCGCGAAAGGCGGCGCGCTCTTCACCATTTGCCTGCCGGAAGCAACGGAGGCGAAATCGCAGGCAGCGTAATTCGAGGCATCTGCAAGCTCGACCCGGCGCGATACAAGAGAAGCGGGGCCTTCCTCGAGGATGGGAATTTCAGGGTGAGACTAAGGTCCCATATCCTTTCCGCGTCGCGGCCCCGAAATTGACGCTTGCTCGCTCTATCTGTAATGCCGACCGCAGTTCATTCCTGGAAACCATCCGTAGAACGGGCCTCGGACGTTTGCGCCTTCGATCAAGCGTCCGTGTGCCTCCTCGATGACGACCTCTCGATGCTCAAGGCGCTGGATCGGCTGCTGAAGTCGGAGGGCTTCAACGTCGAGAGGTTTAGCGAGCCCGCTGCTTTCCTCGCGGCCATAGCGCAGGCGCCGTGCCGGGTGGCCATCCTCGACGTCTGGATGCCCGACATGAATGGCCTGGAAGTGCAAGGGGTTCTCCGCAGAGATTCCCCGGAAACGCGGATCATCTTCATCAGCGGCCGGGACGATCCATCTGTCCGGCAAACGGCCCTGGAAGCGGGCGCTTTCGGTTTCCTCTCGAAGCCGTTCGACGATGAAGCCCTGCTCAGGCTCGTGCGCGAAGCTCTCGCGGCTTGAGGCCGCAATAATTCCTCAACAGGAGCAAACAGAGAACACAGAGATTTTCTGGCGGAGGCATCTACTTCGTTTGCTCTGTCGCCTCCTGTAAAGACACCAAGCCCCGATGGGAGGGCGCATAAGACCAAGGTCCCATATTCCCCCGCCCGGAGATTCTCCACTCTTCTCTCGCTGACGGCTATGAGCCGCTTCAATTCAACGCCACTTTATGAAGAAACAAATTGTGATCTTGATCATGTTGCTGGGTGGAACATTGCCAATGCTCATGGCCGGCCCAGTTGAGCCGATCTCTCTCGAAACCCAGGAGAGCCCCTGGAGTTTGAACCTTACCGTTTACGGATGGGCGACCGCGATCGACGGAACGATCAGCGCGGGCGGCCGAAGCGCGGATGTCGATATCGCTTTCAAGGATGTGGTGAAGCACCTCGACATGGCGTTCATGGCGACGGCAGAGCTCCGCTACAAACGCTGGGGCTTCATGGGTGATCTGATCTACGCAAGGCTCCACGACGACATCGCGCCGCCAGCCGGCATCGTGTTTTCGAGCACCCACGAAGTCTTCAAGGAAACGATCGGGACCTTCGCCGTGAGCTATCGAGTGGTCGACGCGAAACCGGCTTACCTCGACCTCTTTGCCGGCGCTCGCGTCTATAGCTTCTACAGCGAGATTGTTCTCCGGCCCAATCTGCCGGGAGGGCAAGGCTTTAGCGCCAGCGGCACCTCGACCTGGGCGGATCCGATCTTCGGCGCGCGCGGCCGTTATTATGTGTCGCCGATCGTGTTTCTGAACGGATACGGCGACGTCGGCGGTTTCGGCGCCGGTTCGGAGCTCAGTTGGCAAGTTGTTGGCACCATCGGAATCCAGGCCGCGCGTTGGTGCGATGTGCAGGTGGGATATCGCGCCCTTGGATTTGAGTACCAAGGAGCACGGGGCACTCAGGAGATTACCACGCACGGCCCCATTTTCGGAGCTACCATTCGCTTCTAGGGATGTTTCCTTGGGGGCAGCGGGTAAGCCCATGCTCACAACAATACTCCGCCGCCACCACATTCTTCTGGCGCTGGTCGTTTTCGCCGCGCTGTTTGAACCGGCCCGGGCAGAGGACCACCAGGACGAGTTCGTCCCGGAACTCAATGTGTTTATCAAGCTCTCAAAGCAGATCCGGCTGTTTCTGCTCGGGGACGTTACTCAAGGGCTCTCGCCGACCTTCACCGACGGCGAACTCGGCGCGCACCTGGACTTTACGCTCAAGCCGATCCTGCGCCGCGAGCTCCGACACGGCGACTGGGAGCGAAGCCGCTATCTCTGGGTCCGCGCCGGCTATGTGGTCTCGGGCGACCTCGACGACCGGGATGACGGGTCCACGACCCATATGATCCTCCTTGAGACGACGGCCCGGCTGGAGTTGCCCGGGGAGGTCTGGCTGGTCAACCGCGCGCGGGTGGACTTCCGCGACACCGGCGGCGAGTCCTCCCAGCGCTACCGCCTTCGTCTCGGGATCGAGCGGGAATTCACGGTGTGCGGTGTGGTGATGGTCCCCTATGCGCAGGCCGAAATTTTCCATGACACCCGGTTCGATTCCTGGAACCGCCAGCTCTACCAGGCGGGGGTCGAGATCGAGCTTGCGAAGCATTGGCGAATCGAGCCGTACGTCGCGCGCCAGAACGATAGCCGCTCCTCTTCCGGCAACGTGAACCGCATCGGCCTGGTGCTCAAAACCTATTTCTGATAATTCCTCAACAGGAGGAAACAGAGGACACAGAGGATTCGATTCCGAACCTCCGTTTTCTCTGCGGTCTCCTGTTAGTTTTCCGGATAAGACCAAGGTCCAATATGCAGATTCCACCGTTCGGAGACAATCTCGTCGCCATGAGACGATCATCGCTGAGTGAAGCTGGCCGTTGGATTGCGTTTGCCTTCTGCGCGATCCCGTTTTCTTCCGCGCAGGAAATCACTGTAGGCAACGCGCCGGACGGGATGGTTCGCATTTCGGGCGGTGAGTTTTTGATGGGCGCGACGACGAACGGCAGCGGCAGCGGCGAAATGACCATGCCGTCGAATGATGCGGAGCCGATCCATCCCGTTTTCGTGGACGCCTTTTGGATGGATGTGACCGCGGTCACGAATGGGCAGTTCGCGGAGTTCGTTAAGGCGACCGGCTACGTCACGATCGCGGAACGCACGCCGGCCAAGGAGGAGTTCCCGACGGCGCCGGTGGAAAACCTGGTCGCGGGCTCGGTCGTCTTTGCGCCGACCGATCAGGAAGTGCCGCTCAACAATCACTTCCAATGGTGGACCTACGTGAAGGGTGCGAACTGGCGTCATCCCGAAGGGCCGGAGAGCGACATTAAGGGAAAAGAAAAATATCCGGTCGTGCACATCGCCTATCCCGACGCGGAGGCTTACGCGAAGTGGGCGGGCAAACGCCTGCCGACGGAAGCCGAGTTTGAGTTTGCCGCTCGCGGCGGATTGGCCGGAAAGACTTTCCCCTGGGGGGACGAGTTTCGGCCCAAGGGAAAGTGGATGGCGAACACTTACCAGGGAAAATTCCCGATGAAAGATGCGGCGGAAGATGGCTACACCGGTCTGGCGCCGGTTGGAAAATTCCCCGCGAACGGCTACGGACTCTACGACATGTCGGGCAACGTCTGGCAATGGTGCGGCGATTGGTATCGGGCTGATTACTACGCGCAGCTCGCCAGGCAAAAGAAGGTCGCCTGGAATCCTCGCGGCCCCGATTCACCCCTCGATCCGTCCGAGCCCGACGAAAAGAAACGCGCCCATCGCGGCGGCTCCTATCTTTGCAACCCGCAGTACTGTTCCCGCTACATCGTCGGGACGCGCGGCAAGGGAGAAGTCAACACCGGCACCAACCATCTCGGCTTCCGCTGCGTGAAAGACGCGGCCACCAAGACGGCAGGGCCGTAAGCCTAAAGTCCTATATCGGCCACATCAGCATGCGACCACAATCCAAATCTCAGCCTTGAAGAAGAACACGCCTATGAAAACAAAATCGCACCTCACAATGACCGCGCTCAGCTTCCTGTTGGGTATGGCATTCACCTTACCGGCCAACGCTCAGGACAAGCCACCCTCGAACGCAAAGCTCGAGCGCACCGTGTTGCCAATACCGGAACCAAACTATCCGCAGATCACAACGCTGGATGCCCGCGACGCGAAGGCCCCGCCGCGCTTCCAGGTCACGGCGCCCGATGGCGCGCCGAACGTGCTCATCATCCTCATTGACGACATGGGCTTCGGCATGCCGAGCGCCTTCGGCGGGCCGGTCCAGATGCCCAACGCAGAACGCGTCGCCAGTGAAGGTCTGAGGTACAACCGTTTTCACACCACTGCGCTCTGTTCGCCCACGCGCACCGCGTTGCTGAGCGGCCGCAATCATCATATGAACAACATGGGCGCGATCACCGAAACAGCGACCGCTTTCCCGGGTTACACCGGCCAGCGCCCGAACAATGTGGCGCCGCTGGCGGAGATGCTGCGATTGAACGGCTACAGCACCTCGTTCTTCGGCAAGAACCATGAGACGGCGGCGTGGGAAGTCAGCCCTTCGGGCCCGACCGATCGCTGGCCCACGCGCTCCGGCTTCGACAAGTTCTACGGCTTCATCGGCGGGGAGACCAATCAGTGGGCGCCCTTTCTCTACGATGGTTTGAGCCCGGTCGAGGTCCCAACCGATCCGAACTACAACTTCATGACCGACATGACCAACCAGGCGGTCGCATGGATGCTCTTCCAAAAGGCGTTGACGCCGGACAAGCCGTTTTTCATGTACTTCGCGCCAGGCGCTACCCACGCCCCGCATCACCCACCCAAGGAATGGATCGCGAAGTACAAGGGCAAGTTCGACCAGGGTTGGGACAAGCTGCGCGAGGAAACGCTCGCGCGGCAGATCAAGCTCGGCGTCGTGCCGCCGGACACCAAGCTCGCGCCCAAGCCCAAGGACATCAAAGACTGGGACACGCTCTCGGCGGATGAAAAGCGCATGTTCGCCCGCCAGATGGAGGTCTATGCCGCGTTTGGCGAGTACGCCGACGCCGAAATCGGACGGCTGCTGAAAGCCGTCGACGACACGGGCGAAGCGGACAACACGCTGGTGTTCTACATCCTTGGCGATAACGGTACCAGCGCTGAAGGCGGCATGAACGGCCTGTTCAACGAATACACCTACTTCAACGGCGTCCCGGAAACGGTCGCGGATCAGCTCGCCCACATCGACACCTGGGGCGATGCGAGCACCTATCCGCACATGGCGGCCGGCTGGGCGGTCGCCGGCGACACGCCGTTCACCTGGACGAAACAGGTGGCATCCAACTTCGGCGGAACCCGCAACGGGGTGGCCGTGCGCTGGCCCAAGCGGATCAAGGCGAAGGGGCAGGTCCGTTCGCAGTTCACCCACGTTATCGACGTCGCCCCGACGGTGCTGGAGGCCATCGGCCTGCCCGAACCGAAGAGCGTCAATGGCACCGTTCAGTCACCCATCGAAGGGAAGAGCATGGTCTATTCATTCGATGACGAGAAGGCGGCCGAGCGTCATACGACGCAGTACTTCGAGATGTTCGGCAATCGCGCCGTTTACTCGGATGGCTGGTTCGCCGCCACCATCCACAAGTACCCCTGGTCGAGCACGCCCGTTGCCCCGCTGGCGCAGGACACCTGGCAGCTCTATGACACCCGGAGCGACTTCAGCCTTGCCAACGATCTGAGTGCCAAGGATCCGGCGCGACTCAAGAAGATGCAGGATCTTTTCATCGCCGAGGCGAAGAAGTACCGCGTCCTGCCCATCGACGACCGCGTCATCGAGCGCGCGAATGCGAAAATCGCCGGCCGGCCGGACCTGATGGGCGACCGCACTTCTTTGACGCTCCACGACGGGATGAAGGGGATGTCCGAGAACGTCTTCATCAACATCAAGAACCGTTCGCACACCATCACCGCCGAGGTCGAGATTCCCGCGGCGGGCGCGAACGGCGCGGTGCTGGTCCAGGGAGGGCGTTTCGGCGGTTGGGCCCTCTACTTCAAGGATGGCAAGCCGAGCTACACCTACAATTATCTCGGGATGCAAAGCTTTACCGTGAGCGCGCCGCAGGCGCTGGCTGCCGGTAAGGCAAAGGTGGTCTTCAATTTCGTCTACGCCGGCGGCGGCATGGGGAAGGGCGGCGACGCCACCCTCACGGTCAACGACGCCAAGGTGGCGGAGGCCAAGATTCCCATGACGCAGGCTCTCATCTTCTCAGCCGACGAGACCGCGGATGTTGGGATGGACGATGCAACACCCGTGGTCGAGAGCGTGGGCTCTGGCCACGCCTCGCGGTTCACCGGCAAGATCAACAAGGTGACGGTTCAGTTGAACTAGATGCTGCCCGGCGCTGCGGACGCGCCGGCGAAATGAGCCGAAGGATCCACAGGAGGAAACGGAGATTACTGAGAGGGAAATCAAACCTCTGTTTCCTCTGTTAGCTCCTGTGCAGTCAGTCCCGTAAGACTAAGGTCCCATATTCGATTTTGCCAGAGTTGACGCATCCTTTCGCTCACAACCGTTATCTGCCTTATGAAACTCATCCGAACTCACCTTCGCGCGCTTGGCATTGTCCTGGCGCTCACCATCACGGGCCGCGCCGCCGACCCAACTCCCGCCGGGTCGTCCGCCGGAGCCGTAACGACGGCGGAAGCCCGCGCCATTGCCAAGGAAGCTTTCATCTACGGCTTCCCGATGGTGGATAACTACCGCATCCAATACGCCTACTTCGTCGACAAACAGAATCCGGAGCACAAAGGCCCGTTCAATCAGCTCGTCAATATCCCCCGCGTTTACACGCCGGAGGACAAAGCGATCCAGACCCCCAATTCGGACACGCCCTATTCCTTTATCGGCGCGGATCTGCGCGCCGAGCCACTCGTGTTTAGCGTGCCGGAGGTCGAAAAGGGACGGTATTACTCGATCCAGTTCATCGACGCTTACACGCACAACTTCGCCTATGCGGGCAGTCGCACGACGGGAAATGGCGCGGGCAAGTTTCTCCTCGCCGGGTCGGGCTGGAAGGGCGAGAAACCGAAGGGCGTAAAGGAAGTCATCCGTTCCGAAACCGAACTGGTCTTCGCCGGCTATCGCACGCAGTTGTTCAATCCGGCCGACCTCGACAACGTGAAGAAAATACAGGCTGGCTACAAGGTTGAACCCTTGAGTCAGTTCCTCGGCCAGCCGGCGCCGTCCGCCGCGCCTGCGGTCGATTTTATCAAACCGCTCACCCCTGAAACGCAAAGGACTTCACCGGAGTTCTTCAATATCCTCAGTTTCGCTTTGAAATTCTGTCCCACGGTGCCTTCGGAAACGGCGCTGATGGAGCGCTTCGCGAAGATCGGCGTCGGCGCGGGGAAAACCATCGACGTGGCGAAGCTGACCCCCGAAATGAAGGAAGCCTTGGAGCAAGGCATGGCGGACGGCTTGAAAGCATACGACGACTTCAAGCGCACAGAGGTGGACACCGGCAAGGTCACCTCTGGCGACTTCTTTGGCACGCGCGATTATCTCAAGAACAATTATCTCTATCGCATGGCCGCCGCGATCCTCGGCATCTACGGCAACTCCAAGGCCGAAGCCATGTATCCCATCTACGCGGTGGATTCAGCAGGCACGCCATTGGACGCGGCGAAGAATCGCTACACGGTCCGCTTCGCCCCAGGCCAGTTACCTCCGGTAAATGCCTTCTGGTCGCTCACGATGTACGACATGCCCGCAAGCTTACTCGTCGCCAATCCGATTAACCGGTACCTCATCAACTCGCCCATGCTGCCGCAGCTCAAGAAGGATGCCGATGGTGGGCTGACGCTCCACATTCAAAACGAATCCCCCGGCAAGGACAAGGAAGCCAACTGGCTGCCTGCGCCGAAGGGTCCGTTTGTCATGGCCATGCGCCTCTACTGGCCTAAGGAAGAAGCGATGAGCGGCAAGTGGAAAGCGCCCAAAGCCGAGATCGCGAAGTAGCGCAAACATCTGGCCTCCCATGAAATTCATCCGCGACACGTTTGTATTTCTGGCGCCTGCCTTCGTCGGCCTCACGAATTTCTACGCTGCTGACCAGCTCCCCTCATGGAATGACACCGCCCCCAAGAAGGCCATCGTCGCCTTTGTCGAGAAGGTCACCAAGGAAGGCGGGCCCGACTTCGTCCCGCCCGCCGAACGGATCGCGACGTTCGACAACGACGGCACACTCTGGTGCGAGCACCCGGTGTATTTCCAATTCCTCTTCGCGCTCGACCGCGTGAAGGCGCTCGCAAGAGCTGGACGGTCGTCAGCATGAAGGATGATTGGAAAACCATTTTTGCGCCACCGAAATGAGCGTGTCTTACAGGAGGAAACAGAGATCACAGAGGATTTGATTCTGGACCTCCGTTTCCTCTGCGGTCTCCTGTAAGTCTTTTGTGTGAAATGAAACGACTCGCCGCCTTTCTTAAAACCACGACGCTCGGCGGACTTTTCGTCGTGCTGCCGTTAATCGTTGTGCTTGGGCTGCTGGCGAAACTGGTGATGGGAGTGCATGCCGCCGCCCAATCGGTCATGACAAAGCTAGCGGGAAAAGAATCGGAGGCGGCGCATTTCCCCATCCTCTTCGCGATCCTGATTGTCATCGGGATTTCCTTCGCGTTCGGTCTGGCGCTGACCTCGCGGCGCGGACAGGCGACAGGCACTTGGTTCGAGGGCAAGCTTCTCTACCGCATCCCGGGTTACGCGGCGCTGCGGGCCATCGTGGGCGGGCTGGCCGATGCGAGCAAGGAAGGCGTGGTCAAGTCCGGCTTGCTTACCGTCGATCCGGGAATCGAGTGCTTTGTCCTCGTGATCGAAGACCACGGTGGCGATCACCTGACCGTTTACATCCCTGGCTCCCCAAATCCCGGCAGTGGAAATGTGCAGGTCGTGCGCAGGGATCTCGTGCGCATGCTCAACGTCCGCATGACCGATATCACCGCCGTCCTCCATCAATTTGGGATGGGTTCCGCCAAGGTGCTCAAGAAACACAACGCCGCGACGCCGGCCGATCCGCACCCATCGGGGACTTCGCAGGGGATTTAACAGGAGATAACGGAGGTAACAGAGATTCAGGAGTTCTCTTTCTCCGTTGTCTCTGTTTGCTCCTGTAATAACTAAGACCTGGCATGGCTCAAAACGGACCTTCCTATAACTTCACGGACAAAGTAGCGATCGTTACCGGTGGCAGCACGGGTATCGGCCGCGCCACGGCCCTTCTCTTCGCCCGCCACGGCGCCAAAGTTGTCATTGCCGACGTGAACCCGGAAGGGTGGGAAACGGTTGAGGCGATCAAGCGGGAAGGCGGTGCGGCGCTCTTTGTCGAGACAGATGTCCGCGAAGCGCGGCAGGTCCAGCATTTCGTCGCTACCACGGTCGAAATTTACGGTGGGCTGCACTTCGCCTTTAATAACGCCGGCGTCCTTCCCGCGGGAGCTTTGCTCGCGGACGTGGCAGAAGCAGCGTTCGATCAGGTTATCGCCGTCGATCTGAAAGGCGTGTTTCTCTCGATGAAGTATGAGATTCAACACATGCTGGGCGGCGGCGGCGGCGCCATCGTCAATAACGCTTCGATTGCCGGAATGATTGCAGAGCCGGGCATCAGTCCCTACGTCGCGGCGAAGCATGCCGTGATCGGGTTGACGAAAGCTGCCGGGATCGAGTATGCCGCCCAGGGAATCCGCATCAACGCGCTGGCCCCGGGCTTAGTGGAGACTGCCATGACCGCGCATTGGTTCGCGGACGAAAAGATCCGGGCCGGACTCCTGGCTAACACTCCGATTGGGCGCGCCGCGCGGCCTGAAGAGATGGCGGAGATGGTCCTGTTTCTCTGCTCGGAAGCAGCCTCCTTCGCCGCCGGGCAAGCATTCGTCGTCGATGGTGGATACACGGCGCATTGAACAGAGGGACTCCGTAACAGGAGATAACGGAGGGAACAGAGCCGAAGTAGAGGCGCTCGCCGCGGCGAGCGCCTGTCTTGGTGGTTCGGCGCTTGGTACGACCAAAGTCCAATAGGCCAGTCAACTATGGTCTGAGAATCTAGCGGTCAAATAAAGCTGGCCGGAAGAAATCTCACTTCACCAACTAAACCATGAACGCACCACCACCCATTCCCACCGTCCGATCACGGAGCCACGGCAACGCGCTGCTCCCGCTCATCCTGCTTGGCGCGGCGTTGCTGCCGCAATCCGCGCAGGCCTCATTGTTCAAGGGAGAAGCGCTGGACTCCGTGGCCAATGGTATCTCCTGGGTCGCGATCGTCATTGCGCCGATCATCGGCATCACCCTTTTCTGGCTGGTCCACATTCTGCCGGAAAAGATCGCGCATAAGAGAAAGCATCCGCAGACCAGGTTGATTCAATGCCTGTGCCTGATGTCGCTGGTCTTCGGCGGAATTCTCTGGCCGCTCGCCTGGATCCTGGCCTACTCGAAACCGGTGCTGCACAAGCTCGCCTATGGCACCGACGTAGATGAATCACTCGCTCATGACGATCATGGCGAAGCGACGGTGGACGAGACAAGCGAAGTCGAAAAACTTCGCGCTCGCATCGCTGAGCTCGAACGGCAAATCACCGGAGGTAAGGCGTAATGGAACTGATCCTCCTTATCATCTATTCGACTTTCGTCTGGTTCATCTTCTTCAAGAAGAAGTGGCTGCCCTGGAACATCACCAGCCAGGTCATCGTGGTCACGATCCCGATCATCGGGTTGGCGATAACCATTCTTTTCATGAACATCGTCGCGCCGTCAGCGAGTGATGTGCGGGCGATGAACTACGTCATCCCGATCGTGCCGCGCGTGACCGGGCAGGTCACGGAAGTGCCGATCGAGCCGAACCGGCCGATCAAAAAGGGCGATGTGCTCTTCAAAATCGATCCGGAGCCCTTCGCGGCGGCAGCGAAAGCCGCCGAGGCCACGCTGCGCGGATTGGGGGACCAGCTCAAAAACACCGCGGCCAAGAAAGCCGCGCTGCTTCCACGGATCGACCTGGCGAAAAAGCGCGTCGAGCAATTCACCGCGCTCGCCACCACGGGTGCCGGAAGGAGGGCCGACCTCGAACAGGCGCAAAGCGACCTCGGAAATCTGGAGAGCGAATTCCTCGCCGCCGAGGCGACGGAATCGCAGGCGACTGCGCAGATTGCCAAGGCCGAAGCCGACCTCTTGGGTGCGAAATACGACCTCGACGGCACCACGCACCTCGCCCCCGCCAATGGCCGGGTGGCGAATCTCGCTCTCCGTCCCGGCGTGCGCGCGGCTCAGCTTCCGATGTCGCCCGTGATGAGCTTCATCGAGGAAGATGACCCATGGGTGCTCGCCTTTTATTCTCAAAACGAATTGCGGTACGTGGAGCCCGGCAATGAGGCGGAGATTTTTTTGAAGATGTATCCCGGCCGTATCATCAAGTGCAAAGTGGACTCGATCCTCTGGGCCACGGCTCAGGGCCAAATGCCGATCAACGGCAATTTGCCTAATACCACACCGACAGCCGCGCCTGATCAGTTGATCGCGGTGCGCCTGCTCCTCGACGGCAAGGACAAGGGCATCTTCCTGGCCGCCGGTGCGCGCGGCCACGGCGCGATCTACACTGAGCGTGCAAAATTTCTGCACATCATCCGCAAATCCTTCGTCCGCGTCTCGACCAAGCTGGACTGGTTCGTGGCGAAACTGCACTAGCCGATGCCCGTGAAAGCTCGAATCTTTTTCGGCAGCGCTGCGTGCCTCCTGCTCGCCGGCTGTGCGCTTAAAATTCCGCCCTTCGGCAGTGATATCCTCACCGACGCCGCGCGCGCGCAAATCCCCGGCCAGTGGAGCGGCGGCCATCGCCGTGGCCCGGTTGTGCCCGGCTGGATTCGCACTTTCCACGATCCGGAGCTGACCCGGCTGGTCGAGGATGCGGTATTGCATAATCCAGACCTCCGGGCCGCTGCGGCGCGGGTGGAAGCGTCACGCTACGCGGTGCGTGTGGCGGCTTCGTCGCTTTATCCGCGCATCGGCGCGAAAATCCTCGGCAACCGGCAAGGGCAGGAGCTTCGAGGCGACCTCAATCTCGGCATCGATCCGCCGAGCCTTGGCGGCATCCCGGGAGTCGACGACAGTGGCGGCAGCGCGAGCGACCGAAGCGTGGATTCATCATCACAGCGCTGGGTCTATGGCCTCGGCCTCGGCGCGGCGTGGGAGGCCGACGTCTGGGGGCGCGTGCGCTCGAAAAAGGCCGCCGCGCAGTCCGAAAGCGACGCGCTCGCCGCCGACTACGAATTTGCCCGCCAGTCGCTCGCCGCGGCGGTGGCGCGCGCCTATTTCTCGACCATCGAGGCCGCGCAGCAGGCGGCGAATGCCGCGGAAACAATGAGCTATTACGACGAAGCTTTAAAGCTGGCCGACGTGCGCAAGGAGCAGGGGCACGCGAGCGACTTTGACCTCGCGCAGATCAAGGCGCGCGCCGCCAGTGCGCAGGACGCGCTTTACATCGCGCAAGCCGCGCGGGCGCAGGCCATCCGAGCCATCGAGATTGTCACCAGTCACTACCCGTCCGGCCGGCTCGCGACGCGCAGCTCCTTCCCCGATAAGCCGGGGGCCGTGCCAGCGGGTCTGCCGTCGCAGCTCCTCGAACGCCGGCCCGATGTGCTCGCCGCCGAGCGGCGCTTCGCCGCCGCCTTTCATCGCGTCGGTGAAGCGCGCGCCGCGCGCCTGCCACGTTTTGCGATCAGCGCTGCGAGCGGTCTGGGCTCGGCGGCACTTGACGGTGTCGGCGTGCTCGATGCGTTGACCTGGAGCCTCGCCGGTGGGATCACGCAGCCGATCTTTTTCGGTGGCGAACTCAAAGCCGTGCAAGACATCCGCACCGCCGAACAAAAAGCCGCGGCCGCGAGTTACACCGCCACCGCGCTCCGCGCCTTCGGTGACGTGGAAGACGCGCTCGCCGCCGATTACTACCTGCGCAAACGCGAAGGTGCGCTTTCTGACGTGGTTGAGAACAGCGGCACCTCGGTGACACTAGCCGGCGAGCAACGCGAGCAAGGACTCATCGATACCTTCACTATCCTGCGCCTCGCCGGCGAAAACCTTTCCGCGAAGATCGAACTGACCAGGATTCGCGCCTCACGTTTGCGCGAACGCGTGAACTTGTACCTCGCGCTCGGCGGCGATTTCAAAGGCGCCGACACGTTCGCGAAATAGCAGATGAATCGAACGCAGCTATTCGAATGTTCGCGGGAGTCTGGGGAGCGCACGCGCCCTCGCGTGCTGGCGAGTGCGCCTCGCGCTCGCCGTTCACGTGTGGTTGAAACACGCGTTGAGAAAATCCAAAACTGTTGCGGCGAGGGCGCCGCAACCAGCACGCGAGGCGCGTGCGCTCCCCCGATTGCCAAACGCGCTGCGGTTAAATTTAGTGGTGCTCTGTACTAGACCTCGCGCATACCAATGCCCGCTCAAGACTACGATTTGGTGGTAATCGGCGGCGGGCCGGCGGGAATCTGCGGAGCGAATACGGCGGGGATTTTTGGCAAGCGCGTCGCGCTGGTGGAAAAACTTCGCGAGGTCGGCGGGGCTGGCATCAATACCGGCACGATCCCGAGCAAGACGTTGCGCGAGACAGCGCTGGCCCTTTCCGGCGTGCGGTCGCGCAAGCTCTTCGGCGTGGATCTCTCGCTTAGGCGCGAGGCGACCATCGCGGATTTCATGCGCCACCAGGTGAACGTCGCGGCGCGGGAGCGCCGGCGGCGGGAAGAGCAACTGCAAACCAATAGGGTCCAGACCTTCCACGGCGCGGCCAGTTTTGTCGATCCCAACACCGTGCGCGTCGGGCCGGATTTGTTCCTGCGCGGGGACAAGATCCTGATCGCCACCGGTTCGTCGCCCGTGCGTCCGCCGGAGTTTCCGTTCGAGCATCCACGCGTGCACGATTCCGACGAAATCCTCGAGATTGGGGCGTTGCCCAAGACCCTCGCGGTCGTGGGCGCGGGCGTGATCGGCGCGGAGTATGCCTGCACTTTTGCCGCGCTTGGGGTGGAAGTGCATCTGATCGACGGACGCGATTCGCTGCTCGGATTTCTCGATCGCGAAATCTCCCAGGCTATCGAACGCGCGATGGTGGCGGCGGGCGTTCATTTCGTTTGGAAAGAAAAAGTGACGCGCTGCGAGGCGGCGCCGGCCGGCAACGTGACCCTCACTCTTACCTCCGGCGCAACGCTGGCGGTGACAGACGTGTTGGTGGCGGCCGGCCGGCAAAGCAACACGGCCGATCTGAATCTTGCCGCAGCGGGTCTCACGCCTGGCAAGCGCGGCCTCATCAAAGTGGATGCGCAGGGCCGGACGGAAGTTCGGCACATTTTCGCCGCGGGAGATGTCGTCGGTGCGCCGGCGCTCGCGGCCACCGGGATGGAGCAGGCGCGATTAGCGGCCTGTGCTGCGTTCGATATCCGGCAGAAGGAATCGGCTGCGCCCATTCTCCCCACGGGCATTTACACCATTCCGGAAGCGAGCATGGCCGGGGAGACAGAGGAATCTCTAAAGGAGAAAAACATTCCCTACGTGATCGGTCGCGCCCGGTATGCCGACAATCCGCGCGGCCAGATCATTGGCGACGAGCACGGTCTGCTAAAGCTGCTCTTTCGCCGCGAGGACATGCGTCTGCTGGGCGTGCATGTGGTCGGCGAACAGGCCACCGAAGTCGTCCACATAGGTCTCATCGCCATGCTGGCCGGAGTGGGCACGAGCGTTTTTAACCGCGGCTGTTTCAATTACCCGACGCTGGGCGAACTTTATAAGACCGCCACCTACGACGCGATCTTGCGCCGCGACGGTGTGCTTTCGAATCAGGCGAACGACGTGCACTAATGAATTTCGACCGCATTGCTCCGCATTATCGCTGGCTCGAAATGCTTTGCGCCGGTCCGCTGCTCCAGCGTTGCCGCACGGCCTTTCTCGGCGAAATGCAGTCTCCCCGCCACGTCCTCATCGTGGGCGAGGGGAATGGGCGCTTTCTGGTCGATTTTCTCCGCGCGCATCCGGAGGCGCAGGTTACTTGCGTGGAGGCGAGCGCAGCGATGCTCCGGCTCGCCCGAGCGCGACTGGCGGCAAACGGCCTGGACGCACGCCGCGTCGAGTTTCTCCAGGCTAACATCCTCGCGTGCACGCTCCCGCATCGCCGCTTCGATCTGCTGGTCACGCATTTCTTCCTCGATTGTTTCCGCGCCGATCAACTGGCCGCGATCATCGCCCGGCTGGCCGCTTCGGCGGCCCCGGAGGCCCGCTGGCTCGTCGCGGACTTTCGCGAACCGGCTTCCGGTCTAGCGAAATGGCGTGCGCGCGCCGTCATTCAGTCGCTCTACTTCTTCTTTCGCCGCGTCGCGCGGTTGTCCGCCACGCATCTCACGCCGCCCGACGCCTTGCTGGCGCGGCATGGCTTCATCCTGCGCGAACGCCGCACCTGGGATTGGGGCCTTCTGCACAGCGATCTGTGGGGGAGCTACCTGACATTATGATTCTCCTGCTCAAACTCGCCCTCGGGGTCGCCTCCGGCCTCATCATCATCTTGTGGACGCTCTAACGAAAAACTTCTCCGGTCTGCGCGATCCGCTTTTCCTCGGCTGCTGCGCGCTCTACGCCATGAACCGCTTCCTGATCAAGCCGCATGTGGCCGGCGGATTTTTCCACAATTGGTTCAACGATCTCCTGCTCATCCCCTGTGCGCTGCCGATCCTGCTCGCGGTGCATCGCGCGTTCGGCCTTCGCCAGCACGATGGCCCGCCGACCGCGGTCGAGGTTTTCTTCCATCTGGCGGGCTGGGCGGTCCTCGTTGAAGTCATTGGCAGTCGCCTGCTCCATCGCGGCACCGGCGATCCGCTCGACGTGCTCGCCTACGCCCTCGGCGCGCTCGTCGCCATGCTTTGGTGGCGTCGCGAGCAGGGCGGTTGGGCGAAATTCTTTCAGTCGAAAGCCATCGCAGGACCGGGGCGATGAAAGGGGAATTCTAAGCCGCGGCGTGAAGACACCGTAATCCGTGCAGCGTGGACTTGCCAGCAACCTCCGCGAAGAGGATGGAAGCGGCGTGAGAATTTCTCCCGATCGGCTCGAGACACTCGTGCGCAGCCTGGATCTGGCGCTTAATCAGGAGTGGCTGCAACTGAGTCGGGGGAGCGCCGCCTGCGCAGCTCCAGGTGGCGCACTTTGCAAAGTGTGCGTATAAAGAACTGTGAGGCCGTCTCATCAGCCTACCCTTTGGCGCACCTGCCGCGTTCTCGCTAACCGCAAACGCCTGCAAATCTTCGCTCTGGCGATCCGGCGACCAGGTCAGACCGTCTCCGCTGCGGCCGAGCACCTGAAGTTGTCTCTGCCCGCTGCCAGCCAGTATTTGCGGGCGCTGGAGGCGCGCGGGTTGTTGACCTGCCGACGGGTTGGCCGTCGGGTGGAATACCGTCCGCCTAGCGCCACGGCTGACGATCCCGCCCGGGAGATCGTCACCGCGTTGCGGCTCGTGTTTCGGCGAAAAGCAAAGCCAGTCGAAACGCTTTTCAGAATGGCCACGGCGTTCACTCATCCGCGGCGGTTAGACGTTTTCCGTGCCGTGAAGAACGGCGCGGATTCCTTCGACAAGGTCCAGGCGGTGACGGGCATCTCCCGGCGCGCGTTGCTCCGGCATCTCTCGAAATTGGAAGCCAGGGACTTTGTGAAGAGTGAGATTGGAGTTTATACGATTGCAAATCAGGCGAATCCATTCGGTCGCGTCTTAGCGCATTTAGCCCTCAAATAAGCCGTCGGCATACTTTGCAAAGTGTGATGTAGACGTCGTGGAACAGTGCGGATTTCGAGAATTTCAAAAGGCCCGGAATGCGTTCGGCTGGCCGGTGGAACAAGGTTTTCCAGGCCCTGATGCTCTCTTCATTCATGATTACGATTTCACGCATGCAGCGCTTCCAACACGGCTTTCGCATTCCGCTCGGCGATGCGGAGAAGGGCACGCGCGGTGCCTTCGGGGCAGCGATGACCTTGCTCCCAGTTTTGCAGCGTGCGCGGGCTGATGCCGATGAGCGCGGCGAATTGGCTCTGGCTCAGGCCGAGTTTTTCGCGGACCACGCGGGCTTCGAGCCAGGGCAGCGTGGTTTTGCGGGTGGCCTTCTTTTTCCCGCGCAGGATGGCGCCGCCTTCCTTGAGGCTGGCGGCGAGTTCTTGGAATAGTTCGTCTTTCATGGGTATTTGCTTTCAATGATGGATTTCAAAATCTTGAGTTGCGCGGGGGTGGTCGTCCTGTTCGCTCTTCGGACAGGCCAGGAGAAAGAGGATGGTGCTGCCGGGAACGTGCCAATAGTAGATGATGCGCAAGCCGCCGCGCTTCCCACGCCCGGAACCAGCCCATCGAATTTTTCGCAGTCCGCCAGAGCCGCGGATTAGGTTGTCCGATCAGGTCGCGCCATCAGCGCCCATTGCAAAGCGTTCAGATCATCATCCGACAGCACCCAGTGAGCTGGCGCGTGAAGACCGAGGTCTCGCTGAAAGTGAGCCGCACGCGGGACTATCCGTCAATGACGGCATGCTGTAAGCATCATCAGGTCATTCAAAGCGCCGGGAACAGAACAATAGGCCTAAGGTCCTATATTCGACGAACAGAGAGACACACAGAGTTGGATCGTTATGGACTTAATCATCGCGGCGTATATGCAGGGGGAACTCCGATGCGAACTCACATGAAATCGAAATTCCTCCTCATCGCCGCCGCCATCGCACTCGCCACACTCATCGCGCAATCGGCGTCCGCCGCCCCGATGCCCCAGCCGTCCTTCCACACCAAAGGCTCGGCCACCGGCAAGCCGACCGGCCCGCTCAAACCGGGCGAGTATTGGTGGAATCCTCGAGTTTCGCCGGCTGGTCCGGTGGTGTTGCTCGTGAGCCTGCCGCTGCAAACGATGCACGTTTATCGCAACGGCATTCTCGTCGGGCGGACTTCGATCAGCTCGGGAACGAAGACCAACAAAACTCCGACGGGCGTCTTCACCATTCTCGAAAAAAAGCAGACCCATCGCTCGAAAAAATACGACAACGCGCCGATGCCGAACATGCAGCGGCTGACCTGGAGCGGCATCGCCATGCACTCGGGCAATCTGCCCGGGTATCCCGCCAGCCATGGCTGCATCCGGATGCCGTATGATTTCTCGACCCTGCTCTTCGGGATCACCGGAAGCGGCGGTACGGTGGTGATTGGCGATGACGTGAAAACGCAGCCGCGCTTCGCGGCGGACCCCGGCGTGATCCTGGCGCCGAAGGATTTCACGCCTGAGATGCTCAAGCCGCTCGGGAGCGGCGAATACCGATGGAACCCGGAGCGCAGCACGAGCGGCCCGATCACCATGCTCGTGAGCGCGGCGGATCGGACGATCTATGTTTATCGCAACGGCGAGCCGATCGGCCGCGCGGCCATCGAAGTGAACGGGCGGCTTGGGGGACACGTCTTCACCCTGCTCGAAGGCGTGAGCGCGGCGAACAGCGTCCTGGTTCCAGGACGTCCGGCGCGCATCTGGATGAGCGTGCAGAGCGATGCGGCGAGCCGCAGTGCCGACGTCGCCGCGCTCGCCAAACGCGTGCGCATCTCGCCGGAATTTGCCGGAAAGGTTTACGACACCCTCACGCCCGGCGCGACGCTCATCGTCACCGATCAACCCGCCGTGCGCAAAGCGAGCCGCGATTTTACCATCCTGGCTGATTGAACGCGCTCACGTTGCGGGACTCCGCATCGGACCCTTTACAGGAGCAAACAGCGAGAACAGAGTTGAGTGCGGTTTTGAATCTCTGCGTCCTCCGTTTCCTCCTGTTAGACTGTTCTCTGGAACGGCGAATTACCGCCTACCTCACGACGTTTGTCCGGAAAAGTGTGGCCGCCCAAAGCTTGGGAGATCACCGGATCAAGCGCCTCGCGGGACATTGAGAAGCGAACTAAAGGATTTTCCATTCTGCTTGCTTATCGCGTCTCCGAAATAATACCTTCGCGGCATGGCCCCCCGAAATGCGATCTGCACTTCTGCACGCTGGCGCACCATCGCTTCCTCAGGTGCCGATGAGTGAGTCCGCCTTCTGGCTGGTTACGCGGATAGTTCCACGATAAAAAGACGAATTACTCTAACTGAACATGACTAGTAATCAGAAATTCAGCTATGGACTTACCCTCGAAATCGTGGGCGCTTTCCTCTTCGTTATTGGAGTAGCAATTTCCTTCACTTTGATTGGCGCTTGTCTCGGGATTCCAATGGCTCTTGCCGGACTACCGCTCATGATTTGGGGCATCGTGTGGTTGTTTCAGGCCAAGGCTGAGAAGACAAAGGAAATTATCACCGTCGGAATCCAGCAAGGATTAGCGCAACGCGAATTTCCTCAAACTATGATTGGCCCTCCCCCAAATATCGCCGCCACTCCAATTCGACAAGCAGCTGCTCCACCTCCAATTCCACCGGCATTGCTCGACGAGCTCAGGCCCGTCAACAAACAAGACAATGGAGTCAGCTCAGACGTGGTTGATTCAAACGATGAACCGGAACAGCGGATTTGATGTTGCCTGGAATTTCATCCGATCAAGCTGCTGGCCAAGCGTTGTCCAGAGAATAGACAAACCGTGCGCAAAGCGAGCCGCGATTTTACCATCCTCGCCGATTGAGCGGGCTTAAGAGTTGATCGGCTGGGCAAGCTGAAAAGCGATGCGGGTCCGGTAAGGAAAGTTCCACTCGCGGCCGGAGACGGAAACGCCCCGCTTGGTCTTGAACCGGTCGAGCCGGTAAGCGCCGGTTGTTTGAACCGGGAGGCTTCGTCCGTTGATCGAGATTGCCTTCAAATTCACTGTCAGTGCGGCCTAGGACGGCCGGCTCCCGAGCGAGGTCTCGACCACTCCGGTGACCGGCGTTCCCGCGCGCAACACGACCTTTCCCTTGATGACGACGTCTTGTTCGAGCTCGGCTTTGAAAGGCGTCCCCACTCGCTCGTGACTTGAGATCGGCTCGAGTATGCGTGCCACCAGCGGCGTGCCCGCCGGGATCGTAGCCGCGCCGCTGAAGGAAGCGGCTGAAATCCAAACGGCGATCGCGACCCGAATTGTCCTGTTCATGGGCCAATTAGGCGGGAACATTGCGACACGAGATATGGGACCTTGGTCCAATAAACGCCGTCGGGAGAAATTCCGTATCCTTTGCTCCAGGCGCGCCGTCAGTGCGACGGCACGCGTCTTCCAATGAGTCCCACTTGCACTGCTTCCGGAGCGATTGAAATTGCCCGCGTCGCGGCGGCCCGAGGTTTGCCAGGAGCGCGATCGCCCTGGGTGCGGGGGCCGGTTTGGGACGGCTTCTGGATGTTGAGCGCGCTCTGGCTCGCGCCCATCGCGCTCTGGCTCGCCTACGGCCATGACGATCCGGAGTCGGGGCCGCTCGATCTGCTCTACTTCGGCGCTCGTTCCCAAATTTCCCTCGTTCCCAAGTTCGGCCCTCGTTCCCAAGCGCCCCTCGTTCCCAAGTTGCACTTGGGAACGCATTTCTTATGGCAGTTGAACTGCCTCAGCTATCGCCAGGCCTCTTCGCAACGCGGCGCCATGTCAAGCTCGAAGCGCAGCTTCGGAGACAGGCACGTTCCCAAGTGCAACTTGGGAACGAGGCGCGATCATTCGATCCTTTCAGCCCGGTTACGTTGATGAAGTGTTCCTGCGTAGAGATACACCGCGCCTATGCGCTGCGATCGGCGGAAAATCCTCGACGCCACACGAAATAAACCGGAATGCCAGTCAGGACCAGGAGGTATCCAATTCCGGAAGTCGTCGGCGCGAGATAGGCCAGATCGACGATTAAGAGAGCGGCAAGGACAGCGGAAACGAGTGGGACGATTGGATATCCCCAGGTTCGATAGGGGCGCTCCGCGTCCGGCTTTTTCTTCCGGAGAACCATGACCGCGACGACGAGAAGGATGTAGAAGACAAGGTCTGCCGAGACGATGTATTCCAATAATTGCGTATAGACGTTGCCATAGCTAACGGCGCCAGTAGTCGGGTTGATGGTCACCGTCCGCGGAAGGGTGAGAAACGCGGCCCAGATACCCTGCGCGACCAATGCGGCGGCTGGAACATTTCGCGCGTTGATCGTTCCGATCCGGCGGAAAAATAAACGGTCGCGCGCCATGGCGTAGTAAACGCGCGCGCCGGCCAGAATGAGCCCATTGTTGCAGCCGAAGGTGGAAATCATTATCGCCGCGGCCATGGCCAGCGCGCCGGGCCTTCCGAAAATTGAATTCATCGCGGCCACCGCCACACGATTTTGAGGCGCGTGCTGGATCCCATCAAGCGGCAGGGCCGCGACGTAAGCAAGGTTCGCGAGGATGTAGAGGACGACGACCAGTCCGCAGCCGGCCAGAAGCGCGCGAGAGAGATTTCGGCCGGGGTCGCGGACCTCACTTCCGATGAAGGTCACGTTCGTCCAGGCCGTTTGCGCGAAAAGAGGGCCCACCATGGCTTTGCCCAAAAGCATGGCGAGCGCGAGTCCGCCGACGAGGGTGAAGCCCGGTTGCGCTGTCTGCGGGCTCCAGCCGTTTTTCCACGAATCCCACCAATCGGCTGAAAGCGCCGCGCTCTCGGCCTTCCAACCTAACGAGAGGCCAATGACAATGAGAGCGAGCAGAGCGGCTGTTTTCGCGAAGGTAAATGTGTTCTGGACGATCTTGCCCGTTTCGAGACCGCGCGTGTTTGTCCAGGTGAGCAACAGGATCAGCGCGACGGCCACGAGTTGTTCGGTCGACAAACTGATGGCGTAGCCGCCCTCGAGGTGGATCGGACTGATGAGATAATGATCCGTGGCGATCGCCGGCGCGAAGACGCCCACAAATTTCGCGAAGGCGATCGCGACCGCGGCGATCGTTCCAGTTTGGATGATCAGAAAAAGCGCCCAGCCGAAAAGAAAACCGAGCAGCGGCCCGTAAGCTTCGCGAAGGAAAACGTAGACTCCGCCTGCGCGCGGCATCATGGCGGCCAACTCGGAGCAGCAGAGCGCGCCCGTGATCGTCATCAAGCCGGCCAGCGCCCAGGCGAGCACCAGCCATCCGGGCGCGCCGGTCAGTCGCGTGGATTCAGCCGAGGTAATAAAGATGCCGGAGCCAATCATCGAGCCGACGACGATCATGGTTGCGTCGAGCGGCCCGAGGCCGCGGACTAATCGGTGATTTTTGCCGGGCGACTGTTCAGGCTCTGGCATGGAGTTTTTTTGTAAATGTTCCCGCGCTAGTCTGGTAGGGCGAGACCCTGTTGAGCCTGACGTGGCGAAGCGATCCGCCGGCTCGACAGAGTCTCGCCCTACCAACGAAACGGAGTCTCGCCCTACCAACGAAAATATTCATGGGGTTGGCTGAGGCGCTTGAATCGACACGCCGTTGTTTTCCAGGCTCGCGCGCAGCGCTCGAACAAAGGCGGCGGCGCCGGGCGTATCGCCGTGAACGCAAATCGTCTCCGCGCGGACTTCGACATCCTTCCCATCGACCGAACGAACCACGCCTTCGCGCAACATTCGGAGCACTCTCACCGCGGCTTCTTCCGGGTCGTGGAGCAAGGCGTCGGGCCGTGTCCGCGGGACGAGCGACCCGTCCGCGAGGTAATTCCTATCGGCAAAAACTTCCCGCACGACGCGCAGCTTCGCCGATTGACCGGCGCGCTCGAGCACACTTTCGCCGGGCGCGAAAAAGAGCAACGATGAATCAACCGCCAGGACGGCGTGCGCGATCGCTTCCGCGAGCTTCTCATCGTGCACCGCCATGTTGTAAAGCGCGCCGTGCGCTTTCACATGACTTACCCGCGTGCCGGCCGCGGTCGCCAGCGCGCGGAAGGCGCCCAGCTGATAGGCAACGAGGGCGAAAACTTCTACCGCCGGAAGCGCGATCTCTTTTCGGCCAAAATTTTCCCGATCCGCGAAACTTGGGTGCGCTCCTACCGCCACGCCACGCGCACGGGCCGCGCGAATCGAGGCGAGGATCGAAACCGGATCGCCGGCATGAAATCCGCACGCGATGCTGGCCGAACTTACCAGCTCCAGCAGCTCGTCATCGTGGCCGGCGCCTTCCCCGAGATCGGCATTGAGATCGACGCGCATCTTCAGTCCCACTGGAGGTCGATGCCAATCCGGAAACGCGCGAAAGCCTCTTCGCGTTCGCGCACGAGCTCCTGCGCCTCGGCCAGCGAGACTTCGCGGAAGCGAACAGGATCGCCGGGCCAAAGTTGCGCGGCCATGGGCAGGTCCACCGTGATCACGTGAGCGATTTTCGGATAACCACCGATGGTTTGGCAATCACCGAGCAAGAGAATCGGCTCTCCGTTTGGTGGCACTTGCAACGTGCCGGGCGTTACAGCTTCTGAAAGCAGATCGGTCGAATCGACCCGATCCAGCTTCAAACCCGCGAGACGGACGCCCATGCGATCGGAATCAAATGACACGGTAAAGGGCGCGCCGAACAATGCACCTTGTGCTGCTGAGGTGAAGCGCGCCCAGTCCAGGCCCCGAACGACGCGCAGAAAACGATCACGGTGCGCCGTCGCCGCCCATGGAGCGGGCGCACTCCATTCAGAAATCCAAGGAGCGGTTTGCAACCGCCGGCCAATCAAAACGGCGGTTTCAAACCGCCGCTCCTTGGCGCCGAGCGGCAGCGTGTCGCCATCACGCAGCGCCCGCCCTTCATGGCCGCCAAAATTCCCGCGCAAATCCGTGGAACGACTGCCAAGAACTGGCGGAACATCGATGCCCCCGGAAATCGCGAGCCACGCCCGCGCGCCCGTTCCCGGCGCGGTCATGACCAGCTCTTCGCCCCCGGCGACGAGTCCGGCGTGGCCCGGCGGTAGATTTTCGTCGCCGAGGCGAACGGCAAATGCTCCACCGCACCACGCTACGACGCGTTGATCGTCAAAGCGGAGGCGCAAGTTTCCTAGTGTGGCCTCCAGCCCCGCGGCTGAATCTTCGTTGCCAACGAGCGCATTCGCGACCCGCATCGCATGAGAATCCAATGCCCCGCCGATTGAAATCCCGGACCGACGAAAGCCGGTGCGCCCCAAGTCCTGCACGGAAGTAAGAAAGCCGGCTGAACGGACGGAAACCTTCACTGGGAAAAGGCGTTAAATTCCTCGCGTGAAATTTGCCGAAAATGCACGCGATCGCCTGCTTGCAGAATCGTTGGGGGGTCGCGTTGAACGTCGAAAAGGCGAAGCGGCGTGCGGCCGATCAAATTCCAGCCGCCGGGCGAACTTCGCGGGTAGATGCCCGTTTGCGCGCCGCCGATCCCGACCGAGCCCGCGGGAACTTCCTTGCGTGGAGCCGCCCGGCGCGGCGTCGCGAGTTCCGAGGGCAGCCCGCTCAGGAATGGAAACCCGGCGATGAATCCCACGCAACTAACGCGATACGCCGCCTTCGAATGCCGGTGGATCACTTCGGCCCCAGCCAGGCCGGCAACTCTTGCGACGTCATCAAGATCCGGCGCAAACTCGCGATCGTAGCAAACCGGGATCTCAACGAGCGGGGCTTCGATCCCGCTTTCGCCTTCCGCGAAAGGAACCTTGAGCACGCTCTCGATTCTGGTCCTGAGCCAATCGGTGGGATCAGATCCCGGCGCCGCGATCCTGGCCGGATCAAAAAAAACGCCGACCGTAGAGTAAGCGGGCGCCAACTCGGTCACGCCTGGAATCGCCGCCGCCTCGAGCACGCGAAGGGCCGCGAGGACCGTGTTCAAAGAGGCGTCGGGATTACGCGCGAAATCATCGACCACGCGAACAATCAACGCCGAATCTCCCAGCGGATCGATTTGCATGGCCGGCTACAATCTCGGAGGGACACGCTTCCGCACGTCCCATCTAGCCGAATTTGGCGAACGGAATGCCCGCCATCTCATTGGCGGACAGCGTTCCTCGATGAATCTTCGGCCGAAACCGCGACAGCCACGTCTTTGACGTCCTCTTTTATCTTCTCAACCTTGGGATGGACTTCCTGGAGCATGTCATGCTCGGCCTTCGAAAATGCCTCTATCCGCTTGGCCACCTCCTGCAATTCCTCCAACATCGCTTGCTGGCGGCCTGAGAGACGATGCATCCACCAAAAGCACACCATCCAACAACCGGTCCCGAGCCAGGCGAGGATAAGGGCCATCGTCTGCACATCGAAACGGGTATTCATTCAGCTGGGTTGGACCCGCGGTTTGAAATGTCGTGTCATCCGGCTAATAGGCAGAGAATTAATCGCTGCACTTTGGGCGAAAGCCAACTCCAATGATTTACCTGCTCGCCCTCACCGCCAACCTTATCGGAATGCTGGTGGTCTATTCTTTTCTGGCCTTTGCGCTTGTCCGATTCAGTTGGCGCGGACGCGGCGTTATTGCTGTGCTCGCGGTTTTATTTATAGCGGGACTATTCTGGATCGTGCCTACCCTGATTGTCCGCTCTTCAAGCAAGGCCGGTCTCGTCTCCTACTCACTGTCGTTTTGTAACTGGCTGATCTCGGCATTCAGCGTCATCATCCTCTCCCAGGCCGTGAAAGGGATTCCGCGGCAACTGGAAGATTCCGCGCGACTGGATGGCGCCGGGTGGTTCGGAACCTACTGGCATGTCCTTTTGCCACTGGTAAGGCGCGAGCTTTGCTCAATCGGTTTTTTGACTCTGATGGGAACGTCGGTTCTTCTGGCGACGCCACTCGTCGTTTTTGACGGAGGGTTCCTGACCCAGGCGCTCGCCTTGTTACTACCCGTCTGGCAGGGCGGCCTGGCCCCGACCCGAAACGTCGGCCTAATGATGGGCGCTTCGCTGGTCGCGACTTTGCCGGTGATCGGGGTTTTCTTCTTTACGAAGCGTCATCTCCACCCGGAGCTCCCGTTGGAGGGACGGGCGCCGTCGTCCAAGCGTTAGGGACGCCACGGCGGCCGTCCCTCCAACGAAGCACTGACTCAGACGCTTCCCATCATCTCGCGCGCGCGGCTTCGATTTCGATCTCGACGGCAACGTCGTTGCCGATCATCCATTCGCCGCCGGCGCCTTTTCCTATTCCGAAGTCGCTGCGTTTGAGCGGCGCCGTGGTCACGCGCCAACGGGTCGTTGGCGTGTCGGCGGCTGACTTGGCATCGCCGAGCAGTTGAACGTTTAGTGTTATCGGGCGCGTCACACCATGCATCGTCAGATCGCCGGCGATCTCTCCCGCATTCGGCCCTGTTTGTGTCACCCGCCGGCTCTTAAAGGTGATTTCCCGATATTGGCGCACGCTGAAGAAATCCGCGGTGCGCAGATGTTCGTCCCGTTTCGCATTCGCGGTATCGATGCTCGCCGTCTGAATCGTGGCCACGACCGAAGATTTTTCCGGGTGCTCGCGGTCGACCTCGATGGTTCCGCTGAATTTCGCGAACTTGCCTTTGGCGGTCCCGAGGAGGTGCCGGACCTTGAAGGCGATGGTCGAACGCGTCTGATCGAATTTGTAGCTTTCGTTCCCGAACGCGGCAGAAGGCCAGGCGGCGAAAAGACCGCAGGCGAGTATTACCCAAACAGTCCAAGCCGTTCGAGGAGGTCCTGAGTTTCTCGAGGTGGAGGCAACCTTTGTCATTCCGAGCGCAGTCGAGGAATCTCTCATTCTAAATTGATCGGCACTTGAGCACGCAGAAGCAACAGCCACAGATTCCTCGACTACGCTCGGAATGACAAGGAAAGCTTCGCGACCGGCGCGACCGGTTCCTCGTTCCGGACGTGCGTTCGGGCCGGCTCAGGGGTCGCTTCGACCTCACGGGGACAGCGCCTTGCGCAAGCTCTCACGGGAACTCGGCAGCCGGCCGAAGAGATTCGCGAGCGCCAACGCTGGATTGCTCTTGATCGTTTTGGTGTCGTGCACACCGGCGATGCGTGCCAGCTCGGTTTCGAAATGGAGCACGGCGCGGAGATTCGGATCGTTCGAACTCAGATAGGTAAAGGCACGCCGGAGCAGCGCGAAGAGTTCCGGCTCGTGGTGGTCGGACTCGGTGCAGATCTCGATTAACTCGACGAAATAAGAGGCGGCCTGCGTCCGGTGAAAATTTTCCCGGATGCCGCCAAACGGGTTCTTGAGCGCGACTTCCGTGAGGGTGTGGAGGTCCGATTTCCTGCTGCGCGCGATCTGGATTTCCGCCTCGAAGAATAGATCGAGTTTTCCGGCAAACGGACTCTTCGCGCGCCGGGCGCCCCGCGCCACGGTTTGAATGCAGCCTAAAGACTCGGTGCACCACGAGACGATGAGACTGGTGTCGCTCAGTTTGCGCTTTCGAAGGAGGATGCCGGTGGTGCTTTCCACGTTGCACTGTTAGCGCCGGTTGGGCGCGCATGCACCTCGGTGGATCGTGCGCTCCGCGCGCGATGCTCCTATTTTCCCGGCTTCGCCGGCACTTTTGCCATCGAGCGCGGAGCGCTCGATCCACCGCTTCAATCCCATTTTTTCGTCTTTGGCCAAAGCGCCGGCAAAGTCGTGTTCAGGTCGCGGCACAGGAAGACTTCGAAGTGCTCGTCGCGCCGCGAGTATGGATGGTAGGTCCGTCCGACTGCTTCCACGCTGGCGAAGTGTTCGCGGTCGCCACTGCCGTCGCTGCCGAGCACGATCACACTCCCGCCGGTAAAGCCTCGCGGCCCCCAAAGCCAGTAGCTTTGATGATTGCTGATCGCTTTGGGCAAGCCGTACTTTTTCCCAAAGAAATCGATCGCTCCGGCCTGGCCGTAACTGTTGGCAAAGATGGCGGTCGCCGCCCGTTGCTCCGGCGGAAGGTCGTGATAAACTCGCGCCACTTCCAGGGCCATTTCCTCCCACCCAAACTCATCGGCGAAATGTTGCGGCAAGGGACCTGTCGGTTGGTTTTCAGCCTTGGGCGGCTCCAGGCCGATCGCTTTCTGGTAACGGACATAAATCTCGACGGGCAGAATCGGCGCCACCGTTGGCGCAATTAAGCAAGTCGCCGTCACGATCAAGCCAACATAAACGCCGCGACTCCAACGGCCCCTTTCGCGGGTGATGTTTTCAAGCGCCACCGCGCCGCCCGCAAGAAGCATCGGATAGGCGGCGGCGAGGTAGTAATTTTTGCCTTTCAACGCGATAAAGGCGACCAGCATCAGCGCGTAGGTCCAGGCCAGGATGCGGTAGCGGCTTCCATTTCGATTCAGGAACAGCCAGAAAAGCCCGCCGAGCCAGAGCGGGAACAAGACCGGATTCATCAGCATCGCTTGATCGGCGATGAAGGCGACCGGGCCGCGCACGACATCGCGCCCGCTCCCGCGAATATTGTGCATCAACTCGAGGAAGGGAAAATCGTGGCGGACGAGCCAGATCAGGTTCGGGAGGAAAATCAGGAGCGAGCAAAGGGCGCCGATCCAGATCCAGGCGTTCGAGAGAAAACGCCGCTGAGGTGTGAGGAACAACGAGACGAAAACGGCCAGGGCGAAAAAGGCCGTGCTATATTTGTTTTCCATCCCCAGTCCGATGAGGAGACCGAACCAGAGCCAAGAGCGCGGGTCGCCCTGATTGATGGCCCGGACAATGCACCAGGCGCACCCGAGCCAGATGAGCGGCTCGAATGCATTCATCGTCATCCAATGGTGCATCAAAAGGAAAATGGGAGCGGCGATGACCGCGAGCGCGGCCAGTCCCTGGGCAAAAACGCGGCCCCCCATTTCCCGCGCCAGTTTTCCGCTTAACCAAACCGTCGCGGCGCCCGCGAGCGCGGGCACCAATCGCAACCCGATGAGCGATTCGCCGAAAAGATGGCGCGCAATCCAGGTGATGAGGGCAATCAGCGGCGGTTGATCGACGTAACCGAAGTCCAGATGCTCGGAGCAGGCGAGATAATACAACTCGTCGCGAAAGATCCCGTAACGGCCGGCGGTGAGCAGATGAAAGAGGAGCTTCACCATCGCCAGCGACCACACGATGGCGGGGCCGGAGAAAAACCCGTGGGCCGCAGGGGGACTGGCGCGCGTGAGGTGAATTGCCCTTTCCATTGAGTAATGCGCGCGATGAGAACGGGAGCGGCTGGTCAGTCGCCGCTCTTACGGATCGTGATGGTGGCCGGTGTTTTTCCCGGCCGAAAGATGGAAGCTCCGTAACAAACTGCCGCTGCTCCTTCCCGGGCATAACGCACCTTCGTCAAGCTTGCGTCCCAGCGTTCCAGATAGCTGCAATTCGCGGTCCTGGCGCTGCCGGGAACGGGGACGTAACGCACATAGGCCATGGCCAGGAACGCGGGCTCGCCGGGCAATGGAATGGGCGCCGCCCAATTCGGCGACAGCCGGACAAAGCGCCGATTCGTCAGGTCGAGGGCGTAATCCGTATCGCCGTCGGTGCTGTTCAGGTGCACTCCGAAAAAGGCGAGCCGGAGCGGCGGCTCGATCAGAAAACGAGCGTCTCTCCCCTTCAACTGGAGCTGCTCCACCGCGCCTTCAAAGCCGGGGAGCTTCCAGAATTCGATCTGCTTTCCCGACTTCAAATCGTGCAGGAGATAATGCTTTCCGTGGCCCGGCCCATTGATCGAGTCGTCTTCGTCCTGCTTGATTTCGCGCAGAATCAGCTCCACCGAACCATCGGGCGCGCGAAAGCGAGGACCACGGTTCCCGAAAGGCGTCGCATCTTCATTGTCGCCCGAACCGGGATCGGGCCAGTCAAAGAACGGCGCGCTCGTCGCCTCGGCATACCATTCCGGCGCCGCCTCCAGACGAGTAAGGCCGGCTCCGCTCGGCTGAATGCTCCAAAACTCGAACTTGTTCGCGCTGATTTCGCGCGTGAAGACGAGCGTTTCGCCGTCAGGCGCGAACATTGGATCCAAATCCTGGCCTGTTTCTCCTTTCGTCAACTGCCGGACCAGCGTTCCGTCTTCGCCGTAGAGAAAGAGGGGGGCGTGGCTTTCGCCTTCGGCCTGGAGATAACGGATCGCGACGACGATCTCGGACTCGCCGCGTGTTGGGCTGGAGGAGGCCGCCAACAGGGCGATGGCGAACAAGGCGAGTCTCACTCTCACGTGGCCGGTTTGCCGAAAGCCGTGGACTTTGTCAATCGCGGCCAATGGCCGCGGAGTCCTCATTACACCTCCCAACAGCGTCCGCGGTTCGAACAACACCATCGGTGTGGGACTAATCGAGGTCTACGGGTTGAATTAGCAAGTCATCCCGTCTTTCCGCAATGGTAGGGCGAGACTCTGTCGAGCCTCGGTAGGGCGAGACTCCGTCGAGCCGTTCGGCCATCTTCGCCGCTACTCGCCCTCTCAGGTCAAGGCCCGCTTCCTCCGGGGGAGCAGATGTCGCTTGTGTTTACGACACTCAAGACGTAAAAAGGTAAACCCCGTGGCTCAGTCGATAGTCTGAACGCCGTGATGGATTGGGGAAAGAATACAATTATGCGCCGATTCCTCGCCTCCCTCGCTGCTCCGGTGGCAATTATCACGCTGCTTTTCGCGGCGACAGCCAGTATCCAAAGCGCCCACGCGGCCACCCTTTTTGTGACCAACACCGCTGACAGCGGCGCGGGCTCGCTGCGCGATACCATCGCCGCGGCCAGCGACGGGGACACGATTCAGTTCGATGCCGCGCTCAATGGACAGGCGATTACCCTCACCAGCGGCGAACTTCTGATAGACAAGAATCTCACCATTAATGGCCCAGGCGCGAATCTTCTGGCGGTTCAGCGGAGCACGGCAAGTGGCACCCCCGCCTTCCGCATTTTCAGGGCTGCCATGCCCTCCACCGAACCTGGTTCCATCACGATCGCCGGCCTGACGATTTCCAATGGAAACGATCCTGAACTTGGTGGAGGCATCGTAAGTATTGCCCGGACGTTGACGATCTCCCGCTGCGTTATCTCCGGCAACAGCGCGCCGAACGGTGGCGGCCTCTATTGCGGCGGCATGCATGGCACTCTGTTAGCGGTGAATGTCATTGACAGCACAATCTCCGGCAACAGCTCGACCACCGGCGGCGGCATTTACGTTACTGGTCCCTACTTCTACGGTTTCGGCGGTGCCGCGCTGGCGATCACCAACAGCACTATCTCCGGCAACACGGCAACCGGGGACGGGTCCGGCAGGTCCGGCGGCGGTGGCATTTTTAGCCAAGGGCGTTTCGTGATCACTAACAGCACCATTTCCGGCAACTCGGCCAGCCTCGGTGGAGGAATTAACGATGGGTTCAACTTTCCGATCCGTGGGCCATCGGTCATCACCAACAGCACGATATCGGGCAATTCGGCCAGCGAAGGCGGCGGTATTTACACAGTCAATTTTGGCGAACAGCGATCCAGAAATGCGATCATTGCCCTGAACACGTCGGCGGATGGCCCTGACGTGAAAGGACCACTCACCTCGGAAGGATTTAACCTTGTCGGCGACAATTCCGGCGCGACCATTTCCTCCGCCCAAACCTCTGATCAGATCGGCACTCCGGCCTCGCCCATCGATCCCCGCCTCGGACCTCTGCGCAACAACGGCGGCCCGACTTTCACGCACGTGCTCCTCCAGGGCAGCCCGGCCATCGACCAGGGCGAATCCAGCGGCACGACGACCGATCAACGGGGCGCTCGTCGCCCGGTGGACTTCCCGGCGATCGCCAATGAACCCGGCGGGGACGGCGCCGACATCGGCGCGTTTGAATCCGCGCCAGCCACCCTTGCCAATATCTCCACGCGCCTTCGCGTTGGGACGGGCGACAACGTCATGATTGGCGGATTTATCATTACGGGAACAGAGCCAAAGACCGTGGTTGTTCGTGGACTCGGGCCTTCCTTGCCTCTCTCTGGAGCGCTGGCGGATCCCGTCATCGAAGTTCACGGTCCTTCCGGCGAGGTTCTCGGAACCAATGATAATTGGAACGACGCCCTGACCCGACAGCAGATCACCGACAGCGGGCTGGCGCCAGTCAATGATTTGGAGTCGGCGCTTTGGGGGACAATCAATCCCGGGGCTTACACCGTCGTCGTCCGGGGGACAAACAACACAACCGGCATCGCCTTGTTTGAAGTGTACGACCTGGATCAAACGGCTGACTCCAAGCTCGGTAACATTTCCACGCGCGGTTTCGTCGATACGGGCGATAACGTGATGATCGGCGGCGTCATTCTCGTGGGCAGCGCTCCGGCGAGAGTGCTATTCCGCGCGATAGGTCCCAGCCTGACGAATGTCGGTGTCCCCAATGCGCTGGGAGATCCAATCCTGGAACTGTATGACGCCAATGGCGGCGTCATCGTCGTCAATTACAACTGGCGGGACGATCAGGAGGCGGAGATTCTTGCTACCGGCATCCCGCCACCGAACGATTTGGAGTCGGCGATTGTGCGAGATTTTGCGCCCGGCAATTACACCGCCATCGTTCGCGGCTTGAACAACACCACCGGTACGGCGTTGGTCGAAGCCTACGACTTGAATTAACAAAATATCCCGTCTCGCCCCGACGATGGCACGGCGAGACCGAACCGCACACGTCCTAAATATGACTACGGAAAGATCCGGTTCGAGAGGGTTCACGAAGCCGCGGCTTTCCAGAAGGACAACTCGCTTTCACCGATTCGTGACAATGGCGGCAACGCTTCTGCCGTTATTGCTCCTGACAGCACAACTGCCGGCGCAATCTGCTCTGGACGGTTTCGATCCGAATGTCACTGGCCCCAACAGCAAAGTTGCTGTTACCGTCGTCCAACCGGATGGCAAGATTCTCATTGGCGGCATTTTTTCCACCGTTTTGGGCGTCCCGCGCCAGAACATTGCGCGCCTGAATCCGGACGGTACGCTCGACGCCGCCTTCGACCCGAACGCGAACGACAATGTCTATTCGATTGCGTTGCAGGCGGACGGCAAAATTTTGGTGGCCGGCGACTTCGAAACCATCGGCGGACAGAGCCGCAACCACATAGCCCGGCTTGATCCCTCGACCGGCTTGGCTGATTCGTTCGACCCGAACGCGAGCGCGGGTGTTCATTCGATCGCGGTCCAGGCGGACGGCAAGATCCTGGCAGGCGGCGTTTTTTTCGGAACGAATTCCATCGGCGGACAGACGCGCAACCGCATCGCCCGGCTCGATCCGGCGACGGGGTTGGCTGATTCGTTCGACCCGAACGCGAACAATAATGTCTATTCGATTGCGTTGCAGACGGACGGCAAAATTTTGGTGGCCGGTATGTTCGACGGCATCGGTGTCCGGACGCGCAATTACATTGCCCGGCTCGATCCCACGACCGGCCTGGCTGATTCGTTCAACCCGAACCCGAACAATAGTGTCGAATCGATTGCGTTTCAGGCGGACGGCAAGGTCTTGGTGGGCGGAAGTTTCATCAGCATCGGCGGACAGGCGCGCAATTACATTGCCCGGCTCGATCGCACCACGGGATTGGCTGATTCGTTCAACCCGCACGCGGACGCCAATGTCCTGTCAATCGCCTTGCAGGCGGACGGCAAGATTTTGGTGGGCGGAGCTTTCAGCAGCATCGGCGGACAGCCGCGCACTCGCATCGCCCGGCTCGATCCCACGACGGGACTGGCTGATTCGTTCGACCAGAACGCGGACAATCTTGTCTGGTCGCTCGCCGTGCAGGCGGACGGCAAGATTTTAGTCGGCGGCTGGTTCACGACCATCGGCGGACAGACGCGCAACCGCATCGCCCGTCTGGAAACCGACGGCAGACTCGACCAGACGCTCAATTCGAACATCGGCGGCCTCGGCGGTTCAGGCTTTATTCTCGCCACCGCTGTGCAGCCGGACGGCAAGATTCTCATCGGCGGCCGTTTTGCCACCGTTTTGGGAGTGGCGCGCAACAACATTGCCAGGTTAAACACAGACGGGACACTCGACGCCTCCTTCGACCCAAATGCGAACGCTGATGTCCATACAATCGCCGTGCAGGCGGACGGCAAGATTCTCGTGGGCGGCAATTTCTTCGTCTTCAACGGGAAGAACAGCATCGGCGGGCAGCCTCGCAATCGCATCGCCCGCCTTGATGCCACGACAGGATTGGCGGATTCGTTCGACCCGGACGCGGGCGCTGTTGTCCTTTCAATAGCCGTCCAGGCGGACGGCAAGATTCTAGCGGGCGGCGCTTTCCAAGGCCTGGGCGGGCAGCTGCGCCGTTTTATTGCGCGGCTCGATCCGACGACCGGATTGGCTGATTCGTTCGATCCGGACCCGAACGATACAGTTTTATCAATCGTGGTGCAGCCGGACGGCAAGATTCTGGCGGGCGGTGCTTTCGCGAGCATCGGCGGAGAGACGCGCAACAGCATCGCACGGCTCGATGCGACCACCGGCGCGGCCGATGGATTCAATCCGAACGCAAATGGTTCTGTCTATTCAATCGCGGTGCAAGCGGACGGCAAGGTTCTAGCCGGTGGACAGTTCGCGAGTATTGGTGGACAGACGCGCAACAGCATTGCCCGGCTCGATCCCACGACGGGCCTGGCTGATTCATTCAACCCGAACGCGGATACCAATGTCTATTCAATCGCGTTGCAGGCCGACGGCGAGATTTTGGCGGGCGGCAATTTCACGAGTATCGGCGGACAGACGCGTAACTACATCGCTCGACTCGATCCCGGGACCGGCCTGGCAGATTCGTTCAACCCGAATGCAAATGATCAGGTCTTTTCAATCACGATCCAAGCCGACGGCAAGATCCTGGCTGGCGGTGCTTTTAGCGGAGCGAACAGCATCGGCGGCGAGGCGCGCAACTTCTTGGCTCGCTTGAGTAATGACACCGCCGCGCTGCAAGACCTTGCCCTTACCCAAACCACTATTACTTGGACACGTGGCGGTTCGAGCCCTCAGTTCGCGCATGTCTCCTTTGAGTTTTCGACCGACAATGTCAGCTACGTTCCCCTCGGCAACGGTACGCTGGCCGGCAACAACTGGACCCTGACAGGTTTGAACTTGCCGACCGACCAGAACATCTACATCCGCGCTCGCGGTCATTATGGAAGCGGCATGGGAAACAATTCGGGGAGCATCACGGAATCAGTCCGGAATGCTTTTTTTGCCAGGCCGCCTGCCACTCTGGGAAACATTTCGACACGCTTGCGCGTGCAGACCGGAGACAACGCGATGATTGGCGGATTCATCATTACTGGGACAGAGCCGAAGACGGTAATCGTTCGCGGGATCGGGCCGTCGCTGCCCGTCCCCGGCGCGCTCGCCGATCCGGTCATCGAAATTTACGGTTCCTTCGGCCAACTCCTCGGGACCAATGACAATTGGAACGATTCCCTGACCAGACAGGAAATTATCGATAGCGGCCTGGCGCCATCCAACGATCTCGAGTCGGCGCTTTGGGGTACGATCAATCCCGGGGCTTATACCGTCGTCGTCCGGGGGGTAAACAACACCACGGGCATAGCCATGTTCGAAGTCTACGACCTGGATCAAACGGCTGACTCGAAGCTGGCGAACATTTCCACGCGCGGTTTCGTCGAAACCGGCGATAACGTGTTGATCGCGGGGGTGATTGTCACAGGGGAGAATCCGCTCAGGGCGATTGTGCGAGCGCTGGGCCCATCGTTGCCCGTAGCTGAAGCGTTGGAAGATCCGATCCTGGAACTGTATGACGGCAATGGCGGGCTCATCGCCGTCAATTACAATTGGCGTGACGATCAGGAGGCGGAGATTCTCGGGACCGGCATCCCGCCCTCGAACGACTTGGAGGCGGCCATTGTGAGAGATTTCGCACCCGGCAATTACACCGCCATCGTCCGCGGGTTGAACAACACGACCGGAATGGCGTTGGTCGAGGTTTACGGGCTGAACTAATCTGGCGGACGCCGCCGCGCGGCGTCCCTACCTGTTGCCGATGTGCAACGCTCGTTTCTCCACGGCGAGGGCGGCTTCTTTCACGGCTTCGCTCAGCGTGGGATGCGCGTGAACGGTGCGGCCGAGGTCTTCCGAGCTGCCGCCGAATTCCATCACGGCAACCGTTTCCGCGATCAGCTCCGAGGCGGCATGGGAGAGAATATGCGCGCCGAGAATCCGGTCGGTCTTCGCATCAGCCAGGAATTTCACGACGCCTTCGTAATCCTCGTTTGCCACGGCCCGCCCATTCGCGCGGAACGGAAACTTGCCGATGCGCACCTCCATCCCCTTCTCTTTCGCCAAATCTTCGGTCAGGCCGACACCCGCGAGCTCGGGATTCGTATAGATGATGCCAGGGATCACTTCGTAATTCACGTGCCCGGCTTTGCCGGCGATCATTTCCACGCAGGCGATGCCTTCTTCCTCGGCCTTGTGCGCCAGCATCGGTCCAGCGATAACGTCGCCGATCGCATAGACGCCTTCGACGTTCGTCCGGAAATGCTCGTCCACTTTCACGCGCCCGCGGTCATCGAGAGCAACACCCAGCCTTTCTCCGAATACTCCCTTGGCGAACGCTCGCCGCCCCACGGAGACGAGCACTTTATCAGCCTCGAATTTCAGTTCTTCACCGCCTTTGGTGGCAATGGCGACCGCGCGCCCGTTCTCCACTTTCACCGAACCGACCTTGGTCTCCAGATGAAACGCCATACCCTGCGCGGCTAGCGATTTCTGCAATAGATTCGCGAGCTCGAGATCAAAGCCGAGCGCGATGCGCGGGAGGAACTCCAGCACGATCACTTCCGAGCCGAGCCGGCTCCAAACCGAGCCCAGCTCGAGACCGATCGCCCCGCCGCCGATGACGAGAAGTTTCTCCGGCGCTTTCTCGAAGGTGAGCGCTTCGGTACTGCTGACGATTACGTCGCCGTCGAACTTCATGTTCGCCAGTTCCACCGGCACGCTGCCGGTCGCGATGACGATGTGCGCCGCCTCGATCTCCTGGCTGTCGCCTTCGTCCGGCTTGACCGCGACGCGGCCGGGAGCGGTGATTGTTCCCAAGCCCTGAAACGTGATGATCTTGTTTCCCTTCATCAGCGCTTTCACGCCGCTGTTCATCGTCTTCACCACTTTGTCTTTACGGGCGAGCATCTTCGCCAAATCCAAGCGGACGTTTTCGAGCACGATGCCGTGTTTGGCGGCTTCCTTTTTCGCGAAAACAAAGTGGTCGCTCGAAGTGAGGAGCGCCTTGCTCGGGATACATCCGATGTTCAGACAGGTCCCGCCGAGTTCCTTGTCCTTCTCGACGATGGCCGTCTTTAAACCCAGCTGCGCCGCGCGAATCGCCGCGACGTAACCGCCTGGCCCTGAGCCGATGATGACGACATCAAATTTCTCTACAGCCATTTATGAGTCGTATAGGTCTCATGCGACCAATATTCTGTCTACCATGCCCCAGAACTTTATTCCGCCGCATGGCGGTTACGAAGACCTGCTTTCCTTCCAGAAAGCGAGGATAGTCTATGACGGCACGGTGCGTTTTTGCGAACGCTTTCTCGAAAGACGCGACCGGACGCGAGACCAGGTGGTGCAGGCAGCGCGATCGGGGAAACAGAATATCCTCGAAGGGAGCCAGGCCTCGGGAACTTCGAAGGAAGCTGAGATAAAGTTAGTGAACGTGGCTCGGGCCAGTCTGGAGGAGCTGTTGGAAGATTATCGCGACTTTCTCCGGGTTCGGAAATTGGCTTTATGGGACAAGGAAAGCCGCGAAGCGCGATTTGTGCGCCGCTTGGGCGCACGCAAAAATATATCCTATGAGTCCTATGCGACCTATATCGACACGCGCCCGGCCCAGGTAGTGGCGAACATCCTCATCTGCCTGATTCACCAGACCAACTACCTGCTCGACCAGCAGCTGCGCCAATTAGAAAAGGCTTTCTTGGAAGAGGGCGGCCTGCGCGAGCGCATGACCCGCGCCCGGCTTTCCGCAAGAGCCCAAACTCGAGCTCGCTAAAAATCGAGCGGAAGCTTCTTCGGATCTTCGATGCACTGCTTCACCGTGACCAGGAACGTGACCGCTTCCTTCCCATCCACGGCGCGATGATCGTAGCTGAGCGCGAGGTACATCATCGGGCGCACGACGACCTCGTCTTTGATCGCGACTGGCCGCTTTTGAATCGTGTGCATGCCGAGGATTCCGCTTTGCGGTGGATTCAGGATCGGAGTGCCGAACAACGAACCGTAAACGCCGCCGTTCGAAATCGTAAAAGTGCCGCCCTGCAAATCTTCGATCTTGATCTTCCCGTCGCGCGCCTTGGTCGCGTAATCCGCGATATCCCGCTCGATTTCGGCAAAGCTCTTCTTGTCCGCACCGCGTACCACCGGCACGACCAGCCCGCGCTCAGTCCCGACGGCGACTCCGATATCGTAATAGTGATTCTGAATGAAATCGTCGCCCTCGATCCGGCCGTTGATCGGCGGCACTGCTTTCAACGCTTCGACCGCCGCTTTGATGAAGAACGACATGAAGCCAAGCTTCAAGCCGTTCTTCTTCGTGAAAGCGTCCTGCCACTTCGCGCGAAGAGCCTGCACCTCCGACATGTCGCATTCGTTAAAGGTGGTAAGGATCGCGGCGGTGTGCTGCGCCATGACCAGCTGCGCCGCGATCTTGCGCCGGAGCGGCGACATCTTCTTGCGCGTGAACCGTTCGTTCTCCGATGAAGGCGCCGGCTTCTCTTTGGCGGGATCGCCCGCCGTGGCATCCGGCGCGGACGACGGCTTCGGAGCCGCCTCGCGGTCCTGGGCCGCGGCCAACGCATCGCCCTTGGTCAGCCGCCCGTCTTTTCCGCTCCCGCTGATCTTTTCGGGATCGAGCTTTTCCTCCGCCACGACGCGGCGCACCGCCGGGGACATGACGTCGGGCGACTTTTTTGCGGCGGTCGGGACTGGTTTGGTGTCGCCTTTGTCTTTGGATGGACTCGGCTCCTCCGGTTTCGCGGCGCTGCCGGAACCCTCTTCGATCACCGCCACGACTTCGCCGATCTTCACCTCCGCGCCTTCCGCGACGCGGGTTTGCAGGACGCCGTCTTTCTCGGCTGTGATTTCCGTCGAGACCTTGTCCGTTTCCAGAGTAAAGAGCGCATCGCCGGCTTTGACCTGGTCGCCCGATTTCTTGTGCCACACGGAAACCACCCCGCTGGTAATCGACTCGCCGACCGCCGGAACTTTCACTTCGGTGCTCATGAAGGCGTTACATTATGCGCAAATGCGGAAAGTGAATAGCGATCAGTGAAACGTGAATGGGGAAAACAATTCACTGATCACCATTCACTTATCACCTAGAGACTGAAGGCCTCGGCAATTAATTGCGCCTGCTCGCGTTTATGGATCACGAGCGAACCGACGGCCGGGCTGGCGCTGGCGTTCCGGCCCGCGTAGCTGATTTCGCGGCTGAAAAGCGCCCACAACCGCGGCTCCATATAGGTCCAGGCGCCCATGTTCTGTGATTCTTCCTGGCACCAGATCAACTTCGCCTTCTTCGAATACGGTTCGACCGCGTCGCGCAATTTTTTTTCGGCGAGCGGATAGAGTTGTTCCACGCGGACAATCGCGGCACTCGTGATCTTCTCGGCTTCCCGATGGTTCAAGAGATCGTAATAAACTTTGCCCGAGCAAAGAATCACGCGCTTCATCCTTTCCGGTGGCCCCACTTCGGGCGACCCGAGAATTTCTTCGAACCCGCCGCTCGTGAAATCCTCGGTGCGGGACGAAGCCTGCTCGGAGCGCAGCAAACTTTTCGGCGTCATGATGATGAGCGGCTTGACGAACTCGCGCTTCATCTGCCGGCGCAGAAGGTGAAAATACTGCGCGGCAGTCGTGACGTTGCAGACCTGCATGTTGAATTCCGCGCAGGCCTGCAAAAAGCGCTCGAGCCGCGCGCTGGAATGCTCCGGGCCCTGGCCTTCGTAGCCGTGCGGCAGCAGCAACACGATCCCGCTCGGCCGCTGCCATTTCGATTCCGCCGGCGCGATGAATTGATCGATGATGACCTGGGCGCCGTTCGCGAAATCGCCGAACTGCGCTTCCCACAGGCAAAGCATGTTCGGATAATCGAGCGAGTATCCGTAATCGAAACCGAGGACGGCGGCCTCGGAGAGGAGGCTGTTGTAAACGCATATGCGCGCCTGTTTCTCCGCGAGATGGAGCAACGGAATGAACGGCTTCCCCGTCTTCGCGTCGTAGATGACGGAGTGGCGCGTGCTGAACGTTCCGCGCCGGCTGTCCTGCCCGGAAAGCCGGACCGGAATTCCTTCGAGGAGCAAGGACCCGAACGCGAGCGCTTCCGCGTAATGCCATTCGTAGGGGCCGCCGGCTTCGAAAACTTCGCGGCGGCGGTCGAGCACCGTGCGGCGAATTTTGGGAATGACGTTAAAATCTTCCGGCACGCGCGTGAGTCCGTCCACGATCAGGCGCAGCACTTCGGGGCTGATCGCCGTCGGCGCTCCCTCATCGGTGTACTGCGGCTGAAAAACCGCGGTCGATTCCTTGAAGCGCTCCTGGCCGCCTGCCGTCTCTTCCTCGATCGACTTCACTTCCTGCAAGACCAATTCCAGGCGCATCTCGAACTCCGCTTCCAGGCTGGCAGCTTCGTCCTCGCTCAGGGTCCCGGCCTCGATGAGTTCTTTCTTGTAAAGTTTGGCGACGGAAGGGCGCTCCTGGATTTGCGCGTAAAGATCGGGCTGGGTAAACGAAGGCTCGTCTCCCTCGTTGTGGCCGAAGCGCCGGTAGCAATACATGTCGATCACGGCGTCGCGTCCGAACTCCTGGCGGAAATCGAGCGACATCTGGGTGGCAAACAAGACCGCGAGCGGGTCGTCGCCATTCACGTGGAGAATCGGCACCTCGATCATCTTCGCGACGTCTGTCGCATACATCGACGAGCGCGCGTCCTCGGGGAGGGTGGTGAAACCAATCTGGTTGTTGACGACCACGTGCAGGGTTCCGCCGGTGCCGTAACCGGGGAGTTGCGACATGTTGAGCGTCTCCGCCACGATCCCCTGGCCCGCAAAAGCGGCGTCGCCGTGAATAAGCAACGGCAACACTTTTCGGCGCAATTCCGTGTCGCCGCGCATGCGCTGGCGGGCCCGCGCCGTTCCTTCCACCACCGGATTAACCGCCTCGAGGTGGCTGGGATTGGCGGCGAGGCGAATCTCAACCTCGGCCTTGTCCTCGAGCTTGCGGACCGTTCGGTATCCCAGGTGATACTTCACATCGCCATCGCCGGCGACGAGGTTCGGAATGTAGTTGGTGGAGAATTCCGTGAAGAGGACCTGGAGCGACTTTTTCAGGAAATTCGCCAGGACATTGAGCCGGCCGCGATGGGCCATTCCCATGCAAATTTCCTCGATCCCGTGGCCGGGGCACCGTTGCAAAACCGTATCCAGAATGACCATGAGCGATTCCGCGCCCTGGAGCGAGAAACGCTTTTGCCCGACGTAGCGCGTGTGCAGGAAAGTCTCGAACGTCTCGGCTTCCAGGAGGGTGCGAAGGATGGCGATCCGCGCTTCCCGCGAAGTCTCGCGCTTGCGCGATTCGAGCCGATGCAGGACCCAATTGCGAATGCGCGGATTCTGAATGTGCTGAAACTCGGCGCCAATCGTCCCCGCATAAATGCTTTCGAGCGCCGCGATCATTTCGCGCAGCGTCATCTTGCGATTGTCCAAAAAGAACTTGGATGCGACCTGCATATCGAGGTCCTTCTCGCTGAAGCCCAGCTCGCGCAGACTCAGAAGCGGATTTTCCGGCCGTTTTTTCGCGAGCGGATCGAGGCGCGCGATGGTATGCCCGAGGGTTCGATACGCGTAGACCAGGCCATCGATCCGCGTCTGAAGCGGGCTCTCGCAAATCTCCGGACCCGCCTGGGCTGCTGCCGCCGCGCCGTTGAGCAAATGGAGATCCCCCAGCTCGAAGCCCTCGAAAAACGCAGACCAGCTTGAATCGACCGATTGGGGATCGTTTTGCCACCGCTCGTAGTTTTCCTCGAGGAGGTCGAGGTTCAACCGGGTGGCGAAAGAGGGGCGCATGGCGGGTTCAATCTGCAAAGATTAGGTGGGCGCGGCAAGTTGACAGTGCGAGGAGTGTTCCGTTACTTGCAGCGCAAAGATGACCGCGGAAGAAATTTACGAGTCTGTTACCAATGGCGGCGCGACTGATTTCTCCCAGGTCGCCGCTATTCTCGAGCGTCATGGTCCCTGGTGCTTGATCGGCGGCCTGGCGGTGAACTGTTACGTCGAGCCGGTCTACACGGTCGATGCCGACATCGTGGTGGCGGCGCAACATCTCCCCGCGATTCGCGAAGAACTGGTCGGGGCCGGCTTTCATCTCGAGCAATTCGCTCATTCGCTCAATGCGAGAAAAGCGCCGGGTAAATTGAATATCCAATTTACCCAGGACGATCGTTACCAAAGTTTTATCGCGCGAGCGAATCCGCGGGAAGTTCTCGGGCATCTCGTGCCGGTGGCGGATTTGAAAGATATCGTTCAGGGGAAGGCGTGGGCGTGGAACGATGCTCAACGAAGATTGAGCAAGCGCAAGAAAGACGAGCTGGATCTCATTCGCATAGGCGAAGCGTATCCAGAGTTACGCTATTTGCTTCCAAACGACATCGTCTCGCAGTTAGGAGGCGCTTGAACGTGGAAATGGCATCCACAGCTCCGGGTAGCGCACGCGTTTCGCGTGCTGGTTTCGGCGTCTCGCCGAGACGAACTTCCGCGCCGTCGCGTATCCACGAGGAAACAGTTCGCGGTGGCGAGACGCCATCGCCAGCACGCGAGACGCGTGCGCTACCCGGAATACTTCGTGCAGGCGTGTTTGCTCTTGCCTTGGCTGGTTCGCTCTCGGCCGCGGATTCTTCATTCGCCCAGGCCGACCCCGCCACCGAACCGGCGGTGCAGGCCGTGGCCAAGGTTTTGCCCGCGGTGGTCAATATCAATACGGAGCGGATTGTCCGCCGCCGGGTCCGCGATCCGTTTGAAGATTTCGCGGCGCAATACTTCGGCAATTATCGGAGCCGGCCCCGCGAAATCCGGCAAACTCTGCAAAGCCTTGGCTCGGGATTCATCGTCGACCCCGCGGGTTACATCGTGACGAACGAGCATGTCGTGCAACGCGCCGCCGATTTGAAGATCGAGGTGACGATGAACGACGGGAAAACCTACAACGCCCACTACATTACGGGCGACAGCAAGAACGACCTCGCCTTCATCAAAATCGACGCCAAAGCGGATTTTCCGTTTATCAATCTCGACCACATTTCGCCGAATCTCCTGGGCCAAACAGTCCTCGTAGTCGGGAACGCCGCGGGATACGGCAGCTCGATCAGCCGGGGCATTTTGAGCGGGACAAAACGCGAGATTTCCGTCGACGAAATCGACTACAAGGATTTGCTCCAAACCGACGCCGCCATCAATCCCGGCAACAGCGGCGGCCCGCTCATCGATCTCTCCGGACGCCTCGTCGGGGTCAGTTCGGCCAAGATGGCTTTTACCCCACAAGGCGTCCCGACCCAGGGGCTGGGCTTCGCCGTGCCCGCGGAAACAGTCCGGGCCAGCGTGGCCCAGTTTAAGATCGCGGCGCAGAACCAGCCCTCACCGCGGCCCAAACCGCCCGAAAACGAAGCGACCGGCTCGCCAGCCGGGCGGCTTTTTGGACTTCAACTGCAAAACCTGACGCCGGACCTGACCGACGCGCTCGGATATGTGCAGGGCCGGGGCGTCCTGGTCAGCGCGGTCGAGCCGGAAAGTCCGGCTGATCGCGCGGGAATCCGTCGCGGCCTCGTGATTTATCGCGTGGGGCGCTACAATGTTTCGTCCATCAAACAGCTGGAAAATCTGCTCGCTCGCGTGGGCTCCGGCACCAGCGTCGATTTCACCATCGGCATCGTGCGCGCGAACGGACGGGGCGAACAACTCGAGACGGTTCCTTTGACCGCCCGCTAAATTAAAAGGAAATCTCGCAACGCCATGCCGTTTCAGTTGTCTGAGAGCATTACCAATTCATGATCAAAGTCGAAAACCTCACCAAACGCTACGCGGGCCAGACCGCGATCCAGAACCTGAATTTCGAGGTCGGGAAGGGCGAGATCATGGGTTTTCTCGGGCCCAATGGAGCGGGGAAAAGCACGACGATGCGGATTCTCTCGAGCTTCATGCCGCCCACTTCGGGGCGCGCGTCCGTGGCCGGCTTCGACATTTTCGAGCAATCGCTCCAGGCCCGGGCGCATCTCGGTTACATGCCGGAAAACGTCCCGCTCTATAACGATATGCGGGTGACCGAGTACCTCGATTACCGCGCGGCCTTGAAAGGCGTGCCCCATCGGCGGATCGCGGAGCGCGTCGGCGACGTGAAAGAGCTTTGCGGACTCAAGGAAGTGGAGAAAAAAATCATCGGCGCGCTCTCCAAAGGGTACCGGCAGCGGGTCGGCCTGGCGGATGCGCTGGTCCACGAACCCGATTTGCTTATTCTCGACGAGCCGACCAGCGGGCTTGACCCGAATCAGATTCGCCAGGTGCGCGACCTGATCAAGAACCTCGGCAAGCAACATACGATCCTTCTTTCCACGCACATTCTGCCCGAGGTCGAGATGACGTGCAGCCGCGTGATCATTATCAACAAAGGGCGCATTGAAGCCTGCGATACGCCCGAGAATTTGCTTGGCCGGATCCGGACGGCGAGCGGGGTCATCGTCGAAGCGAAGGTCGGCTCGGACAACGGCGCCGAGGAATTGAAGAAAATCCCCGGGGTGCGCGACGTGACCGCGTCAGTCGAGGGTCCGTGGGAGATTTTTGCGGTGCGGGTGGAAGCCGACACGGATGTGCGCGAAGAAATCTTTCGCCTGGCCAGCACGCGCCGATGGACCTTGCGCGAGCTGTCGCAGCGGAAAGCGACGCTGGAAGATGTGTTCGTGGAGATCACCCATCCGGATGCGGTCTAAATGAAACACAACGCGTTTCAGTCAGACTTCTGGGTAGCGCGCGCGTCTCGCGCGCTGGTTTCGGCGTCTCGCCGAAACGAACTTTTATTTGAGGTCGAGCCGCAGGAAAAGTCCGCGATGGCGAGACGCCCTCGCCAACACGCGAGACGCGTGCGCTACCCAATCGGGAGGGCTCATGCGTAAGTTCTACACTCTCTTCTCGCGCGAAATCAGAAGCTATTTCTTCTCGCCGATCGCGTACATCGTTCTGGTCTTTTTCCTCTTCCTGAGCGGAGCCGATTTCTACCTTCAGCTCTCGTTCATGAATGGGCAGCCCGTCCCCTATTCAATCCAGGAAGCTTTCTTCAATTCGATTTTCTTCTGGTTCGCCTTTGTCCTCATTTTTCCGCTCATCACGATGCGATTGTTTTCGGAGGAATTTAAGCTGGGGACGATCGAACCGCTTATGACCGCGCCGGTGCGAGATTGGCAGGTCGTCCTCGCGAAATTTTTTGGGGCGCTTTTCTTTTACGCGATCCTTTGGATTCCGACGCTGCTTTACTTCGCCATCTTCCAGGCGGTGACAAATCAGCCCGCCGCGAACTCGAACGGCGCTTACCTCGGAGCGTATCTAATGCTGTTTTTGCTCGGAATGTTCTACATCTCGATCGGCTGCCTCGCTTCGGCCCTGACCAAAAATCAGATTGTCGCCGCGGTTATTTCTTTTTGCGTCATTACGCTGCATTTCTTCTCCGGGCTCATCTCGTTTGTGCTCAAGGAAGTGAGTTCCACTACCCGGCAGCTGCTCGGTTATTTCTCCGCGATTGAACAAATGGGAACGCTCTCGCGCGGGGAGATCGATACGCGGCCGATGGTTCTATACGTCAGCATGACGATCGTGATGTTGACCCTGACCTATCAGGCGTTCCAGTCGCGAAAGTGGAGACTGTAAAGATGGCCGCGGACAACTTGCCCACCGCCAAACCGCAGGAGATCCATCGCGTTCGGATCGGTCTGAACGTTCTGGTGCAGGTCGCCATCGTGCTCGTCCTGGCGTTGATGGTGAATTACCTCGGCTTCGAGCATTACCGGCGCTGGGACCTCACCCGCGATCAGAAGTTTGCGCTTTCGGACAAGACCAGGCGTTTTCTCCAGACCATGAAAGCCAAAGCGCGCATCACCGTTCTCTTTCTCTCGAGCGACCCGATCGCTTCCGATGTGCAGGGAATGCTGACGGAATTTCAATACGCCGCGAAAAAGAAACTCGACGTCGAGCACATCAATCTGGAGCGCAATCCAACCCGGGCGAAAGAGCTGTTCAACAAGTACAAAGTCGTCAGCGGCGAGAACCTGCTCATCCTCGATTACGAAGGGCGCAACAAAACCGTGAAGGCTTCGGAGATGGCTGAGATCGATCCCGGGCAGCCGATGTTTGGCGATCCGCCGAAGGTGCTGGCCTTCAAGGGCGAGCAGGCGGTCACGAGCGCATTGATGGAGTTGGTCGAAGGGACAAAAAACACGCTCGGTTACGTGGTGGGGCACAAAGAACCGTCGATTGCCGAAGCGCCCGCGCCTAACCCGATGGCGCCGGAGACGAAGAGCAGCCCGATCAGGGTGATGAAAATCTTCATCGAGAATGAGAACGTCCAGTTCCAGGAATTGAATCTTTTCGAAGTCGGCGCGATCCCGGCCGAGCTGAAAGCGGTCATGATCGCCGGTCCGCAGTACGATCTTTCCGACCGCGAACTGGGACTGCTCCGCGCTTTTTGGGAAAAGCAGGGACGCATCCTCCTCTTGCTCGATCCCGCGGCGAAAACTCCCAAGCTCCACGCGTTTCTCAACGAGCTGGGCGTGAAGGTGAACGACGACCGTCTGATGGCCTGGGCCAAGACGGGCATTCAGGAAGTGGCGTTGGTCCGCGACGTGCAAGCGGTTTTCCTCGGCGAAAGTCCGATCACAAAGCGCCTCGCGGAGGCACGGAGCATTTTCCCCGGCGGCGTGAGCTCGCTCACGCTCGAACCGGACCGTGTGCGCGCGGCGAACATCCGTCTCCAGCCGCTGGTGCGCGCCGAGAAAGGCTATTGGGCCGAAACCGATTATAACTCCGACGACCAGGCAAAGTTTCAGGCCAATGCCTTGCAGAATGGCGAAGCGCTCCACACCATCGCGGTCTCGATCGAGAAAGGCGGCAGCGGCGACGAACGCGTCCAGACCAATTCATCGCGCCTGGTGGTGGTGAGCAACGCGATGTTCATCGAGGACTCCGTCATTAGTCAGGGTCAGCAGCCGCTCGACTTCATCTCAGGCTGCGTGAACTGGCTCTTGAATCGCGAACAGCTCATTGGCATCGCGCCGAAAATCCCGCAGACCCTCACCTTTAGTCTCGATGAAAATGCGCTGCGAAACCTGCGTTGGATGGTCCTGGTGATGATGCCGCTCATCCCGGCGGTCCTGGGCTTGGCGGTCTGGTGGCGCCGCCGCACGTGAACCCAGCAATGCTGACGGAACTGCTTTCATGAAGCTACGGACCACGCTCATCTTGCTCGCGGTCGTAGTGGCGCTCGGCCTCTACATCAAGTTCTACGAAAGCAAACGCCCGAACACGGCCGAAGCCAGGCGGCAGGCGCAGAATGTGGTGAACTTCGAGCGGGAAAATCTCGACGGCATCGTGATTCAAAACGGCGACGACAAAATCGAATTGAAGCGTCTGGAGGGGAAGTGGCGGATCGAAGCGCCCTTCAAAGACCAGGCGGACAGCGGCGCGATTGAGAGTTTGCTGGCTAATCTGGAGGACTGGCAGAAGCAGGACACGATTCCGGCGCAGGAAATCGAGAAGGACAAAAGCCGCCTCGATGAATTTGGGCTGAGCAAGGCAAAGCTTCGGCTGAAGCTGCTGGGCAAGGAGGCCCCGCCCGAAATTATTTTTGGAGCCGACGCCGCGCTCGAGGGCAAGATGTATGTCCGCGTTGCCACCACCAACGATGTTTTTCTGGCCGCGCAGACAGTTCGGAACGACATCGCGAAGAAACCCGAGGAATTTCGAGACAAGAAGCTGACGGACCTCACCACCGCGCAGATCGCGCGCGCCCTTTTGAAGACGGCCGCTGGCGAAATGGAATTGGAAAAAAAGGCGGACCACTGGGCAATCGTGAAGCCGCTGCGCGCGCGCGGCGACGATCAGAAGATCGGCGATCTGCTCGCGCAAGTCACCACGGCGCGGATCGAGCAATTCGTGGCGGAAGACCGGGGCGATCTGCAACCCTACGGTCTGGCCGAGCCGCGCGGTTCCATCACACTTTTCCGAGCCAACGATACCCAGGGCCAGATGCTCCAGATCGGCGGCGTCCCCGAGAAGGCGAAGGACCAGGTCTACGTGCGATTCGCCGCACGCCAGGCCGTCTACACCCTGCCGAAACAAATCGAAGAAATCCTCGGCCTGAAGCCGTCCGACCTGCGCGATCGGCATCTCGTCCGGCTCGACCTGGACATTCTCGACCGCATCACCATCGACGCGGGCGCGAAGGGAAAAACCGTGCTCGCGCGCAAGGACGAAAGCTGGACGATCGCGAACCGGGACAACCAGCCGGCAAACTCGAGTGAAGTGAAACGGCTGCTTGATCTGCTCCAGGCCGAACAGGTCGCGCAATTCGTGGAGGACGTGGCCTCGGACCTCCCGAAGTACGGGCTCGATCAACCGCAGCTCCAGATGACGTTCAGCTCTTTCGCCTCGGAAAACACGGCCGAGACGACCGCGGGCGAACATCCGTTTGCCACGATCGCGTTCGGAAAAACCGAGGGCGAAAACGTTTACGCCCGCCTGGGAGATGAGCCTTTCATCGTCGCGGTGCGACGTGGGTTGCTCGACCACATTTTCGCCGACCCGCTCCAGTGGCAGGAGCTCGCCATCTTCCGATTGAAGCCGGAAGAAGTGCAGAATGTTACGGTCGTATCAGACCGGGAATTGGCCCTGGTCCGCAACGCCAACAAAGAGTGGACGCGGGCAAAGGGAAGCGAGCCGATCAACCAGGTGAATGTGCAATCGCTGCTGAACACACTCACCGCTTTGCGCGCGGTCCGCTGGGCGGGAGCGACCACGCCCGCGCATGCTTTCGACAAACCGCGGGTCGCGATCACGTTCACGACTTCCCCGGATGACAAGGTGCACAAACTGATGGTCGGCGGTTCTGCGGGTGAGGGCATGTGGTTCGCTCGAACGGATGAACGCGAAGGCACCTTCCTTATCGGGAATCCGGATTCTAACGCCCTGCGGTTGCCGCTGGTGGCGGCGCCGTCGAGTAGTCCAACACCCACGGCAGTAGGCACGCCCGCGCCGGTTTCGCCGTCGCGCTAGGTGGATCGTGCGATTCACCCTCGTTACGCCTTCCGTGCCGTGTAGATCGTCGCGATCCCGCCCGTCAGCGGCTGGGCCGACGCCATGGCAAACCCGTTTTTCTCGATCAGCGAAAGCATTTCGTTTCCGCTGGGAAATTTCTCAATCGAGCCGCCGAGATAATCGTAGGCGGTTTTCTGACCCGTCACGATCGAAGCCAGGCCCGGCAGACAGCGGTGCAGATAGAATCGATAAGCCGGACGAAGCGCCCCGGCGGGGAGCGAAAAATCGAGAACGAGCAGGTGTCCACCCGGGCTTAAGACGCGCGCCATTTCGCGGAGCGCCAGATTCCAATCCGACATATTGCGCAATCCGAACGCGACGGTGACGCAGTCGAATGACTCCGCCTCGAACGGGAGGCGGAGCGCGTCGGCCAATACTGTTTCGCGAACGCCTTTGCGCCGCGCCACGCTCAACATCTCGGGGGAGAAATCCGTTGCCGTAATCGCAGCCTCGGGCAACCGGCGCTGCACCGCCAGAGCAAGGTCCCCGCTTCCAGTCGCCAGATCGAGCACTCGCCGGGGTTGCCATGCTTCGACGATTCTCGCCGCGCGCCTGCGCCAAAGAAAATCGGCGCCGCCGCTGAGAAGGTGATTAGCGAGATCGTAGCGCTGCGCGATCCGCCCGAACATCGCACGGACAGCCTCGGGATCGCGGGCATCGGCGGGCGGAGAAATCGAAGCCGGCTTCAATGGCGAAAATGGAGAAGCGCTCGCCACGGCGAGCGCCGTGCTACTCGAGCGGCGGTTCCACGCGCTCTTCTTCGCGCGGGACCAGTTTGTTTTGCGTAATGATGCGCGCGCAAGTATTCCAACGGAGCAGAGCATCATCGTTTCCCGGCGGACGAATGGCCTCCGCCTTTTCGAACCAGGTCATGGCGTCACGAAAACCATCGTAAGCGTAAAACCTCGACCCTGGCGTGCCTTGCCCGAGCTTCGCCTTGGCGCGCCGTTCCGCCAAAATACCGGCATAATACGCGCGCTCATAGTCGCCCTTCACCCGCGCGAGAAACTCCTTCGCCTGCGTGTCGCTGACGCCATAGCCTTTGCCGAAGCGATCGCTCACCGCGAGCAGCAGCGTGACCAGGGCCTGCTGGTTCTCCGGGTCGGCTTTCAAAACGTCGAGGCAAATGCTCTCCGCCTCGGCGGCTTCATTGAGGAGGCGGTAGCGCTCGGCTTTTTCCAGCGCTGCCGGAATCGCCTCCGCCGAGAGTGGTTTTAGTTCAAACATGAATCGCGGAAGTTAAAAAGGTTACAAGGGTTACATCGTTAAAAACGGGAAGCTGACCTAGTCGGCTTCACTTTGTAACTCTTGTAACTTTTTCACTTCTTCTTCAATTTCCTCCAAATCCAGCCCAGCGGATCGTAAAACTGATCCACCACGCGTTCCTTCAGGGGAATGATGGCGTTGTCCGTGATCTGAATGTTCTCCGGGCACACCTTCGTGCAACATTTCGTTATGTTGCAGTAGCCGATTCCCTGCGCTGCCTTCAATTCCGGGATGCGGTTCTCGGTGTCGAGCGGATGCATTTCCAGCGCGGCGACATAAATGAGATAGCGTGGCCCGATAAATTCATCGTGCTTCCGGTGATCGCGCAAGACGTGGCAGACGTCCTGGCAAAGGAAGCACTCGATGCACTTCCGGAATTCCTGCACGCGATCGATGTCTTCCTGCGCCATCCGCCAGGTGCCATCGGGAGCATCCGGCGCCCGCGGCTTGAATCTTTTGATCTTTTTCTTCACCTGGAAGTTCCAGGAGACGTCGGTGATCAGGTCTTTCAGCAGCGGGAAGGCTTTGATCGGCTCGATCGTGATTGGCTTGTCAAGCGGCAGATCGCTCATGCGCGTCATACACATGAGCTTTGGCAGGCCGTTGACCTCCGCGGAACAGGAGCCGCACTTGCCCGCCTTGCAGTTCCAACGGCAGGCGAGGTCGTTCGCCTGCGTTGCCTGGATATCGTGCACGGCATCGAGGACGACCATGCCTTCGGAAACGTCCGTTGTGTAATCGCGAAACTTGCCGGCTTTCGCATCACCGCGCCAGATCCTGAAGGTGGCGTTGGGCATGACGCTTAGCGCAACGCGCCGCCCCCTTTGCTGTCATCCCGAGTCGCGCAGACGACGAGGGACCTCTCATCTGGAAATTGCGTCACGCTAACCTCAAGACGCGACCATTTGCAGTTGCGGGGTCCCTCGCCGTCTGCGCGACTCGGGATGACATGGCTCTCGCGCACGCTCATTTCATCTCCTCGATCACCTGCTTCAAATAATCCGGCATTTCGGGCAGCGGTTCCAACCGGATTTGCATCGAGCCATCCTCCGCTTTGGAAATCATGGTGTTCAATTTGGCGAAACGATCGTCCTTATCCGGATAATCGTCGCGGAACTGCGCGCCCCGGCTCTCTTTCCGTTCCAGGGCGGCCAGCGTAATCGCCTCGGAAACCGTCAACAAAGTCTTCAAATCAAGCGCGGTATGCCATCCGGGATTGAATTCGCGATGCCCGATGACGCCGGCGCGGTTCGCCCGCTCCCAAAATCCTTTCAATTTCTCCAACGCGGTCTTCATCTCCGCTTCAGTTCGAACAATGCCAACGAGATCCTGCATCGCTTCCTGAAGATCGCGCTGGACTGAATACGGGTTCTCGCCGCCGGTTCTCTCAAACGGCGCGACCGCTTCACTCGCGGCCAAATCGATCTCCCCCTGGTCGATCTGGCCTAACGAATTTTCCTGGGCGAATTTCGCCGCGAATTCACCGGCGCGTTTTCCGAAAACGACAATGTCCGAGAGCGAATTTCCGCCGAGTCGATTGGCGCCATTGATCCCGGCGGCACACTCCCCGGCGGCGAAGAGACCGGGTATGCGCGACATCTGGGTGTCGGCATCGACGTGGATCCCCCCCATGGCGTAGTGCGTGGTCGGCCCGACTTCCATGGGCTGCTCGGTGATATCGATGTCCGCCAGTTGTTTGAACTGATGGTACATGCTCGGCAGTTTCCTTTTAATGTGTTCGGCCGAGTTCGACATCTTTTCCTTGATCCAGGCAATGTCCAGATACACGCCGCCGTGTGGAGTTCCCCTGCCCTCTTTTATCTCGCGGACAATGCAGCGGGCGACGTGATCGCGGGTCAATAACTCCGGCGGCCGTCGCGCGTTCTTGTCCCCCTGGCAATAACGCCAGCCTTCCTCTTCGTTGTCGGCCGTTTGCGCGCGATAATTTTCCGGGATCTGCTCGAACATGAAGCGCTTTCCCTCCTTGTTCGTCAGGATGCCGCCTTCACCGCGCACGCCTTCGGTCACCAGGATTCCCACCACGCTCGGCGGCCAGATCATGCCGGTGGGATGGAATTGGACAAACTCCATGTCGATCAATTCCGCGCCCGCATCGTAGGCCAGGGAAAGGCCGTCGCCGGTCGATTCCCAGCTATTGCTCGTGATCTTGTAGGCGCGTCCCAGCCCGCCGGTCGCAAGCACAATCGCCCTGGCCCGGAAGATTTTGAAACGGCCGCGTTCGCGTTCGTAGCCAAACGCGCCGACAACCCGCCCGCCCTCTTTCAGCAAGGCGAGGACGGTGTGTTCCATGTAAACCTCAATCCCTTGATGAATACCGTGATCCTGGAGGGTCCGAATCATCTCCAGACCAGTGCGATCGCCTACGTGGGCGAGGCGCGGGTATCTGTGACCGCCAAAATTTCTTTGCAGAATGCGCCCGTCTTTCGTGCGATCGAAGACTGCGCCCCACGCCTCCAGCTCGCGCACGCGATCGGGCGCTTCCTTGGCGTGGAGCTCCGCCATGCGCCACTGGTTGACATATTGGCCGCCGCGCATCGTATCGGCGAAATGGACTTTCCAATTGTCCCGATCGTCCACGTTTCCGAGTGCGGCCGCGATCCCGCCTTCCGCCATGACGGTGTGCGCTTTTCCAAGGAGCGATTTGCAAATCAGCCCGACGGAAACTCCAGCCGCCGACGCCTCGATCGCCGCGCGCAAGCCCGCGCCACCCGCGCCGATGACGAGAACGTCGTGTTGAAGAGTTTGGTATTCGGCCATCTCAAAAAATTTCTTGGAAAAATCGACGTAAAGCTTCTCGGGCCTGGCGCGCGTCGCTTTCGGTCAATTGTCCCAGCGTCCGAATAACCGTCGATTTTGCGACCGTGGCGAGCTTGGACATGCGCGCAGTGGAAGGCAAGCGTAGTCCCGCAACGCGCCAGTCCATTAACGTCACATCTTCGCCACCGCGTGACGGATGACTTGGGACCGGAACGACGAGTAAATCGAGATCGCCCGCATCGTGCACGGTCAGAACAGGTCGTTTCTTGGCTCCGCTTCCTTCAGAAAAAACTATCGGCACCAGCAGCACATCCCCGAAACGAAAGGCCACGTCGCGCTAATCCTCGTCGTAGACTGCGTCTTCCGCGGCGTATTGGCTGGCCAGCTCATTGGTGGAAAATCGATCCCAACTTCTTTGTTCGTTCTCCGCCAACTGAAACAGCCTTTCCATCAGCCAACGCCGCTGATCTTCCGGCAGGGCCTCGATCTCGTGCAGCAATTCGCTGGCGCTCATACCCTCAACTTCACAAAATTCGCCAATCTGTCCACAGACCCATCGAGCACAGACGCACATAGAGATCGGAAAAGCCGACCCAGAACAAACTCAACCACGCCCAAAGCATGTGGCGGCGATTGAAACAGCTCACGCAGCGATAGGCGTTGTAGCAGGAAGGCGAGCGCGAGAGTTGATCGCGGAATCCGCCGATCAAATGGCGCAACGCGTGGCAGCCAAAAGTAAAGCCGCCGAGCAAAACGACATTGAAGGCGAGAACGAGCGTGCCGACGCCGATTCCAAAGGAAGTTTTTCCCGTTGCCGGATCGGCAAACCAGAATGCTTTCCAAACGTCCCAGGTGAGCACGAAAATGAACAAGATCGCCAGATAGAGAAAATAGCGATGCACGTTCTGCATGATCAGAGGAAACGAACGTTCGCCGAGATACGTTTTTCGCGGCTCGCCCACGGTGCAGGCCGGCGGGTCCGCCCAGAAAGCTTTGTAGTACGCGCCCCGGTAATAGTAACAGGTGAGCCGCAGTCCGCCGGGCGCCCAAAGAATGAGCAGCGCGGGTGAAAACAAAAGCCAGCCCGGCCACCACGCCGGCTTCGGTCCAAACCAACTGTGCGCGGACTCGCCGAAAATCTCCGGCGAATAAAAGGGCGAGAGATAGGGCCCAAAATAATAGTGATTGCCCTGAAACGCGGCCCAGGTGGAATAGACGATGAAACTGGCCAGACCGAGAAAGATCAGGAACGGCTGCGCCCACCACGCGTCCGGACGCATGGTTTGGCCAAACGTTCGCGGCGGCAAAGTGGTGGTTTGTGCGTGAGCCATGAGTGAGTGGAGCCGTGTTTAGATAGCGACGCGCCATCCGCTTTTCAAGAAAATCCCCCGCAATTCCGCCGAGGCAGGGACGCCGCGCTGCGGCGTCCGCGAGGAATCAGATAGCGAGAACTGGTAACTTCCGTGCCGCGGACGGCGCAGCGCGCCGTCCCTACCAGCCGACTCACTCCTCAATTGGTTCGAAGCCGGCGAACGTCAGCTCCATTTCGGGAACAGAGATGCTTATTGCTTAGCGCTATTCAAACGGTCACGATCGACGCCGTAACCCTCAACAAGAAAGAAATACCAATGAAAAAACAATCCGTTTCCTCCAATCCTCCCTGCTTAAACCGTTTTGGTTTTTGTTCAGCCGGCGTCCTCCTGGCGCTGTTTGTGTTCGTCGCGTTCCCAATTTCGTCCGCCCGCGCCGATGATGTATCAGCGGTGGACTTTACCGAGACTGGACATTACCCGAACCTGATGCAGGTGTTCATGAGCACCGCGACAAGCGGAGCAACTATCTTCTATACCGTCAGCTCAATTCAGCCTCCGTCCAATCCCACTCACAATGGCAGCACGCCCACGGGATCGACCTACGTTTATACCGGGCCGTATAACGTGTCGATCGGCATGCACAGGTATTTCAAAGCCATCGCCTATAAAGCCGGTATGACCGATTCAATCCTCACATGGTATGACATCCACAACACCGGAGACTGAATGGTAGTGGGAGATCACGAATTACGGTCGGTCCGAGCGTAGACGATAGCCGGGCGACAAGCAGCGGCGCCCTGCGCACCGCGGCGCATCGGTGTCCGAACACCCCGATATGCGATGGCTCGCGCGTGGGTCGTGAGTCAGTAAAACGGGTCGTGCTTGGATAGGCGACGCCAAACCTGCTTCAAGAACACTTCGGGGGCATTCGGCGCGGCGAGTCCGGGACGTGCGGAAGCACATCCCTCCGATTCTTATTCCTCGATCGGTTCGAACCCGGCGAACATCGTCTCCGCTTCGGGGACCTCCTTCAGCGGCACGCAATCGCAGAGCGCGAAGAATTTATCCCACATCGCGAGCACTCGCGGGTTTTGGTGCGCTTCCTCAATCGCTTCGTGCGATTTCCATTCCGACACCTCGATGATCGTGCCGTCTTTCGCGCGCATGATCACGGGAACGCGATCGGTCACGAGACCTTCCTTGTGCAAGGTCGGCACGCGATTGCGCACGATTTCCAGCAGCTCCTTGTCGCGGCCGGGCTTCGGCCGATACGCTACGATGACGATGATACCAGCCATAAGACGGCCAATCTAAACCTCCGCGCCTTGCAACTCGACAAAAAGTTTTGCCGCCATGTAATCTCGCGTCGAATCAAACAAGGAGTTTCCATGGCCGCCAAAGATCCGAGAATCGACGCTTACATTGCCAAATCGGCGGATTTCGCCAAACCGATCTTGAAACATCTCCGCAAAGTCGTCCACGCCGGTTGCCCGCAGGTGGCGGAAACGATGAAATGGTCGATGCCCCACTTCGATTACAAAGGCGTGATGTGCGGGATGGCGGCCTTCAAGGAACATTGCGCGTTCGGCTTTTGGAAAGAGGCGCTGGTTTTCGACCGCGGCAAAGCCAGGGAAAAAACCGCGATGGGGAGTTTTGGGTGCATCAAGTCGCTGGCGGATCTGCCGGGCGAGAAGACGCTGATCGGATACGTGAAGAAAGCTGCCGCGCTCAATGAAGCCGGGATCAAGGCGCCCGGCCGGACCCAGCCAAAAAAGAAAGAGCCCATCCCCGTTCCCAGCGAGTTCAGCGCCGCGTTGAAGAAAAACGCGAAGGCGCGGAAGACCTTTGAGAGTTTCCCACCCAGCAAGCAAAGGGAATATCTCGAATGGGTCGCCGGGGCGAAACGCGAGGAGACCCGCAGCGAAAGATTAGCGACGTCGATCGAATGGCTCGCGGAAGGCAAACCGCGGCATTGGAAATATCAGCCGGCGAAAAAATAACCGCTTATTGGCCCAAGGCGTAGACCTCAACCAGCGCGATGCCCGCTGCGTTGTCTCTGCCTCGAATGATCGCGGTATAATGACCGGGAACAAGGGCGGTCAGGATGGTTGAATCGCGATTATCGTTAGGCGCGAGAGCACTCTCCTGAATCTCCTGCTCCTGGGTATCGCGCCAATCGTCATTGAACGCCACCAATGTTCCGCTGGCATCGCGCAACTCGAGAGTCGGATCTGCCAACGCGTCCGCAACGCCCAGACCGATTAAGTCCGGACCTATCGCGCGAACCACCACTCCCTGGCCCGTGTCGCCTCTGACAATAAATCCGCCGATCAGGAGATCGTCGCCTCCGCCCGTCCGGCCACGCGTCGAAATGTTCACTAATCGCCCGGATCTTGGGCTGTTAATCGGGTCCAGCGGATCGAGATCGAACACTTCAACAATGCCGAGACCGGTTGCGCCGTTTGCACCTCGAACCTGCGCGGTATAACCGGCATCGCCCAGCGTGAGCACGACGGCAGCCTCGAAATCGTTCGAGGGCGGGGCGCCGCTGTCGATGATTTCCTGGGCCTGATCGCTTCGCCAATTATCATTTGATGCGATCAGCTCACCGCTGCTGTTTCGCACTTCCAGATAAGGATCAGCCAGGCAGCCTTCGACCGGAAGACCAGCGGCGCTCAACGACGGGCCCAGAGCGCGAATCAGCACCTTTTTGTGAAAGTCGTCGATAAAATCTTGTGGACGATGAATGACAAAGCCGCCAATGAGGATTTCCTCACCCGTTCCAACTTTACCGCGCGTGGAAATATTGGCGAGCTGGACAGGCGCATACTGGCGGAACAACTCTGACGTATTACCGTCGGCATCCGTCGCCGTCGCGCTGATGAATTCGTTGGCCGCCGTATTTCCCGGGAAGGTGAAATCGAAGCGTGCAGCGCCTGCTGAGTCTGTTGTCACACAGGCTGTTCCCAAAAGATCGTCGCCGGTCGAACTAAGACGCTTCACGAAAAATTGAAGCGTAAATTCAGTGGAAGCGGTGCTGTCGAGCCCGCCGATGACGCGGGTGCTTTCGGACGAACGTATGACCGAGGTAACTATCGGAAAGTTTTGCAGGCTGTTTGCTCCCGCATCGGCGTCGCCCAGATCATTCCGAGTCACTTCATCGTTTCCAAGATCGATACCGTAACCGTAACCCTCCGTGAACACGTTCGAGAAGATGGTGTTGCCGGCCGCGTTGTTCGCCGCGACGGCGATTCCTCGAATCGCATAGGAAATACGGTTGCCCGCGCCCGGCTCCAATCCGCCCACGAGCGTTTGCGAGCCATAAATCCTCATCGCGTTCGAGAGAGTCCCCAGGTTACCCGAACCGTCGGCCTTTGTTCCAATCAGGTTGCCTTGGACAATCGTGCCCGTTGCCTGGGGACCAATCACGACGTTCGTCTGACTGCCGGTAATTAGATTGCCGGAACCCGGCGCCGTCCCTCCGATGCGAACATTGTCACCCAGGGCGGTTATACCTTGCCCGTTATTCACAGCGGTAAAGCCGCTCGCGTCAGTCCCAGTATAGTTTCCCTCGATGACGGTGCCGTTCCCTTGCGAAACAATGGCGCTGTACTGGTGTGAGATAACGTTTCTGGATGCCGGCGATGTGCCTCCAATTCTATTGTCGTCACTGAGCACCTCGACGCCGATGTAGGTGTAGTGATACAAGCCCGCACTTCCTCCGTTCGGCGTAACGCCGATGAAGTTGCCTTCGATCAGGTTGCCGCCATTGGTTTTGAGGAGGATCACATCGCCCTCCGGAGGCGAAGGGGGCGGGCCGCCGGGGATTCCCCCATAGACGCGGGCCGGTATCCCCGTGATCGAGAGGCCGCGCACGACGGAATTTCCGGCGCTGATAACCAAGCCATTCACCGGTCCGGAAAAATCGTTCCGACCGTCGAGATGAATGAGAATAATTGCATCATTCCCAAGCGCGCGCGTGTTGGGGCTTGCTCCAGGCTGGGTGTAGCCGTCAATGGTGAGGGGATCGGTTATCTCGGGCAGCCCGTTTCTGTTTACACAAATCTTCTGCACGCCCGAGCCGGGAATGTTGAAATGGATTTCGTCCGCGCCGGGAGCGGCATTAGCCTCCAAAATTGAATCATGGAGCGAACCAGGGCCGACGTCGCTCGTGTTGGTGACGGTGAAAGTGTTCGCGCGCGCTGTCGCAAAGCCAGCCAGGACCGTGCAAACAACAAAGGAGAACTTAAGCACTCAGCGAGGCTGACATTACCCTAAGGAATAGCCAACCAATTCCCCAGGCGCGAGTGGCGGCAAATGCAAGGCCTAGAAATGCCGTGCAGGTAGGATACGTTGAATGATGGGCGGCGAAAAGGACGTGACGCGCGATGAAGCGCTCGCGAGCGAACATGGCCCCGCGGACGATACCGTTGCGCAAAAACCGAAGCACCCCCACTCAGGCACTCCGCTTACTCCGCCGGCGAACCGGGCGGATCTGGAGCACGAAAATCCCACCCCGGGCGCGCAGACTCCTCTCGAGACCGGCGCCGCGGACATATCCGAGCGGCCCAAGGAAGCGGCGGGGCTTCCGGCCATCGTGGCCACGACCCGTTTTGCCATAAGCGAGATGGGCCTGGCCCGCGGCGCAAAAACGCTGCTCAAGGTCAACCAGAAAACTGGCTTCGATTGCCAAAGCTGCGCCTGGCCAAGTCCGGACGAGCATCGGCAGGTCGCCGAGTTTTGCGAGAACGGTGCCAAAGCGGTCGCGGACGAAGCGACGACGAAACGAGTTACGCCGGATTTTTTTCGCGAGCACTCGCTCGAGGCGCTTCGCCGGCAGAGCGATCATTGGCTTGGACAACAGGGACGACTGACGCACCCGATGGTGAAACGCGCGAACGCGACGCACTATGAGGCGATCGCCTGGGAGGACGCGTTCAGTTTGATCGCGGACGAACTCAACGCGCTGCCAACGCCCAACGCCGCTGCGTTTTACACCAGCGGCCGGACGAGCAACGAGGCGGCGTTCTTGTACCAACTGTTCGTCCGGCAATTCGGCACGAACAACCTGCCGGATTGTTCCAACATGTGCCACGAGTCGAGCGGCGAAGCGTTGAACGAAGTAATCGGCATCGGCAAAGGCTGCGTCACGCTCCATGACCTGGAACACACCGACGCCATCTTCATCATTGGCCAGAACCCCGGGACGAATCACCCGCGGATGCTCTCGAGTTTGCAGCGGGCCAAGGCGGGAGGCGATGGAAAACCAGGCGCGAAAATCGTTTCGATCAACCCGATGCCGGAAATCGGGAGTTTTCGCTTCAAAAATCCACAGGACCTGAAGAACCCGTTGCGCGCGCCGGGATTCTTCCTCGGCCAAGGCACCGAGCTCAGCGACCTCTGGCTTCCAATCCGCATCAACGGCGACGTCGGCGTGCTGAAAGGAATCATGAAGGAAATGCTCGCCGCGGAAGACCGGAATCCCGGCACGGTCCTCGATCGGGCTTTCATCCGGGACTACACCTTTGGCTTCGACGCGTTCATCGCCGACCTGCGCGCCGCGAGCTGGGACGACATCCTGGTCAGCAGCGGCGTCACCCGTGAGCAGATTCACGCGGCGGCGGAGATCGCGATGAAGGCGAAACGAATCATTTGCTGCTGGGCGATGGGTTTGACCCAGCACAAGAACGCCGTCGGCACGATCCAGGAAATCATGAACTTCCTGCTCCTGGGAGGAAACATTGGCCGGCCGGGCGCGGGACCCTGCCCGGTGCGCGGGCATTCAAATGTGCAGGGCGATCGGACCATGGGGGTGTGGGAGCGGATGAACGAGAAGTTCATGAAGAAACTCGGAGACGAATTTCATTTCGATCCGCCGCAGGCACCCGGCGCCGACACGGTCGAGACGATCAAGGAAATGCACCGTGGGCATATTCGGGTCTTCGTCGCCATGGGCGGGAATTTCCTCTCGGCCACGCCCGACACGGAATACACCGCGAAAGCGTTGAGCAATTGCCGGCTCACGGCGCACGTCGCGACCAAGCTCAACCGCTCTCATCTCGTCACCGGCGAAATCGCCCTCATTCTCCCCTGCCTCGGCCGGTCCGAAGTCGATCGGCAGGCGGCGGGCGAACAGTTTGTCACGGTCGAGGATTCGATGGGCATCATCAATCCTTCGCGGGGCGTGCTCGAGCCGGCGAGCCGGCATTTGCTCAGCGAACCCGCCATCGTGGCGGGACTGGCCCGGGCCACTCTGGCCGACAGGAGCCGGGTCGATTGGGATGCGCTCGTCGCCGATTACAATCGAATCCGCGACCACATCGAACGCGTCATCCCTGGATTCGAGCGTTTCAACGAACGCATCGCGAAGGACGTTTTCTATCTGCCCAACGACGCGCGCGACCACCGGAAATTTAACAACGAGATCGGCAAGGCCAGGTTCACCTTGCATCCCATCCCCCGCAATGAATTGGAGCCCGGCCGATACATCATGATGACGATCCGGTCGCACGATCAATTCAACACCCATATCTACGGGTTGGACGACCGCTACCGCGGCGTCTTCCACGGGCGGCGCGTGGTTTTCATGAATGAGGAGGACATCAAGGACGCCGCCCTGCGACCAGGAGAATTCGCCGATCTAACCAGTCATTTCGGCGAAAAGGAAAGGCGCACGGCACGCCGTTTCCAGGTCGTGCCTTATCAACTTCCGCGGGGCTGCACCGCGACCTATTTTCCGGAGGCGAACGTGCTCGTGCCGATCAACAGCGTCGCCGAGCGTTCTAACACACCGACGAGCAAGTTCGTCATCATTTCCGTCGCGCGATCGGCGGACAGGGAAGTTGGACCTGAGCCCGGTTAATCGGCCCCTGCCGGCTTCGGCTTCGTCTCGGGAAGCTTAAAGCCAACAAAAGTGCCCGCGCTGATACCGAGCAGACCCAGCAGCGTGGCGCTGAATTCAGGCATGGCGAGCCGGTTATAAACGTCCACGACAAACATGATCCCGAGGACAATCGTCCAGATGAAGATCTGGAATCGGTGGAAGCAGACTATGTTATTTTCGGCCATCAGGTCGTGCATCACACCTTTCCAGGCCGGCCACTCAAAATAGTCGAGCTGCCGATCGAGGTCGTTGATCTTTTGCGTTTCCTTTTCCTGCGCGGCCGTATTCGCCTCGAGCTCTGCCGTCTCCTCCGCGCTGATATCGGCGCGCTGCGCCTCGATCGCTTTCAACCTTTCCCGCGCCTCGGCGATCAGGTTGCGTATTTGCTCGGCGATCTTTCGTCGGGGCTTCGACAGATCCACTTCCGGAGGTAGGTCCGAGGTCGCGGTGGCTGCGGAGGCGTGACCCGAATCGACAAAGGCTGCGCCGAGAGCCGTGCCCGCACTGATCCCGATCAGGGCAAGCACCGAGGAGTTGAGCGTGTCGTAATCACCCGTGATCACCCAGAGAAAGAAGAACGAGCCAATCACGAGAAAAAACCAGAAAGCCATCTGGCCGCGCGACAGGGAGTAAGGCCAACGCTTGTCCGGCCGAAGCGGCGCGGCCGTATCGCGGATGATGTCGGTGCAGCGCGCGAGATAGAGAAAGACCAGAAAGGCACCGACGATGACCACGACGCCAAGCCAGAATCGCACCGCCGGGATGACATTGAAAAAGAACTGATTGCCCGGATCAGCCGCCTCGGGCACGACCCACGTGGTGATTTGCTCGCCGTTTTCGAATCCGACGGAGAGCTCCATGGGACGGGTAAAGACCGGGCGATTCAGAATGTGGGTCCAGGCTGCCTTGGAGGTTTCGGTCCGGTCCAAGGCGAATCGGAGGTAATGGACTTGCGGGTTAGCCTCGGAATCCGTGTCGGGATAGGCCCAGGCTTGTTCGGGATGAATTCCTTTGAGCGGCACGTCGTTGATAAAGGGCACGAGATCGGTGATCTGTGCGTCCTTCGGCAGACGGTCCTTCACATCGGGGTCCTTCAACCACGCCTCGAGATGGTAGACCCAAACGCAGATGTCATCGCCTCGCCTCGCCGTACATGCTTCGTTTGGCCCATTCTTGTTGCGGGTTCCCTCATTTTGGACGTGAAAAACTCCTCTGCTCTCTTCGTACCGAGGCGAGGCGGGAGATGGAGAAGGCGCTTCGGCTCCACGCATCCCGCTCGCCGTCAGGAACAAGATCGCCCCGGTCAACAGGTACAGGGTCTTCATTCCATTGATCGCGGCTCTGGGGGCGCGAAAAGATATCCCGGAAAGGAAGGGGAATTTCACGGAGTGCAGTTAGCCAAAGGCGTGATCCGTTGGCAAGAATTTCTCAACTCGAAAGCCTCCGGCAAGTGCGGCGCCATCACTCAAGTTTGGCCGAGGCCAAGCGATTGGAACAGCGCGCCTGGTGGACCTCGGTCCAAGGCCCGGCGACGATCTCAATTCGACGGACGCGCGGTTAATTCCGCGTCGGCCACGTCGCAAAATGCGTCCGGATGCGGTCGGAAAAATCCGGGGCGTCGTTGGCGGCCCGGGCCCGCGCGTTGATATGAGCGCGGCGCTTTAGTTCATCGAAAGGAAGCGCAAACCGCTCGATCGTTCCTCGCTCGTAGAGCATTTCGTCGGCGTAGCCGTTCGCCAGCATGCGCCAGTCCCAGGCCGCGCGCTCGGCGGCCGTGCGCTGATTGCGAATGGCCGTGGTGCAATTGTTGTCGATGGCGTTATACCAGCGCGGCCGCTCGTGCAGCTCGTTCAGGCTGCGGATGTATTCGAGAAAGGCAGTGCGCGCCGCGTGCGGCGGGGCGACGAAGCGATAAAGATACACGTCCTCACCGCGCCGAAAATTAGACCGCAGCCGAATGACATCGCGCTCGTCGGCCGCGATGTAGATTTGCTCGAATTGCCGGTAGAGGCCGCCGATGGCGGAGTAACTCTGGCCGCGTTGCGTGCGGGTCTCGATGCTAAAGCAGACGCGCCCATCCTCGCCGAAATCGAACGACAAGATCGGATGCGCGATGGAGGGCGATCCCCAGTAGGTCACGAACAAATCGATTCCGCGGAGCTTTTGCAAATCGTAACTGCGCGTTTCGTGGCGCGGGGTGAAGTCGGTCTCGGTCCGGTAGTCGACATTGCGGACATTATGAATGGTCACGCGTTCGCCTTCGATCGTCGCATGCCCGAGCACGGCCACTTCCGGTTTCCAATCGCGATCCTGCCTCGGCTTCAAGCTGAACCACCACGCGGCCACAAGGACGATTGCGATCGCGACGGCGATTTTCGCGCGGGAGCGAGGGCGGAGGAAGACGAGAAGAGCGATCGCGCCGACGCCGAAAATCACGGCCAGCGCATGGCGCACGCCGGCGATCGGAAAGTCGAACCAGAGCGCGCCGACCGTCCACAAAGTGCCGATAAGCAGCGCCAGCCAAACGATGGCGCCGACTACCCAGCGAAAGATCGCCTGCCAGAAGGCCATGGGATTACTCGATCAGCTACTGGAGGGACGCGCGCCGTCGCGTCCTGCTTTTGCGCGTTGGACGACACGGCGGTCGTCCCTCCAAGGGGTCTTGGGCAGCTCTGTTTGCTTTCAAAGCTTGCCGTCAGTCGATCCTTCTTCTTTCGGCTCGGTTGGCGCCGGCGATGATTCGTCGGCGTTCGATTCTTCAGAATCCTCCTCGCCGGAGTCAGGATCAAAAGGCGTTGCGGACGGTTTCGGCGCCGCAATTCCGGGAGGGAGTGGCGGTGGCGGTGCTATCGCGACGATGCCCCACAGCGACGGCAGGGCGAACAGACCGAAGGTAAGAACGCAGAGCGCACTGACAAGAAGCTTTGTTCTCATTCCAGGGCTTGGGAGGACCCGGGCCGATTCGTCGCGCATTATGGTGTCTTCGGTTTCGACGGTTCGACGAGCACGCCGGTCGCGAGGTCGACCTTGCGGTTTTTCAATTCCTGCGCCGCCCGATCGGAAACGCTCCCATCGACCCACAACGCCAGTCCTTTGATCTCGCCTCGGCTTTGCGGAAGCTGGCTGAACGCCTCGACCCGGGCGGCCGCGTTTTCGTTCCAGATCGCATAATCGCACGAAAGCGGTACGACCAGGATTCCTGTCGAGTCCATGGCGCAAACCCTCCCGTCCTCGAGCCGGATCGCACTCAGCGGCGCCTTTGTCTTGTGATAGCGCGCCAGGATCTGCGCGAGACGCTGAAAATAATTCGCGTCCTGTTCGGTCAGGGCACGGCACGCCCTCTCGAGAAACACGGTCGGATCGAGGTCGATCGTGGCCAGAGCATCGATGATGATGGTCTCATGCCACGGCGAGTACCAGGGGTGCATGAGGAATTCATCCGCGATCTCGCGCGTGACGCCGAGGGCGAAAAGCTTCTTGCGATTGATGATGCGCAAATCCGAGGCGGTGGCGGTCGCAAGGGTCTGTTGCAGGTTCTGGTTTAGGTTGAGAACCGAAAGGACGTCGCCCGCGGCGCCTCCCACCGCGGCCGTCGCGGCGTTTACGATAAAGCCACCGCCGGCCATGGCACGCGCGGCGTTGGTGAGCTGCTCTTGCAGTTCTTCATTGGTCGAGAACGGGCTTACGCCCAGCTTGGCCGCGAGAGCGACTTTGGCTTTTTCCACGCCGGTGATGCTTTGCACCGTGTTGCCTTCGCCTTCAGACTTGCCGCCTTTCATGCTCTCGCCGATCCGGCCAAAGAAACGCGAGGCGCCCTGGGGCACGCGTTTAATGGCGGCGACCGGGTCCCTCACGATACCGGCGGCGCTTTCGAGTTTTTTCTTGCCGGCAGTTGCCATCGCCTTGGTGAACGCGTCCGTCTTGCTCATTCCGCGCAATTTGTTGAGGGCGAGGAGTTCGCGAATCCGCGTCCGCAACGCGATGCCGGTCGTCACCTCAAAGGTCCTGCCTCCCGAGGCAATGAAGTAGGTATTGAGCAACCCATCGTTTTCCGCCTGCGGGCCAACGTTGTAGAGGAGCCCGTTCATCAACTTCTCGGGCACGAACATCTTTGTCTCGACCAGACCTTCGGATTCAAAAACGGCCTCTGGCGGCGCGGGCGAAGGCGTGCTCCCGGTTTGCGCGAACACCGTCGTCGCGAACAAGCTGAGAGTGATAACAATGGGTTTGATTAGCATGGGATGTGGTTTGGCCTCCGGGTTATTGGGACCGGGCGTTTAGCTTCAGAATGCGGCGAACCTCGGCAATCGCTTCCGGATTGAGCGGCGTGCTGTGATTCGAAGGAACGATCCGCTCACTGGCAGCGCCCGGAAGATGGCTGCTCCAGTAGGCGACGACGCTATCGCTGCTATTGGGCGTATCACCGCGGCCCCGGTCGCCCACGATCGAGTGGTAGGGAATGCCAGGCGTGATCGGGATCTTGTTGATCGCGACCACGAAACGGTTGTTCGGCGCGAGCGTGTCGACGCTGTTGGGGAATCTCTTCAGGTGCATCGCCGCGGGATCGGGTGTCATCGCTTCACGGATTGTCTTGCCAATGGTGAGCATCTTAATCGGTGTCCGCACCAGCATCGATCCGATGCGGCCGATCCAGTTCTTTGCCAGGTCGCTGCCGCGATGCGGAGCGGACAGGAAAATGACGCGCCCGATTTCTGATCGGGGCTTGAAGACAAGCGCGTCCTTCAGAAGCCGTTTGCTCTCCTCTGGCAGCTCTGTTTGCTCCGGTGGTTTTCCAAAAGCTTCGACCCAGAGTTTCGTGCCGGGATTGGTGATCAATGTTCGAGTGATGCATCCCCCCATGCTGTGTCCTATCACCACCATCGGCTTGCGTAGCGGATACTTCTTCTCGATGGCATCGAGCTCATGCCGAAGAATGAGCGCGCTATAAGGATAAGGGTAGCCGCTCGGGTAACTGTAGAACCAAAATTGGTAGTTGGCCCGAATATCTTTGTCACCGCGCAATTCGTTTAGCATTGGCACCCAGGTGGCAGGTGTGTCCATCAGGCCATGGATGACCAGCACGACCGTCTTGTTTGGATTGTAAGGCTCCATCCGGGCGATCCGTGCCGTGTCGGCGTATTCCTCCGGCTTCAAGAGCCGGACCAGGCCCAGCTTTTGCGGCTTTTCTTCAGCCAGCAACATAGCCAGAGAGGCGGTGAAATTCGCAGCCAGCTGGTAGGTGCGGCCTTCCACCCGCGCGGTTTCAGAAGCCAGCGGATCGTGGATTGAAAGGATGCAACGTGATCCGTCGAACTCGGCCACGCCAGTGACGCTGTAATAAATTCCGCGGGGCGCGAACGCCGCGGCTGCTTCTTCCGCGCTCCGCTGACGGACGGCTACGAGCGGCGCTCCGATCCCGTCCTTTTTCACGTCGTGCTTCACATAGGTGCCGTGAAAATCCAGTTCGTCGGTCGGAATCAATTCATACAAGGCTGGGTTGTAGTCCGGCCGTGGATCTTTGTTCTTCCCGGAGAGCATCAGCTTGCTATCGGCGCCGACGAGAGTGGCCTGAGTCCAGGGATCAAGCTTGGCCGCGCGGATTACGCTAAAGATTCCCGCCACGGCGAAATTGTAGGAGCGCCGCGCTTCCTTATCCGCCGGGTTGCGATCGAGATCGTGCAGCGCATCACGCGCCGCGCTTGCGTAGGCCTCGAGCGCAACCAGCGGCTGGGCCCGGTGCAATTTTTGGGCGCGCTCGATGGATTGCGCGATGGCCTGATTCGTCCCGGAGGTAACCTGGAACCGAGCGGGGGATTTTTGCGAGACGACGGCGATTGGCGACGCGCAGCCCGCGAGAGCCAGGGCCACGACGATGCCTGCCAAGAGTTTTAGTCGACTTAATTTCATGGCTTATCGGAATTATGGCTTCACTTCCTGGCTTTGGTCACGCTTTAACGCCTTCGTCCGCCTCCTCGTCCTGAGAAACTGCGTCCGCCGCCACCCGAGCGCTGAAAGTTATTGAAACGCTCGCTGCTGGCTCCCCCGCGCTGACGGCTTTGAAAATCGCGGTCCACGTCGCGGAAGCCCGAACTGCCTCTCGATCGATCGGAACTCCGCTCCGAAAACACCGTCCGATTGGCCCCGCTCGCGCGATTGGAGGTTTGCGCCCGGTCCTGGGGGCCCCTAGTCCCCGGGCTGTTCACCGAGCTCCAGCTCCCGTTCCCGTACTGGCTCCAACCGGATCCGGTGTTTTTGTAAACGTTCCCGTTCCGGGCGGCATACATATCACCACCGGCAGTTTTTCCAGCGAACCCGCTGCCGCGATCCGTCGAAACGCCTATGGCTTTGCCGCCTTCCGAGCCCCGGATCGTTCCGACCGTGCCCTTCTCATTCGAAACATGCCGGGTATAGGCGGATTTGTTGCCGTTGGAAACAACTGACTGGCCCCACGAACCATAGGTGTTCGAACCCTGCCTGGTGGAGGCGTAGTTCCCGGTATAAGGATTATAGGCCTGGGCGGCACTCCGGCTCCCGTAAGGACCGTAGGCCGTGGCCCCGCGAGCATAGGTCCCGGTGTAGGGATTGTACGACCGGGCCGCGGCCACGCCGCCGTAGGGACCATATACTCCGTGCGCAACTCCATACGCACCGGTGTAGGCGTTATAATAGGATCCTACGCCATAGGTGGCAGCGTAAGGGTAATACATCGGATATCCGCCGAATGGATAATAATAATAAGGCGGATAGTAATAGCCCGTACCGGTGGCCACGATGCCGCCGACGACGTAGGTCCCCAAATAACCGGAAGTATAACTTGCCTGGACCGTCCCCGCGTCCGTTGTGTTCTGCGTAACGTAAGTGACGTTATAGACCGGCGAGCTTGGGGGAATCGAGTAGATCTCTTTCGGGACCGACTTCGCCGTCGCCCAGGGACCATTGGGGTGCGGGGACGTGAACCAGACGCCCTGCAAACATAGATAGTAGACGTCCCCTGCCTTGACGACCTTATCTGAAGTATTCGTTGCGTAGGAGAGCGTCGTGCCCTCGATCGGCTTAAACTTGGGCTCGCCGTTGTAACTAACCTTGACTTCCGCGGCTGCCTTGACCGGGTCTACTTCGACGGTGGTCGGAATCCGCGCAAGAAGCACAGCGTCCTTGGCCGCCTCTGTCCCTGGGACGGAGACGAGAACTCGCGCCGCGGGATTGTCCTCGGGAATATTGGCAAAGTCCGGGGGCAGTTCGGCGGCGGAATAAGTCCACGGCCCTTGCAGATTTGCCGACCGGAACCAGCGGCCGGCCGCCAGGTAATAAAAGTCTTTCGTCGGATTATAGACGAACAAATCCGCGTCGGTGTTCGTGGCATAAGACAACTGGGTGCCGGGGATACTTGCGTAAGAGGGCTCGCTCTGGAAAAGGATAACCTCGGCCGGTTTGTTCGTGTAGAAAACCGCGGGAGGCTTACTTTTCGGCGAAAGCGAGAGAATGGGCTTTTCCATCTCTTTCCACTTCGGGTCGCTGGCTACCTTGTACATGTCGGCAGGCAACTTCGGAGCGGCAACCCATGGACCTTCCAGGGAGGCTGCCTTAACCCATTGCTGGCCCGTGTACAGATAGTGCTCCTTGGCCGCTTCCTTCTCGAAAAAGACCGGAAAATTTGAGTTAACGATGAAGCCAAGGTTGGTCGCGGCGATGTCGGCCCGCACCGGTTCCCCATCGACGTGCAACAAAATGGCCGGACTCTTACTGACGAAAACGATCGGTGGATCGTTCTTGACGGTGACCGAGGCTGGGGCGGCCTGCGATTTTTCCACCGTCGCCACCAGGCGATCCAGCGCCATGGCCACCTTATGATCGGGCGGCAGGAAACTCCGCACCAACTGATCCACCTCCGCCTTTTTTTCCGCGGCCACGGACGGCAGCGTGACCTCCGTAAACTTGAAATTGTGGAGAAGGACGTTGCGATCGTCCACGCTGACATCGGTCTCCGCTTGCAGGACCATGATCCCGACGATTTCCTTTTGTCCCTTGGGCGTCTTGGGCCACGAGCGAGCCGGTCTGCAGGACGGTCAGGGTAAGAATGAACGCGAGGATGGTCTTCATAGAGTTTTGTCAGGTGGTCTCAGCGATCTTCGTGGTCGGCGTCCAGCGCGGTTTGTGTTGAATCATGAAATGCGGGCGGACCTGCCCGCTTCCGCCTGGCAGCAGTCCGTGACGACCAGATTCTCGAATCTCTCAGGTCGGGGATATTGGACCTTGGTCCCATACGCGAACCGTCCCGGCGCCCAGCACGCTCGTCCGGTTGAGGATAGACTCTCATGGAAAATGCCTAATCAGGCAGGAGTAAGCGATGTCCGCGACTGCGAAATTGGGCACTGGAAGTGCTAAAGATGATTGAGTGAGAAGGACCAAATATGCGTGGCTGTTGCTGGGGTTCCTTCAGGCAATCGGCGTGGCGCTCGGCAGCGATCAAATCGCCGGCGCAAAGCGCGTCGATCTAAAGTATGGCGCACCGCTCAGTTTGCAGGATTACAACGGCCCGAACATCGAAATAATTGTTCGTGCGCGAGAAATGAGCACGATCAAATTCTCGGTGGCCGATTACGATCATCCAGTGGCCGTCACGGTGACCGGGCTGGGCACAACCCCCATCGACTACTCGCCCACCGTAACCAACCACAGTTTGACACTTGACCTGGGGAACGGGATCCCGGTGGGTAATTCCAATCACGGAACGCGTACCTAATGCACAGGTTTGTCGGCCTCGACGTGTATTGGTTTGATGCAATCGACACGAGTCAGAATACCTGCGCTCTCTTGATTGTGCCCGTGATTCAGCGAAACAGATAGCGCCCATTGAGCGCAGTGGTCTGCTTCAACCGGATGCGGTTGGCGACATCAGCAAGGATCTGGACGCCGTCGGAATTGACGGTGCGCGCGGCGCCTCCATGATTCGCGTGAATGGCTGAATCCCCTAAAGCAGCTGCAAAAGGCGGTAGCTCAGTCCTTTTGATCCCATCCCACCACTACCTTGTTCTCGATCGTAATCCGTAATCCAAACCGGTCAGCGCCCATATGGTTGTATTTCCAGATTTCCTTCACTTTAGTTTTCATGACCTTCTGATCGATATCGGCGGGGCGGCCTAGAGAATCGAGAAGCTGTTCCTGGCTCTGTCCCTGCCAAAACATTTGCCGCATGATCTTATCGACGATTTGTGGGTCGCGATATTTGGCAATGAGGGCCGCCCGGCGTCTCTCCAAGTCCTCGAGGCGCTTTCTGTTCGTGTAGCTCGTGAGCAGCAGCACGATGCCGATTACTACGACAACGACCAGGACGATAATCAGGAACGGTTCCATTGGATGCTCTTTAGAGAATCGACGTTGGAGCCCTAACGAGACAGACATAAGCTGCGACAGAAGCGAGAGCGCGTGTGCGCAGTGCAAGCGTCTTGGTCATTTCGAAAATTGTCTAACGAGAATTAGACGACTGTTTGTCGTCAAACTCGAGGGACATGGCCAAAAATGTAATGTGTTCTGGACTGACCGCGCAAGCAGAATGGCCATGTCCTTCCTCGCCGCTATCACTGCGAGAGCTGCATGATCGGCTGGATCTCCCGTGCTTTGGCCGGCCGCAACCCCTTCGGGGACCGACGTTGTTCGGGAAGCGGTGTTCGCCGTTCCAGAGAAGAGATCCAACAGGAGGAAACTCCGAAAGCCTTCGCGAATGGACGAAGAACACAGAGATTCAAAACCCAGCCGACTCTGTTCCCTCTGTTTGCTCCTGTAATTGCTTGCTGTCGGAAGCCGTGATTAAGCCGCGGCCTAACGCCCTCCGACGATCTTATTCAAAATCGCCCGTCCCTTCGCCTGCATCGGGCCGTTGCCGACTCCCGGCATGATCATCGGGAGAGGCGTTCATGGCTTCGCTTTCATCTTCCGGTAGCGCCGAATCAGGTTGTTCGTTGAACTGTCGTGTTTGAGCTTCGGAGTTGCCTTGCTCTCAAGCTCCGGAATGATTCGCTGTGCCAGCACCTTGCCCAACTCGACGCCCCATTGGTCGAACGAATCAATCTGCCAGATCACGCCCTGCGTGAAGACACTGTGCTCGTAAAGCGCGACGAGCTTGCCGAGAATATCGGGAGTTAGCCGCTCGGCGAAAATCGTGTTCGACGGCCGGTTGCCTTCGAAGACGCGGTGCGGCACGAGCCAGTCCGGTGTGCCTTCCGCTTTGACTTCTTTCGCTGTCTTGCCGAACGCCAAAGCCTCGGCCTGGGCAAAGACGTTCGCCAGAAGGATGTCGTGGTGAGGTCCCAGCGGGGTGAGCGCATGGGCGAACGCGATGAAGTCGCACGGAATGAGCCGCGTGCCCTGATGGATCAGCTGGTAAAAGGAGTGCTGTCCATTCGTGCCGGGTTCGCCCCAGTAAACCGGACAGGTCTGATAATCGACATTCTTCCCATCAAGCGTGACGTGTTTGCCGTTGCTCTCCATCGTCAACTGCTGCAAGTAGGCCGGGAATCGTTTCAAGTACTGCTCGTAAGGCAAAACCGCCGTCGTGTGCGCCCCGAGAAAGTCGGTGTTCCAAATCGAGAGCAGACCCATCAGCACCGGCAGATTGCGCTCGAACGGCGCGGTCCGGAAATGCTCATCCATCTGGTGGAAGCCCTCGAGCATCGCGCGGAAGTGAGCCGGACCGATGGCCAGCATCGTCGAAAGGCCGATGGCTGAGTCCATCGAGTAGCGCCCGCCGACCCAGTCCCAGAAGCCAAACATGTTGGCGGTATCAATGCCGAAGGCGGATACTTTTTCGGCATTGGTTGAGACCGCCACGAAATGCTTTGCCACGGCGCTCGTTTCACCACCGAGACCGTTGAGCAACCAGTCGCGCGCGCTCTGCGCGTTGGTCATCGTTTCCAGCGTGGTGAAGGTCTTTGACGAGACGATGAACAACGTTTCCGCCGGATCGAGATCGCGCGTTGCCTCCACCAGGTCAGCGCCATCAATGTTCGAAACAAACCGGAACGTCAGTCCCGCAGGCGCGGGATCGCAATAATGCTTCAGCGCCTCATAAGCCATCACCGGACCGAGATCGGAGCCGCCAATGCCGATGTTGATGACGTTGCGAATGCGCTGGCCGGTGTGGCCTTTCCACGCACCGGAGCGGACGCGTTCGGAGAAGCCCGCCATTTTGTCGAGCACGGCATGGACATCGGGCACGACGTTCCCGCCATCCACCATAACGGATGCGTTACGTGGTGCGCGCAGCGCCACGTGCAGCACGGCGCGCTTCTCCGTGATATTGATTTTCTCGCCGCCAAACATGGCGCCAATCCGTTCCCGCAGGCCGGATTCGTCCGCCAATCGAAGCAGGAGCTTGAGGGTTTGGGCGGTGACGCGGTTCTTCGAGTAATCGAGGAACAGCCCCACTGCTTCGGCCGTCATCCGCTCTCCGCGTTTCGGATCGGCGGAAAACAGTTTCCGGAGATGCAAAGCCCTGGACTTCTTGCAGTGCGCTGCCAGGGCCTTCCAGGCCGGGCGTTTGGTGAGGGGTTTCATTGAGGTTTTCATGAGAGTGTTGCTTGCAGGTGGAACCCAAGTTTCACGGAGGGGCAACCGATCGTCGATAGGATTTTAGGCCTACTCACCGGCCCTCGACGTCTTGCTCCTGTGCTCAAGTAAGCCACGAGCCGCCACGCGCACTTGCGGGTCCGACATTCGATAGACGCTGCGATCGAGCAGGTAATGGATGAACCCCGTGGCAAAACCAAGGGCGACCAGCGCTGGCACCCATGACGATGTCCGCAAGCCGGTCGCGAGCGCGCCGAAGATCCGGTCGCCGTAATAGGTGCCGTCCTGCCGGTTGGCTTCCACTTCGAATAACGGGAGGAGCACAACGGATACGACCGCCAGGAACAACACGACCGCCCATGGCCGAATGTTCAATCCATGCAGGGCGCCGCGAATAATCCCGGGCCTGGGAGCCGGCTCGCCGCGCAACGTTTGCGACGCCAGCCCGGTGGCGACAATCCAGTGCTGCGACGTCCAAAGGACAACAAAAAGAAACAAGCTTCGCGGCCGAAGCGCGATCCCCACCATTACCGCGATGCCGATAATGTACAAAACCCGCGGCAGCGACCAGCGTGACGTGCGCAGCTCGGCCAACAACGCGATGACGGTCACGAGCACGAGCACCAGAGTAGCGCCATCGCGGATGGCGTCCTGCCCCGACACCATCCAGGCGGGAAAGAACCAATAATCAATCCATTCGTCCTGATACGCGACCGCTCCGGCGAGAAAGTCCGCGATAAAAACGAGAACACCCCCGACAACCAGCGCGAATAATCGATCAAAGCGCCTCGTCTGGACGCAGGCGGCGCGCCCGGCGCGCGAACGGTAGAGTGAGAGCGCGCCGAAATGTTGCGACGCAAAATGCCAGGTCACCCAGGCGTAGTCGATGATCACCAGGCCGACCAGCCGTTCCGCGCGCGTCCAGGGCAACGCTTGGTCCGCGGGGAGAATTGCCGCCCGCACCCAACGCTACTCGTCGTCGGCCGCGTTTTTGCCAAGCGAGTTCCCGGCTGGCTTCACGTTCACATTTATTCCGATCAGCTTCCAGGCGCCGTCCTGGTCGACGTACTTGAGTTCGAAAAATACCTTGCTCGAATCGGTGGTGTAAGAACCCTTCGCTACTAGAAATCCGTCCGCGTTGATGGCGGGCGGTTCGTCGAAGGCCGGGTCCAGCTTGGCGATCTGGGAGATATTTATTCCCTTGTCGATAAAGGATTGGAAAATCTCCTGCAATTTTTCCGGGGTCGTCTCCTGGCGCCAAAGCTCTGCGATCCGGCCATAAAAATTTTCGAAGCTCTCCGCTTGAATGGCTCTGTTGAAGGCCAGCAAAGAATCCAGCACCAGCCCTTTTACTTCTTTGTTCGACGGGACCGTGCCCGTGTTCTCCACGAAGGGCACTGCCTGCACGTTGATCCCCAAAACTTTCCAATTCGATCCCTCGCGCAGATACCTGAGCAGGAACGTGACTTTGTTCGGCTTGACCGCGTAATGCCCCTTCAGGACCAGCACACCGTCACGATCGACCGCCGGCGGGGTATCGAAAACTGGCTCTGCTTTCGCGATATTCGAGATGTCGTAGCCTTTCTCGATAAAGACCTGAAACGCCGCGGAGAATTTTTCGAGCGTAAACTGTTTGCGAAACGTAGAGGAGGTTTCCTCCCGGTGGAACCGGGCAAAACTTTTCTCCTGCACGGCCTTGTTGAAGGCCAGGAGAGTATCCAGCGCGAGCGCACTGTGCTCACTTGGAGGACGTCGCAAGGCGCCGGCGCGTTCGAACGCCGATACGCCCGCCGGTTCACTGGAACGCTCGGTCTCCGCGGGCGGCGCTGTCTTGGTCGACTCGACCGGCTGCGGCGCAGGGCTTCGAGTCACCTTGGCGGTCCGAGCGGCGGGCGGGGCGGCAGTTGGCTTCGCCTCGGGCGTCTGGGCCGCCGGCGGTGACGTGGTCGATGCCTGTTGCCTGGATGGTTTCGGCTTCAACAGCACGAAGAAGATGACGCCGAGCACTGCCGCGAAAAGCACCACCACGCCGACGCCCAGGAGGATCCAGGGAGTCAGGGATCTCTTTGCGAAGGGTTCGCGCTCTCGCGCCGCCGGCACGGGAGCAATTGGTTCGGGGGCCCTTGGCGCGATCGATTCTCTGGGCGGAGGAGGCGGTGGCGGCATTGCGGGCGCCGCCGGGGATGGCGCCACGGCCGCGGCGGGCGGCGTCACGGGCGATACTTCCGGCTGAACCGGGTCGTCCACGACGTTTTTGCCGCTGACTTCCGTAGACGAGCCCAGCAACTCTTTGATCGCGACCTCGAGACGAGCGATGTGATTCGAGAGGGGGGGAGTCAGCGCGTCAAGCCAGTGCGGCGAGCTGAGGAAGTATCGCAAGTCGTCCGTCAGGGCGACATCCTCGATGCGAAACCGCACGATGGGCAAACGGGCGTCCGTCGCCAATTGCACTTCGCGCAGCACTTGTTCGGAATTATTCGAGTGGCTCGAGAAAATCAGGAGCATCACCTTGCTTTGTTGAATGGCGCGCGTGATCTCGCCGGGGAACGTGCGGCCCGGGCGCACGTCCCGTGGAGCGACCCAGCAGCGGATCCCCGCCTTCTCGATCGCCGTGCAAACGGCGTCGGCTACCTCTCTGTTCTGCGCAGAGTGCGAGATGAAAAGTTCATGCGCCATGAAAAAAACAGAATCCGCCCGGTTTTACCACGCTTCCCGAAACAGGCAACGCAATAATCCAACGCGATGCCGCAGAGCCCAAAATAATCAGAAGAGAGCGAAACCTGCCGCAGCCGCCAATTCGCCAGTCGGGATGCTACCGCAGCCGGAGAGTCCTCAGGAGCGTATCGTCGATTTTGCCCGTGATCGGAATCCCCATGTCTCGCTGATAGCGCCTGACGGCCACTCTCGTCTCGAAGCAAAAATTGCCACGATTATCTCCCGTATAATAGCCGTCTTCCTGGAGGGCCCGTTGGACCTGGCGGACAGTGGGGACTCTGCCGCTACTGTCGTAGACGGACTGGTCCGGATAATAATAGCCGTCGCTCTTGTCAGAGGCAGCCCCGTGCGCAGGCTGCGACAGGCCGAAGAGCGCGATGACGACGAAACTGAGGAGGGCGAGTGTTTTCATGGTCCAACGTAAGGCCATGCAAAATTTGCGCAACAACACGATCGAAGCCTGAAGGTCGATAGAGCGGTGAAATTTAGCGGGCGCCATCACTGGAACGCGTGTGTCCGAGCCCCTCGTAATAGTTCCTCTTTGCTGGCAAAGGGCCTGAGAGTTAATCGGAATATCGAAGAAGCGGCCAGCGCGTCCCGGCCGCCCGCGCCAGCGGCGCAACGCTTCGGTGCTTGCGGCGTCGAGCGTCTTGTCGCCGGAGCTTTTTATGATCCGGACTCCGGTGACCGCTCGCTTCTCGTCGAGGGACACGCGACATATTGTTCTCCCCTCGATGAGCTGCCACCCATTGCTGCTTCGCCAGGACGCTTCCGGGGGATACTGCGGCGGCGGCATGAAGGTGAAAACGTGACGCAGATCCTTCGTTGTGTCGGCAACGCAAAGTGGGCTCGCGCCCACGAGGAGAGAAAGCGAAAAGCAAAGGCGCAGCAGAGCCCTCATTACATTCCCTTATTGATCACCAGATAGGAAGTGGCCTGCTGCCGCGACTCCGGGAGACCGTGAACGTACTTCCGAGGCGCGACGGCGCAATGGACGCACTTCGTCCTCGCCAATCGTACCAACGCGAACTAGAAACACCGGAGCATGGCTTCGAGTTCGCAACCGGTTTCGGTCGTCACAGGCGGCGCGGGTTTTCTCGGATCGCATCTGACCGACCGGCTTCTGGCCGAAGGGCATCGGGTCATCGCGATCGTATCTGAGCCCTGACCGATTACCTAGCTGGAACTTCTTGCCGTTGCCGGCGGGTTCTCCGACCACTTCCGGGTAGTGCTGGCCGTCGACAGTTCGATATTCTCGTCCGCCATTTTGGCGGGCCGACACCTGTTTCCGTGAATCGAGCCGTGAAACGTGGCATATATTCTGAAATTGACCGGTAAAGACCTGCTACTTGGCTGGCGGAGTCTCCACATCAGTTTGCTTCTGATTTCGGCAGCCGGAGTTCACATACCAAGAATTGGCATAGATGAAGGGGGTGGTCTGCGCGGGTATCGTCAACACAAAACAATTGGCACCATCAAACCAACTGCCAGGCTGTGGACACTGATTGCCGGCCACTGGCGTATAGTAGAAGTTGTTTGCCCATATAAAGGCCGTAGTTCCCGCTGGCGGTTTACCAACATAGCAGTTGGCGCCGTCGAAGGAACCTATCGATGGGCACTGATTGCAGTTTTGACATCGAGCCAAAAGTGTAGCCGAGACAAGGAGTCCCGAAGGCGTATCACTGCCGAAAGTACTGGCATAGTTCGTTACATCGACCTGTAGCAGGTGAGTCCCAGCCTGCACGGTTGCGACGTTGAAGGCAACAGGCGCCTGGCCACCTGAAGTACTGAAACAATCAGGCCCGTTACACGAGGCGATTACGTTTCCATCGAGATACACCTTGGCCTTGTTGTCAGCAGCCATTTTTCCATCCAGACTAACACTCATCGGAATCGTACAGTCTGGAACATTGAAACGCAGACGGTAACTAGATATCCCTGCAGGAATATTGCCGGGTAGGGGTGACGCCACTGGCTGGATCCACTTGGCGCTTGATAACCCCGTGATCCAACTTGGATGTGGCGGTGTTGTATAGGCGGATGTGTTGTTTACGGTCCAGAGCGAGTCGACTGGACTTGTTTGGCCCGTACTGAGATCCAGTGTGGGCATTTCTCCAAGACAGGTGCAACACGGAAGTGAACTCGAAGGCGGGGGTGTAAGAATTGAACTAGGACGGCGAGTGGTTAACCGCTCCTGTGCGTGAGTGTCAGCGTACGACGCCAGGCTCATCACAGCCACGGCTGAGATCCGAAAGAGGAGTTTGGCCATTTTAGTCTGCCTTTCGAGCATACTGTGAATGTTTGATCGGGCGCTCACTCCACCTTAACGGTCGCCCTTCCCATTCGGAGGATGCTCGCCATGGCACTCTTGACGCAACGCGATTGTCCGACATGGAAGTTGTAATCCACGAGCATAGTGAACTTTCTTTCCGGGGTTCGCGTGCCGAACAATTTCCGGCGCAAACCGAAGATTGCCCGAAAAAATGGGCCCTCCGCAAGCTTTTTCTGCAATCCGGCAAGCCTTGGAGCGAGCCGTTTTTCCCGCACATTCAACGCGCACGCGAAGACGCGTTCGACCTCTTGTTAAAGTCGAGTCATCAGGGAACGAGCGCGCCGTCCGCGGCCAGCCAACACGTAATTGCGAGGCGAGTGCTTGTCGCACTTCTTTACCATCCCAAACGTCAACAGATATTCCACGCTTGTCCGAGAGAGTGAAATCGCTCGCCAACGACTCCGCCTCGAACTAGAAACACCGAAGCATGGCAGCGCAAAAGATTTCGGTCGTCACAGGCGGCGCGGGTTTTCTCGGGTCGCATCTGACCGACCGGCTCCTGGCCGAAGGGCATCGGGTCGTCGCGATCGATAATCTCATCACCGGCAACCTCAAGAACATCGAACACCTCGCCGGCAATGAGAACTTCTCGTTCGTCAAACACAACGTCTCGAACTTCATTTTCCTGCCGGAAGAAAAACTCGATTACGTTTTCCATTTCGCGTCCCCCGCCAGCCCGATCGATTATCTCGAACTGCCGATCCCGACGCTCAAAGTCGGCGCGCTCGGCACGCACAACACCCTCGGCCTCGCCAAGGCCAAGAAGGCCACGTTTCTCCTGGCCTCGACCTCGGAATGCTACGGCGACCCGCTCGTTCACCCGCAGAAGGAAGATTATTGGGGCAACGTGAACCCCATCGGCCCCCGCGGCGTTTACGACGAGGCCAAGCGCTTCGCCGAAGCGATTACGATGGCCTATCACCGCTATCACGACATGGACACGAAGATCGTCCGGATCTTTAACACCTATGGGCCGCGGATGCGCTTGCGCGACGGCCGCGTCGTCCCGGCCTTCATCGGCCAGGCGCTCGCCGGCACCCCGCTGACCATTTTCGGCGATGGCTCGCAGACGCGCTCCTTCTGTTTCGTCTCCGACTTGATCGACGGGATTTTCCGGCTCGCCATGAGCGATTTTCACGAGCCGGTCAATATCGGGAACCCGCGCGAGATGACGATCAAGCAGTTCGCCGAAGAGATCATCCGGATCACCGGAACGAAATCGCGGATCGAGCACAAACCGCTGCCGGTGGACGACCCGAAAGTGCGCCAGCCGGACATCGGGCGCGCCCGCAAAGTCCTGGGCTGGGAGCCGCGGGTCGATTTCGAGGAAGGAATCACGCAGACGATCGAGTACTTCCGTGGCTGCCTGGAGCGCGGCGAACTAGGCGAACGCTCGCAGGAATAACCGGCGCTTGCCTTGCCGCGGCAAAGCGGCAAACATCCCGCCGTGCCTTCCCCGACCTTGCGATTCACACCACGACCTGTGCGCAAGCTGGCGCGGCTCCTCCTCCTGGGTTTGGCGCTCTGTCTTCTCGCGGCCCCGGCAAACGCTCGCATCTCGCTCGAGGCTTTGCGGCGCGACGGCTACGGCATGGTCGAGTTGCATCGGCCGCAGCCCAACGTCCTGACGGTGGCGGCCACGATCAATGGACACAAAGCCCGCCTCATCGTTGATACCGGCTGGACCGGCCAGGGCATTACCGTGGGTGGCGAATACGCGAAAGTTTTGCGTTCGCCCGTGCAAGCGGTGAAACAGTTTGGCCAATCCGCGGGCGGCCATGCCATGGTTGGTTTCCGGAAAGGCGTGGCCGACACCGTCTCCATGGGCAACATCCAAATGCGGCAGGTCCCCCTCTTCTTCGGAACACTCGGAGGCCTCCAGCATTCTCACTCGCGCCAAAATGTGAACGCCGACGGGTATCTCGGTTCCGGGTTCCTCCAGACCTGTTCCGCCGTCATCGACCTGCATAACCTGCGCCTTTATCTCCGCCCGCCGGGCACGGGACGCCGCGCCATGATCGGCCCGGCCCTGAGGGCACAGGGGCTGGCCGAAGTTCCATTCACGATTATTGAAACGAATTGTCTCGTCCCCGTGGAGGTCAACGGCGCGCCCGGCGTCATGTTCGTGGATACCGGCGCCAGCCTGGCGGGGGTGGATGAGCGTTTCATTTCGCAAATCAAAGCGAAAGCGTTACCCTCGCGCGTCCGGAGCATTGACGCCGCGGGCGTCGAGAGATCGTCGAAGCTGGCTCAGTTGCGCTCGTTCCGGATCGCCGGGGTGAATGTGCGGGCGCCCGATCTGCGCACTTCGCGGTTCGGCTTCTATGACCGCACCCGCGGCAAAGTGATCGGCCTTCTGGGGATGGATATCCTGGGAAGGAACGGCACCATCATCGATTTCGGCCAGAAGCGCCTCTACTTCTATCCGTTGTAACATCGCTGAATGGAAGAGCGGCCGCGGGAATACCCGTGCTAGTTCGGATCAGGAGGCGGCTTCTCTAGCGGCGGAAAATTCGGGGGTGGCTTGGCCAGCGTTTTCTCCTCAGGGAATCGCTGCTCGAACTTTTTCTCCTCGGCCGTTTTTCGCATGTTCAGGACGATCAAGAGCGCGCACGCGAGCACCGCAATGGTGACAGCGATGAGTGTGATTGCGGTTCGCCCGCGGGATTTCTTGCGTTCCCGGTCCCTCATAAATCAGCCATAGGATTCATGTCTCAATTTAAAACGTGTTCAGACGCCCACGCGGGCGGCATTATTCGGACAAAAGGGGAGATTCTTCCCGAACTGGGTGGCGTTGCCACGCACTTACGCTCCTGCACATCCGTCCCACCGCAAGCAGTTGCCGGTGCTTTTCTCGATTTTTTCTGATTTAGACTGGTTTCTGACCTTCTAATTGTGGAATTCTTGCAGTGAATGTCCCCGGCCACGCATCACCACGCTCAATCTCGGTTCGGCAGAGCATCGAGCTGGCAGAGTTCTGGATTCGAATCTTGACCGTTCTCATGTTGGTCGCCATTAATTGTCCCCTCGCCGCGAACTGGCGAGCGTTGCTGTGAATTCCGGTGACCCAGAAGTACAAAAAATGAGAGAGGCTGCATTAGCAGCTCTTGCGAACGCCTATTGTCCATACAGCAAATTTCCCGTCGGGGCGGCGGTGTTGACGGAGAACGGAGAAATTTTCGGCGGTTGCAACGTCGAGAACGCTTCATACGGTCTTACGATTTGCGCCGAACGAAACGCCATTTTCCACGCAATTTCCAACGGACACAGGAATCTTATAGCCATTGCGGTTGTTACACCGAGTCCACAACCGATGCCTCCATGTGGAGCCTGTCGCCAGGTCATTCACGAATTCAACCCGGAGGCCGACGTGTTGTGTTTCGGTCAGGATACGAACGCAAAGCACTTTAAGGTATCGGAATTGCTAATGGCGGCGTTTAGTCGCCACAATATCATTTAAAGCTTCGGCTGGAGAATTCCCCATGGAAGTATTGAAAGAGATCGGAAAAATTCTCGCGGAAGGAGTGAAAAACGATCCCTCGCTCGCCGCGATTGCGCTCCTTGTGTTAATTGCGGCTGCTACTTTGATTCAGCTGCGCGCTGAAAAGAAATTGCCATGGTTTTTCGGTCTAGTTGCCGTCGCCATTTGCGCCGTTGTCTTTATTGCTAGGACAGAGGTAAACAGACAAAAGGAACGATTAACTATGCTTCCGTCCGTGGAAATAACTGCCAATCCCAACGCAGTCCCCATTATCGACCAATTAACGGAGAACCAAAAGGAAGATATCCGCAAGATTCTTGGAAAAGCAGCGCAAGACGCTGCGAATGCCTTGGGAATTCCCTCCCACCTAATTCGGGCTAATGTTTTTAGCCCCGGCGAGCATGAGAAACTGCGAATCATCAAGCAGCTAACTCATAATATGGATCGACTGGAGGAATTAGAGATTTCAATACCGGTTGGTAAGGGGAGCACTGGCCGTTCTTTTCTGAGTGGGCAGCCAAACATCGCCGTGTTTAACGAAGGATGGGGGCCAAACACTCCCGGGGAGCTGGAAATACCCAAAGTCCACCCAGACCTTCAATGGATTATTTCAGTCCCGGTGAAGGGAAAAGCCGAGCTTACCCGCCCCATCTGGATAATGAATATCGATTGCCTGAAGGACCGACGCGACGAGACGCAACTTCGGAGCGCCCTGAGTCACCTTTACCCATGGAGCTACACCATCTCTCTAATCATTTCGCAAGCGCAACAAACCGTTTTCCGGAAACCTGCGGATACCTCTCTAAGACCTGTCGAAGCTTATAGGGTGGCCATCGAAAACGGGGCGACCGTGGAGAGAAAGGAAGAGATAAACACGTTGGTCAAGGACATCCAAATAAGTGAGGTGCCTGCCGCCACTAAACGTTTCGTAAGATCTATGGCTGAGATCGGTTCGCTACCGTCCTTAAATTCCTTTACAAAGCACGAGTTCGACAAGCAAGTTCAAGAGCATTTCGTTTCCGATTAAGCTCTCAAATAGCGAGACATCGGACCACGGCGTGCCCGTCTTTCTGGACGGGGCATAGTTTTTTCGGATTTAGGCTGGCGTAACGCGGCCGAATTATGGAATTCTTGCGGTGGAATGTCCCCCCGGACACGCATCACCACGCTCAATCTCGGCTCGCAAAACATCGAGCTGGCGGAGTTTCGCACTCAGGCACGAGGCGGGTTGGTCTTGTGCGGCTACCGGTCGCGCGAAATCCTGGCGGATCCGGCCAAAGTAGGAACGCGCGACACCCTAATTCTCACTGCCTTGCGCGAGATGCTGGGCGAGCTCCAGATCAAAGGCGGAGATGTCAACTACACGGTAGCCGAGGAATCCGTTTTCACCCGCTTCGTGACTCTGCCGCCAGTCGGCGCGGAAAAGATCGAACGCATTGTTTTTTTCGAGGCGCAGCAAAACGTTCCGTTTCCGATCGACGACGTGGTCTGGGATTACCAGCAGGTCGGAGGCACCGCTGACGGGCAGGTTGAAGTGATCCTCGTCGCGATCAAGGCTGATTTGCTCAACGACCTGAATCGGGCGGTGGAGGCAACGGGTTTGCGCACAGCGATCGTCGATCTCGCGACCATGGCGCTCTACAACGCGTTCCGGTTCAACTACCCGGAATTAACCGGATGTTCGCTCCTGGTCGATATTGGCGCGCGCACGACCAATCTGCTTTTCGTCGAGCCGGAGAAGATCTTCACCCGCAGTGTTCCCATCGGCGGCAGTTCGGTGACCTCCGCCATTGCGAAGGAATTCAACGAGCCATTCGCCGCGGCGGAATTTCGGAAGAAACGCGACGGCTTTGCCGCCCTGGCCGGCGCCGATCTCGGGTCGCTCGGCGCCGATATCGCTCGCGTGGCCAAAATTGTGCGGAGCACCACGACGCGGCTGCACGCGGAATTGATGCGCTCGATCAGTCATTACTGCGCGCAGCAGCAAGGCAATCCACCCCAACGCATTTTCCTTTCCGGGGGAGGCGCGAGTACGCCCTACCTGAGGGAGTTTTTCCATGAGAAACTGCAACTGCCGATCGAATTTTTTGATCCGTTGCGCAAGTTGGCCGTCGCTGATTCCGAAGACCTCCGCGAGATCAGGCGATCGGCCCATCTCTTGAGCGAACCGGTGGGTCTGGCCCTTAGAGCCGCGACCGATTGCCCGATCAAGTTAAACCTTCGTCCCAGGAGTGTCGTGCGCAGACACGAATGGGAAAAGCGGCGCCCATTCCTTGCCGGAGCGGCGGCCTTGTTCATTCTCAGCTTGCTTTGCTGGGGGGCTTACTACACCCGATCCGCCCAGGTCATCCGGCAGAGCACGGAAGGAATCCAGGAAAAGGTCGCCAAGTTGAGAGCGACCGAACCCGCTCTCGTTCAGCTTAACCGACGAATTGCCGGACTCGATAGTCTCGCAGTCCCTCTGATGGCGGCGATCAACGAGCGCGGTTTCTGGCCGCAAATTATTGAAGACCTCAATGCGCGGTTGCCCAAGGAAGACATTTGGATCACGGAGCTTGTGGCCACGTCGGGCGGGAAGCCTCTCGGTCCTTCGGATGCAAGGACGATGTCGGAAGCTCCGCCCACACTGTTGCCAAAGCGATCGGCGCCAGGCGAAGCGGCGATTGATGGTCTTCGTGTGCGCGGCCTTTATTTGTTTAACCCGAAACAACAGGAAGTCGTCGTGGACTATTTTCGAAACCTGGTCGGCTCGCCCTGGTTCGCGATTGATCCGAACAATCAGGGCAAGGTGATCAAGCCCACCACGCCGAATAACCTGGAGTGGGCCTTTCCCTACGAGCTTCACCTTAACCTGCGCAAACCAGTCAAGCTCCCATGAGCTGGTTCCGTGAGAACCGTTTCCTGGGCGCTTTTCTAATCTCGCTCGGTCTCTGCACGCTTGGCGCGGTTTGGTTTTTGCTCGAGGCAAAAGGAGATTGGAAAGACGCCTCGACGGCTTTCCAGCAAACCGCCGCGGAGCTGAGTCGCCTCGAGCGGCTGGCGCCTTATCCGAGTGGGGAAAACTTCCAGAAGGTAAAGACGCACACAGAGGAGTACGAGGCCGCGCTGGCCGGATTGAAAGACGAGTTAAGAAGGCGCGTCCTTCCTCTCCCACCCATGGCGCCAAACGAGTTTCAATCGCATTTGCGCGTAGCCATGACTGCCGTCGCGGAGAAAGCGCGCGCAAATCGAGTCAAGCTTCCCGACAAGTTTTATCTTGGCTTCGACCATTTCGCTTCCGCGCTGCCAGGCGAGGCGGTCGCGCCCTTACTCGGACAAGAGCTGGCGCAAATTGAATGGCTCGTGAAGGCATTGCTCGAGGCACGCGTGGACGCGTTGATTTCATTCCGGCGAGCGCCTCTGCCAGAAGAAGAGGGCGCCGCGGCGGTCGCGGCGAGTCCCACCCCACACGGTCGAAAACCGGCAGCCGCCACGAGGTTCCTCGAACGCAGCGTCATTGAAGCAACGTTCGTTTCCACGCCGGCGGCGGCGAGAAAGGTCCTGAACCAGATCGCGGGAACAAACGAGCAATTTTTCATCATTCGACTCCTGCAAATTCGAAATGAGAAGGACAAAGGGCCGTTGCGCGAGGTTGGGACTGATACGGGAGGTCTCGCGGCCACTACGCCGGCTCCCGCTGGCTCTCCTGGAGCCAAACCATCCCCGGTGGCCGCGCTGAATTTTATCGTTGGAAACGAACGGGTGGAAACGTCAGCCAGGATCGAGATCGTGAGGTTCACATTTTGAACTGGGTCCGCGCCAATTACGATCGCGTCGCGCTCCTGGCGGCGGCGCTCTTCTTTTTTAGCTCGGTCTTTCTAATCCTCCAAAGCATGTCGCAATTTGGCGAAAATGTTTCGAGACTGCGGGCATCTCCGGCGCCCAAACCTGCCTTGCCCCCGCCCAGGGCCGCCGAGCTGGAACAGGCGGCGCTGGCACTACGGCAGCCCGCGCAATGGACCTTTAGCAGCCGCTCAGGCCTATTCGTTCCGGAAAAGCATTTTATCGATGCCCGCGGTCTTCCCGCCACTTTGCAAACCACCGAAGTGCACCCGCCCGTGCCTAACGAGTGGTTGGAGGAATTTGGCCTTCCGATCGCCGAGGCGGATGTCCTCAGCCAGGATCCCGATTCCGACGGATTCACTAATCTGGAGGAATGGGAAAGTCGCACCAACCCTGGCGATGAAAATGTCCATCCCCCCTTCCTGGTGAAACTCAAAATGAAATCATTCGTTCAGGAGCCCTTCCGGCTCGTGTTTGCCTCCTGGGTTGACGCGACCTTTGCCATCAACAGCGGCGATTTGAAGGAGCCGACCCAATTTCTCAAACTGGGCGATTCGATTCGCGGCACAAAGTTCAGGCTCGCAAAATTCACGGAGAAGTATGACGTGAACAAGTACGGGACAAAGATCGACGTCTCGGAATTGACGCTGGAAAACCAGGAGACCCGCCAGCAGCTCAACCTCGTCAAGGAGAGAACCACGACCTCGCCCGAATCGGTTGCGAACTTTGTTTACTTGTGGGGAGGCCGGCGGGAATTCGCGGTGAAGAAGGAACAGCAATTTTCATTGAAACCCGATGAGCAGATCAAATATAAAGTGATCGATGTTCAGCCGGCCAAAGCGCTCATCGTCAACATCCAAAAACCGAATGAACCAATAGAAGTCGGCCTCCTCAACCCCTAACCCCCCGCGGTCTCCCCCCATGAAAACGTATCCCCTCCCATGTACCTATTTTGTCGCGCTCGTTGCTCTTGGTGTGACGTGCGCTTGCGAGAAAAGTGTCGCGCAGAATGTCGACTTCGTCGCGGAACGGGAAGCAGCCCGGCGGCAGGCCGCGTTCCCCCGAGGCGAAGCAGCCCTCGCCCGCGGGAAAGTGGCGATGGCGGCGGGAGACTTCGCGGCGGCGCAGGAAGAGTTTCGGGCGGCGGTGCAACTCCTTCCAGACGCAGTCGTGAGCGGGAAGGCGCACGATGAAGCCGTCAGTGGATTCTGCGCCAGCGGAATCAAACTAGCTGGCCAGCGCATCGCTGAGGGCAAGTACGCGGAGGCGGAAGGGATCTGCCGCGAGATGCTGGGTGATCGCTACGACCCGAATTACCGGCCGGCCGCTGAGTTACTGGCCCGTCTGCAACAGCCCGATTCCTTCAATCGGACGAGCGGGCCGAAGTTCCTCTCGAAGGTCGAAGAAGTAAAAAAGCTGCTGAGCGAGGCGGACGGGTACTATAACAGCGGACGCTACGACCTTGCCTTCAAGAAGTATGAACAAGTCCTGAACCTCGATCCGTACAACATGGCGGCGCGCCGCGGTGAAGAGAAAATCAATCTCACAAAAACGCATTACGGCGAGGAGGCCTACAATGAAACGCGTTCCCGCCAGCTTTGGCAGGTCCAGAAGAGTTGGGAGCAGCCAGTCAAACCCTATGGACAAGCTATCGGCCCGGTTACCGACGCGTTCGCCAGGGATGCGACGGGGACGGCGCGCATTACGCACAAGCTCAACACGATTATTATTCCGCGAATCGAATTTCGCGATGCGAGTGTCCGGGAAGCGATCGAATTCCTGCGACAACAGGCTGAAGCGAACGATCCCGCGCCGGACGGCCGCAAAGGTGTCGATATCGTATTGCGGTTGACCACGCTAGGCCGTCCCGCGGAGACAGGCACGACGACCACAGTCGTTTCCTCCGTGTCGTCCGCGACTGACGCTCCAACGGATAGGACAGACACCGGCGTTCCACCCGAGCCGGCAGAAAATGTCTCGACGTCATCTTCCTCGCCCTCGGATGCGCGGATCACTTTAACTCTCAACGAGATTCCATTGTTCGAGGCGCTCCGCTACATCGCATCTCAGGCCGGGCTCAAAGTGAAAATCGAGCCATATGCCATCTCTATCATCCCACTAAGCGAGCAGAGCGACGACCTGCTGACCAAAGAGTATCGTGTGCCGCCGGGGTTTATTAGCGGATCCCTGAACCCCAGCGTATCGGCCTTGAACCAGCCGGCAGGCGCTAAGACCGCGGGAACTGGCAAGGACACGCAGGAAACAACCGGTGGCCGATTGCTCGTGAACCGGGAGGGCGCAAAGGAATTTCTCGAAAACCAGGGCGTTTCGTTCGCGGTTCGTGGCTCCAGCGCGAATTTCCTTCCTCAGACCAGCCGGCTCATCGTCAGGAACACCGCCGACAATCTCGAGCTGGTGGATGCGATCGTGGAGCAGGCCAACATCTCCGGCCCCAAGCAGGTCGAGATCGAGGCGAAATTTGTTGAAATCACCCAAAATAACCTAAAGGAACTGGGATTCGATTGGTTGCTAGGCCCCTTCAATTTGAATTCCAGCGGAAGTGTTGCCATAAGGGGTGGAACGTCAGGGACTGGTGCGATTGTGAGCCAGGCCGATTACCCATTCTCGACGAACGGCTTGAATCCAATTACGGCAGGCAATCGCAGCGGTAACCTCGCCATCAATGGGAACGCGATCGACTCGCTCCTTCTCGGCACCTCGGCCGGGCAGGTCCTGGCGCCGGGGATCTTTGGTGTCGGCGGTTTGTTGACCGATCCGCAGTTCCAGGTCGTCGTGCGCGCCCTGAATCAGAAGAAAGGTGTCGACCTGCTTTCGGCGCCGCGTGTGACCACCAAGAGCGGCCAGCGCGCCCTGATCGAGATCGTGCGCGAATTTCGTTACCCGACGCAATTCGAGCCACCGCAGGTCCCGCAAACTGTCGGCAGCGTCTCGACCCGGAGCGATTCGACGATAATTGCGCTCGGTGGCAGTGGCTCGTCCGTACCGGTTACGCCCACTACCCCGACTCACTTCGAGACGCGAAACACCGGGGTAACTCTCGAAGTGGAGCCAGTAGTAGGACCCGATGGTGTTACCATCGATCTCAACCTGGTCCCGCAGGTAGTTGAGTTCGAAGGCTTCATCAACTACGGCAGCCCGATCCTCGCGCCCTCCTCGTCGTTTCTCGACACGGTGACCGGCGGATTGATTACCTCTCCTCAGAACGTCATAACGCCCAACGTCATCAACCAACCGATCTTCAGCACTCGCAAGATTACCACAAGTGTCAGCGTCTGGGACGGCCAGACCGTCGTCCTCGGCGGTTTGATGCGGGAAGACGTGCAAAAGACCGAAGATCGCACCCCGATCCTGGGAGACATCCCGATCGTGGGCCGGCTCTTCCGCTCGAACGCCGAGCAGCACATCAAACGGAACCTCATCATCTTCGTCACCGCGCGCCTGGTAAATCCCGGTGGCCAACTGGTAAACTCGAACGAAGAAATCGAAGAATCCGAAAACCTGATCGAGCCTCCCATTTTGCCCGAGGTTCCATTTCACAAGAAGTAAAACAACTACTGCCGGCGGTTTTGCTTGCGCGTTAGGGCGATTGATTTGTACAATCGCCGACATCGAGAAGATTCTTGACAAAATCCTCCAGGATGTGCCCCGAAGATTCGCCAATTAGCGGCCTAGATGGACTTGCAGGTGAAGTCTATCGCGATATCAAGACGGCCGCGACGTGGTTCGTGAATGGAGTTGGCCGGCCATTCAAGCACCATCGCGATTCTCGTGCGGCACTCGCTGCATTTCACCACGATTTTCCAAATCATGGCATCGCGGTGACCTCCCTGGTCAATTACGCCGCATGGCACGAGTCCGACCAAGACTGGCGTGATGGCAACGGCTTGTTGTCTTCGGCTACCTTCGGCGAATTGCCGCATCTATGGACGAGGGTCGAACGGTTCGCGCGCTATGAGGCCCGGTTGCTTCGTTTTATTCGATCTGGCGGAGAGGTCCGGCGCGTCTTTGTGATCGACGATGACTTAAGTGTCAACGCGAAACGTCTCCCACTTTACGGCACTCTTTCTCGCCACAAAGCTCTGCGCTTCAAGCCACATGTCTTGGGCATCAACGACCTGGTTGACGCAGCTAAAGCCGTGGGTGTACACAGCGATTTGCTTGGTTGCTTCAACGGACGAATCGCCTATTTCTTCCAATTTCACGATGATTCAAATCCGACCATGGTACGCACGGTGGACTCAACAATCGTCCGTAAGGTTGAAAATGTGGTAGCTCAACTGTGGAAACGTTCATCCACCGTCGAGGCCTTCTTTCGTCGTCATAGTATTGAGGTTCCAGACCAACTCAAGGAGCAGATTCGACGTGACATTGAGACCGTCGAAGAACTCGCGTACCAGGTTCGCGATACCCCAGCATGATCGCCTCGAACAGCACATCAGACGAAACGCTCATTGTCTTCGTCACTGCGCGCCTTGTTAGCGCTTCGCTTTCCTTCTAGTAATGTTAAATCGCCAAGTTCTGCCGCGCCTGCTGATTCTTACCGCGCTGGCTTCACTCGTTGCTTGGTTGGCATTTGATGCGCCTCCCGCAGAGACACGATGGGAGGCAATTCGAGAAGAATTGCGATGTGGTTCCATCGGCCGAGCTCAACCCCAGGATCTTGCGTTCCTCAGAGATACGCTCGAATGGCTCGCTCCCGACGTGGGGGTCAGGGTTCCCATCGTGATCAATGCTCAGCCGCAGCCAGGTTCGCTGCATATCTATGTTACCACGCCCGCGGCGATCAAAGTCACGGGATGTGGGCGTGGCAATGCAATCTATGACGCCACGCTCGATGCCATATTCGTAGATGAGAACATCGTTCGTCCTGAGGAACTTCCGCTGCTTGGGGAACGCGGTCGGCGCAGCATGTACGATCTAAAGAGTTATGTCTATGTGCCGGTTTACCTTCGGTTCATCCTGCTGCATGAGTTAGGTCACCGTCAACTACACCGCCGTTCCGGGGGTTTTTTTGATTTGCGCCGGGGATCGCGAAGAGCTGAGCGCGAGGCGGACGTCTTTGCGACGCTGCACCTCCAGAAGGCTTATGCAAAGGACCTCGCGACTGGAGGGCATCGCATTGGGGCAAAAACGGCGGGGTTACTTCAAATGAAAATGGAAGAGGTAAAGCCTGAAGAGCGCGTCTGGGTTGATCTCGTGGGATCTGTCTCTGCAATGAGTCAGGTACTGATGTTCTCGGCTAGCGGTTTCTCTTCGTTTTATGAAGACGCAGCGCACCCTAACTTTATTTACCGTGCCGACACGATTCTGGAGACAGCGATCCGCGACCCGCGCACTAGCCCAACTCTAAAGGCGCATGCAGAATATCACCGGGAAAGCCTGCGCCGGACGCGAAAGGTCGCAGAATCCAAGATTGCGGAAATACAAGTTTCTGAAGGAGTGCAAAATGTCACGTTCGACGACAATCGACTTATTGTAATGACTAATGGCGGACATATTTTCACAGCGCCTGTGGACGAAGTCGAGAAACGGATAGCACGCGTGAACCGTATTTTAAACCTAACGCAACCGACAGCGAAGGGCCCTTACAAGGATTTGGATGAGGACAGTGCTTGGATCAGTTCACTCTGGGCGACGCCCGGTTTGGGGCCAGTGATCATCCAGCCGATAAGGGATTCCTCCCCAAATGTAGTCACTCTTGGCGCGAGTGCGTTCGAGCGCTACAACGGCCTCGAGGCGGCTACCAAAGAGGAACTTTACTTTCCCGATGTCTATGCTCCACCTCAGCCGGCGGAAATTGCAATCCTTACAGGACCGATCGGAGATGAGGAGGACTTCTTAATTACGAGAGAGGGCGTGGTAACTGGGCGCGTTTCTTGGGGGCCGATCCTGGCTGGGATCGCTGGTAAAGCGAAGCTCCGCTCGGTTCGACTAGAAATCGGCACGGTCACGGACGAGACTGCCTATCTATCGATTTATGACAGTTCCGCCGCGCGCGAACGATTGTTTGGCGTCGCGGAGTTCGACCTGAAAAAGCATGATTTGGGGACAATCCATCCGTTACGGTTCGAGTACGAGGGAGGAGGTGATGCACCGGGTCTGCTAGAAGATAAATTGGTCGTCGCTCCCCGTCCTACAGGTCCGAGCTATTACCTCATCACTCGGAACGTTGAGAATCTACAGGTTTACGAGATATCCTCCACGGCGCCCTTACATCTCATATGCGAAGAACCATTCATCCTTAATACCGCAAGAGGTAATGGAGCGACGGGGGATTCGATCACGAACTTTGATCCTGTCCTAGGCAGTGTACGCTTTGTTCCGCCCCACTATTTGATTGCCGAGTTTAAGAGGGATTCGTTATATTCCATCAACTTGATTACGCAGAAGGCGACCATTATGTTCAATCCTGGAATTACGGTTAAGTCGGCGGTGAGCGCGCGGGGACACGTCGGACTCTACGTTGCTAATGGGTCCAAAGTGTATGTCGGACGCCCGGGAAAGGAGGGGCGATGAAGCCGCTTTCATGGAGATGGTTGAGCGTTGCTGTTGTTGCTGCGGCTGGATGTACCGGTCTCGCTTGGTGGCTAATGATTCAGAGTCCGGTGCGCTTTGGCGCAGTAGCGGTCACGGAAGACGATGGTATGGGTCGCTTGGTTTACGGGTATCTAGTTACGCTGGTCGGGGTCGTCCTGGGGGCAGCTTATCGCAACCTCCAAATTCGACGGGAGGCCGGTGAACACGAAGTAGGAGGGGTGGGGCAATTCTTGCGGACTGTGTTCTTGTCTTTGGATTTTTGGATGGGGGTGTGCGGTTCTCCGCTGGTTTACGCCCTCCTAATGCGCGCTACCGAGGGAGGGAGTATGGCGGGCCTTACGGCGATCGCGATCGAAAACGGCTTTTTTTGCACGATTGTCATTCGCGGTTTAGCTCCCAAGGTTGGAGCTAGGAGACAACCCTAGCTTCCATCGATCTCGACCTCGTCCTGCAGGTAGCCGAGTTCGAAGGCCTCATTAACTACGGCAGCCCGATCCTCGCGCCATCGTCCTCCTTTCTTGACACGGTGACCGGCGGACTGATTACCTCGCCTCAGAACGTCATTACGCCCAACGTCATCAACCAACCGATCTTCAGCACGCGCAAAGTCACCACAAGTGTCAGCGTCTGGGACGGCCAGACGGTTGTCCTCGGAGGTTTGATGCGGGAAGACGTGCAAAAGACCGAAGATCGCACGCCGATCCTGGGAGACATCCCGATCGTTGGCCGGCTCTTCCGTTCGAACGCCGAACAGCACATCAAACGGAACCTCATCATCTTCGTCACCGCCCGCCTGGTTAATCCCGGTGGCCAACTGGTAAACGCCAACGAAGAAGTCGAAGAGTCCGAAGATCTGATCGAGCCTCCCATCTTGCCGGAAGTCACATTCTACAAGAAGTAAGGTAACCGTGAGCGACGCCTGTGCTTGCACGTTCTGCCGGGAACCGATACAAGTGTCGACATGAGCGACATTCCTGCCCAGAACCTCCCGCATCAAAGCAATCGTCCAGTCCGTTCGACCTCAGCACCTATGACTGAAGACGAGTATCGTCGTAAGTCTTTAGGACTTCAGAAAATCGGTATGATGGGCGCTCTCATTGGAGCCGTCTTTGCCTTGTGGCAATATAATCACTCTTCGCGGAAGCAGTTCGAAGCCCCCGTTTGGCAAAAGCAAGTCGAGTTATACACCTCAGCAACTGAGACAATCGCACGCCTCGCGTTCACGAAGGATGAGCGGGAGTGGAATGACGCTCGCTTGCGCTTCTGGGAGCTTTACGCCGGCTCGCTGATTCTAGTGGAAGACCAAAAAGTAGCCAATGGGATGATAGAATTTAGCAAGATGGTTCGCGCTGCTGGCGATGATCCAAGCGGCCGAGCTCAAAACTTCGAGAATAAGGCAATCTCTCTTTCCTACACCTTCCGGCATTCTATCGAACAGAGCGTCGGGGTCGGTCTTCCTGCGGTAAGCGATACTAAATCTCAAGCCACACAGTGAAAAGTTGCTGTTGTTGTTTGTCCCTCGTGTTGTTCGAATTGGTGTAATAGCGAATTTGTATATCCCTATGAATACTTGTACCGCGTGCGTCGTGAATCCCGGTGGCCAACTGGTGAACTCGAACGAAGAAACAGAAGAATCCGAGGACCTGATGAGCCTCCGGTCCTACCGGGAGTTCCATTCTACAGGAAGTAAACAATGTGGCGCCGACGGTTCGCGTTAAATGGAAGATAGCAGAGGGTGCGTCGCCGTTGTCATGGGGGGGCGGCATTCCGATCAGCGTTTCGTGAGTTCGCTCGGAATATAATCTGTAATGTTCGCCCGTATGATTTTTTCCGGATGTCGCCACGGTTCGATAAAGGTAATTATCGAAGAGACAATCACGTAGAGGAAAAATAGAGAAAAAACGATTGCTGCGATGGCCTTCTTTACGTCTCTTGCACGGTCAGGAAAAAAGCGTCGTGATAACAAATGCCACAGGAAAATCACAAGACCGATTGTCCCAAACCCAAGGACAGCCTCCCCTATATCTGGGAGATGTTGCTTCCAAGGAACGAGCCACTTTTCTTGATTAACGATTTGTTTTGAATCTGTGATTTCTCGTATCCCCTTTACTCCGCCCTTGATCAAGAAATCAGCGTCCTGCTCTCCCTCATACAGAAGTGATGCACTAATGCCATCGCCGGGTTCGAGGGTGTTGAAGTGGAATTGTATGGCGTCCCCGTCAGGTCGCTTTAAGGCGCTTGCCGCCATTTGAGTGACTGATTGTCTGGAAACATGAATGGGCTGCAGGTCGAGCAAGCGAGTGCCCAGCGGAAGATTAACAATAATAGGGTTAATTACGTCGGGCCCGTCTATGGTTTTCGTCCCGCTGTTCCACAGATAAAGGTCTACCGAATAAACGTCTCCCGCGATCCGTTTTCCGTCTTGATCAAAAAGTGTGATTCGTGTTGTGGGTAGGTGCTTGGGTGAAACCAGAAGTGCGCGTTTAGGATCAGCTATGAACGAGATGGCCTTGGATTCCCTCTGAGCGAAATAGAAATAGATGGATAGGACAACCCCGGCGATCGCTATGACGAGGCTAACGCCGTCAAAAATCTGTCTGCCAGTAGGCTTGATTTTGGAGGGAAACATGGCGACCGGGGCTTGAAAACCGCTGTTTATGGCAAAGATAATATGGTGACAAGAGAAAAACGACTCGCAATGCTAGAGAGACAGTGGATTGTCCCTTTTGGTCATGGGCATGAAGCCAGTTCCGATGGAGCCAGACCGGATGGTTTCAATGCCTTCGTTAGTGCGTCTGCCGTATCGCTCCAGGATTTCAGGGCTTTCCCCTGGAGCGGGTTCTCGGTTGTGAGGTCGAGTAACTTTTTCGTTCCGCACAAAGAGACCGGCTCCAAGTGACCGGTAGGGGCCAACCCCTGCATCAGATCTTCGTCGCCATAGACCGGGTTTCCTCCGATAACCACGAGACGGATGGCGGTAGGCCGGGCGTTTAGCAATGCTCGATACGGGTCGGTCTCCTGACTGCCAACGACTAGAAGATCAGCGAAGTAACCAGACTTTAGACTCCCAATCTTGTCATCCAGCCGGGCGAGTTTTGCGGGATTGACGGTGACCATGGCGACCAACTCGGCGTCGGTGAACACCCTGGGATTTTGCCCGGCATTCCAGACCGCGGCATAGTTCAATTCCTCCAGTGTCCCCTCACTGCCGGACGGGCTCCAATCAGGAGCCAGGGCGATTTTGACGCCGCTCTGCTTTGCCGTGCGCACGTCCGTGGTCTGGCCATACAGTTCGATGTTGCTGCGGGGAGACCAGATCAAGCCAACCTGGGCCTTTGCCATTTCGACGAACTCAGGCTGACGCAGGGCGACCCCGTGGATGATCGAGACGCCGGCCCGCAGAAAACCGCGAGCTCTGAACATGCGAAACTCCCGCGCCGAACTTGCATCGGTGGCCTTGCCTTCAGCGAGATGAACCATCAACGCATAATGCTGCTGAGGATCGCTCAGGTTCTCATTCAGCTTCTTTACATCGTCGTTCGTAAGCTCGAGCGGAAAGACTGCGTTCCGTAATTCCTCCGATTTTCCGGACGGATGAAGCCCCGAGTAGGAGTTCAGATTTCTGACCAGGCCCTTGATGCAAGGGTCAGTCCGGGGATCGCCCAGACTATCGATGACTGAAGTCGCCCCGCCGACGATGGCTTTTACTTCGCCGTAACGGTTGGCGTCGCAAGCCAGGTCCTCCTGGGCCGGCGGGCGCGTGGAAGAGGGTGGCGGGTTGGAGATGACCTGATCGTGGGGAGTCCTTAGGGCCAGGGAGTATTCGGGGATTTGTTGCCACTCGTATCGATTTGCAAACTTCTGGCCCGGTTTCCAGCGCGGCAGGAAATTCCAGGTGATGTGATTGTGAAGATCGATCAGGCCCGGATAAATAAACGCCTTTGTTTCAATGACCTTAACGCCTGTGGGAAGCGGTATGTCTTTTCCGATCGCCTGGATCTTGCCACCAACCACATGAATGGTTCCGTCTTCGACGATCTCGGTCGGGGTAACGAGTGTTCCTTTAAGAGCATACCCGTCGGAATTGCTATTGTTATCGGCCGCCGCAGCCTGGAGGCAGGCCGAGATCACAGCTACGGCGGAAATGCGCCAGCGCACCAGAAATGTCATTTTCATAGTTCTACGATCATAAAAGAGCGTGAAGGAAAGTTGACGCCCCTGGACCGTGCGGGGGTCACCGCGTGCCCCTTCCACTCCGCGCTCGGGGTAACGGCTGCGATTCTATTGCTCTGCCATCTCCAAGGGCAAGGAAATTGCGGATGGTGGCTCCAGAAGCTGTCGATTTGTAAACCTGGCTTTCTGTTTTTGCCTGGTTAAACTCGGCGCATGAAGCCGCCCCTGTTATCCTAACCTTACTCGCCCTTTTCGTTTTCCCTGGTAAGCAGCTTCAAGCGGAACCTCATCATCTTCGTTACCGCGCGCTTGGTTGAATTTGTGCATTTATTCCCCAACCGCTCTCATGGGAGGTAAGCGTAAGCAGAGGAGCGAAGCGCACAGCGCCACCTAACTGGCCGATGCAGCTTCGATAACCCAAAGATGGTTACGCTTCGCGCCTACTCCAACCCAGCGAGAGCTGCCCTGGCAAAGTCCTTGTTGGATGATCACGCCGCCTCGGAATGACTCCGCCTGGTGCGGCGCGATCCAGTCGCGCCGCCCTAAGACCTTGTGGGGGAATACGAGCCGGGTCAGTTCAGTCCGTAAACTTCCACGACCGCGATGCCCGTGGTGTCGTTCAGGCCGCGGACAATTGCGGTGTAAAACGCGCCGTTTGACGGCAAGGTCGCTACGATGGCCGCCTCCAGGCTACTGGTCGGCGGTATCGTCGTCGCGACGATGTCCGCTTGCTGCGTGCTCTGCCAGTCGTCGTTGAACGCAAGGAGGGCGCCTTGCCCGTCCCGCAACTCCAGAGTCGGATCGGCCAGCGGTCCCGGCACCTGGAGCGATGGCCCGAGCGCGCGCACCAGGACCCGCTGCGAGGGCCCGCCGGTCACGATCGTTCCGGCGATGAGGACGTTATCGCCAGTTTGGACCAGCCCGCGCGTCGAAATATTCGCGAGCTTCGAGTCAGCCGTTCGGTTCAGATCGTACGCTTCCACGACGCCGATGCCGGTCTGGTTATTGAACCCGCGCACGATCGCGGTGTAACCCGCATTGTTGGCGGCCAGGGTGGCGATGATGGCTGCTTCCCTAAAATGGGTCGGAGGAATACCCGTTGCGATAATTGCCGCCTCCTGACTTGGAAATCCCGGCTCCCCGGTTTGCCAGTCATCGTTGAACCAGATCAGCCCGCCTTGCCCGTCTCGCAACTCCAGGGTCGGATCCGGCAGAAATCCCGCCACCGGCAACGATGCACCGAGCGCGCGCACGATCACATCCTTCGGCTGGGTGCCAGTGACGATGAATCCGCCGATGAGCACGTTGTCGCCAGTCTCGACGCGCAGGCGCGTGGAAATGTTAGCCAGGGTGGATGGCTCCATGTCGAACACCAGAGACCACTCACTGATTTGGCCCATATCGTCAGACGCATCATCCACCACGTAAAGACTCCAGGTGCCGTTCGGATTTGTGCCGTTAAAGACCGAGAGCACCGAGGTGCCCGCTGGCGCCGGTGCAGGCGCCGGGAAACTGTCGCCTACGCCATTGTTAGTCGGTTGGAAGGTGCCGGCGACCAACGGTCCAGAGACCGGCAGGGGATTGGCCGCGGCGTCATCAAGCAAAAGCTCCACGCCGTTGATGTCGTCGCCACCGCCGACATCCGACATGATGATGGCGCTCTGCCCGGCCGGGCCGACCAGCAGAATATCGACGTCACCGGGGAACGCGTGGCTTAAGCTGAACGCGACGCGCACCTTTCTTACGCTTCCCAACAACCCAGACACGTTGATTTCCGATGGATAGGGGGAGGCGGTCCCGGAGTCTGGGAGGATGATGTTGGTAAAGTTGAAGAAATCCGTGACCGTAATCTCAAGCGTCCAACCACCGGTGATACTGCCGACGTCCCCGCCCGCATCGTCGACCACGAACAGGCTCCAGTTTCCGTTCGGATTTGTGTAATTGAAGACCGCGAGTGAGGCCGCATAAGACTGCGCCGCGCCTGGAGGAAATGTGTCGGACGAGCCGAAATTAGTTGGACGATAGGTCCCCGAGGTGATCTGAGCGGAATCGGGTAAAGGCGAACCTGTTTCCGAGAAGGTAAGGGTAACGTTGTTCAACGGAAGACTGGACCCGCAGTCCGACATCAGGAGGGCCCTTTGTCCGCCCGGTCCGACCAGGAGGATATCGTAATCGTCGGGAAACGTGTGAGTGATGCCGTTAAGGATGACCCGCATCGAGGAAATAACACCGTTAAAGCCGGAGGCAGGGATGATCGAAGGGTAGAGCCCGGCCTGGCCGGAATCGGGCGTCACAATAGCGTTGCCGTTACTGCCCGCAAAAGTATCCGCGCGCGCGTTGCGCACGGCCGCAGTCAAACCCAGCAGGCAAAGCAGCACGCTCGCGAACGTCCACCATTTCCGAATTCCCGCGCGGCGGATTTCTGTCTTCGGCTCTGGTTCCAAGTTCGTTTCCTGTTCGCTCATTGTTTTCATTTTCATGATCGCTGTGCTCCTTGTTAGGTCGATGGTTGGCCGACGATAAAAGATCGCGTCGTCGCCTGTCGATAGGAAATTTCCCCTGCATTTTTACTGGTTTTAGGGGCCGGATCAGGCCCGACGCGGCCTTGCCCCAAAGCGATTCGGGGCCGACCTTGTTTGCCTTCAATCATGAATCCGCCACCGCCAGCGACACAAGACGAACAACACCTCCGGTTGCTCTCGATCTTCTACTACATCGTCGGGGGATTGACCGCCCTCATCGCCTGTTTCCCTCTCATCCATCTCGGACTCGGGTTGGCGATGCTCTTCTCTCCGGAATTTTTCTCGGGTAAGTCTGGCGAGCAGCCGCCACCCGCGATCATTGGAGGCCTCTTCACTTGCATCGGCGGCTGCATGTTTTTGGCCGGGCAGGCGCTGGCGGTTTCGACCCTGCTCTCCGGTCGATTTCTGGCGCGGCGCACGCGCTACTGGTTCGTCTTTGTCGTCGCCTGCATCCAGTGCGCTTTGTTTCCGTTCGGGACGGTTCTCGGCGTTTTCACCATCATCACTCTCTCCCGCGAAAGCGTGAAGGCGCTTTTCCATCTCACCCCTTCGGCGACCACCGCGGTAACCTGATCTTTGTGGCCTTGAACTCCAAGCCGCCTCCTGTGAGCCACTCCACCGCTGAACGCTCCGCCGAGAGCGGGCCGTTTCAGTTTACGGGACGAATCCGCAGCTTCCGCCATGCGATTGCCGGCATTTGGCGGATGATCCGCTGCCAGCACAACGCGTGGATTCACGCCGCCGCCACCGTCATTGTGATCGCCGCCGGGTTCCTCTTCCGCGTTTCCGCGGCTGACTGGTGTTGGATTATTCTTGCTCTTTCCATTGTCTGGACCGCCGAGGCTCTGAACACCGCTTTCGAATTCCTCGCCGACGCAACCTCCCCCGAATTTCACCCGCTCGTGCGCGACGCGAAGGACGTCGCGGCCGGAGCCGTTTTGATCACGGCCGTGGCCGCGGCGATCATCGGCGCGATAATCTTCTGGCCGCACGTCGGGCGTTTGTTCCAGTGAGAGGCAACGGACCGAAATCTCCGGAACGCGTTCCGGAAAAAGCGCGAGCCACTCTTTCGCCCAACGATGGTGTGGCCGGTGAGCTGCGCGGATTCGGGCCGCTCGGCATCCTGGCGATTGTCATCATCCTCGCGGGCAATGCGGTAATTGCGCCGCTGAGTGCCGTGCTGGTGCTGGTCTGGGCGCGGTTGTCCCGCACTGCCTGGCGGGAGATCGGCTACGTGCGCCCGAAGAGTTGGGCGCTGACGCTGGCCGGCGGCATCGTCTTCGGCGCCGCGTTCAAGTTGCTCATGAAGGCCGTCGTCATGCCGCTTTTCGGCGCTCCCCCGATCAATCAGGCGTTCCATTATCTGGTGGGAAACACCGCCGCGCTCCCGGCCATCCTCTTCGCCGTGATTATCGGCGCGGGCTTCGGAGAGGAAACGGTCTTTCGGGGTTGGATGTTTGAGCGCTTCGGCAAGCTTTTCGGTTCCGGAGCACGAGCCAAAGCGGCCATTGTCTTGATCACCTCCATCTGGTTTGGGTGGGACCATTTTGCTCTCCAAGGGCTCCCTGGAGTCCAGCAAGCCACCCTCTTCGGACTTGTGTTTGGAACGATTTTCGCGATCACGGGCCGGATCTGGCTGCTGATCATTGCGCATGCCGCGTTCGATCTGATGGCGGTCGCGATAATCTACTGGGACCTCGAATCCGCCGTGGCCCACTTCTTCTTCAAGTAACTCGGCAAGTCCCTGGCCGAAAGATCAGGAGTCCCAGCCGAAGAACAGCACGACGACCGCAATCGTATCGATGAATCCATGAGCGAGGATGCTGGCCCAGAGGTTCCGGCCCGATAACATATAAGCCGCTCCCAGGATCAGTCCGGCCACTCCCGAATCCAGGATGCCGGCCGGGCCTTTGTAGTAATGCCCGTAACCAAAGAGAACCGCGACGACAACAATTCCAATCCAATAGGCTGCCGTCGTCTTCCCGCCTATCTCGGCCGCGCGGGTCAGCAGATAACCTCGATACCCGATCTCTTCGCCGAAGGCGGCCCAGGACCACACCAGCAGCAGGGTAACACCAGCCATTTTGATGTTGCCAGTAATCGCCTCCGCTCCGGCCGGAGCGACGATTGGAGGCCAGAAATGTGCGGCGAGCGGCTCGATGACCAGGTCGCCCAGGACGATTCGCAGAACAGCCGCGGCCAAGGCAATCAGGACGATCCGGACCCACGATGCCGGTCGTTTCAGTCCCATGGCGGCCCAGCCGCCGTTGCGCCACCGAATCGAGATCAGGCCCAGCACAAACAGAATCGGCACCTCGTTTGGAACGACGCGAAAGACATTGTGCCCGATGACAATGCCAGCGCCCAGCAGCAGCTCGAGCGTGCTCAGACGGCGCGAATTCGAAGAGCCAGGTAGTGCCGTCATAGGTTCGGAGCCGTCCAAAAAAATTGGCTCGCCTATTTCTCGGGATCCCCATGGGACGTCTCCTGGCCAAGAAGATTTCCGACCGTAAGACGTTGGCTCGGCGGCTCCAAACTGGCGATGAACTGCTGGAAACGATCGGAGAACAGATCGTGCCGGAGCTGCCAGTAGTAGATCAGGCCCGGCGAGGCGAGGTAGTGTTTGTAAAGATTGCGCCAGCCCCGCCAGATCTGCTCCTCCATCAATCCATAAATGTAATGGAAATGGATTGTCTCCATCGCTTTGAGGAACTGGAAAGCCACGTGAAAAAAGCGCGCCTTCTCCTCCGGGGTCAGCGTTTCAAGGTCCTCGAGGCCCTGGCGCCAGAGCCGTCCCACTTCGGGATTCTCCGCAAATGGCCGGGTCACATCGCGCAACGCTGTCGTCGCGGCGTCCTGCGCGGCTAGTTTGGCGATGCGCGTGCTGCGATGGACCTGCACCGCGAGATACCAGAGTGACGCCACGACGGCGAACGAGCTGATCAACTGCGCGCTCGCGTTAATCGCATCCCAATTCATCCCCTGCGGTATATCACAGATGAAGCGGCGTTTGCCAGCTCACAGCCCTGCCGAAGTGACAGAAGGCCCGACCTCGCTGATTGACTGACTTAATAAAGGCGCAAAGGCGGTCGCTACGGATTTTTGCGCTGGAGAGCCACGGCGAAAGGATGCAGTTCCGCTGTCATCAATCCCGCGGCGACCGCAGGATCGCTTTCCATGAACGCTCGGGCCGCCGCTTCATCCTTCGCCTCGAAGATCGCAACCCCAAACGTCTTGTCACCCGGCTCGAGCGTCCGGCCGGCCAGGATCAATTGGCCTCTTTTGATCGCTTCCTTGAAGCTGGCCAGATGCCGTCCGATCGCAGCTTCGTCTTCCTTGGTCCAGGCCGTGTCCGCATGCAGCCGCGGCACCAGGCGCAGCACGTAGATAAACTGTTTGGATTTCGCGGCCTCTGGCGCTTGAGCTGTCGTTGATTCTGGTATCGCGCAAAGGCAGGCCAGCGAGATGAGCAGTCTAAGGTAAAATGTCATGGAGTTGATTGCATTGGCTGATGGTTGGAACGGACCGTTCGAGGATGTTGGCTAAAATTGTATCGGCATTTCCAGTGGATTAAGCGACAAGGAACGCAACATCAGCAATCAGTAAATAAATCTATGAAATACGCCATCCATATCGTTCGCATTCTGCTTGGGCTCATGTTCGCCGTCTTCGGGTCCAACGCGTTCCTGCACTTCATTCCGATGCCGACATTGGAAGGCCAGGCCGGGGCGTTCATCGGAGCGCTCGTCAGCAGCGGATATATTTATGCCATCGCACTGCTCCAGGTCGTGGGTGGTCTGCTCCTGCTTATCGGCGCGCGCTTCGTTCCGCTCGGCCTCACCCTGCTCGGGCCGGTGATTGTGAATATTGTGCTTTATCACATTTTTCTCGAACCGGCGGGTCTCGCGATGGCTGGCTGCATCTCCGTCTTCGCGCTCTTCCTCCTCTGGGTTTATCGCTATAAATTCCCGGCCATCTTCCAGCCGTAGGGCGCGGGGGAGTATTGAGAAGAACCGATGCCGACAAACGACGAAGCGCTAAACGATCTTCTCGCGAAACTCTTCCAAGCGCACCCGTGGCATGGCGTCGCGCCCGGCACGAACGCGCCCGCCGTGGTTAACGCTTATATCGAAATCGTTCCGACGGACGCCGTTAAGTATGAACTCGACAAGCCTTCGGGACATCTTCGCGTTGATCGCCCGCAACGTTTCTCCAGCATGTGCCCGGCCCCTTACGGTTTCATTCCGCAAACATTCTGTGGCATTTCGGTTGCCGCACTCTGCCAATCGCGCACGGGACGCGAAGGCATCCGCGGAGACGGCGATCCGCTCGACATCTGTGTGCTCACCGAGCGTCCCGCCGCGCACGGCGATTTTTTCGTTCGGGCCCTGCCCATCGGCGGCCTGCGGATGATCGACGGCGACGAAGCCGACGACAAGATCGTCGCGGTCCTCGAATCCGATGTGGCCTATGGCCATCTTCGAGATATTACCGACGCCCCGACCGGACTCATTGACCGGCTGCGGCATTATTTCCTGAGTTATAAGCAACTGCCGCAGGAAGGTCCGCGCCGCGTCGAGATTGGGGAAATTTACAACCGTGAAGACGCGTTCGAAGTGATCCGGCGGAGCGTCGAAGACTACCGTGCAAATTATGGCCCACCCGAAGCACGTATCGCAGAGTTGCGACGGTTGTTAATTGATCAGGTATAGCCCGTAACCGGTCCCCAGTCTCAGATCTTTCGCGAATCATAAGCCCAGTGCAGCAAGGCCTGCCGCTGTCTTCGCCGGCAGTTGAGATCTCCGCGGGCGCAGTTCTTCTTTAGTTGCGCCAGATGCCGCCGCACAGCGCGCCACCGTTTGATCTGGCGCAAATCGTCCAGACACCGGCGGCCCGCAAAGTACCGGCAATACCACTGAAACCAGCCGCGAGGATCTTCGTCATGAATCCAGCCCTTCCGGCGCCAAGCCGAGAGCGGCTGCGAGGCATTCACGCCGAAGAAATTGAGCGAAGGTTCATGTCGTTCCCGGCAGAGCTTCGCCTTCTTGAACCAGCCGGCGGGAAACTCCCTGGTGCAATCCGTCAGGTATTTCCCGCCGAAGACGCCGAGCTCCAGCATTTGTTTGGGCGTGAGCTCGGGGGTGAACCCGGCGCGGAAGGCGCGCCCCATCGGTTTCGTGCGAAAATAGACGTACCCCTTCTGCATCGAGTCGTTCACTTCCACGCGCACCGGCTTCATCGGAGGCAGACCGTCGCGCAAAAGGCGGATCTTCGACAACCGGAATTCTTCGTTGCCTGCCAATGAGAGGCAGTCGCTGCTCCTCTAATGGTCGCGGGCTCGCGTTATCATTATGTCGGCGAAGCCGAGTGATCGTAGCAAAATGCGCACTCCTCTTGCTTCAGGCGGGGGCAGAATTTAACAATGTTCTTAAGTGTTCGGCCCCTATTACAGATACGACCCCCCGTCGGTTGTTCGAAAAATTGTCGAAAGCGGCGAACTCTGGGGAACAACGACGAGAGGCTATTTTCGAAGCGACATTCCGAAAGTGAAAGCCTACTCCGGCCATTTGCCGAAAGATGTAAGGGGATTCGAATTTGAAACGGAGGTCGAACCAGACGCCGGAGGAGTTCCAGACAAGCCCACTTGGTCTTATGGTCGAAATCGGCCGGGCGTTACCGTTAAAGGCGAGTATGCAAGAATCAGGGTGAATGTGTTGAAGACTGCATTATCCTGAAGAAGACTATGCCGGCCGTAAAACCCCTCCCTCATTTCGAACAGATTCCTCTTCGTGAAATCGCACGAGGATTGGCGAAACCAATTGCCACCATCAGGTTGGAGCCCAAAGATATCTCTAAGAGGTTTGGCATTACGTTCGAGTCAGCGAAAGATGATCTCGATCAGCTGGAAGTGGCCCTCCTTCGAACCGGCTCCGGTCAACAATTCGCGCTGGTTCGACACCAGCATCAACCGAATCCGGGGACGGACATTCTCACCACGGAGCACTCGTCTGATTTGGAAAGGGACTTGTCAGAGGCGGTGCGACTTCTCCGGCTTGATCGAAAGGATGTCCGATGGTTGCATCCCACGCTGAAGGGGCTCGCCTTTAAAGCGCGAATGCCCAGAGACGCTTTCATGCGTCCCGTGCAGCCCGACGCAAAACTTTCAGCCATTGTTGGCTCCAAGCCCCTCCCGCGTTCCGAGCTAACCAAGAAACTCTGGGACTACATCAAGAAGAACGGTTGCCAGGATAAGAAAAAGCGGACCATGATCAATGCGGACGATTCGCTCAAGCCCGTCTTCAATGGCAAGAGCCAAGTCAGCATGTTCGAGATGACTAAACTCGTTTCGGGACACATTCGTTAGCGAGTTGTCGTGTACTTAGAGCGGTGGCGACGGCCTCCTGTTTTAGCGATTCGTCGATCTTGACCCGTGCCAAAGTTTGTTCTTATCGGCAGCGGACTTGCGGGCGGATTGCTCGCCGCGTATTTCGGGCGGCGGGGCTACGAGGTCGAGCTGTACGAGCGACGGGCCGATCCACGCGAAGGAAATATCGTGGGCGGCCGCTCGATTAATCTCGCGCTTTCGACGCGGGGCATTCACGCGCTCGAGCAGATCGGTATCGCCGATGAAGTCTTGCGGCACGCCATCCCAATGCGCGGCCGGATGATCCACGATCAGTCCGGCGAGCTCCATTTTTCTCCTTACGACCGCGACCCGAAGAAATTCATCAACTCGATCGGACGCGCTGCGCTCAACACCACGGTCATCGAAGCCGCCCAGCGTTATCCCAGCGTGCGCGTGCATTTCAATCATCGCTGCACCGAGGTCGATCTGGACTCCGCCACTGCTCAACTCCTCAACTCCTCAACCTCTCAACCAGTGGACGCCTCAGCCGACGGTGTCATCGGCGTCGATGGCGCGTTCTCCGCCGTGCGCCAATCAATGCGGAAACGGCTCGATCGTTTCGAGTACGACGAGAGTTATCTCCCCCACGGTTACAAGGAGCTCACCATTCCGCCCGGACCTGATGGCCGGTGGCAAATGGAAAAGGAGGCGCTCCACATCTGGCCGCGCAAAAGCTTCATGATGATCGCTCTGCCGAACCCAGACGGTTCGTTTACCTGCACGCTCTTCTGGGAATTCACCGGCCCGCGCAGCTTCGAGACGACGAAAACCGACGACGATGTCCGCCGCTTCTTCGACGAAGAATTCCCGGACGCGGTCCCGCTCATGCCGGCTCTGCTCGAGGACTTCCGCGAAAATCCCACCGGCTCACTGGTGACCATTCGCTGCGCGCCCTGGTTCTACCAGGACAAGGTCGCGCTCGTCGGTGACGCCGCCCATGCGGTCGTGCCCTTTTATGGCCAGGGAATGAACGCCGCGTTCGAAGATTGTGTCGTGCTCGACGAATGCCTGGCCCAATTCCCAGATGACCGCAAGCGCGCCTTCGCGGAATATTTTTCCCGGCGGAAAGAAAACGCCGACGCCCTCGCCGACCTCGCCGTCCACAACTTCATCGAGATGCGCGACAAGACCGCCTCGAAAGCCTTTCGAACAAAGAAAAAGCTCGATCACCTGCTCGAGGGTTTGCTTCCCGGCATCTACCTGCCGCTTTATACCATGGTCACATTCACTCGGATGCCATATGCCACGGCAGCCAAACGTGCCCGTATCCAAGACTGTATCGTTTACAGCGTCCTGGCCTTTCTTTTGTTGGCTGCCGCCTTCGTCATGATTCGCCTCATTGTTCGGTAATTATTCCCTCGCCTTATAGCAAGGCACCTTCTGTCGCTTGACCAGCCTTGCCCGCAGTATTGAATAGCGCTTCGCCCTTATGTGGAGTACGGCAGTTCCATGTCATTCAATCTTCCCAGCCTAAAACAAACCGGCGCGGCCATGTTCATCGTTCTCTCGCTCGCTTCAAGTGCCCTTGCGCAAGGCATTGCGATCGGCGGTGCAAAGTCCGAGAGCCAAAAGGCAATCGACCAGCTCAATGCCGACGTGGCGGCTTGGAACGCGCGATGCAAGGTCACTCGGTCCGCGGCGGAGGAGGCCTGGTGCAAAAAAGAGCGCGCCCGGCTCGATGCTCGCAGGGCCGAACTTTCCGCCCCGAAAAGGTGATCGTCCGAAACGCCTCACTAGGGGCGTCACGGACACTTTCGTTCCAGGGCAGCGAGATAATTCTGGTCGCGCTTAGAGAGGCGTTGCCTCGGCTTCGCCGTCCTGCAATGCTCCTTCCTCGCGCCCATGATTATCTTTCACCCCGCCGGCGAGAAAGGCATCGAATGCCGCGACCTCGGCCATAGCCATGCCTTGATGAGCAAGGCGGTCTGGATCGACTTGTTCCAGCCGACCGAGCAGGAGGAAATTATCCTCGACATGGCGTTCAGCATCGACTTGCCGACTCCGCGCGAGATGCAGGACATCGAAGTTTCCCGGCGCCTCTACAAAGAGGACAACGCCCTGTTCATGACGGTGACCATTCTGACCAAGGCCGATACCAGCGAACCGGAGAGCGCCGCCGTGACCTTCATCTTCGTAGACAATCGGCTCATCACGTTGCGTTACGCGGACCCATCCGTCTTCAGGATCTTTCAAAAAGAACGGGAAGCGAACCTCGCCCGCTTCGATTCCGGTCAACGCGTCCTGGAAGGATTGGTCGACACCTTGATCGAGCACATTGCCGACGTCCTGGAAAAGACCGGCGCCGCCCTCGACAGCATTTCGCACGATATCTTTCGGCGGCGCGGCGATCCGGCGGATTCGGCGAGCAAGCCGGCCGCCGACGTGGAAAAGCCCCGCGACTTGGAAGAAGCGCTGCGCCGGCTCGGCCGTTGCAGCGACTTGATTTCACGGTTGCGCGAGAGCCTTGGAGGCCTGCGTCGAATGCTCTCGTTTTTTACCGCCGCGCAGGCGAACCTTCCCCCGGAAGTCACCGAACATCTGCGCACTCTCGGTCAGGACCTTCAACCGCTGGGCGATCACGCTTCGTTTCTCTCGCAGAAAGTGAATTTCCTTTTGGACGCGACCCTCGGCCTGATCAACGTCGAGCAGAACGCGATCATCAAAATTTTCACCGTCGCCGCCGTCCTTTTTCTGCCGCCTACCGTAGTCGGAACGATCTACGGCATGAACTTCGAGCGCATGCCGGAGCTCAAATGGGTCTTTGGTTATCCCTTCGCCATCGTGCTGATGGTGTTGTCCGCCATCCTCCCCTACTGGTATTTCAAACGCCGCCGGTGGTTCTAGCAGCTTTAGACCGGGTCGACCCAACCGAGCCGAGTCGCCGGACGATCGGACGGCGTTGCTGGAGCAACGCGGATATCGTCGAGCAGCTTGCCGCTTGGCCTCCTGTTGATAGCCCAGCAAATCGACGAATTGGCTTACCGGGGCGAAAAAAAGATTATTGTCTCTCCAGCGCTTCAAACTTGACTGGATAAACCAGTCAAGTTTGCTGGGACTGCGTCAGGAATGAAACCTTCGCCCGCAATTTTGGATATTCTGTTTCCCAGGGTGCGCGCAGAGATTTTGCGATTGCTGTTCTCCGACCCAGCGCAGCAACGTTATGTCCGCGAACTAAGGGCGATGAGTGGTTTGGCGCTGCGGACGGTTCAGGAAGAGTTGGCCAATCTTAGTGCCGCGGGCCTGATTACAAGTTGGTCCAACGGATATCACCGCTTTTACCGCGCCAATCGCGAGCACGAGTTGTTTTCGCACTTGCTCCATATCGTCCAGGCGAGCGCGCACCTTCCCCGCGTGAAGAAAAAGCCATCCCGTCGAAAACGGTAACTGGAGGCCAAGACAACCGCGTGAGAAGCGGCGACAGGCACATGAAACTGTTTGCGGTGGGACACACAACTGGGTGTTGGTGCCGTTTGCCAATCAGCACCAACGCCCACAACTGACTTCAGTGAAACTTGACTGGATAAACCAGTCGAGTTTGAAGGACATTGTTCCGTTTTTTGTTCTTGGGTTTCGGAAGAGAGAAAGAGAGAGAGAGAGAGAGAGACAGAGAGACAGAGGCACGCTTTGGAATTGACTGGATAAACCAGTCAAGTTTGCAGGGCATTTTCGTTTTTTTGTTGTTGGATTTCGGAGAGAGGCGCACTGTGGAATTGACTGGATCAACGAGTCGAGTGGACCGGAGCCGAATTGTGCACACCGAATGCTTATAGGCGGATTCCCCCAAAGAATTAGCATCCGATCGGCCGGGCGGGGATCGAAGACGTTGCAGGCTTCATGCTTTGCTAGGGGATGTTGAAACGCTAGGCTGCCCCGCATGAGCACGGATTTAGCCCAACAGGCCTGCGACCGATATGAGATCGCGGACACCCTGCATCGCTACGCCTTTGGCCTGGACCACGGCGATCCGGATTCGCTGGCCTCGGCCTTAACGGAAGACGCTCTCTTCGATTTCACGCCCGCCGGCGCCAAGCTCGGACTCGACTTCCCCAGGCTGACCGGCCGCCAGGCCGTCCTGGATGCTGTGCTTCCGCTGATCGGTCCGCTCGACACCAGTCACACCGCCAGCAATTTCCAGATCGAGATCAGCGGCGATTCCGCCACGCTTTCCGCCTATGTCATGTCTCAACATTTCATGCCCCGGCAGGGCTCGCGACGCGGCTCGGAGAACGCGCTCTTGATGAACCGCTACGATTGCGAGCTGGTGCGCGACGGCCAGAAATGGCGCTTCAAGCGGGTCACGATTGACAACGCCTGGGCGCAAGGCGACCCGGAAATTCTCAACGCGCTGGCCGGCCGCCAGGCGTTGCGCGCCAAATCGAAGCAGTCAAAATAACTTTTCTTCGATCGCGCAATCAGGCACCGGAAAATGATGTAGCGGTGCGCTGTGGCTTCTCTAAGCCAGGTGCTCGGTGATCCAGGTGGGTTCTCTCCGGCAATCAACCACTGCCTGCACCCAGACTGTTTGGTCCGACACAGTGTAGAACACCGCGAACGGAAAACGTCTTGCCAGCGCTCGATGGTAGTTCTTGTAGACGACGCGATGAATGCCGCCGGTGTCTTCTAACCCGCCAATGTCAGAGTAGAGCGCCTCGCGAAAGTTAGCGCCGAGCCCAGGCAGTTGCGCTTCCAAACCAATATCCGGCGACAAGATCATTCTCGGCTCGATCGAGAATGCGAACGGTCATCCGGTCCGCTTTCGGATTCGCTGCTTCGCTTCCTCCCAATCGATGAACGTCGCTTCCCCGCGATCAATCTGTCCCTGGCGCTGATCCAGGACCCGCTTGTGCCAGTCAGGGACAGGAAGCTGTTGCTCGTTCCGGGAGAGATCGCCCCAGATGGCTTCCAACGCAGCGAGCTTCTCCTCCGTGCTCATCTGATCCAGCGGCAGCGACGCGTTCACGAGGAAATGATGCCGCGAGGCGATGCACGGTGCAATCGCTTTCCGAGCTTATCGCCGATCGCACGAATTCGCCCGATATACTCTGCCGTGAGGTTTTATCGTTAGCCGGTTACGATACGTTCTGTCAGTTTCGCTTCGACTTTCTTGAATTGGCATGAGCGGTCTTTCGCCCGCTCTCCGTTTCCCGAATCACGATATGGCTGTGGTCCTTTCTCGTACCGCCTCCAGCGGTGGTCAGATGATGCGTTTCCTTCACGCCATCCTTAATTCGGACCGTCGTTGTCGATTCGGAGCCATCGTCATTTTTCTGCCATCGCTTGTCCGCCATAGGTCACCTCTCTGAATACATTTCGCGTTTGTTGAGTGTTGCGGTTGTTACTCGTGAATTTAGATTTCCTCGGGTAACATTAAGGCATGGCGCCGGACCGATCGCGGCTTCTGGGTACGCTCTCGCAATGGGCTGCCCTGCTCGTCTGCGCGGCTCTGGGGCTCGCCCTCTATTTCTTTGTCGATCTGACGCCTGAGGTCGAAGGTGATTTCTTTTTCTCCAAGAACGATCCCCAAGCGCGGAAATCGGCCAGCATCGAGAAGGAATTCGGCGCGGCGCCGCAGATTTTCGTGGCGGTTCGCTCACGCGAACTCGTTTCCCAGACCTACCTGCTTCGGCTACGCCAGCTCACAAACGATCTTCAGGACGTAAAGGGGGTCATCGACGTCCGTTCGGTCACGCAGGGGCCGGAGGACTCGGAGAAAACCGCGGAGCGCGATCCGCAGGAGGTATTTCAAAAAGTGGCCGAGAGCCCGTTCTGGAGCCGGCTCCTCCTGGCGCCCGACCGCTCGGCGACGTTCGTTGTCCTGCAGCTAAGCGGGAAGAATTACGGGGCGACAGTGAGTGGAATCGATCGCGTCCTGGCCAGGCGCGCCCGCGCCGGTTTCGAACTGGGCGCCTCGGGCGTTCCGTATGTGGCCGAACATATTCGCCGGCAACTGACGAGCGAGCTGCAACGATTCAGCATCGCCGCGTTCGCCGCCTTTGCGATTCTAACCACCATCCTCTTCCGTTCCTTCGCCATTCTGTTAGGCACGATGGTGGCGTCGTTCAGCGCCGCGTTCGCCACGTTTCTCGGGCGCTCGCTTATTGGAATGCGGACCGACATCCTCGCGCCAAATCTCTGGACCATTGCTTTCGTGCTGACGCTTTCGCACGTCGCTTACCTGGCGATGCAGTGGCGGCGAAAAGAGCGCACGCTGGGGCGTGAACGTGCCATCGCGGAATCGGTTCGCCATGTCGGTCCGGCTTCCATCTGGTCGCTCATCGCGAATCTGCTCGGCTTCACGAGCTTGACCTTTGTTCAGGCGAAACCTCTCCAGCAATTCGGCATCTCGGGCGTGATCGCCGCGGTGATGGCGATCATTTGCGCGTTCACGCTTTTCCCTCCATTCCTGCGCGCCGCCAAGGCTGGCGCGGATCGCGCTGGCACGCTCCGGCAATGGCTCGAGCGTTTTTTCACCAGGCGCCACGGGGTGGTCGCAGCGTGCGTTATTCTCGCCACCGCCGCGCTGGCGCCGTTTGCTTTTCGCGTCAACACGGACCCGACCCTGCCCTCCTACTTCGCTGCCGGTGAACGCATTCGCCGCGGAATAGAGGTGATCGATCGCTCCGGCGGAAGCAGCCCGCTCGATCTCGTCGTGGCCGACGCCAATGGCGCGCCGCTCGACAATGATGCGGCTTTTCGCCGGCTCGAAGCGCTCCAGCAACGGCTCGAGCGGCATCGGGATGTCGGCTCGGCCCTCTCCATTAGCCTGCTCATGGCTGAGACCAAACGCCCGTGGTATTCGTTTCTCTTTTCGTGGGAGACGCGGCTCGAGCAACTCGAGAAACCGGAACACGGCCGCATCGGCCGGACGTTTATCAGCGAGGACCGGAAGCGCGGCCGCTTCTTTCTGCGCATGAAAGAGATGGCGCGTTCGCGACCGCGCGAGGTTGTCGTAGGCGAGATCGAACGGATCGTGCGCGGGCAGGGTTTCCGACCGGTGCGCGTCGGCGGCCTCTACCCGTTGCAAGGCGAGCTTTCCACGCTGGTGGAGGGGAGTGTCATCAAAGGCCTGAGCGGGCTGCTTGCCGGATTTTTCCTGATTGTCCTGATCGTCAGCCGTTCGTTTCTGAGCGCGATCGCCATGACGCTGTGTCTGGCGATTACGCCGTTGTCACTCTTCGGTCTGGTGGGCCTGTTCAAGATGCCACTCGACATTATTTCCGCGCCGGCGGCGAACGTCGCGCTGCCGATGGGGATCGACGAGATGATTCACCAGGGCTACACCGTCCGCCGTGCCCGCGCGAAAGGCGAAGATATCTGGACAGCATGGAAGCAGGCGCTGGCCGAATTGTGGGGACCGATCCTCGCCTCGATGCTCATCGTCACCGCGGGATTCGCGTTATTCCTTCTCTCCAGCTTCCCGCCCACGCGGCGCCTGGGCGTGTTGGTCTGCATCGGCGCGATTATAACTGATTTGGTCGTTCTGTTGGTGCTGCCGGCAATTGTAATTTCGGCCCATCGATTCGCCGAGGCCGTCCGGCGAAAGTTCGCCGGATTGCGGACTTAAACGGCAAAGTCAGAATCGGCGGCGATTCGGCCACGCTCTCTGCGTACGTCATGTCTCAACATTTCATGCCGCGCCAAGGCTCTCGCCGCGCCTAGGAGCACGCACTCCTGATGAACCGCTATGATTGCGAGCTGGTCCGCGACGGCCAAAAATGGCGTTTCAAGCGCAGCACGATCGACAACGCCAGGGTCCAAGGCGACCCAGAAATTCTAAACACGCTCGCAGGCCGCCAGGCTTTGCGAGCGAAATCGAAGCCGCCAAAATAATCCCGAACCCAATTCGCGCTGCGAGCACAGGATGAGGCCGCTCACCGGGGGCGGTAAACGTCGCGATTATCGAGAGCGCTGAAAATCAAAACACAAATGCTCCTAGGCTCGATCTTGACCGAAATCTGAAACGGTATACAATGTACGTTGCCATGGACGAGTTCATCATGAACGCCGAGAAACCGGTTGAGCGCTGGAAACGCTTGTTGCCCGTGGAGACAACAGAAAGTGGAGCCGCCTATGCACAAACTAAGAGCATGGAGACGGTCGCCGACCAAGGAGGGGACTTAAACCTCTATGGCTCGGCGACCTCATTCTCTCTTAAAGGTTATAAAGAAAGATTGGGGTCGTCCCGAAGTGCCAGGAACGACAGATATCCCACAACTAGAAAATCAATTACACCAACTCGCTCTCCTTCGAGAGGTCTCAATCATGCGGGAGGCCATCTCCGAGAGCTTGGCACGGCGCATGGAGAATCGCGAACGACGCGTTTCCTCCATCATCAGAATTCTAGTCAAGGCAGCAATAAGCGCGGCCTTGATCTATGTGATCGCTCGAGTCATTATAGTCGCAAGTTGCACACCCGATGCATTCGCAGAGGTAACTTTCGACTTCATCAAAAACCTGTCCGCAACGGACAATACAAAGGATTGGCTAATCGGTACAAGTGCCTTTTCAGCCATCTTGCTAGCAGTTCGTCATCTTCTTCGCAAACCGATAAAGTCAGACTGACCGCCGGGAATCAACACGTTGTTATCCATTAATCCGGATTAATTCATAGGTTACAACAAAATCACACGGTGGAGCCAAAACGTTGGCTCCACCCTTTTTTTTGGGAGCTGGCTGATGAATCGTTAACAGCTCAATGATCCCAAAATCGTGAAACTGAGGCTGGCCAATTGGAGCCGAAATGATGTAGAATCAAAATGTCAGGGCACGACGACGATTAACTCTTCGATCTTTGATTCAAGCCCAGGTGAACCCTCCACTTTTCTGTCTCTGCTATCGCTGTCAAGCCAAGCTCGAAGCTCCGATTAAGGAAGTGTGTCCCAGTTGCGGCTTCAGTCTGGACCATTTAGTGGGCAAACGACTGTCTGATTTTCAGTTCGAGAATTGGGAGAAACACACGGATCTCCTCCGCGGACGAGACATTGATCTTTATGGTGGAGTGTTTAACGCATCTTTTGACAATTACGGGGACTCGAGCATCGAAGATCTGGTTCGTTATACGTTGAGCTACGGACATCGGTCAAAACTTCCGTCGCGAGGCGGGCGCCACCAGAATGATGTCGCCGTTGCTTTCATTCCTAACATTATCGGTTCCGGTGTCTCAATCTACAATCAATCAGGACCCGCTCCCTGCTCGGGAGTATGTATCATTTCGCCGGTCAGCCAAACATACGGGCATCCGTTCCCAGTTCTCGACGACTGGCTCCATGCGACGTTCCCCAAGGAAGTAGGAGGCTGCGCATCCTGCGGGGCGGCGACTCCCTTTGGTCACTCAATTTGCTCAAGATGCTATGCGGCGAGGGGCGGCGATTGGAGAAAGTGGCTCTAGCCGCAAACCACAGCTCGGCCTCCTACAACCGAGCGCGTCCAACGTTTACGATCCGGGAGCCTCCATAATCTCTGGAATGAGCAAACCGTTCGGGCAGGCCAGTCTGAAAAATTTTCGCGGAATTTTGTCCAGAGTGGCAAATGCGCCAACCATGGTCGCGGGTATCAGATAATCAAGGTCCATGAGGTCGTTGTGAAGACGCTTTGAAACAACGGTCGCCGCGCCAGCGCCATAGCGCCGAGCATACTCAAGCGATGCGAAGAGGTTCATCTGTGTATATCGGAAGAGAATCCATCTGCCGTCCAGAATCTGGGTCGGGGGCATGCGATTCGATCTAAAGCGATCGTATATCTCGAGCACGATCTGTGGATTTCCGGCTTTTACCATCGCTTCGTCGATGAGATGGGCGGAGCCGCCTGGTGGGAAGTGTTTCAGTTCTGGGAACCAGTGGGCGATCGTGGATGCCTGCGCTTTGAACTGCTCGACCGCCGCGATGTTTTTGTTTTCCCACCGCGCCAACTGTTCAGAATCGTCTTCTCGGAAGGGGAACGTTGGGGCTGTGAGTCCTGGGTTTAGGTAAAAATTGTCTTTCAAGAACTGATCGAGCGGATGAGCTGGTTCTCTGCGTTCGATCTCCCAGTGTACGAGTTCGGGCAGAAACACACGTGCGCCTGGATTCTCCGCAGGGCCAAACTTTCTTGCTAGGCTGGCTCGATTCTCTCGGTTTTCGTCCGTGAGAAGTTCAAGGTAGAACGTGTCGGGCAGAACCAGCCGATATAGAGACTTGAGGCGGCGTATCTCCGCGCTCGTTGCGGACTGGAACCAGCATTTGTCGACAACAATGAGCATGCCTGCGCCTAGGATGGTTCAGAAATCAGTAGTCGCCAAGGCAACGAAAGAATCGTAAAGAAACACATCACATCATTATGAGCGACACCTACGTTCCACTAATCAGTTCCGGCACGGCCGGACCACTCGGCGTTCTGCATCTCCCGCGGCTTTGGCAGAAAGTCTCTCTTGAAGCGGCGGGCAAACTGGCGGCGGGGTATCCCGGCATCGGGCGAGGGTTCGATGCGATGACCTGTGCGGCGCTCGGGCTCGATGAACAGGCGGTCAAGGATTTCATCAAGGAGAAGAAGCCGACTTATCCGGAGTTCGAGGCGTGGGTGAAGCAAAACGCAAAATCGCTGACGTCGGAGGCGGTCGAGAAACATAACGCGTCGGTGCGCGGGTATAATCACGACGACGACACGCGGAAGGGGATTCTGGGATCATGCGGTCTCGCCGATGATGCGTCCGCGGCAAAGGACGCGGTGAACCTGAACAATCTGGACGATTGGTACGAGTTTCATCAGGCGGTGCTGAAGTAATTAACGACTGAGCGAATTAGCGAACTGGCGATTGAGGAATCAGAAATCGCTCAGTTGCTCGTGATTCCGGCCGTCGACGGTCATAGACCGCCGCTACAGATCTGAATCGGAGGGAATCGTCGCGACAAGCCCCGGACGTGCGGCCTCCTGCGCGCCAAAGCCGCTTCGGCGGCGGAGCGAAATCGCTAATTCACTAAATCGTTCAGTCGCTAATTTGTTCCGGTCGCTAAGTCGTCGACGCCTCCGAAAGGGCCGTTGAGCGCATCCGACCGATAAGACGCCTTCGTGCGGGCGGTGGATTTTTCGGGGCCGAAGAAATCATTTAGACAAATTTCATTGTGAGCTGCGTTTAGGTGATATATGTCTATAGCACATATGGCTTCAGCAATTCTCGATCGCGAATTGAAGAAAGGCAGCGCCGAACTTTTGATTCTTTCCCTCGTGGAAGACCGGCCGCGGCATGGATATGAGATTGCTCAACTGATCGACCTGCGCTCGCACGGGACGCTGCATTTCAACGTGGCGTCGCTTTATCCGCTGCTTTACCGGCTCGAGAAGCGGGGGTGGATTCGAGGGCGCTGGGTGGAGAAGGCGGGGCAACGGCGGCGGCGTTATTACCGGCTGACCTCGGCCGGGAAAAGGACTTTGGCGGCGCAACGGGACGGCTGGCGCGAATTCGTGGAAGCGATCAGCCGCATTACGGGAATCCAACATGCCTGATTTCAAGGAGGAGATCAGAAAGCGGCTCGCGGCGCTGAATCTTTCGGCGACGCGGGAGAATGAAATTGTCGAGGAGTTGTCTCAGCATCTCGAGGATCAATACGAGCAGGCGTTCCGGGGTGCCGCCACCGAGGAGGAGGCGTACCAGGCGGTGCTGCGCGACCTGAACGAAAACGATCTGCTAGCTCCGGAGTTGAAGCGGATCGAGCGCCGCGTTCCGAAAAATCCTGTCGTGGTGATGGGGACGGAAAGGAAAACCAATATGCTGGGAGATCTTTGGCAGGACTTGCGATACGGGCTGCGGATGCTGGTGAGCAACCCGGGATTCACCATTGTGGCGGTGATCGCCCTTGCCCTCGGGATCGGCGCAAACAGCGCGATCTTTAGCGTGGTCAATACAGTCCTGCTGAAACCGTTGCCCTATAAGGACCCGGACGCGCTCGTCATGGTTTGGGAAGAAGCCACCCATCTGGGATTTCCGTTCAATACGCCTTCGCCGGCAAACTTCATCGATTGGCGCGAGCAGAACACGGTCTTCGAAGGCATGGCCGCAATGGCGCAGAAAAGCTTCAACCTGACCGGCGCGGGCGAGCCCGAACGCTTCGATGGCCGGCGGGTGTCGGCGGATCTGTTTTCGTTGCTAGGCGTTGAGCCGGTGCTCGGTCGCAGTTTTTGGCTGGAGGAAGATCAGCCCGGCGCGCGCGTGGTGATCTTGAGCTACGGCGTGTGGCAGCGGCGGTTCGGCGCGGATCCGACCGTCATCGGCCGTGCCCTGAATTTGAATGGCGAGAGCTACACGGTCATCGGCGTCATGCCTGGATCCGTCGATCTGCCGAGCATCGACCACTGGCACGACCAGCTCTGGGTGCCGATTGCCTTTACGTCCGAAGACGCGGCCAGCCGCGGTAATCATTACCTGGAAGTGATCGCGCGGCTGAAGCCCGGCATCACGCGGAAGCAGGCGCAGGCGGAGATGAGCACGATCGCCGCGCGTCTCGAGAAGCAGTATCCCGCGGAAAACACGCGGATCGGCGCCACCGTTCAATCGTTGCACGAGAAGGTTGTCGGCAACATCAAGCCGGCGCTGCTTGTTCTGCTCGGCGCCGTCGGCTTTGTCCTTTTGATTGCGTGCGCAAACGTCGCCAACCTGTTGCTGGCGCGGGCCGCGGTGCGGCAAAAGGAGATCGCCTTGCGCCTCGCCCTCGGCGCGAGCCGCTCGCGGCTCACCCGCCAGTTTCTGGCCGAGAGCGTGCTTCTCGCCGCGATGGGCGGGGCGTGCGGTTTGGCGCTGTCGTTCGTCGCTTTGAACATTCTCAAGACCTTCATCCCTGCGAGTATTTCACAGGCCCAGGCGATCAGCATGGACGGGAAAGTTCTCATCTTTACCGCGCTCGTTTCACTGGTCACGGGACTCATCTTCGGCCTCGCGCCCGCGACCCAGGCCTCGAACTTCAATCTCAACGACACGCTGAAGGAAGGCGGCCGCGATTCCAGCGCGAGCAGCCGCGGCAATCGGATCCGCAACCTGCTGGTCATCAGCGAAGTGGCGGTCTCCTTTCTCCTGCTCATCGGCGCCGGGTTGCTGATCAATAGCTTTCTGCATCTGCTCAAACTCGATCCGGGCTACCGCGCCGATCATCTGCTCACGATGAAAGTCGTCCTCTCGGAAACCAAATATCCCGACAAGGAGCGGCGCGCGCCCTTCTTTCGCGAGCTGATTCGCCGGGTGCAGAATTTGCCCGGCGTGCAATCGGTCGCAGTCGCCAGCAATCTCCCTCTCACCTACAACGGTGATTCCATGCCCATCGGCATCGAAGGCCGGGCCGATCCGCCGCCGGACCAGATGCCGGACGTGATCCTTCGAGTGGTCAGTCCCGGTTATTTCAGCACCATGGGAATTCCGCTCGTGCAGGGACGCGATTTCACGGAGCAGGACAAACCGGATGCCGTCCGCGTAGCGGTGATCAGCGAGAAAACCGCGCGCCATTTCTGGCCGGGCGAGAGCCCGATCGGGAAACGGTTCAAGCCGGGACTGGTCACGGGCGACAGTCCGTGGCGTGAAGTGGTCGGCGTCGTGAAAGACGTGCGGCAAAACGACTTTGTCGCGGAGCCGAAGATGCAGATGTACATGGCGCACGAGCAGGTGGGTTCGTTCGCTCCGAACGCGGTGGTGGTGCGCACCAGTGTCGACCCGCTGAGCCTCGGCACCGCGGTCCGCAAGACGGTGTGGGAGATCGACAAGGACCAGCCGGTCTCGGATATCCGGAGCATGGAGGAGATCGTCTCCGAGGCGGTGGCGCGCCAGCGTTTCAGCATGGTCCTGCTAGGCGTTTTCGCGACACTCGCGCTGGTCCTGGCGGCAGTCGGCATTTACGGCGTGATGAGTTACTCCGTCGGGCAACGGACCCATGAAATCGGAATTCGCATGGCGCTTGGCGCGCAACGAAGCGATGTGCTGAAGATGGCGGTGGGGCAGGGGTTAAAGCTGGTGCTGATCGGAGTGGCCATTGGCGTAGTCTCCGCCGTCGTCCTGACTCGCGTGATGGCGAGCCTGCTTTTTGGTGTCAGCGCCACCGATCCGGTGACATTTATCGCGATCTCGCTGGTTCTGATCGGCGTGGCTCTCCTGGCCAGCTACATTCCCGCGCTGCGGGCGGCGAGGATCGATCCAATGGTGGCGCTGCGGTACCAGTAGGCTGAGATAATTAACGACTTAGCGAATTAGCGAACTGAAGATTGGGGATCGGCAATCGCTAATTCATTAAGTCGCTAAGTCGCTAATTGATCCTCATCCTCCGGCCATCGCGCCAAGAACCACGAATGACTCGGCGCCGGTGGCGACGGCGTCCGGCAGGGGAGTGTCGGGCGGGTCGTGGGAGAGGTCCTGTTCGCAGGCGAAGAATCGGACGAAGGCGCGGCGCTTTTGCGTGACGTGATCGCGGATCGTGCCGCGCAGAACTGGGTAGCGGGCCTCGAGTGCGTCGAGGATGGCGCACTGGGTGACGGGACCGGGAACATCGAGTTCCACCTCCCCGTCGATTTTCGCCAGTTTCTGAAGATGGAACGGGAGCGCGACGCGGATCATGGGAGCGTTTGCACTTCGACGGAGAGGACAGCGGGAAGATCGCGGACGACAGCGTTCCAAGTGTCACCGGCATCGGCGGAGGCGTAGACCTGGCCGCCGGTGGTGCCGAAGTAGACGCCGCATTGATCGAGCGAATCGACGCACATGGCGTCGCGGAGCACATTGACGTAGCAATCGCTTTGCGGGAGGCCTTTCGTGAGCGCTTCCCAGCCGTTGCCGCCGGTCCGGCTGCGGTAGACGCGCAGTTTGCCCTCGGGCGGGAAATGCTCCGAGTCGCTCTTGATCGGCACGACATAAATGGTGTCCGGCTCGTGGGCGTGGACGTCGATCGGGAAGCCGAAATCGGAGGGCAGATTGCCGCTGATCTCGTTCCAGGAATCGCCGGCGTTCTCGCTCCGCATGACGTCCCAATGCTTTTGCATGAAGAGAACGCCGGGGCGCGCCGAATGCATCGCGATGCGGTGAACGCAGTGGCCGACCTCGGCGGTCGGGTCGGGGATTTGCTCGGACTTCAGCCCGCGGTTGATCGGCCGCCAGGTCTGGCCGGCGTCGTCGCTCCGGAACGCGCCCGCCGCTGAGATGGCGACGAAGATTCGCTCGGCGTTGCTGGGATCGAGGAGAATGGTGTGCAGGCACATTCCGCCGGCGCCTGGTTGCCAAAGGTTGCCTTTGGCGGCGCGCAATCCGGGGAGCTCCCGCCAGGTTTTGCCGCCATCCGAGGTGCGGAACAGGGCGGCGTCTTCCGCGCCGGCGAAAACGGTGTCCGGATCGGTGAGCGACGGTTCGAGATGCCAGACGCGCTTGAACTCCCAGGGATGTTGCGTGCCGTCGTACCACTGGTGAGTGCCGGGGACGCCGTCGTAAACAAACTCATTCCCGACCGGTTCCCACGTCTTACCGCCGTCTTCGGAGCGTTGAATCAGCTGCCCGAACCAGGCGCTGGATTGCGAAGCGTAGAGCCGGTTCGGATCGACGGGCGAACCTTTGAGGTGGTAGATTTCCCAGCCCCCAAAGTGGGGGCCATCGACCTTCCATTGTTCGCGTTTGCCGTCCGAGGTGAGGACGAACGCGCCTTTGCGCGTGCCGACGAGCAATCGGACGCCGCTCATTGATTGCTCCCTTTCAACGGGCGTGGGCTTGGGGTCGAGTTGATGGCCATTCTCATGGTGGAACTATTTCAAAGGCGGCGACGGGTGACAAGGGGCGAAGTGATTTGGAAAACGGCGGTCAAATCGAAAAAGAGTGGGACGTGCAGAAGCACGTCCCTCCGAGTTTGGGTTGCCCGTCTCGGTCCCGGAGGGACGTGCTTCTGCACGTCCCATTCTTTGCGCTGGTCACGCCGCCCCAGGGCGGCGGCTACAGGAGAGAACAGATAATTTCAACGAAATCGGAAGGCGGGCGGCAGATTTTAGAAATTTCGAATGGGCAGGAAAGCGCGCGAACGATATCATTGAAACACATGAGCCAACTGGAACAGCGGCAACCGGACTCCAACGGCCAGAATCCAGTGGCGGCGCCCCGTGTTTTGAGTCCGGAATTGAAGCAGCGGTTCGAGGCGCTCCGGGCCTTGCTTCAGCGCGGGTTATGGCTGGCCGAACGGTGCGCGGACCATGACGGAACCCAGATTTTGCGCGCGCGGCTGACCAACCTCCAGGCAGCGGCGTTGCTGGTGATCGTGGGCGAAGTGAAGGTGGGGAAGAGCAGTTTCGTCAACGCGCTGGTCCATGAAGAAGTCTGTGAAGTGGCGCCGGGACCGTGCACCTCCAGCATCCAGGAATTGGTCTACGGCGCGGAGCGGAAAGTGACCAGCCTGGGCCAGTATTGGGAGCGCCTCTATTTGCCCAAGGAAGTGCTGCGCGAGATTACGATGGTCGACACGCCGGGGACGAACTCGATCATCCAGAATCATGAGACGATTACGGAAAACTATATTCCACAAAGCGATCTGGTTGTTTTTGTCATTTCCGCCGCGAACCCGCATACCAAGTCGGCTTGGGAGCTCCTGACCCTCATCAGCAAGGAGTGGCACCGGAAGATGGTGTTCGTGCTCCAGCAAGCGGACCGGGCGAGCGAGCACGAGCTGAGGACGAATCTGGAACTGGTAAAGCAGTACGCCCGCGAGCGGCACGTCGAAAATCCCACCGTCTTTACCCTTTCGGCCAAGCTGGAAATGGAGGGAATGCCGGAGAGTGGATTCTCGGAATTTCGTAATTTCCTCCAAAACGCCATCGCCTGCGGAGAGGTCTGGCGGATGAAAGTGGAAGGATCATACGAAACGATCCGGACGGTCATGACCAAGTTGCTCGCTCATCTCCGCGCGGAAAAAGAATCGATCGACGGGGAGCGCGCCTTTTATCGCGACCTTCTCCGGAAGGTGGAAGCGCGCGAGGCGAAGGCTTATTCGCTGAAGCTGGGAATGGTCGAGAAGCTTTCAGCCGTTTACGAGAACCTCGCCCGGCAGTCGGAGACGGAGTTTGCGGAGGGTCTCCGGGTGGGACAACTGGTGAGACGGGCGGTTCCGTTTTTGCGAGACAAGAACACCGAGACCTGGCTCCAGGATTTAAAGGGGAGCTTTGAGCGCTCCGCGAGGAAAGAGCTCGAAATCGAGGCGGCGCAGGTGTCGAGGGACATTCTCGACGAGATGCGGGCGATGATGGATGACATGGCCAGGAGTATCGCGCAACGACAGGAACGCACCCGGGAGAACGCGATGTTGCCGGAGGCGGCGAAGCACTCGGAAATGCTCAAGCAATTGAGATCGAAGCTGGAATGTATTCGGGTGGACGACACTCTTTTGCAGGGCAAGGTGGCCGAAACGTCGAACGTGAGGAAGCTGGCTTTGGCGGGAGGCGGCCTGGCGGGGCTGGGAGTCATCATCGCGGCGCTTTCACCGATTCTTTGGCTGGACATCACCGGCGGAATATTTTTGGGAACCGGCATTCTCCTGGTCGTGGCTGGGTTGCTTTGGCGCCGATCGGGCATTGTGCGCGACTTCAAACAGAAGCTGGGCGATTCGCGCAAGGAGTTTAACGACCGTTTGGATTCTGAATTCAGTCAGATATTCGACGGCCTTTTCTATGAAGTGCGTCATGCCTTGACGGAGTCCATCTTCCGTCTCGATTTACAGGCATCGTTTAACGCGCCGCTGCTGGAAGAAACTTTTCAGATCGGTGAAGCTGCCTCGGACATGGTGATCGTTTCCCAACGGATTTTAGTCGCGCAGCAAGCGGAGCAACCGCCGGCGGCCGACACTTGGGATCAGCCCGCTCCCGACGCGAGAATGGCGGAGGGAATCGCGGCGCTGAGCCCCCGACACGCTGACGTGCGTTCCGCCGAACCATTTCGCGCTGATTCTTTCTGCTGAGAGGTCCGCACTTTTCGGCGCTCGTCCTCCGAGACGTTTGACTTGTCTCGGTTGCTTGCGCGTGGTCAAAATCGGCGCATGAAGCCGTTTTTATTCTTACTCATTTTCCTCGCTTTCCCTGGCGCCGGCTTCGCGGCATCGCCGCCCGCGAAGGGACGGATGCTGACCGATCTCAAAGTCATCCCGACCCGCGTTTTGCAGAGATCGGTAAGCCCCAAATTCTACCAGAGCCTGCTCATCTCGCCGCTGGAAGGGTGGATAACTGTCCGCGCCAACCTCTCGGGCACGAGTCTCTCCGGGGCCAAGATCATCCGCTCCGAACTCAGCGGCCTTTTCGATCCTCTCGCTCTTCAGCTGACGAAAGAGGCGCAGCTGACCGGAAACTATTCGCTCGAGAATCCAAATGTGAAACCCTCCGTCCTGCTCCACCTCTTGGTTTACGAGATCGCCGACGGCACCATGGTCCTTTCCTTCGTTCATCTCGACGGCCCAGGCGGCGATCAATCGGAATATTACGGCTGCGCGCGCCTCCTGGTCCTGAAAAACGACAAGTGGACCGAGATCAGAGGACCGGAAAGTCTTGCCGGCAAAGGCACGACGGTTCGCCGGGGCCCGAGAAATAATTTTGAGACCAGTATGAAGCTGGAAGGAAGGCCGCAAGGCGCTGAGGCTACCATCACGGGAGGCGGGCCGCGCCGTTAGCCTGGCGACAAGAAGCGCATCCTCCGCCACTTGCCACGCGTGATGGTTGCGGGTTGAGAGTTGGCGGTTACAATCGCTTTCAGCAGATGCAAGCGACCATCCCGCCCGTCTTTCACAAGACGGTCGACACTTTCAGGGCCGGCGCCAAAACTTTGGCCCGGCGTTACTTCATGTCGCCGGAGATTTTCGCAAAGGAACAAGAGAACATCTTCTCCAGCCAATGGATGCTCGTCGGGCATCAGAGTCAGATTGCCAAGCCGGGTGATTATTTCGTCCAGGAGGTGGCGGGGGAAAGCCTGATCATTGCGCACGATCAAGAGGCGACCCTGCGCGCGTTCTATAATGTCTGCCGCCACCGGGGGACGCGGCTGTGCGAGGAGAGCGGGCATTCGTCGACGATTCAATGCCCGTATCACGCCTGGACTTATGCGCTCGACGGCAGACTCATCGGCGCCCCGCATATGGACAAGGAGGGAGGCTTTGATAAGAACGATCACTCGTTGCACGCGATCAACCTCGCGCTCTGGAACGGGTTCATCTTCGTCAACCTGGCGGATCAACCGACTCCGCTGGAGGAAATATTTGCGCCCCTGGCCGGAAAGTTCACGCACTGGAACCTGCCGAAGCTGCGCGCGGCCAAACGGGTCGAGTATGATGTCCGGGCCAATTGGAAATTGATTTTCCAAAATTATTCGGAGTGCAATCACTGCCCGGGAGTGCATCCGGCTCTCCAGAAACTGACGCCCTACGATCTGGCGGAGAACGATCTCTCTGAAGGGCCGTTCCTCGGCGGCTTCATGCCGATCACCAAAGGCAAGAGTCTCACCATGAGCGGAAACGCCTGCGCGTCAGCGCTGGGCGACATCAATGCCGAGGATTTCCACCGCGTTTTCTATTACTCCATTTTCCCCAACATGCTGCTGAGCATGCATCCGGATTACGTCATGGTGCATCAAATCCGGCCGCAATCGCGGGAACGAACGCTCATCCTGTGCGATTGGCTTTTTCATCCGGACGCGTTCGATCGCCCCGATTTTCATCCGGAAGATGCGATTGAATTCTGGGACATGACGAACAAGGAAGACTGGCATGTGTGCGAGTTGAGCCAGAGAGGAATCGCTTCGCGCGCCTACGAACCTGGGCCGTACTCGCCGCGCGAGAGCATCCCCGCGGCGTGGGACCGCGAATACTTGCGCTACATTGGCTAGGATAAAAACGAGAACCCGGAATCACCATGGCGCCCGATTGCTCGACCCGCCGGGAGTTTCTTCGGACGGCCGCGGGCGCGGCAGTGTTTGCCTGGCACTCCGGCCTGGGTGGAGAGACACTGCCGATGCGCAATCATGACGAAGCTCCGCCGCAGGGTCGGATCAAGTTCATCCGGCTAAACGCGACCCGCCTGGAAGAGATGCGCCGCTTCTACGGCGCGCTTTTGGGATTGCCCATCCACGGCGAGACGAAGGACTCGTTGACCATTCGCTTCGGCCGCACGCTGATCGCGTTCGATGAAGTCCCGGAGACTCAGGAACCTTTTTACCATTTCGCGTTCAACATCCCGGAAAACAAATTTGCCGGCGCAAAAAAATGGCTCGGCCGGCTTTGTCCGCTATTGCGGGACAGCGAAACCGGCGCCGATGAGCTGTTCTTCGAAAAGTGGAATGCCCATGCCATTTACTTTCAGGATCCGAGCGGCAACATCGGGGAACTGATCGCACGCCATACTCTTCCGGGCACGACCAGCGGGGACTTCGACATCGAAGACATTCTCTATGCGAGCGAGATCGGGCTGGTTTCACCGAATCCTGCTGAGTTGGTGGAAGCGATCGCGCGGGAGTTTGGGTTGAAACCCTACCTCAGCACGTTCTTTATGGGAGACGAGCGCGGGATGTTCGTGCTGCCAGCCGTGGATCGACCCTGGATCCCCGAGCGACGCCAAAAAGCGGCGATTTTCCCGGCGGAAATAGAACTTGCCGGTCACAGTGGAAAAGAACTTCGTCTCCCGGCCTTACCCTACGTCATTCGCGGAACGGCCTAACCAAACAACCGTCGGCGTATTTCATGGGGGTTCCTTTCCAGGTGGGAGCGCCGATTCCTCACGTGGTCATGGCATAAGTTTGGGCCAGGCGCTGCTCGAGGGCCGCGCGCATTTGCGCGCCCAGGGCGTCATTTTGCTGAATGAGCTTATCAAGCTGTTCGCGCTGCAGGGTAATGAAGATACTTTGGGTCAAGGTCGTTACGGTAGCGGTGGTCGGGATGTTCGAGAGCAAAGAGATTTCACCGAAGTAGTCGCCATCCACGAGAGTGACGATTTGCACGGCGTCAGCCGCGCCTCTTTTTGCGGTAACAGCCACTTTGCCGCGGACGATGATATGGAAGCGATTGCCCTTGTCCCCCTCTGTAATAACCGCGCGGCCCGCGGGAATATGTTCGGTGCTAAACATACCCGCGATGTTTTTCAGGTCAGCTTGTTCGAGGTCCTTGAACAGCGGGACATCGCGAAGGATGCTCGTGTCGGTGACCTGGAAATTTCCGTCGGGCGACATGGTCATCCCGTGCTGACGACGCCACATTTCCGCGTAGTTTCCGCCCAGGGATAGAAGCATCTGGTGCGGACCGTGTTCAAGAACGCGGCCGTTCTTGAAGACAAAGATGTGGTCATAGTCCACGACGGATTGAAGCCGGTGAGTGACTGAGATTACCGTGCGCCCCGCGGACACCCGCTCGATCGTATCGTTGATTGCCGCTTCAGTAGCGGGATCCAGAGAGGAGGTCGCCTCATCGAGAATGAGCAAGGAAGGATTCCGGATCAGGGCGCGGGCAATGGCAACCCGCTGGCGCTGGCCGCCTGAAAGACGGCCTCCACGCTCGCCTACTATGGTGTCGTAGCCCTCTCGCAGCTGAACGACAATGCCGTCGAGCTCGGCGGCCTGGGCCGCTGCCTCGATCTCGGCTTCGGTTGCCCCTGGTTTGCCCAGGCGAATATTTTCACGAACGCTCGTGTTAAAGAGGAAACTCTCCTGAAAGACGATGCCTATCTGGTCATGAAGCGAGCCTACCTGGGCTTCGCGCAAGTCTGTTCCGTCAAACGTAACCCGGCCCGCTTGCGGATCATAAAAGCGCATGATCAGATTCAGGTTAGTGCTCTTGCCGCAACCGCTATGTCCGACAAAGGCAATGCGGGCTCCAGCCGGAAGATTCATGCTGACGTTCTCAAGGTTGGTCTGTTCCGGGGTATATCCGAACGTCACATTTTCAAAGCTGATCTCCGACCGCAAGTTGGGCAGCGGTTTTGCGTTGGGCTGCTCGACCACTGTCGGCTGTTCCTCGAGCAGTTCTCGGATGCGCTGCATGCCGCTGGTGGCTTGCAGAAGCGAGGGCGTCACGGCGGTCAATCCCATCACCGCCGTGCTGACCGTGATGAAAAGCGCATTGAAAGCGACGAGAGATCCGATGGAGAGCGACCCGTTAAAAGCCAGGTAAGCACCGCCACTGATGAGCGCGACGTTGAAAAGCAGCATCGCGATGTTTGGACTGCGCTCGCTCGTGTAGCTGAGGAAATTGAATCGAGTCGCCAGGTTAGCCAGCTTTTCCGCCTCTCGCTCAAAAATGGTAACGACAGACTGCTTGAGGCTGAACGCCTTGATGATGGGCTGCGCTCCCAAGTTTTCATGGATGCTACTGGTTAGGAGCGCGTCCTCGGTGCGCAGTTGGTAGCCGGCCTTTAGTGCGCGCGGAGCCAGGAGCCTGGGACCCAGGACGCACAAGGGGAGTCCCGCGACCGTTGCCACCGCCAGCCTCCAATCGAGCGCAAACAAGATGCCGGTGCTGAAAATGATATTGATGAGGCAGAGCGACGCGCCCGGAAGCCCCAGGACAACCGCATTCTCGACTGCCGCCAGGTCAGTGGAAAAGCGCGCCGCGATGTCGCCCGTCCGGGTGCGAGCATAATAGCCCAGCGAAAGGCGCTGCAATTGGCGAAACATCTCTTTGCGGAGATCGTTGGGAATCCGCGCGCCGAACCAGGCATAGAGGTAATCGCGGAGCACCTGCGAAGTGGCAGTGAGCAGAAACCCGGCGGCGAGGCTGCCGATGATCCAGGCCAGGGCCACGGCGTTTCGCGGCACGATGGCAAGGTCGATAATGAGCTTGAGACTGAGCGCCAATAAGACATTGAACGCTCCCTCGAGCACCAACGTCACCACGAGCACGCTCGCACGCGCGCGGTAGGGCTTTACGTAAGAAAACAGAATTCTCAGCAGCCGGCCGGGACGCATCAGGGAAACCGGTGAACCGGGATTTGTGGTCATGGTCGACTGCCCAGATTCGAAGCTTGCGCGTCCTTGCTTAACCGTAGGTTGGCTTTTGGGGCCAGCCCGGCGGCGAGTCTTCGAAATCTTCCTGCCGGCCGTACGGTGTCCGATCCAGAAGGCTGTAGGCGTTGGTCACTCCTTCGCAGCCGCGAGCGAAGCTGGAGTAAGTGTGGAAAACATCGTCCTCGCTTCGGAAGAAAACGCTCATGCCGTGCTGTTCGCCTTTCCGGAAGTAAGGCTCGTTCCTTTTTTCGAGCTCCGCCTGGTCGCGAAAGTTGTACTGAACCGGCGCGACGGCCTCATCGAGGGTGACGTGGAAGTCGTAGTTGAAATCGCTCCCGTAAGAAGAAACCCACGGTCGATCCCAGCCCTTCCGGGTCTTGTACCTCTCGAGTTTGGCCAGGGGTGCGCGTGAGACGAGGACGAAAGAAGTGTCGCGCTCCTGCAGCATCGACAGATTGCCCAGGGCATTCACAAAGCCGGTGCAACCCGGGCAGCCCTCATCCCATTCCGGGTCGAACATGAAGTGATAAACAATGAACTGCCGCCGGCTCTCGAATAGATCCTTCAGGTTCGGCTTCCCGCTCGGACCGTCAAAAACATATTCCTTTTCCAATTTCACCATGGGCAACCGGCGCCGCTCGGCGTTCACCTGGTCGCGGTGTTTGGTGAGTTCTTTCTCATGCTCGAGGTGGGCCTTGCGCGCGGCGAGCCATTCGTCTTGCGAGACGATCTTGGGGTGTGGGATCTCGTTCTTTGTCATATTAACGTTGGTCTGGGATGTGAGGCGTCAGACGCCGGCCGCGTGTCAGTCGGGCAGGCCGAGGAATTCGCGGGCCGTGCCCGAGAGCAGTTGCGATTTAGCTCTGGCGGAAAGTTCACCCAGCGATTCGATCAGCGCGCCCGGATGCGCGTCGCCGAGGGGGAATGGATAGTCCGAGCCGAGGGCGACGCGATCTGCTCCGAACAACTTGAGCAGCAGCTTCAGGGCGTCGGGATCATGGACGAGGGAGTCCACATAAAAGCGTGCGGGCGTGATTTTCCCGCCATCGTCAGTGTGAGCGAGATATTGCCGCGGGTTGGTTCCGTTATCCATCGCGCACAAGTCTGGCCGGACGTGAAACGCGTGCTCGATGCGGCCAATGGTAAACGGGAAAGCGCCGCCGCCATGCGCGAACGCGACGCGAAGCTTCGGGAACCGCTCGAAGACGCCGCCGAAGATCATCGAACAAATTGCGAGCGACGTCTCGGCCGGCATCCCGACGAGCCACGGCAGCCAATACTTTGGCATGCGCTCCTTGCCGAGCATGTCCCACGGATGCACGAAAAGGGCCGCGCCGAGGTGCTCCGCCGCGCTCCAGACGGGTTGGAGTGACGCGTTATCGAGGTTTAGACTGTCGATGCGGCCGGAGTGCGGGTTCGCGTCGACATGGGTGCCGATCTGGGCGCCGCGCAGGCCCAGGTCGCGCACGCAGCGCTCCAATTCGTTCGCCGCCAGATCGGAATCTTGCATTGGAATCGTGGCCAGACCCGCGAATCGCGCCGGATCCGCGCGAACCACTTCAGCGATGTGGTCGTTCAAACGGCGCGCGAGATCGAGCCCATCGGCCGGCTTTGCCCAATAGCTGAACATCACCGGCACGGTGGAAAGCACCTGCATGGAAATGCCGACGCCGTCCATCTCCTCGATGCGGCGCGCCGGATCCCAAACGTTATCGGTGATCTCGCGAAAAACGCGCTCGCCGATCATCATCCGGGCGCAGCACGGCTTGTAGTGGTCGAGCCGAACGAAGCCTGGGTAGCCGTATTTCGCGTCGAGGTTGGGCCAATCGCGCGGGAGGATGTGGGTGTGCAGGTCGATCTTCATTGGGTGACGGGGGTGGATCGAGCGCTCCGCCGCTCGATGCTAATAATGCCGGCGAAGCCGAGTAACCTTAACATCGCCCGACGGAGCGGCCGATCCACCCTCAGAACGGCTTCGTCGGCCCGGGCTGTTCGACTTTCGTGCCGCAGTTTTTGCACGTTCGGCGTTCGTCGTCGTTCCAAAAATCGAGCATGGCCTGGCTGAAGTGCTGGACGATATCGCCGCAGTCGAAATCGATGTCTTCCACCAGCGCTCCACAATTTTCGCAATAGAAAATGACGTGTTCTCTCTCTCCCGGCGGCCGGCGGCGCTCGACCACGACTCCCAGCGTGTCCGGCGGGCGGACCGGAGCGTGGGGGACATTGGGCGGGATGAAGAACGTTTCGCCCTCACGGACGAGATGATCCACGATTTGGCCGCCTTCGCGGACGCGGACTTTGATGTCGCCCTTCAGTTGGTAAAAATATTCCTCCGAATCGACGAGGTGAAAATCGTTCCGCGCGTTTGGACCCTTGATCACCATGACGAAAAAGTCGCGCCCGTCGTAGAGATACCGGTTGCTGACCGGCGGCTTGAAGAGGTGGCTGTTTTCCTCGATCCAGTTGTGCAGATTAACCGGCGGCTGCACCGCGGGGGCGGCGGGGCTTTCCGCGGCGGGTGATGGAGGCTCAGCAAGATTAGCCATGACCGAGGCTATTTCCTTCCGTGCGCAGCGTCAAACGTGGTCTTCAAGGGCGGACGCGGAAACGTGCCGCGCGAAGCCGAATTGCCGCGGCCGGGCTAGAATCTCAGGGTAAGCTGGGTGGCAAAAAGGTGCTCGCCTTTTTGGGCGGAGTCTTGATGGCTGAAGCTGTATTGGATTTTCCCCTGGAGGTAATTCGTGAAGCGATAGCCGAGGACGGTGTCGATGCGTCCGATGTCGTTGCCCCACTTCGCGCGGCGCTCCTCATTGGGGATCGTGCCGAAGAGCTGCTGGTTCCAACGGAGCGCTCCGAAGAGTTGCGGAGTGATTTTGTACTTCGCCTCGAGGTAATAGGCGAAGGTGTCGGTATCGCCGATGCGGGGCACTTCGAAGCGCGCCTGGTAAAGCTCTGCCCAAATTTGCAGGTGATGCCAGGCGAAGGAGATATCCTGGGCCAGGACAAGCTGGCGGTAGTCGGCGATGCCGCGACCGGGAGGCAGCGTAGGCGAGGCCTCGGAGAGCAGATAGGGACCGGCGCTGGCGGAGAAACCAAGATTCCACATTTCGTTGGGACGGAAGCCGGCGCGGCCACTGAAGGTCGGGTGCTCGAAGCCAACCTGGGTGACACTCCATGACTCCGGCCGCGAGGCGAGGGCCGCGTTCTTCATTTCGGCGGCGTAGTCAAATCTGCCGAGGGAACCGGAAACCGCGGCGCCGCTGGCGTAGCTCGGGCCCCAGATGATGGGATTGCGCAAGTATTTGTCGGAATAATCGCCGCTATCGTACTCGCCGACATGACCCCAATACAAAAGTTCATCCGCGTCTTCCGGTGCGGAGCTGTCCCAGATGCCGGTGAGATTCTCGTAGGGCAACGGCGCATTGATGAACGGATTTTGCCAGGTGTCATGCCGCGACACCCAGTTGCCGACGACGGTTGCGAACTGTCCGATCTGCAATTTGAGGCTTCTTGCCGGACTGTAGCGCAGGAAATACTCATCCAGCCGCACCTCTGGACCGCCGTCAGCCGGATCGAATCCCCGATCGAAACGTGTTTGCGCGAAGATGTAGAGCTTCGAACCAATCTGGGCATCGAGGAACAAGGTTAACCGCGGATTCAGGAGAAAATCGCGTTCGGTGAAGATGAGGGCGGGGGCCGGTTGATCGATGAAATAGGTTTCGAGATCGACGAGTCCGCTCAACTGGAGATGAAACCGGTGATCCGGATCGCTCAGGGAAAGTGCATCGTGAACTTTTTTGAAAAAGTCTGCTCGCGCGGGTGAGCCTAGGCTCAGGATCAGCGAAAGAACCAGGGCCGACCACCGGGAGAGGGGAACGAGAATGGAAGAGCTAGGCGGCATGGAGAAGTTTCCCGATTGTCTGGCGCAAATCGGCCAGTGTGACGGGCTTGCCGAGGACGACATCGACTGCCGCCGGTTGAGAGCCGGTAACCTCGATCAGGGCGCCAAAGCCGGTGAGCATGATCACCGGGATGTCTTGATTCACCTGTCGGATGAAGCGCGCGGTCTGATCGCCGCTCATCTCCGGCATGACGCGGTCGAGAACAACAAGGTCGAAGTGATTCCGGCGAAATTTCTCGAGGGCCTCGCGACCGCTCGCCGCTGTCGCCACCACGTGTCCATCACAGCGCAAGTAGGCGGAAACCACTTCAAGAACACTCGGTTCATCGTCCACCACGAGGACCTTGAGCGATGACGCCGGGCCTGCTTGAGCAGAGATTGCCGCGGCTGGAACGGAGGAACTCTCGGCCAATGGGATGCGGATGGTGAAAGTAGTTCCCTGGCCGGCGGCGGATTCAATTTCCAATCTACCTCGATGCCGCTCGACGATGCCGTGAACCATGGAAAGCCCGAGGCCGGTGCCAAGCTCGCCCTTCGTGGAAAAAAACGGTTCGAGGCAACGCTGGCGCACACTTTCGCTCATACCAGTCCCCCGATCGCGCACGTGAATGACCGCATCGTCACCTTCGATCGAGATTTCGAGCGCAATGCGACCGCCTTCGGGCATCGCGTCGACGGCATTGAAAATCAGATTAGTCAGCACCTCACGGAGCGCGGATTCTTCGCCCGCCACGAAGGGGGATGCCTTAAGTTCCACCGCGACTTCAACGGTCAGTCCCCTGGCCTGAGTTTGGGCCCGCCATTTGGGTTCGGTAAGTGAAACAGCTTGTTGAACGATTTTGGCCAAATCGACGATGGGAAATTCCTCATCTGTGTCGGCGGGGCGATAAAATTCACGCAAGCGGCTGACAACGCTGGCCGCATCCTTGGCCGAGGTGCGCAGCATTTCGAGACAACGGCGCGTCTCGGCCTTGTCCTCCAGCAGGGCGTCGTTTTCCAGGAGTAACTCGGTGAATCCGAGAATCGGGGTGAGCGTGTTATTGAAGTCGTGCGCGATGCCGCTGGCCATCTGGCCGATGGCGCTGAGCCGCTCCTGCTGAATGACCTGCTGTTGGGTGGCTTTTAATTCGCTCAGTGCTTTGGCCAGCTCGCGATTGGTCTCGCGCAAATCCGTCTCGGCTTGCTTCCGCCTGGTCAGGTTTTCGACCGAGCCGGCCACAATTTTTTCGACCGGTTTGGAAAGCCTTTTGGCGATGAACAGACTGGCGACAAAACCGCAGGAAAGAACGAAAAGACCGAAAGCAATAATCTTCCAGCGAAGGGCCTGTTCCTCCCGGATCGACACCGCCAAAGGGTAGAGGCAGACCTGGTAAGCGGGAGTGAATTTGGTGCCCGGGTCGAGCGCTTTGTAATAGACAAGATGGGGTCCGCTTTCCAGATCGGCCAGGAAGTGGCCGGCGGCCTGTTCCCTTGATCCCAGCGCGACGCGTTCCGCCACGGTTCGCCGATCCGCGGCGCCTAGATTCTCGATGTAAAAACGGGGGCTAAGCCAGATGCCGCTCTTAATGGAGGCGCGGTCGATTTCAGAATCCTGCAGATGACCGATGGGGAAGCCGACCACCAGTGTGCCGAGGTTTTTGCCGTTCCGATCGCGAATTCTGGTGAGAACGACCTCGCGCAAAGCGCTGGGCTGATTTCCGCGCGCCAGGGCGATGTACCCGACCGCTTGTTCCTCATCCTCTCGCAGCACTTTGCCCATGGTGGACAACGCCTCGTGAAGGGATGGCTGGCCGGTCAGCCCGGCTGGATAATTTGCGGGGGGCAGGACGCCACCATCGGCATCGAGGAAACGAAAAAACGACGCACGTCCGAGATCGGGCGTTGAGTCGCCAGGCGAAGCGCCGGTGCGATCAACCACTTCTCCAAACTCCGTGACGGCGTTCCGGTAGACGTCGTCGACATCTCGCTCCTCCAGCGCCGCGCGGAGCCGGACGCTGTGCGCAAGTGCGCGACATTTCTCAGTGATCGCTTCTGAGCGGGCTTCCTGAATCTTGAGAAAGGATTGGACCTGATTCTGGAATTGCGCGTCGAGCGCCCGTTGATGATTCGTGCGGCGATTTTTCTCGGCCAGGTAAACCGTCGCGGTAGTCACGGCCAGGACGACGAGCATCATCGCCAGGAGCAACTTCGCCCGGAAGCTCAGCGCTCCGGTAAAATTATAATTGAAGGTAATGGGCTTGGTTATTTGGCTGGAAAGTCGACCTGCAAAGTCATGCCGGCTTTCAACTCCACCGGACGCTCGCGGACGTCGTCCCCAGCCACCCAAGCTTTGAGCATGTAGTTCCCGGCCGGGAGATGCTCCAGACGATAGCGGCCCGCTGTGTCTGTTTTCTTAAAATAGGGGGTCTCCAGGACGAGGATGGTGCCGCGCATTCTCTCGTGAATTTCACAATGAATCGTGACCGCCCCCGGCTTATCGAAGACGACCGTGGTCGGTTTTTCGTCTTTGCGGTAACGGCCCAAATCGAACCGTTTGGTTTTCGAATAGGAAAAGACGTTATGGTAGGTGTCGTCCATGTTCGGGAAATCGACCGCCGCGCCGACCAGGATCGGCAGGAGATCGGGCGCAAAGGCGATATTCTTTTGGGCAATCTGAGCTGGCGCCTTGGAATTCTGGTTCGGCTGGACAGGAAAATCGCCCTGCAGGTAAACGACCGCCGCAGGCGGGTTCGTTGGAGCCAGCGGAATGTCGCTCTCCGCCGCATAACGCTGATTGACGCCGCGATCGAAAGACGGTTTGGGGAGCTGGACAGTACCTTCAATCACTGCCTGACCCTGGACAGATTCAGCAGCGAGACCGACGGCGAATAGGAGGAGAGAATATCCGTAGCGCACAGATATTCTCTATAAGCGAGAAGGGTGCCAGTTTGAGCCCGTTTGTCCGGCCACCGAGCGTGGTCGCCGGCGTCTCCCTACACTATTCGGTGCGCAGCGCCGCCATCGGGCTGATGCGGGTGGCGCGACGGGCTGGAAGCCAGGTGGCGACCAGGGCGGCGGCCGCGAGCAGCGCCGGTGCGACGGTGAAGGCGACCGGATCGAGCGCGCCGACTTCGTAGAGCATTCCGCTGAGGATTTTTCCCGTGCCGGCGGCCAGGAGCAACCCCAAGGCAAGACCGCAAACCAGCATGACCGAGCCTTCGCGCAAAAACATCCGCAGGACCGCGCCTCGTTGCGCGCCCAGCGCCATCCGAATGCCAATTTCCCGCGTGCGGCGCGCCACGGAATAGGCCTTCACGCCGTAAAGGCCGACGACAGCGAGACCAAGCGCGAGAGCCCCGAAGACAGAGAACATCGCCGCGCCCGCGCGCACGATCCAGAGTTGAAAGTTGCTGTCGAGATGTTGCGCGAAAGTCTTGAGCGAAAGGATCGGGAGCGCCGCATCGACCTCGCGGACGGTACGCCGCAACAAATCCGCCGTCCCGGTTTCGCTGCCCGGCGCGAGGGCTCGAAACCGGACGAAAAAGGAAATATTGCTTTGAAAGCCCCGTCCAAACGGGACGTAGATGGCGCCGTTCGGTTCGCTTTCGAAAAGTCCGTTGCGTGTCGCGGGAACGATGCCAACGATCTCGATCGTCTCGCCGGGTTTGATTTGATCACTGAGATCTTCGGTCATTCCCACCCGGGAATCGCTGCCTTTCGCGGTAGGCGCGTTATCGCCGGCGAACTGAATTCGTTGCCCGAGCGCATCGCCATCGGGCCAAAGTTTTTTCGCCAGGGTCTCGTCAACAATCGCTACGGCCACACCGCCGGATTGTGTCGCCTCAGCTTCATTAAAAGCGCGGCCGCGCACAATCGGCAGTCCCACCGTCGTAAAGTAATCCGAGCCGACGCTGTTCCAGGCTGCGTTGAAAGCCAACCCTTCCGCGGCCGTCGCCGGCTTCGCATCGGGCGCCGGCTGCAAACCAGCCCGCTGCACGTTCTTGCTCAGCGAGATCATCCCAAAGGGAATCGTAGCGGAAACGCTCGTGCGCTCGACTCCGGGCAACGCGGCCAGCCGCTCGTTCAGGCTGCGGTAAAGGTCCTGGGCGCGTTTCGGTTCGTAACCGGCGAGGCTGGCGTCGGTTTCGATGAGGAAACTCGCGCCCGGTTGCAGGCCGGTGTTGACTGAAGCGGCTTTGCCTGCGCCGCGAATGAACAGCGCCGCGGCGGTGAGCAGGGCGAGGGAGAACGCGATTTGCACGACCACCAGCGGATTGCGCGGCAGGAATTTCCAGCGGCGCCGGAAGACATCTTCTCCTGCTTGTTCCTTTAGGTCGGCCACCACCGCGCTCCGCGAAAGCTTGAGGGCGGGCCCGAGCGCAAAACCAAGGGTGCCGAGAACGCAAAAACCGAAGGTCGCGGCCAGAATGGCGGGGTTTGGCCCAGTCAGCCAAATGATGTCGAGCGGCAGCATTTTTCCCAAAGACGTCACGAGCAGATCCGACGACCAGAGGCCCAGCACGAGTCCGAAGGCGCCGCCGAGCAGCGCGAGCACCAGGCCTTCGGTGAGAAGCTGGCGGACGATCCGGCCGCGGTTGCCGCCGAGCGCGAGACGAATGGCAATTTCCTTGCGGCGAGCTGTCCCGCGCGCGAGCAGCATGTTCGCGAGATTAAGACACGCCACCAGCAGCACCACGATGGCCATGCCGAGAAGCAACGGCCCGATTTTCGATATTCCGCCTTCACCGGTGGGGCTGGTGCTGGTGGAAAAGCGCGAGATCGGGGTCGTCTGGAATGTTTGATCTTTCTGCTCGACTGGGAAGGCTGTCTCCAAATTGGCGGCCAGGCCCTTCAACGAAGGCTCCGCCGTAGCGGCGGACAGGCCCGGCTTGAGCCGGCCCACCACGAGCAACTGCTTCCCCGCGCGATCGCCCAGCTTCGTGACGTTCTCGCTCGCGAAGTCATTCGCCACCTGGTCGTAAACTCCGAGAGGGAGCCATACTTCAGGTGAGATAATCTGCATCAGGCCGGTGAACCCCCGGGGCGCGATCCCGACGATCGTGAACGGGTGGCCGTTGACGAGCAATTGCGAGCCGAGCAATGCCGGATCGAGCGAATGTTTGGCCCAGTAGGAGTAGCTGACAATTGCGACGGGAGCGGCGCGACCGGGAGTTTCCTCTTCCGGTGAAAATGCGCGGCCCCGCGCGAGCGGAACGCCGAGGACGGAGAAATAATTCGCGGTCACGGTGGCGGCGAAGGCCCGCCGTGTGTCGCCTTTTTGCCCAAGGCCGACCATGGCCAGGTTATAGGCCATCACTTCGGTGAAGACGCTGTTCTGCTCGCGGATGTCGCGATAGGTGGGATAAGAAAAACCGCGATAGGTCTTGGGGTTCTTTTTGTCCTGCGAAAAAACCTGGACGACTTCGTGGGGCCGCGCATAGCCGGGCGGCGCGAACAACATCGTGTGGACGAGACTGAACACCGCGGTGTTCGCGCCGATGCCGAGCGCGAGAACGATCACAGCTGCGATGGTGAATCCCGGCGCTTTCCAAAGCTGCCGAACCGCGAATTTAAGATCCTGGATCATATGAGGTGAGATGCCGGCGGTCCGTCAGTTGGATTCAGAAATCGAAGCGTCGCTGCGGTTTGTTCAGGAATGGCGCCATTCCAATTCGGAGGGACGGGCTTCTGCACGTCCCATTCTTCGAACGACGTTGGATCCAGTCAGGGACGTGCAGAAGCAACGTCCCTCCGAGTTTGGAACGGTTGCTGCACCAAGCTCAGCGTCCCTGCGCGCGAAGAGTCACGTCACGCGGCCAGGACCGGCGTGGGATCGTGCGGCGAGGGAGTGCCGTTGAACTTCGTGTAAAGGAATTTGGTCGCGGGTGCGTTTTCATGGGCGATTCCGATCGCCTCCTTCAGGCCGGCCTCGCGCAATTTTGTAAGCGATTGCTCGAGCAAGCGCGTGCCAAAGCCGCGGTTGCGATATTCCATCGAGACGCACGGGCCGGGTGAGAGATGGATTTCCGCCTCGGGGAGTTGCGAAATGATCGCCGCGCCGATGATTCGCACGCCGTGCCTTAAGGCAAGGCAAGTGCTCGTGGGCGAGGTGAAGGCGCGCTCGAGCCAGGGCTCGATCGTCTCCATGACTTCCTGGGTCGAGGGATTCCAGGCGGGATCGAGGACGAACGAGCTGGCAATGATTTTGCGCAGCTCTGCTTCGTCTTCCGCGGTGGCCGGTCCGATCTCGTAGCCTTCGGGGAGCTGGGCGTCGAATTGCGGCAGCCGGGTCAGGTCCCAGCGAAATTGGATCCAATTGGTCAAGCTCATACAGGTCGACGGATAGTATCGTGCGCGGGGCAGGGGCCGCAACAACTGAACGTTCGATGAACTCGGCGGCCAGGAGGGATCATCGAAATTTTACTGGAGGGATGGGCGCTGTCCCGTCCCGCCGTTCGTTTGGACGCCACAGCGGGCGTCCCTCCGGAAGACGTCGCTTAGGCGGCGTGCGAATTCCCAAGGCAAACTAAATCGCCTGGACCGCTTTCAGCGTTTCGTTAAACGAACTGTAAAGCTCGCGATATTGCGCAACACCGCGCCGCAGCACCGGCTTGAAATTTGCCAGGTCCGCGATGTTGATGATTTGATCGACGCTCTGGACGAAGGCGCTCATCGCGTCATTCGTGGCGAAGCGGTGACTCAGGAGCACGACGAAATGCTCGCGCCGCTCGGCGCCGGGACGTTTGATCAACTCGCGCAGGATTGGATTGTTCTCCGGGGTCGATCCTTTGAAGTTTTCGTAAACGACCACGACGTTGTAGCTGTAAGTCTTGAGCTTCAGGACGACATCCTCCTCGAACAGGCCGAGATGCACCTTGTAGGTCATGTCGATCAACTGCGGCACAACCATTTTCTGATATTGCTGGTGATCGACGCAGACGAGCGCGGTGTTATCGCCGAGATCGAAAAAAGACGGATCTTGTGTTTCCATGGCCTTAGCGGAATGCGTTTGCCGGAACGTCGAGACGCAGTCCCGAATCCAAATCGCTGTCGACGCCGCGGGTCTTTTGGATGATGTCGATGCCGCGGGTCACCTTGCCCTTGCGCGACGCGAACAGTTTCGCGGTTTCTTCCGTGATGAGATCGCTCTCGTAGGCGTTCAGGATTGATTGGTCGAAGGTCATCCAGCCGAAAGGCGAACTCGCCTCGATGATTTCGTAGAAGCTGCGGTGCTCGCCTTCGCCGATCGCAATGGTTTCTCTGGTGCGCAGATTGTGCCCCAGAATTTCCGTGAGCAACTGCCGGCCCCCATTAACTTTCGGCGCCAGCCTTTGGCTGACGATATAACGCAAGGTATCGGCCAGGCGGATGCGGAGCTGTTGTTCTTCTCCCAGGGAAAAAAGACCGAGGATACGGTTGATGGATTGACCGGCATCGACCGTGTGAAGCGTGCTCAGCACGAGGTGGCCTGTTTCCGCCGCCATCAGCGCGACTTCCACCGTCGCGCGATCGCGCATCTCGCCCACCAAAATCACTTTTGGAGCCTGACGAAGAGCGGCGCGCAAGCCGTTGGGATAGTTATTAAAATCGTGGCCCAGTTCGCGTTGATTGAAGGTGGCCTTGAGCGTCGGATGCACGAACTCAATCGGATCTTCCAGGGTGACAATGTGAACCGCCTGCTTGGCGTTGATCTCATTGAGCAAGGCGGCCAGCGTCGTGGTCTTGCCGCTGCCGGTCGCGCCCGTGACCAGGACCAGGCCGGTTTTTTCCTTGGCAATCTCTTCAAAGATCGTGGGCAATCCCAGGCTCGTGACCGTGGGAATTTCGCCTTGCAGCTTTCGGAGCACGATCGAGAAATGTCCCTGCTGCCGGAAAATATTTACGCGGAAACGCGCTTCGTCGCTGAGCGAATAACTGCAATCGCAGGAGCCGCCGGTCAGATAATCGTAAATAAGACGACGGTTTCCCTGCATCAAGGTGAGCGCAATTTGCTCGGTCTGATACGGAGTCAGCGCGTCGATGGGCGGATCGACGAAGACCGGCTTCAGTTCGCCGTAATCCTCCACCTGCATCGGGTGGCCGACGGAGAAATTGAGGTCGGAGATGCCGTCATAGGTCTTGAGCATCGCGGACAAAATCCTGTCGAGATCGGGAATTCTCATCGCTTCTGGGTCTTATTCATCCATGCCATCGGCCGGCGGGTCTTTCAGGAACGTCCGGAATTTTTTCCGGTCGACGGCCTTGTCGTATGCTTCCTCGGGTGAAATCCGGCTGTGCCGCAAGTGGTCCATGATCGCGTCGTCCAGCGGTTGATTTCCCTTCTTCTTGCCCACCTGGATCATGCCGGGAATCTGGTGGGTTTTGCCTTCGCGAACCAGGTTCGCGATCGCCATATCGACGACGAGAATTTCCAGCGCAGCGACTCGCCCCGGCGTGTCGATCCGTTTAAAGAGGTTCTGCGCGATCACGCCCTTGAGCGATTCCGCGAGGGTGGCCCGGATCTGGTTTTGTTGATTGGTCGGAAAAACGTCGATGATACGATCGACGGCTTTCGACGCACTCGAGGTATGGAGCGTTCCAAAAACCAAATGTCCGGTCGCCGCGGCAGTCAGCGCCAGCTCGATCGTCTCGAGATCGCGCATTTCACCGACCAGAAGAACGTCCGGATCTTCGCGGAGAGCGCCGCGCAGGGCCGCGGCGAAAGAGCGGGTGTGCACGCCTACTTCCCGGTGCTGGACCAGGCAGTTTTGGCTGCGGTGCACGAATTCGATCGGGTCCTCGACCGTGATGATGTGATCGTGCCGCTGCATGTTCGCGTAATCCATCATCGCCGCCAGAGTGGTCGATTTGCCGGAACCGGTCGGGCCGGTGACCAGGACCAACCCCTTCTTCAGCATCGCAAATTTTTTCAGGACCGGCGGCAGATTCAGATCGTCGACGGTCAGAATCGTTGAAGGAATCAAACGGAAAACGGCGGAGATGCCGTATTTTTGCTGAAAGAAATTCGCGCGATAACGGGCCATGCCCGGCACTTCGTAGCCAAAATCGATGTCGGAAGTTTCCTCGAAGATCTTGATCTTACCTTCCGGCGCGATTTCGTAGACCATCGCTTTCAGCTCGTCGTTGCGCAGCGGCGGGTAATCCACGCGCACCAGGTCGCCGTTTATCCGCAGCATCGGCGGGTTATTGGTGGAGAGATGAAGGTCCGAGGCCTTCTGCTCTCCCATCAGCTTGAAAAATGAGTCAATGCGGGCCATGAGAGCGATCCCTGATATAGCTAAATCAGTGCCACCCGCGGGGGATTCACCGGGCGGATTTCCCGCGGGAATTTAGGGTGCTCGGGGGGGAGCATGGCGTTCAGGGGGTCGAATCAGGGAGTAGAATCTCGGGCCGAGTCGAGCGTGGACCGGACCTGCTCGAGCAATTTTTCGCGGGTGTACGGCTTTGGGATGAATCCGCGCAGGCCTTGGGCCAGCATGTTGCCCAGTTTGCTTTGCTCGGCAAACCCGCTGCTCAGAACCACCGCGACGTCCGGGTTCAGGGCCCGGAGCTCGTCAAAAACCGCGTCGCCGTCCATGACCGGGAGGAAAAAATCGAGGATCACCAGACCGATTTGCTTGCTGATTTGCTGGTAAATTCTGAGCGCTTCGAACCCGTCGCGCGCGAGGATGACTTGATAGCCTTCGTCGGTCAGCATCGCGGAAGCCAGCTCGGCAATTTCGAGTTCGTCGTCCACCAGCAGAATCAGCTCGCGATTCCCCTTCGCATTCAAGACCTTGATGTCCGCCGGGATCGAACTGGTCTTCGGCTCGGGCACGGGCGCCGGGCTTTCCGCGGCGGGGGATTTTGCCTTGGCCGGCGTTTTCTCCGGTGCCGCCTTTGCCTTCTTCTGCGCCGGGGCCGGATCGGAGGGCGGAGGAACGATGGTAAACTCCGGTGGCCGCGACGGGTCCGGCTTTGCCTTCGTCTTCGGCGCGGTTCCCTCGAGGATCCGTGACGTGATCCGATCGAAAAGAGATTGCGCGGTCTTCGAGGCAAGCTCCACTCGTTCCGCGAGCATCTCGATGTAGTTGTATTCGCCCTTGTGCTGGCGCGCCAGATCGGCGTAACGCGAGATCTGCTGAAGCATCGTGTTTAGCTCGGTCGAAGTGGCAGCGATCCACTTCAAGTCTTCATGATCGAGCATAGGGGTTTTAGGTCCGATCGCGATCGTTCAAGCAAGCCCAAAAAACACAACCTAAGACGGCAAAGACAGCGATGGCGAACGAACCAATGGTGAGCATCAGGGAAGAAACTAGATTCAGCACGGTTCATGCCTTGTGGAAGCGCGCGCGTCAACCCGAATCCGCCTTGATCTTCGCCGTCGCGCCGAAAAAATCCTGAAGCACGCGCCGGTACGTTCGGCGCTTCATCGGCGGCAGCCACGCGAGATTGAACTCATCCGGCCGAATCCAACGCGACGAACGGAATTCCGCGTTCGAACCGGCGACGTTCAACAGCCTTTTAGGCCCTCGCAAACGCAGCAGAAAGTAATGATGGGCCTGCCCGTGAAACCCTTTTTTTGTCATGCCGGCTGGAAACCGATACCGGTACGGCCCCCGCACCCGGCCGATGCTGTAGGCGTTTCGCGGCAGGGAAATTTCCTCGAGCACCTCTCGCCTTAACGCGCCGACGGGTGTCTCGCCGGGTTCCATTCCGCCCTGGGGAAACTGCCAGGCTCCGGGTCTGTCCGCCCGTTCGCAAATCAGAATGCGCCCGGAACGATCCTGCAAAATGGCCGCGACCCCTGGACGATAACGCATCGACGGAGTCTAACACGGAAAGGTATTCCGCCGGCTTGCCGGGATAGCGGCGGCCGGTCGGGCGGTCTACCATGGGAGATGCCTGATAGTTTTCGAAACGGCGTTTACGCGGGGCTGCTCGTGGCTGTCATCGCTGGAATTTGGCTGGCCACACTATGGAGATCGGAGCGGCAGGTTCGATTGCACTCGGAGCACCTTCTCTCCCAGGTCGAGAAGAAGAATTGGCGAGCCGTCGGCGACTTTATTGGAGAGGATTATCAGGATCGCTGGGGAAATGATCGCAGCCGGGCTCTCGCCCGGGTCCGCCAGGTGTTCAGCCACCTCCCAAAACCGCGGATTGAAGCGAGCGGTGCGCACGTGCGGATCGAGAATCGTCAGGGCTACTGGCAGGCGAAAATAACGGTCGGCGGCGGCCCGGGTGAATTCACCACCCTGATCGAAGAACGGGTAAATTCCCTGCCGGCGCCGTTCGAGCTGGAGTGGCGGCGTAGATCGAGCAAGCCGTGGGATTGGAAACTCGTTTGCGTCCGAAATCCCTCCCTGGAGATACCTGACCGCGGCCTGTAGCTGCCGCCCGCGGGAAGACGCCGCCTATTTCCCCAGCGCGTTGCGCAACTCGGTTTTAGCGGACTCCACGTCGCGCGGGGCGGCGTGGCAAAGCAATAAAGCCCGCAACTTGTCCCCCTGATAGTACCGCACCACGAACTTCTTCTTCGCGTAGGCGCCTTTGAGAGTCACGCGGGTCGGTTGCAAGCTGAAGTCACCGACGAAGTCCATTTTTAGATCGAACATCTCCGTCCAAAAATAGGGGACTTGCTCGTAACGTATTCGCTTCTTGCCCGTCATGTTTGCCCCGGCCACCAAGCCTTGCTCCCGTGCGTTTTCCCAGTGCGTCTGACGGCGGACACCTCCCATGATCCGGTCGGGATAAAAGGCCAGGTCGCCGATGGCGTAGATTCCTTTTTCTTCCGTCTCGAGATATTCGCTCACCGGCGATCCATGCGGTCCGGAGAGCGGAGTGTTTCGCACCAGTTCGAGGTTCGGCTCCGCGCCGCAGGCCACGACCGCCACTCCGGCGGGGATGCGATTGCCACTTTTCGTCTGAATATTGCGCAGGATCGTTTTGCCTTCGAAACCGTTCAGGCTCTCGCCCAGGAGGAGACTGACCCCGTGCTTCTCGAAATAGGCGGTCAGCCACGCGCCCGTTTCCGGATCGAGATACCGGTTCAATAAGTAGGCGTTGCGATGCATGATGCTGACCTTGAATTTCAGCTGCCGCAGACTGGCTGCCGCCTCGCAAGCCAGCAATCCGCCCCCCACGATGACGATCGTTTTCTCCAGCTGCGCCATCTCGCGCAAGGCCAGCGCGTCGCGAATGGTCCTTAGATAGATGACATTGCCCAAACCCACTCCCGCCACGGGCGGACGGACGGGACGGCTCCCCATCGCCAGGCATGCCTTGTTAAACTCAATTGTCTCGCCATTCCCGAGGACCGCGAGCCGCCGATCGATATTCACCTGCGTGACCATCGCAGCCAAACGCGTCTCAATTTTGTGCGTATCGTACCAGCGCGGGTCGAGATGCGGCAGTTTCTTCAGCGGTGGTGTTTTGTCCCGGAGAAAGCTCTTCGAGAGCATCCAGCGCTTATAGGGATGGTAGGTTTCCGCGCCCACCAGGGTGACGCTGCCCCGTTTGTCGTATTTCCGGATGCTTTCGCACGCGCTCCCGCCGCCGATGCCGCTGCCGATGATGAGATAGTCGCGTTGTATCATGTGAAACGCGGACGATAGAGAATCCGCCGGGCTGCTGGCGAGGTAAAAATACCCCTAATTCCGGCCTCCTCTCGTAATCGTGCTCGTGCTCGTGATCGAACGGAGAGGCGATCGATTACGATGACGAGCACGAGCACGAGCAAACATTATCCCAGGACCGCGCGGCAGATGGCGATCGAGGCAATGACGGCGGTGGTATCCGCGATCAAACCTGCGATCACGGCATGGCGCGTTTGGCGAATAGCGACGGCGCCGAAGTAAACCGCTAGGACGTAGAAGGTCGTTTCCGTGCTGCCATAAATGGTCGCCGCCATCTGGCTGATCAAATTGTCGGGCCCGATGCGATTGATCAGCTCGACAAAAATGCCCTGGGTGGCGCTGCCACTCAACGGACGCATCAGGACCATGGGGAGGAGATCGGCCGGGAACCCGATCCAGGCCAGGGCCGGTCCCAGCACCCTCGTCATCGCGTCGATCACGCCCGCGTGCCGGAGCATGCTGATGGAAACCAGCATGGCCACCAGGAATGGAATGATGCGTTGCGCCACGGCGAAGGCCTCGCGCGCGCCCTCTACGAATTGTTCGTACACCTTCACTCCACGCAGCGCGGCGTAGAGTGGAAAGAACGAGAGCAGGAAGGGAACAGCCAGGATGGAAATCGCGAACAACGAACGAATGACCGGGCCCTTGTCGCCTAGTTCGGGGGGAGAAGCGGGCAGGGTTAGCCCAAAGATGCTCCCGGCTGCGCTCGCGGCGGCCGGAAATGCCAGCATCATAAACATCGCGGCGAAACAGAGGCCGAAGACGCAGAGCAAACATTTCCCAAAAAAGGTCACGGGCGGCGGATCGATCTTTTCCACTTCCACCGGAGTCGCCACCTGGCTCGCCGTTGTTTCGTCTCGCTCGCGATCGGATGAAGTCGCTCCTGACGGAGGCGCCAGGCGAAACATTGGGAGTTTCTCCAAAATTTTCGCGGAGAGAACCCCACAGCTGAGCGCGCAGCAGGTGGCGAGAAAAGCCGTGGGAACGATTGCCGTCGGATTCTTCGAACCCGCAATGGCGAGCAAACCAATCGCGGTCGTCGGGACGAGCTGAATCGACGCGGTGTTGATCGCGAGAAAGGTGCACATCGCATTCGTGGCCACGCCGGGTTGTCGGTTCAGGGTCTCGAGATCGGCCATCGCGCGGAGGCCGAGCGGCGTGGCGGCGTTGCCGAGGCCGAGCATGTTCGCGGCGATGTTCATCACCATCGAGCCCATGGCGGGATGATCTGGCGGCACATCGGGGAAAAGCCTCCGCATGACCGGGGCCAGCGCGCGGGCGATGAGTTTGACCAGACCCGCGCGTTCGGCCAAACGCATGATCCCGAGCCAGATCGCCATGATACCGACTAATGGCAGCGCGATCTTCATCACGGCCATTTCCGCTGTCTCGAATGCGCCCTTGGTCAGGGCAGGCAGCGTCCCGGAAAACCCGCCGACGATGACCGCGATGAGCAGGAACGCGAGCCAGATGTAATTCAGCACGGCGGTTATTATATGCAGCGGCACTCGCCGCGGCGAGCGCCGGTTGCTCGTCTCCCGGGATTCAGGTTAATTCAACAAACTTGCGGCATGCCGGAGCGCGGACTCGGTCTTTCCCCCGAGCATCCGGGCAATTTCTTCTGTTCGCGCCTTCCCGGCGACTTCGCTGAGGCGCGAATGCGTCCGGCCTTTTGTAACATCCTTGGTCACAACAAAATGTGTCTCGGCCGCCGCCGCGACCTGCGGCAAATGCGTGATGCAAAGGACCTGATGCTCCGAGCCGAGCGTTCTCATTTTGGCGCCGACGGCATTCGCGATTTCGCCACCAACGTTTGCGTCGATCTCATCGAAGACGAGCAGCGGGATCGCGTCCTGTGCCGCGAGCGAGGACTTGATCGCGAGCATCAGCCGGGAGATCTCCCCGCTGGAAGCGATCGCGCGCAACGGCTTCAACGGCTCGCCCGGGTTCGGAGAAAAAAGCAGTTCAATCGCATCGAAACCGGTGGCGTTGGGCTCGTCGAGCGCGGTGAGCCGCGCCTCGAATTCGGACTGTCGAAAGCCAAGGTCCCGGAGGTTGGAGCGAATGTTTTCAGAGAGCTTCGGCGCGGCTTTGGCGCGCAACTTTTGGAGGGCGCGCCCGGTCCGTTCGACTTCGGCGCGCTCTTTTTCAATCTCCTGGCTCAACCGCTCGAGTTCCTCGTCGCGCCCTTCGATTTTGCGCAGGCGCTCCTGCGCGCGTTCGCCAAACGAAATCACCTCGCCGATCGAGCCGCCGTACTTGCGTTTCAAAGTTTCGAAAAGCGAAACGCGCTCCTCGAGGGCGGCGAGCTGTTCCGGATCCAGATCGAGCTGCTCGGCATAGCCGCTGAGCGAGCGCGAGATTTCAGACAATTCGACCACGCTGGCGGCGTGCGCCTCGGCCAGCATTCCTTGCGCTGGATCGATTTTCTCCAACTCGCGCAGCAGGCGTTGCGTTTCCGCCAGTTGCGGGAGGATGGAATCATCCGCGTCCGAAAGGCGGCGGGCGATCGACCCCGCCAGCTCGACCAGGCGCTTGCTGTTGGCCGCGAGCTTGTAGCGCGACGCGATCTCTTCCTCTTCCGTGACCGATAATTTCGCGCCCGTGATTTCGTTCACCTGGTGGCGAAGCAGGTCGATTTCCCGCTCGCGGGAAGATTCCGCGGTGCTCAGCGCCGTTTGCTCCGCACGCAGCGTTTGCAGTTTGCGGTAGCGCTGTTCGAATTCCCCCAGGGTCTCTTCCGCGTGGGCGAATCCGTCGAGCAAGCCAAGTTGCCGGTCCGGGGAAAGAAGCGATTGATGGTCGTGCGGCCCGTGCAGATCGACCAGCTCGTCGCCGAGGCTCTTCAGGACCGCGAGCGTGGTCGGCGAGCCATTGATGAACTGCCGATTTGCGCCCGTCGCCGAAAAGCTGCGTTTCACGATCAACTCCCCCTGGCACGGCTCGATGCCCGCGTCGCTCAGTTGACGATTGAGCTTTTCCAGATCGGGCCCTTCGAAGACTGCTTCGACGGCGCAAACCTCGGCTCCGGTCCGAATCAACGACTTGTCGGTCCGTTCGCCCAGGAGCAATTGCAGCGCGCCGATGATGATCGATTTGCCCGCGCCCGTTTCTCCCGTGATCGCGGTGAATCCCGGCGCCAGCTGCCACTCCAGATCCTCGACCAGCGCCAGGTTCTTGATTCGCAGCAGAGTGAGAACGGCGGGCATGGAGAAGAAGTTGAGAGTTGAGAGGTGAGGGTGGAGAGATGAGAGATCGCGACCGCCACAAGTCTTGAACTCTCAACTGCCAACTCTCAACTCCGAAAATCTTCCCGGGCAGGGCCCCCAGCTTTGCCTCACCTTTCTTGGGACGGGCACTTCGCAGGGCGTGCCAATGATTGGTTGTGATTGCGAAGTCTGCCATTCAGCCGATCCGCGCGATCAGCGGCTCCGTTCCTCGATCTACGTCGAGACGCCGGAGTATGCCTGGGTGGTCGATACCGGAACGGATTTTCGCACCCAGGCTTTGCGGGAGAATATTCGCCGGCTGGACGCGGTAGTTTTCACGCACTCCCATACCGATCACATCATGGGGTTTGACGATCTGCGGCGTTACTCGCACAACCTGGGATCGATCCCGGTCTACGCCTCCGCGGAAACGATGCGCGATCTGGAGCGTGTTTATGAATTTGCTTTCAACGGTCTGAATCGATTTCCAGGGTATTTGGTGCCTGAGCCGCACGTGGTGGATGGTCCGTTTCAGCTTGGTGAAACTTTGCTCACGCCGTTGCCGGTGCCGCACGGGAATTCAACCGTTAACGGCTATCTCTTTTCGCGGAAGGGTGAAAAGCTGGTCGCGTATCTGAGCGATTGCAGCGCCGTGCCGGAAGAGATTGTGCGCGGGATTGCGGGAGTGAAAGTCCTGATCATCGATGCCTTGCGCCACAAACCGCATCCGACTCATCTGAGCGTGAGCCAGGCGTTGGGAGTCGCGTCGAAAGTGCGACCGGCGCAGACGCTATTCACCCATATTTGCCACGAGTTGCCGCAATCGAGTGAAGCGGAGCTTCCGGCCGGAGTGGGGATCGCCTACGATGGTTTGAAATTGAGCCTTTAGAGAAGCGAGACAGTGTCTCTTGGGTAGCGCACGCGTCTCGCGTGTTGGTTTCGGCGTCTCGCCGAAACGGCCTTTCGAGAAGCTCACAGTTGGTTCGAGAGCTCTCGCGTAACGAAAAGTTCGTGATCGCGAGGACGCGACCACCAGCACGCGAGACGCGTGCGCTACCCAGAGCTTCGTCCGCGCGCTTTCATCAGCGGTATCGGCGATCAGAATCAGGACCCAGTGCAGGAGCGCCTAACGAATGATGCCCCGCTCCGTCTGCTCGATAAACTCGACGATCTGATTGATCTCGGCGCTCGAGGGAAGCTCGGCCCGGATCGCGTCGATGGCCTGGCGAGTGTTGTACTTCGAGCGATAGATCAGGCGAAACGCCTCCTTGATCCACTTCACGCTTTCGGGCGGAAATCCGCTCCGCTCCAGGCCGACGAGATTGATGCCCCGTACCTTGGCCGGATTTCCATCCGCGATCATGAAGGGTGGAATGTCCTGCACGATTTTCGAACAGCCGCCCGTGATCGCATACCGGCCGATTCGGCAGAATTGGTGGACCGCCGTCAGCCCGCCCATGACCGCGTGATCGCCGACCTGGACGTGTCCGGCCAGGGTCCCGTTGTTGGAGAAAACGACCGCGTCGCCAACGTCACAATCGTGGCCGATGTGGCTGTAGGCGAGGAAATTTCCGCAATTCCCGATGCGCGTTTTGCCGGCGCCGGTCGTGCTCCGATTCACGGTGACGAATTCGCGAAACGAATTCTCGTCGCCGATTTCGAGAAAAGTCGGCTCGCCCTGGTATTTGAGATCCTGGGTCTGCTGTCCGATCGAGCAATAGGCGTAAAATTTATTCCGCGCTCCCGCCGTCATTGGCCCGCAAAGCGTGACGTGATGTTGCAGCCAGCAATCACGGCCAAGAATTACTCCCGCCGCGACGATGCAATACGGTCCGATGATCGTCCCCGCGCCGATTTCCGCCTGCCCATCCACGAGGGCGGTCGGATGGATCTGCACCTCACTCATTGATCCATCAGCCTCAACATCAACTCGCATTCGGAGACGACCGCGTCGTTGACGGCGCAGCTGCACTTCAACCGCGCCAGTTGCTTCCCGCGCGTCTTGGTCAACTCCGCGGAGATGAAAAGCGTATCGCCCGGAAAGACCGGTTTCCGGAATTTTACTTCGTCGGCGCTGACGAAATAACCGAGCCGCCCGCTGCCGCTCTTCGTCAGTTTCAACATCAGGATGCTGGCGACCTGGGCCATCGCTTCCACTTGCAGAACGCCGGGCATGACCGGATGGCCCGGGAAGTGGCCGGCGAAAAACGGTTCGTTGATGGTGACCGATTTCACGCCGATGCACTTCGTTTCTCCCTCGAATTTCAGGACGCGATCCACCATCAGGAACGGATAACGATGCGGCAATAACTCCATCACCTGGTTGATATCGAGCCCGCCTTCCCCGGCCGGAAAAGCGTGGGGCTGGGGGAGGGGCGTGGTGCGCGCGAATTCCCGCGCCAGCGCCCGCACCAGTTCGGCGTTGGCGCCATGGCCCGGTTTGACCGCGATGACATGGCCGCGAATCCGTTGTCCGAAAAGCGCGAGGTCGCCGATGATGTCGACGATTTTGTGACGGACGAATTCGTCGGGGAACCGTAATGGCTCCTTGCTCAAGATCGCTTCGCCGCGCACGACGATGGCGTTCTCGAGGCTGCCGCCTTTGATCAGGTTTTTTTCCATGAGCGGCTGGACGTCTTCGTAGTAAACAAAGGTCCGCGCCGGCGCGATCTCGCGCTCGTAAATGGCGGGGGTGATTTCCGTGGAAAGGAATTGCGTGAATTGGCCGCCGGGACCGGCCTGGGTGCATGAGATCCGGAATTTCGGATCGGGCAAAAGCACCAGGAGCGAGCCGTTTTTTGTCTCCACGTGGATCGGTTCGCGGATGTCGAAAATCCGGCGCGGCGCTTCCTGCGCGACGATCCCGGCTTTCTTGATCAGCTCGACATAAGGCCGCGCGCTCCCATCGCCGATCGGCGGTTCGTTTGCGTCCATCTCAACGATCGCGTTATCGACGCCCATCGCGGAGAGGGAAGAGAGCACGTGCTCCACGGTGTGGACGCGCATCGATCCTTCACCAATGGTGGTCGCGCGTTCGACCGTCTTCAGGTTCGCGATCGTGGCGTCGATCGTGGGCTCGTCCTGAAGATCTTTGCGCTTGAATTTGAGGCCGAAATCGACCGGCGCCGGCTGCAATTTCAGCGTGACTTTTTCACCGGTGTGCAACGATGTGCCGCTGACGCTCGCGCTCCGGGCGAGAGTCTGCTGGAGCTCGGAAGACATAAGGGGCTTAACTAACAAAGAATACGGTCGGTGACTAGGAAGCATTCAGCGGCTGTTAACCGGCGCGCGAACGCAGCCCTGCCTGCGGTAGAGTCGTTCGATGCGGCGTAACAGTTTCGTTACGTATTTTGCGGTTATTGGCTTGATTGGGCCCGGCCACATGGCGCACACTTGAGCGAGGTGTACGCTATGAAAACAAACGATCTTCTTAATACGCGCGCTCATCGATTGCGGATTCTCGTTGCGCTCGCCGCAATGGCGCTCGCGCTTCCGGCTCAAGCCACGTTTCACTTCATGCAGATCGAACAAGTGATCGGCGGGGTGAACGGCGACACCACGGCCCAAGCCGTGCAGTTGCGCATGCGCATTGCGAACCAAGTCGAGGTCGGTGGGTCGGATCTGGTCGTCTATGACGCTGCGGGAAATAATCCGATCACAATCCTCACCTTTCCCAACGACGTCAGCACGGGCACCGCGGGAAGCCGGATTCTGATCACAAGCGCCAGCTTTGCCTCATATGAGGCGACTCCGATCACATCTGACTTTACGATGACCGCTACGATCCCCGCCAGCTACCTGGCGGCCGGGCGTCTCGCGTTTCAAAATGCTGGCCTCATCTTTTGGTCGGTGAGCTGGGGCGGCGCGGGTTACACGGGGCCGAACACGGGCAGAATGGAAAATGATGCCGACGGAAACTTCGGTCCCCCGTTTGCGGGGGCGTTGCCTTCCACCTCGACTTCGGCGCTTCGATTCAACGGCGCCGCGGGCGCGATGAGCACAAACAATGCGGCGGATTACTCGGTCACGCCGGGCACAGCGACTTTCTTCAACAACGATGGCGACTCCACTACGTTGATTGGCGCGCCCTCCCCGACACCTACTCCAACGGCAACGGCCACAGCCACGGCCACGGCGACACCGACTGCGACGGCTACCGCAACACCCACGGCGACGGCTGGTGGAACACCGCCACCGCCCACCCCCACACCATCAGCCCAACCCAGCACGTTGGGGAACATCTCGACCCGTTTGCGGGTGGAGACGGGCGACAACGCGCTCATTGGAGGATTCATTGTCACCGGCACGCAAGCGAAGAGGATTATCGTGCGCGCGATCGGGCCATCCCTGCCGTTGGCTGGAGCGCTGGCCGATCCTATCCTGGAGCTGCGTAATTCTTCGGGCGGTCTCATTCTTTCCAACGACAACTGGCGCGTCGGAGGACAGGAAGCCGAGATCATTGCCACAACCATTCCGCCGAACAACGATCTTGAATCAGCCATCGTGGCGACCCTGGCGGCGAACAGCTCGGCCTATACCGCCATCATGCGGGGCGTGAGCGACGGGACGGGCATCGGAGTGGTGGAAGCGTACGATCTGGACCAAACGGTCGATTCGAAGCTGGCGAACATTTCCACGCGCGGCCTGGTCCAGACCGGGGACAACGTCTTGATCGGCGGGTTTATCGTGTTGGGGCAAAACCCGCTGCGGGTCATCGTGCGTGCGATCGGCCCGTCGTTGCCGGTGCCGGGGCCGCTGGCGGATCCGACTCTGGAACTGCGCGACGGCGATGGCGCCCTGGTCGCTTCCAATGACGATTGGAGAGACGATCCCCTGGAGGAATCCGAAATCAACGCGACTGGCATCCCGCCCACGAACGACCTGGAGTCGGCGATCGTGCGGGATTTGGTGCCTGGTCTGTACACCGTGATTGTGCGCGGCGCGAACAACACGACGGGCGTGGCGTTGGTGGAAGCGTACGGGCTGGATTAGGGAGACGTTACAGCGTTACAAGGGTTAAAAGGGTTACAGCGGTCAACGCTCCATTTGCGGACCAGGCTTCCGTCGATACCGTCCTCTTGTGCTGATGAAGCAATCTAACGCACTGGTGGCTCTTCTCCTTTTGGCCGCGCTCCCCAGCGCGACTTTGGCCGTGACGGTTTCGTTGCCGCCGCAAAAAGACAATACGCTTTATGAAGACGCGGCCGGTCAACTCAGCAACGGTCAGGGCGTTTATCTTTTCGCGGGGCTGACCCAAAGCAACGGCTTGCGCCGTGGGTTGATCGCTTTCGATCTCTCCTCAATCCCGGCCAATGCGACCATCACAGGGGCGACCCTTTCCATGTTCCTGTTCCAGTCGGGCCCCTTTCCCGGCGAGGTCAATGTGTCGTTGAGCAAAGTGTTGCGCAATTGGGGTGAGGGCGCTTCCAACGCCGGCGAGCCGGGAGGCGCCGGCATTCAGGCGGAGCCAGGCGATGCCACCTGGCTCCACACCTTCTTCAGCAGCGTCCTTTGGACCAATCCCGGGGGCGACTTTTCCGCGACGGCCAGTGCCGCGACGCCGATCACCATGGACAGTATGACCTATACGTGGAGCGGCAGCGGATTGGTCGCGGACGTGCAATCGTGGGTTTCCACACCTGCGACTAACTTTGGGTGGGTCATCCTTGGCAATGAAATAGACCCGGGAACCGCCCAGCGATTCAACAGCGGCGAAAATCCCAGTAATCCGCCCCAGCTGACTGTGACTTATCAGGTTCCCACTCTGGCGAACATCTCGACCCGCTTGCGAGTGGAAACGGGGGACAACGCGCTGATCGGCGGGTTTATTATCACCGGCACGCAATCGAAGAGGATTATCGTGCACGCGATCGGGCCATCCCTGCCACTGGCTGGAGCGCTGGCCGATCCTATCCTCGAGCTGCGTAATTCTTCGGGCGGTCTCATTCTTTCCAACGACAACTGGCGCGTCGGGGGACAGGAAGCGGAGATCATTGCGACGACCATTCCACCGAGCAACGATTTGGAGTCAGCCATCGTGGCGACCTTGCCGGCGAACAGCTCGGCCTATACCGCCATCATGCGGGGCGTGAGTGACGGCAGCGGCATTGGAGTGGTGGAAGCGTACGATCTGGACCAAACGATCGATTCGAAGCTGGCGAACATTTCCACGCGCGGCCTGGTGCAAACAGGGGACAACGTCTTGATCGGCGGGTTGATTGTGCTGGGGCAAAGCCCGCTGCGGGTCATCGTGCGTGCGCTCGGCCCGTCGTTGCCGGTGCCCGGACCGCTGGCAGATCCGACTCTGGAACTGCGCGACGGCGATGGCGCCCTGGTCGCTTTCAATGACGATTGGAGAGACGATCCCATCGAGGAATCCGAAATCAACGCGACCGGCATCCCGCCCACGAACGACCTCGAATCCGCGATCGTGCGTAACTTGGCGCCTGGTCCGTACACCGCGATCCTGCGCGGCGCGAACAACACGACTGGCGTCGCCGTGGTCGAGGTCTACGGCTTGAATTAGGGAGTCGGTTACAGCGTTAAAACCGTTGAAGCGTTACAGCGGTCAAAGCTTAGAGCGCGAGCATTGGGGGCTGAGGAGGTTCTTGCGCGACGCGAGGTTGTTCTGTCTGAAACTTATCTTGACACTGTTCCGTGGGGATAGGCAAAATCGCGCTGCGTCAAGTCCGCTAGGAATACTCTAGCTAAGCATCCCTCGCCCTCTTCCCGCCCGGGAAACCCGCGAACCAAGGGCCCGTTCGCATAACTTGAGGTGTTGGTTATGAGTATCCCCCAGAATCTCTGGAGTTCGCTTCGGCGAGCTGCATTGGTCGATTGCAAAGCGATAACAAGTCCGTTGCGATCGGTCACAAAAACATCAAAAACTGCTCGGAACAGGTTCAGGATTCCGAGGCTGATGCCGACTGCCGCCATGTCGTTTATCATCAGCCTCGCACTACTCCTCCCGGCGGCAGCCGATACTTTTCTGGTTACGACCCTTGCTGATGCCGGCCCTGGCTCGCTCCGACAAGCGATCATGGATGCGAACGACTCAACTGCGGATGATACGATCCAAATTAGCGTCCAGGGATCTATTGTCTTGCTCACAGAACTGGAGGCCCTGCTTGGGAATATCGTCATCAACGGTCCTGGAGCGAAACTGCTGACTATTTCTCCGGACCCGGATAGCGCTTTTCAGGGCCCAATATTTAATGTCGATTCAGCCGCAGTAATATCGATAGATGGGGTGAGTCTCAAAAAGTGCCGGAACGGCGCGATCACGAACAATGGAACGCTTACCCTGGACCGGTGCGTTCTAAGTGGGAACGAGAACCTCCAGAATGGCGGAGCCATTTTGAACCTTGGAAACTTGGTGGTGAGACGAAGCACCCTTAGCGAGAATGTTGCCAAAGGCGCGCCGGGACCGAACACCGGCCCCGCACAAGGTGGGGCGATCTTTAGCCTCGGGTTCGGACACCTCTCGGTCGTGAATTCGACCATTAGCGGTAACAGGGTCGTCGGAGCCGATGGTGTAACCGGCGAGTTTCTCACAAGAAAATTCAGCGGAGAAGCCGATCAAGCTGATTCGGACATGTATTATGGCCTGGTTGATCCGGTGGATGCCCAACATCCTAAGGGCCGTCGCGGCACGCTCGGAGAGTGGTGGGAAACGAACGGATTCAACCCAGCCGACGGCAGCGCTTCTGACGAAGCGAAAGCGGCCTATTTGAACAATGGCGATCTCGGTTTCGGCCGCGATATGCACATGTTGCAGCGAAACAACGACGTAGCAGCGTACGTCTCGAATTACACCCTCAATCTCGATCGTAGTTCCCCAGATCAGAACCCTCTTAGCGCAGATGCGGCGTTGGCCAAAGATCCTGCGCGGGCGATTGCAACCGTCTGCATGGAGTATTCTCCAATCGAAAATCAAACACAAGCCGGCCCGATCGTGAAATTTTTCGTTTATGAGGGGACCGGACCGAATGCCATCCGAGTTGGATACGCGGACCTCGACGGGAACGGAAAAAAGTATACGCCGCAACTTTGCATGGTCTGCCATGGAGGAACGCAGATACCGCAAGGTCACGGCTGGACACTGGGACAGGTGCTCGGAATGAAATCGTATTTCCGCGAATTCGATCTCGCGAGTTTCAAATTTCCGCGCCCCGGAACTCGCGTCGATGACCCACGCCGCTCCATCCCCGATGTGCCGCCCAATGCCCCTATCGATGAAGAGGCCGCATTCAAACGCCTCAATGAGAAGGTGCTTGCCACAAACCCTTCGGCCGCCATCCGGGAGCTCATCGAGGGCTGGTATGCGCCTAATTTCACGGCATCTACTCAGAATACAGCGTTTGTTCCGCCGGGTTGGAATACTCAGGCTCAACTCTACCGCGATATTGTCGGAACCTCATGCCGGACATGCCACGTCGCCCAAGAGGGAATCTACGACTTTTCAACTTATGATAAATTTGCGGAGTTTTATGGCTCGATAAGAGGAGAGGTCCTTGGCAATTCGACGAAGGTCATGCCTCACGCAAAAGTGGCTTTCGGTAATTTTTGGCGAGCCGGCCGACAGAACACGTTGGCCAATTTTACGGGTCCAGGGTGGCCCCAAATCGGCACCGGCGCTATCACGGGCAGTCCGGCTGGACCAGCTCGTGGGGGAGCGATTTTTAGTCAGGGCTTTGTTACTGAGCCTTTCTTTAACATCGTCTTTTCTACTATTGCGCTAAATACGGCGGCCTCTGGAGTTGGCACCATCAATGGCACGGCCGGTGGCGGGGGCATCGTCTCCGCGAACAGCTCTTCCGTCCTGGGAAACACCCTGATCGCCAACAATTTCATCCGTGACCTGCCGGCGTTCGGCTCACAGGACATCAGCGGAAGTGTTACTTCAACTGGTTATAATCTGATCGGCAACACCAGTGGCGCAACGATAGCGTTTCCCCCTCAACTGAGCGATCTGCTCAATATCGCAGATCCAGAAATTGCTCCCCTTGTCCGCCAGTGGTTCAGACCCACTCCGACTCATGCATTGCTCTATGACAGCCCCGCGATTGACCAAGGCAGTGCCGCAACGGACCCCGTTAGCGGTCTTCCCATCGCCACTGATCAGCGCGGAGTCCGTCGCCCGGCTGATGAGCCATCTATTCCTAATGCCGTCGACGGCAATGGCAGCGACATTGGTGCATATGAGAGGGGAAATGGCTGGTTTGGAAACATTGCGACTCGCGCACCAGTATTTACCGGGAGCAATGTGATGATCGCCGGCTTCATTCTTCAGGGAGAGTATACGAAGAGGGTGTACATCCGAGCGGCAGGTCCTTCACTGGCGAACTTCGGAATTCCGGGTGTGCTGGCCGACCCCGTGCTGGAACTTCACGGTCCGGGCGCCACGATCACGAACGACAACTGGAGAGACACCCAGGAAGCTGAGATCATCGCGACAGGGATCCCGCCGACCAATGATCTGGAATCAGCGATCGTGGCGACGCTGGCTCCGGGAGCGTATACCGCGATTGTGCAAGGGGTAAATAGCGGGACCGGCGTGGGGATCGTGGAAGTTTACGATTTGAGCGCAATCGACGGATCTCTTCTCGCCAACATCAGCACGCGAGCCTTCGTGGGTACCGGCGATAACGTAATGATCGGCGGGATAATTGTGCTCGGACAGGATGAGCTCCCCGTGATCGTGCGTGCGATCGGACCATCCCTGCCCGTGCCCGGAGCGCTGGGAGATCCAACGCTCGAATTGCGTGACGGCAACGCTGCGCTCATCGCTTTCAATGACAATTGGCGGAGCGATCAGGAAGAGGACATCATCGCCTCGACAATCCCTCCAACGAACGATCTGGAGTCGACGATTGTGCAAATTCTCGCGCCCGGCCTTTACACCGCCATCGTGCGCGGTGTGAACAACACTACTGGTGTGGCCTTGGTCGAGGCGTACGGTGTGAATTAGGGAGTCGCTAAAGCGTTAAAAGGTTAAAGCGTTACAGCGGTCAACGCTCTAACGCTTCAACCCCGCCTCCCCATCCAGGTGCGCCCAGTCAATCTCGACGCGCTGTCGCTGGGCAAACCGGTCGTGAAAAAATAGTTCCTTGTGCCGGCAGCCGTGCTCATGCACGAGGCGCGTGACCTTCACGTCGAAACAACAATACTCCGCGATCTCAAGCAGGCGCCCTTCGCGCCACCAGCGAATCGCATCGAGTCCGGCGGCGGTTTTTTGGATGCCAAGAGTGGCGTGCGCGATGGCGTCCAGACCCAGCCGATGACCCAGCCGTTTTTCCATGTCGACCATCAGATCGGCGGTCTGAAGTTCGGCGACGAGGTCGAGGATCGTATACCCCATTAGGACGTGATAATCGAAGTTCAGCACGTTGAACCCGATGACGAGATCGGCGCGACGCAGGCGCTCGATGAGCCGGTTCACCTGGGCTTCGCTGAAGACGTCGTAGCGGCCCGTGGCCGTGCTGAAAATGACGCCGACCGACATCCGCATGTCGCATTTGCGCGTCCATCCGCCCGCGTCGTTCGCGGTTCGCTGCGTTTCAAGGTCGAAGTAAACGATGTCGCGCGGCATCGGCAAATCTCACGGAAGAACGCGCTTCATTTCAATTCAAATCCACCGCAATCGAAACTCATCATTTGATCCACGCCGGTCACCCTGAACTGTTCGACGACTGCGCCATCATCCTGGAAAACATCGATCGTTTTTGGCCCACGACCGGCCAGAAGGCCGCGGGTGACTCCCGGGGTTTCGCTGATGCTGAAGAGCGGCAGGCCGTCGGTCGTTTTCAGAAAACTCCCGTCAGCATCGAACCCGATCGCCAATTCCACGGTGACCCTGTCATCGTTGAGGAGAGGATTGGGCTGTAACTTCAGTTTCAGTTTCTCGGGCCCATCGGTCCCGCCCTCCGGCGACGGAACCGGTTTGCCATCCACGAGGGAGAAATCTTTGTGCGCGACAATCCATTTCTCGAAATCCACTCTCCAATCTGAAACCGGTCGCTGCTCGCCTTCGACCTTTGCGGCGACCAGGGTAAGCCCGCGCACGCGTTGCGCCCGGCTGTTCTCTTCCAGCAGATAGATTTTGTCGTCCGCCATCGAGGCCGCCATGGCCGCCGGTTGCGGCTGGTCGGGAGCGGCGGTGAGCCGGCGCAGAAATTCGCCCGAAGGAGAGTACTGTTTCACCTCCGTTGTCGGAGCTCCCTTGGCGGTCCGATCGATCACCCAGCGCGTGCCGTTTCGTCCCGGGACCATCACGACCGGATCGATATTTTCCGCTGGGCCATCGGACGGGGCGGCAGAGGCGGCCGAGTCCGGAGAGTCGTCATCACTCAATTTTATCGTCTTCTGTTCGAAGTCATAAAGGACATGCCCAGGGCCTTGCGGAACCAACTCGACGCCGAGAAGCAACTTATCGTCTCGCATCCCCAGGGAACGGATCCGGGAAATCCGGGGCGAATCCTCCGAGGTGATCCAGTCATTAAAGAAAAATCCGACGCCTTCGGTCTTGAGGCCGCCGACCACGAATCCATGCGCGCTATATTTTCCCGCCGGGACACTTTCTCCGCCGTCATCCTTTCCATTCCACATCGTCGAGAGCGCGTCGGCGCCGATCTTGAATTCGTTGAGGTCCGCCTCGCGATGGAGGACGCGCACGAGCTTCCCTTTCGCGTCATAAATGCCGAGGCTGATCGTTCCGTCGAGCGGCGGCGGAAGAAAGCTGATGCGGATGTTCCGTGTTGGCGGCGCCGAGGTGGGCTCAGGCGTCGGCGATTCTTGCGCCCGCGCTGCGATCGTCATCCCCAGAAGCAAGACGAGAAGCAGCCAGGCGATTGTCTTTCCGGATTGCGATTTGTCGTTTTCTTTTGTCATTCCGAGCGAAGTTTTGCCGCAGCAAAACGAAGTCGAGGAATCTCTCACTGTCATCCCCGGAAAAGAAGCGTTTCTCTTTAAAGCAAGAGATGCTTCGTTCTTCGGCTCCACTCCGCTGCGCTCAGAATGACAAGTTAATGAGTTCACAAAATGAGTCGCTCAGCATGACAGTGGGAAAAACCTCGCGATCATTGCGAACGCTTAACGTAATAACGCCAATTCACGTCGGGGAAAAGGTTATCGCGCCATTCGCAGTTCGAAAGGAAACCTTCGTCGAGCCGGCCGCTGGCGAACTCATCGTGAAGACGATTGAACCGAAGCAGATGATCGGTCACCCGTCTCGTGGCGTAATGCGTCGCCGTGCCGGTCTTCATCAGGAACGCCCAATCGCTCGATTGCGCGAGCAGTAATTCACGAGCGAGCTGTTTGAGGACGCGATCCGCCAGCGCCGTCTCATCGGAGGCATGCGCGCGCGCGAGTTCCGTCAGGCGGCGGGCGGCGGAATGGAGATGCGGATAGATCCAGGAATTGCTCTCATCCAGCCAGACTCCGAGATACCCGTTTTCGCCCCAGCTCGAGGCTGCGGGCGCGATCGTTTGTTGCGTGGGATGATTGGTCAGAAACGCGGTCGGGGTGGTCAGTTGAAGATCCTGGCGACCATAAGCGTCTTTGCTCGTCAGCCGAAGATCCTGGTGTCCAAAGGCCGCCTGGCGGATGAACGATTCCAAAAAGTGCGGCCCTTCAAACCACCAATGGCCGAACAACTCCGCATCGAACGGCGCGACCACAATCGGATCGAAATCCAACGCGCGCAGTTCGTTCATTTGCTGCCGCCTTGCCTCGAGGAAATGGGCCGCGTGCGCGTCCGCGGCGCTCTGGGCCTGGCCTGGGTCGTAGAGTTCCTTGTCGCAATCGCGCCCCGTGATCCGGTGATATTTCAAGCCGGTAAACTTGCGCGCGGCGGTGGGGGCGGCTCCAGGTCGAAGGTATTCCAGAGGAAGATCGAAACCGATGTCGCGATAAAATTCTCGGTAGGCCGGGTCGCCCGGATAGCCTTCGGTCGCGCTCCAAACCTGCCGGCTCGAATCGCGGTCGCGCGCAAATGCGGCCGGGCCGGCTGCGGTGTAACAGGGGGCGTAGATTCCGCGGCGCGGCCGCGGGTCGCCGAACATGAGGCCATGCGCATCCAGAATGAACCAGCGCAGGTTTGCCTCCTGCATGATCGTTTCCAGGCCCGGCGCGTAGGCGCACTCCGGGAGCCAGAATCCCGCCGGATCGCCGCCGAACGCGGCGCGGTAGGCATCGCACCCGATCAAGATCTGCGCCCTCGCCGCGGCCGGCGAAGGTTGGAGCAGCGGGAGCAAACCGTGCGTCGCCGCCGTGGCCATGATCTCGAGGCAGCCCTCGTCGCGCAATTTTCGAAACTCGCCGGGAAGATCGCCGGCGCAGCCCAGGAACAGAACCCGGCAGTCGGAAAAGTTTCGGTGATAAAATTCCGACAGCCTGCGGAGCGGTTCATCATCCCGATTGCGCTCGATTTCGCGCGCGGCGAGCTCGATCGCCCGGTCCAGGTAGCCGACGTAGCGCTCCCGGAGCAATTGATCCTGCAACATGGCGCACAGGGTCGGCGTGACCGTCATGGTGAGCTGGAACGGCACTCCGTCACGGACCAGCCGCTCCATCATGGCGATGAGCGGAAGATAAGTTTCGGTGATGGCTTCGAAGAGCCACTCTTCCTCGAGAAATTCTTCGTGCTCCGGGTGCCGCACGAACGGCAGGTGCGCGTGAAGAACGAGCGCGAGGTGACCGGTCATCTGACTGGAGTTCTGGAGTAATGGAGTATTGCGGACCGCAACCCCTTCCCCCATTTCTCCATCACTCCACTACTCCAAGCCTACAGCGTTCGGCAAAAATCCTGAAAGCGATCGAGGCCTTTTTTGATCACGTCGATGCTGGTCGCGTAACTGAGGCGCACGGTGCGATCATCGCCAAAGGCGATCCCGGGGACCACCGCGACATTGGCCTTGCTCAACAGGCGATCGGCAAAGTTTTGCGAGCTGAGCCCGAGCTGGCTGATATTTACCAGGATGTAGAACGCGCCTTCGGGCTTCACCGCGGTGATGTTCGGGATCTTGATGATCCGGTCATACATGTAGGTGCGGCGCATGGCGAACTCGTCGCGCATGTCGGCGAGCGGCTGCTGGTCTCCCTTGAGCGCCGCGACGGCGCCGCGCTGCGCGAACGAGCAGGGGTGCGAGGTGCTGTGGCTTTGGATATTGTCCGCCGCTTTGGCAACGGCTTCGGGCGCCGCCATGTAGCCCAGACGCCAGCCCGTCATCGCGTACGCTTTGCTGAACCCGTTGACCGTGATCGTCAGATCATATGCCTCCTGGGAAAGTGAGGCGATGCTGACGTGCTTCACTTCGTCGTAAACCAGTTTCTCGTAGATTTCGTCGGAGAGGATATAGATGTCCTCTTCGGCGGCGACTTCGACGATGCCTTCCAGCTCCTCGCGCGTGTAAACCGAACCGGTCGGATTGCCGGGGCTATTCAGGATCAACATCTTGGTGCGCGGGGTCATCGCATTTTCAAAATCGGACGCGCGCATTTTCCAGCCGTTGCGCTCGGTGGTCGGGACAATGACCGGTTCCGCGCCGGCCAGGCGGACCATGTCGGGGTAGCTGACCCAATACGGCGAGGGAATCAGGACTTCGTCGCCGGCCTGGCAGGTGGCCAGGATGGCGTTGTAACAAGAATGCTTTGCGCCGCTGCTGACGACGATCTGGCTCGGCCGATATTTCAGCTGGTTATCGGCTTCCAATTTCTCCGCGATCGCCTGGCGTAATTCGGGCAGGCCGCCGCTTGGCGTGTACTTGGTAAAACCGGCTTCGAGCGCCGCGATCGCCGCCGCTTTGATGTGGTCCGGCGTATCAAAATCCGGCTCGCCCGCGCCGAAACCGCACACATCGATGCCTTCGGATTTCATGGCTTTCGCCTTGCTGTCGATGGAGAGGGTGAGGGAGGCGGTCAATTGGGCGGCGCGCGCGGAAATTTCCATGGCTGTCGGGGTAGGGTTGAGTGTTTGCAAAATGGGAGCGCAAGCTATGGGCGTGCGTAGAAACTTTCAATCAAAGGTTTGAAGTTATTCTCGTCCACCTGCACGATCGCCATCTCCCGCTTGGCGTTCTCCGCGGAATCGGAGGCATGGGCGGCGTTGATCATAATCGTCTGGCCAAATTCCTTGCGGATCGAGCCGGGCGGCGCTTTGGCGGGATCGGTCGGGCCGAGGACGTCGCGGATTTTTCGCACGGCGTCATCGCCCTGGTAAACGATCGCGATGCATTTCTCGGAACCGGGCGCGTTGCGCTGCTCGCCGCTGATCCCGCTGGGGCGTCCTCCCGACATGAACTCGACGATGTCTTCCCAGGCGTTGCGTCCCTTTTCGGAACCGAGTTTCTCTTCCAGGACCGGCAGGACTGGCCCGTAAAATTCCTCCGCTTGCGCCACGCTCATGCAGTGCACCTTGAACCCGACGATGTAGAGCCCGGTGCGCGAAAAAACCTCGATCACACCACCGGGCCGCTGGTTGGGAAACTTGAAATTATCCGGCTTGATCAGCACGAGGGATTTCTCAACTTTCGCATTCTGCGGAAACTCGATCACGCGATCGAGGATTCCGCCGTCGTTGTCGGAAAATTCCGCCCAGAGCTTGAGATCGCGCTCCACTGCCTTGGGGTCGAACGCAGCCAGTGCGGCCGGCTCGAAGTAAATGACCTTGCCGGAGTCGTCGGTGATGTAATCCCCGAAGGTATCGCGGATCGTTTCGCCACTGGTCCGCTCATGCACGATGTGGCCGATGGTGTGATGGATCTTTTCCACGGCGTCGGAACCGCGGAAAACAAGCATCAGCGCGCGTGCCCGCTGCCCTTTTATCTTTCCGGTGAAATTCTTGAGGACGTAATCGCGGATCAGCTCCTGCGTCGCGCGATGCTCTGGGTCGGTCTCGGTCACGATTGTGTCCGCGTAACGCCTGGTGAGCTCTTCACTGGGCGCGAACATTCTGCCCGTGACGACATCCAGGCCGGTGCGTGAAATCAGGCGGGCAACGATCCCGCCCGTGCGCGATTTGCGCATCGAATACGGCGTAACGATTACGTAGGAAAGCTCTTCGTTCGGCATGCGATTTCCCCCGGCGGCTTCGAAAGATCAACCGCGTGGATGCAGGAAAATCGAGGCCGCGAACGGGTCGGGGAAAATGCTTTCGACCCCTCCCTCCGTCAAGCCCTTTTACGGGCAGGGACGGCCCGCTGCGCCTTCCGCCGGACGCCTAGCAGCGCGATCCATTTTCCTCGCCGCCGGATTTCCTGAGGAACGCAGTCATTCCTTCGCAGCGCGGCAATAACTTCTTTTTCCTGGGAGCGCAGGATTCCGGACAGAATCAAAAAACCGTCGGCGGCGAGATGCCGGGACCACTTTGGCAACGCGGCAATCAAAATCTCGCTAAAAAGATTCGCGGTGATGACGGCGTATTTTCCGGTCAACGTCTGCTTTAGGATATCGCCTGCCGTAATCTCGAGGTTGGGGGCGCCGTTGGCGCGCGCATTGCGCTTTGCCGTCGCGCGGGCGAGGGGATCGTTGTCGATCGCGAGCACGTGTCCGGCTCCGAAGTAAGTGCCGCTAAGGGCGAGAATGCCGCTGCCAGTGCCTGCATCGAGCATGCGCCAGCCGGATGCGAGGCTACGCGTGGCATGTTCGAGCAAGCGCAAACACATCGCCGTCGTCGCGTGGTGGCCCGTTCCAAACGCCGTTTCGGCCGGAATAATCAGGGTCCGCGCAGCGACGCTCTGCCGCGGCGGTGCGCTGACAATCACGAGGCGTGGACCGATTCGTAATGGCTTGCCCTGAGCTTGCCGTGCAAAATGCTCAAACCAGTCCGCCCGTAATTTCTCGACGCTCCCACCAAACTCGCGGATGAGTTCCTTCGCTTGATCCTTGGTCCGGCAGGAAATCTCCAATAACGCGCGCTCGCTTCCCGGGCGCTCAACGAGAGCAAGCGCGCTGCCGAAGCGCTGGGTGAGGTTTTCGCCGTGGAGACGCAGCCATTGCGGGCCCGCGCGCTTTCGCCAGATATACTTCAAGATAGTTCCAGTATAGCGTACCGCTCCTCGTTTCGGATTGACGCTCTATGGATTTCATTCATCGCTTTGTCCCCGCGTCTGGGCCGGGCAATCGCACTCTCTTGCTCTTGCACGGAACCGGCGGGAACGAAGACGATATGGTCCCCCTCGGGCGCGATCTCGATCCAACTGCGGCGTTGCTCAGTCTGCGTGGCAAGGTCCTCGAGAATGGCATGCCGCGATTTTTCCGGCGCCTCGCTGAAGGCGTCTTCGATGAAGAAGACGTCATCCGGCGCGCGCACGAACTGGCTGATTTTGTCGTCGCGGCGGCGGCGAGATATGAATTCGATCCGCAACGCGTCACCGCGGTCGGTTATTCCAATGGGGCAAACATTGCGGCGGCGATTTTGCTTCTCAGACCCGAACTGCTGGCCGGCGCGGTTTTGCTTCGGGCGATGGTCCCGCTCGTGCCGCCCGCAGTGCCCGACCTGTCGCACGCGCGCGTGCTCCTCTCATCCGGCGAACACGATCCGATTGTGCCGAAGGAAAATGCCGGGCGGCTTGCGGCAATGCTGCGGGAGGCTGGCGCGGAGGTCACGATACGTTTCGAGGCGGCCGGCCATGCTCTCGCGTTCGGCGACATCGACGCGGCGAAAGAGTGGATCGCTGAGAGCGATTAAATGGAAGTGGACTTGCGCGCGTCTTAGAATGCCCAGGTGCCGTGGGCAAATTTCATCGCAAAGAGCGCGAGCAGGAGTAACGAAGCCACGGTCATGATGCGGCCGGCCATCGGACGCGCCGCGGCGAGGCGGGCGAGAAGGATGAAGATGGGGAAGAGCGTGAGGCAATAGCGCGGCACGCTGACGACATAGGTGGTGCTGTTAACAAGGAGCCAGTTAAACGTCATCCAGATCGCGTAGGTGGGGCGCAATGTGATCCAGCACCAGACCGTGCAAAGAAAAGAAAAAACGATGAAGACAAATTCGAACAACCCTTCCTGCAGGTTAAAGCCGGGAATGCGCAGCCAGACATCACGGATCCCGACCCAGGGAACAGTGATCTTCTTGTACCAATTTTTCTCCATTATGGGCGAAAACGCGAAAGGGTCGCCCGTGACGCGATAGTTGAGGAAGAGATAGGCCGCAAAGCCGAGGCCGGTGGCTGCGATCCAAAGCCAGCGCCAGTTGATCCGGCGCGTGACCCGATATTGCAACCACGCTTCCACGAGCAAAGTTGGGACGAGCAGAAGCCCATTCACGCGGGTGAAACAGGCTAGAGCCCCCAGCGCTCCCGCGACCGCCCAGAACTGCATTCGTGCCGCCAGCAAGCACCCGAGGACGAGGGCAAGGAAAAGGCTCTCCGTGTAGCCGATGTGCAAAAAGTAAGCCGTCGGAAAAATGAAAAGAAACCAGACGGCCAGCCGCGCCACTTTCGCCGGCTGATCCAGTTCCACCAACCGGCGCAAGAGAAGCCCCGCACAGATCGAGGCCACGCCTGAAACCAAAAGCGCCGCCCAGAAGTAACTCCGGCAAACAAATGCGACGGCGCGCACCAGCCACGGGTAAAGCGGGTAAAAGACGATCGAAAACAGCTCATCGCCCTCGGCGGAGTAGCCATTCTCCGCCAGCTTCAAATAGTGCGTCGCATCCCATCGGTTCCAGAGCGTCTGCCAGATTTCGTATTGATCGAAGAGCACCCCAAGACTCAACACCGCCAGGTACAGAACCAGACCTTTCAGGGCGAGAACCAGTAGCGCCGTCTCGCTATCGGCCGCCGTCCAGCGCAAAAAAAACTTGGGACGCGCAGGAGCTGGTGTCGTCGCTTCCTTCAGTTCCATCTAGTTCGAATATCGGAGAGCGGTTCCCGCGTCTAGCTCTTCAGGCGCCAAATATCGCGCGTCGCGTTGGTATGCCGATGATCCTCGCTTCGGCGCGAGGGCTTGGCTGTGAAATTCAGACTCCCACTCCCCGCTCCGCGGTGATTCCGCGGAGCGGGTCGATGAGTGGAAGATAGGCTATTGCGTGGCGTAGACTTCGATCAACCCGACTCCAGTGCCGCCTCCCTGGCCTGCTTCCACCGCGGTGTAGAGACCGGGCGGCAACATGGCCACGATGGCTGCCTCAGCCGGGTTTGTTGGGGCGAGGTTAAGCGCCTGGAGTTCGGCCGCCTGGGCCGGAACATCCTGCCAATCGGTATTTGTGGCTACGGTTTGTCCGTTGCCGTCGAACAGGTGGAGGGTCGGATTGCTCAGCGGATTGCTGATCCCGGCCTGCGCCAGCGATGGCCCCAAGGCGCGGACCACCACTTTGGGGGAATTGGTGCTGCTCCCGCCGAGAACAAAGCCCGCGATCATCACGTTGTCTCCGACCTGAACGGAGCCGCGCGTGCTGATGTTGCCCAGCTTCGCGTTGGCGGCGGAGTTGAGGTCGTAGATTTCTACCAGGCCCACGCCCGTGTCGCCGTTCATGCCGGCAACCGTGGCGGTGTAGGCCGCGGGCGCCAGGGTGGCAACAATAGCCGACTCGCGCAGATCCTGCGGCGGGATACCCGTCGCTTCGATCTCAGTCCGCTGAGTGTCCTGCCAGTTGTCGTTTACCGCAATGGGCGCTCCGCCCGGGCCGAAAAGGCGCAGGATCGGATCGCTGACCACGCCGGGAATTCCGGAACTGGTCAGGGAAGGACCCATGCCGCGGATCATGACGCGCTTGGGTTCGTTGCCTGTGATGATGAAACCGCCAATCATGACGCCATCGCCCACTTCCACCCGGACACGGGTGGAAATATTAATCGCTTGCGCAGCAGGGCTCGGCGATGGGCTCGGGCTTGGTGATGGGCTCGGCGAAGCGCTCGGGCTCGGCGAAGCGCTCGGGCTCGGCGAAGCGCTCGGGCTCGGCGAAGCGCTTGGGCTCGGCGAGGCGCTCGGGCTCGGTGAAGCGCTCGGGCTCGGTGAAGCGCTCGGGCTCGGCGAAGCGCTCGGGCTCGGCGAAGCGCTCGGGCTCGGCGAGGCGCTCGGGCTCGGCGAAGCACTTGGGCTCGGCGAAGCGCTTGGGCTCGGCGAGGCGCTCGGGCTCGGTGAAGCACTTGGGCTTGGCGATGGGCTCGGGCCGCCGGTCACGATAATGGTGGCCGTGGCGCTGCCGCGGTGGTCTTCGATTTGGAAGGTGCCCCCGTTGCAGAAGGTAAATGAATAAGACTGGCCGGGTTGGAGGTCGTCGCTATCGAGGAAGTCATGGTTTACGTCGCGCACGCGCGCCCGATCGCTTCCGACATTGGTCCATGTCACCTGCGTCCTCGCGACGATGGTGAGCGAAGTCGGGTTGAATGGGCCGCCGCCGCCCGCGATTGTCATGTTAGCGCTGGCGATCGGGCTGCAACCTGGCGAAGGGCTCGGGCTCGCCGATGGACTCGGGCTCGCCGAAGGACTCGGGCTCGCTGAAGGACTCGGGCTCGCTGAAGGGCTTGGGCTCGCTGAAGGGCTTGGGCTCGCTGAAGGACTTGGGCTCGCTGAAGGACTTGGGCTTGGCGACGGGCTCGGACCCTGAGCGAGCGCCTCGGTTGCGCCAACGCTTAGAAAAAGCACGCCGATCGTGACGACCAGCCATTGGATCCAGAGCGGTTGTTTAACGCGTCGCGCTTGAGGACCGCGAGTGAATTGTGCTTCAGGGTGATGATTCAAGATGGTCGTCATGGTTTTCCTTTGGTTGGTCGTTGCTGCCGCCGACATAAGCGGACGATTCAAGCAGGGTCTAGAAACGAAAAGTAACGGCGTTGTAACTTTTGGATTTCCCCGACGACAGGTCGTTCGCGCTGGCCTTGCGTGACGGGGCGTGAATGACGAGGCACTTGCCTCCAACGCTAATCGGAGAGGTCCGAATCGGCCTTTTGTGTCGGGACTTATTGTTTTCATGTCCCAAATTTGAGCGACCGGGAGGCACGACGCTCTCCGCGTCTTGCGAATGAGTGGCCGTTTTTTGCGGCCCTACGGCGAGGTCAGCACAGACCCGAGCTGGAAGCCGATAGGCGGCTCTACCCAGAGGGAAGCGCTCAATCAAAGTGACGTTTTGCAAAGGCCCTGCCTGAACCCGATTTTAGATATTTTTCGAATGCAATCGCCGTTTTCCGCTGCTGAAAAGCGCAGTAAACCGGGAGCTGCCATGGAGCGAACTTGGCGGTGTGCGGGGAATGGCCGCGGTTGTGCTCGAAAAGTCGTTGTTTGAGATCAGTTGTGCACCCGACGTATTGCTCTTTCGGATGGGATTTGGATCTGAGGAGATAGACGTAATACATCGGTTCAGCGGTGTTCGGTTTGGGCTATCTGGCTGGCTTGCCAGCCGTAGCTTGGGTCGCTGCGGGGCCCGCCTTCGCACAAGGCTACGGCGGGCGCTCCAGCCTTCGCTTTGCGCTGCGCTCCAAGCGAAGGCTGGAGCGGGTGACGAGGCTCGAACTCGCGACGTCCTCCTTGGCAAGGAGGTGCTCTACCACTGAGCTACACCCGCATCTTGAGGGGATGGAATAATGTCCACACCCCTTCGGGACGCAACACTTTAATTGCCGCTCGATCCTCACCGGCCGGCAAAATGTTGAATCCAAATACAGTTCTCCCTGCATCTCACTGCAAAAGGATAACTATGAAAACAACATTTCTTACCTGCTTCTGCTCGATCGCTCTCGTGCTGAGTGCCTTCGGCCAAACTCCAACGCCGGCCATTTCACCATCGTCTCAGCCGGCCGTTGCCGCCACGGCCGCGTCGAGCCCGGCAATCGCCACGGCGCCGGCCACCGTCTCTTCGACCCCAGACCGCGACGATGATTCGATCGAAGCCGAGGTCGCCCGAAAACTAAAACGCAAGTTTGGGATCACGATCGACCGCAGTGATCGAAAAACCCGCGTCACTCGCCACGACAACGACAGCATCGATATCGGCAATGATGATGACGATTTCGGCGCGTTCATGGCCATCCCGATTATCGGAATCGTCTTTACCACGCTCTTTGGGGCGCCCGTCATGATTGTCGCGGCGATCATGTTCTTCAGTTACCTGAAATCGCGTTCCCTGCATCGCACCGTCCGCACGATGGTCGAAAAGGGCCAGGAAGTTCCGGCCGCGCTCTTCGCGCCTCCGCCGGTCGTACGCGCCCGATCCGACATGCGCCGCGGCGTTGTCCTCCTCATGGTGGGATTCGGTACAATGATCTTTTTCGGCGCGATGAACGACTGGGAAGGCGGCGCCTGGAGCCTGGGCATAATCCCATTTCTCATCGGCGCGGGCTATTTGCTCGTCTGGAAGATGGAAGGCAGTAAAGACAAAGCTCCGCCGTTGCCCTAAGCTGCGAAAGTGGCGCTCACCGATGCAGACCTCGTCGCTCGCGTTCTTCTCGATGATGACCACCACGCCTTTGCCGAGTTGGTGCGGAATCATCAATCGAGTGTGCGCGGTCTGCTTCGCCAGCTCGTCCGCGCCGATGTCTCGCTCGCGGACGATCTCGCCCAGGAGACGTTCTTGCGCGCTTACAAGAACCTCCGCAGCTTTCGCGGGGAGGCGCGGTTTTCGACCTGGCTCTACCGGATCGCTTACAACTGTTTCCGGGAAGAGGCCCGCAAACGAAAAGAGCTCGTTGGCATTGATGAAGCTCAACTAGAGGCCACGCATGATCCCCAAACCACGGACCCCGCGCTGCGCCACGATCTCGCGCACGCCCTCCAGCTTCTTCCCCTGCACGAGCGCACCGCGGTTTTACTTTGCTGCCAGAATGGTTTATCGCATGATGAAGCAGCGCGCGTTCTGGAGATTCCACTTGGCACTGTGAAAACGAATGTCTTGAGAGGCCGGGAAAAACTGAAACGCTCGCTGGCCGCGTGGGGACCTAATTAAACATGGACGAAAACAGCCAGGAAGACTTGCTCGACGCGCGCCTGCGCGAGGAAGCGGCTTACATTGACGACGCGGGCTTCACCGGGCGCGTCGTGCAAAAATTGCCGGCTCGTCCCGTGCGGCACTGGCTGCGTGCGGTCATTCTGCTGGGGCTGACTCTGGTGGCTTCGGTCATCGTCTATTTTCTCTCGGGCGATACCTGGTTCATCGCGGAAGGGGTGGCGCGTTTTACTCTTTTGCCGCTCCCCGTGATCTGGCTTTGCGCGGCCGCGGCCACTGGCCTGGTCATGGCTGGCGGTCTCGCCGCGGCGCTCTCCAAGTCGGGCGCGCGTCTCAAGTAATTTCCCGTCATCCTGAGCGGAGCGAAGCGGAGTCGAAGGATCCCGTGAGGCTACTAGCCGGGGTCCACTCTTAAGCAGCAGACTGCCCGTCAAGTTCTGCCTCGGGATCCCTCGACTTCGCTCGGGATGACTTAAGGTTCACGCGCCTGCGCTGCATCCCGCGCAATCTGCGCCGCGAGCGCCTCGATATTCTCGAACTTCTGCTCGGGCCTGAGATATCGCAGGAATCGGACTTCGATTTCTTCCCCGTAAATATCCTTGTCCAAACCGAACAAATGCAATTCCAGCAACCGTTCTGGCTCTGCCGCCGCTACCGTGGGCCGGTAACCCAGGTTCGCGACCGCCCGATAAGGAGTTCCCGCCAGGGTGGCCTCCGCGACATAAACTCCGTCCGGGGGAAATTGTTCGCTGTGCGCGCTCAGGTTCGCCGTGGGGAACCCCAATTTGCGGCCGAGCTTTGCCCCGGCCTTCACGGTGCCGAGAATCGTATACTCGCGCCCGAGCATCGCCGCCGCCCTGGACAGGTCGCCGTCGGCCACGGCGCGGCGAATGGCGGTGCTGCTTACGACTTCATCGTTGACCGTCACCGCCTGGACGCCGACCACATTGAAATCGAGCTCGACCCCGAGCTGCTTCAACAGCGCAAGATTGCCCGCGCGTCCTTTCCCGAAAGACCATTCGTGCCCCACGCAAATCTCGCCGAGGGGCCTGGAATGCGAGACCAATTGCCGGACAAAATCCTCGGGCGCAGTCGCGGCAAACTGCCGGTCAAAATGAAGAACCAGCAGATGAGCGACACCGAGGTCGCGGATGAGCGCGATCTTGTGCTGCGTCGCCGTCAGCAAGTGCGGCGCGTCGTTGGGGCGCAAAACCTTGGCCGGATGCGGATCGAACGTCACCACGACGGGTGTGCCGCCGGCCTCCCCGGCGTGCCGGGCCGAGGTGGAAATGACCGCCTGGTGGCCCAGATGCACGCCATCGAAAACGCCGATCGCGAGGAAGAGCGGCCCGGGGAACTGGCTCAATTCCGCGATCGATCGAAAGACCTGCATCGTTCTCTCGTTAGGCGCCGCGCATCCGCGACACTTCCGGCAGCGTCAGAATCCGCCCCAGAATGTCCACCGGTTCGAACGCCTTCAATTCGGCCACGGTAATGGCTCCGTCGACGCTGAACCGGCCCGATTTTGTCCGGCGCAAATTCTTGAGGTGCGCTCCGCAGCCGAGCGTCTCGCCGATATCGTGCGCGTAGGTGCGAACGTAAAATCCCTTGCTGCAAACCACGCTGAAATCGATCTCGGGCGACTCGATCCGGCCGATCGAATAGCGATATACGTGGACCAGGCGCGGCTCGCGCTCGACCGTTTTTCCCTGGCGCGCGAGTTTGTAAAGCGGGACGCCGCCTTGTTTGATCGCTGAAACCATCGGGGGCATCTGGTAGAAATCGCCGGAATATTTTTCAAACGCGGCGCGAACGGCGGCCTCGTCCAGGGGCGGGACCGGCCGTTCTTGCAGCGGCACTCCGGCGCGATCTTGCGTATCGGTGGAAACTCCCAGCGTCATCGTTCCGGCGTATTCCTTGTCCTCGCTCATGAGAAGGTCCTGAATTTTTGTTCCGCGTCCGAGCGTGAGCAAAAGCAAACCGGTGGCAATCGGGTCGAGCGTGCCGCAATGGCCGACCTTCTTCATTTGCAGACGCCGCCGGACGATCGCGACCACGTCGTGCGAGGTCATCCCAGCCGCCTTGTCGACGAGCAGGACGCCGTCAGGAGTTGCAGTCGATAACATCGCAAATGGTTTCCAGGATTTTCTGTTCTACCTCGGGGAGGGTTCCGCGGACACGGGCGCCGGCGGCGAGCTTGTGTCCGCCGCCGCCGAACTTCTGGCAGATCGCGGAGACATCGACCTCTTCACTCTTCGAGCGCATGCTGACGCGCGCTTTGCCATCGGCCAGCTCTTCGAAAAAGACAGCCACGATCACGCCGCGAATCGCTCGCAGATGATCGATCAGGCCTTCGTTATCTTCGGGCTGGACCCCGAGCTCGGCGGCGACTTTGAGGCTGAGACTAAAGCTCGCGATTTTTCCCCCTGCTTCGAAGCGCATGGTGCCGAGCAATTCCCGGAGCAGTTCGGTGCGCCGGCGGGGATAATTCTCGAACAGAAGCTGGCTGACGCGGCCAACCTGCACGCCGCTCCGGACGAGCTCAGCCCCAATTTCAAAAGTCCGCGCGGTCGTGCTCGGATACTGGAAAGAGCCGGTGTCGGTGGAGATCGCGACAAAAAGATTTTCCGCGATAGCGCTGTCCATGGGAAACCCTTCGCTCTGGATCAGCTCGAAAAGGATCTGCCCGGTGGCGGGCGAAGAGGGATCGAGATAAACGAGATCGCCGTAACCTGGATTGCTCGGATGGTGGTCGATATTGATCCATGTCTTTGCGCCGCGGACCGATTCGGCCGCGGTGCCGAGGCGACTTTGGGTCGCGGTATCGAGCGCGATCGCCACGTCGAAATCGCGCGGTTCGGGCGGCGGCCGGGTGAGCCGCTCACCGCCCGGGAGAAAATTGTATTTTTCGAGCAAACCGTCTTCGTTCCAAACGGTCACCTCTTTGCCGAGCTGTTCCAGCGAGAGGGCAAGCGCGAGCTGGCTTCCGAGCGCATCGCCATCGGGCCGGACGTGGCTGAGAATGACGAACCGCTGGTGCGCGCGCAGGACGCCGCCGATCTCCGCGAAAGTCGTTAGCGTCATTCGGTTTCCGCGCGCGGGGTGTCAATTTGCTGCAAGATTTCGAAAACACGCGCTCCGCGCTCAATCGAATCGTCGAGATGGAAAATGACCTGGGGCGTGTACTTCAGGGTGACACTCTTCGCGAGGGCGGTTTGGAGGATGACTCGATTCTCTTCGAGCTTTGCCATCGCAGCGGCCTGGCCTTCCTTCCCGCCGAGAACGCTCACGTAGGCATGCGCGTGCTTCAGGTCCGGCGTGACGTCCACCTGGTTCAACGTCACGAGCACGCCCTCGAAGTTCATCTCCCGGGTAATGATCGTGCTCAACTCGCGTTTCAAGAGTTCATTTACGCGCAGGAGTCGGTGTTTCATCGGGATTTGGTAGGGCGAGACTCAGTCGAGCCACGACAAAATGCGCCCAGCGCCGGCTCGACGGAGTCTCGCCCTACCTGCTGTTAGAGTTTCTGCGCGACGGCTTCGAGTTGATAGCACTCGATGATGTCGCCCACTTGATATTCGTTGAAGTCGCCCAGTTTGATTCCGCACTCGAGGCCGACCCGCACCTCTTTCACATCGTCCTGAAAGCGGCGCAGCGTCGATAATCCGCCATCGTAAACCGGCTGGCGCCGCCGCAACACGCGCGCCCGCGCCGTGCGAGCGATCCGGCCGTCGGTCACCAGACAGCCGGCGACAATGCCTTTGCTCAGCTTGAAGATTTGTTTCACTTCGGCGTGCCCGATGACCGTCTCGCGATGCTCCGGATCGAGCAGGCCCGCCATCGCTTCCTTCATCTGATCGATCAGCTCGTAGATGATGCTGTAGAGCTTTACCTGGACGCCTTCTCGTTTCGCGACGTTCACCGCCATGCTCTCCACCTTGATGTTGAAGCCCACCACCACCGCATTGGACGCGCTGGCCAGCAGGATGTCCGATTCGGAGATCGGGCCGACGCCGGCATGGATGATCTCGAGGTCGATCTTCTTGCTTTCGATCTGACCGAGCGCGCCAATCAGCGCTTCGAGCGAGCCCTGGGCGTCGCATTTCAAAACAATGCGGAGATGTTTTTTCCCGTCGGCGGCTTCGAGTAAACTTTCGAGCGTAGCACGCTGCGGGGCGCTCAACTTATCGGCGCGGCGCGTGAGCAGGCGTTCTTCGCTCAGGGTTTTCGCGGAACGTTCGGACTCCATCACGAGAAATTCATCGCCGGCGTGCGGAAGGCCGCTAAAGCCGAGCACCTTGACCGCTGTGGAAGGGCCCGCCTCCTTGATCGGTTTGCCTTGATCGTTCATCAACGATTTGATCTTGCCGCCGTAGTCGCCGCAGATGAACGGATCCCCGGTTTTCAGTGTGCCCATCTGGACAATGACGGTGGCGGTCGGCCCGCGGCCAGGTTCAACTTGCGCTTCGATCACGGTGCCGCGCGGTGTGGCCGTTGGGGAAGCTTTCAATTCCATGACTTCCGCCTGGAGCGCCATCATCTCGAGCAGATGATCGATCCCGGTGCCCTTCGTCGCGGAGACTTCGCACACGATCGTTTCGCCACCCCAGTCTTCCGGGGCAAGTTCGCGATCTTGCAGCTGCTTTTTGACCCGATCGAGGTTCGCGGACGGCAGGTCGATCTTGTTGATCGCCACCATGATCTTCACATGCGGCGCGGCCTTCGCGTGGCTGATGGCTTCGAGCGTCTGCGGCATTAATCCGTCATCCGCGGCGACGACCAGGACCACAATGTCGGTCACATGGGCCCCCCGCGCGCGCATCGCGGTGAAGGCGGCATGTCCCGGGGTGTCGAGAAACGTAATGCGCGAGCCTTTGTAATCGACGGTGTAAGCGCCGATGTGCTGCGTGATTCCGCCGGCTTCACCCGCTGCGACCCGCGTCTTGCGAATCGCATCCATGAGCGACGTCTTGCCGTGGTCGACGTGGCCCATGAAGGTGATAATCGGGCCGCGCGTCTTGAGTTCCTCTTTCTTTTCAATCACCGGCGGCGGCGGCGCGACGACGACTTGCTCGACTTTGTGGACGCCACCGCCTTTCTCGCGGCGTTCCATCTCGAAAACGAAGCCGTGCTTCTCGCAAATTTTTGTCGCGACATCCGGCTCGACCGTCTGCGTCGGGCCGCTCGCGAAAATGTTGAAGTCGGTCATCAGCTCCTTGATGAGCTGGAAATTCTTGAGACCGAGCTGCTGCGCCAGATCCTTGACGACGATCGGAGGCTTGATGTGAATGATTTTTTGCGGCTCGCCTTCAGGTTCAGCCGGAGCAGGGGCCGTGTCGGTCGGCGCTTCGACGGCTGGCGGGGCGGGCGGCGCCGCCGGCGCCGGAGCGACCGGCGGGGCGATTGGACCGGCGGGCGGTTCCGGCGTGGCGCGAATGCGGGAGATGGGGGGCAGGAAGGAGCGCTTGGTCGCGGCGTCGCCTTCAGTGCGTTTTGGGCGCGGTTTCTTCTCGTCGATCAACGACAAAGTTTCCATGGCCGGTTTCGGAGCCGGCTTTGCCGTCTCAGCCGCCTTCGTTGGAGGCTCAGCCTGCGCCCGCGCCTTTGGCTGCGGCTCCGCCGAAACCGGGCGCGGCGCTTTCGCCGGAGTTTCGACCTTGGCGCTCTTCGCCTCCTGGCGCTTCGGCTCAGGCGCCGCTTTGGCCGGGGCGGCGGTCTTGGCAGAAGCGGCGGCCTTGACCGGCTTGCGAGCGGTCGCGGGCTTGCGCGCTGCGGTCTTGGTCGTCGTTTTCGTTGGCATTTGTCTCGTCAAAAATCGTCATGGCGGCCGATCAGCGGCAAGCCAGTTTACTGCGCGGCCGGGCTCTCCTGGTGAATGGCCTCATGGATTTCCCGCGCCTTCGCTTCCTCCACGGAAAGAATCTCGACCAGATCCTCGACCGCCGCGTCGCGCAATCCTTCCAGGTTGGTGAAGCCGGCCTTCACCAGCAGCAGAGCCTGTTCGTCGGTAATCGGCAGCGCACCGCGCAGGGCTTGCGCCGCCTGCGCGACTTTCTGCTCGACGGCATGCGTCGCGGAAGTGTCGCGGTCGATATTGATTTCCCAGCCCGTGAGCCGCGAGGTTAACCGCGCGTTTTGCCCTTTCTTGCCGATCGCAAGTGAAAGCTGATCTTCGTCGACGGAAATCTGAACGCTTTTCTTCTCCGGATCGAAGACGAGATTTTTGACCTTCGCGGGTTTAAGCGCTTCGAGGACAAATTCCTTCGGATCGGAGCTCCAGCGGATGATGTCCACTTTCTCGTTGTTCAGTTCGCGGACGATGTTTTTCACCCGCGATCCGCGCATCCCGACGCAGGCGCCGACCGGATCGACTTTCTCGTTCGCGCTCGTGACCGCGATCTTCGTCCGATAACCGGCTTCGCGAGCGATGCCGCGAATCTCGACCGTGCCGTCGTTGATCTCGCTCACTTCGAGCTCGAAAAGGCGGCGGACGAAATTGGGGTGGCTCCGCGAAACAATGATTTCGGGACCGCGAATTCCGTTTTCCACCGCGACGACGTAAGCGCGCAGCCGATCTCCCACGTTGTAATCTTCGACCACCACGCGTTCCCGCTGCGGCATGATCGCTTCGAATTTGCCCAGATCGAGAATCACATCGGAGCGATCGAAGCGCCGGACCGTGCCGCTGACGATCTCGCCCGCGCGGTCCTTGAACTCCTCATAAATCATTTCCTTCTCGACCTGGCGGATGCGTTGCATCATCGCCTGCTTGGCGGTCTGCGCCGCGATGCGGCCAAAATTCTTCGGCGTCACTTCCACTTCCACTTCACCGCCGACCGCTGCTTCCGGGTTGATCTTGCGCGCTTTCGAAACCGAAATCTCATCCGCCGGGTTCGTCACATCTTCGACCACGAGCAATTTCGCCAGGGCGCGGATCTCACCTGTTTTTGGATTGATATCGATGCGGAGATCGCGGGAGGCGCTCACGCTTTTTTTCGAGGCCGAGAGCAACGCATTCGAGACGGCTTCGAGCAGGATCTCGCGTTTGATCCCGCGTTCCCGTTCCAGGTAATCCAGCATGGCAATAAACTCGGCGTTCATAAAAAACATCTAGCCCGCAGACCAAAAAGAGTGGGACACCAGCTCCCACCCCAATCAGCGCGGACTAGGCGCTTACCTTAATTTTCAGAGGGCCTTTCGTCAAGCTGGGATTGGCGCCGGGAGCCGGGGGCGATGGGACGCGGGACAGCTTGCCCGCCAGAGCCTTGCGAGGGAGGATGAGACAGTCAACATGACGCGCCTGGCCACTTTCTCGATCGTCCTCCTCAGCTGGGCCGCAATCTATTTGCCCGCCCTCGGCTCGCTCGAGATCAAGGGGGAAGAAGGCCGCCGCATTTTGCCGGCGATCACGATGCTCGAGACGGGCGATTTCCTCATCCCGCACGTGGGAAGCGAGCCGTATTTTCGCAAACCGCCGCTGGTAAACTGGCTCGTGGCCGCTTCCTTCAAGCTCACCGGCCAGCGCAACGAATGGACGGCCCGCCTCCCATCTGCCCTCTGTGTTCTCGCGGTCGCCCTGGCCTTCATCACCGTTGCACGCGCGAGTTTGGGCGCGAAGGGGTCGCTGATCGCGGCCCTGATCTGGATGGTGAATTTCGGCATGATCGAGAAAGGGCGGCTCATCGAAATTGAAGCGCTCTACGTTTCGCTCCTCGGTCTGGCGATGATCTGCTGGCTCAGTTGGTGGGAGCAACGGCGGTCACCGTGGCTCACATGGATCGTGCCGTCCGTTTTCCTTGGCCTTGGCGTGCTTACGAAAGGGCCCGTCCATTTGCTTTTCTTCTATTCAGTCGTCGTGGCCGTGCTCTACCGCGCAGGTGAGATCCGGAACCTCTGGCATCCCGCGCATCTTGCCGGAATCGCAGTCGTAATCGGCGTTTTCGCAGCGTGGGCCGTCCCCTACTGGCAGGCGATGCGTGGAGCGAACCTCGCTCAAACCTGGTCCGGGGAATTTACCGGCCGCCTCGGCGGCGACGACTTCAAGCTCACCCATTGGCTGATGAACCTTCCGCGCGGTCTCGCGTATTTCCTGCCGTGGACATTACTGTTGCCGTTGGTTCCAGGGGCGAGATTTCCGACGCCGCGGGAAACCAACCTGGCCCGCGCCTTGATCTGGGGCTGCGCCGTTCCTTTTGTCGTCGTGAATTTGTTGCCGGGAGCGCTCCCCCGTTATTCGATGCCGGCTTTGGTGGGGGCTTCATGGCTGATGGCGATGACGCTCTCCGCGAATGAAATCCGCGCGCCGGGCTGGTGGCCCGCGCGAAAAATTCTCCCAAGGGAACGGAGGTTGCGATTCGTCATCGGCACAGCGATCGCGGCCGGAATCGCGCTCTGTCTCTACGCGGTCGCGGTGGTCCCAGCGTTGCAGGGACGGGCCAAAGTGAGGCCGATCGCGGCGCAAATCGATGCGCTCGTGCCGAAATCGGAGCCGCTTTACGCCGTGGATCCGGATTACCAGCCATTCCTGTTCTACCTCAGGTCGCGCCTCATCTATGTGAGCCGCGTCGATGATCTCCCGCTGAGTGCGCGGTACGTGCTGATTCAACCGGAGAAGGAGCGGGAAATCCTGGAAACCGAGCGCTGGGCCCCGCTGCGCGCGCAACCTATCCTTACCGTGACCGATTACCGAAAGCACACCGTGATCCTGCTCAAGGTAAGCGATCGGAGTCCGTAAGTGTCAAAGCTGTCATCCCGAGCCGCGCAGACGGGACCGCGACCACGGGAGGAGCGCCGACCTCACAAGCGGTCGAAATTACACAAGCTAGAGGCAGACATATTCGTTGGTATTCGCTTCGCGGATCGCGTTAGCGTTGTTTGCGTGCGTTTTGTTACGACTGTGAGGTCCCTCGCCGTCTGCGCGGCTCGGGATGACACACAGCTGTCATTTGACAATTCCGGTGAAACGGCATTTCGTTAGCACGCTAACCATTTCCGGCATGCCCTCTACTAATACCAACGAGTTCGGCCTTTTGCTCTTCGGCACGGCCCGGGCCTGGCGCACCAAACTCGACAAACGGCTGCGTCCGCTCGGTTTCAGCCAGGGAAAATGGCGTACCCTCATTCATCTCTCCCTGGCTGGAAACAAGCTGACGCAAAAAGAGATTGCCGAACGGATGGGCATCGAGGGTCCGACTCTCGCGGGTCTCCTCGACCGGCTCCAGGATGACGGCTGGATCGAACGGCGCGGGTCGCCGGACGATCGCCGGTGTAAGATTGTCCACCTGCAACGCCGCTCGAAGGCGGTCCTGGAAAAGATCTTCAACGCCGCTCACGAGCTGCGCCACGAATTAATCAGCGATATTCCCCAGCGCGATTTGGATACTTGCATCCGCGTCCTCGCTCAAATCCGAGATAAGGCAGAACAACCGGCGAACGGCGCTCACCCTAGGCAATCCAGCCCAGTAAAAGCGAATGGACTCTCATGACCACTTTGGCTAAGGCCAACATCATCACGCGCGAAGCGGTCGGGAAACTGGAAAGCCGTTTTGGGCGCAAACGGCTTTACCTCGTAGGTGGAGGCATCCTCCTCGTTCTCCTGGTTCTTTTTTTGCGCGGACCGAGCGGGCAGAAACCGGCTCCGGAACGTCCTCCGCGACCGGTGGCCACGGCGAAAGTGACGACGAAGGATGTGCCGCTTTATCTCGATGAAATCGGCACCACGAATGCGTTTCAGACGGTGCAAATCAAGGCGCAGGTCGATGGGCAGGTCATCTCCCGCGAGTTCGAAGACGGCGCGGACGTGAAGAAGGGCGACCTGCTTTTCAAGATCGATCCACGGCGCTACGAAGCAGCTTTGGCCGCGGCCAAAGCCGATCACGCGCTCGCCGAGGCGAACCTGAAGCGATATACAATGCTGGAAGCGAAGAACGTAGCCGCGACGCAGGAGCTTGATACCGCCCGGGCCAATGCCATGCGGACGGAGGCGGCCGTGGCTGCGGCGCAACTGAACCTGGATTTCACCGAAGTGCGCGCGCCGATCGATGGCCGGGCGGGCTTGCGGAGCGTGGATGTTGGCAACCTCGTCAGCGGCGGGAGCGGCGGGGCCGTCCTCCTGGTAATCCAGACGCTCGATCCGATCTATACCGACTTCACTCTGGCCGAACCGGATCTTCCGCTCGTGCGGCGCTATCTCAAGAACCCAAACTTGAAGGTCATGACCGACGCCGAAGACGACAATATTGAACCGCGAGCGGGCGATCTTTACTTTATCGACAACGCCGTCCAGCCCGGCGCCGGCACGGTAAAAGCGCGCGCAGTGACTCCCAATCCGGACCGCGCGCTCTGGGCATCGCAATTCGTCAAGGTGCGCCTGATTCTGGATGTCCTAAAAGACTCGATGCTCGTCCCGAGCGGGGCGGTCCAGGTCGGGCAAAAGGGGCCCTATGTTTTCGTGGTCAAACCGGATTCGACGCTGGATTTGCGGCTGGTGAAACCCGGCCAACCGCATGGCGATTTCACGGTCATCGCCGAAGGGGTGCGGCCCGACGAAACCGTGGTCGTGAGCGGGCAGCTCCAGCTCGCACCCGGTGCGAAAGTAAAGGCAGAGAAAGCGCCCCCGCCGAAGCCGGAAAGTGCGCGTCCTTCGAAGGAGACGGCAATTCCTTAGAAAACCGATGCGCCACGACGAGGATGAACAATCCGATCCCGCGCCCTGGGATGGGATGAGCGACGGCAATCGCGACGCACAAACCGCTCCGGACCAGCCTCGGCCTGGTGCCGCCACCGGCGCGAAGACGCCCGCTAAGTTGAAGCAATTTTCATCCGGACTTTCCGCTCCGTTCATCCGCCGGCCGGTTATGACGATGCTGCTGACGGCATCGATCATCGTCTTCGGCATTCTCGCCTACAAACAGCTGGCGGTGAACGACCTCCCGGCGGTCGATTATCCAGTCATCGACGTGAACGTCTCCTATCCTGGAGCGAACCCCGAAACGATGGCGAACACGATCGCCACCCCGTTGGAGAAGCAGTTCACCCAGATCCCGGGAATCGCTCTCACCACCAGCTCCAGCACGCAGGGCCGAACGAACATTACGCTGACGTTTAATCTCGATAAAACCATCGACTCAGCCGCGACCGATGTGCAATCGGCCATCCAGCGCGCGACTGGCCAGCTCCCGGCCGATCTGCCGAGCCCGCCGACTTTTAGCAAAAACAACCCGAACGATTCGCCCGTCGTTTTCCTCGCCCTGACCAGCGACACGCTCACCGATGGCGATCTCTATAAGTACGCCACGACGCAGGTCGCGCAGCGGATCAACATCCTGCCGGGCGTTTCCAATGTGAACATCTACGGGGTGAAGCGGGCGATCCGGATCAAGGCGAATCCCGGCGCTTTGGCCACGCGGAACCTGACCCTCGATGAGCTGTCCGCCGCGATTCGATCCGGCACGGCTTACTCGGGCGCGGGCCAGTTTGACGGGAAAAATCAGACCTTCATCCTGCGGCCAGACGGCCAGATCGATACTGCGGAAGGCTACCGCAACCTGGCGATCGCGCGCGGCGCGAACAACGAGCAAATCTACCTGCGCGATGTGGCGGAGGTCACCGAAAGCGTCCAGGACGAACGCCTTTCCCGGCATTTCTTCGCGCGCGGGTATGCTCCACCCGCGTCCATCATCGTGATGGCTGTTTCGCGTCAAGCAGAGGCGAACGCCGTCCAGGTCGCACGCTCGGTTACGGAGCTCGTGCCGCAACTACGGGTCGAGCTGCCTGGCTCCATTAATCTGATTCCCACGAACGACCGCTCCCAGACGATCGTGCGGTCGGTGCACGACGTGCAGGAGACTCTCCTGATCGCCTTTGTGCTCGTGGTCATGATTATCTTCCTCTTCCTGGGGCGCGCCACGGACACGCTCATCCCGGTGGTGGCGTTGCCGCTCTCGCTCTTGATCACGTTCACCGCGATGTGGGCGCTCGATTTCTCGATCAATAATCTGACGCTGATGGCTTTGACTCTCGCGATCGGGTTCCTGGTCGATGACGCGATCGTATTTTTGGAGAACGTGGTCCGCCGCGCCGAAAGCGGGGAGTCGATCCAAAAAGCCACGATGAACAGCGCGGGCGAGATTTCCTTCACGATTCTCTCGATGACCCTGTCGCTGGCCGCGGTCTTCATTCCGCTCGTCTTTATGCCGGGCCAGCTCGGCCGTATCTTCTTCGAGTTCGCCGTCACCATCATTGTCGCGATTTTGGCCTCGGGCATCGTTTCGCTCACGCTCACGCCGTTGATGTGCGCTCGTCTTCTGGGTGAGCGCGGCCCGAATCATCCGAAAACCAGAACCGAGCGGTTCGTGACCGGGTTTTTTGATCCCGTGTTGCGAGGTTACAGCCGCTCGCTCGATTGGTTCCTCGACCGCGGCTGGCTGGCCGCGCCCATCCTGCTCATCTGTGCGCTCGGGCTCTGGTTCTTCTTCTCGGTGCTGCCGTTCACCTTGCTTCCTACCGGAGATAGCGGCGTGATTCGTGGAACCTTTATCATGCAGGAAGGCTCGTCGCCCCAGCAGCAGCGGGATGTTCAGGATAGAATAGACCCGATTCTGCAGGCGAATCCCGCGGTGGATAAATACTTTACCGTGGCCGGTGGCGGCCGGGGTGGGGGCGCTGGAATTTTCACCGTCATCTTTCTCAAGGATGGCGACCGCGACTCCATCGACGATGTCGCAGGCCAATTGCGCAGAGCGTTGAGCGGTATTCCAGGCGTGATGCCGCGGCTCAGTCCGCAGGCCGCCTTGCGCATCGACATCGGCGGCGGCGGGAGCAGCTTCGGGCGCTACAGCTATGTGCTGAGCGGGATCAATCCCGCCGAAGTCTATGCCGCTGCGGAAAAGCTCGAAGAAAAACTCAGCACTTACGATGGCTTCGTCGCCCCGGCCCGCTCCGATCTCTTCCGCAACACGCCCAACGTGGACATCGAGATCGACCGGGACCGCGCGAGCCTCTTCGGCATTTCCACCACGGACGTCCAGGGGCTGCTCCGCGCCGCTTATTCGCAAAACTACGTTTACCTCGTCAAAGAGGCCGACGACCAATATCAGGTCATCCTGGAAGTCGACGACGCCGACCGCACCGGTCCCGAGGATTTGCGGCAGCTTTACGTCAAATCCGATACCACGGGCGCGATGGTGCCGATGCGCAGCCTCACGAAAGCGCGCACCTCGCTGGGTTTTCAATCGGTCAACCACATCAACCAGTTCACCAGCGTTACCTTCGGCTTCGACCCCAAACCGGATGTTGCCCTGGGCGACGTGACCGCCTTTATCGAGAAGACGGCGGCGGAAATTTTGCCCCCGACTGTGAAAGGCGAGCTCCAGGGAGAAGGGCTGGTCCTGCAAACGCTCTTCGGTGCTTTGCCTTTTCTCGTCCTCGCCGCGCTCTTCGTCATGTATGTCATTCTCGGAATCCTCTACGAGAGCTACCTCCATCCCATTACCGTCCTGTCCACGCTTTTCCCCGCGGTGGTCGGCGGGTTGCTCACGCTTTGGCTGTTTAACTCCACGCTTTCCCTTTATTCCGTCATCGGCCTGTTTCTTCTGATGGGTATAGTGAAGAAGAACGGCATCATGATCGTCGACTTCGCGCTTCATCGCCTCGACGAAGGCTACGATTTCCGATCGGCTATTCACGAGGCGAGCGTCGAGCGTTTTCGGCCGATTATTATGACCACGCTGGCCGCTTTGATGGGCGCCATCCCGCTCGCGTTAGGTTACGGTGCTGATGGAGCTTCGCGCCGGCCATTAGGTCTGGTGATTGTGGGCGGCCTTATTGTTTCCCAGCTCATCACCCTCTACATCATCCCGGTGATCTATCTCTGGCTGGAGTGGTTCCAGGAAAACGTGCTCGACCGGGTTCCGTTCCTCCGCAGCGGGCATATGCATCATGAAGGCGATGCGGGAAAGCCCATAGCCCCCGAGCACCCGGCACCGGTCGGGGCGGCCTAGGTCGCACGCGAGTTATCTTTTTCTCACGTTGCGGTGAGAACGCTGCCGCCTGTAAAGGGAAAATCGGGCGAGGAATACGTCGCCGTTCCTATTATGGGTGCAAGCGCCTCCCTGGTTTCTTTGGGTTTTTGTTCAAAAAAATACGAGCGCTCGGCTCGTGCCAAACGAAAAACCATCAAATAACGCACGCCATTTCGGCGGTGTCGGCTTGGTAAAGCGCACAGCTTCCCTTTCCACCAAGCAACTGCCTAAACCGCAAATCCGAAAGGATAGCAACCAAATGAAATACCAGAAACTCACCCGTCTAACGATGCTGTTTTGTTTCGCGCTCGCGTTGGCTTTCGTGCCGAGCTCCGTTAATTCTTCGTCCCCGGGCCGGCCCACCGCTGCGCCGGCGAAGAGCGCCTCCGCGCTGGCAGCAAGTCCGGCGGCCCAGAAGGCTCTCAACGACCTGCGAAGAGCGGGCCAGGCCCCGATCATGACGCAGGTTTCGCGGCAGACGGGAAACTTCAATTTCGTGCGAATCTCCGGTGGCGATGTCCTCGCTGCCGCTGACAGATCGGGGCCGCCGCAAGCGCGCGCCCTCGCGTTCCTCGCGGAGCATGGTGATTTGGTCGGAATGAACGATGCCGAACGCGCCGCGATCGCCGCCGGCGCTTCGTCCGGATCGGGCAGCAGCCTGCGATTCGTGAAGAGCGCGACCGACGCGCTTGGCCTGACGCACGTCAGATTCAATCAGTTCTATCAGGGAATTCCAGTGTTTGGCGCGCAAGTGGTCGTGCATATGAACGGGGAAGGAATCGTCGGAGTGAATGGAGATTTTGTGCCGCGGATTTCGCTCGGCACGGTTCCCTACGTCACGGCCCCGGTGGCAGCAGATATAGCGTTAACCTCCGCGCGGAAAAACGCGGCGGACGATAACCTCACCGTCCGGAAAACGGAGATCTTTATTTATCCCGCGGGCTTGCTTGAAGGGCGCTCCGTGGTCAGCCGGCTGGCCTACGCGATGGAAGTCGCCGGGGACAAGACCGCGGAACAGGTTTGGATTGACGCGCAAACGGCCGCTGTCTTGTTGCGCATCCCCCGGCATCAGACCGCGCTCAATCGGACGATCTACTCACCGCAATATCTCCCGGATAATCCGGAACTGTTCGTGCAGCGCAGAGAAGGAGATCCGCCGCACCCGACCCCGTTTGTGAACAACCTTTACGATTTTGCGGGCCACACCTACAACCTGTATTCCTCCGGTTTCGGGCGTGACTCCTACGATGGCCTCGGCCATGCCATGATCAGCGTTTATCTGATCAATCAGCAGTGTCCGAATGCCTACTGGAATGGAACATCGACTAACTACTGCCCGATCTTCGACGCGGACGACGTCGTCTCCCACGAATGGAGTCACGGCTACACCGAATACATGCATGGGCTTATCTATGCCTTCCAATCCGGCGCGCTCAATGAGTCCTACTCCGACATCTTCGGCGAAACGGTCGATCTCTTGAACAACGTCGATGGAATGGGCGGGAATAACAATACCGAGCCCTATCCCAACGGACAGCGCTGGCTGGTAGGCGAGGATCTCGGCCAGCAAGTGCAGGAACTGCTCCTGCGTGACATGTACGACCCGGATCGCCTGGCTAGTCCAGGTAAAGTTTCTTCGGTCAACTATGCCTGCGGGTCGGCTGACCAGGGAGGAGTTCATACGAACTCAGGTGTGCCGAATCATGCTTATGCCTTGATTGTCGATGGAACCCAGTTTGCCCCCGGTGGTGAGTACAATGGCCAAACCATTACCGGTATTGGCCTGACCAAAGCCGCGGCGATCTACTTCCGCGCGGCATCGGTTTATCAGACGCCTACGACCGATTTCCCGGCGCATGCCACCGCGATTCAAACCTCGTGCAGCGACCTGATCGGCGCGCAATTGAATGAGCTCTCGACCACCAGCGGGACGGGCACTCCTTCGAGTGAGGTCATCGCGGCGGCTGATTGCCAGGAGGTCGCCAAGGCGATGCTTGCCGTCGAGATGACCGCGACGCCCGCATGCTCCTACGGACCTCTTCTCAATCCGGATCCGGCTCCGATCTGCGCTGGTTCGACCACTATTTTTTCAGAGGACTGGGAGAGCGGGGAAGATGGGTGGACAAAGACAAGCCAGGGGTACCTCACTGGCCTTATTGACTGGGAGGATGCCTCCAAGGAAGCCACCAGGTTCTTCCACCTCAATTCCACGCTGCCGGATGGACGCACTGGCACGGCGGCCTTCGCCATTAACCCGGTGGTAGGCGAGCTAGGCGGTGGCACCTGCGCGCCTGGTGGCGATTATTCCGGTAATCACACCCTCGACAGTCCGCCGATTGTCATCCCAACTGGAGCGACGACGCCGGTGCTCACCTTCGACCATTGGGTCGCCACGGAAGCGGGAGTTGATGGCGGGCAGGTCGAGATCAGCCGGAACGGTGGCGCATATACGCTGTTGCCGCGGAGCCAATATGTTTACAACCCACCGAACACGGTATTCAACCAGGCTGCGCCGGTGGGCAACAATACCGGACCTAATCCAGGCGAGGACGCATGGACCGGAACCAACCTGGGGGGGACGGATCTTGGCTCGTGGGGGACCACGGTAGTCAATCTTACGTCGGTCGCGCAACCAGGCGATACGATCAACCTTCGATTCAACTGGAGCCAGGATGGGTGCAATGGCGTCACTGGTTGGTACATCGACAACATCCGCGTGCTCCAGTGCCCGTTCCTCGAGGCGCCTGTGCTCACCGCGGGACCTGACTACGAAAATCCTGATACCGACGGCTCTTACACGCTGAATTGGACCCGTCCGACCGGAGCGGCCGGTCCGGATCTGCTGCAAGTATCGCAAACATCGTGCGCCCCGCTGATCTTCGACAACGCGGAGAATGGCCTGGCAAACTGGACCACCACGACGTCGGGAACCGGTGCCCAAAACTGGACGACCGGCACGAAACCACAGCACCCTGGCACCACCTTCTTCGCGCGAGGATTCGAAGGGGTCACGAGCGCAGATTCATTCCTGACGTATAACAACCCCATCACAATTCCAACCCAGGGCGAGACCTTCCTTAACTTCCTGGATTGGGATAACAATGAAGGCGATGACAACGTTATTGTGGAAGTTTCAACGGACGACGGGGCAACATGGGTCCCAGTCTATACCCACAACCGTTCCGAGGCCGGGACCGGCGCGGTGACCTTTGCCACGGAGCCGCTCTTCAGGCGGTCCGTCAACCTGGCAAACTACGGTGGCCAGACAATTCGACTGCGCTTTCATTATTCTCTCGGAGCGGATAACAGACCCGGTTCTACACCCTTCGGATGGTACGTGGACGATATCGCGATCGTTAATGAGTTCTGGCTGGACGTAAGCAGCACGGCCGGGACCTCGTTCCTGGAGAACAAGCCCAATGGGAGTTACTGCTATCGGGTGCGAACTACGTATACGATAAATGCCGAGACGATCCCCGGACCGTTTAGCAATCTCCTGAACATTCAGGTTGCGATACAAGGTCCTAGTCCGACACCCGGAGTAACACCCACACCAGGAGTTACGCCGACACCGGGAGTTACGCCGACACCAGGAGTTACGCCAACCCCTTCTGGAACGCCTACACCAAGTCCAAGCCCTGCGTCGAAAGCCATCAACCTTTCAACCCGTCTGCGCGTGCAGACCGGTGATAATGTTGGTATCGGTGGCTTCATCATCACGGGAAACACTCCGAAGCGGGTAATCATACGGGCCATTGGACCTTCGTTAGCACAATTGGGCGTTCCCGATGTTCTGGCTGATCCGGTGCTTGAATTGCACGGACCGGACGAATTTGCCACGATCACGAACGACAACTGGAGAGACGACCAGGAGCAGGAGATCCAGGACACTGGCATCCCACCCAGTAATAATCTGGAGTCGGCCATCGTTGCGACGCTGGATCCAGGAACCTATACGGCAATCGTGAGCGGCAATGGGAACACCTCCGGAGTGGGTTTGGTGGAAGTGTACGACCTTAACCAGGGAGTCGATTCGAAACTGGCCAACCTCAGTACGCGCGCCTTCGTGAGCACGGGTGACAACATCGTCATCGCGGGCTTCGTGCTAAGCGACGACGGCGTGGGTAATAATGGGATAGTGGTGCGTGGCATCGGTCCCAGCCTGACCGCCCTTGGTGTGCCGAACGCGCTGGCCGATCCAAACCTGGAGTTGCGCGACAACAACGGATCGCTCCTGATCGCGAATAACGACTGGCAGGACAACACGGAGCAAGCCGCTGAGATTATGGCCGCGGGTCTCGCGCCGTCGAACAGCCTTGAGTCGGCTCTGGCGGCGACACTGCCCCCAGGCCTTTACACCGCCCTGCTCTCGGGTTTGAACAACGGCGTTGGCGTCGGTCTCGTGGAAGTTTACGATCGAGGCGAAGCCGGCCCGTAATTCCATTATCTGATCCAACCCTGGGACTCTATGACGGTCAGGGCATGTTGGTCCGCTTCAATGACGATTGGAGGCAGAATCAGCAAGCGGAGATTCAGGCCACAGGCATCCCGCCGACGAACACTTCCGCCGGGGCAGCTACCCCGCCATTGTAGCCGGCTTTAACGGCGCGACCGGAGTCGGTCTCGTCGAAGTCTACAATCTCCAGTAAGAGCGCCGGACTTTCCACGCGCGCCGACCACATGCACCACGAAGGCGATGGCCGGGAAACTGCCCGCGAAGCCATCGGGCTCCGAGCATCCGGCGTCCGTAGGCGCAGGCGAGGAGCGCGGACGATGGTAGGGCAGGCGCATCGACTGCCGAGTTAGCTGGTTGGGCAGCCGGAGCGCTTCCTTTTTGTCATGCCGAGCGCAGTCGAGGCATCTGTGACTATTGCGAGCGTCAGCGAGAAAGGCGAAGCGCACAGGATTCCAGACCAGTGCCGTGACCCATCTTTTCCTCGCTGACGCTCGCGACAGCTAGAGGTTCCTCGACTGCGCTCGGAATGACAGGAGGGCGGGAGCGCATCTCACCTCGGTACTTTCGGATTTCCCGCCTCACAGATTTCTGGAATCGCCGCTTCTCGCTAGCGAATCAGTGACACGCGGATATTGCCGCCGCCCGCGATGTACATCCGGTAGCCGAATCCGGCCTTCACGATGATCACCGGCGGTGAATCGATCTTGGGATAGTAGGCGCTAACCGCCTGCCCTTGCGCCCAGACTTGGCCGTTCTCCAGCTTAAACCTCGTGCGCCCGTTGTAACCCGTAAACGGACCCACGATCCGGCTCTGGATCACTTCCGGGGCCGAGACCTTATTTTCCTTTACCGCCTTGTCGACCGCCGTAGTGGCCACCCGTTCGTTGCTTACGGCGACGTAGTTGCGAATGAACTCATCGAGCTTCGCCCGCTCCGCCGGATCCAGCTTCCCCACCCCGGCCGCCTCATAGTCTGCCGGCGTCATGGCTTTCTCCAAGCCCGGGAATTCTGGGTTTTCCGGCTCGGCGGCTTGGATCGTGAAGCCGGCCCCAAGAAGAAGGAGGAAAGCGGCGAGATAAAGTTTTTTCATAGGTTAAGGGTCACTACTCCACTCAGGGGGCGGGCGAAAGTCAAAGGCAAAACGCTTGGTTGGGGGTAGTGGCCATCCCTCCTGTCATGCCGAGCGCAGTCGAGGCATCTGTGACTAATGCGAGCGCCAGCGAGGAGGCGAGGCGCACAGGACTCCCCCAAGCCCGGTCAGTCTCGTGACTCATCTTTTTCCTCGCTGACGCTCGCGGCAGCAAGAGGTTCCTCGACTGGCGCTCGGAATGACAGGGAAACGGGCGGCAGCTTCTTCGGTAGGGCGGGGTCGCTGACCCCGCCGTGTTGCCTTGAATCTGCGGCTGACACGAAGCGAAGCCTCGGCCGGGTCCGCGACCCCCGCGCTACAGTCAAGCCTGCCGCGCGTGTCTGCCCCGAAGGCTTTCGGGGCAGACAGAGCGCGGAGAAGCATGCGACGCCTTATGGCCCGGGCGGCACCTCGGGGCCCCGGTCGTAGATTTCAACCAGTCCGATGCCAGTGCCGCTGTTCAGGCCCGAGAGCAGGCCGGTGTAAAGGCCCGGCGGCAGCGTCGCGGCGATGGCCGACTCGAGGCTGTTGGTCGGCGCCAGACCCGCGGCGGTAATCTCCGCCGCCTGGGCGGCATTATCCTGCCAATCGTTATTGGAAAGGATGAGCGATCCGTTCGCGTCGCGCAGCTCCAGGATTGGATCGGCCAGCACCGCGCTGGCCGGGAATATCGCCGGAGCCAGGCTGGGCCCGATGCCGCGCACGATGACTCGGTCGTCGTTGGGCCCGCCGATGCCATTGATGCCGTTGGCGCCATCGCCACTGAGGAGGAAGCCCGCGATGACGATGTTGTCACCGGTGCTGACGAAGGCGCGCGTGCTCAGGTTGGCCAGTTTCGAGTCCACTCCCTGGTTCAGGTCGTAGACTTCCACCAAGGCCACACCCGTGGTGTTGCCATTGCCTCGCACGATCGCCGTATAGGCTCCCGGATCCAGCGTCGCCACGATGGCCGATTCCAGATCATTGGTGGGCGGGATGCCAGTGTTCTGGATCTCGGCCTCCTGCGTGTCTCTCCAGTTATTGTTCGTGGCGAGCAACCCGCTCGGACCGTGCAGCTCGAGCACTGGATCGGCCAGCACATTGGGCACATCGAACTGGGCCAGCGTCGGTCCGATGGCGCGGACGATCACATTCTTCGGCGCGTTTCCGGTAATGATGAAGCCGCCGATGCCAACGTTATTGCCGGTCTGAACCAG
>DATMEN010000004.1:0-375828 GCA_035556975.1 Chthoniobacterales bacterium
GGCCGCCTGCACGATCCCGAACGTCACGCCCTGATCCTCGGCCGGAGCCAGCTCCTGCTGCGAGAACATGTAGAGCGGCACCGCCATCAGTACGACGATCCCCCACAGGACGAGCACGACCGGCCGATAGCGGAGCGTGCCGGTCAGCATCCCTGCGTACCGGGTCCGGACCGCGTCGAACCGCCGATTGACGAAGCCGGCGAACCCGCGCTGGGTGTCGCCCGAGCGCAGCATCCGCGCGCTCATCATCGGCGACAGGGTCAGCGCCACGACCCCCGAGACGATGACCGCCGCTGCGAGGGTGAACGCAAATTCCCGGAACAGCGTACCGGTCAGCCCGCCCTGGATCCCGACCGGCGCGTAGACCGCCGCCAGGGTGATCGTCATCGCGATGATCGGGCCGACCAGCTCCCGCGCTCCCACCAGGGCAGCCTGCATCGGCGCCAATCCTTCACGGATGTGGCGCTCGATATTCTCGACCATCACGATGGCATCGTCGACCACGAGGCCGACCGAGAGCACGACGGCCAGAAGCGTGAGCAAATTGATCGTGAACCCAAAAATCTGCATCAGGAAAACCGCGCCAACGAGCGAAATGGGGATGGCCACGATCGGCACCAGGACCGTTCGCCACGAACCGAGAAAGAGGAAGATGACGACGACCACAATCAAAAGCGTCTCGGAGAGAGTCACCTTCACCTCGCTGATCGCGGCGTTAATGTATCGCGTGCCGTCGTAGGCGATGCCGCCTTGCAAACCGCTTGGCAGCTCGCGTTGGATCGATTCCATCTCGGCCCGGGCCCGGGCGATCACGTCGATCGAGTTTGCGTTCGGCAAAACCCAGATGCCCATGAAGACCGCGCGTTGTTGCGAGAAACGCACCTCCTCATCGTAGCTTTCAGCGCCCAGGACCACGTCCGCGACGTCGCCGAGACGCACGAGCGTCCCGTTCTCCTCGCGAATAACCAGGCGCTTGAAATCCTCCGCGGTATGAAGGTCGGTATTCGCCTTCAGGTTCACCTGCACCAGCGCCCCCTTGGTGCTTCCGAGCGCGCTCAGGAAGTTGTTTTCCGCCAGGGCCTCCCGCACTTGCGACGGGCTGACATTGAGCGCAGCCATGCGGTCCGGTTTTAACCAGGCCCGCATCGCGAAGGTGCGGCCACCGAGAATGTCCGCGCGCTGCACTCCTTCCACCGCGGTGAGCCGCGGCTGAATGACGCGATTGAGATAATCGGTGATCTCGTTCGCCTCGAGAATATCGGAACTGAAACTCAGATAGGCGGAAGCGAATTGCGAATCGGCCGATTCGAGGTTGATGATCGGCACCTCCGCTTCCGGCGGCAAATCACCGCGGACCTGGTCGATCTTCGAGCTGATTTCCGCGAGCGCCTTGTGGGAATCGTAATTCAGCTTTAGCCGCGCGGTGATCGTGGACATGCCCTGCGCGCTCTCCGAACTGAGGAAATCAATGCCATCGGCGCCAGCCATCGAGCGCTCGATCGGGGTGGTGATGAAGCCGCGCACCAGTTCGGCGCTCGCGCCCACGTAAACGGTCCGGACGGTAATGGAGGCGTTCTCGCTCCTTGGATACTGCCGGACGGTGAGGGTGCGCCAGGCCTGCGCCCCTGCGATCAGGATGACGAGGCTAACCACAAACGCGAGCACGGGCCGGCGAATGAATATGTCGGTGAATTTCATCGCCGGGGAGCGCACGCGCCTCGCGTGCTGGTGATGGCGCCCTCGCCATCACGAACTTTTCTTTTCTCTCGGCGCGGAGCCCGTTCACAATATTTCGGCGAGGGCGCCGAAATCAGCACGCGTGGGCGCGTGCGCTCCCCGAAAAGGATGACAAAATTCGCGCGTCTATCCATTTTCACGCGTCAGCCGGCCGCGGGTTTTCCTCGGGCTTCGGGGCGACGTCTTCCTTGATTTGCACGGCCATGCCATTTCGAAGTTTGAAAACGCCGGCGCTCACCACTTTCTCCCCCGGTTTCAATCCGGTCGTCACTCCCACGAAATCGCCCCGCGTTTCGCCGATGCGAATGAACTGCTGCCGCACCGTGGTCGTTTCCTTGTTGGTCTTAGGATCCGGCTTGTTTTCGATCACATAAACGGAATCGCCGAACGGCGCATAGGAAACCGCGGTCGCCGGAATCACGAGAGTCGGATTTTTTTGCGGCAGCAGGACCTCCACCTTCGCAAACATGCCGGGCTTCAGAAGTTGTTCCGGGTTCGCGAGCGTGGCCTGCAAGGTCACGTTCCGCGTCACCGGATCGATCATCGAATTCAACGCGGTCAATTTCCCCGCGAACTGCCGGTCAGGATAGGCATCGGTGCGAACGACCACATCCAGGTCTTCTCGCAACTCGCTTAACCGCTGTTGAGGCAAGGTAAAATCGGCATAAACCGGGTCGATCGCCTGCAACGCCACGATAGGGGAACCGGCGTTGACGGTTTGGCCCACGTTGACCAGGCGAATCCCGGCCTTGCCATCGAAAGGCGCGCGGATCGTCAGCTTTTCCATCCGGCCCTTCATATTGTCCACCGCGGCGATTTGCTGTTTGAACCTTGCTTCCGCACCGTCGAATTCCGCCTGTGAAACGACGTTCCGGACCCGGAGGTCGCGAGCGCGCTCGAGACCCGATTTCGCCAATTCCGCCTCCGCCTCCGCCGAGCGCAGTTGGGCCTCCTCCTGAGAGCTGGCGAGGCGAACCATCAGGTCGCCTTTCTTAACGTCGGCGCCATTCTTGAAGGCGATCTCAGCGACAATGCCCGGAAGCTCGGCGCCAAGCATCGCGCCCTGGACAGGCGAAATGCTCCCGACCGAGCGGATGACGGGCTGCCAGTCTTTTTGCACTACGTCCGTGGCCGCAACTGATTCTGGCGGCGGTCCGCCCGCCGCGCCGCTAGCCACCATCGCCCGGATTTGCAGCGCCTTAATGCCCCCGATCACGAGCACCACGGCGAGGATCCCGAGGACGACCTTGAAGACCGGGCCGCGAGATTTCCATTTTGGCCTTTTTGGATTCATAAAGTCTTACGCACAGACTGCTTCAGGCTTCCCGCTAAAGAGCAGCCGCCACAGGTTGCGCGCGAATTGCGTTTGGCGTTCCCGCCGTTCCGCGCTGGTTCGATTCGGCGTAAGCACGTCGCGCATCAGCATGCCGTCATTCACGGCGAAAATCATTTCGGCGATCTCGCGTGGCTGAAGATCATAGGGCAGGTGGTTCGCTTCAGGAGAGCGCGCAATCAGATCGGTCACGCCGTCCATCGCGGTCCGGGCGACGTCTCGCACGAGATCGGCCACACCCGGGTTGCGTCCGGCTTCCGCAAAAAGATCGACGACGAAAGCCGAGACAACGTGCGGCGCGTTATCGCAGCAGTCCCAGGTGAAAATAATTTCGAAGGCTTCGAGCAGGCTGGGAGCCAGGCGCGCCCGTTCGAGCACCTCGTGGATTTCGCGCTTGTGCTCTTCCGCCATCGCGGAGATCACGGCATCTTTGTTCTCAAAATACCTGTAGATGAGCCCCACGCTGATCCCGGCCTCCGCGCTGATATCGTGCATGCTGGTCTGATGAAAGCCTCGCTTGGCGAAGCAAATCATCGCGGCCCGAAGGATTTGCTCGCGGCGTTCGAGGGCAGGGTCTAAAGAACTGACAGGCATTAGGCTGCACTAATGAATGAACGTTCATTCATTGTCAAATCCTCATTATTTATCTCGCCCCACGCCACGATCAGCGCTGCACCCTCGGTCCCAAGTTGCACTTGGGAACGAGAGAGAATGGTAGAGGCGCTCGCCGCGGCAGCGCCTGTTTGTTGGCTGGGCGCTCGTCACGAGTGCCTCTACATTCGGACAATGCCGCAGAGCCGAACCAAAGACCCTGGTTTTCAACTGAAGATTCTCGAGCAGTTTCCGCCGGACCAAGCATACCTTATCGGCGTCTCCGGCGGGCGTGATTCGGTCGCGCTTCTGCATCAGCTCAACGCTCTTGGCTATCGCCGGCTCATTGTCTGCCATCTCGATCATCAATTGCGCGGACGTTCCAGCAAGGCCGATGCGAAATTCGTCGAACGCCTGGCCGCGAAGCTCCAGTGCAAGTTTGAGCCTGGCCGAACCGATGTTGGCGCGCTTGCCCGCAAGTCCAGGCTGTCGTTGGAAACGGCGGGACGCATGGCGCGTTACGAGTTCTTTGCGAAAATCGCGCGTCGCCGCCGATGCTACACAATCTTTCTCGGGCATCACGCGGATGATCTTGTTGAGACTTTTTTGATGAACTTATTTCGCGGCGCCGGCCCGGCGGGTTTCAGCGGGATGCGCGAGATCACTTCGCGCCGAATTTCCGGAACGGAACTCAGGATCGTCCGGCCGTTCCTGGGGGTCTGGCGCGAAGAAATCGATCGCTACGTCAAAGCGTATCGACTCGAGTTTCGGGAGGATGCCACCAACGAAACTCTGGCGCCCGTGCGGAATCGCGTGCGCCGCCGGCTCATCCCCTACATCGAGAAACAACTGGGCCGGAAAGTGCGCTCCACCATTTGGCGGGCGGCGACTATCGTCGCGGATGAGGCCGAGTGGCTCGAGGGCCTGGTGGGGGTAAAAGAGTCCAAATCCGGGCAGTTGGACACGCACGAACTCCGGGCGCGCCCGCGGGCCTTGCAACGGCGCATCATTCACAAATGGCTCCAGTCCCACGGAATCGGCGACCTCGATTTCGAATTGATCGAACGGATTCGAGCGTTGCTCGATCCTGAAGCAACGACGGCAAAAACGAACCTTCCGCGGGGCCGGCACGTGCGCCGCCGCGCGAAGACGCTTTTTATTGAATGAATACCGCCTGAGCGCCGCGCAAAAACGTAGTCATTGCGTGAATACCACTCCGTATTGGCTCGACACCGCGACGATCAGGAAATTCCCAGCTCTGTCCGGGGACATCACCGTCGACGTGCTCGTAGTCGGAGGCGGCCTCACCGGCCTAACGACTGCTTATCTGTTGAAAGAAGCCGGAATGACGGTCGCCGTGGTCGAGCGGATGAGACTGGCAACGATCGATACCGGCCACACCACCGCGCATCTCACGCATGTCACCGACCTGCGCTTCAGCGAGATGGTAAAGAACTTCGGCCGGGATCACGCCCAGGCGGCTTGGGACGCGGGCGCGGCGGCGATCGATCAAATCGAAGAGCTGGTGCGGAAGGAAGGGATCGAATGTGAGTTCACCCGTGTCCCCGGCTATCTCCACGCGCCGGTCAACGGCGGTACGAAGGACGAACGCGAAAGCTTCCGCGAGGATGCGAAGCTCGCCAGCGAACTCGGTTTTGACGCGACCTATCTCGACAGCGTCCCAAAGATGCAAACGCCCGGCGTGCGTTTCGCGAACCAGGCAAAATTTCACCCGCGAAAATATCTCGCCGCGCTCGCGGCGGTGATTCCCGGGAAAGGGAGTCATGTTTTCGAGGAGACGGCCGTCGCAAAATTCGACGACGAAAAGCACCGCGCGAAAGCGAATGGGTCTTGGATCAATTACAGCCGGGTCGTGCTCGCGACGCACAATCCGCTGGTGGGCGAAGCAGGCGTGGCCAGCGCCACGTTACTCCAGACGAAACTGGCGCTCTACACCAGCTACGTGATCGGAGCGAAATTGCCGCGCGGCGGGGTGCCGATCGCGTCATTCTGGGACACGAACGATCCCTACAATTATTTGCGGCTCGATCGCCATGATGACTTCGACTACGCCATCTTCGGCGGCGAAGATCATAAGACGGGACAGGCGGCGAATACCGAGACCTGTTATCGCCGGCTGGAGGATTCGTTGAAGGAATTGCTGCCCAAGGCCGAGATCGACCATCGCTGGTCCGGCCAGGTGATCGAAACCAATGACGGGCTTCCCTTCATCGGTGAAAACGCGGAAGGCCAATTTCTCGGCACCGGTTTTTCCGGCAACGGAATGACCTACGGGACCGCCACGGCGATGATGGCGCGCGATTGGGCGGCGGGTGCGAAGAATCCCTGGGCCGAGCTGTTCGATGTCGACCGCAAGAAGATCAAGGGCGGCGCCTGGGATTATCTGCGCGAGAACAAGGATTTCCCCTATTACCTGATCAAGAGCCGCTTCTCGGAACCGGAAGGCGAATCGGTTCGAGCGTTGAAGCCGGGCGAGGGGAAGATCCTGAAATTGAATGGCGAGAAGGTCGCCGCTTATCGCGATGGCGGCGGCAAGGTCACGAAGCATTCGGCCGTGTGCACGCACATGGGTTGCATCGTGCGATGGAACCAGGCCGAAGAGACGTGGGATTGTCCGTGCCACGGTTCGCGGTTCGATCCGGCGGGCAAGGTGATCGCCGGCCCCGCCGAAGCGCCGCTGAAAAGCGTCTAGGTGGATCGTGCGCTCCGCGCGCGGTGCCGAGAATAATGCGCCTGCGGCGCCACTATTGACATCCTGCGACGGAGCGCCCGATCCACCAATCCGTGTTTCATCTGGGTCGATCCGTGACTACAATGCGCTCCCATGCCTTCCGCTGTCCGCGTTCGCTTCGCTCCATCTCCGACGGGTTATCTTCATATCGGCGGCGCACGCACGGCGTTGTTCAACTGGATCTACGCCAAACACACGGGCGGCACGCTGGTTCTGCGAATCGAGGACACGGATCGTGCCCGCAACACGGAGGAAGCCGCGCGCGCCATTTACGATGGGCTGCGCTGGCTGGGACTGGATTGGCATGAAGGACCGCAAGCCGGCGGAGACTTCGGCCCGTACTTCCAAAGCGAGCGCGAAGAAATCTATCAAAGTTACCTGGAAAAACTCCGGGCGGCCGACCGCGTTTACGACGACGCGGGTTCCACCCGCTTTCGTTTCGCGCGCGAAAAAGTTGTCGTCGACGACGTCATCTGTGGCCGCATTGAGTTCGACATGGCCAGCGCCGAGACGAATCCCGACATGACCATTCGCCGCCCCGACGGCTCGTGGATCTTCCATTTCGTGAACGTCGTGGATGACATTGAGATGCGGATCTCGCACGTCATTCGCGGTGAGGATCATCTCTCAAATACGCCGAAGCATGTGCAGCTCTATCGTGCCTTTGGCGCAGCGCTGCCGCGTTTCGGCCATATCCCACTCATTCTAAACAAGGACGGCTCCAAGATGAGCAAGCGCGACCAGGGCGCGAGCCTCAACACCTACATCGAAGGAGGCTATCTTCCAGAGGCGGTGCGCAATTATCTCTGCCTGCTCGGCTGGTCGCCGAAAGACAACCGCGAAAAACTGGAGATCGGCGAAGTCGTGCGTCTGTTCGATCTCGAGAAAATCCACCGCAAGAACGCTTCATTCGACCTCGACAAATGCACCTGGCTCAACGGCGAATATGTCCGCGAGTTAAGTGACGATCGCTTCCATGATCTGGCGCGGCTGGCTTTGGAAAGAGCGGGCGTCAACCTCTCTGGATTCTCCGCTGACTACATCCACGCCGCGCTCGAGACCTGCAAAGGAAAGTTCAAAATCTTCAGCGAGCTTCCTGGCTATTGCGGGTTCTATTTCAACGACGATTTCGAATACAATCTCGACGGTGTCGCAAAACATTTCGTGCCGGAGAATAAGCCGCGCCTTCTCGCCGTCCGGGAAGCCTTTGCCGCGCTGGAAAACTTTCACGCGACAAGTTTGGAAGCGGCTTTGAAGGCAACCGCCTCACAACTCGAAATAAAAGTCGGAGCGCTGGTGCATCCCACGCGTCTCGCCGTCACCGGCAGCAATGCCGGGCCCAGCCTCTACCACCTGCTGGAAATTTTGCGGAAGGAAAGAGTGCTCGCACGCCTCGATCGAGCGCTCGCTCTGCTGCCTGGGTAGCGCACGCGTCTCGCGTGTCGGGTTTCGGCGTCTCGCCGAAACGAACTTTCCTGCCGCATGTTGCGCCCATGAAGTTCGCAATGGCGAGACGCCATTGCCAGACACGCGAGACGCGTGCGCTACCCAGAGTTTCCTTGCGGACGCTACCGCTTCTTCACTTCCTTCGCCCACGTATCTTTCAACGTGATCGTGCGGTTGAAGACCAGCTTGCCCGGCTGCGAGTCGGGATCGAGCGCGAAATAGGCCAGCCGCTCGAACTGGTAGCGCACTCCTGGATCAGCCTCCGCCAGCGACGGTTCGCATTTGGCAGCCACCACTTCCAGGGAGTTCGGATTCAAAAAGGACTTGAAGTCGCCATCGGCGTCCGGCTCGGGAACGGTGAAAAGCCGATCGTAAAGGCGCACTTCGGCGTCGATCGCGTGCGGGGCGCTCACCCAGTGAATCGTGCCCTTGATCTTGCGGCTCGAAGTCGCGCCGCCGGATTTGCTCTCGAGATCAGCCGTGCAACGCAGCTCGATTACTTTGCCGGCGCCATCTTTTACCACCTCGTCGCATTTGATAATGAAGGCGTATTTGAGCCGCACTTCGCCGCCCGGTTTCAGACGAAAATATTTCGGCGGCGGCGCTTCCATGAAATCGGCGCTCTCGATGAATAACTCGCGGCTGAACGGAATCTTGCGCGAACCGGCACTGGGATCCTCCGGATTGTTCACCGCCTCGAGTTCTTCGACCTGGTTTTCAGGGTAATTCGTGATCACGACCTTAATCGGTCGAAGCACGGCCAGGCGCCGGGGCGCCGTCCGGTTGAACTCCTCACGCACGGTATGCTCGAGCACGGCAACATCGGTGATGCTCGGATATTTTGTGATGCCGATGTTGTAGGCAAAAGTGCGCAACGCGCTCGCGGTCATGCCCCGGCGTCGCAGTCCGGAAATGGTCGGCATGCGTGGATCGTCCCAGCCGTTTACGAGTCCGTCGTTCACGAGCTGGAGGAGCTTGCGCTTGCTCATGACGGTGTAGTTGAGGTTGAGCCGCGCGAACTCGTATTGGTGCGGAAGAGGGTGGGGGAGATCGAGCGATTGCAGGAACCAATCGTAGAGCGGCCGATGCACTTCGAATTCCAGGGTGCAAACGGAATGCGTGATTCCTTCGATGTAATCGCTCAGGGTATGGGCCCAATCGTACATCGGATAAATGCACCACTTGTTGCCGGTCTGATGGTGCTCGGCGTGCCGGATGCGGTAGAGCACGGGGTCGCGCAGCCACATGTTCGGCGCGCTCATGTCGATTTTCGCCCGCAAGGTGCGCGCGCCATCGGGAAATTCCCCGGCTTTCATCCGCGTGAGCAGATCGAGATTCTCATCGGTGGAGCGGTTCCGGAACGGGCTTTCCTTACCGATTCGCCGATACTCGTCGGTCTCTTCGGGCGTCATATCGCAGACGTAAGCCTTGCCCTTTCGCACGAGCTCGACGGCATATTCGTAAAGCTGGTCGAAATAATCGGAGGCGTAGCCTGGAGCCCGGCCCAGGCGCTCGCTCGCCCATCCATCGATGAGCCATTTCACGTCGAACATGATGGAATCGACGTATTCGGCTTCTTCCTTGGTCGGGTTGGTGTCGTCCATCCGGACGTTGCAAGTCCCGCCAAACTCCCGTGCGATGCCGAAATTCAGACAGATCGATTTCGCATGTCCGATGTGGAGATAACCGTTCGGTTCCGGCGGAAACCGGGTGCAAATCTTCTTATGCTTTCCGGACCGAAGATCATCCGCCACGACGTCCCGAATGAAATCGGAGGGAGGGGCGGGCGTGTTCTCGTTCGGCGTCGTCATTCTCGTGCGCGACAGTAGCAGACGAATGCGGAGGGCGACAACTAGTGCCGCGGCAGGACCAGGAGCGTGAGGCGTTCTTCGCCCGGTGGATCGTGCGCTCCGTCGCGCGATGTTTCGATTTGCGGCTTCGCCGCCATTATTTGGCATCGAGCGCGGAGCGCTCGATCCACTTCCCAAGGAGCGGCGGTTTGCAACCGCCGGCCGAAAAAACCGGCGGTTTCAAACCGACGCTCCTTGAGGCACTGTCTCGGAACGGAATGAAAGAAGTTTACACGCTGGCCGATCTGAAAAACTGGGACGGGAAGGGGAAAGCGCCCGTTCGCCTCGGCGTCCTGGGCGATCCCGTGGCGCATTCGCTTTCGCCGCAAATGCAAAATGCCGCGCTGGAGAGCCTGGGGCTGAGCGAATGTTACGGGCGGTTCCAAATCGCCGCGGAAGAGCTGGCGACGGCCCTGGACATGATTCGCCGCCTGAACTTTGTCGGAATCAACCTGACGCTCCCGCACAAGACAGCCGCGCTCTCTTTGGTGGACGAGGTGGACGACGCCGCGCGCAAGAGCGGGGCCATCAATACCCTGCTGGTCGATGGGGGAAAGCTGCTCGGTTCCAGTACCGACGGCCCCGGTTTCCTCCACGCCATTCGGAGCGAATTCTCCGTCGATCTTCGTGACCTTCGCGTCCTGCTTCTGGGAGCGGGCGGCGGAGCAGGCCGCGCCATTGCCGTGCAATGCGCCCTGGAAAATTGCGAACGCCTGGTCCTGGTGAACCGGACGCGCGAGAAAGCGCAGGAATTGGCGAGCGAACTGGCGCCTTACTTTGCGGGCTCGCGTGTGCTGGGTCCGGTCGCGCGCTTGCAGGCGGTGCCGTGGGATGAAACCTCCCTCCGTTTTCAACTGGCCAATACCGATCTTGTCGTCAACGCCACCTCGGTGGGAATGAAGCGATCGGACCCCCCGTTATTGCCTGCGTCTTTGCTTGCGCCGCATTTGATGGTTTACGACACGATCTACACGCCAACGCGAACGCCGCTGCTGGCGGCGGCGGCCGACGCGGGGGCATTGGCAGCGAACGGCCTTTCCATGCTCCTGCATCAAGGCGCGCTCTCGTTCGAAATCTGGTTCGGACGCAAAGCGCCGCTCGATGTGATGCGCGCAGCGCTCCTGCTGTAGGCGGATCGTTGCCCCGCTGAGTCATCGCGAGTCGGGCAGACGGTGCGGGACCCGTCAATTCGGATCTGCCTTAAAAAATCTCCCTTGAAAAAGATTCGTGACAACAGCAACGACGTTTGTCATACACATCGGTCGCCCCAAAATGGCAAAGACCAGGAGTCGAAATTCAGGCAGGCGCAAAAGCAGGTTGGCGCAGTCTACCCGTAGTTCCCGTTTGTTCGGCGCCATGGATAGAGCGTTGAACAGTCGCCCGAGATGGTCTTCGTCGCAGCTAGAAGATCGAAGACGTAACTCATGAAAGAAGGTAATAATATGGCAGATGACCAAGCCGCCGCTCAATCCAGCACCGATGCCATCTTTCGCAGTCGGCTGGCGCAGAGGGTAACTACCGTAGCGCTTATTTTTGTTGGTGCCGTGGCCGCGATCACGCTTCTCTTTGCCGGTTTTAACGCGCTGAGAAGCCCGGAAAATGGCATAGCGCTTTTCTTTGATATCGCGAAATACCTACTCGCCACCCTTCTGCCGGTCGTGGCCGGCTGGGTCGGCACGGTTCTCGCCTTTTACTTTGGCAAGGACAACTTCGAAGCGGCCACTCGTAGCGTAGCCAGCGCAGCCAAAGCCCTGACTTCAAAGGATAAGTTGAACGCCACCATGGTTAGCGCCTTGGGCATACCAAGGGCGGAGTTCAAGGCGCTGGTCCTTGATGCCGAGCAGAGCAAAAACCCAGGAGATGTCACGCTCGATATAGTTGATGCGGGATTCACCGAGGAAAGCAAGAAGGACAAGCAGTATGAGCGGCTTCCAGTATTACTTGCCGGCGATCTCCCCTATATGGTTTTGCATCGAAGCACCTTCAACGCCTTTTTAGTTGAGAAGAAAGACGAGAAGAAGGAAACGAAAGAATACACGCTCAAAGATCTGTTCGGGAAGGTAGCGTATCTTCCCAAAAATAGTTTCGTCACGGTCGGCCCCGACGCTACTGCCGGACAAGCCAAAACCGACATGGAGGGCATTCCGAATTGCAGCGACGTCTTTGTCACGGCGACCGGCAGGCCTGACGGCGCAGTCACACGCTGGATCACGAACGTGGATCTGCTCAAAGCGTCGCAAATCTAGCGCACATTATCGGCTGCGGCAGCCGGTGAATACGTTCGAGGCGATGCGCGCGGCATTTTCTTTGGCCGAGCGCTGAATATTGTCTGGCCCGTTTCCGGCTCTTGGTTACGCTCCCTCCCAGCCGGAATATGGAATGGTACTACGCGGAAAATAACGAACGCCGGGGACCGGTTAGCGAAGCGGAATTCAACGAGCTGATTCGCGCCGGCCGCATCACCGCCGACACGCAAGTCTGGCGGGACGGATGGGAAAACTGGGCGCCGCTGGGCGAGGCGGGCGCGCAGGCGACGGGCGAGGGCGCCGGGTCGGCGCGCTGCGTTGAATGCGGCCAGACCTTTTCCACGAGCGAAATGGTGCGATACGAGGGCGTCTGGGTTTGTCCGAATTGCAAGCCCCTCTTCTTTCAGAAAGTGAAGGAGGGAATCGAGCCGCGAGGCGAAATGGAGTACGCCGGATTTTGGATCCGGTTTCTCGCGAAGTTCGTGGACGGCGTCATTGTGAGCGTTCCGAGTTATGGGTTGCAATATGGCGGGGCGGCCTTGTCCCAGGATCCCGAGACGTCGATGATCCTTTTCTTGGTCGGCTGGTTCGTCGGCTTCGTTTTGCAACTCGGTTACACGGTCTGGCTCCTGGGCAAGTACGGCGCGACCGTCGGCAAAATGGCGTGCGGCTTGCGGGTGGTGACTCCCACCGGGGGGAAGATTGGCTACGGTGTGGCCTGCGGGCGGTTCTTCGCGGAGATCCTCAGCGGCATCATTGTCTATATCGGTTACATCATGGCTGCCTTCGACGAGGAAAAACGCGCGCTGCACGATCGCATTTGTAACACGCGCGTCATCCGGCGCCGCGCATGAGCGCCGGGCAGGTGGCCTGTTCCGGCTGCGGACGGAATCTTCCCTCGGACTTTGCCCGCGCGGCAGTATTTCTTGACTGCCCGAGCTGTCTGGAATCACAGCGCGTCTTTGTCTTTCCCGCGCTCAACCGGGTGACCACATCCAACGCGGCTTTGCCTGCCCTCGAGAGCAACGATGCGAGTTGCTTCTATCATCCCTTGAAGCAGGCCGTCGTCGCCTGCGACAATTGCGGGAGATTCTTGTGCGCCCTCTGCGACGTGGAAATGGCCGGCAGCCATCGCTGTCCCGCCTGTCTTGAAATCGGGAAACGGAAACGGAAACTCGAGAACATTGAGAACCGGCGCATCCTTTTTGACAGTCTTGCGCTCACACTTTCCATCGTTCCCATCTTGATGTGGCCGGTGACTATTCTGACCGCGCCCGCGACTCTCTTTGTTGTCATCAGATACTGGCGGCGACCGCTCAGCATCCTGCCCCGCACCAGGATCCGCTTCGTTTTCGCGTTTCTCATTGCGCTTGGGCAACTGTGCGGCTGGGCTTTGCTGGTCTATTTTATTTTTGCCCGGGCAAGGAGCGCGGCGTGAAATGAAACCGCCCCGTCTGTATCGGCGACTGGCCTCGGGCCATAAATTTGGTTTCGTGAGCGGAGGACGGATTTCACTCCATGCCGCGGCCGATCACCTGCTCCTGCGTTCTTCCACCGTATTCATGGAGAACTACCACCGATTTTATTTTGCCGACATCGAGGCGATCACGGTCCGCCAGACCACTCGCGGCATCTTCTGGAACGTAGCGCTCGGCCTGGGACTTTTCGTTTGCCTGGCCGTCATCCGCGTGAAACCGGGACTCCATTGGTTTTCGGGTATCTTTGCTGGAATCTTTGCCCTGCTCCTGATCTTGAATATTTCGCTCGGGACGACCTGCGTAACGCAATTGCAAACCCGGGTCCAAACCCGGGCACTCCCGATTCGGCGAGTGCGAAAAGCTCTTCGCGTGGTGGATCGACTATTCCAAAACATCGCAGCTGCGCAGGCGCAAATCGCCCTGGCCGCCCCGCTCGAAACCCAGGTTCAGCCTCTGGCTCCAGTCATTCAGCCGCCCAGGTCCTCGGTCCCGCCCCCGCTCCCCGGCGAGAAACCGGTCACCCGCGGCCGCTGGCTCCACGCCGCCGTCTTTGCCATATTGGCGCTCAGCGGCGCCGTCGCGATCTGGGCCGGGCTCCAGCCTTCCGCGCCGCTGAGATATGCCGCTTGTGCGGCTCTCCTGGCTAACTTGCCGGTGGGGATTGTCGTCCTCGTGCTACAGCGCCGCTATCGTTTGCCGGCTCGGCCCGGTGTCTTCGTTTGGATTTCGGTCATAGGACATTCGATCGTTTTGCCTATCGCCTACTTCGTGTTCTCCACCATCCATACAGTCCAAACGACCAGGAAGGATGGCCCGCCGCCGAACCCGTTTGCGACGCAGGTGGTTCCCTTGGGCGCGTTCGGGGACCTACCGGGCTTTAATGCCATGCTTTGGATCTGCGGCGCCTTTTGCGCCGCGGTCGCTTTGCTCGGATGCTTTGCGATCCTTACCCAGCGAGGGCGAATGGAAGCGGCGGGGGCGGCATGAAAGTCTCCCGCGCTCAACGCTGCGTTCACCATCCTGACCGGGAAGCGGCGGCGCGATGCCCGGAGTGCAGCCGTTTTTTCTGCCGCGAATGCGTCTCGGAGCACGATGATCGCGTTCTCTGTGCCAGTTGCCTGGCGGCCGGGCTGCGGGTGCGGGCGCCGGGCCGTTCGCGCTTCAGTCCTCTCGGCCGCGCGCTTGCCGCCGTGCTCGGCCTGTGTCTGGCGTGGTGGTTCTTCGATCTCGTCGCCCAGGGGTTGATGCGGTTGCCGGCCTCCGTGCACGAAGGCAGCATCTGGGAAAATATTTCCATCGAATGAAACGGCGCGGGCAGGAGCGGCCCACGCTCGACTTGATGGAGGAAGCGGTCGAATTGCTCCGCTCGACCCCGCTGGATGTTTTTGCCTGGTATCTGCTCGGCACCCTGCCCTTCCTCTTCGGGCTCCTTTATTTCTGGACGGACATGAGCTGGAATGCGCTCGCTTATCAACACCGCGCCGAAGCCTCGTTAGGCGTGGCGCTGCTTTTTGTTTGGATGAAATGCGGCCAGGCTGTCTTTGCCCGGAAACTGCGCGTGGGACTGGCGCGGGTCCCGGACGATCGCCTGACGGCATCGCGTTTGATCTCGATTGCGCTCTACCAGGCGATCGTGCAACCGAGTAAATTGTTTGTCCTGCCCCTGGCCGCACTCGCCACCATCCCTTTTGGCTGGGTCTGGGCCTTCTATGAAAACGCGACCGTGCTGGGGCGCGATGAGGCGCTGCGCAAATTCATCGCCAAAGCGTGGGGGCAAGCCCGCTTCTGGCCGCGGCAGAATCACTGTGCCTTGTCGATTTATCTATTGCTTGTCGGGGTCGTCTTTCTCAACGTCGCCATTGTTGTGGCGCTCGTGCCGCAGTTGCTCAAGATGTTTCTCGGAGTTGAAACCCTCCTTACCCGAAGCACGGGCAGCATCTTCAATACGACCTTCTTCGCCGTCATTTCCGTCCTGACCTATCTGGTTTGCGACCCATTCCGGAAGGCGATCTACACCTTGCGTTGCTTCCATGGCGAATCGCTGCGCTCAGGCGAGGATCTCGCGGCCGAGCTGCACGCCCTTCCGCGCCTCAAGGCCGCGGTCACCACCTTCCTGCTCGCCGCCCTCCTGTCGACTTCACCAGTCTGCGCCGCGCCGGGCGCGCCTCCCGCCGCGCTCTATGCCGCGGAGTTGAACCAATCGATCGATGAGACGGTAAAACGGCCCGAGTTCAGTTGGAAACTTCCACGCCAGACGGAGAAAGCTGAGGCAAAAGGCAAGTGGCCTTTCGTCGACGCGATCGGCCGTTTTCTGAAGGCGACGGGTCGAGTAATCAAACGCATTTTCAAGGCGATCGGCGAATGGATGGACCGGCAATTCGCTCCGCGCAATTTGTCACCGGACAGTGGGGGGACGCGCGGGTGGTACACGTCGTCGCGGTTCTGGATGACGGCGCTGCTCGTGTTTCTCGCCATCGCGGCCCTGGCCCTTCTCGTGCAAGCCGTTCGGCAACGGCGCCGGCGCCGGATCGTCCTTTCACTCTCCCCGGCCGCAATGCCAGGGCCTGACTTGACCGATGAGAGCGTGACCGCGGATTTGCTGCCCGAGGATGAATGGCTCGCCCTCGCCCGCACCCATCTTGCGCTCGGGGAGTTGCGCCTTGCCCTGCGGGCTTTCTTCCTCGCCGGACTGGCGCACCTCGCGCGGCGGGAAATTCTGGTTCTCGCGCGGCACAAGTCGAATCGGGATTACCAGGCCGAACTGCGGCGCAAAGCGCGGGACCGGCCGCCTTTGCTGGAAGCGTTCGGCCAGAATATCGCGATCGTGGAACGCGTTTGGTATGGCCGGCATGAAATCGATCGCGAAGGCCTGGCGCGCTTCGAAAACAACCTCGAGCAAATTCGCGCATGCTGAGCGGCCGCCGCTTTTCCCAACTCGCCGCGGTCCTCCTCCTGGCGGGCTTTTGCTTTGGACTCGTTAGGCTGATTCAGCTTCGCTTCTCCGTCGGCGACGTCTTTCCACCCTACTCATCCCTGCGGGCCGATCCGCTTGGGGCAAAGGTTTTTTATGAGAGCCTGCGCGCTTTGCCGGCGTTCACCACCGTCCGGAACGAACGCAAGCTCGACCATCTCGGCCGGGGCGAAGGGACTGTCCTTTTTTTCCTGGGCGCGAAGGGCGTGGATTTCTCGAAAAAGGAATGGGAAAGGCTGGATCATTTTCTTCAAACAGGCGGGCGGCTCGTGCTCACGTTTTTCCCGGGCTACGAGGCGCCGCCGAAACAGAAGGCTGCGACCGCAACACCCCCTCCGAGTCCAAGCGCGACGGCGGAGCCGACGCCAAGGCGCGTTTCCCTCAAGGATGCTCTCCTGCAATGGGAGGTGGAGACGGGAACAGATCGCAATGACGAAGATGATTTAGCTGCGAATCAAAGCTCGCTCCCGCTGGAAAAAGAGCTGAGCTGGCATTCCGGGATTTTTTTCCGGCCGAAAAGTGACGCCTGGCGCACGATTTACCAATGTGAGCGGGGTCCGGTCGTGCTCGAGCGATCGCTCGGCGCCGGCTCCATCGTCCTCGCGAGCGATTCCTATTTCGTGAGCAACGAAGCTCTCCTCCTCGAGCGGGCTCCGGCCTTGCTGGCGTGGCTGGTTGGTTCGGCTCGCCACATTATTTTCGACGAGTCGCACTTGAATATCCGCGAGCGGCCCGGTGTGGCGACGCTGCTGCGCCGGCACGGCCTGGGCGGATTTGCCACCGGGTTCCTCATTCTCGTAGTGCTTTGGCTCTGGCGGAACACCACCTTCACCCTGGCTCCGCGCAGCAGCGCCCGCCGCGCGGATGAAATCGTCAGCGGCCGGGATTCTTTCTCCGGTTTCGTGCATCTCCTCCGCCGCGGTCCGGCGCCCAAAGAGCTTCTCCGCGTCTGCCTCGACGAATGGACAAAATCCGCGCGTTCTTCGAAGGGAAATCGCGCGCCAGACCTCGGCGCCCTTTCCGCCGCGATCGAGAATGATCATCCTGTCACAGCCTACAACAAAATCACCGAGCTCCTGCGCCCCAAGAAATGGAAACCAACACACTAAACGCCACCCTGGTCCGCGCCCGCCACGAGATCGCGAAAGTGATCATCGGCCAGAAAGAGGTCATCGATCACGCTCTCATGGCCATCTTCACCAACCAGCACGCCCTGATCGAAGGCGTCCCCGGCGTGGCAAAAACGCTTCTCGTTCGCACCCTCGCCCGTGTCCTGGGCGGCGAGTTCAATCGCATTCAATTCACGCCGGACTTGATGCCCGCGGACATTACCGGAACCAGCATCTTCAATCTCCAGCGCAACGAGTTCTCCCTCGTGCCGGGACCGATTTTTACCACCTTCCTCCTCGCGGACGAAATCAATCGCGCGCCGGCCAAAACACAGTCGGCCCTGCTTCAGGCGATGCAGGAACGGCACGTCACGATCGATCGCGAGACGCACGCGCTTTCGCCGAACTTCACCGTCTTTGCCACGCAGAACCCACTCGAATTCGAAGGGACTTATCCGCTGCCGGAGGCGCAAAAAGATCGCTTCATGCTCAAGATCGCGATGACCGTTCCCTCGGCCGAGGAGGAGCGGCAATTAGCCGAACGGATGCTGGTGCAGGCGGACTCGCCCGAGGCGATCCTGGAAAGCGGCGCCGTCGAAGCTGTCGTCCACCAGGAAGAGTTGAGCGAGCTGCGGGGCGAGCTCGATCGCATCACGGTGCGGCCGGAGCTGCTCGACTATTTGGTGGGAATCGTGCGGGCCACCCGGGCGCACGAGAGTGTGCTGGTCGGTGCGGGGCCGCGCGCGACGCAAGCCTTGCTCCTCGGCAGCCGGGTGCGCGCGGCGATTGAAGGCCGGGATTTTGTCACGCCGGATGATATCAAGGCGCTGGCGGGTCCGATTCTCGATCATCGTCTGGTTTTGCGGCCGGAATTTGAGATCGAAGGGTTGGGCGTGAGCGAAGTCATCACGAAAGTTCTCGCCGAAGTCAGCGTGCCGCGATGATTGCGCCGCGCGCACGATTGCTCTGGGTCTTCGCGATCGTCGCCTGGCCGGCGATGACGCTTCTGGTTCTTTACCCGGGCGCGGCTCTTGCATGTGCCTGCCTGCTGGTTGCGTTCGTCCTCGCCGCCTCCGCGGACGCGGTCTTTTCGCGCGAGCGCTTGAGCCACTTAAGCGTGCAATTTCCCGAGCTGCTTCGTTTGGCGAAGGGGCGGGAGGGATCGCTCGAGATTCGGACGGAGAACCGGGGCGAGCAAAGCCTGGCGCTTCGTCTGGCGATCGAGTTTCTTCCCGAAATCGTCGCGCCGGAGGAGGAATGGTGCGTTCGGCTCCCGCCCAAAACCGCCGCGAGCGTCTCGATCGCGCTTACGCCTTCGCAGCGCGGCCGGTTCGTCCTCGAGCGCGTGGCCGTGGAAACACCTTCCGCTCTTGGCCTTTGGAACATCCGGCAAACGTTGCCCGTGGCCGCGGAGCTGCGCGTTTATCCTGATCTTCTTTCCGAGCGTCAAAACCTGGCCGCCATTTTCCTCCATCGCGGCAATCCCGGCGCCCGGCCGGTCCGGCAAGTGGGGAAAGGGCGGGACTTCGAGCAACTGCGCGATTACATCACGGGCGACAGCGTGGACGACGTGCACTGGAAGGCGACGGCCAAGCGTGGCCGGCCGGTCACGAAGGTTTTTCAGGTCGAGCGCACGCAGGAAGTCTACGTCGTGCTGGATGCTTCCCGTCTCAGCGCGCGTCTGGCCGGCGGTGTGCCGATCCTGGAACACTTCATCAATTGCGCCCTCATTCTTTGCCTGGCCTCCGGGCAGCGAAGCGATTTGTTCGGCCTGACGATTTTCACCGACAAGGTGCAAAGTTTCGTCCGTGCGAAAAATGGCAAGGCCCATTACGATCTCTGTCGCGACACGCTCTACCGCTTGCAGCCCGCCCAGGTCACGCCTGATTTCAGCGACCTTTTCACCTTTCTCCGGCTGCGTTTGCGCCGGCGCGCCTTGCTCGTCTTTCTGACCGCGCTGGACGATCCGGCGCTGGCCGCCGGGTTCATGGAAAGTATCGATCTGCTCGCGCGTCAGCATCTGGTCATGGTCAACATGCTGCGGCCGCCGGAAGCGAATCCGCTCTTTGCCGGTGAGGGCGTCGAGAACGTCGCGCAAATTTACCGCCGGCTCGGCGGCCATCTCGTCTGGCACGAATTGAGCGAGCTCGGAAAACGCCTCCATCATCACGGCGTGCGGCTCTCGCTCGTCGATCATTCGAGCCTCACCCCCGAGGTGGTGGCGCAGTATCTCCAGGTGAAACAGCGTCAGCTCATATGATCATCGACGTGGCGAAATTCGTCGCGCAGGAACGCGAGGTTTGGCGCGAGCTGGAGGCGATTCTCCAAAGGATGGAGAACGACCCGTATCGCCGCATGACTTTGCCGGAAGCGCGGCGCTTTCATTTCCTTTATGAAAAGACTTCCGCCGATCTGGCCAGGCTTTCGACCTTCGCCTTTTCGCCGGAGATCTGCGGTTATCTCGAGTCGCTCGTGGGTCGCGCCCACGGCGAGATTCACGAATCGCGCGAAGGCGGACGGAGCCGCTCGTTTCGCCGGTGGTTTTTCTCCGGCTTCCCCAATGCTTTTCGGCGCCATCTCCGGGCCTTTGCGCTTTCGCTGGCGATCATGCTGACGGGGGCCGGCTTCGGTGCGGCCGCGTTGCGTTTCGATCCGGATGCGCGTGACGTTCTCCTCCCGTTCGATCTTCCACACGAAACGCCGGGCGAGCGCGTCGCGCGGGAGGAAACCGCTAAAAAAGACCGGCTCGGCGGCCAGCACTCCACTTTCTCGGCTTTCCTGATGACGCATAATATTCGCGTCTCGCTTTTGACGCTCGCGCTGGGAATGACCGCGGGCCTCGGCACCGCCCTCCTCCTTTTTTACAACGGGATCATCCTCGGCGCGGTTGCGGCCGATTACGTTCTGGCCGGCCAGACGAAGTTTCTTCTCGGCTGGCTGCTGCCGCACGGCTCGATTGAGATACCGGCCATCCTGGTGGCGGGCCAGGCCGGGTTTGTCCTGGGCGCGGCTTTGTTAGGATGGCGCAGCCGGGCTCCGTTGCGCGCGCGCCTGCGTTCGATTTCGCAGGATTTGTTGACGCTCATCAGCGGGCTCGGACTCATGCTGGTGTGGGCCGGGGTGGTGGAAGCCTTCTTTTCGCAATTTCATGAGCCGATCCTGCCCTATGAGTTGAAAATTACCTTCGGTCTGATCGAGCTGGCGTTGTTGTCGTTGTATCTCGGCTGGGCCGGCCGGCCGCGTCTCGATGCTCCTCTCCCGCCATAACACGCTCCGCGTGCACACGCCCGAGGGGATCACCTTCTCCCTTTTGCTGGCGAGTCCGCTGACGCGTTTTCTGGCCTGCGCGGTCGATCTTGGCTGCATCATTGTTCTGACGAGCGCACTCGCTTATCTCACGCGCGGTCTCGGTTTGCTCAACGCCGACCTCGCGCTCGCGGCGGAATTGGCCGGCTACTTTGTGATCTCGGTTGGGTACGGAATGTTCACCGAATGGTATTGGCGCGGGCAAACGATCGGCAAACGTCTGCTCCGCCTGCGGGTCGTGGACGCGCAGGGACTGAAGCTAAACTTCAACCAGATCGCGCTGCGCAATTTGCTGCGCTGCATTGATATGGTACCCGGATTCTACGCCGTGGGCGGCGCGATCTGCCTTTGCACGCGCTACAGCCAGCGCCTGGGGGACATCGCCGCAGGCACCATCGTGATCCGCACTCCCGTGCTCTCCGCCCCCGACCTCGACCAGCTCGCCACGGATAAATGGAATTCCTTGCGCGAGTACCCGCATTTGTCCGCGCGGCTCCGGCAGCGCGTTTCGCCGAGGACCGCCTCTTTGACCGTGGAGGCGATCATGCGCCGGCAGGACCTGGAGCCGGCGCAACGGGTCGCGCTTTTTCGAGATTTGGCCTCCTATTTCAAGGAGATCACTCCGTTCCCACCAGAGGCGACGGAAGGCGTGAGCGACGAGCAATATGTCCGCAACGTCGCCGATATTTTGTTCCATAAGTTCTGTGGCGTGGGGAATGTCGTCCCGGCGACTCGGGGTGGAGGCGGCGGCACCGAGCGATGTTAAGAGGCGCGGCATCGAGCGATGTCATCCCGAGCCGCGCAGACGGCGAGGGACCTCCCAGTCGCACTGGAGATCACACTAGTAAATCGCGACGACCTTCGCCACGTTGATCTTCGTGGATCGCGAAAGCGCGTTGGCGTAATTTGCCCTTCGACTGTGAGGTCCCTCGCCGTCTGCGCGGCTCGGGATGACAGGAAAACGCTCGGCTTATGCCGAAAACTCCTTCGCCATTTCGCGGCCGCGCTCCGTCGCGGCCGCGACCGCGGCGGAAATGGCCTCGGACCCATTCAATTTTTCCATCGCCGCCAGGCCGGCGGCGGTGGTGCCCCCAGGCGTGACCACCATCCTGCGCAAGTCTTCCGGGGACAGACCGGTTTCGCTGGCGAGCTGTGCCGCGCCAAGCACTGTCTGGGTGGCGAGCCGGAGCGCTGCTTCGCCGGGTAACCCGCGTTGTTGCGCGCCTTCCGCCAGGGCCTCAATCACCGTGTAAACGAACGCCGGCCCGCTCCCAGCCAGCGCGGTCACCGCATCGATATGTTGTTCTTCAATCCGCACGACGATTCCCACCGCTGTGAAAATTTCTTCTGCGTCGGTCAAATTTTGCATGGTCGTACGAATGCCGGGAGCGATCGCGCTGGCGCCGCGGCAGATGGCCGATGGAGTGTTCGTCATCACCCGCATGAATCTCGCCGGAGCGACGGCTTCCATGCTCTCGAGCCGCACGCCCGCCGCGAGCGACATAACGAGCTTGCCTTCGAGCGCGGCGGCAATTTCACGCACGACCGGCAGCACGACGGCAGGCTTTACGCAGATGAGAATTGTCTCCGCCGAGCGCGCGACTTCGAGATTATCCGCCGTGACCGTGATGCCGGTTTCTGTTTGCAGAGTGCCGCGCAACTGATCGTTCGGTTCGCCCGCGATGATTTCTCCCGGCGCGCAGAATTTGGCGCGAAGCAGCCCCCGGATAACCGAGCCCGCCAGTTTCCCGGCGCCGATGAAACCGAGGCGAAAGCTTCGGACGGGTGTTTGTAAATCAGGTTTGATCCGGCGATATTAACCGATGGTCAGCAGCGGTGTAAACTTTGGTCTCGATCTCGCGGAGGAAATCGCCGAGCTCAAACGGGAGCGAAACGCTGTCATCCTCGCGCACAACTATCAGGTGCCCGAGCTCCAGGACATCGCGGATTACGTGGGGGACTCGCTGGGCTTGAGCTATCAAGCCGCCAAAACCGAAGCTGAGGTCATCCTGTTTTGCGGAGTCCACTTCATGGCGGAAACCGCGAAAATCATCAATCCGTCCAAGCGTGTTTTGCTTCCCGATCTCGAGGCCGGCTGCTCGCTTTCGGAATCGTGTCCGCCGGAAAAACTGAAGGCGTTCCTGGATGCGCACGCGGACAAAAACTATTACGTCATCGCCTACATCAATTGCAGCGCGGGAGTGAAGGCGCTCTCCGATGTGATTTGCACCAGCGGCAACGCGGAAAAAATCGTTCGGAGCGCCCCGCCCGATCGAAATATTCTTTTCGTGCCCGATCAGAACCTGGGCGCATGGGTCATCGAACGCACCGGCCGCAAAATGGATCTCTGGCAGGGGAATTGTTACATCCACGTGGAGTTCACCGAGCGCAGCATAAACAAAATCCGCGAGGAATTTCCGAACGCTCCCGTGGTCGCGCATCCCGAGTGCACTTACGCGGTGCGCCTCCTGGCCGACGAAGTCTGCTCGACGGAAAAAATGGTGGCGTTTTGCCGGCAATCACCTGCGAAGGAAATTATCGTCGTGACCGAGGCTGGAATGCTGCACCGATTGAAAAAGGAAATTCCGGGCAAGATTTTCATCCCCGGGCCAACCGAGAATTGTTTTTGCGGCGAATGCCGGTTCATGAAAATGAACACGCTCGAGAAAGCCCACGCCGCGCTGCTCAACATGGAGCCGGAGATCATTCTGCCCGAGCCGCTGCGCAAACGCGCGGAGGCGCCGATTCTGCGCATGCTTGAGCTCAGCAGGTAGGAGGGCACACAGGGATCTTCCTCTTCCGCTTCCTCTGCTTCTTCTGTCTGGCGTGAGCCGGAAGAACACAAGCAGAGTCAGAGGAAGAGGAAAAGGAAGAGGAAGAGGAAGGAAAATCGCTGAGCAGTCGCGGCCTGGAATCTTGCCGCTTGTCACTGGGCGCTTTTCCCTTTTCACTTCTGCCGCGATGCAGAGACCTGTCATTTGGTTCATCCTTGTGGTCCTGTTGCTCGGAGTGCTCTCCTTCCGCGAGCCACGGCTCGAGAAAGCCGAGGAGACGTTCTTGCAGTGGCTCTTGCGCAACTCCGAGCCGCACGGGCCAATGGCCCCGCTCACGGTGGTGGAGATTGGCCAGGATGCGGCCCTGGATCGAGATCCGCTGAAAGAGCCCGCAGGAGCGCAGCCCCAGGGCAGCAGAAGCGCGGGATCACCTCTCGAATTGGCGCTGTTTCTTCAATCGGTCCTTGAGTTTCAGCCCACGGTGGTGGCATTCGAAAATATTTTGAAATGGCGCGAGCGCGACAAGGATCAGGAGCAGGTTTTTATCGATCAAGCCATGCGCGTTCCGCGGTTGCTTCTGGCGGCGGAATTGACCACCACGCCCGATCCGGATGCGCCGGGCGCGGAAATTCAGGGCTTCACCCAGATAACCGGAAAGCGCGGCGACCTGGTGGAGTTTCCCGGAATTGGGCGCCAGCCCAATGAAGAAATGCGGCTCATCGCCACCGCGGGCTTTATCAACCTCCCGGACGAAATCGCGGACAGAATTCATGTTCCACTCCTTTTCCGCTATCGCGGTGAAGTCATTCCCTCCTTTTCGCTCCAGGCGATCCTGCTCTGGCTCCGGGTGACGCCGGCCGAAGTGGCGATCGATCTCGGCTCGCATATTTCCCTGCCGCAAGGGCGAAAGATCCCCATTCGCGCGGATGGCACACTCCTGATCTCACCGGCCGCGGGAAAAAAGGCGCGGCACCTTACCTTGAACGAGCTGCTGCTGGCGACCCAGCAACGCGAGGCGGGAAAGAGGACGGAGCTGGAAGCGATGCGCGACCAGATCGTGCTGGCGCGAATGCCGGCCAACCCGTTTTCACCGCCGGATGTTTTTGCCGCCACCCTGGCCACGATTCAAACGAACAGTTACCTCCGCCGCATCAGCTGGATTTTTGACTGGGCGATCCTCCTCCTCGCGGCTGTCGTTCTGGGGAGACTTTGCCATATTTCCCGGGTCAATCTGGTGCTGGGCGCAATCGCGTTCAGCGCCGCGTATTGCTTGATTGCCCTCGCGGCGGTTTCTCAATGGCTGATCTGGCTGCCAGGTTGTCTGCCGCTGGGCGCGGTTTGGTTGCTCGTTTTGGTTTCAATCGCGCTCCCGCACCGCTATCGCGCGAAGAGGCCCGACGCGACCACGATTCCTTCGCCCATCCCCTGATTCGGTCCGTGGGAAATCTGTGAAGCCATGATGACCGCTACGGGCACGCAAGTGGAAGACCGGATTGACCGGCTGCACGCGCATGGGCTGGTCGATCTTCACTTCGACCTGTTGATGGATTTGTACGAAAAACGCGGCCGCGCGGGTGTGCTCGCCGAAGAATTCCTGCCCGAATTCGAGGCGGGCAATATTGGAGTGCTCGGCGCCGCCATTTACATCGAAGACCGATACCTGCCGGAAATGGGTTTGCGGGTGGCGCTCGATCAGATTGCCCGGCTTTACGCCGAGGTGGACCTGTCCGATCGCTTCGCCATCTGCAAAAGTTGCCCGGAAATTCTGCGGGCCCGCGAGGCGGGCAAGATTGCGCTGCTGATCACGATGGAAGGAGTGGAGCCGCTCGGCGCGGACCTGAATTTGCTGCGCGTCTTTTTTGAGCTGGGCGTGCGCGTGATCGGGCTCACGCACGCGCGCCGCAATCTTGCGGGCAGCGGCGGCATCTTCGCCGCGAGCGGTTCGCCGCGCGATGGGTTGACCAACTTCGGCCGCGACGCGGTGCGAACCTGTGAAGCCCTCGGCATCATCGTCGATCTGGCCCACATCAATCCGGCGGGATTCGAAGACGTTTTCGCGCACACGACCAGGCCGCTCATCGTCTCGCACACAAACGCGCGCCGTTTCCATGACATCGAGCGGAACATTAGCGACGAACAGATCAGGATGGTGGGGGAGCGCCGCGGCGTCATTGGGGTCAATTCCGTGCTCGTCAGCCCGCGGAAAGACGAGGCGACGCTCGATCGTTACGTCGATCACATCGAACACATCGCGAGTTTGATCGGAATTGATTGCGTCGGAATCGGCTTCGATTTCTTCGAGTTTCTCTATCGCAGCTGGACCGAGGCGGAGAAACAGGATTTGGAGGCGAAATTCACCGTCCCTCATTTTCCGCCCGACCTCAGCAACCATTCGCATGCCCGGAACCTGACCCGGAAGCTGATCGAGCGCGGATTTAACGACGACCAGATCAAAAAAATTCTTTACCGGAATTGGATGCGGATTTTCGAGGAATTGTTATGAGGTAGGGACGCCGCGCTGCGGCGTCCGAACGTTCATGTGTAGCATGCTAAAACTCAGCGGACGCCGCAGCGCGGCGCCCCTGCCATTGCTGTCGTGCTTCGCAGGCTGAAATTCCAGCTTGCTCTTGTTAGGCGGGAACGCCATTTCTTCACTCCTTGAAGTTCACCAATCTCACCCGCCGGACCGAGATCGGCGCCAATTGCTATTACCTCGAGGCCGCCGGCCAGCGGCTCGTCCTCGATTGCGGAATGCATCCGAAGGAGGAAGGCGAGGACGCCCTGCCCAACTTTCGGGTGCTCGGCGATCGCCCGCTTGATGGCATCATCATCTCGCATTCACACCTCGATCACATCGGAACTTTGCCGGTGCTGATGCGGCGCCAGCCCGATGCGCGCATCTTCATGACCGAAGCGACCGCGGAGATTGGTAGCGCTTTGCTGCACAACTCGGTCAGCGTCATGACGCGGCAGCGCGAAGAGATTGGCGTCGCGATTTATCCGCTCTTCACCCACAAGGAAACCAATCGGGCGACGGATCGATGGCGCTGGGGCCCGCTCGGCCAGCCCTTCACCCTGGCGGGCGAGCGCGCGAAGCCGCACGAGGCCGGCGCCCTCACCGTTGAGTTTGTCGACGCCGGCCACGTTCTGGGCGCGGCCGGTGTGATCCTGCGCGCGGAGGGCCGCACGATTTTCTACACCGGCGATGTCAACTTCGACGACCAGACGATCACGAAAGGCGCCGTTTTTCCGGAATCGGGCGTGGACGTTCTGATCATCGAGACGACCCGCGGCGACAGCCCGTTGCCGGCGGGTTTCACGCGCGCCGCCGAGGAGCGGCGCCTGGCTGAAGCCATCGATCGTGCTTTCAGCCGCGGCGGTTGCATCCTGATGCCGGTGTTTGCGCTGGGCAAAACGCAGGAAGCGCTGGCCATGATCTACAAATTTCGCCGGGAAAAATTGCTCGGCGAATTTCCGGTCTACATCGGCGGTCTCAGCGTGAAGATGACCGAAATTTACGATCGTCGTGCGTTCTCGACCCGCCGGCTGCTGCCGCGGCTGCAACTGATCGAGGAGGTCAAGCCCCAGGTCCTGAATGGACAGACCATCCACAAGTCGCCCGCGCGGCCCGGCCGAATCTACGCGCTCTCCAGTGGCATGATGACGCCAAAGACGCTCTCGAATACCTTTGCCCGGAGCGTCATCGAGAGTCCGCGGCACTCGATTTTCTTTGTCGGTTTCGCGGATCCGCAGTCGCCCGCGGGAATTCTGAAGACGGCCCGGCCGGGAGACCTTGTTTCGCTCGATCCGGATGAGCCCGCGCAACCGTTGCGCTGCCACATTGAACAGTTCCAATTCAGCGCCCATGCGTCGCGCGAATCGATCGTCCGATATGTAAAGCAGCTCGCTCCAAAAAAGATCGTGCTCGTGCACGGCGACGCGCCCGCCGTGGAGTGGACTCGCGCCACCCTGGCGGTGGAGCTGCCAGGTTCGGAAGTGATCGTGCCGCTGCCCGGGGTGGAATTGGATTTGTGAATGGTGAGACTCGGAGGGACGTGCTTCCGCACGTCCCCAATTGGAGATGCTAGCTTGGTCCTCAATTCGAGATGAATGGGACGTGCAGAAGCACGTCCCTCCGAGTTAGCGCGATGAGAATCGTCTCCTGGAACATCAATTCGCTGCGCAAACGACAGGAGCGTCTCCTCTCGTGGCTCGGCGCCACGCAGCCCGACGTCGTTTGCCTTCAGGAAACGAAGTGCACTGACGAGCAGTTCCCCGAGCTGGCCTTGCGCGCGGCCGGATATCATTCCGCCTTCCATGGCCAAAAATCTTACAACGGCGTCGCGATCCTTTCTCGAGCCGCGCCGCACGATGTGCGTGCGTCGCTTTGCGATGAGGAAGACGATCCCCAGGCGCGGGTCATCGCCGCCACCATCGGATCGGTGCGCATCTATTCTATCTACGCGCCGAACGGGCAGGCCGTCGGATCGCCGGCGTATGATTACAAGCTGAAATGGTTCGCGCGTCTGCGGAGCTGCTTGCGAAATGAAGGCGTTCAGCAGCACCTCGCCGTGTGTGGCGATTTCAACGTCGCGCCGAAAGATGAAGATGTTTACGACCCGGAGCTGTGGCGTGGCGCGATCATGTGCTCGGACGGCGAGCGCGCCGCTTTCGAGCAGTTGCGCGAAGCGGGTTTGACGGACACACTTCGAATCCATCATCCCGAACCCGGGCTTTTCAGCTGGTGGGATTATCGCATGCTCGCCTTCCCGAAAAATCGCGGGCTGCGCATCGATGCAATTCTCGCCAGCAAATCGCTGGCGGAACGGTGCACGGAAGCAGGCATCGAGCGCGAGATGCGCAAAGGCAAGGAGCCGTCGGATCACGCTCCGGTCTGGGCGGAGTTTGCACTGTAATCAAGGGATCAAGGAGCGGCGGTCTGAAACCGCCATTTTAATAGGTCGGCGGTTGAAAACCGCCGCTCCTTGATGCGGATTGGACGTTCCATCCCGGACATTGCACCTTGGGCTTAATGTCTCCGGCGCCTCATCTTACTGTGCGCAACGCTCCACCGAAACCGCTCCTCATCTTTGACGGTGACTGCCACTTCTGCCGCCGCTGGATCGAGCGCTGGCGCGAGCTCACTGCTGGCGCGGTCGAATACGCCCCGTTCCAGGAAGTCGCCGAGCGTTTTCCAGAAATACCACGCGAGGCTTTCGACCGGTCCGTTCAGTTTATCGAGACCGATGGCACTGTCTTCAGCGGGGCGGAGGCAGTCTTTCGCTCGTTAGGCCATAAGCGAAGGCGCCGATGGCTGATCTGGTGTTACGAACGCGTGCCGGGATTCGCTGCCATTACCGAAACGGCCTATCGCCTGGTGGCCCGGAATCGCCGGGCGGCCTCGTTCTTCACCCGTCTGCTCTGGGGCCAGGATGTCCGGCAGCCGGCTTACTTCGAATCCCGCCGCTGGTTTCTCCGCTCGCTCGGCTGCGTTTACCTGATCGCGTTCCTCTCGCTCTGGATGCAGGTGGATGGGTTGATCGGTGAAAAAGGGATCCTGCCCGTCGCGGAATTTCTCCCGGCCGCGCGCGCTCACCTCGGCGGCAATGCTCCGTTCGTTCTGCCAACGCTCTGCTGGCTCAACGCGAGTAATGCTTTCCTGCATTTCCTCTGCGGGGCAGGGGCAGTTCTTTCGGTTCTTTTGATTGCCGGATTCCTGCCAGTCATCTCGCTCGTTCTCCTCTTCGTTTCCTACCTGTCGCTCACGATCGCCGGCCAGACGTTTCTCAGTTTTCAATGGGACATCCTGCTGCTCGAAACTGGCTTTCTGGCCATTTTCTTCGCGCCCTTTCGCTGGCGACCAGGCGAGAAGCGCGACAAGCCTTTCTCACCGCTCGGTCATTTCCTCCTGAAGCTGCTGCTCTTCAAATTGATGCTCATGTCGGGTGTGGTGAAACTGACGAGCGGGGACGATTCCTGGTGGAACCTGACCGCGCTCGATTATCACTATTGGACGCAACCGCTCCCGACCGTCTTTGGCTGGTGGGCGCATCAAGCCCCGGCATCGTTCGGTAAGCTTTCCACGTTCTTTGTCCTCTTCGTCGAGTGCGTCGTCCCGTTTTTTATCTGGGCCCCCCGGCGGGTCCGGCATCTCGCCTGCGCGCTGTTCGTTATGCTCCAGCTCTTGATCGCGCTCACGGGCAACTACTGCTTCTTCAATCTGCTCACGATCGCGCTCTGCTTGTTGCTTATCGATGACGCCGCCTGGCCTCGCAAACGCTCCTCGGTAGGGCGAGACTCAGTCGAGCCGTCTTATTTGGCGCTGAGCGGAAGCTCCGGCTCGACAGAGTCTCGCCCTACCGTTTGGGCCTATGGTCGCCGCATCTGTGCAATCAGCGTACTCCTCGTTCTTCTACCTCTGAACGCGATGCTGATTTTTTCCGCATTCAAACCGCGAACCGCCTGGCCCCGTCCGATTGCAATGCTTGGTGGGTGGGTGGCGCCCTTTCATATCGTAAACGGCTACGGTTTGTTCCGCGTCATGACCAAATCGCGGCCCGAGATCATCCTCGAAGGCAGCGCGGACGGCATCGACTGGCTCCCGTACGAATTTCGCTGGAAACCCGGCGACCTGAATCAACCGCCCCATTGGGTCGCGCCCCACCAGCCCCGGCTCGACTGGCAGATGTGGTTCGCCGCGCTCGGGACCTACCGGCAAAATCCCTGGTTCGTCGGCCTCACGAGACAGTTGCTCGGGAACAACCCCGAGGTCACCCGGTTACTCGGGCACAATCCATTTCCGGACAAACCGCCGCTTTACGTCCGGTCCACGGTCTACGATTACCATTTCACCACCCTGACCGAGCACCGCGCGACCGGCGCGTGGTGGAAACGCGAGATTCGACGCGAATATCTTCCGCCCGTCTCGCTCGGGGATTTTCGAAACGATTAGATTCGTCGCGAAGGCAATTAAGGACGCGAGCAGCGGTTCGGGCGCAAGATATTGAGCGTGACATTCGTTTCCGCTAACCTGCTTCTCGTGAGCCAACCGCGAAGCATTCTGATGATGAACCGAGCAATCGCGGTAGTTGGCGCGTTGCTCTGGCTCTGCTGGCCGCTCGCGCCGGTTTCACTGGCAAATCCCACCGTGGACGAGCAGGTCAAAACAATCCGAAGCCGTTACGAGGCTGTAAACAAGGGATTGAGCCGCTGTAAGCAGGTCAAACGCGATCTCCCGGACGAGTCGGCAGAAGGCGGAGAGCTAACCGCCTATTTCACGGATCAATCGCTGCGCAAGCTGACGGCGAAGTTTTATGGGGAGAGCGGTCAGGCTCTCGAGGAATATTACTTCTGGGAGGACCGCTTGTTTTTCGTCCTGCGGGTCGAATCGCGCTATGACAAGCCGATCTCCGGGAAGGTGAAAAGCAAATCAGAAGAGCGTTTTTACTTTGCCGATGACGCGCTGATCCGATGGCTGGATCCGGGGAAGAAGCAGATTCCAGCCGGGCCGGAATTGCAGCAGCGCGGAGGGGACTTGCTTGCCCAAGCGAAGAAATATTCGGGCCTGGTCAGGAAGTGAGACACTGAGCCTCAGTTCTCGCGCACAATCCATTTCCCGATCAGCCGCCGCTTTAGTCTTGTCCAGCTCCACGATTATCATTTACCCCACTGACGGAGCAGCGCGCCTCGCGTGCCTAATGGGAACGCGACGAGCGGACAGAATATTTGCCGGCAATATCGCTGAGACTGCCAGCGCGTTTAGATGCGTGGCACTCGTGAGTAAACATGCGACACCGCAGCGGTGTTTCTCAAGCAAAAAACCGAATGACTGGCTGAGGAGGATACGATCGGATTAATTCCGCCGCACGTTTCGTCGTAGAGGCCGAAATAATGGACTCCTGAATTAGTAAGCTGTTAATAGAACTTTCGAATTGCTGCATGGAACGAATCTGCGACATTTGTTTGAAAGAAAGGTTCAACCGTCGAGCCGTTGGGTCAGAAAGTAATTCGGTCGCAGCCGCTATGACGGGTGGGAGGTATTTTTTTAGTGCTTGAGCGGAAAACATCCGATAGGTAAGTGCTCGTACTTCCAACTTGAGCTTTTCGTCGAAAAGCTTGAAGGCTTCGTGGCCAGTTTCAAAACACGCCTTCGTTTTCGTAGCATTCGCCTTTTTATCCGATTCCGACTCGACAACCACATCCTTCGTTAGCTGTAGTGGCAATGTTTCCAAGAGCAACGCCTGGTCCAAGCGCCTGACTGTTGCGTGTGACAGGATGTGTAGGGCCTTAGTTGAATCATCCTTTAATGATTCATGGAGGGCAGTGCCATTTCGAAACTGTGCCAGCAGCGCGGCAAATAAATCCCAGTGGTCCTTGGGAGCGCATTCGAAGAATGGCGTAATGTTTGAAAAAAGCTGTAATTGCTGCGATGCCGCAAAGGACAGTTGCACAAACATGTCAGAATGGGTGACTAACCTGTCCCAATCGTCGCAAAGCAATTTGGGGCAACACTCTAGGGCGTATTGCACAAGTACGGCGCGGATAGTCGGTACAGGTGTATTCCGTGCGGCCTTGCTGAGACGCTCGCTTAGGAAATGACGCTCCCATTGTAATAAAATAGCGCAGGCCAACGACAACCTCTTCGGTTGTCCTTGAGTAACAGCTTCATCGAAGGCGTTAGTGGCGCTTTCAATCAACCAGTTGGGCGGTCGTTGGTCCGGAAGCAAGTCGGAAGAGGTAATAAAGTGAGGTTCATTGCGCGAGAGTTGATCTCTCAAGAAATTAACAACGATAGAAGCTGGATCGTAATTATCTGGCTTAGATGTTATGAACTCCCTTGCGCAATTAATTCGGCGCGCGTCTGAGTAGGTGTTGGTGGAAGCGTAGTCGAGGATAACTCGAAGTGAAGCATCTTGGAAGGTGTCGCAAGCGAAGTGGGGCATGTTTCGGAGGACCTTAATCAGGGACGGAAATTGTGGACGATCTGATTGCTCTAGCAATTCGAGATACCTCTCTGCAGTCGATATATACTGTGCAGCGAGAACTTCTCGAAAATGTTGGTGCAAGAAGTCGTATCGTTGTCTTCCTGTCGTCGGCGCGGATAATCGAAACAAGTCGGAATTAATTAACTGTCTTGCAAAACCTCCTCGCGAATCAAGGTTTGCAAGGATCGCTTCCGTGTTCGGTGACCGTGATTCATGCCGGAAGAACTCCCTGGCCCTTTCCTTCAATACTGACTCGATAAATAGGGGAAGACCCGTCTTGAATAAGGTGAATGCAAAAAACGGTAAGAACTCTCTTTTTTCGTCGAAATATTCGTTGCGCCTCGTCGCGAAGGCATTCTTGGCGGCGCCTCGAAGATGAGTGGCCTTACCGAGATCCAATTCCCGCAATAAGAGACTGACACATTCATTGATTAGATCATGAAATGTGTCCAGCCAGGGTACCTGGGGAGTCCCCGACCTTTGTGCTCGCTCCGCATATACATAACACATCACCATTAGGAATAGCGGATTCCACGACAATTCTCGCACCTCGTTATCGCGAGCGTTATCCAAGACGAATAGGAAATACTCTTCGTTTAACAATTCATCCCAATTTTGATCTTTAACACGAAATTTTTCGAATATCGTTTGGACCAACGTCGCCCTCTCCTTAATTCCCGAGATCTGAAGGACGCTTACGGGGTGTAAACCCTGCGGAAGTCCGATGCCGGCGAACTTGTTTTTCATGAAAAAATCCAATCGGCTTGATACCCATACGCGGCATCTACTGAGGGAGCGGTAGATAGCCGGGGCCTTCCGGTCACGATCGGGCAAGAATAGCCAATCTAGTTCTTGTCGAATGAAATCTTCGGAACCGGGGAGTGGCATCTCGTCAAAACCGTCGAGAAATAGGAAGAGCTTGCCAGATTCTGCTAATCGACGAAGAGCAGCGAGGGCACTTCGTTTGGTTTTGCCCTTGAACAAAAGGACGTTATCGAAAATGTAGCGGAGTATTGGATGCCTCCTGTAGTTATCAACCGCGTTCAAGGGCACAAAGACGGGTATCGAATCCTCGGCTCTGTTCGTGAAGTTCCCGCCCGCGTGCTTATCAATCAATCCGAGAATAGCGTGGCGCTGAAAGGTCGTCTTGCCAACGCCTGCAGAACCCAAGATAAGAATCTTGCGGAAACGACGGAGTCGTTCGTTTAGAGGCAATTCGTCGTGAAGTGGTTCCGTTGGGTGCGGACGGCCGGTGGGGGATCCGGCGGGTTGAGGTGCGGTCAAGGTCTGAGGATCCAAGATGGTTACACTTGGATCAACGAAGTCGTGTGATATATCTCCCTTTAAATCCTTATATATGAATGGGAGTTCTTCAGCTGAAGCTCTTAATTGTGCGAGGTGGTTGCGCGTTCTAAAGAACCGTGGCCGAATTGCTGGGAGATGATTTTTGATTAGCTTGGCGGCGGTATCCGTCAGCAGTTCTCTTCCAAGAGCGAATACAACGCCCCCAATGGCAGTCAGTAACGCCGCGATCCCCCAACCGATGATATCTGCGAGTATCATGATGTACGAGACGAGCGACGAAACTCTGCAAAAAATTGATTTGACGTTCTCATATGGGGGATCGCGGCTTCCCAAACCGACCGCGCTGTATTTTTAATGAACCCGTCGCGCCCCGTCACGACTAATCATATGGAGAATGTCCAAGCGTTTAGGTGCGCCGCTTCAGAGAATTCTTGACGCTAGAGATCCTCCGTTTTTTGCGAAATCCAGCATATGGATTGCCGAGAGTGCTTCCTAGCGGCGAAATCGTTGGTCGGCGTGCACAAACGGCTAGCGGTTGAGAAGACGCACAGTGTGGATATGTTTCCACCCGATGCCGAAGGAAGAGCAGATCGTGACGGAAGGGACGGTGACGCAGGTGTTGCCGGGCACGATGTTTCGGGTGCAATTGCCCGGGCAGCGGACCGTTCTCGCCCATATTTCGGGCAAAATGCGCAAGCATTTCATCCGGATCGTCCCGGGCGACAAGGTGGAAGTGGAGCTTTCGCCCTACGATTTAACGAAGGCGCGGATCATTTTCCGCGAGAAATGATGGAAGATCGTGGAAGCGTTAAACGGGTAAAAACGTTAAAGACGTAAGCGCAACCAAGAGAGCAGTTTCGTTTCTGCTGAGAAGACTTATCATTACGCATGCGTTCAGAGAAAAAGGCGCAGCGGGGCAAGAGGCCCAAAAAGAAGCGACAGGAGAATATCATGGCTGAAGAAAACAAAACTACGACCCAGGACAGCGGCGCCATCCCGGCAGCCGCTCAGAACAAATTCGAGAGCAGCAAGACACACGTGCGCAAGGCAGCGGAGGATTTGAAGTCCGCCGCCGGCGTGATGGCGGATGACTTGAAGTCTGCCGCCACCGAAATGGCGGGGGAATACCGCGATAAAGCCGAACAAGTGTGGGTGGATGCCCGCGACCGGGCCCGCACCTTGCAAGAGGATGGCGAGCAGTACGTGCGCGAGAATCCGACTAAGGCAGTCTTTACGGCGCTCGGCATCGGGTTCGTCCTCGGGCTGATTTTCCGCCGCTAACGATCGGGCCGCATGGCTGGCGAAACGATGCGGTTCCGCAACCCCGCGGGACACGCCGGCTTGCTCCATAATCTGCTCGCGCTGGTCACCGACCTGGCGGGCTTTTTGGAGAGCCGGATTGGTCTCTTCGCGAAGGAGTCCAAGACGGCGCTGGTGCACGTCATCGTGCTCCTGGCCTGCCTCGTGGGGGCTGCGGTGCTCGCGCTTTTCGGGTACGTTTTCCTCATTGCGAGCGCGATCGCGGGGCTGGCGCAGGGTTTGGAGATTTCATGGATTTGGATCTCGCTGGCGGCGGCCGGCCTCCATTTCGTGCTGGCGCTCGTCTGCGTGCTGATCGCTCGCGCGCGGATGAAAAAGGCGATGTTTGAAGCGACCGCCGCGGAATTGAAGAAGGATCGCGAATGGCTAAAGAACCTGGACAAGAAAAATCTCTCCACCAATTAAGACAGGAGATCGCGCATTCACGCGACCGTCTGGCGCGCGATCTCAGCGGGCTGCGTTACGAGCTCGATTTCCCGCTCAAGTTTCGGAAGTCCTTCCAGCGCCAGACCGTGCTTTGGATCACCGCGGCCATCGTGGTGGGCGTGGTCTTCGCCGTGATGCCGGCCCGGACGAAAAAGGTTTACGTAAAGGGGAAGACGAACGGCAAGGGGAAGGGCGAAGAGCAGAAGAAAGGGCTCATTGGAGCGGGCCTGGCCGTCGGGGCGCTCAGACTCGCGGCGACTTTGCTCAAGCCCGCGCTCATGAATTTCGCCGCCAAGAAAATGGGCGGTTACGCGGCGGGCATGGGTCGCAGGCCCTGAGGTTCTCAGTCCGCCCAGGTAGGGACGCCTTTCCGAGGCGTCCGTGATTTCTGGTTGGACCGTGCCGCTACCAAGAGTCGGACGCCTCGGAAAGGCGTCCCTACCTGAGCATATGCGCTCGTTGACAGGAAAAATGCCGGGTGATAACGTCGCGCGACTTTGGACGGAATCCAGCTTCGCCTCCGGGGCGAGGCGGGCGTGAGAATGCATACGTTACTAAACAGTCAGGTGCTGGTGCTGAACCGCCTGTGGCAGGCGGTCAACATCTGTTCAGCGCGCCGTGCTTTCACGCTGCTTTACCAGGGCCACGCGCAGGTGGTCTCTTCGGATCCGGGTAATAATTTTCTGACGCACGATTTTGCCGGCTGGCGCGATTTTTCAGCCACCGCGCCGGACCATGAGGTCGTTACGACGATCTCGTGGAAGATCCGCGTGCCGCGAGTCATCGTGCTGCTGCTATTCGATCGGCTGCCGAAAAAGGAAGTGAAGTTCACCCGGCACAATGTTTTCGAGCGGGACAAGAATACCTGCCAGTACTGCGGCGATGTGTTCGACCGGACCGACCTGAATCTCGATCACGTTTTGCCGCGGGACAAAGGCGGACTGACCACCTGGGAAAACGTGGTTTGCTCGTGCATCCCGTGTAACACCCGAAAGGGAAATCGCCTTCCGCATGACGCGCACATGACGCTGATTCGCAAACCGAAACGTCCGAAGTGGCGGCCTTTTGTGCATGTGACCTTTACTTCGGCGCACCACGAGAGCTGGCGGCACTTTGTCGATCTGGCGTACTGGAACGTCGAGCTGAGCGATTAGGATCTAAGAGGTTACAGAAGTTATAAAGTTAAAAACGTTACAACGAAGAAGCGCTCCCTTGGGGCGAGGTCATCCGTTGGAACGATGTAACCCTTGTAACTTTTTTAACGATTCAACGCGTTCAAGATCGGCTGCGGATAGACGCCGAGGAAGATGATCCCGGCGATCATCGCAGCCATGGTCAACCGCGACAACCCGCTCACCGGCACCGGAGCGTCGTTTGCGGAAACCTCCCAATACATCGCGCGCACCACTTTCAGGTAATAGTAGAATCCGCAGGCGACCGTAATCACGCCCGCCACCACGAGCGCGGTTTGATGATGCCGAAGCGCGGCGTCGAAGATAAAGAACTTGCCCAGAAACCCCGCGGTGAATGGCACGCCGGCGAGGGAGGCCATCGCGATCAACATGGCGAAAGCGAGAAAAGGCGAGCGTTTCGCGAGCCCATTGAAGTCTTCGATGTTTTCCCCCGTTTGCTGCGCGATGACGATAAGAACGGCGAAACTCAGCAGCGTCATGAGCAAATAGGCGACGAGATAAAACGAGATCGCCTCTCCCGCGAGACAGACGACGCCGATGAGCAGGTAGCCGGCGTGCGCAATGCTCGAGTAAGCGAGCAGCCGTTTCAGATTGGTCTGCGGCAGCGCGGCCAGATTCCCGTAGATCAAGGTGAGCAGCGCCATCACCGTAAGCAAACGGTCCATTTGCGGCAGAATGAAGAATGGCTGCAACACGCGCAGAAGGACGACGAATCCAGCCGCCTTCGAGCCGACGGAAAGAAACGCGGTCACCGGGGTCGGAGCGCCTTGATAGACATCCGGCACCCACATCTGGAACGGCACCGCCGCGATCTTGAACCCAAGCGCGACCAGCACCAGGACCATGCCGAAAAGGGCCGGGCCGGTTTCGACCGCCGGATTAGCCAGCGCGACCGTGAGGCGCGAGAGGTTCGTTTCGCCGGTCACACCGAAAATCCAGGTGATGCCATAGACCAGGAAACCGGTCGAGAGCGCGCTCAGGATTAAATATTTTACTCCCGCTTCCAGCGTGGCGGGATTGCGGCGAGTGAAGCTGACCAGCACGTAAAAGGACATCGTCACCAGTTCGAGGGAGACAAAGATCATCACGAAGTCGACGGCGGAAGCCATCCACATCAGCCCCGCGCAGGTGAAGACCGGCAGCGCAAAAAATTCTCCAAGCCCGGATTGATGGGTCGTGCCGTGGATCGATTGCCGAACGATGGGCGCGTAGTCGATCATCATGACCAGGACGAGAATGGTGGTGACGAGAGCGAAACGCTTGAAGAAGATCGCGAGCGGATCGGCGGTGTAGAAATTCCAGAAGCCGGCGCTCGCGACTTCCGCGGGCGAGGGAGCGAGAAAGAAGCTGGCGGCGAACACCGTGGCGAGACCGAGAATGGCGGCGTAAGCCAGCGAGCGTTTGTCGATTTGTTCGAAGAACGCCTCGACCATGAGGATAAACAGGCCCAGGACGAGCACCGCAATTTCGAGACTGGGCGCGTCGACTGTCATCGCTTCGGAGTGAAATAGCTTTTGAAGGTGGGCGAAACGATCCGGACGAAGGACTGCGGGAAGAAACCGAACCAGAGCGACATCGCGACCAGGATTCCGATCGGGACTCGCAAGCTTCGGCGAAGATCGCTGAGGCCGGTCCAGGATTCGCGGACGGCGCCCATGAAAACACTCCGGTAAGCGCGAAGCATATACACCGCCGAAATCACCACTCCCCAAAGCGCGAGGATGGTCGCGATCTGGTAGATGTTGAAGCGTTCCGGGCTGGCGCCATTGCGGAACGTCCCGAAGAGGACCATCACTTCACCGGCGAAGTTCGCGAACCCCGGCAATCCGATTGAAGCGAAGGCCGCCAGACCAAACGCGAGGCCGGCGCGCGGCATCACTTTGCCGAGCCCGCCGAGATCCGCGAGCACTAGCGTGCCTGTCCGTTGCCGAATTTCGCCGGCCAAGGCAAAGAGCAATGCGATCGAAACGCCGTGCGCAAAAATCAAAACGGCCGCGCCGTTCGTTCCCAACAAAGTGCCACTGGCGATGCCGAGGAAAATATAACCCATGTGCATGACGCTCGAGTAGCCCAGCATCCAATCGAGACGCTTTTGCGCGATCGTGACCAAACCGACATAGATGATGTTGCCCAGCAGGAGCACGAGCAAAAGCGTGCTCCACTGCTCGGCGCCCTCGGGCAGGAGCGGAAGCGCCAGGCGAAGCAGACCGTAAAGCCCGAATTTTTTGAGGACGCCCGCGTGCAGCATGGCCGCCGGTGCGGGGGCGGACGCGTACGCCTCCGGAGCCCAGGTGTGAAAGGGGAAAAGAGAGACGAGGATTCCGAAACCGATCAGGAGCAGCAAATAGATGTTGCCCTGCGTGTCGGCGGGGATCATCCCGAGCGAGGCCGCTTTTTGCAATTCTCGGAAGTCAAAGCTTCGCGCAGCCTCTGGCACGCTCCGGTAAAGCATGATCAGTCCAAGCAGAAGAATGAAACTCCCGGTCGCGAGGTAGATCGTGATCTTCCAGGCGGCTGCCTGGCGATTGCCGCTGCCCCAGATTCCGATGAGGAGAAAGGTTGGGATGAGCGCCAGCTCATGGAAGGCGTAGAAAAAGAAAAGATCCAGCGACGCGAAGGCTCCAAAGGCGCCGCCGGCAATGAAGAGGAGGCAGGCGTAAAACGCATTCTCGTGCCGGGTGATTTCGCCCGTGAACCAGATCGCCGCGAATGTCACGACCGCGGTCAGCAGCACCATCATCAGGCTCAAGCCATCGAGCCCGAGCGTGAAATTGATCCGCCAATCGCTGCTCACCGCGCAGGAGGTGACAAATTGAAATCCGCGCCGGCCGGTCTCGAATGCGAGATAAGCCAAAGCGGTCGCCGCAAGGGTCGACCCGGCGCCCCAGAGCGCGGTACGCCGGGCGGGCGCTCCGGCAAGGATGGCGAGCGCGGCGGCAATCGGAAGAAAAACGATGAGAAGCAGGATCACCGGAAAAGCGTGAAGTAGATGAGGCCCACGATGCCCAGGCCGAAGAGGAAGGAGTAGGCCTGGAGATTGCCGACTTGCAGCAGCCTGAGCAATGAGCCGAAGCCCCAGGTTGCGCCGCTGGCGCCCCGAATCAGGCCAAGATCGAGAATCCAGCGGTCGAGGAAAGCCGAGAGACGCGCCAGAACTCCCTGGGTGGCGTTGATCAAAAAACCGTAAATTTCGTCAAAGTAAAAACGTTCCCGAACCAAGGCGAAATCGATTGGATCGCTCTCGCGCCGCCGATAAAGCAGGACAGCCAGGGTGATGCCAGCCAGCGTCGCGGCCAGCGCCAGGCCTGGGACCAGCCAGCCGTGCTCGTCCTGACCGGGCAAGCGAAGAAAAAGCTTCGCGACGAAGCCAAAACCGGAGGCGAAAGCAGGTATGGCGAGAATCATCAGCGGGACAATCATGACCCACGGCGCCTCGCGGCCCGCGCGCGCGTGATCGCTCCGCGGCTTGCCGAAGAACACGACCACAATCAGCCGCACCATGTAGAACGCGGTCAGAAAGGCCGTGAAAAGCGCGAGCCAAAAAATCGCCGGATTTTTTTCGTAAGCGAGAGCGAGGATAAGGTCCTTGCTGAAGAATCCGCTGAATGGCGGAAAGCCGATAAGCGCCAGGGTGCCGACCATGAAGGTGAGAAAGGTGATTCCCAACCGGCCGGCGAGACCGCCCATCTTCCAGATGTTTTGCTCGTGATGGAGCATGACGATGATCGACCCCGCGCCGAGGAAGAGCAGCGCCTTGAAAAACGCGTGCGTGAACAGGTGGAACATCGCGGCTTCGCCCGAGGCGAGGCCCACGGCCATGACCATGTAGCCGAGCTGCGAGAGAGTGGAATAAGCCAGAATGCGCTTGATGTCGTTTTGCTGCGTCGCGATGAGCGCAGCCATGACGGCGGTGACGGTGCCGATCCACGCGATAACCGAGAGTGCCGTCGCTGACGCCTGAATGAGAAAGCCCACGCGCACCAGCATGTAGACGCCGGCGGCCACCATCGTCGCGGCGTGGATCAATGCGGAGATCGGGGTCGGACCTTCCATGGCGTCCGGGAGCCAGACATGCAGCGGAAATTGCGCCGATTTCCCGACGGCTCCGCAAAAGATCAAGAGCGCCGCGACCGTGAGATACTCCGGATAACTGGTAATACGGCCGAGCTCCGCAGCCATGTCTTGAAAGACAACGGACCCGGTCGCGGTCCAGGCCATCAGGATCCCGAGCATGAATCCGAAATCGCCGAGCCGATTGGTCAGGAACGCTTTCTTGGCGGCCTCGGCCGCGGCCTCGCGCTCGAACCAATGGCCGATCAGCAAATACGAACTGACGCCGACCAGTTCCCAAAAAATGAACATCATGACGAAATTGTTAGAGAGAACGATTCCGAGCATGGAGAACATGAAAAAGGAGAGGGAGGCGAAGTAACGGGATTTGCCGGCGTCGTCCTTCATGTAGCCGAGCGAATAGATGTGGATGAGCGCGCCGATGCCGGTGACGAGTACGAGCATCGTCTTGCTCAAATCGTCGAGAACAAATCCCAGGGGCACGTAGAGAACGGGCCGGAGATCGATCCAGGTGAGCTCAATCGACCGGATATTCTCGGTCGTAAAAACAAGGCAGCTGCAAGCGAAGCTTCCCAGAACCGCGGCTACGGAAATGAAGCTGCTCAGGCCGCGATATGATTTCGTGAGCAGGACGATGAGGACCGCCGCGAGAAACGGCAGGAGCAAAATGAACCAGGGTAATGCGCTGCTCATCGGGCCGGTCAAAACTTCAGAGTGCTAACATCTTCAACATGGGTCGTTTGCCGCGCGCGATAGAGAGCGACGATGATGGCGAGACCCACGGCGACCTCGGCTGCCGCCACGGTGATTATGAAAAAGACGAAGACTTGCCCGTTGTAATCAGGCATTCCGGCGGAGTCCACGCGGAAACGCGAAAACGCGACGAGCGAAAGGTTGGCCGCGTTCAACATCAGCTCCAGGGACATGAAAATGATGATGATATTTCGGCGCAAAAGCACCCCGGCGAAACCAATGGTGAAAAGCAAGCCGCTGACGATCAGATAGTGGCCCAGGGTAATCATGCTCAACGAAGCTCCCGTTTGCTGAGCACAATCACCCCAATCGTCGCGACGAGGACCAGCACGCCGATGATTTGGAAGGGCAGGTTGTAATTGGTGAAGAGGAGAAGGCCGACGTTGTGAACGTCGTCCGTCTTCGCAGAGCCGAGGGCCGGGAAGGGCTGTTTCGCGGCACTTAACTGCCCGACGACGGAATAGACCTGGAGAAAGAAAACCAGGGCGACGACCGAGCCGCCGACGACCGCGACCACGTTTATCTTCCGCCGCTCTTCGACGCGGAGATCGAGCAGCATAATGATGAAAAGGAAGAGCACGATGACCGCGCCGGCATAAACGAGCACCTGGATGATGCCGATGAAGAAGGCGTCGAGCGACATGAACAAGGCCGAGAGGCCCATGAAGCAAAGGACCAGGCTAAGCGCGCTCGCGATCGGGTTGCGATTGATCACGACCGCGGCGCCGAACCCGAGCATGACGAGCGCAAAGAGCCAAAAGAGAAACGCAGACATTGGGGCTAATGGAGTGGGGGAGTGATGGAGTAATGAGGTCCGGAGCGCTTCCAATACTCCATTGCGCCATCACTCCAGTGCTCCATCGTTTTCATTTCTTCTCGTTCCATTTCAAAACCACGCCGTGCATGACGCCGCCGATTTCCAGGAGCTTTTCCTTGTTGTGCACCATGTCGGCGCGGGTGAACCCGGTGATGGCGTAATCTTTTCGCAGGTAAATGGCCTGCTCGGGGCAAACTTCCTCGCACAACCCGCAGTAGATGCAGCGGATCATATCGATATCGAATTCGTTCGGGAATTTTTCGACCTTGGCGAAGCGATCGCCGCCCGGGATTTCACCCGGGATGATCTTGATCGCGCGCGGAGGGCAGATGAACTCGCAAAGCTGACAGGCCACACAGCGGATTCGGCCGGTATCGTCGCGGACCAGGGCCGGCGCGCCGCGATAATGTTCCGGCATCTGGCTGTCCCATTTCTCTTCCGGGTACTGCATCGTGACCTTCGTGCGTCCCAGGAGCATGTTCTTGAAATGCCTCAGGGTAATCGCCATGCCGCTCAGGATCGCCGGCAGGTAAAGCCGTTCGGACCAATTGAGTTTTGAGCGTGAAACGGTGATGGCCATGGTCAGTTCGTGCTCGTGCTCGTGCTCGTGATCGTGATCGTGCTCGATCGTTTCCGATCACGAGCACGAGCATGAGCACGATTACGAAAGGAGACCAAAATCATTGTGGGAAATACGCGAGAATGATGGCGGCGACAAAGATGTTGGCGAGCGCGATTTCGAAAAAGAAGACCCAGCCGAGGCGCATCAATTGATCGTAGCGGAAGCGCGGCAAGGTCCAGCGCACCCAGATGAAAACGAAAAGAAGCGCGGCGATCTTCGAGAAAAAGATAAAGATGTTCGCCAGGCCCCAGCCCCACCCGTGCGAGCCGTCCGGGATGCCGGGGAAATGCCATCCGCCCAGGAAAAGCGTCACGATGATGGCGGAGCCCGTGATCATGGCGACGTATTCTCCCAGGAAAAAAAGCCCGAATTTCATCGAGCCGTATTCGGTGTGATAGCCGCCGACCAATTCCGTTTCGGCTTCGGGCAGATCGAACGGGAGCCGGTTTGTTTCCGCGAAGATCGCGATGGTGAAAACGACAAACGAGATGACCATGGGAATCGCGAGGAGCCATTTGTGGGGATTGGTCCAGTCACCGATAAATGGCGCGATCATCCAGCCATGTTCGATTTGATAGCGGACAACCTCGGTTAACCTGAGTTGCCCGATGAGAAGAAAAATCGGAATGACGGCAAGGCCGAGCGAAAGCTCGTAAGAAATCATCTGGGAAGTGGAACGAACGCCGCCCAGGAATGGATATTTTGAATTGGACGACCAGCCGGCGATGACGATCCCGTAAACGCCTAACGAGGCAATGGCGAAGACAAACAACACCCCGACGTTGATATCGGCGATGACCATCGGAACGCCGAAAAGGGTGCTGCCGAAAGGGACCACGGCGAGCGTGGTGATCGCGGGAATCATGGCCAGGCATGGTGCGAGCCAGTAGTAGAATTTGTTTACGTGCCCAGGCGTAAAATCTTCTTTCAGGAGAAATTTCGCGGCATCGGCGATCGGTTGAAACAGGCCGGCGGGACCGACGCGGTTGGGGCCGAGCCGGTCCTGGATCAAGGCACTGATCCGCCGCTCCGCATAAACAGCGTAGTTCATGATGCCGAGCACCACCGCGAGCAGCGCGACGATCTTCACCAATGATGAAAGGAGAAATGCGTAATCCATGTTGCTTGTCATCCCGAGCAAAGTCGAGGGACCCCGTCGAGCGTCGATCCGCGGGATGGTTCGACTTCGCTCACCATGACGGATTTCTCATTCGCCTCCCATTACCTGCACTCCGAGATCACTGATCTTGCTTAGGCTTAACCCCGCCAACGCCGGAACCGATTCACTCATCTGCCGGAAGACATCTTCAATAGAGTAAATGCCGTTTCTGCCCGAATAGGCCTGGATCAAATCGCGTAAAATCTCCCAATCATCGCGCGCCTGGCCGGGACCGCGCACCGCGCGATTCAGGCGCTGCAACCTTCCCTTGCCGTTAATCATCGATCCGCGCTTTTCCGCAAAACCGAACGACGGCATAACTGCCGTTGCTCCCGCGATCGCGTCATTCGCCAAAATATTCATCGCGACGAACGCTGGCAGCGCCTTGATTTGGTCAAGGGAAAGCCCGATTTCGATCGGGTTTTCCCCGAGAGCGACCAGAGCCTTGAGGCGGCCGGACGCCACGCCCTCCACGATCCCGCGCAGCCGCGCGCCCGGTTCCGCAGTCACGCCGAGGAGGCGCGCGCCATTGGTGTTTGGATTCCGATCGGCGCTCAAAAGAATGTCGTCGCCGGGACCCGTTCGCGGAACGATGTCAATGAGATCGGCTCCGAGGATTTTCGCGAGTTGCGAGGTGAGCCAAAGCTCTTCGTTGGTCATGCGGCCGGAGGCGAGAATCGCGATTTCCCAGCCCGAAAAATGTTTCAACTGGGCGACGGCGTGGGTAATGGCCGCGTTCCAATCGGCGGCGATCAGTTTGTCGCCGGAGAGGATTTGCGGCTGGAGCAGGCGCTGATCCGATTGAAGATATCCAAAATTCAGCCGCCCGTAGTCGCACATCCAGGAGGAATTGACGGCATCATTTTCGCGCGGGGTCTGGCGATAGATGACGTCTTCGCGCGTTCCAATGATGGTGTTGCATCCCGTCGCGCAGCTCGTGCAGAAGCTTTTCGTTTCCTTCAAGAACCAAACGCGCATCTGGAAGCGAAAATCGGAGGAGGTCAGCGCCCCGACCGGGCAGATATCGACGGTGTTGAGCGAGTAATTGTTTTCGAGGCGTTTGCCCGGATGGGCCGTAAGGACGCTGTGGCTGCCGCGATCGACGAAGCCCAGGACATCGTCGTGCGCGATCTCCTGACAGAACCGGACGCAACGCGAACAAAGAATGCAACGCTCATCATCGAGCGTGACGCGCGGCCCGAGCTCGATATTTTTCGGCTTTTTCACCTTGTTTTCGAGGAAGCGCGATTCCGCGTAACCGTATTCGACGCTGAATTCCTGCAGGCGGCATTCACCGGCTTGATCGCAGATCGGGCAATCGAGCGGATGATTGATGAGCAAAAACTCCATCACGCCCTTGCGGCATTCCTGCGCCAGCGGCGAGTCGGTCCGAACGCCCATGCCTTCAGTCACGTCCTGGGCGCAGGAAATTTGGGGCCGCGGCATCCAGTTGATCACCGGCATTCCATCGGGGCCGAGCTCCGGTTTTCGGTCCGGGCCCATCTTGGGCAGGCCCATTTCGATCAGGCACATGCGGCAGTTGCCCGGTGAGCTGAGCTTCTTGTGATAGCAATATCGGGGAACGTAACTGCCGGCCTTCTCGCACGCCTCGATCAGCCGCGTCCCCTTGGGAAATTGATGCCAGACGCCATTAACTTGGACGTTGACCAATTGTGCTGATGGAGCTGGGTCCCCCATTAGAGTTTCGTAATCGTGCTCGTGCTCGTGATCGAGAAGGATCGAGCACTATCACGAGCACGAGTAGGATGAAGAAGCCGTTTCATTTCAGATCGTTCCTGCCTTAGCCGTCTCTTCCCAACCGGGATTACGCGGCAACGGCGTCGTGGCAATGTTTTCGTGATCGATCAACGCGCCCGGTGTGTACTCCGGTGGCATCGCCGGCGGAACGGGTTTCTGACTGCGCTGACTGAACTCGTCCTTGAATTTTTCCACGAAACTTTGGGTCGGCCAGGCGCAGGCTTCGCCAAAAGCGCAGATCGTCCGGCCAGCGATGTTGTCGGCCACGGCTTTTAGCGTGTCGGGGTCCCGCACCACGCCGCCGCCGAGTAACATCCGGTCGGTAATCTTCTTCATCCAAAGCGAACCTTCCCGGCAGGGGGTGCACTGGCCGCAGCTCTCGTGCGCGTAAAATTCGTTGATGTTGTTGAGCGTCCAAACCATGTCGCGTGAATCGTCGAGGACAATGACACCGCCGGAGCCGGCCATGGAACCGGCCGCCGCCAGCGAATCGAAATCCATCGGGATGTCATAAAGCGTCGCGTCTTGCTCCGCCATCGAGCCGTCCGGCTGTTTTAGTTTCAGTTTAAAGATTTCGTCGGCGCGCAGCACTTTGGCGGAGCTTCCACCTGGGATGATGGCCTTTACGTTCCGGCCGGGGAGCGGGCCACCGGCCATGTCGTAGATCAATTGTCCCATCGTGACCGCGCCGACTTCGATCTCGAAATAACCCGGGCGTTGCACATCGCCGCTCACGCAAACGATGCGCGTGCCGGTGTTGTTCGGCCGCCCCAGCCGGCCATAAGTCGCGCCGCCCATCTCGATGATGTGCTTTATATGGCAAAGCGTTTCCACGTTGTTCACGATCGTGGGACACATGTAGAGACCGAGGACAGCGGGAAAATAGGGCGGCTTGATCCGGGGATAAGCGCGCTTTCCCTCGAGCGACTCGATCAGGCCCGTCTCTTCGCCGCAAATGTACGCGCCCGCGCCGCGGTGAAGGTAGATCTCGACGTCGAAACCGGTGCCGAGCATGTTTCGGCCAAGGAAATTCTTCTCCCGCGCTTCTTCAATGGCGCGTTCCAGGATCTTCGCGCCTTCCGGAAACTCGCCCCGAATGTAGATGTAGGCCGTTTTCGCATTCAGCGCGAAACAGGAGATGAGCATGCCTTCGAGAAGCTGGTGAGGATCCTCGTGAATGATGTAGCGATCCTTGAAGGTGCCCGGCTCGGATTCATCCGCGTTGCAAATGAGATAAACCGGCTTTTTCTCGTCGGCCTTAACGAAACTCCATTTCACGCCACAGGGGAAACCGGCGCCGCCGCGGCCGCGCAGGCCGGAGGTTTTCACCTCATTGACAATCTCGGCGCGCGACATCTGAGTGGCCTTTTTCAGCTGCTCGTAGCCGCCGTTGCGCAGGTAGCAGTCGATGTCGGGGGTCCAGTCTGTGCGGCCGATGTTTTTGAAGGTGAGACGATGCTCGAGAGGGTGAGGGGGAGGCTGGTGATTGGTGATCAGTGACTGGTGATTGGTAACAAGGGCGGAAGCTGCTTCCGGTTTGACGTTTTCCGAGAGTTCGTCCTGGACCATGCAGACAGGCGCGGTCCCGCAGCTGGCCAGGCACTCGACAAACTCGATGCTGTAGTTGCCGTCCGGGCTGACCGAAACGGGGTTGTGCATCCCGTTGTCGTCATGATTCCGGACGATCCCGGCGGCCGCGCAAGCCTGCTCCATCACCTGGTAGCTGCCGGCCATCGCGCAGCTCAAGGTGCGGCAAACCCGGATATGGGTCTTGCCCGCCGGCGCCTGCCGAAACATCGGATAAAACGTGACCAGCTCAAGAATGTTAATCGGTTGCAGCTCGAGCTTCTCCGCGATCCAGCGCACGCCCTCGTCGCTGATGAATCCAAATTCTTCCTGCCACAAATGCAGGAGCGGCATGGCCGCGCTGCGCTTTCGATCGATGGGATAGCGGCCGATCGCTTCCTCTATTTTCCGCTCCAGGCTGGCGGAGATGCGCGTGTTCGTCGGGTCCACAAAGACGACGCGCTATTCGGACAACGTGCTGACCTTCGACTGCACCTTGTCGTCCTTGAAAACGATCGTGACCGATTCCTTGCCCTGATCGTAGACGTAAATCGTTTTCTTGAGGACGACGAAATCCTTGGTATCCACGGACGTAGGCGGTCCCAGAATCGACTCCACCTGCTTCTTCGACATCCCGTCCGCCACTTCCGCGACGTTTGCCTTGGTCAGCCGCTTCGCGTTGCACGCGGTGATCCCGACGGCGAGGATCGTGGCGATCGAGAACAGTCGCAGAAACCGGAAAGCTTTTTTCAACGCCCGGGCCATTTGTCCGTTTAGGGTTCCCTGCCGAGGTTCGAGTCTTTCCCGTCGACCTCGTCATTCTTGAACGTGATCATGGCAAACGTTTTGCCATCCTCGTAGCGGTAGGTCGTCTTTTTGAAAATCAGCATGTCTTTCGTTTCCATCGAGGTCGGTGGGCCCAGGATTTTTTCCACCTGGGCTTTGCTCATGCCGAGGCTGACCTGATCGTAATTCGCCGGAGTGAGAAGGGAGCCGGAGAGGACATTTCGATCGCAACTGTTGAAGGAAAGGAGAATCAGCGCGGCGATGAAGGGCCCGACGGAACGTGCGGTCACGTGATTCATATGATGTTTCTCATCTGTCGCATTCGCCCATGACGAAGTCCAGACTGCCGAGCACCGCGACCACGTCGCTAAGCGAACAGCCCGGCAAAAGTTCAGGCAAAATGCTCAGGTTCACAAATGAGGGCGCGCGGATTTTCAGCCGATGCGGCACCCCGCCGCCTTTGCTGTTAATGTAAAATCCCAGCTCGCCCTTGGGGTTTTCGGCGGCGAAATAAATCTCCCCGGGCGGCGCGTCGAGCCCCTCGGTTACGACGATGAAATGATGGATCAACTCCTCCATCTTTGTCATCACGCGCGACTTCGGCGGCGGCATGTTTTTCCAATCCACCACGTTAATCGGCCCGCTCGGAAGCGTGTCGATCACCTGCCGCAGAATGCGCACGCTTTGCCTCATTTCTTCGATGCGGACAAGGTAGCGATCGTAGCAATCGCCGGCGACGCCCACGACCACCTCGAAATCATATTTGTCGTAGTCCAGATACGGATGCTTGCGGCGAAGATCGTGCTCGACGCCGCTGCCGCGCAGGTTTGGCCCGGAGAGCGCGTAAGCGATCGCGCGTTCGCGGGGAATCACCCCGATGTCCCGCGTTCGGTCGACGAAGATCCGATTCCGCGTCAGGAGTTTGTCGACTTCATCCAGTTGCGGAATGAAACCATCGAGGAATTGTTCGAGTTGCGGGATGAAATTGGCGGGCAGATCGCGAATCTGGCCGCCGACACGGGTATAGGACGTGGTGAATCGCGCGCCCGTCAGGAGCTCGAAAAGATCGTACAGTTTTTCGCGTTCGGTGAAGGTGTAGAGAAATACCGTCATGGCGCCGAGATCCAGCGCCATCGCCCCGAGCCCGAGAAGATGCGCCGAGATCCGCGCCGTTTCGCAGCAGATCACCCGAATGGCTTTGCCGCGGGGAGGCAATTCCCAACCCATCAGCTTCTCAACGGCGAGGGCATAGGCGACGTTGTTTGCCAGCGGCGCCAGGTAATCGAGCCTGTCCGTGTAAGGAACGAATTGGTTGTATTGCATGTTCTCGGCGATTTTTTCATCGCCGCGGTGCAGGTAACCGACATCCGGAGTCGCCTTGGTGATCGTCTCGCCATCCAGTTCGAGCACGAGGCGCAAAACGCCATGCGTCGCGGGATGAGACGGTCCCATGTTGAGGACCATTTTTTCGCCGATGTCGCCGAGGCTTTCGCGGGTTTCCGCATCCGCCGCGGCGACGCGCGTGACGGGATCGGGTGATTCGATTTCGCGTGTCGTGAAAGCCATGTGGCAACCTTGCGACTATGCTCGCGAGAGGCGGCGGCGGCGCAAGCGCAAATCGCAATCGAGGAAGGACAAAACCTCCGGAGGCCAAGACGGAGATTCACCCTTCGCATCGTGCGGAATCGCACGGTGCAAATAGATTCCAGTCGCCGGAAATTCGATCCCGGTGCGACTTTAACTGCCGGGGATTTACTTCAGTCGGGCCCAGCGCGGTTTCGCGTCAGGAAGGATCCTGCTCGGAGGGTTGGGGTTCCGAAACTTAACTAACTCGACTCGGCCCTGGCTGATATCGGTAGCCAGGACCGCATCCGGGCTGAGCCGCCAGGTCGCCGCCGCTTCCAGAGCCAGTTCATCCAGAGCGCCGTGTCCGCTGCTCTTGAGGACCCGAGTGTCCGTCACCCGGCCACTTTTATCCAGGATCAGGGACAGAATGACCGACCCCTGCAACCCTTGGAAATACACTCCGACTGGCAACCTTGGATTGTTTTTCGACAGCCACTTGGCGTTCGCCGTCGATAACGGCAAGCCGACCAGTAGCGCAACCACAGCTCCGCAAATAGCGGAGCGAACCGCTGATTTCCATGCGTATGTCTGCATGCGCAAAGTATTTGGATTTTCTCCGCGAAATGCAAGCTTATTCAACGCTTCACGGCCCTCGCGAAGCGCGAGAAAGTAACCAACTCCGATGGGAAAAAAAATCGCGCTGCTATTTGCCGGCCAGGGCGCCCAAAGCGTGGGGATGGGGCGCGACCTGGCCGCGCATCACCCCGCCGCCGGGGATTTGTTTCGACAGGCCGACGAAATCCTCGAACGCTCGTTGAGCGAGATCGCGTGGAACGGACCGATTGAGGAATTGACCAAAACGTCGAACTGCCAGACGGCTCTTTACGTGCATGGCCTGGCCTGTCTGGCGGCGTTGCGCGGAGTGGTCCGCGATCTCGCCATCGACGCGGCCGCCGGGTTGTCGTTAGGCGAGTGGACCGCCCATGCAGCGGGCGGGACGTTTGATTTCGCGACCGGGTTAAGGCTGGTGGAAACACGGGGCCGTTTGATGGACGCGGCGTGCGCAGCGACCGCCGGCGCGATGGCGGCGATGATCGGCGCGGATGAAAACGCCGTCCGGGCACTGGCGGCGGACACCGATGTTGACGTGGCGAATATCAACGCGCCGGGCCAAATCGTGATCTCGGGCGAAAGCGCAAAGGTGGAGCTTGCGGTCAGCCTGGCGAAGGAACATGGCATTCGGCGCGCGACCTTGTTGAACGTGGCCGGCGCCTATCACTCCCGCCTGATGAACAGCGCTTACGAGCTGCTTGAGCAGCCGTTGCTCGAGGCCGAGCTGCGGGCACCGCGCTTTCCCATCATGAGCAACGTGACGGGGGAAATCGCGGCGACTTTACCGGAAATACGCAACGCGTTGCGAGATCAGGTTACGAGCACGGTGCGTTGGACCGATTGCCTGGAAAGTCTGCTGGCGCGCGGGTGTGATTTCTTCATCGAGTTAGGGCCGGGTGAAGTCCTGGCCGGCTTGCTCCGCCGGACGCGCAAAGATGTCGACGTGATAAGTGTGAGCGATCCAGCGTCGGTGCACGCGTGCGCGGAAAAGCTCCGCGAGATGTAGGCGCTTGTCGGCTCCCTTGTCATTCCGAGCGCAGTCGAGGATTCTCTCGCTGCACCACCGCTGAGAGACTGCACCGCACACCCGCCGGTACAGTAAGAGATTTTCGACTGCGTTTCGCTCTGCGAAACTTCGCTCAGAATGACAAAGGAGCGGCGAACGCCTCTACATTTGCTTGCCGTGCCTGGGCGCTGCTCTAGTTTCAGCACATGACATTACCGGAGCGCATCGATTCCGATTTGAAAGAGGCCATGCGCGCGAAAGACGCCGCCAGGCTGGGCGTCCTGCGCATGCTTAAATCCGCGCTCAAATATTCGGCGATCGAGAAATCCGGCGCGGAAGCGCAGCTGGATGACGCGGAGGCTGTGCAGGTCATTCGCAAGCAGGTGAAGCAACGGCAGGATTCGATCGAGAGCTTTGAGAAAGGCGGACGCCCCGAGCTTGCCGCGAAAGAGAAAGACGAGCTGGCAATATTGAATGCCTATCTGCCCCAGGGCCTCAAGGCCGAGGAGCTGGCGCAGATCGTGGGCGAGACGATCCAGGAACTGGGGGCGACTTCGAGGGCGCAGATGGGCGCGGTGATGAAGGCGCTCCAAGCCAAGCTGGCCGGCCGGGCCGATGGCAAGACGCTGAGTCAGGAAGTACAGCGGCAATTGGGATGAGGGTTCGTTGCCGGGTTGAAGCGTTGGAGGGTTGAAGCGGTACGAAATGTTGCCGCCGTTCCTTGCTCAACCTTGTATGATACCGCCGCTTCAACGCTCCAACCCTTTAACTTTTTAACGCTTCAACCGCCCATGCTCACCGCGATCATCGTCGCCGCAGGCAGCAGTCAGCGCATGGGCTTCGACAAGCTTTTCGCGCTGCTCGGGGACAAACCGGTCGTTGCTCATACCCTCGAGGCTTTCGAGCGCGCGGAATGCGTCGATGAAATTGTTTTGGTTGCCCGGGACGATCGTCTGCCTGAATTGCAGGAACTCGTAAAGCGGGCTGGATGGAAAAAGGTGCGGCACGTCATTTCAGGCGGCGAACGCCGGCAAGATTCGGTCCGGGCCGGACTGAATGTGCTCGCTCCTGATGCACGCTACGTCGCGGTGCATGATGCCGCGCGCCCGCTCATCACCTCCGAGCAGATCGGCCGTGTCTTTGCGAGCTGCCAGGTGCATGGCGCCGCGGCTTTGGCGGAACCAATCACGGACACGCTCAAGCGCGCGGACCAGGAGTGTTTCGTCTGCGGCGGCGTCGATCGCGCGGGACTCTTTGCCATGCAGACTCCCCAAATTTTTTCCAGGGACCTCCTGGTCGAGGCGTACGCCGCCGTGGCGGCCAGGAAACTTTCGATCACGGACGAAGTCTCGGCGGTCGAGCTGTTGGGGGCGAAGGTCCTTCTCGTCCCTAATGATGAGTTCAATCCCAAGATCACGTACCCGCGGGACCTGGCGCTGGCTCAAGCTTTTCTTACTCGGCGCTCTTCAACGTAACCGCCGGCTCCCACGCTCCGCGAACCAGTTCCACGACCGGCCCGACATCCCGCGCCGCGAAGGCGCGGCCTTTTTTCATGCGGCCGGCATTCGGGAGGGCCTCCACTCGGAGCATCTCGCCATTTTTCCAAATCCAGGCCTCGGAATTGTAGGGGCCGACCCGGCGTGGATCCGACCAGGTGTGGATGGAAAGCAATTGAGGCGTCACCGCGGCGGCGATATGCATCGGTCCGCTATCCACGCTGATGGTGAAACGCGCCGCCCGAATGAGCCAGATGAGCTGAAGAAGCGTGGTCTGGTTCGCCAGATTTACGCAGTTGTCCGGAACGTCGATCTTCCGGACGGTCTTGCCGGCAATCACCACGCGGATTGGGTCGAAAGCACGGCAAAATTCTTCGATCACGGAATTGCTCAGAGATTTCCGCGCTCCGCGCGCGAATGGATGCAACAGAACAAAGGGCGGGTAGGCGTCGAAGCGCGGCAAGGCGTCGCCCGTGGGCAATGGAAAACGAAGCTGCTCTGGGATGGCGGCGCCAAAGGCCTCCGCCAGCTTCAGGTAGCGATCGACCGCATGGGCACGGCGGTCCACCTTCGCCACCCGTTGGTAAAGAAAACGCGAACCTTCACGGGCGTCGCTCATTCCCCAAAATTCCCCCGGCTTGCTCACGCGCCCGATCAAGGCGCTCCTGAGCAAGCCCTGGAAATCGAGGGCGGCGTCGGGCCGCAGCGCTTTCGTTTTTTTCAGCCAGGGCAACAGACTGCGCGGAGCGCTCAAGCCGCGAAACTCACCGCGAGGAAAAATGTGGACGTGATCGACGTCGGGATTTCCACGCAGCAGGGTGGTCCACTCCGGATTGATTACCCAGGTAATTTCGGCCTTCGGATAAGTGTCGCGGATTGCCGCCACCGCGGGCAACGTGTGCACCACATCGCCGAGTGAACTCGGCTTGATGATCAGAATGGAACGAAGCTCAGGTTTCAGATTTCAGCCTCAGATTGGAAGACGCTGATCAATCTGCGATCTGCGATCTACCATCTGCAATCCAAAATTCTTCTATCGTCCAACCTCCAGCCGGTCCGCGAGCATGCGGGGCAAGCCGGCCTGGATGATTTTCCTTTGCGCGGTCGCCAGGTCGTATTTTACGCGCCGTTGTTCGACCGTGGCTTTGTCCAGGTGGTAAATGCAGTAGGCCGCGCGCCAATCGCCGTCGCGCGGCTGGCCGACGCTGCCGACATTGATGAAGTATTTTTTTGCGTCCTCGATCGGGAGCTGATCGATCTTCACTCGCTTCACGCCATCGTCGCGCACGAACGCGCCGGGCACGTGGGTATGCCCGAAAAAACAGACCGTCGTCTCCTGATGGGCGAGGCTGGCCACGGCATCGAGATTATTGAAAACGTAACCCCACTGCTCGGGAGCATCGAGGGTGGCATGAACGATGGTAAAATCGTGCACCTGCCGGAAGAGAGGCAACTCGCGGAGCCAGGCCTTGTCTTCATTCGTCAGGTGCTCCCGGGTCCAATTGATCGCCGCCTCCGCCAGCGCGTTGAAGCCGCGCGATGACTCCGTGAGCGACGCTTGCTCATCGTGATTTCCCTTTACGACCGGACACCCCATTTTCTGCACGATCTCGACGCATTCGTGGGGGTTCGCGTTATAGCCAACGACGTCGCCGAGACAGATGAAATGCGTGCAATCGCGTTCGCGCGCGTCGGCGAGGACGGCTTCCGTCGCTTCCAGATTGGCGTGAAGGTCGCTAAGAATCGCGAAGCGCATGACGGATTTCTTTCGTCAGGGGACCGAATCCGGAATTCGCTGATCCGGTGGAATGGCCAATTTGATTTCCAAGTGCTTTAAGAGGCGAATCAAGGTGGGAAGGCGCTCGCTCTCGCCGAGGGCATAAAGGCCATGCAACCGGTCATATGCTTCCTTTTCCCGGCCCTCACAATATGAAAGTTCGTAAGCCGCGAAACGTTTTGCATAACCGGGCGCACCCGGCAGGCTGGCGGCCTTCGCAAAAAACTCGGCGGCATGTTCGTGATCGTTATATTTGTCGCGATAAAGGCGGGCCAGCGCCTCGTAGAGTTGTGGGCGATCGGGATTATGCCTGATCCCGCGTTCCAGGAAATCTTTCCCGAGTTGGAAATACTCGCGCTGGGCTTTGATCCGCAGGGCGAGGCGCGGCTGGGTGGAATCCCGCAGGGCCGCGGCGCTCGCGTTCCAGGCCATGTGCCAGGCGGCCGTGTCCCAAAACAGAATCGCGCGAGGCTGGAGCGTGGTGATCTGCTGGAAGAGCAGCAGGAGGCGGCTCCATTCCGTTCGCTCCCAGGCTACATGCGCTTGCACGAAGAGAATATCCGCGACCAGCGAGCGAAAACCGCTCAGCCCCGCGATGAATCCAAGCTGGCCAATTTGTTCGCGCAACGCCGGATCGAAATCGACCGCGCGGAAATGGAGTTGACGATGGGATTGGGAGATCGCGTGTTCCACCGGCAATTTCGCCGCTCCGAACAGCGCCGCGCCCAGAATGACAATCAGAATCCGCGTCATAGTTCTTTCCGATAAAAAACCGCCCAGGCGAGGAGCAGATAAAAGCCGGTGTAGAAGAACCCTAGCGTAGCTGTTTGGGCGAAAAGCGCCAGTGGGATGGCGGTCCCGGCCACGATATCGTCCAGGAGGTTGAAAAGCTGCAGGTCGGGAAAAAAGAGCGCGACCAGCGCGAGAAACACCTTCGTGATTCCTCCGGCCCCATTCGTTTGCAGCCAGTAGGCGCGCGCGGTCGATTGCAGGTGGCCGATGAAATAGACGAACACCATCACCACCGTCGTAAAAATCGTGGTCGTGGCGAAAGTGGAAACAAACAGAGTGAGTGCCGCGAGCAAACACGCTTTCACATAGATGATCGCGATGCCCGGGACCAAATTCGCCTGGAAGGCCGACGCCCGCACGGCGCCCAAGGCCTCTGCTCGTTGCTCCGGCGACGAAGCATGCATTTGCCGCAGCGTTTCGCCCAGGACCGTCTGTTCGCGAACCTTTAGCACGATGAAGAAGAGCGCACTCATAATGATGACGCTGAGGGCGAGAAGCAGCAGCACGCCGGCCAATTTTCCGAGGAGATACTCAAATCGGGTGACCGGCTTGGCCAGGATCGTGTAGATGGTGCGGTCCTCGATATCCTGGGGAATCAAACGCGCCGTGGCCACGACCGCGAGCACCGAGGTCAGGAGGCTCATCGAGCCGAGCGCAATATCTTTCAGGACTTGAAACTCCTGTTGGAAGGTGAACTGGGCCATGAAGATCGAGTTGCCGATCAAGAGCAGCGCGAAAAGAAGCAGGACGTAAAAAACTTTCAGCCGGCTCAGCTCGGTAAACGTATTCCCGCCGATCGCCGCGATGCGTCCGGCGGAGAAGGCGCGATGGCCGGACTTACTCATCGCGCCTGGATTCAGCGGAGGAGTGCGTCGCTTCGAGAAAGAAACGCTCGAGCGAGGTCCGGGACCGGCTCTGTTCGACCAAACGCGCGCCCGATTTTCCGGCCAGCGCTTCGATTTCGCGCAGGAGCGCCGCCGAAGCATTTTCGAAAACGAGATCGGTGCGATTTTCGATGGCGAGCAGATCGGCCAGGGCGCCCTCGCGGACGAGGACGCCGTTCGCCAGGATGCCCACCCGATCGCAAATCTCCTGCACCTGCCCGAGCAAATGCGACGAAAGCAGCACCGTTATGCCGCGATGCTTGAGGTCGAGAATCAGATCGCGGATTTCACGCGCGCCCGCCGGATCGACCCCGGCGGTGGGTTCGTCCAGGACCACCAGTTTTGGTTCCTGAACGAGCGCCTGGGCGAGCCCGATGCGTTGCAGCATGCCTTTGGAGTAAACGCCCAACCGGCGGTCGCTTGCACTCGTTAGGCCAACGCGATCGAGCAGTTCCTCGACGCGGTTCTTCAGGCGCGCGCCCCGCAACCCGCAAAGCTTTCCATAGAAGCGCAATGTCTCCCGGCCGGTGAGATATTTGTAGAAATAAGGGTTCTCGGGCAAAAAACCCACGGCTTCGCGACTGCCAGCCAGGTTGCTGTCCTGCCCGAAAATCTCCGTCTTGCCCCGCGTCGGGAAGACGAGACCGAGAATGATTTTTAGCGTGGTGCTCTTGCCCGAACCGTTCGGCCCGAGCAGCCCGTAGATTTGTCCGGGCGGAACTTGCAGGGTCAAATCCCGCACCGCCAGAAGGGACCGCCTCTGGAAGGGGATGGGGAAAGCCTTGGTGACGCCGGTGACGGCGACAGCGGGTTCATTCATGCCGGATCTCGAAGCCGCGGAACACGGGAGCCTGGTCCAGGGGCGTTTCGGACTGCTTCTTAATATGAGCGCGCAACTCGCTTTGGCCGATGGCTTCCACGAAGGCGCGGACTTCATTTTCTTCGCCCGTGGCCAGGAGCTCGACGCGGCCATCGGGCAGATTCCGCACGGAACCGGTGATATCGAAGCCCTTGGCTATTTGCCTGACGGAATAGCGAAAACCCACTCCCTGGACGTTTCCTTCGTAGAAAACCTGGATCGAGGCAATCACGCTACGCGAAGATTGATCCCGCATTCCGCCGGCAGCAACCGCCGAGCGCGGGATTTTGTTAGGGCGTGGGGGCCACCGCGGGTAGATCGGGATCCGGCAACGCTTCTGGCGGCGGGACAAGACGCGGATCATCCGAGTTGAGATTGAATCGGCCGCTGCCCGGCTCGTCGATGGACAAGGGCCCGGAATCAGCCGGCTGAGTCGAGGCGGCCGCGAGCAGCGCGGAAGAGGCGGGTCTAATTTCTCCGCTGGCGATATAACCCTGCAACCCCGATTCCACGATCTGAATCTTACTGTAGCCAAAGGAGGGCCGGATCAGTTTGACCGCCGTATCTTTGGGCAATCTGAGGTCAGGATCGCGACCGGCCTGCGGGCCGCGGCGAAAGAAAGCGGCGGAATCGACCGAGACCGCGAAGAGTCTGGTGGCTTTGGTGGAGGTGGCCGCCGGCTTATCGGCGCTCTTGCAGCCTGCGAACAGGGCCAGGACGCAGCCTAACGCTGCAGCAGCTCGACGAGAGGACGGCATGCCGGTTATTAAGCACGCTTCGCGCCAGTTCACTTATAGGAATAGACAAGACAGAAGGCGGTGGCTTCCCCCTCGAGCAGACCGATCGAGACAAAATATTGCCCACTGTTCGTGGGAGAAAATCCGGCGGAAGCCCTGTCGCCGGAATTATAGGTTTCGGTCGCTACCGGTTTCCCGCTTTCGTCATAAACCTCGACGGAGACTTTCTTGGCCTTCGTGTTAGCCGCGGCCGAAAACCAATATTGATTTCCGGCGTAAAGATTCACCGCCACGAGCGCGCGCTCTTGCGGCTTGATCGTGCCGGTCCAATGGCCGTCCCGCACCTTGAAGCCATCGTTGGCGAAGGCCCCGGTGAGATCGAGCACCAGTTTGTGCGCTTCGACTTCTTCATCGGTTTGAGCGCGGAGCGACGGCGCCGCGGCGACGATCATCAATCCGAACAAGATCGCGATTCGACTCTTCATTTCGCCTCCGCCTTATTCTGAATGGCTTCCATCAGTTTGCTCACGGCCTGGTTGATCTTTTTCACTTCGTCGAGCGTCGGGGCTTTGCCCGGCGGAAAGGTGACGAGCTTTTCCAGCGCGGGGAGTTGACCGTTGACTTCCTTCACCAAAGGCTCGTTCCGCAACTCCATCCCGATCTCGGCAATTTTGGCATGGATGAAGTTCACGACCGCGGGCTGGCGCAAGACCCTGGCGCTCCGCTCATCGTAATTCTTCATGATGGATGCGCTCACGACCTGGGTCCCGCGAATCCAGCCCCCCAGGCTGACCAGAATCACCAGATCCTGGTCGCTATGCGATTGCATCGAGCTTTTCACTTCGTTTTGCGTCGCCTCGAGTTCCTCCTGCAGGGAATCCCATTCACTGTTCTCCGCGAATTCGTTGATGCTATTACCGCGGCTGAGCACGTTCTCACTCACCCCGAGCGCCTTGGCCAGCTTGATGATATCGGTGCCGATATTTTTTACCTGCTGGCTGTCTTGCGCTTCGACCGCGATAAAACCGTCCGCGATCAAACCCCCCAGATTCAGGGCGATCTGGGCTCGATTCCGATAGGTCACCGGAATCGGCGTGCGATATTGGCCGGCCCAGTCAGGTTTCCCCGGTTTTTCGAACGCGGCAAAAAGCTCTCCGGGAGTGGGGATCGTCAGTGAGTCGGTCTTGATCGCCTTGGCCAGTTGATCTGGGGGAAGCGGCGTGGATGGAGGAGGCGTGGATGGAGGAGGCGTTGGTTCCGCGGCGAACGCAACCGTCGCGCTAATCAGGCAAACGACTGTGCCGAACCGCTTCCAAAAAATCATGAGGCAGCCTATCCCTGCCGCTTGAGATTTGCCAATGGGAATGTCGGACTGTAAGCAGAGGCTTTGGGCGCGCCGGATTTTCCCTTCGGCAGGCAGTGCTGTTGGACGCAATTGAACCCGGCCCGCCTGGCCGGGAGCCAGAAAACAGCATTGCGTGCCACGAGGAAACTAGTGTAATGCGTCGCAGTCATGGCGCCCACGAGCATCGCAAAAATCAACGCGCGCGAGATCCTGGATTCGCGCGGCAATCCCACCATCGAAGTCGATGTCCACCTGGAGGGCGGCGCGATGGGACGCGCGGCCGTTCCGAGTGGGGCCAGCACCGGAGAGCATGAAGCGTGGGAACTGCGCGATGGCGACAAGAAACGCTTCGGCGGCAAAGGCGTCGCCAAAGCGGTGCGCAGCGTTATCGATGTGATCGCGCCCGCCCTGGCCGGGTACGATGCGCTCGAGCAGGCGAAGATCGACGAAAAAATCATCGGGCTCGATGGCACTCCCAACAAAAAGAACCTGGGAGCAAACGCGCTTCTCGGAGTTTCGCTCGCGACCGCTCACGCTGCCGCCAGAGCCAGCAAGGTTTCGCTCTTTCGCTATCTCGGTGGCAACTCGGCCAAAGTCTTGCCAGTACCGATGATGAACATCCTGAACGGCGGAGCGCATTCCGACGCACCCATCGATTTCCAGGAATTCATGATCATGCCGAAAGGTGCGCCCTCCTTCGCCGAAGCGCTTCGCTACGGCGCGGAAGTGTTTCACGCGCTCAAAGGCGTGTTGCACGACCGGGGACTGTCGACCGCGATCGGAGACGAAGGAGGTTTCGCGCCTAAATTAGAGTCGGCGGAGGACGCGTTGGAGTGCATCGCGGTGGCGGTGGAGAAAGCCGGCTACAAATTCGGCGAGCAAATTTTCGTCGCGCTCGATCCCGCGGCCTCGGAGTTTTTCGATCGGGAACAGAACGCCTACGTTTTCAAGAAGTCCGACGGCTCGAAGCGTTCCGCCGAGGAATTGGTCGATTACTATGAGTCGCTCACGCGCCGGTTCCCGATTATCTCGATCGAAGATGGGTGCGCGGAGAATGACTGGGACGGCTGGAAGAAATTGACCGCGCGCCTTGGCGACAAGATCCAACTGGTCGGTGACGACCTTTTCGTGACGAACGTGGAGTTCCTCCGCAAAGGAATCCAGCAAGGCGTGGCCAATTCCATTTTGATCAAGGTGAATCAGATCGGCACGTTGACGGAGACATTTGCCGCGATCGATCTGGCGACGAAAAATAACTACACCGCCGTGATCAGCCATCGTTCGGGCGAGACCGAAGACACCACCATCGCGGACATCGCGGTCGCCACCAACGCAGGGCAGATCAAGACCGGATCGCTTTGCCGGACGGACCGGGTGGCGAAATACAATCAGCTCCTGCGAATTGCCGAGGAACTTGGTGACAACGCCGCTTACGGCGGTAAGATGCGCTAGTGGATCATCCAGGCTACGGCGATTTCCGCGCGCGGCGCGAAGCCACGGTTTGGCAGCGTCTGAACAGCGTTTTGCGCGTCCTGCTTGTGGTTGCGCTCGGACTTATCATTCTCAGTCTCTTCCTGCCCCAGTCGAAAAAGCTGACGCAGAGCCGGGCCGAAATCGACCGGCTCCAGGGACAGGTGACCGAGCAAAAAATTCTGCTCGCCCGGCAAACGCATGAGGTAAATCTCCTGAAGACCGACCCGACCTATCTCGAGACCATGGCGCGCGACCGGCTCGATCTGATGAAGGAAGGCGAGACGATTTTCCGCCTCGAGCAGTTGCCTTCGGCGAGGCGGAATTGATGGTACAGCATGTTGCCTGTAGGGGCCTTCGGCGCTGACATTGGCTCTCCGGCACTTTCGTTTCTCGGGTAGGGTGGGCGTCTCGCCCGCCGGTCTTGGCATCTTGCCAAAACAATCTTTAAAGTCGTGATCGCGAGACGCGATCACCGGCGGGCGAGACGCCCACCCTACCCGAGCACTTTTCGGATGCCCGCTCTCCCTCAGGCAAGATGCCTGTGCTACGTGATATGCTATCTTCCCGCATGGCTACGGAAGTTCCGGTGATCGACGCAGAAGCTCTCCAGGCGCGCGTGCGCGAATTACGGAGGTTTCTTTGACGTCCCGAAGCTAGAGAGCCAGCTCGGAGCGCTCGAAGCGCGAATGAGCGCCGCGGATTTCTGGTCGAATCGCGAGCGGGCGCAGGCCGACGTGGAGGAAGTTTCCCGGGTGCGTTCGCTCTTGAATCCGCTGCGCGAGCTCGAACGCGCGGTGGAAGATTTCGAGGCGCTGCGGCAATTGGCCGCCGAAGAATCAGACCCTGGGGCGCGCGCGCAGGCCGAGAAGGAGGTCGTGGGAGAACATGCCCGGCTCATTCATCAGCTCGAAGAGTTCGAGCTGCGCCAGTTTCTCTCCGGCGAAAACGATCGGGCCCACGCATTTCTCACTATTCATTCCGGCGCGGGCGGGACGGAGTCGTGCGACTGGGCTGACATGCTCCTGCGCATGTACCAGCGCTGGATTGAGCGCAGCGGTTTCACTTCGCAGACGATCGACGTGCAGGTCGGGGAAGAAGTCGGGATCAAGTCCACCACGCTGCTGGTGAGTGGAGAATATGCCTATGGCTATCTCAACACCGAGCGCGGGGTGCACCGGCTCGTGCGCATTTCGCCTTTCGACGCGAACAAGCGGCGGCACACCTCATTCGCCAGTGTCGATGTCGTCCCGGAGATCGCTGATTCCGCGCCGATCGAAATCAATCCCGCCGACGTTCAGGTCGACACTTTTCGCGCCGGCGGCAAAGGCGGCCAGAATGTAAACAAGGTCGAAACCGCGGTGCGGATCGTGCACAAACCGACCGGGATCGTGGTGGCTTGCCAGGCGGAGCGAAGCCAGGGGCGCAACCGCGAGCTGGCCATGAAAATGTTGCGGGCAAAGCTCTACGAAATCGAGCAGGACAAGAAACGGGCCGAGATCGATCGGCAATATGGGGAGAAAGGCGACGTGGCCTGGGGCAGCCAGATTCGCTCCTACGTTTTTCAGCCTTACCAGATGGTGAAGGACCACCGGACCGGCGCGGAGACCAGCGACGTCCAGGCGGTGATGGATGGCGGCATCGATCTTTTTATCCAGGCGAAATTGCGGGGACAAAAAGTGAAGAAAGGCGAGGGGAGCGAGCGCGATATTTAGCGAGTTCCGAGCCCTCGCTCCTGGCGTATTACGGCGGCGGGCTTAGGTCGTAAGCTTCAACCAGGGCAACGCCGGCGGTGTTATTGAATCCGCGGACGATCGCGGTGTGGTTGCCGGGGTTGAGCGTGGCCAGGAGAGCTGATTCGGCTTGGTGAGTCGGCGCCAAACCTCTGGCCTGGATGGCGGCGGCATCGGGTCCGGCTTGCCAGTCATTGTTCGAGGAGATCAAGGTTCCGGTTCCATTGTAAAGTTCCAGTGTGGGATCACCGAGCGGGTTGGCGATGCCGAGTGGGCCGAGAGATGGACCGATCCCGCGCACAACCACTTCCTTGCTCTGGCTCCCACCGACTATAAAACCGCCGATCATCACGTTCTCTCCAAAGAGGACCTGCGCGCGCGTGGAAATATTTCCGGCCCGCCCATTGGTCGTGTGAAGATCGTAGAGCTCGACCAAACCCACTCCGGTCAGATCGCCGGGGGTGTCGTAGGCACGAACCACCACGGTATAATTTCCTGGATTGAGCGTGGCGATGATCGCCGATTCCAGGCTATTCGACGGATCGAGACGGTAGCTTGCAATCGTCGTCGCGTTGGAGCTGTCGATCCAGTCGTCGCTCGTCGCGATCATCCCGCTCGAGCCGTGCAACTCCATGACCGGATCCGTCAACGGACTGCCGATGCCAGAAGCGCGCAAGGAATGCCCGATCGCGCGCAAAATCACCGTGGCCGGCTGCGAGCCCTGAACGATGAACCCGCCGATGAGCGCGTTCTCGCCCGTGCTGACGAAGGCGCGCGTGGATAGGTTGACCAGGTTCGAAGAAGGGTTCGAGTTCAGATACGGAGGACCGCTCGAATAAATGCTTTGCGCACCGGAGACGTCGTCCGTCCGCAACGAATCGACGTTGCCGATCTGTGAATTCATGATCGCCGTCACGGTCTGCGGCGGAGGCCCTTGATTCGGATGACCGAGACCGAGAACGTGTCCGAACTCATGGAGCGCGATCCGATGGAAATCCTGCACCCCGGGCTGCAAGTTTCCCCGGTACGAATCATATGCATAGGCGTCGTTAAAAATCACGTCCGCCTCGAACATGGTCGAGCCGCGAGAGGTGACCAGAGTTACCGCCAGCACATTGTTGCCGAAGGGGTCGCCATAGATCGTATCGGACATCGAGACCGAGGTATCGCCGTCAAAACTCCGAGGCGGCAAAATCGAATTCCGAACGACGGTGAAGCGCATGTGAGCGAGATGCTGGTTCCAGATGTTGAGCGCATCCTCAGCCGATTCGCCGAAGGAATTGAAGCCGTCCTGGAAGTTCTCGGCGCCTGGAGGCAGGGAAAGATGCATGACCACCGTGCGATTCCGGGTCCAGGACTGGCCCGTAACCACGTAACCAAAGCTCGGCAGAATGGCGAAAGGGAGTAAGAGGGCGGTGAACGTCAGAAAAGGCTTGATCTTCATCGGGGTCTTCTACGCAAGAAGCGTGAAAGCTAGGTGGACTTCTCCCTTTGCACAAGCCGAAGTTGTGCCGTCCCATCAAACTTTCCGCGATTGAATTTCCGGCAGCAATCCAGACAAGCGACCGCTCGTTTGATGCGGCGAACCCGCGGGAACTCCTTCCCGCACCGCGGGCATTCGTAGAGGAGGCGGCGTGAGCGCCGTTGAACGGGAAAAGGCAGCGCGTGCGTGCGCGATTCGCCGCCGATCCCAAGGTCGCGGCAGGCTTTTCGCCACTCGGCTCCGTGCGGCGCGACCCGGCGGCGGCCGGCGCGGAATTGGGCGAGCAAATGAGCCAGCTCGTGCCGCAGAGTGCGTTCAACCTCCGCCACGTCATGCTCGCGCAGGCGTGGATTCAACGAAATGAGTTTGCGGCGAAAATCAGCGCGGCCCGCGGCGCTGAAAAGTCTCGCGTTCCATTCCACCCGCACGGAGCGCGCGAGTTCCGAGGCATCCAGGGCCTGCAACATTTCCCGCGCTTTTCTCTCGAGCTCGAAATCGCGGCCGAGCACGACAAGCGTCGGGCCGGGCGGAAAGGTGAGATCGAGTTGTTTAAGCGGCATAGGCTTCGGTGGCGGCGTTCGATCTGGCCGAGCCGATGCGACTCATGACTCGTGCGACGATCTCTCCGGCGCGCTCGATCTCTTCGCCCGTGGTCTCATGGCCTAACGAGAAGCGAACAGCGGAGCTGGCCAGCGAAGCCGGCAAACCCATCGCCAGCAAGACATGGGAAGCGACGACGGAACCGACCATGCAAGCGGAGCCGCTCGAGGCGCAAACCCCTTCCAGATCCAGCGCCATCAGGATCGTTTCCGAGCTGAACCCGGCGAAACTGACGTTAAGCGTATTGGCGAGCCGGTGAGCGGTATCGGCATTTTGCGTAGCCGATGGGAAAGATTCGTGGATCCGTTTCCAGAGACGATCGCGCAACTCGCCCTGGCGGCCCTGCTCCCGCGCGCGATCGCGCAGAGTCCATTCCGCCGCCGCAGCCATGCCCGCGATCGCGGGCACATTTTCGGTTCCCGGCCGGCGCTGGTTCTCGTGGGCCCCGCCGAACTGAATGGCTTCGATCGGCAACCCGGCGCGAAGATAAAGCAGCCCCGCCCCTTTTGGTCCATGAAACTTGTGCGCGGCGAAGCTGGCGCCGGCCAATCCGCTCTCGCCCAGGTCCGTTTCCAATTTTCCGAAGGACTGAACCATGTCGCTGTGGAGCAGGGCGCCGCGCTGCCGGCAAAGATCCACCAGTTCTTCCATCGGTTGAAGGACACCGGTTTCATTGTTGGCCGTCATGATCGAAACCAGGGTCGTGTCCTCGCGTATGGCGCGTTGAAGATCATCCGGATCTACCCGGCCCAGCTCGTTCACCGGCAGAAACGTGACTTCGAACCCTTCTCGTGTTCCCAGATGTTCGACTGCCTGCAAGACAGCGTGATGCTCCGTGGTGGCGCAGATCAAATGCCGGCCGCGCTCCGCGTGCGCACGGGCCAGACCGAGCACAGCCAGATTATTCGACTCCGTGCCGCCGCTCGTAAAAACAAGTTCGTGCGGCTTAGTGCCGAGCAGGCCGGCCAGCTGGTCGCGCGCGTCGTCCACTCCCGCCCGGGCCTCGCGCCCGGCCGCATGAACGCTCGATGGATTCCCATAATGCCGTTCGAGGAACGGCTGCATCGCGGCCCTCGCCGGCTCGCAGAGCGGGGAGGTCGCGTTGTAATCGAGATAGATCATCCGGCGCCTCAGCTACGCGGTAAAGTCCCGCGCGCCCGCGCGGCGTTTGGGCACGATTTGGAGCTGTGTCTCCTCATAATAAACGAGCGAATCCGGAGGCACGCTCTGGATCAGGAACACGTTCCCGCCGATCGTGCTGCGCGCGCCGATGACAGTTTCGCCGCCAAGGACGGTCGAGTTCGGATAGATGGTCACGTCGTCTTCCAAAGTCGGATGACGTTTCCCGCCTTTTTTGATCTTGCCGTGCTCGTCTTTGAGGAAGCTGCGCGCGCCTAACGTCACGGCGTGATACAATTTGACGCGAGCACCGATCTCGCAGGTCTCGCCGACTACTACGCCGGTTCCGTGATCGATAAAAAAATACGGCCCGATCTTTGCCCCGGGATGGATGTCGATGCCGGTGCGCGTGTGGGCCCATTCCGTCATGAGGCGTGGAATCAGCGGAACCTTTTTTTCGTAAAGGAGATGTGCCATGCGCTGAATGGCGATCGCTTCTATCGCGGGATAAGCGACGATTACTTCCTCGTAACTGGTGGCAGCCGGGTCGCCTTCGTAGGCCGCGTCGACGTCGGTCCACAGGACCTGCCGCAAACGCGCAAGGTCCGACATGAACCAGGCCAGAATTTCCTCCGCCTTGGCGTCGGCCGTGCTGCGATCGAGCTGGCCGAAGCTCTTCGAGATTTCCGGCTTCATCCGCGTGTGCAAGCTCTTGATCCTGCTCCGCGTTACATCCGGCAAATCGCTCGAATCAGCCAACGGCGCTCCATGAAACCCGGGAAACATCAGGCTCATCAAATCCACGCAGGCCGACTCGATCGCCGGGCGGGAGGGCAGCATGGCCGCGGCGTCCAGATAATTTATTCCGCCGCTCTCCGTGTAGGTGCGGAGAAGTTCGGCGGCTGCGTCGTTCACTGGCGGTTCCATTGTCGAAAACTATGCGACGGCTGCGGACGCAAGGGAAACGGAAAGTGGGGGGTCCCAGTTTGCGTTCCGGACGTCGTTGACACTCCCAATTACGAAGTAGTAACAAAGTTTCACCAGCCAGACGGCGAAGGGCTTGCGCTTGCCGATCCGGCAGAGAGCCGCATAATCCTGACAATGCCCGAGTCAATTACGCTTTATCGCGTTTTTCTCGCCGCGCCCTCCGATGTCACAGACGAATTGGTCGTGGTTGAAGGGGTGCTCCGTGATTGGAACCTTCAGCATGGGCAGGAGCTTGCAGTACGCGTGGAACCGGTGAACTGGCGCACGCATACCCGCCCTGCGACAGGCAAACGGCCTCAGGCGTTGGTGAACAAGCAGGCATTCGACTCTTGCGATCTGGTCGTTGCGATCTTTTGGTCTCGTCTCGGAACGCCCACGGGTCGAGCCGCCTCAGGCACGGAGGAAGAAATACGGCGCGGTATCAAACAGCGGAAGCCAGTGCTCGTGTATTTCTCCGGTCGTCCTGCGCCGGGGCAGAAGCCCGTTGAACACTCCCGCATCGAGAAGTTCAAACGACGGTTTGGACAGAAGGCGCTGTTCGGGTCATATAACACCATGACCGCTTTCGAGGGAGCGTTGCGAAATCACCTTGCTTCAACGATGCATGAGTTGCTGAAACGACCACCTGCAACCGCATGAAGACCAGGACGAAAAATATCATTCACAGCACCGGACCTGGCGCATTCGTGATTCAGGATGTTCGGGACTTGAAGCTTCATTTCGGGGAGAAGCGGAAGCCGAAGATGGAATATCCCGCCGGCTCCATTGGAGCCGATCTCCTGCGCCGCAATTACATTCGTTATCTTACGGAGCGTTACTTCCGTTATCGGGAAGCTGACGCCAGCTTCGGTCCGAAGGCCGTCCGGCGCTTCAGCTACGCCGTTCTCTTCAAGAACATCGAGAGCCACTTCAAAGCTCCGACCTACTTCATCCCCATCGCTCGATTTGATGAACTGGTTGATTTCCTCCAGCGAAAAATTGAGGCCACTATCCTGGGCAAACGAAACCGGGCCCGCGGCCATCGCAACTACGAAACCTTCGACGAGTTTCAGCTCCCCCAGACGAACGAGTAGGCGAACCGCTGTCGGAGCCACTCGCTGTTGCGTGAGTTTGAGATTTATTGATCAACCGTTACGTCGTCAACGCTCCTCGCGCCCCACGGAAGGTTGGGAAATGCAGCTTTGAATTCGCGAACCTCTTCTAACAATTGCAGCAAGTGATTCTTGATTGCTTTAACGTGATCCGCTGGTGCCATGAACGTCTGAATCGATTTCAGATTCCGGAATTCACTCCAATCTTGATCGTCAATTTTTTCGGTCGCCCAAGAACGATCCGGTTGCTTTGTCCAGTTGCGAAATGCCTCGATCACGTTCCTGCCGGTGTCTGTGGATGGATTACACCCGAGAATGACCCCAACAGATACCGGCTCATCCGGATTCTCGTTTGGGAACCAATAGCCGATCAGACACTCGAAATTGCCCTGGTCGAAGTAGGTAAAAAGAACGTAGCGACCATACTCGTTTAGCTGATCAAGGCCTTTCTTTATGGGGCTGACTTTGCCAAGAATCGATCTCGCTGCGACAGAGATCTCCCCTTCCAGTGTTTCATTCATCAACGCTTTGGCGCTGCGAAAATTCTCGAGAGCCACGAGATCGGTTGATCTGAATCGGTTGCCTAATGACATGCGGTTTTCCTCCATGAACAGCTTGAGTTCTTTAGCCAGGCCATCGCCGTTCAGATGAGCCTTTAGGTGGGAATAAAATTCGAACCAGCGTGTTCGCTGGAAGTTCAACTGAAATTGCAGGTCGTCTAACGGCGGGCTTTCCGCTACCTCGTAGTCACGCGTGATAAACACTAACGAAACCCTTTTAAGCTTTTCGTTTTGTTGGGCCGACCGCAAGTGCTCCGCGTAACGCAGGAGCTGGTCGAATCCCTGCGTGGAACTCTGCTTGGACTCTATGAAGATAAGTTCCGCCTTCGTACCGACAAAGAGGCGAATAGTGATATCTGGCCGACTCGCGGTGGGATGGTGGGCGAGTGGCTGAAAAGTCTCTTGCGTGCTCACCTTGATGTGATCGGCCTCATCCAAACTCGTCGCCTTGATCGATCTCAGCCATGCCAACGTGAGCGCGGGAGAATTTTTCAGCACCTGCGCGACAATCTCCGTATGAAAATCCTCGAACTGGAATTTGTCCGGCCGGTAGAGCCGTCGGAGCTGCTGGAAGAGGCTCATAAGGGCTTGAGGAGGCAGACGCAAACATCGGTGATGAGCGTGTCGATTGCACCCGCGGCGGGAATCATGCGCCCATTCGGAATCTATTGGAAAGAAGATTCAAAAGAGCGCGAAAGGTGAGGATGACAGCGTTTCGGCGCGAAGGCAGCGTAACTCGCCGAGGATCCGCTTCTCCTGTTTCCAAGGCGGAGGTTATGGCTAAGTTTGAGCGTTCCATGAGTTCCTTCGAAGTCACCGGCGTTCCCATCGACGAATTGAAACTCTTCCTGACCGGGGCGCACCCCGACCCGTTTCGAATTCTTGGGCCCCACCGGATTGGCGACGATCTGGCGATCCGTATCTTCCGCCCGGACGCAAAGGAGGTCAGCATCGTTGTCGCCGGAAAGGAGGAGCAGCGTTTTCTCGCGGAGCGGCTTCAGCGCGAAGGATTTTTCCAGGCCACTCTCCCCGGGATGGACCGCGACGCGGATTATCGAATTCTCCTGACCGGTCCTGATGGCTCGACCGCGATCGTGCACGACCCGTACGCCTTCGGGCCGATCATGGGCGAGGTCGATCTGCATCTTTTTTCCGAGGGGAATCATTTGCAGATTTACGAAAAGTTTGGTGCGCACCTGCGCAAGATCGGCGGCGTCGATGGCGTTTATTTCGCTGTCTGGGCGCCGAACGCGCAACGCGTCAGCGTCGTCGGCGATTTCAATGCATGGGACGCGCGGACGAACCCGATGCGCCGTCTCGTCGGCAGCGGGGTCTGGGAGTTGTTCCTGCCGCAGATCGGCGAAGGGGTGCATTATAAATTCGAGATCAGGACGCCGGCGGGGGTGCTGTTGCTCAAGAGCGATCCTTTCGCGCTCTTCAATCAGCACGGCGTGCAGACCTCGTCGCTCGTTTACAACCTCGATCGCTATCAGTGGAACGACCGCGAGTGGATGGAGGCGCGGCCGGGCCGGCGTTGGCAGACCAGCCCGCTCAGCATCTACGAAGTGCATCTCGGGTCGTGGCGGCGCAAGACCGGCGAAGACAATCGGTCGCTTAGTTACCTCGAGCTCGCGGAAACGCTCCTGCCTTACGTGGTCGAAATGAGTTACACCCACATCGAGCTGATGCCGGTCGCCGAGCATCCGTTCGAAGGCTCATGGGGATATCAGGTCACGAATTACTACGCGCCGACGAGCCGGTTTGGGACACCCGACGAGTTCCGGCATTTCGTCGACAAATTTCATCAGGCCGGCATTGGCGTGATCATGGATTGGGTGCCGGCCCATTTTCCGAAAGACACGCATGGCCTCGCGGAATTTGACGGGACCGATCTCTACGAACACCTCGATCCGCGCCAGGGCGAGCACCAGGATTGGGGCACGCTCATTTTTAATTTCGGCCGCAACGAAGTGCGCAATTTCCTCATCGGCAACGCGCTTTTCTGGCTGGACAAATATCACATCGACGGTCTGCGGGTGGATGCGGTCGCGTCGATGCTCTACCTCGATTATTCGCGCAAGGCCGGCGAGTGGGTCCCGAACGCGTTCGGCGGCCGCGAGAATCTTGAGGCGGTCTTTTTCCTGAAGCGTTTCAACGAAGTTTGCTACGAGCAATTCCCGGGCATCATGACCATCGCGGAGGAATCAACCGCGTGGCCCGGTGTCTCGCGCCCGACCCACCTGGGCGGGCTCGGCTTCGGCTTCAAATGGAACATGGGTTGGATGCACGACTTTCTGCATTACATGGCGCTCGATCCGATTTTCCGGCGCTTCCATCACAACAACATCACTTTCTCGCTGATGTATGCCTTCCAGGAGCATTTCGTTCTCGTCCTGAGTCACGACGAGGTGGTGCACGGCAAAAAGTCGCTCATCAACAAAATGCCCGGCGACGAATGGCAGAAGTTCGCGAATCTCCGGATGTTTTACGCGTGGATGTATGGCCATCCCGGCAAGAAGCTGCACTTCATGGGGGGCGAGTTCGGGCAAGTGCGCGAGTGGAACCACGATGGCGAGCTGGATTGGGAATTGCTCGGCCTGCCCCGCCACGATGGTCTGCGCCGGCTCGTCCAGCATCTCAACTACGTTTACAAAACCGAGCCCGCGCTTTGGGAGCTGGACGACACGCATGAAGGTTTCGAGTGGATCGATTTCCACGATGCGGATAACAGCGTCGTTGCCTTCATGCGGCGATCGCGTGAAGGCGATGTCATTGTCTTCGCCGTGAACGCGACGCCACTGGTGCGGCAGGGTTACCGGCTCGGCGTCCCCGAAGCCGGCTTCTATCGCGAAATTATCAACACCGACGCGGAGACATATGGCGGCAGCAACGTCGGCAACATGGGCGGCTTCGAGGCGGAGGATTTCCCCTGGCAAGGTCGCACGCACTCACTCATGGTCAGCCTGCCCCCGCTGGCGACCGTCGCCTTCAAGCTCGCGGCGGCCGCTGCACCGAACGTATAGCAGCTCTCGCAAAATAAGGCCTGGGTAGCGCACGCGTCTGGCGTGTTGGTTTCGGCGTCACGCCGAAACAGCCTTTCGACACGCTCAGACTTGGCCGAGAACTCTTGCGCGGCGGGAAAGTTCGTGATCGCGAGGACGCGATCACCAGCACGCGAGACGCGTGCTCTACCCAAAGATTCAGGCACGCCAACCAATCGACCACGTCGAACACATCGACGGCGATTTAGAAACCGCCCTTCTTATTATTCTGCTTGCCCGCCACGATATCGTTGCTCAGTCTTTGAGCCCCCCTATGAACAAGACGTCTTCCCCTGCGTTTACTCTAATCGAACTGCTCGTCGTTATCGCGATCATCGCCGTCCTTGCCCTGCTCGCGGGGCCTGCCCTGACCCAGGCCCTCTCGAAAGGGCAGATGACAGGAACGATGAATAATGCGCGCCAGTTGTACCTCGCCGGCTTTCAGATGGCCACCGACGGCGGGACGAATTCGGATCCGAATTTGTCCTGGCCCGGCGACGATCCGGCGCTGACGGACTTGCAGGGTTACTGCACCAAATTGGTTCAGAACGATTATCTCAAGGCCGGCGATCTTCAGAAAATCCTGAACGCCCCCGGATCGAATTGCAACGTGACCAGCGTCCCCGGGCCGCCCGCGTCAGTCACTCTTACGGGAACGAGCGCGCTGAAAGTTTACAAAGTCAGGGAAGCGGATCCCGCGAACACGATTTTCTCGGTCACGGCTAATTACGTTTACGACACCACCCCTCTCGCGACGGCCGCTCCTTACGGCGACAAAGGCTTCGTCGTGATGCGGAAGGGTGGGGATGCCGGGGTTTATCGAAAAAATCAGGCGACCACAGCCGGCTGGAACAACGATAACGACAAGTTTCAGACGGCCATCGGCCGGCGGCCAGGCGACGCGGACGGGGCCGTCACCCCCGGGGACGGTTCGGCTGTTCTGACATTACCCCAATAAGGTGGCGCATTATCGCGCTATTCGACCACTTCGGAATCAAACGTTCCATCCACCACGCGGGTCTTGATGCGCGATCCGCGTCGCGCCGCCGCGACGGTGCGAATCACGTTGCCAGCCGCGTCAGCCGTGATGCTGTAACCGCGACCAAGCGTCGCTTCCGGCCCAAGAACGCGCAGGATCCCTTCGACCCGTTCGAAACGCTGCTGAGCATTCTGCAATAATCTCGGCGCGTGGGCGGTAAGACGCCGCTGGAGATCAGACAGGTTGTTGCGCCGTGAGATCAGCTCTCGCTTCGGATCGAAGGCCTTCAACGATTGCGTCCGCTCGGAGAGCGTGGCGCGCGCGTCGACGACCGATTGCTTCAGCCGGCGTCGCAGCGATTCCGCCGTCAGATCCAGCCGCTGCTGGCTGTCGCGCATGCGCTGCATCAGCTCGCGCGCGAGGGTCCGTTCGGAAAGAAAACGCAGGCGCGTCCGGCTTTGCCCGAGGAAATTGCGCAAACATCTCTCGAGGCAGTTTGCCAAATCGTTGACGCGGCGGCCTAGCTCCGCTGCATCGGCGACGATCAACTCCGCCGCCGCGCTTGGCGTCGGCGCGCGCAGGTCCGCAACGAAGTCCGAGATGCTGAAATCGATCTCGTGGCCGACGGCGCTCACTACCGGAATCGCCGAATGGAAAATGGCGCGCGCCACGATTTCTTCATTGAACTCCCAGAGATCCTCGATGCTGCCGCCGCCCCGCGTGACGACAATCAGATCGATCGGTCCCCACGCGTCGTTAGGCACGGCGAGCTCCTTGATTGCCGTGGCGATTTCCGCCGCCGCGCCGATGCCCTGAACGCGGACAGGGTTAATAATCACGGCAACGTTCGGGGCGCGCCGGCGCAGCACGTTCAACATGTCGCGGATCGCCGCGCCGCTCGGCGAGGTGACGATGCCGATGCGCTTGGGAAACCTCGGCAGCGCTCGCTTGCGCGCCGGGTCGAAGAGGCCTTCCCCTTCCAGCTTCCGCTTGAGCGCTTCGAACTTCGCCTGCAAGAGTCCGGCCCCACGGGCCTGGAGGATTTGGACGCTAAGCTGGTACTGACCGCGCGCTTCGAAGACGGAAATGTTGCCGTAAACCTGCACCTGCGCACCATCGGAAATCGGGTGCGCGTTTGGCGGCAAAGTGTTGCGAAAGATGACGCACGCGATCGCGGCCCGCTGGTCTTTCAGCGTGAAATATTGATGTCCGGAGGGATGCTGCTTGTAGTTCGAAATCTCTCCCTGTACCCAGACCGCGCCGAATCTGGTCTCGAGCGTGCCGCGAATTTGGCGCGTCAGTTCGGCGACGGTGAACACCTTCGCCGCGGCCCCAAAGAGATCGCCCATACTTGTCATGGCGAGAGACGATTTGTCATGGCGAGCGAAGATTTGTTATTGCGAGCGAAGATTGTCATGTCGAGCGAAGACTTGTGACGGCGAGCGAAGATTCGTTATTGCGCACGCAGTCTTGTCGTCGCGAAACGAAACCTTGTCATGTCGAGCGAAGTCGAGACATCTCTTGCTCTTCTCCCAGGATCTCCGGCGCGAAATCCTCCCAGCGCGGATTCATCGTTGCGATCAAGCCGACCTTCTTCGAACGCGACCACTTCTTCAGCTGCGTTTCTCGAGCGATGGCGTCTTCCACTTGGCCGTAGTGCTCGTAGTAAAGAAGTTTGCGGCAGCGGTAGGCCGAGGTAAACCCAGCGATTTCTCCAGAGCGATGTTCGCTGATCCGCCGGGCAAGATCGTTCGTCATGCCGATGTATAGAACGGAATCGTGGATGTTCGTCACGATATAGACCCAGAAGTTGTAATCGCGAGGCATTGGGGGGAAGAATCAGAGATTCCTCGACTTCGCTCGGAATGACGAAGGAAGAATGTCGCCGCTGACAAAAAGGGGGAAAACGTCGCTAAACAAAGGGGAACGTCGCCGCGGACCAAGAGAGAATGTCCGCCGCTGACAGCGGGAAATGTCGCCGCTGACAAAGGAAGAATGTCGCCGCTAGCAAAGGGAGAATTGCCGCCAAGACAAAGGGGAGAACCGCCGCAATCCATCACTGCCCAAATAACTCGTTCTGCGCGCCGATGGGCGGATTCAGGCCGAGTTTGCGGTACGCATTCGGCATGGCCACGCGTCCCTGCGGCGTCCGTTTGATGTAACCTTCCATGATCAGGTACGGCTCGTTCACTTCCTCCAGCGTCCCCGCTTCCTCGCCGATCGCAACGGCGAGCGAGCTCAGTCCGACCGGGCCGCCGTTGAATTTATGGATCAACGTTTCGATGATCCGTTTGTCCCATTGATCGAATCCGTCCCGGTCGATTTCGAGCATGGTTAGGGCGCGGTCGGCCAGCTCGGCGGTGATCTTTCCATCCGCTTTCACCTGGACGTAATCGCGCACCCAGCGGAGCAGATTGTTCGCGGTGCGCGGCGTGCCGCGGGTGCGGGCCGCGATCTCGGCCGCGCCGTCGGGGTCGATCGGGACGCCCAGTAATCCGGCGCTGCGGGTGATGATTTTGTGCATCTCCTCCGCGCTGTAGTAATCCAGGCGCGCATTCATCCCGAAGCGCGAACGCAAAGGGGCGCTCACCATGCCCGCGCGCGTGGTTGCTCCGATGAGCGTGAATTTCGGCAATTGCAGCCGGAGACTGCGCGCCTGCGGCCCCTGGTCGATGATGATATCGAGCCGATAATCTTCCATCGCCGGGTAGAGATATTCCTCGATGGTCGGTTGCAGCCGATGGATTTCGTCGATGAAAAGGACGTCGCCTTTTTCGAGACTGGTGAGCAAACCGGCGAGCTCCCCGGCTTTTTCAATCACCGGTCCGCTGGTGTTTTTTACGTTCACCCCCATCGCGTTGGCAATGATGTTGGCCAGCGTCGTTTTTCCCAGGCCCGGGGGGCCGCTGAGCAGAATGTGCTCGAGGACGTCGCCCCGTTTCTTCGCTGCTTCCACCAGAAGCTCGAGCCGTTCGCACACTTTCACCTGGCCGGTGAACTCGCTGAACATCGGCGGCCGGAGCGAGATTTCGAATGCGGGATCGGGCTCAGGCGGCTTCATGAAGTTGTTTGGCGGCCAGGTTCTTGGTCATGACCAGCTCGGTGCCGCGTGCCTTCAGGATATAATCGACTTTGTCGAACGCGTGCCGGATCAGATGCAACCCCAGTCCGCCGGGCTTGATCAGCTCGTGCGATCGCCCCTGCATCGCGTGAGCTTCGGTTTGCTTGCCGTAATCGCGCAACCGCATCCGAATGCAACCGCGCAAACCCTCGAGGGAAAGCGAGATCAACTGGTCGTCCCGAAAGTGATAGGCGTGCCGAATAATATTCGTGCAGGCTTCGTCTACCCCCAGCACCATGAGGGTCCGTTCCTTTTCCGACAAAGGATATGCGTCGAGGAAAACGCGCACGAATTTCCGCATCAACGCGAGGTTGCCTGTATGGCTGGAGAACTCGACTTTCTGTTTCTTCATTAAGCGAGGTGAAGGCTGAACATATGCCGATGATTCAGTTTCGGAACCGAAAACTCGTTGGACAGCCGGAGCAACCATAGCTCTCTTTCGTCATGTTGAAATTATTGCTCGCCTCGGTCCTTCTCGCCACGCCGGCTTTGGCGCAGGAAAATCCCAGCGCCTACGAGGCGCTCCGCGTCGTGGGGACGCAATTGAACCGCGAAATGATGAGCCGAATTATTTCCGTTACCGGCGTCGACGGCGACCCGCAGCCGAGACGGTGGAAGATCCTGGTGGGTGACCGGCGCGCGAGCGGCGGCGTGCGCGAGATCACCGTGGAAGACAACCGCATCGCGTCGCAACGTGTTCCGAACCGGTCCGTCACCGGTTCTACTGAAGGCAACACGATCAATACCGCGCGCCTCAATCTCGATTCGACGGGCGCCTACTCGGTAGCGAGCCACACCGCCGAAACGTCCCATGTCACCTTTGCCCTCGTCAGTTACACCCTGCGGACTGACGATCGCGGCAATCCGGTCTGGATCGTGACGCTGGAGGATCGATCCCGAAGGCCGGTCGGCACCATTCACATCAAGGCGAACGACGGGCGCGTTACGCGGGTGGAAGGCATGTACCGGGGCCGGAACATGGAACAGATCGAACAGGATCCCGAGCAAGTCGACACGGCCGAGGTCGACTCGGAAGACGACCCCGAGGACAACGTCGTCAAACGCCAAATCAAGCGGCTCTACCGGAAGACCAAGGAGGACGCGCGCCGGATTTTCCTGAAGACGAAGCGGTCCTTCAAAGATTTTGTCGCTCGCTGGTAACCGATCGCGCTTGGTTTGGACTTCAAGGCTTATTCTGAAGGTGTTCTTAAATAGATGAGCCTCGCCTCTAATTCCGAAACAGAAGCCTGGCCGCCGCTTCCTTTTCAGGAATGGAAAGAAACATGCGCCACGCTCCACATGTGGACGCAAATCGTGGGGAAGGTTCGCCTGGCTTTGACGCCGTGGACCAATCACTCCTGGCACGTGACGCTCTATCTCACGGCGCGCGGTCTGACCACATCCCCGATTCCCTTCGGCGCGCGCGTTTTTCAAATCGACTTTGATTTCGTCGATCATCTTCTGCGAATCCAGACCGGAGGGACGTGCTTCCGCACGTCCCCTGATTCTGGTGGCAGCGACGCAGCGAACGAGAGTCGGACGTGCGGAAGCACGTCCCTCCGAGCGACGGAAAAGGTTCTTCTTCTTGCGCCGAAATCCGTCTCGCAGTTCTATGGCGAGGTGATGACTTCGCTGCGGGAGCTCGATCTCCCGGTCGAGATCAACACCACGCCGAACGAAGTCGATCCCGCGATCCCCTTCGAGAAAAACGAGGAGAATTCCGCCTACGATCCCGAATATGCGAACCGGTTTTGGCGCGTGCTCCTCCAGAGCGACCGCGTCTTCAAGGAATTTCGGGCCGGCTTTTGCGGCAAGTGCAGCCCGGTCCATTTTTTCTGGGGCAGCTTCGATCTCGCCGTAACGCGGTTCTCCGGTCGGCGCGCACCGCCACATCCCGGCGGCGTTCCGCATTTGCCTGACGCCGTCGCGCGCGAAGCCTACTCGCATGAAGTGAGCAGCCTCGGATTCTGGCCAGGCAACGCCACGATGCCGGAGCCGATTTTCTACTCGTATGCGTATCCGCAACCGGAGGCATTTCCGGAGGCGAAAGTGGAACCGGCGGCCGCGGCCTACAATTCCCAGCTCAAGGAATTCGTCCTCCCCTACGAGGCGGTTCGCCTGGCTCCGTCGCCCGATCAGGCGCTGCTCGCCTTTGCCCGCAGCACTTACGACGCGGCCTCGACCCTGGGAAACTGGGATCGCGCCGCGCTCGTGGAGATCAAACCTGACTTGCATTCGCCGCGGCAACACCCGTAAGGTTCGCGCGATGCTCTCCATCAATGAAGCGGCGGAACGTGGTGCCTGGCGCGCGGTCCCGCAAGGTTGGCGGCAGCTCTATGGCGACTTCGATCGCCTCGGGGTCAGCGTGGAATGGCACGATTTCAAGACGAATCGACCGCTCGATTGGGGGTTGAGCTTTCATCCGCGCAGCGTCGAATTCTGTTTGAACGTGGAAGGCCGAGGCGCGGTCGGCGCCCCTTCGCAAACGGATTACGTTCCGGGCAGCGCCGGCTATTACGCGCTGACGGACCAGCCGCTGCAGGCTTCGCGCCAGGCCGGGGACCATCATCGTTTCGTCACCTTGGAATTTTCGCGCGAGCATTTGCAAAAACAGCTGGCCCATTGCGAAGCGGACCTCGATCCACAACTGCGCGCCGCGGTTTTTCCCGGTAAAGAGCGCTCGATTGTTTCCGCGGCGCGCCCGATGTCGGCCGAGCAGCACGGTGTCGTGGCGACTTTGCTTCAGCCGCCGGTTTCCAAATCGGCCCAGAGTCTCTGGTACCAAAGCAAGGCGCTCGAGCTCATGGCGCATTTCCTTTTCACCCCGAAAGATCCCGAGCTGTTTTGCATGCGCCAGAAGCGGGTCGCGCGCGATCGCGTGGCGCGCACGAAAGAATTACTCGCGCGGGATCTGGCGAATCCGCCGACCCTCGAAATGCTCGGACGCGAAGTCGGCTGCAGTCCGTTCTACCTGAGCCGAAGTTTCTCGCGGGAAGTCGGTCTCACCATTCCGCAATTCCTGCGCAAACTGCGCATGGAACGCGCCGCGGAGCTGTTGCGGATGGGACGCCACAACGTCACGGAAGCGGCGACCGAAGTGGGCTACTCGAGCTTGAGCCATTTCAGCAAAGCTTTTTGCGAAACGATCGGCTGCTGCCCGGTCCTTTATCCGATGGCGAAAAACGTGATCGATCGCTGACGCGATCGCGTTAAAAGAGTTACAAAAGTTACATCGTTACAACGGTTTCGTGACTCGCCGCTTTCCCTTGTAACCTTGTACCGTTTGTAACTCTTTTAACGTCCCCATGAAAATCACCCGCGCCCTCATCTCCGTTTCGAACAAGAAAGGCGTGGCTGTCTTTGCCCGTGCGCTCGAGAAACAAGGCGTCGATATCATCTCCACCGGCGGCACGGCCGATCTGTTGCGCAAGGAAGGCGTGCCCGTGCGCGACATTTCGAGCTTTACCGATTTCCCGGAAGTGCTGGAGGGGCGCGTCAAGACGCTGCATCCGCGGGTCCACGGCGGCCTGCTCTATAAGCGGGGCAATCCCTTGCACGAAACGCAGGCCAAGGAGTGCGGCTTTCAACCGATCGATCTCGTGGTCGTGAATCTCTATCCGTTTGAAGCGACCATCGCCAGGCCTGGCGTTACGCTCGCGGAAGCCATCGAGCAGATCGACATCGGCGGGCCCTCCATGATTCGCAGTGCCGCGAAAAACTACGAATCGGTCACGGTCGTCGTCGATCCGGCGGACTACGACACCGTCCTGGAAACAATGCGAGACCACGAAGGCGAAACGACCCTGAAGCTGCGCGAACGGCTCGCGATCAAGGCGTTCATCAAAACGTCGGATTACGATCGTGCGATCGGGACTTTTTTGAACCAGGAGCAATCGACCGACGCTTCGTTTTCGCTTTCACTTCCGCTCGTTACGAGATTGCGTTACGGGGAGAACCCGCATCAAACGGCCGCGCTCTATGGCGATTTCGACCGGCATTTCAAGAAGCTGCACGGCAAGGAACTTTCGTTTAACAACATTCTGGATATCAGCGCGGCTTCCAACCTGATCGCCGAATTTTCCGAGCCGACCGTTGCGATCCTGAAACACACCAACCCATGCGGCGTCGGCAGCGATCCCGATCTGCGGGAGGCGTGGGAAAAAGCCTTCGCGACCGACAAACAGGCGCCTTTTGGCGGCGTCATCATTTGCAATCGGCCGATCAACGAATCTCTCGCCAAAGCCATCAGCGAAATTTTCAGCGAAGTAATCATCGCGCCCCAGTTCGAGGCGGAGGCGCGCACCTTGTTTCAAAAAAAGAAAAATCTAAGGCTGATCCGCGCTCTGGTTCCACCGACTGCCGACAAACCGCCACAGGATCTTCGTTCCGTGACCGGCGGCGTCCTCGTCCAGGACAAGGATTCAGGCGAACCGGTCGATTTCGCCCTGAAAGTGGTGACCGCCCGTCAACCGACCGAGCTGGAGTTGGCTGCGATGACTTTCGGATGGCGGGTCGTCAAGAACGTGAAGTCGAACGCTATCGTCTATGCCGCGCCCGATCGTACTCTTGGCATCGGCGCTGGCCAAATGTCGCGCGTCGACGCATCGCGCATCGCCGTGTGGAAGGCGACCGAAGCCGGCTTGTCGTTAAGCGGCAGCGCCGTCGCCAGCGACGCCTTTTTCCCCTTCCCGGATGGACTTCTCGCCGCCGCCGATGCCGGCGCCACCTGCGCGATCCAGCCCGGCGGCTCAGTCCGCGACGACGAAGTCATCGCCGCCGCGGACGATCGCGACATGGCGATGATCTTCACCGGCGCGCGCCACTTCCGGCATTGAAGTAGTGCAGTTCGGGGCTGCCTCGATGTCTGCAACCACAACGCGACGATCGAATTCCCTGGCACACGACCAGCCACACCGCTGGAGTATTACGTTCGCGACTAGACTAGGCGCACAATGGAATGGCCAACCTCGAGGAGGAGCTCCCGGTCACCCCGGTCTTCTTCCGGAATATCGGCGTAGGCGCCAAGGATGCCGCGATCAAACCAATCGCTGAATTTCCCTTCATCTTTTGCAATCATGTAACCGTTAGGGACAGTGAGAATGCTTGAGTTCGTAAACACCAGTTCGAATTCCGTCTCGGCGCCGGGAATCTTCATCATTCGCTTGCAAGAGAGGGCATCGGCAAGTGCCACACTGGCATGTCCGTCGCGAACCTGAGAAATAATCTGCGTGATGTCACTCGTATCGAGTTCCACTAACCTTTGGCGTGGAATTTTGAGTGTATCTGATGCGATCTGGTGGCCGATTTCACCCTGGCAAACGGCTACCTTGATGTGGCGCTTGTTTCTGAGATCAGAGAGGCTTATCACGGACTGCCCGGTCTTGCGCACGATTCCAATGACCGAAATCGAGTGGAGCAGGCCAACAAAGTCGCACTCCCGGTATCTGACATCACTCTTCATAATGCAGGCGTAGCAATCGATCTGATGTTGAGTGACGGAACGCACGGCTTCAGAGAGTTTAAGCGGGCACCATTCGATTCTCAGGCCTTCCTTTATCGCCAAGCGATTGAGAATCTCGGCATAAAGTCCTGTAGCCAAAACCGAGGTGGCTGTTTCATCGTAGTCAATCAAGGGCGGGAAGTGGAAAAAGCCGACGCGGAGAACCTTGGTTTCTAGGACACGGTCAAGAGTGGCGCACCTGGTGGTGGCTGAAATTATCAGTGCTTTCGGTGATCTGGGATGATACCACTGCAAGTAAGCGAGAAACGCTCCAATCAATCCAATCATGAGGGCAACTATCTCCATTCTTAGATAGGGTTGATGCGTCGCGTGGCGTAACGAGAACAAGCTCAGCTGTTGGGACCTATAGCTATCATGGCGCGGAGGCGAATGATTGGACTGATCGGAGGTGTCGAACGTGCGTTGTTCCCGGTTAGCTGGATCGCATTGTTTGGGAATGGATATCTACGGCAGAGGATCGAAGCGCTCGACCAAATCGTTTGTGAATTCCTTACAGTTCGCCGCCTGAATTGCCCTAACGGCGTCATGACAACGAGTCCTAACGAAATGCAGTGGTGGAAGCGCCGGCAGGGATCCCTATCGGGCGTCTAATCAGGCATAGTTCGTAGGGAGACTGGTTGGGGAACATGCCCGGAGGCTAATTCCAGCCGCCCGAGTGAACAAGCCAAATCAGGACGGCGACGGCGCGGGCCCATTGCGAGTGATTCAGAAAATCGAATTGGACACTACCGGCCAGCGTCATTCTTGCGTACTGGTGACAGATGGGCGTGTCCTGGACCATCCGTGAGGCGGAACCCGAGACCGATTGGCGGACCGGCATCTGGCCGATTTTCCAAGAGGTGGTTCGGGCGGGGGATACACTTGTCTTCCCGCCAGACACCGATGAGCAGGGGGCCCGTGAATTTTGGCTGTTGCCCGCGCCGGCCAAGGTTTTCGTGGCCGTGCACGACACAAACGGCTCGATTGTCGGCAGCTCTTTTGTAAAACCGAATCAACCTGGGCTGGGCGGACACGTGGCCAATGCGGCTTTCATGGTCGCCGCCGCCGCCGCCAGCCAGGGCGTTGGTCGCGCCCTGGCAGAGCACGCGATCGACTGGGCGCGCCAGGCGAACTATTCCGCCATGCAATTCAACTTTGTCGTTAGCACTAATACGCGGGCAGTCGCTCTGTGGAAGAAGCTCGGGTTTTCAATCGTGGGGACTATCCCACAAGCTTTTCAGCATCAGGGACTCGGCTGGAAGGTGGACGTCTTCGTGATGCACCGCTTTCTTTGATGGGTGGATCGAGCGCTCCGCCGCTCGATGCCCAACTAATGGCCCCGAATGCTTTCGGGGCGACGATAGCCATCGCGCCCTCCACGGCGGGCAGGCTTTGGAGCGCGCGATCCACCCGCTAGTCGGCCGTCCTTCGCGTTCTGCGCAGCATCGAGCCCTGCACAACCACGCCAAGTATGACCAGGGCGACGAACAGAATCACCGCCCCGGCTTGCGGCAGTTCAATCCCTTGCCCAATCAAATGCGCGCCCTCCACCGAAGAAAGGAGAATCAGCGCCCAATCGAACAACGCCAGCAGGAGAAGTGCACCGATGATCCCACCAATCACGAATGTGATGCCGCGGTAATGCGCGTAGTCGACGAAGAAGGCCGCCAGTAACGCCGAAGCGAGCCGTCCTCCCGCGATGAAACCAGCCACGGCGATGGCGAATTTTTGCAACAAGATCGCCAGCAAAGCGCCGAGAATTCCGAGGCCGAGCGCGGCGACCAGGGTCAGCCACAGGGGTGGATCGCGCATGAAATAGGTGGCGATCTCGATCCCAACCGCGAACCCGATCGCCGCGACGAAGAGCCAGAAAAGTTTGCGACCGAAAAACAAAATCGCGACGCCGATAAGAACGCCAATGATTGGGACGGAAAAATTCTCTGGGAGATTCATCGAGTAATTATTTTACGCCCAGTTCATTCCGACGCCAAGCCAGCCGGTGAGAATTGGAATGGAGGTTTCACCGCTCTAGTTGTCATCCCGAGCGGAGCGCAGCGAAGTCGAGGGATCTCTCACTGTTTGTCTGTCGAGCCACAAGAGTCAGAGATTCCTCGACTGCGTTTCGCAGCGCGAAACTCCGCTCGGAATGACAGAAGTGGTAACTGTGCGCCCGCTCATTCCAAATGCACATGCTTATACGGGTGATGATCGAGGATCGTCGGAGACCAGCCTTTCACGCTGGGCTGGATCAGAAAGGCGTGGGTGTAGAAGTAAACGGGAAGGACCGGCGCGTCGTCGAGCAGGATCGCCTCGGCTTTTTGAAACGCGGCGTGCCGTGCGGTTTGATCCGCGGTCTTTTCGGCCTCCGAGATCAACCGATCGTATTCCGGGTTGGACCATCCGGTCTGATTGTTTCCGCCGCCGGTAATCCAGATGTTCAGGAACGAATTGGGATCGTTGTAATCTCCGATCCAGGTCGAACGCAGGACCTGGTAGTTCATCTGCCGCCTCGAATCGAAATAGACCTTCTCCTCCTGGTTCACCAGCGTGGCGTTCACCTTTAACTCCTTGCGCCACATCTGCTGGATGGCTTCGGCCGTGAGTTTGTGGTTCTCCGAGCTGTTGAACAAGATTTCGATGGGCGGCAGACCGCGGGCCTCCGGGTAACCGGCCTCGGCGAGCAGTTTTCGCGCGCCGCTGGTATCGTACGGAATTGAAGTTTCGCAGGTGTAGCCCGCGGTGTTCGGTGGCGTAAAGCAGCCCGCCGGCAACTGGCCCCCGCGCCAGACATTCTCCACGATGGCCTGGCGGTCGATCGCCATGGCGAGGGCGCGCCGGACCAGCCGATTGTTAAGCGCCGGCCGGGTCACGTTCACCCGGAAAAAGTAGGTGCCGAGATAGGGATCGATCCGCAATCGCTCCGGATGCTCGCGGCGGTAGCGATCGATGCGATTGACCGGAATGGAATCCGTCACGTGCAGTTGACCCGAGCGAAAGGCGCGTTCCTCCACGTCGTTGCTGTCGATGGTGTGGAAGACGATGGCGCTAAGGCGGACCGTTTTCGCGTCCCAATAGGTCGGGCTTTTTTTTACCCGAATGCGATCGTTCAATCGCCACTCCTCCAAGGCAAACGGTCCGTTGCCGACGAAGCGTCCGGGTCTTGTCCAACGGCTGCCCCGCTCGAAGGCCGGTCCGTATTTTCGGATGGTCGGGAGATGGACCGGGAACCACGAGTAATGGTTGAGGAGCGAGAGGAAATAGGGCGTCGGACTCGCGAGAACGATCTCCAGCGTCCAGTCATCGAGGGCGCGGAACCCGACTTGGGAAAAATCGGCGATCTTTCCGGTGTTAAATGCTTCCGCGTTCGCGACCGGATAAAGCATGTAAGCGACATCCGAGCCGAGGGCAGGGGAGAGGATCCGCTGATAGGAGTCGACAAAGTCCCTGGCGGTGACTGGATCGCCGTTAGACCACCGCGCCTCGCGTCTCAGATGGAACGTGTATTTTTTTTCGTCCGGAGAGATATCCCACCGCTCCGCCACTCCGGGGACGGGATGGAGATCATGCGGATCCTCGCCGACGAGTCCCTCCAGCAGGGCGGAGATGACATTGAACGCGCTGACGCCATTGACAATATGCGGATCGAGGTCCTGCACTTCCTTGCCGTTTCCCTTGTGGAGGACCTGGAGTCGATTCCCCTTGTCGACCGCGGTTTCAGGGCGTTGGCAGGAAGCCGAGAAAGAAAGAAAGACAAGGAGCCACGGATAAACACGGATTTTCACGGATGCGCCGAACGATGCTGAATCCGTGTTCCATCCGTGCTCATCCGTGGCAAAATTGCCGATCTTGGTGCTACCGTGCGTCCGGAAGGGGCCCGGCTGGTTTTGTCGTTTTCGCGGGTGCGGAAATTCCGATCTTCTTCAAGAATGCCTGAACCGATTGCTTGCGGCCGAGAAATTTCTCGATCGACTGCGTGATGTCGCGCGAATCGCCCGGCTCGTAAATATCGCGCCGCAAACGCATGCCCGCCTGCTTGTCCTGGTAAACGTCTTTGGCCGACTCGAAGACCGTTGCCATGTCCGCGGCGATCGCATCCGCCCAGGCGTAGCCGTAATATCCCGCGTCGTAGCCGTTGAGATGGCCGAAGAAGGTCACAAACGTTGTCTCCGGGGCGATTGGCAGGAAAACCTTTTCCAGGATCGGATTAGAGATGGCGACGCAGTCGTACTTGTAGTCCTCCGGGCGCGGAGCGTGCAATGCCAGGTCGAGCGCAGCGAAGGCAAACTGGCGCCGGTAATAAACGCCCACGGTGGCCAGCTTCGCCTGGTTCATTTTCTCGATGGTCTCCGCGGGAATTTTCTTCGCCGCGTCGCGATAATCGGCCGCGAAAGCATCGAGGACTTTCTTGTCCCAGACCCAGTATTGCAGCATCTGCGAAGGCGCTTCGACGAAATCGCCCGGCACATTTGTCCCGGCGAAACGCGAGTAGTTCGCGCGCGTCACGATCGAATGCAGCGCATGCCCGAATTCATGGAAAAGGGTCTCGACGTCCGTGTGCGTCAGAAGGGAGGGCTTGCCTTCGCTGGGCGGCGGGAAATTGCAAATGAGCGCGACGGTCGGACGCTGATATTTCCCGTCGGGCAATCGCTTGCCTCCGATAATTTCAAATTGCGCGAAGTGATTGAACTTCCCCTCGCGCGGAAACATATCGAGATAGAACAGCCCGAGCGGCTCGCCCGTCGCCGCGTCGCTCACCGCGTAAAGCTGAAGATCATCGATCCATTTTTGCGGCGCGGCGATCTGTTCAAACTTCAGGCCAAAGATGCTTTGATAGATGGCAAACATTCCATCGAGCGTTTTTTGCATCGGAAAAAAGGCGCGCAACGCTTCGGTATCGACCGCGTACTTCTGCTTTTTGAGCTGGTTCGTGTAGTAACGAAAATCCCAGACGCCGATCCTGGCCTTCGGATCTTTCGTCTCCGCCACCTTGAGCTGGCGCATCTCCTCGACTTCCGCGGCGAACTTCGGCTGCGTGCCGGCGACGAGATCGTTGATGTATTTTTCCGCGCCCGCGCCTGACTTCGCCATTTTGATTTCGGTCTGATAATCGGCCCACGATTTGTAGCCGAGACGGAGGGCGATCTTGTTTCGGAGAGCCAACATCTGGTTGAGCACCGTGACGTTCTTGTCCTTGGCCTGGCTGTCGTGAATGACGTAAAGGCGCTTGCGGAGCTCTTCGCTTTTCGCGTTTTCCATCACGGCGTTGTATTGCCAGGTGACGTTGGCTTTCACCGTGTAGGCGTCATCGCCGGTCTTGATCCCGGGGGACGCGAGGAAGCTCTCCGGCACGCCTTCGAGCTCCGCTTTGGTCAGAACGACCGGCGCCTGCACCGCGACAATGTTTGCTCCGAAATCGGTGCCGAGCTTCGAAAGGTCCTTTCGCAGCTGCTCGACTTCCTTGCGCTTTTCTGGCGGCAGTTCGAGTCCCGCCCGGCGATAATCCCGCAATGTTTCCTTGAACAGCTTCGCATCTTCGCCGCTCAGCTTTGGCTGCGTCTTTTCGAAGGCCTTGATCGCCTTATAGACGTCCTCGCGGTAATCGACGCCCACCCCCCAATCCTGGAAGAGTTTCACCGCGTTCTCGGCGGCCGTGCGCAAGGCCTCGGACTTGTTCGTTTCCTTGATGAGGTACGCCTTGTTGGCGGTGAGACGCGCCTGGTAAGCGAGATCGTCGAGCGCGACGATCGTGGTCTTGAACGTCACCTTGCTCAAATCCTGCGCGCCGATTTTGTCGAGAGCGGCGTTCGCGGCCGCGATGGCGTTTTTCGTCGCTGCTTCGACTGCCTCGGGCGTTTGCTCCCAGTCCGGGACAGTCAGGATCGCGTTCGCTTTCGCCGCTGCTTCGCGAAAGGCTTCGGCGTTCTTGAGTTCGTCCGCGCGGGCCGTCATCGCGAGGCCGCAAAAAAGCAGTGAGGTAAGAAGTTGTTTCATAAGTTAGGAAACCGGAATGGGAACATGGGAGAGAAGAGGGAGGCGGTAAAGAGGAATCCGGCTGGCACGTTTTGCGAAAACGGGCGCGCCATGCGATGGAGATCGCGACGAGATGCAGCCGTACCTCGAAAAATTTTTGCTCGCCTTCATCCCGCTGTTTGTCGCGATCGATCCAATCGGACTCGTCGCGATTTATCTCGGCCTGGGCGGCAAGGCGGAACGGAAGCGGAGGCAGCATGAAGGCACCCTCGCGTTGATCACGAGCCTGGCCGTTTCGATCGGTTTTATTTTTCTGGGCAAGATCATCTTTCGCGCGCTCGGGATCACGGTCTCGGATTTTCAAGTGGCGGGCGGCCTGATCCTGCTCGGTATCGCGGTGCGTGAGCTTCTTGATTTGGGCGAACGCAATCGCTATGCCGGCGAATCTTTTGGAGTCGTCCCGCTGGGAATGCCGCTGATCGCGGGCCCGGCCCTGCTCACGGCGCTGCTCCTTTTGGTGGATACGGTTGGAATTCTGTTCACCGTCGCGGCCCTGCTCATGAATTTGCTTCTGTGCGGCTTTGCCTTCCGCTACGCCGATCATTTTACGCGCTGGATGGGGCCGCAGGGCCTCAAAGGCGCATCGAAACTGATTTCGCTCTTGCTGGCCGCGATCGCCGTGAGCTTGATCCGGCGGGGCTGGCAGACGCCGTAGTTGCCGGGAACCCGCGATTTGGCGATATGACAATCCCAGCCGCGAGCCAGTTCCTTCGCCGGCGCGGGGTTGCGCTCATCGTCCTGCTGATCCTGGTCATCTACGGCTTCGAGGCGCATGCGCGGCGGCGCTTGATGTCTACGCCCGCGAGTTTGGGTGATCAGGGCGCGTATTTGGCCCATGCCCAGAACATGCGGGAGAGCGGTTACGCCTTTATCGCGGAACGCAACCGCATGCCGGTTTTTCCGTTTCTTCTCTCGCTCATTTATCGGCCGGGCCTGAGCGAGACGGAAGCTCTCAGGCGAGCGCAGGCGTTCAATGTCAACCTTTCGATCATCCTGCTGCTGCTGCTTTTCCTGGTTTTTCGCAAATTTTTTCCGCCGCCCCATGCCATGGCGCTGCTCTGCGCCACCGCCTTTGGCGTGTTCCTGTACCGCGCCGTGAATGCGCAGACGGAGGTGCTTTTCTATTTTGTCAGCTTCTGTGGCTTTGTTCTGCTCTTGCGAATGTTCATCGCCCCGCGCTGGTGGCTGGCGGCGTCAGCCGGGGCGACGATAGGCCTTGCGCATCTGACCAAGGCGTCGGTGCTGCCGGCGCTCGGCGTCTGGGTCGCTGTCTTTTTTGCGCAAATCCTTTGGGACGCCCGCCGCGAACACGGCTCAAATACCTGGCGCGGACTGGGCATGCTCGTGCTCGTCCTGGCAACATTCTTGGCCGTCGTCTTCCCTTACATCCAAACGAGCAAACGCATTTACGGTCAATATTTCTACAACGTGAATTCGACTTTTGTCATGTGGTGCGATTCGTCCTCCGAAGCGATGAAGTTTCTCGAGGCGTATGGCGACAAAGCCAAATGGCGGGAGCTTCCCTCCGACCAGATTCCTTCGTTTAGCAAATACTGGCGGGAACATTCCATCGCCCAAATGGCGCATCGGCTGACCCATGGTTTGAGGCGGGTGGCCACGCAAAACCTCATGGCGATCGGTTATTACAAATTCGTCGTCGCCTTCGTTTTCGCGGCGGGTATCCTCTGGCTGCGGCAGAGGCAGCGAGCCAGGCAACTGCTCGCGGAACAACCGTTTGCGGCGGCTTTTTGTGTCCTGTTCTTTACGGCCTACCTGCTCTTGTACGGCTGGTACGACATGATTGTTAACGATACCCGATTTAGCCTTTCCATCTTTCTGCCTTTCATCTTCGCGGCTTCCCTGTTCGTGCTGAAAATGGGAAGGGACCGCATGGTCGCGATCGCGGGCCGGCGACTGCCGTTCGACCAATTTTTCCCGGGTCTCCTGATTTGCCTGGCCCTGATCGATGTCCTCTACAACGCTGCCCGCGCCTAGGCTGGAGTGACGGCGCGACTTTAGAACTGCCCCGCCCGCAACATAACGAGCGTGCAGCCTTCCACGACCTCAATACCCGCCTCTTCCGCTCTTTCCGCGAGGGCGGCGTTCTCCGCGCCGGGATTCATAATAATGCGGCGCGGCTTCGCGCTGATGATTTCGTCGATGAGCGGGTTCGAGCGCGCTTCCCCGAGATAAAGCGTGACCGTGTCGATTGGGCCGGGCGCATCGGAGATCGTCGGATAGCACTTTTCGCCCAGGATCTCGTCGAAGGCGGGATTGATCGGGAGCGTTCGATGCCCGTATTCGTGCAACAACTCCAAGGCTTTATAAGCGTAGCGGTCCGGCTTGGGCGAAGCGCCCAGAATGGCGACGGTTTCGGTTCGGCGGGCTTCGGTCATCGTTTGAGAATCGCACGGCGCGACCTGAAAAGCTGTAGAATGCCGGGAGACACACCCACGCTGTCATCCCGACCGCGCAGACGGCGAGGGACCTCCCTGCTGCAAGTTCCTGTACGCTGTCCCGAGGACGCGTTCATTGAGTTGCGAGGTCCCTCGGCGCGCTTCGCCAGTCTCGGGATGACCATGTTTTCGACCCGCTGTCCGGGTTGGCTGGCGCCGAGCCCAGAGGATCGTGCGGCACCCCCCACGTGTTGACAGCCCATGACCCCTTGTTACTATCCTCGCACCTATGAGGTTTCCTCTGGCGCTAACGACTAAAATCGCCGCCTACATCATCACCCAAAAGCTCCGCCGGACGGACAAGTTTGCCACCGTCTTGCAACTGGAGCCGCTGCATACCTGCAACCTCACCTGCACCGGCTGCGGCCGCATCCGGGAGTATTCCACCTCGCTCAAGGACATTCTGCCTCTGGAGGATTGCCTGAGCGCCGCGCAGGAGTGCAACGCCCCGATGATCTCGATTTGCGGCGGCGAACCGCTCATCTATCCCCAGATCGAGGCGCTCGTCCAGGGCCTGCTCGAGCAGAAGCGCATCGTCTACATCTGCACGAACGCGATGTTCATGCGCAAGAAGATGCGCGAATGGATGAAGGCGGAATTTCGGAAACCGGATACCGGATTGCGGAAAGAATTGGAGGGCAAGTTGCGTCAGCTTGTCGCCAAGGAACTGGTTTCCGAAAAAGATGCTGAAGCTATCCGCGATCCGAAATCCGAAATCCGAAATCCAACCATCGGCCCGAACCGCTGGATGTATTGGAACGTGCATCTCGATGGGCTCGAACGGACCCACGATTTGATTGTCGAGCGCGAGGGCGTTTTCAAGGAATGCATTCTGGCCATGAAAATGGCGAAGCTTCTCGGGTACCAGGTCGCGACGAACACCACGATCTACAAGGAAACCGACATGGCTGAGATCGAGCAGATGTTCGATTACCTCTCCGATCTCGGAGTGGACGGCCACACCATCTCGCCCGGCTACGAGTACGACGCCGCCAAGAAGGACATGATCAAGCGGCTCAATTTACAGCCGGAAAATTTCTTCCTCACGCGCAAGATGACGATCGAGAAATTCAAGAAGATCGAGGAATGGATGGGCAAGTACACGCTCTTCGGGACGCCGATCTATTTTGAATTTCTCGCCGGCAAGCGCGATTTGAGCTGCTCAGCCTGGGCCATTCCGACGCGGAATATTCGCGGCTGGAAAGGCCCCTGCTACCTCATGACCGACGCGCACTATTCGAGTTACGCGGAATTGCTGGAGAAAGTTGAGTGGGAGAAGTACGGCGTGGTCAACGGCGTCGTGAAAGACAGCCGTTGCGAGAATTGCATGGTTCATTGCGGCTACGAACCAACCGCGAGCCTGGGTCGCAACGCGCAACCCGGCGATACCTGGAAGAATGTCCGATTCAACTTCGGGTCGAAGCCGAAACCAACCGGCAAAGGCAGCGAGATCGCCGCCTACAATGGTGTCACGTCTGGCAACGGCCATCTGACGGGCAAACGCGCCGAAGTCGCTGCGCAAGCTTCGTAGCACGCCGATGGCTCCGTCACCCGCGAACCTCGTCGCGCTGCCGAGCGTTCTTCCCAGTTCCCCACCGGGATATCAGGCCGACGATGCTGAGATTGCGAAGGCCATCGCGCGCGCCCAGGAAAATCTTCTCCGGCAGCAGCACCCGGATGGTCATTGGTGCGGCGAGCTTCTCGTCGACAGCACGCTCTGCTCCGATTTCGTCCTCTTCATGCATTGGCTGGGGGAAGTGGACGACGGGCTTCAGCAACGCTGCGTTCGCCACATTTTGAAGCGCCAGCTGGAGGATGGCGGTTGGAATATTTATTACGGCGGGCCGAGCGAAGTAAACGCCTCGGTCAAGGCGTACTTCGCGCTCAAGCTCGCCGGTCATTCCGCGGATGTCCCCTGCATGCAGGAAGCGCGCGCCAACATTTTGCGTCTCGGCGGCATCCCCCGCATGAACACCTTCAGCAAGCTCTATCTGGCGCTGCTCGGGCAATTTCCGTGGCAATATCTGCCTTCCATCCCGGTGGAGATGATTCTGCTGCCGAAGTGGTCGCCGTTTAACATTTACAAAATGTCGTCGTGGAGCCGGGCAATGTTGATCCCGCTCGCGATCATCAATCACTTCAAGCCCACCCGCGAACTGCCGGGATTGAAGCAGCTCCATGAGCTCTATCCGCTGGGCACCGAGCACAAGGACTTTACCCTCCCGCGCGATCCGCGGTTTTTCGCCTGGCGGAATTTTTTCCTGCGGGCCGATCACGCCCTCAAGTTGATCTCGAAGCTGGAGTGGCGGCCGATGCGCCGCCGGGCGCTCGAAGAAGCGGAGCGCTGGATGGTGGAGCGGATCGGCGAGGGGAGCGATGGATTGGCGGCGGTTTTCCCGGCGATGCTCAATTCCCTGATTGCGTTGCGCGCTCTCGGTTATTCCCCGCGCCACCCCATCTACGAAAAGGCCGCGAAAGATTTCGCGGGACTCTTCGTGGAAGATCCGGAGGATTTTCGCATTCAACCATGCATGTCGCCGGTCTGGGACACATCGATCAACGTCATTGCCTTGGCGGAATCGGGGTTGCCGGCGGACCATCCGGCGCTGGAAAAGGCCGCCCAATGGCTGTTGGAAAAAGAGGTGCGGCTGCGGGGCGATTGGGCCGTGAACGATCCGCAGCCCGAGCCGAGCGGCTGGGCCTTCGAATATAACAATGTGTATTACCCCGACACAGACGACACCGCCATGGTGCTGATGGCGCTGCGTTTGGTGCGGCCGAAGGAGCCGAACGCGCTCCGCGAAGTGTTCCAGCGCGCCCTCGCCTGGCAGCTCAGTTTTCAATGCCGCGACGGAGGCTGGGCGGCGTTTGATAAGGAAGTGACGCAGCATTGGCTGGAGGACATGCCCTTCGCGGATCATAACGCGATTCTCGATCCCACTTGCAGCGATCTGACCGCGCGCACGCTGGAGCTTTTCGGCTACATCGATTTCGATGGGGGGCAGCCCTGTGTCCGCAAAGCCGTGCGGTATCTGATCGATACACAGGACGACGACGGCTCGTGGTACGGGCGCTGGGGCGTGAACTACATCTACGGCACCTGGCAGGTTTTGCGCGGGCTGCGCGCCATCGGTGAGAACATGACGCAAGACTGGATTTTGCGCGGGCGCGATTGGCTCGAGAGCTGCCAGAACGATGACGGCGGCTGGGGTGAGACCTGTGCCTCCTACGAAAACTCCGTGCTCAAAGGCAAAGGCGAAAGCACCTCTTCGCAGACGGCGTGGGCGCTGATGGGAATCTTCGCCTGCGGCGACCTGGACCGGCCGAGCGTGCATCGCGGCCTCCGCTTTTTGTTATCCACGCAACGGGCCGATGGCGCGTGGGATGAGCCGCAAATTACCGGGACCGGTTTCCCCCGTGTCTTCTATTTGAAGTACGACATGTATCGCCAAAATTTCCCGCTGCTCGCACTCGCGACCTATATTAATTACCGGGGCGGACTTGGGCATTATCCGAGTTTTTACCGCTGCGGTGAATGAGCGGCGGATCGGGGAATTGAAATCACGCGGGCCGATGTGGCGCTGCCCGGACTGCAAACGTCAGTTCGCAAACCGGAACCAGTCGCATTCGTGCGGCCGCCATACGCTCGCGTCCCATTTCGAGGGAAAACCCCGGCAAGTTGCGCGATTTTCGACAAACTCCTGCGCCTGGCCAGGAAAAACGGACCGATCACCGTGCTTCCGGAGAAGACCAGGATCGCCTTTCAAGTCCGAATGAGCTTCGCCGCGTTCGTCATTCGGCGAAACTGGATCGACGGGCACGTCGTGCTCGCGCGTCGCTTGGAAAATCCTCGTTTTCGCCGCATCGAAACGTTCTCGCCGAGAAATCATCTGCATGCCTTCCGGTTCGAGAGCGTCGATGAGATAGACCGCGAAGTGGAAACCTGGTTCGCCGAAGCGTATCGAGTGGGCGAACAGCGCCATCTCATTTAGAGCTACGAAGAGATTTCTCTTCGGGTAAGCGCGCGCGTCTCGCGCGTTGGTTTCGGCGTCTCGCCGAAACAGGCTTCGGAAAAAGTCCGCGCTGGCGGGGACGCCATCGCCCACATGCGAGACGCGTACGCTACCCAATCCAAAATTGACGCGCCCCGTTCCCGGCGGGACAGTGCCGATTATGGCTTACGAATTACCCACACTCCCTTATGCCTACGACGCGCTCGAGCCGCATATCGACGCGCGGACGATGGAGATCCATCACACCAAGCATCACCAGACCTACATCACCAACGTAAACAACGCGCTCAAGGACAAGCCGGACCTTGCTGCCAAATCCGTCGAGGACTTGATCAAAGATCTCAGCGCCGTCCCGGAAGACATCCGCACCGCCGTGAGGAATAACGGCGGCGGACACGCGAACCATTCCTTTTTCTGGAAAATCATGGGCCCGAATGCCGGGGGCGAGCCTTCCGGAAAACTGGGCGACGACATCAAATCCACCTTCGAAAGCTTCGAGGCCTTCAAGGAAAAATTCGCGGCGGCCGGGACGGGCCGGTTCGGCAGCGGCTGGGCGTGGCTGATCAAGAACAAGAGTGGAAAGCTGGAGGTGACCTCCACCCCGAACCAGGACAGCCCGCTGATGGACGGCAACACGCCCCTCCTCGGTCTGGACGTGTGGGAGCACGCCTATTACCTCAACTACCAAAACCGGCGGCCCGACTACATCAAAGCGTGGTGGAACGTCGTGAATTGGGACGAAGTCGCGAAGGGTTACTAACGGCTGCAAACTTCCGGTCCAACAAGAATCCGCTGTCTGGCGCGAGGGCGTGCTCGACTTTTGTCATTCCGAGCGAAGTCGAGGAATCTCTGACTCTGGCTGGCGGGGCCGCGGTGCAGGCAGACAGCGAGAGAGGAAATGCGCCCGTCGCTCCTTGGCTGACGAGGGAAAAGGTAATCAAATCATGGCCTACTTAAACGACAACTACCTTAAGCTTCAGGCCGGCTATCTCTTTCCCGAGATCGCACGCCGCGTCGGCGAATTCTGTAAAGCCAATCCCGATGCCGCCAGGCGACTGATTCGCTGCGGCATCGGGGACGTGACGGAGCCGTTGCCGCCGGCGGTTATTGCCGCGATGCACCGCGCGGTCGATGAACTGAGCGTTCGCGAAACATTTCGCGGCTACGGCCATGAGCAGGGCTACGAATTTCTCCGGGAAAAAATTGCGCAACAAGATTACCGCGATCGCGGAATCGACCTCGCCGCCGATGAGATCTTTCTCTCCGATGGATCAAAATCGGACTGCGGGAACATCCTCGATATTCTCGGGCCCCAGAACAGGATCGCGATCACCGATCCCGTCTACCCGGTCTACGTCGACACGAACGTGATGGCGGGACATACCGGTCCCGCGGGCGAGGCGGGCCGGTTCGAAGGAGTCACCTATCTGCCGTGCGGACCCGAAAACGATTTTGTCCCGCTACCACCGAGCGAGCCGGTGGATATTATCTACCTCTGCTTTCCCAACAATCCGACTGGCGCCGTCGCCTCCCGGGCGCAATTGACCCGCTGGGTCGAATACGCGCGCGAACACGAAGCGATCGTCCTCTTCGACGCCGCCTATGAAGCGTACATCAGCGATCCTGACATCCCGCACTCGATCTATGAAATCCCTGGGGCGCGCGAATGCGCCATCGAGTTCCGCAGTTTTTCCAAGAATGGCGGTTTCACCGGCATCCGATGCGGTTTCACGGTCCTGCCTAAAAATTTGACGGCGCGCACCTCCGATCGACGCCAGCTCCCGCTTCACCCTTTCTGGCATCGGCGCTGGAGCACAAAGGCGAACGGCGTGAGTTATCCGGTGCAGCGCGGCGCGGAAGCGATTTACACTCCTGAGGGACGCAGCCAGGTGCGGACGCTAATCGATCATTACATGGGAAACGCGCGCATCCTGCGCGAAGCGGCCTCGCACGCTGGCATGGAGGTCTATGGCGGCGTCAACGCTCCTTACATCTGGGTCAAAACCCTGCCGGGCCTGACCAGCTGGGAGATGTTCGATCGAATGCTCCAGGAATTGAACGTCGTCATCACCCCTGGCAGCGGCTTTGGTTCTTGCGGCGAAGGGTTCTTCCGCATCTCGGCCTTCAACAGCCGCGAGAATGCCGATGAGGTGGGGCGCCGTTTGCAGTCGCTGGTCTAGTTCGCTGTAACTTGGAAATCAGTCACAGCGCGGTCGGCAATCTGGGGAGCGCACGCGCCCTCGCGTGCTGGTTGCGGCGCCTCGCCGCAACGAACTCTCGCGCCCTGTGCTGGTTTGGGCGCCCGCTCCTTCCGCAGCGTCCCAGAAAAAGTTCGCGCTGGCGGGGCGCCAGCGCCAGCACGCGAGGCGCGTGCGCTCCCCAGAACTTCGACTCCGCCGCAGACCTGTATCCGACTATAATGCAGTCGCTGGTCTAGGTTCCCCAAGCCAGAGCGCTCTTGCGGTGCAAAGTCGACGCCCGTAAATTTTGCGGCTAAGGAATAAATAGCGTGTCGGTTACCACTAAAAATCTGCCTCAGCTTTACCGTTTTTGTTTCCTGATGACAGGGGATACGGGCAAGGCCCAGGAAGCCTTTCAGGATACGGTTCGAGAAGCGGCGGTCCGTGCTGCCCGGGACGAGCCGCCTCCGGACCGCCTCTGGTTTTTTCGCGATGCTCGATGGCGCTGCCTGGGCGTGAGCGAGCAGGACATTCAGGCGGAGCCTGGCATGATGGAAGAGGTGGAGATTTCACCCGTGGCTCCAAAGCAGATCGAGCGCCTGGAACCCGATCAGCTCGCCGTTTGGATTTCCGCGGCGCCCGAGCCCCAGCGGACCGCGCTGGCCCTCTTCTATCTGGACGAATTCAGTTTGCGCGAAATGCTGGCGCTTCTGGAGGTGAAAGCCGGAGAGTTATCCGATTTGATTTCGAGCGGCCGCCGCCAATTCCAGGCGTGGCTCGACGCCACCACACCATACGAAGGGGAATGAGTCTGTTCCAAATTCGCTCCAATCACAGCTCTCTGGCCCAATGCGCGCCGATTACGGAAAAGCCCGGGACCGATCGGGCCATGCGCGTCGCCATCCAGCACGCCCGACGGGACAAGAAGGGCCTGCCGTTTGCGCAACAGCAGGCGTTCGACGGCGCGATCGCCAAACTGGTTCGCGCCATAGCGGTGGATGCACAGGTCGCGGAGTGGTTCGCGAAGGAAAGCCTGGTCCCGCTGGTCAAACGGCGGTGGAAAAAAATCCTGCTCAATCCAGTCGTGCTCGCGATCGCGCTGGCTCTTGCGGTCATCGGCGGGATTTTCGCGCTTCGAGTCCACCAGCACCTGCGCGATTTCCCCGGCGCCGACAAGGCAAGGCGGCTCCTGTCGGTCGCCACCTCGATTCGCTCCGTCATGCTCGATCCGCTTCAAACGAATGCCGGCACCTTGAGCGATCTGTTTTTCATGAAGCACCGGCTCGAGCATTACGATATCCCGCCGGAGTTCGCCGACTTTCGGACCCTGGGCAGCCGTGTTTTTGACGATGACGCCGTGCACAGCGTCGCGCAGATCTGGGTCGTGGAAAAGCGAATGCAATTTTTCCTTTTCCCGGCCGAAAAGAATCCGAAGGACGGCACGGTCAAAGATTTCTCCGACTGGCGTTTTGTGGAATTCGAGGGTTGGACGGGGGCGGTGCGACAGCGCAACGGTGTATGCTTTATGGCTGCGATGCGGGGCAGCGAGAAGGATTTTGCACCCTATCTGGAGAAGAAAAAGCAGTGACCGGCCGTTGTTTTCATTCCGCGAATATTCGACCGGCGCGGATAAGAGTGCCAGAGGGGAGAATCGAACTCCCGACCAAGGGCTTATGAGTCCCCTGCTCTACCGCTGAGCTACCCTGGCGATGCGCGACAAATTGAATGCTGCCGCTTCCATGTGTCAACGGCGAGTCCGCCGACAGGGCCGTTGCCACAGAACAGGGTGCACCATATGACCGAGAAATTCCTGGAGGACCTGCACGTCGGCGATCGCTTTGAGTCCGGCACTTTCGACGTGACCGAGCAAGGCATTGTCGATTTCGCGGAGGACTTCGATCCGCAGCCGTTTCATCTCGATCTGGATGCCGCGAAGCGAAGCGTCTTTCGCGGTCTGGCCGCGAGCGGCTGGCATACCGCCGCGATGTCGATGAAATTGTTCGTCACCGGCGAGCTTCAGCTGGCCGGCGGCTCCATCGGTTTGAGCGTCGACGAATTGCAGTGGCCGCGACCAGTCCGGCCGGGCGACACGCTTCGACTTCAGACGGAAATCGTTGAGGTCCGCCCGTCTCGATCGAAACCGGATCGCGGCATCATCCGCATTCGGAATGTGACGACGAACCAGAATGGCGAGGTCGTCCAAACTTTTTTCGCTTCCGTTCTCGTCCGTCGCCGGCCGGCCACCTAGTTGGACCCCCGCCCGACATGGTGGATCGTGCGCTCCGCCGCGCGATGTTTAATCAATGCGGCTGCGCCGCACTATTGGTATCGAGCGCGGCGCGCACGATCCATCTCCGCGCTAAGGTTGCTCCTCCGTTGCCAGCTGTTTACAGCCGGCGAGATCCAGTTTGCCGGAGGCCAGAACAGGGATCGCATCCACCCGCCGGACCGCCTTGGGAATCCACAGGTTCGGAACGCCAATTTCAGAAAGGGACGCCCGGAGCTTTGGCAGATCGAGCTCGATGCTGCTCAAGAGGACGAGCGCCTCGCCTTTCGCCTCATCCGCTACCCCCACGATGGCGATGATGCGTTCAGAGTGCTCCCCTCCCGACAGAACGGAGAGAATTTTCTGCTCGATCGTTTCATGCGGCACCATCTCGCCCCCAATTTTCGAGAAGCGTGAGAGCCGGCCTTCGATGTAGAGAAAGCCATCTTCATCGAAGCGGCCGATATCGCCCGTCTTGAACCAGCCGTCGCGCAGAACATCCGCGGTTTTTTCCGGTTCATCGAGGTAGCCTTCGAATATGTTCGGTCCGCGCAGCCAGAGCATTCCCGTGTCGTGGAGTGAGCCCTTACGATCGGTCTCGGCCTCGCGAATTTCAGCCGCCATCCCTGGGAGAAGTTTTCCAGCCGAGCCGAGCCGATTACATGGCTGAACCGGTTGTCCCGGCCTGGCAGCCTTTGGCTCGGGGAGGTTGACGCTTGCCACCGGTGAAGTTTCGGTGAGTCCATACCCTTGCAGAACTTCTTTTCCAAACCGCCCCTCGAAAGCTTTCGCCAGCTCATCGGGCAGCTTTTCCGCTCCGGTGATCAGCAACCGCAAACTCCGCAATTGCGGTCGCTCTGCTTTTCGCAAGTACGCGCGCAGGAACGTCGGCGTGGCGAACATGATGGTGATCGCCTGGCGCTCCACCAGGGCAGCGATCTTTCCGGCCTCGAGAGGACTCGGATAGCTCGCAACGCGAACTCCTTCGATGAGCGGATACCAGAGCGTCACCGTGCAACCGAAGCTGTGGAAGAAGGGAAGCGAGGCTAGCATGAGATCGTCTTTTTTCGCGTCGAGCATGACCGCGAATTGGGAGACGTTGCCGAGGATGTTGCGATGGGTCAGCGCCACGCCTTTCGGCATGCCCGAACTTCCGCTGGTGAAAAGCAGGATGGCTTCCGCCCGGTCTCCGACCCGGGGGAGGTCTAAAATTCGCGCCAGCACACCAGACGGCAGGACGAGTCCAAGGATCCACCAACCAAGAATCACGCGCTTCATTTTCGGCAGGATTTCGTCCAGATGAATCACTTCTGGCGTCCAGGGAAACTCTTCCAATCGTTTCACGAGTAAGCGCGCCGTGATAATCGTGTTCAGGCCCGCTTGTTCCTTGGCCGATTCGATCGAGTCGCGGGCACTGGTGAAATTGAGGTTTACCGGAATTTTGCCGGCGAAAACGACCGCCAAATTCGCGACCACGCCGCCTTTTCCCGGCGGCAGGACGATCCCAACGCGGCGCCCGGGACAGGTCTTCTTGAGGTGACGGCTAAGTGCAATCGCGACCCCGAGAAGTTTCCCGCCTGATAAGCTCGTGCCATCGAGCCCGTCGGTGATGGCCGTTCGAAACGGGTTTCGTTTCAAGCCACGCAGACAGGCCTGCCCCAAATGGCCGCGCAAGACGGGCCGCTGGCTGTAGCAAAATTCGCCGACCTTGAGCAGCTCCTCGCGAACAGTCGCGATGTCGGCGGCGTCGGCGGGCAGCGGCTGGCCAAACGCAACCATCACCCGGTACGGCACCGACCTCGGCCATTTGGTAAAGAACCGCCCGCCCTTGAAAGAAAAGATCGAGCCCCAGAGGCGGTCGAGCCACACGGGAACAACCGGCGCCTCCGCCTGCCGCGCGATGATCTCGTAACCGCGCCGCAAACGCAGGAGCGATCCGCTGCGCGAGAGTTCTCCTTCGGGGAACAAACAAACGATCTCGCCCGCGCGAATCTTTGCCGCGGCCTCACGCATCGCATTTTTTGCCTTGCGGGAGGTGATAGGGATGCAGCCGACCGCTCGCAAGGCCGGATGCAGGAACCGGTTCCGATAGACGCCTTCGTCGACAATGAAACGAATCGGCCGTGGAGAGGCCAGCAGGAGAACGATCGCGTCCACCCAGGTGATGTGATTGGGCAGCAAAAGAAAGCCGCCCGAAGGAAGTCGATCCACTCCGATGACGGTCACGCGATAAATGAGCCGGGCCAGGCCCAGGCCAAAGAAACGGAGCGCGCGTTCGGTCGTCGAGGATTTGGCCATGGAATATGATTTACAAGGAGCCGGTTGTTCCGTGCAATCGGTAATTCGATGACGGCAAGCGAAACAAGGGAGAATCCGGGGGCGCGGACCGCCCTCGCCTTGCTCCTCGGGATCAACCTTTTTAACTACATCGATCGCCAAATTCTCTCGGCGGTCGAACCGAATATCCGGGCCTCCTTTTTCGCGCCTGGCGATCCGAACGCGATGGTGATGACTGGCTTGCTTGCCCCGGCGTTCCTGGTCACTTACATGCTTTCCGCGCCGGTCCTCGGTTTTCTGGCGGATCGCTTCTCGCGCTGGATCATCGTGGGCGTGTGCGTGATTCTCTGGAGCCTGGCGACGGCTGCTTCAGGCTTCGCCGCTACGTTCGCCGCGCTTTTTGTCACGCGCATTTTTGTCGGAATCGGGGAGGGCGGTTACGGACCGGCCGCGCCCACGATCCTGGCCGATTATTTCAAGCTGCAAACACGCGGCCGCGTCATGGCCATTTTTTGTGTGGCAATCCCGGTCGGGAGCGCCCTCGGCTACGTGCTGGGGGGAATCATCAACCATCAGCTCGGCTGGCGCTGGGCGTTTTATATCGTGGCGATTCCCGGCATCATTCTGGGTCTGCTCTGTTTCTTCCAAACGGACCCACGGGCGCGAACCGGCGTCCGCGAGGAACGCAAACGCGCGGGGAAGGAAAACTACCTCGCGCTCCTGCGCAACCGCTCGTTCCTCTTCAATTGCATGGCGCAAACCGCCATGACTTTTGCGCTGGGCGGTCTCGCTTTTTGGATGCCGGCCTATCTGATTTACCGCAATCAGCCGCCAGAGTTGGCCATTCCGATTTTTGGCGGCATCACGGTAGTGGCCGGGCTTATCTCGACGCTCCTGGGAGGATTTGCCGCGGACCGGCTGCAAAAGCGTTTCAGTGGTTCGTACTTTCTGGTCTCCGGCGTCGGTATGCTCGTTGCCTTCCCGTTCTTTGTCGCAATGCTTTACACCCCGTTCCCGCTGGCCTGGGTTTTTCTTTTCGCAGCGGTGTTTTTCGTTTTTCTCAATACAGGGCCATCCAACGCTGCCCTGGCCAACGTGGCCGGACCTAAAGTTCGCGCGACCGCTTTCGCCTTTAACATTCTGATCATTCACGCCTTGGGCGACGCAATTTCGCCGCCCTTGCTTGGTGCGGTGGCGGGCCATGCAGACATGAATATCGCGTTTTTGGTCGTTTCCGCGGCGATCCTGGTCTCCGGGATCATCTGGCTGTTTGGAATGAAATACCTCGCCGCGGATACGGCCGCCGTGGAAAATCAGCCGGTCGCGTAAAGCCCGGACCTATCCGAGCTCGTAGGTCGTGATCTCCAGCTCGATTCCGTCCGGATCCCGGAAATAGATCGAGTGCGAGATTTCGTGATCCGTGAAATGGAATGCTACCCCGCGGCTCGTGAGGTCCTGTTGCGCGGCCAGAAAATTCTTGCGGTCGGCCCGCAAAGCGAGGTGCACGATTCCGGGTTCAAGCGTTTGCGGCGGCGGATTTGCCTGCGCATTTCCCAGCGGAAACAGCGCCACGGCGGTCTTGCCCAGCCCCACAAAGACGGGCACACCGTTCCACATTCCCTGGTAACGGCGTTCGAAACCAAGAACGTCGACATACCAATCGGCCGAGCGTTCGACGTCTCGAACGCGGAGCGCCACGTGGTCGAGTCCTTCCAATTCAAACATTGTTTCAGTAAATTGCCGGAGCGTTCCTGGGAAAGCAATTCGAAGAAGGGAATGGCCAGCGCATGGCCAAGGCGGGGCTTCGGCCCGCCAGGCCGGAGATTTCAGGATCAGCGAGATTGATCTTGCGAAAACGCGGGCACAGGGTTGCGTAAACACCCATGCGTAGAATTGTTTTCTTATCCGCGGCCTTAATGCTCGGCTGCGCGAATCTTTTTGCGGCCGAGGTGGAGGTTAAATCCGCAGCCTCCCCCAAACCGGGGCAATCGCCCAAGCCGCAGCAACAGGCTACCCCCACACCGCGGGCGACGCCGTCGCCGCGGGCGACCGCCGGAACGCAGGCGACACCGGCACAACCGCCCACCTCGCCGGGAGAATTACCCAAATACCGGCCCGCCCTTCTGGGGATCGGCCCCGCTTCCGTCATCAATCGCATGGACACCAAGGATTTGATCGCGAAGGGCCAGAAGGATGGCAGCATCATGTTTTGCTGTTCGGTGACGAAAACCGGCGAGATTGCCAATACCTGGACCTACCGGGGAACGCCGGAATCCCTGCTCCTCGAGCAGGAACTGGTCAGATGTCTGGATACGGCGGGGTTTGTTCCCGCCATCTACAATAAGCAACCGGTGCACGCTCTCTTTTATGGGACCGTGACTTTTAAGGTCGTTAACGGGAAGCCTCGCCTGCGGATTTTTGCGAACCAGGAAACAGAGGAATTGAAAAAAGAGAGTGACTTTGTCGGTCCTCAACCGTTTGTCGGCCGCGATTCGAAGTTTGAAGGATTACATTATCCCAACGATGCCTTGACCGGCGTGCTCTCGGGTCTGGTAGAGATGGCCATGAAGGTCGATGCGGACGGCAATCTGAAAGAGCTGAAACTGCTGTCGGAAGACCCGCCTTTGGCCGGGTTCGGGCGAGCCGCTTCGGAAGATTTCCGAGTCGCGACATTCATTCCAGCCTTTCGCGACGGGAAACCGGTCGAGTGCAGCATTACTCTGCCCGTTTACTACGAACCTTAGAGCGCGAGTTTTCGCTCGGGTTGAAATGCACGTGGCTGCGGTGAAAACAACAAGTCCGCTCGTTTCGTCTTTTTTTATGCGCGACCCGCTCGTCTGCGCGCGGGAGCTGGTGGGCACTGAACTCGTGTGGGAGAAATGCTCGGGAATCGTGGTCGAAACCGAGGCCTATCTCACCTTGGGGGACGAAGCCTGCCACACTTTTGCGCGGCCAAGCGCTCGCGCCTTTGTCGAGCGGAACACGGCGGGCGCAATCTACATTTACCTGAACTACGGTGTGCACTGGATGCTCAACGTGCTCGTGAAAGGCGCGGCCAGGAGCGGGCTGATCCTGATTCGCGCTCTCGAGCCCCGGCGCGGCCTTTCCCTCATGAGAGCGCGCCGTGGAACGGAGGAGGTCCATCGGCTCTGCTCCGGACCCGGCAAATTGGCCCAGGCCCTGGATATCACGAAGCGGCACCACGAACTGAATTTTTGCACCGGCCCGCGCTACTGTTTCCTGCGCGACGAGGATCGGGATGTTCCGGTCACCGCGGACCCGCGCATCGGGATCAGTCGCGCCACGGATTTGCCCTGGCGATTCACTCTCGCCGGGAGCTCGTTTGTCAGTGTCCCCGTCCGCCCGCCGAATGCGCGGAAGCGATTGACCAGGGCAGGGACTGCACGGACTTTCACCGCGCGATGAACGCAAACAAGCAGCGCGTCCTTCTCGGCATGAGCGGCGGCGTCGATTCCAGCGTAGCGGGTTTTCTCCTCCGCGAGCAGGGTTACGACGTCGTCGGCGTGACCATGAAAGTCTGGCCGCAGGATTGCATTTCGCGCGCTGAGGACAAATGCTGCGGACCACAGGCCGTGGCCGACGCGCGCGGCGTCGCGCATTCGCTCGGGTTTCCGCATTACGTCGTCGATGAAGCGGATCAATTCGAGCGCCTGGTCATCGATTATTTCTCCAGCGAATATCAGGCCGGCCGGACGCCGAATCCATGCGTGATGTGCAATGAGAAGCTCAAGTTCGGCAACCTCTGGAAAAAGGCGGAAGCGCTCGGCTGCGATTACATTGCGACCGGCCATTACGCGATCATCGAGCATCATCGTGATCGGGCCATTTTGCGGAAGGGCGTTGATCCGCGGAAAGACCAATCCTATTTCATGTTCAGCCTGCGCCAGCCCCAACTGCAACGGGCGCTGACTCCGCTCGGCGGGATGTCCAAGCCCGCCATCCGGGAAATCGCCCGCTCGTTAGGCCTGAAAGTCGCGGACAAAGCGGACAGCCAGGAAATCTGTTTCGTCCCCGGAAACGACTACAAGGCCTTTCTTCGGTCGCATCTTGGCGCGGAAGCGTTTCACGCGGGCGGCATCTACGATCTCGAGGGAAATTTTCTCGGCGAACATGGGGGAATGGAGCTGTTTACGATCGGTCAGCGCAAGGGTTTGCCCGGCGGTTCCGCCCAGCCGCGTTACGTCGTCGATCTCGATCCGCAGACCAATCGCGTCATCGTCGGCGCCGCGGAAGATTTGGTTTCGGATGATTTTGAAATCGACCAGGTGAACTGGAGCAGTCGCGCCCGGTCTGATGAGCCGGTCGAAGTAACGGTCAAGATCCGCTACAGCCATCCCGGCACGCGGGCGACCCTCACGCCGCTGGAGAACGGACGCGCTCGCATTCAGTTGCACGAGCCGCAAAAAGCAGTCACGCCCGGGCAAGCCGCTGTTTTTTACGACGGAGACATCGTGGTGGGCGGTGGGTGGATTTGCCGGGCTGCGGCCTTGCAGCCCGCCTGACGGGGAGGGATCTGGGGAGCGCACGCGCCCTCGCGTGCTGATTGCGGCGCCCTCGCCGCAACGAACTTCGCCCTTTTGCAAAAGTCAGCGATGACGAGGGCGTCATCGCCAGCACGCGAGGCGCGTGCGCTCCCCAGAACAGCTGATACAGTCCACTAACAATGGCCGACGAAGTCTTGCTCGCGCTCAGCACATTTCCCGATGCTGAAACAGCGCGTCGAATTTCAAATCAACTCGTCACCGAAAACTTCGTGGCCTGCGCGAACATCATTCCCGCCATCGAATCGATCTACCGCTGGCAGGGAAAGATCGAGGAAGAGAGCGAGACGCTGGTCCTTTTCAAAACCACCGTGGCCCGCTCCGCCGCGTTCCAGGAAAAACTGAAATCGCTGCATCCCTACGACGTGCCCGAAATCATTTGTCTGAGTATTGCCGGCGGGCTCCCCGAATATCTGCGCTGGGTTGTCGATAATTCTGGCTAACTGGCGCTTTGCCGGCTGGCTTCCGTATTTCGGTGGAGCCTTCGTTCCCCCACGAGGTAGATGCCGATGCCGACGGCATTCGCAACGATTGTAACGAATACGATTTTCGCCCCGAATAGCAGCGGATTAGGGACATCGATGATCGGATAGACCGTGAAGAAAATCGCCAGCAAGCACACGCCCGCGCCCGAGATCGCGGCCAGTCGCAGCCAGATGGGCGCGCCGGAACGAACCGAGCTGGCTCCCGCGATGGGAATGGCGAACAGCATCAGATAAACGATTCCGTAAAAGACGTTGGCGGCGTTATCCACGAGTTGAAACGCTTCCTGAATGCCCGCCCCGATCTGGCTCGTAATCGAGATCACCAGAGTGATTGCGCCGACGAAGATGATGGAATTAACCGGCGTCTTATATCGTGGATGCAGGCGCGAGAACCACCCCGGCAGGAGCCCGTCCCAGCCGGCGACCATGGGCAGACGCGAGCTGCCCGTAAGATGAACGCTCGTCGCGGAGATCGATCGAATCATCATGAGGAGAATTCCGATGGAGGCGATCGCTCCGGCGATGGGAAAGGAATGCAAGCCGAGCCGCAACGTTTGCGGGACGGGACCGATGAGATCGATGGGATTGTCCCCGATGAAGGCCAGCACGGAGCTGGTGCCGAGGATAAACATCAACGCGATGATCGGCGAAGCGATGAGCACGGAGCGCCCGATGTCGCGCGCCGGGGAGCGGGTTTCTCCGGCGAGGATGGCCACGTATTCAAACCCGCTCAGCGCGCCGACCGCGAGTTTGCTGAAAACATTGAAGCAATAAAAGATCGAAACGGTGGGGGCCACCATCTGGAGCGGCTGATAGCTTTTCATTTCGCCGCGGGCCAGAGCGAGCAACGGGAGAAGAATGAGGGCGCCGTAGACCGCGAGCATGGCGAACGCGCCGATGTTATGGACCCATTTGCCTAACGACAATCCACGGACACCGGTCCAGCCAAGACCGGCAACGAGCGCGCAACTGACTAACGACACACACCATTTGCTGTCCGGCATCCAGGCGGCGCTCGGGCCGATGGCGTAGGCGAGATTGGTCGTCGTAAACATTCCGCCCAGCGCGATGACGGTGATGGAGAGAAGCCAGAGGTTCCAGGCCACGATGAAACCGGCGAATTTGTTGAAACCGAGTTTCGCCCATTGATAGATGCCGCCTTCGAGCGGCATCCGCCGATTCAAATAAATCACGACCGCCGCCTGCGGAACGTAGAAAAGCAAAATGGCCAGCAGCCAAAAGAAGAGGTGCGCTTGTCCCAGCTTCGCGGCCGTGCCGACCCAGGTCGAACCCACCACAAACAGAATTTGGGTCAGAACGAGATCGAAGAGCCCGAGCGGCTTCTTGAGCGCCACACTGTGGCTCTCGACATCCCGTTCTCCGCGATTCGGTTTGGGCGCCACTACCGCCTCCTATCGAAATTCGCGGCGCCTCTCAACCTATAAAGCACCCTGGAGACGGGACTTCCCGAGTATCTCCAGTGGATAACGCGAGCACGCTAGCGGCTGACGCTGCCCGGGTGGATCGTGCGCTCCGTCGCGCGATGTTTTGACACGCGGCTTCGCCGCCACTTTTTGGCATCGTGCGGCCCGTTCGACTTCGCTCAGGACAGGCTCCGCGCCCGATCCACCTAATGAGTCCCGGCAGGTGTAGGTGGCGGACCGGTGCGGAATTCGCGTGCCGAATTTTTCCGCCCGCGGATGCAATGTAGCCGCCCGCAGCCAACGCAGCGACCGCCAGCAACAGCGTTAGGACGACCAGGGAGCGCGTGGTTTTTGGCTTCTTTGACCAAAATCGAGGAATTTCGGTAAGGACGTAAGAAATCAATTGTATTGCGAGAGCAAGGCTGTATTCACTTGCCGCCTATGAAGTCCCCCCATTTTCTTCTTTTCCGATCCACACTTGCGACGGTGTTCTGCTGCATCGCAGCATCTTTCCTCTCGGCTCAGACGCCAACACCAACCCCTCCGGTTGATACCGATGGCGACGGCGTGTCCGACATCGAGGATGGCTGGCCGTTTTTCCCGCAACTTTCGCCTCCGCCGGTGCCTGAATGCCAATACATCGTTATCGACCTTGGCTTGGGAGCCGCGTTCGGCCTGAATAACCTGGGAGACGTCGTGGGTGAGACATACGACGAGGATGGCAATCCAGCCGCCGTTCTATGGCCACTTGGCCAGTCACCCGTCCTGCTTGGTTTCCTGACCAATGACGCGACAGCCACGCGCCAAAGCAGGGCGACAGCGATTAACGATGATGGAGTAATTACCGGTTACGCCACTTACACGTGGGATCCGAATGTCGAAGGCGAATACCCCGATCCGCCCACTTATCCGCAGTTGTTAAATTACTATCAAGACGATTACCACTCCGGTTATTGGGACATTCATGCCTTTAGATGGGAGGCAGGGGTAATGACCGACCTGAACGACCTCAGCTTCGGGCAGACTAACGATGGCACTCGTCCCGACGGCGCCAACAAGGGCTCCAGCGCAGGCTGGGCGATCAATAGTACCGGCATGATCGCCGGAGATTCCGACAGTCAAGTCATTGTAGAAGGCCATTTTGGCTGGCACTGGACAGTCTATTCCTACGATCCTCTCGATCCGCACGCCGTGCGTTTCTCCGGCAACGCCCCGACTGATTTAAATGTGTCCCCGGGAACGACTTCGGCATTTGCGATTAACGACGCGGGCAGCATCGTGGGTTACCGCGGCGGCGGGGACTTCGGCAATGGTCCCGAATCCGATTCGGCATTCCTGGTCGACCCGAACGGACAAGTGCATCTGCTCGGTCTTGCCGGCGGGATAGCCGTCGCCATCAATAATTCGGATCACGTGCTCGGCTATTTCGGGGTAGGCGGCGGAAATTCTTTGTGGCCCAACAACTACGGTCCCGAGCTCCCGGCGGCCCAACGAGTTGTGAACTTGGGCGCGATCTCGCAGGGTATCTCGGACAGTTACGCAGTCGCGATCAACGATCGTGTTCAAATCGTCGGTGGAAATGTGCTCTGGCAGAATGGAAGCGCTAAAAAACTCAAGGACCTGATCCGCTCAGGCTCGGGTTGGATCTTAAGCGATGCTACCGCAATCAACCAAAACGGTTGGATCGCGGCCAGCGGCAGGAGAACAGGCGAGTACGACATGCACGCCGTCCTTTTGCTTCCAGTGGAAATACAAGAAGTTATTTCGGACCAGATTTCCGGGAATGAAGCGAATAAACTCCCCACCGGGGAAGCATATGTTGGTGACGACAACAATCCGATGTTGATGGCATCCCGGAACGCTACGACGGCGCATTTAGCGGTAAGGATCGACGTTCCCAGCGCCCTGGCATCCAGTATCCTGGTCGGCGTTAAGAAAACGGGCTCCTCGACGGTGGCGACAACTGTCCCAGCTGTGGCCGCTCCAGCGAAGACTTTGATCGAGTTCGATGCGGAAGAGTTCCACGCCTCGAATTCATCCGACCTAAGCAACCTCTATGAAGTTGTTGCCGGTTATGACAGTAACGGGGATGGCACCCTTCAACAGGGCGAAATCGGTGTGGTCTTCGACAAAACGCCGGGCGTCGATGCCTCTCCCCCTCACGACAAGTTCCGTGTGGTAACAAAGCAGCTCTTCGACAGCAGCGCGACGGACGTCGAGGATGCGGCAAGTATTCCTGGCACGGGCTTGGCCGGTGCGCTCCTGGGTTCCTTCATTACCGGAGAAAATGTTTCCGGAGCTGCTGTATCGACGTTTACGCTAACGTCAGCGGATCCTGGCCTTAGCCATCCGGTTGGAGCTGTCTGGTCAGCGTCGAATACCGCCACCGCCCCACTCAATACCTTTCTGGAAGGCACCGCACCCTCAGACGATGTAGAGGAATCAACCTTCGTTTACGAACTCTTGGACGAGAAGATCGAGGAGCAGAAAGCCGAGATCGTCACCTATTTCGTGATGAATCCTACCGTTGCTTACCACGATTTCACCTTCAATTTCACTGGCAGCAGGGACTTTAACGAGACCGATCCCGGCATTCTGTTCAGCGAACTCGGAAAAGCGTTTGGAAAGGTCGCTATCTCTGGAACTTTCACTGCGCGGTGCGCTCCAATTGGAACCCCTGATCAGCATCGCTTCTGGGTAATGCAGATCGACTATTCCGGCAATTTTGAAGACCTCTACGACTTTAGCTTTTTCGGTGGCGCTTCGTATTATGGCCCCGCGATGCAGGCAGCCTGCGTCCAAGCCGGGTACGCGACCCTGTCAACTCAAGCGCGTCCGTCAGGTCGCGTCTTCAAGAATCGCGTCGAGTTCGAGACATTGCGCATCGGGTGGCCAGAAATTTACGACGCGTCCGGGCAACCATGACGGCACAACAACTCCTGGGAGTGGTTGCCGTATTCGGGTCCGTGTCGCTCTGCGGCGTTGTCCATGCGCAAATCGCGGAAGGGCAGGGAGGCATTCCGTCCGATCAGGTGGCCCGAGCATTTGGCTACAACGGAAGCTTACTGGCGAAAAACATCACGGATCGTAATCGCAGGACGAACCCGGGGATCATTTCATCCTACGTCTATTCCGCGGCCGACAATACCTTCGTGCCGACAACGATCACTTTAGGAGCGGCAGGCACCATTCTGACAAAGGCATTGGCAAGTCAGTTTCAGGCGGCAATTGAGCAAGGGCGAGGGAGGCCCACCGCACCAGGCGAGTTCGCGTTTGTTCGCGAAATTACAACCGAGGGTGGAGGGAAAGGATTTGCTTTTCTCTCCGGCGTCGGCCCGGGCGGAACGGGTTATTCGGCGGTTCTAACTGATCCTCAGAATGACCGGGATATAGCCGTTGCAGTGAATTTTTCGACGTCGAATCCCATTCAGACGAGCGAGCGAACCCAAGCCTATTTTGAGAATTTACATCGCGATCAGATGGTAATTCTCGATTTGCTCCAAGGCACGATTCCACAACTGGCGTCGATGGCGGCTGCGGTTGGGCAAAATCCAGACGGAGATCCAGTCGTTTCGAAAGATGCGGCAACGCCTGCGCTCGGCTCCAGCATCGCCCCCCAAAGCAGTCCCGTGGCTACCACGACACCGCACCCAGAGCCAAGCAACGAATCCGACAAGATTGAATCAGGTCCAATACTGTGGCTTCTGCTTTGCGCATTCATTGCCGTCGCGGGAGGAGCGTTGGCGTGGAGAGCGCGGCAACGAGTTCATGACAAGCGTTAGACAGAAATGTCAAAAACCAAGTGTCGCGGCTCTAATTCTCCTGAGCACGCTACTTCTGATTCAGGGCGGATGCCATGAGAGGACTGAATCGCTTGCGCAGCAGCGCCTTCACGAATGGCTGCCACAATCCGCACGAGAGGTCGTCTCCCGAAGCACGGGAGGCCAGGATGATACAACCTTTATCACATTCGTTTGCTCTGAGTCGGACTTGAACTCGCTTCGCTCCACTTTTGCGAAGACAAAACGCGCAAGCTGGGGAAGACCTCCTTTCGATAGACGGACCACTGATATACTAAAGCTCGCTACGAGAAGCCTGAATATTGACACGGCGATGCTGCCGTCGGTTTCATCGGCCGATGTGGAATATCTGATACTTCCGGAGTCCGACCCCTACCTTCCTGTTGGGCTCGCGGTCGTGTTAGACGCTGGAAAAAATCGGGTCTGGTATATCCAGTCCAGCATGTAGTGCCAACCCGTGCAGCTCTACTGGCGAACAGCGGTTGAGACCTAGTGAGTCTCAGTGGGCGCCGGTGGCGGGCCGGTGCGAAATTCCCTGTGGCGGATTTTTCCGCCCGCGGATGCAATGTAGCCGCCCGCAACCAACGCAGCGACCGCCAGCAACAGCGTTAGGAGCACCAGGGGACGCGCGGTCTTTGGCCACTTCTTCGGCGCGAAAATCGCCGTGGCCGAAACCAGTGCGAGCGCGTAGAAAATGTAGATCAAATCCTCCGCGCGATGTTCGTGCGTTTTCAGCCAGGCCTGGCCATCGGCGTCCGCCATCGCGAGGACATTGCTTTCCGCCGCTTCGCCATAATGAGCGGCCGGCCAGGCCGACGTTGCGCACACGAAAATAAGGACGAGCGCGGTTACCTCGCCGCCACGGCTGCGCGAACAGATCGCTGCGATCAATCCGAGCAGGGCGACGGCCAGTCCGTAAACTGGCAAGGGATTGATCAGAACGTGAAGATATTCGGGCTGCTGGAGGGCGCGCAAAATCGTCTCCATGATGATTTTGATCAGGGCGCTCGCACCTGAAGTTGAATATCAGGGACCGGTTGATAGGCCGTCCAATCGGCCGCGCAGAAATGCCACCATTCCGTACGCAACCCATAAAAGCCTCCGTGCGCCATCGCCTTTTGCAACATCTTGAGATTCGATCGAACCACCGGACTGCGTCCTCGATAATCAATCATCGCGGCGGGCGTGAAATTATCGAATTCGGTCGGCATGGACATCTCTCTGCCCGATCCGTCCACGAGCGTCACGTCCACCGCCGCGCCGCGCGTGTGCATCGACCCGATGTCTTTCGGGTCGGCCACATAGGCGTGGTTGCCGATTGCCTTCCAAAGCTGCGCCTGCGCGGCTTTGGGCCGGTAGGCGTCCCAAATTTTCAAGCCATATCCGCGTTTTTCGAGGAACTTTTGCGCGACGGCCAACCGCCGGGCGACGCTCAGCCGCACCATCGCCGGCATGCCGGCACGATAGAGTGGCCGGCGGGTAAAGTTGTTTGGGGTCGCGTATCGCAGCTCCACCAAAATCGTGGGCGCGACGCTTTTTACATCCACGAACTCGCTCTCGCTTGGTCCTGCCACCTCGGCGCCGTCCGCGCCGATCGAACCGAAAAGAGCCAGGACCAGGGCGCTGAGAATAGTCTGTTTGAGCAGCAGGCGGGTATTCACAAAAAGGGTTTGGCGGGAAAACTCGGGGCGCTTTGAATCAGTCCGCCGCCATCAGTGGCGTCGTGTCCGCCTTGGCGAGGCGCTGCAAGAGCAAGCGGGCGCTCTTCTCCGGAACATCGAAGCGCACCTCGAGATCCGTTCCCCGGGCCTCGACTTCCGGCGCCTGGGTATAGAGGAGGAGATCGGACTCCGGCAGCCGAAGCCAGCGCTGCGGTTCGTTGCGAATCCGAGCAGCCATCTCCGCAGCCTCCTGGGTTGATTTCATCGTCAGGAAGAGACGCGCCTTGGCCGGGTTCTGTAAATTAAGCGACAAACCGAGCAGTTCGGAGGCAGCGAGCAGCTCGCGCGGAAAAATCGGGTGAAACAGGCCGGCGAGCGTCGAGGGATCGCGGGAGACAAGGCGGATGGCGCTGGCCTGATTCAAATCCTGGAAACGATCGAAGAGCTGTCCCGCCGTTTTTAGGTCCGGTTTGATTCCGAGTCGCACCCGAGCCAATTGCTCCACCTCCGGTCCCGAGCCGACCGCGAGCGTTCTGGGGCCGACCCGGGCCAGGGCGAAATCCGGGCGCAACCAGACGGGCAAGCCGCTGATGGGACGCCGCTCGAACGCCTTGTCCGTCTCGACCGAGCGAATGACACGGGAGACGTCGTTGCGCGCCTCCACCAGGACAAACTCACGCGGCGCGCCGGTCTCGGAGGTGGTCATCGCGCGGGTCACCCGCATGGCGTCGCGGGGAAGATTGAGCACGGGAGTTCGTTGGGCGCCGCCGTTAAGGCCGGCCCAGACGTTCTGCCACTCGGTTGCCTGTTCCTTGCGCCAGCGCTTTGGCAGCTCGTCGCGCTCGATCTGGTCGACGTTGAGCGAAAGAATCGTTTCCGTTTCCGCCGGCAACCACTCTCGTTTCGGGGGCGTTTTAAAAATGAGCGGAACGATGATTACCAGCAGCACAACCACCGAAAAGACCGCGAAATAAAACTTCCGCAGCTCCTGTTTATCGATCTGACTCGAAAGCACCGCCAGCTCGGCGGTATGCTGAGAATGTCGGTCCACGGCGGCACGGTGCTTCTGCACTTCCGCCAGCAAGTGGGGCGCATTGGGAGGGGCGATACCCTGTGAAGCCAGATGACGGCCGATGTTGAGATAGGCGGGGTTTTTCTTTTCCTCGACGATTTGATGGTGGCCGCGGGCGTCCTTGAGCGCGTCTTGCTGAGCCCGGCTGCTTTCGTTCAGGACCCGATCGCGCGCTTCAAATTCCTCCCGGACCCGCGCGATATTTTTGTCCACGACCGCCAGTTCGGCCTCAACCTGGTTGAGTTTTTCTCGCGCGGTGCGGCACGCTTCCGCGGCGCCCATCCGGGCGCGCGTGACTTCGGCGCGCTCTTCCGGGAGGCGCACCCGGCGCGCGCTGATGGCGGCGGTCTGCGTCTCGAGGTCTTCCGGCGGCGGAATCTGCGCCTGCAGCTCCGACAGTTTCTTCAGGAGTTCCCGATCGATCGCGTCGTTCTCCTGGAGCCGGCGCTCGACGCCTAACAGTTCGCGGTCGCAAATATCGGCGGCGGCCTTGGCGTCGTTCCGCCTCTCGAGGATCGGTTTTTTTTCTTCCTCGAGCCTGGCCAGGGCTTCGTTCTGCTCTTTGGTGTTCTGGGCTCGTTGCAGCTCGATCTTCCGGATGCCCTCCTCGATCTGCGCGATGCGCAACGCCACTTCCTTCTGCTCCTGCTCGAGCTTCTTCAACGCCACGATCTCATTGCGGACTTCCGGGAAGTTGACCGCTTGCGAGCAGCCTTCGCGGCCAAGATTGACCTCGCTCTTTTGCAGGACGCGTTTTTCGTGGCGCAAGGCCATGCGCGTTTTCTGGCGGCGGATCTTCAGCCCGATCTCACGGAAGCCTGTTCGAATGAAACTCACGGGATAAGGCTACGCCGGTTGCGGCGAGCACCAACGTATTTTCACAGCCTACTCTTCCGCTCCGCTCAGCGTCGCCAGGACACTCAAGTCTTCCAGCGTGGTGGTGTCGCCCGTGACGGCTTTCCCGCTCGCGACTTCCTTGAGCAGGCGCCGCATGATCTTGCCGCTGCGCGTTTTCGGCAGCGCCTCGGCGAAACGGATCTCGTCGGGCTTGGCGATCGCTCCGATGTGGACGCCCACATGCTCGCGCAATTCCTGCCCGAGCGCACGGCTCGCCGCGATCCCGCCTTTCAACGTCACAAATGCGACCACGCCCTGGCCTTTTAGTTCGTCGGGCCGGCCCACCACGGCCGCTTCGGCCACGTTGGCGTGGCTCACCAGCGCGCTTTCGATTTCCGAAGTGCCGAGCCGATGGCCCGCCACGTTCAGGACGTCGTCGATCCGTCCCACGATCCAGAAATATCCGTCCTTGTCCCGGCGCGCGCCGTCGCCGGTGAGATAGTTGCCTTTGTACTCGCTCCAATACTGTTTTTGGTAGCGGGGCTTATCGCCGTAAATCGTCCGCAGCATCGATGGCCACGGCCGGCGAATGATTAATTTTCCCCCGACATCCGTTCCAACTTCTTTGCCCGCCTCATCGACGATCGCCGCGTCGATGCCGAAAAAGGGAAGCGTGGCGCTGCCGGGCTTCGTGGGAGTTGCGCCTGGCAAGGGCGTGATCATGATCGCGCCGGTTTCCGTCTGCCACCAGGTATCCACGATGGGACACCGGCCGCCGCCCACCTTTTCCTTATACCACATCCACGCCTCCGGATTGATCGGCTCGCCCACCGACCCGAGCAAACGCAGCGAGGAAAGATCGTGCTTCTTGAGCCATTGATCGCCCCAGCGAATGAAGGCGCGAATCGCCGTCGGCGCCGTATAGAGGACGTTGACGCCGTATTCTTCGACGATCCGCCAAAAACGGTCGGGCTCCGGCCAATTCGGCGCCCCTTCATACATCAAAGTCGTCCCGCCATTCGCGAGCGGGCCGTAGACCACGTAGCTGTGGCCCGTCACCCAACCGATATCGGCCGTGCACCAGTAGACGTCGTCGTCGCGAAGATCGAAAACGTATTTCGCCGTGGAATAAATGCCGACCAGATACCCGCCCGTCGTGTGGAGGATGCCTTTCGGTTTCCCGGTCGATCCGCTCGTGTAGAGAATGTAGAACGGATGCTCGCTGTCCAACGGCACGGGAGGGCAATCCGCGTCGACGTATTCCAGCTCCCGGTGCCACCAAACGTCGCGGCCCTCTTCCATGTGGATGTCGTTCTCAGCCCGCCGAAAGACGATCACCCGCTTGATCGACGTTTCGCCCCGCAACGCGTCATCCACGTTTTTCTTCAACGGAATGATCGCGCCCCGGCGGTAACCGCCATCCGCGGTGATGACCGCCGTTGCGCGGCAGTCGGCAATGCGGTCGCGAATGCTGTCGGCGCTGAATCCGCCAAAGACCACCGAGTGCACCGCGCCGATCCGGGCGCACGCCAGCATGGCGATGGCCGCCTCGGGGATCGTCGGCATGTAAATAATGACGCGATCGCCTTTGCGAATTTTGTTTCGTTTCAGGACGTTCGCGAAGCGGCAGACCTCGCGGTGCAGTTGTTGGTAGGTGAGCGTCCGTTTGTCGCCCGGTTCGCCTTCCCAGAGAATGGCGGCCTTGTTTCGGGTCGGTCCGGAAAGGTGCCGGTCGAGACAATTCTCCGAGATATTCAGCTTTCCGCCGACAAACCATTTCGCGAAGGGCGCCCTCCATTCGAGAACTTTCCTCCAGCGTTTTTGCCAGACGAGCTCGCTTGCTTCGCGCGCCCAGAATTCTTCCGGACGCTCAATCGATTCGCGATACATGCGCCGGTACTGCTGGAGACTCCCAATGCGAGCGGTTTTGGCGAACGCCTTCGCCGGCTTGAAAACGCGTTTCTCGATGAGGTGCGACTCGATGTTCCCGGCCATGTCATCAGGAGGCTAGCCACCCGAACGCTGCGCTCAATGGGAAAAGCTGGTGCTTTGTCCGCCCAGCCCCGGAACGGGGCGTCGGAACTTAGCCCGGAGTGAAGCGGAGCGGAACTCCGGGTGAGACAACCAAAAAACGAAAAGAAGCCCCTGACAAGGGGCGACGGAGGCGTGGAGGAAATTCGCGGCGCGGCGCGATGCGGTTCCCCGCCACCCCTTCCAGGGGTTGGATTGGTTTTGGGGCGGGTCCCCGGAGTTCCGCTGCGCTCCACTCCGCTCTATACTCCGTCGCGCCTCCGGCGCTCTAGGCCGATTCCGCGAGTTCCGCTTCGGACTGTACTCCTTCACGCTTCCGGCTTAGGGGACTCTCCGACCGCGCTCTCCGTAGTTTCGGCGGTTCAACCGCCAAGCCCCGGCGGGGCGTTGGAACTAAAGCCCGGAGTGAAGCGCAGCGAAACTCCGGGTGTGACGACCAAACAAAAAAAGCCCCTGACAAGGGGCGACGGGGGGGCGGAAATTCATTTGCGCGATGCGGTTTTCCGCCACCCCTTCCAGGGGTTGGATTGGTTTTGGGGCGGGTCCCCGGAGTTCCGCTGCGCTCCCCTCCGGGCTATACTCCGTTGCGCCTCCGGCGCTCGGGACTCCCCGAGCGCTACGCTCATGGAAAAGTAGTGAAAGGTTTATTTGATTGTCTTCGCGCGCGGAGCGCCAGAGAGTTAGTCCATGAGCGATCACGTCTACAAAAAGATCGAGCTGGTCGGTTCTTCCCCGAACAGCATCGAAGAAGCGGTGGTGAATGCCCTGGCCCGCGCCCAAAAAACCATCCGTAATATGCGCTGGTTTGAAGTGGTCGAGACGCGTGGGCACATCGAGGATGGGAAGATCAATCACTGGCAGGTGACGGTGAAGGTCGGCTTTACCCTCGACCAATAAGATCGACGAATCCTGCCCCTCTCTCGCGGCGCAGCCGCCAGGGCAGCTAGTCCTCGTCGTTTTGCGCGGCCTGATAGAGCTTCGTCGCGCCGTAGGCCAGGATCGCCGGCTTGAAGGCGATCATGAGCAGCCGCGCGAATCCGCCCAGGATGCGTCCGATCGGCAGGCGATGGAGAATAAAACCGGCGAGCACCGCGTAAACGATCGAGCGTGCGGGATTCTCGCGCACGTAATCTTCCGCCTGCTCGAGGACCTGCTCGACTTGATCTTTCGTATACCGGAGGCTCCGCTCCGCGACATCCCCCGACATTCCTGAAGACTGTTCGTCCATGTTACTTAGACTTCGCATCGCGACGGTCGTCTGCGTGTCCGAAATCTTTTACCGCAACGTAAGCCAAACGGTCGCCGCCCCGATTCCGGGAGGAAAATCGGGGAGGGGAGCTTCCCGGTGAAACGTTCCGGCGCGCCGCGTCGCCTTGAGGCAATAGCGCGCCATGACTTCCAGCGCGCGTTCCCCGAGGCTCGAGCAATTTGTCGAAAGAAGGATTTTTCCATCCCGCTCGGCTACTTCCAGCGCCGCCAGGAGCAACGTCTCGAAATCCTGCTCGACCTGAAACGCCTTCCCCCGGTGCGACCGCGAAAACGTCGGAGGGTCAAGAATGATCACGTCAAACTTTTCCCCCCGTCGCCCCAGCCGCGGCAAAACCTCCATCACGTCATCCGCGAGGAACCGGTGATCGTTGGTCGGCAGGGAATTCAGGGCGAAATTTTCCTTTCCCCGGGCGAGCGATTTTTTTGATAAATCGATGCTCACGGTCCTGGCTCCGACCGTGGCGGCCGCCACCGAAAATGAGCAGGTGTAGGCGAAGCAATTGAGCAAGCTTCCCGGCCCGACCTCCCGCACGAACCGGCGGTTTTCTCGTTGGTCGATGAAAAGCCCAACCGAGTAACCGGCCTCGAAATCAATTCCGTAGCGCAGAGTCCGCTCCAGCGCCGTGCTTTGCATATTCGTCCCCGGATCGCCCAAGGCGAGGCGAGGCGCTTCGCGCTCCGCGTTTTTTCTTGGGAGAAAACGCGCGAAGACTCGCCTGAATTGGAAATCGGCGTTGAGCGCCCAGAGGCAGAGCTCGGTCCTGAGCCGCTCCAGGGCCGCGTCGTTTTTGTGCGAAATGAGGACATCGACGCCGAACCGCTCGACCCATCCATCCTGGGCAGTGCAGAGCCGGATCGCGTCAGTCTGCTCCGCGACAAAATTCCGGTGCAGGGCCGGGTCGATCCATTCGGATATTTTCACGAGCGCAAGAAATGAGAGCAGGTCGCGCTCCCAATACGAGAATCGCTTATCGTGCCGGTTCTGCGTCCGTCTCTTGCCCGTTAGGCCGGGCAGGCTACAATGGCGTCGCGCGCGTCAGCCTGCGCCTTAGCCCATCATGCAACAGGTCACCGTCCGAGTTCCGGCGAGCACGTCCAACCTCGGACCTGGGTTCGACTGCCTCGGGCTCGCGCTTCGCCTGTATAACGACGTCACCATTTCGCGCCGGCGCGGGCCGGTCGACTCTTTGATTGGCGCCGCGGCTGACGCATTGTTCGAACGTGCGCAGCGCAAGCCGTTCCCATTTTCCTGCTCGATCGCCGGCGACGTACCCCCGGCTCGCGGCCTCGGAGGCAGCGCGACGGTCCGGCACGGAGTAGTTCATGGCTTGAATGTGCTCGCCGGCCGCCCTCTCCAGCGCCAGGAGCTTTTTGAAATCTGCGCGGAACTCGAGGGTCATCCCGATAATGCCGCCCCCGCCGCCTACGGCGGTTTCAATGTTGTGCGCGACGGTCAGCGGCAAATGTTCACCGTCTCGGCGCAATTGCATTTCGTCCTCCTGATTCCGAATTTCGAGATCGCCACGGCTCATGCGCGTCATGTTCTTCCTGCCCGGGTCAGCCGTCTGCATGCAGTGGAAAATTGCCGGAACGCCTGCGCCATCACCGCAGCCTTCGCCTCGCGCGAATACGAAAAATTGCGCGGCGCGTTCGTCGATCGGCTGCATCAGCCGTTCCGCAAGAAACTGATCCCATTCCTCGACCAAGTGATTGCCGCAGCCGAATCCACCGGCGCCCTGGGTGCTTTCCTAAGTGGCTCGGGATCAACTATTTGTGCCGTAACTCGCCGCTCACCTGAAAAAATTTCCCGGGCCATGCTCGCTGCGGCCCGCTCCGATGGCGCCCGGACAATCATCACCGCCGCGGACAATCGCGGCGCTCGCCGCCTGGCAATCCGCAATCCGCAATCCGAAATCCGAAATCGCTAGATGGGTGCCCGCGCTGAAAATCTCGAGCAGTTTGCGATCGACGTCATCCTCGAGCGGCGGCATGGCGTCCGGGCCGCGTTGCTCCGGGCCCTGCTTTACGGGCTTTCCTTCATCTACGCGCGACTAGTGCAGCTTCGGCTTTTTCTTTATCGCCATCGCGTTCTGCGGGAGCGCACGCTCGGCTGCCTCGTCATCAGCATTGGAAATCTCACTGTGGGCGGCACCGGCAAAACGCCGATCGTCGAAAAATTTGCGCGGGCCTTGCGGGCCGGAGGCCGCCGCGTCGCCATCCTCAGCCGCGGCTACAAGAGCGTGCCGCGTCCGGTTCCGCGCAAATGGTGGCAGCGCTTCGGCCCCAAAGATCCGCAGCCGCCGCGCATCGTCTCCGACGGCAAAGCGCTCCTGCTCGATTCGCTGACCGCGGGCGACGAGCCGTACATGCTCGCGAATAATTTGAAAGACGTGATCGTCCTCGTGGATAAGGACCGGGTAAAAAGCGGCCTTTTCGCGATTAAGGAACTAAAGGCCGACACCCTTTTGCTCGATGACGGTTTGCAATACCTCCATCTGAAGCATCGGCTGGATATCGTGCTGATCGATCGGCAGGCGCCTTTTGGAAACGAGCATCTCTTGCCGCGCGGGACGCTGCGCGAGCCGCCGCGCAACCTGAAACGGGCGAGCTACATCTTCATCACCAAGAGCACGGGCGAGCCTAACGACGACTTGATCGCCCGTATCCGGCGGTATAACCGCACCGCCGAGATCATTGAGTGCGCGCATAAACCGCTGCATTTGGAGAACGTCCTGACCGGCGAACAAATCCCGCTCGAGCGCCTGCGGGACAAATATATTGGCTCGCTTTGCGGGATCGCGGCCCCGGAAAGTTTCGAGGAAGGCCTGCGCAAACTCGGCGCCCGCATCGAGCTTTCGAAACGTTACACCGATCACCACCGCTACACCGAGGCCGAGTTGCAGAGCTTCATCAATCGCTGCATCCGCCGCGACCTGGAGATGATCGTCACGACCGAGAAAGACGCGGTCCGGTTCCCGCGCCTGGCCAAGGTGGAGGTCCCGATCTACTTCCTGCGGGTCGAGATCGAGATCCTGAGCGGGCACGAAAGCTGGGAACACTGCGTCGCGCGAATCTGCCAGCCGCAACCGATGCTTTCGCCGGGGCGGTTCTTCGCCTGAGTCGCCCGGTAGCGGGCCAAGGAGCGGCGATTTGGAATCGCCGACCAGGGAAAACGGCGGTTTCAAACCGCCGCTCCTTGTGAAAAGCAAACGCGTGTAAACGCTGTGGGGCGATGGCGGACCCCGAAGGAACGGCCAAGCTACGAACCGTGCATGCGAACCTCTTCGATTTCGCATTGATCGCAGTCATCCGGCAATTCGATCTGTTCGGCATTGAAAACAACCACATCCGTGATCTCGCGGTTATTCGCCAGGCGCACGTCCACCCGCTGGTAACCCATGCCGCTCTCCGGTTGGCCCAAGAGGAAGCGCGACCACTTTTCTGGAAGGCGAATGGTCATGGCAATGGCGGAATCTGCGTCGGACCCGTCACAGTCTGAGGCGGTGAGCCGTTCACAAAAATAACTTCCACGCCTCCGCCGGGTTGTCCATTGGCGAGTTGAACGACACCGCGCTTTAGGATCGTTTTTGTCGGAGGGTTGATTGTAAACTCATTCACCGCCGGCATTGGGTTCGGCAGAGCGTATCGTCGGACTGCGTCACTTCCCGTATTAACCTGCTTTGCGTCTGCCGCAGTCGTCGCGTATGAGTCGGGTAAGAGTCCGCCGGTTGCGGTCACGCGAAAGTCGTTGGCGAAAGCAGAAAAGCGTTTGAATTCCTCGTCATTTTTCGAGCCTTCTTCCGTCCCTTCACTCGCTCCAGTCGTCTGCGGTTCGCCGCTCTCCCGGACGAGGCCCGGAGCGTTCGCCTTGGTGGCGACGACCCTCAGTTCCTTGATCTCTTTGCCGGAGCCGATCTCCTTGGTTGCGAGCATCTGCAATCGCACCGACGGGTCGGCCGCTTTTGCCAGGCGCGCGACAGGCTCGTCCGAATAGAGGAGGTACTCCGTGTTGAACACGGTTCCGCGCAGCTTTTTGTCATCGCGCAACACTACCTCGACGGTCTGATAGCCCATCCCCGACTCGGGCTGCGCGAGCAATTCCTCTTGCCTCTCTTTGTTCAGAAGTTCCATGGCTGGATAGAGCGTTTAATCGACCATCGGAAGAGCGGGGGAATTCTGGGGAAAACCGGTCCGATCCGTTCGGGGGCGAATTGTTAACCGCGAGCCGGAGAATAATGGTTTGCGCTCAGTCGTGTCACGAAAAAAATAGGAGCTCGCAATAAACTGGGTGTGCCGGTCTCTGTCAGCCATCAGACCGAAGGCGATGCTGTGGAAAGGGAGCGGCTACTGCTCCTTCGGGTTCCACGGTCCAAGGTCTTTGGGAACTACGTAAAATGATTCCCCCGCTTTCCAATCGCCCCGCTTACCCCTAGGTAACAGACGTCCGAAGGCAGTTCCGTGTTCGGCGCTGGGGCTGTGCCGAAGTACGGCTCGTCTAAATCCTGTGTCAGGTCTCTTTGAGACTAGGTAAACGCGCTTATCCCAATCCGTGCGACCGAGCAGTTTATCTAGCATTTCTGCATCGAAATCAAAGTACCGCCCGTCCGAGTATTTTTTGGACTTCACGCTTTCGACCCAAACTGGGCCCACCGGGGTTACGTCCGGTTTGACCGGAGTCTCAATAACCGGAGGTGGCGGGATAAAACTCGCGAGCTTTTCCAGGGCGGCACTAAACTTTGCAACCGCTATGACACTAAGGCCAAAAACGATTGCCATCGCCATGAGCTTATTGTTCATCCACCCATTGATGATTTTCTCAGATAAGTTCATAAGATGTCCTTTTGATCACCGACACAATTATTAGACATCGGCTCGCGTTCCAATATTCAACTTTCATCAAAGTAATCGCTTCGATGTTTGACGTGGTAGAAGCATCCGCAGCAGGCAGAGCCCGGCGATCGGTGAGAGGGCGAACTGGTTTACTGCAGCAGAATAGCTAAGTTGCGACCCATGGAAGAAACTTCTGCCAACGCGACACTTACAAAATCGGTAATCAAGGAAAACGTCAGCGGTATGGCACAAAATATCGCCGAGGTCGCGCTGGACGCCGCTCTTGATGAAAGTCTGCTGAGAGAAATTCCGGTAGTGTCATTGATCGTTAAGGCATTTGGAATCGGCCGTGGAATCCGAGATCGGCTTTTTTTGAAAAAAGTGATGTTGTTTCTCTCCGAAGCCGGCCGAATCTCGCCCGCTGACCGCGAGGGTTTTGCGAAGCGACTATCCGACGAACCACGGCTCGCTGAAAACTGCGGAGAAGCAGCGTTCTTGTTGCTGGACAAATTGGCTCAAATGAGCAAAGCGCGTTTTATGGGCTATGCCTTTCGCCGCTTTGTTCAAGGCGGTATCGACGAGGTAATCCTTAATCGAATTTATGCAGCTCTGGAGTTTTTGCCTTTTTGGCAATTGATCGAACTTCCCGAATTCTATTTCGAACGCGGGCTAGGTAATCTGGGTCAAAGTGAAGCAGCGTCATACCAAAAACTCTGGCTGGTCGAAATTTACTATGGCGACAAGGACAAAAGGCTTCATCACGATTTTCGCACGGGGCGATCAGCCTATGAAGTATATCATCAACCCTTCTACCGCCGGACAGACATTGGCCTAAGCGTTGCCGAAGTGATCCGGGATTATCTCAATGAACCCGAATAACCTTAACGTTGGCTGTTTCTGTTAAAGAAATCCTCATGCACCTTCTCCAAATGTTGAAACCGTACAGGCCGATTGTTGGCCGAGTCCCCTTGTGCCGATTCAAGCATCGAGTGCCGCACGGCCAATAGATACTTGACTACATCTGCGCTCACAAACCGTGAATATCCAAATCGGATGAATTCTTTGTACCGAGCTTGAGTGGCTCCAGTATGATCGTGGCACAGCACGTCGATTGCCTTCAGATTAGGGGCACGCACAACCGCTGATTTGAGAAGATATTTAATGTATGCGTCCGCTACGGGGAGGGAGTAGCCAATAATGCGAATGTGATTCGCGCTGGATAAAACGTCATGAGCTCGTTGCCACACCAGCGCCATGGATTTGGGGACGCCCTTATTCCACGTCGGTGCTATAATGTTTTCTGAATCAACACTTCCATGAAGCTTCAACAAGGGAACCGAGTGTTCATCTGATTTGGACTCTTTCAGCTGTGTAGCGAAAGAGAAGTCCCCGCCACCACGGTAGTAGAGCGTCAAAAACTGCGACCACATTTCAAATACCCGGTCATAATTAAGTGTAACAATAGAATATTTTGCCGGCGCTGTCTCATCGAGGGAGGCGCTAAAACGGTGATCATTATGAACAGTACTATATGTTACACTTATGTTCAGTAGGCTGAGGACAAAATAGAAATATGGTAACCAAGGCCCCGAGTCTGGTAATGGGTATTCGTACCAATTGGAGGATCTATCAGGTCGGCTCGGCTGTGCAGGCGTGTAATGTTCGATGACATCCGCGATGTACTTGACGAACCGACGCGCAGTCGATTTTCCTTCGATTTGATCGCGCATCTCAAGAATTGAGAGTATTTCTTCAATGTTAAAGAGATCTGTGTCGAAATAGCTATGGATACGAGAAAGCTCGTTGATGCACTCGAACACTTTCTGGAAATGCGAATATCGATCTGGTTCGGCAGCATACATATCTTTCGACCTCATTAAGAACGTGCGCATTACTGGCAAACCAAGAGGTGCTGAAAAGCCCGCACCCAGTAAGTAGACGACGTGCTCCATTTGATGACTGCGGTTACAGCATTTCCGTCTGCTTGTGCGCAACGGATTCGCGTGCGGCCATTGCGAACGGATTGAGTTGCGGCGGAGCATCCACCCGCTCGATGCCATTGAGCAGCCCTTCGACCGTAAGTATCTGGATGCGCGGATAATCTTTATCGTGCCAGAGCTTCGAGACAAACCGGCCAGCATCGGCGGCTTCGGTGCGCATCTGTTTGCTCGGTCTTTCGAGCGTGATGAGAACACCGCCAGCTGCTTTCTGGTTTTCCACATCCCCCAGTAAGGTGGAGACGTCACTACGATTTACTCCGCCGCCCTTGATCTGAACGATTATTTTCTCCCGATGAACCGGTTCGCTGCGAGTGAGCGGTTCTTCCCTTACGCGGCCAGGACTGTCTGTCCGTTTAGTCTCGTAGAAATAGAGCAGACCATCTACTCCGCGGTCGGCGCCTTTGCCGGCGCCTTCTTTTAGCGGACGCGCGCCGATTAGAGACAGCGCCCAGTGCTGGAATTGGAATTTGTCGAGCTCGGCAAGTCGCTTGGCGCTTTCAAAATCCGTTGGCTGACCTTTCTCGTCAAACTCAATCTCTTCACCGAACGCGTCGCGCAGCCGGCGCTTAATCAAATTGATGGCGAGATAGGTTACATCGATCCCAATCCATCGCCGACCGAGTTTCTGCGCCGCATGAATTGTTGTGCCGCATCCACAAAACGGATCGAGGATCACGTCTCCGGGATTGCTGCTTGCGTTGATGATGCGCTCGAGAAGCGCCTGCGGTTTTTGCGTTGGATAACCGAGCCGCTCGTTGCCGGCTGGATTGATCTTGTTTACGTCATCCCAGATGTCACTGACAGCGATTCCTTTTAATTCGTCTCGGTATCGCTTGATCTGCGGCCAGCCTCCTTTTGGAGGCCAGTAGATTTTCCCCGCAGCATCAAGTGCGTCCAGATTCGCGATTGTGAATTTCCAATGCGAACCTTGGCCGGTTGGGTCGAAGCCGCGCCACGGTTTACCTGATGAGCCTTTGCGGGTGCCGGCGGCTGTTAGACTGTTACGCCAGTAAAGCCGGCCATCGCCATCATCGTATTTGTAATAGTGCTCTAAATATTCTTCTTGGTAGTCGAGGCGTAGTCCTGTCCACGTAAAGTCATCGCTCTTTGTGTAGAATAGGATTGTATCGTGGATCGGACCGTATCTTTTTGCGCTGCTGTGCGCACTGTGGCGTTTCCAAACGATTTCGTTTCGGAAATTGGTGCTGCCCACGATTGCGTCGAGCATTAGTTTCAAATGATGGCTCGCGGTCGGATCGCAATGGAGATAAAGGCTTCCGGATTCTTTTAAAGTGCGATGCAGTTCGACAAGGCGCGGGGCCATCATGGCGAGGTAAGCCATCATGGGTGAGTTTTTCAGGAAGCTGTGGAACGCTTCCATGATTTCGACCACGGCGACATTCGGGCAGGTGTCGATGAATTGGTGATACGTTTCGGCGGCGTCGGCCCAACTCCACGTGTCGGTAAACGCATGGAATTGCGCCTGGCTAACCTGTCCGCTCGTTTCGCGAAAGAGAACGTTGTAATCCGCGTTCGAATTAAACGGCGGATCGAGATAGACCAGGTCAACGCTGGCATCGGGAAATTCCTTCGCATTCCGCAGCCAGCCCAGATTGTCGCCAAAATAGAGCCGATTCACGTCTGGGAAATAGTGAGAGATGTTTCGACTTCGCTCAACATGACAATTGCTGGGGAGTGCGTCCTCGGTTTCGGCGCTGACGCGCTCTGGGAGGTCTTTTACACGTTTTTATGGGCAGTTGCACACTCTGAGAGCCGATTTACACGCTCTGGAAGTCGTCTGTACACTTTTCGGGGCGGATTAACGCGCTCCCCGCATTACGTTTTTTTGCGTGATCGCCCTGTCGCGATTGAAGGGGCCGAGCCAAGACGATATTAACTTTTGCGGTACGCTTCGATGAAATCGGCGCGCGGTATCCCTGATTGCGAGCAGATGGTGCGCAGAGTTGATGCCCTCAAGGTCGCATGGTTTGGCAGGGTGAGGGGAGTGCGCGTCCCATCACGGTTCGTTCGAACCATCGAAATGTGCTCGCGCTCACGCACGATCTCGAAGCCGAGCAAGCGGAGAGCGTGGAGAACCTTCGACTTCGGCGCGTCGACCGGAAACTTCATCCGGTAGCGAGTGACGCCTCGGCTATAAACGCCTCCATTACTTCGTCTTCATCCTCGAAGACTTCTTTCCCGAAACTCTCGATGTGAAACGCCGCCGCTGATCTCGCATCAGCCAGCGCTGAATCGTAAGTATCGCCTTCGCCGACGACGGCGCCCTTTAAGCCTAACGGATATGCGACAAAGCCATCCCGGTGTTTCTCGACGACGAATTTGAGCGTTTTCATAGGCAGCCTTGAAGAATGTTGGACCGATAATATCACGAACGACGTGGATGTGGAACGATAACTCATTCCTGTGTCCCTTCAGGCCTTCGCTGTAATTCGAGGCGAATCGCACCAGTGAGCCGTGACGCGCTTGGATTGTGGTGCTCGAAAGGTCGTCTCGCACTCGGAGAGGCGGCTAACGCAGTCGGGGAAGGGGGATGGCGGGCGCAGTCGAGCGTTGTTAACTGCACGTTCCGCGACGGGGTCCCTCGTTCTTCGGCTCCGCTGCGCTGCGCTCAGAATGACAATGTGGTGAGTTCACAGGGATTGGGCGCTCGGGATGACACGGAAATCGCGCCTTGTTGCCAATCGCCTCCCGCTTTAGACCAGCATCATGGAAACATCAGTCGAAAAGCTCGTCGCCATCAACTTCCTGGTCTTCGGTCTCTCACACCTCTTGCAACCGCGCGTCTGGGTGCAGTTCTTTATTATGCTTCGCGAGAAAGGCGAGGTTGGCAGCTTCCTGAATGGATTCGTGCACTTCCCCCTCGGCGCGTTCGTTGTGGCGTTCCACAATGTCTGGCACGGGATCTCGATGATCGTCACAATCATCGGCTGGGGGCTCGTCCTTAAGAGCACCCTTTATTTCACGTATCCGCAGCACGGGGTCAGAATGCTCGGGACGGTCAAGATGGCACGATCGTGGCATTTTGTGGTGGCCGGCGCGTTTAGCATCGCGCTCGGCAGTTTGATTCTCTATTCGGCCATTTGAAAAGCACAAGGAACGGCGGTTTGAAACCGCCGGGCGCATCAAGGAGGGGCGCTTTCCAAACCGCCCCCCCAAGAACACGGCGGTCTGGAGGCCGCCGCTCCTTGAGGTCGCAACCGCGGCCATCCGTATTCAAAATCAAACGCGCGCAATGGCTCCGGGACGATAGATTGGCAACGGTATGAGCAATAAAGCCGAGCTGATCGTCGAAGGCCGCAAATTGGCGGTTTCGAATTTGAACAAGGTCCTGTACCCGAAGGCCGGGTTCACCAAGGGACAAATCATCGACTACTACATCCGAATTGCGCCGGTCTTGCTCCCGCACCTGAAGGACCGTCCGCTCACGATGAAGCGTTATCCAAACGGCGTGGACCAGCCGTTCTTCTACGAAAAAAATTGCCCCGCCCATCGCCCGTCCTGGGTGAAGACCGCGAAAGTCTGGAGCGAAGGCAACCAGCGCCACATGCATTATTGTCTCGCGCAGGATTTGCCCACGCTGGTCTGGGCCGCCAATCTCGCCGACATCGAATTGCACACGTCGCTCGCGCGCAAGAAGGACGTGGCGCGTCCGACGATGATGGTGTTCGACCTCGATCCCGGCGCGCCGGCCGATATCGTCCAGTGCTGTCAGGTTGGGCTTTGGCTCCGCGATTTGCTGGCCGGCATGAAGCTGGAAAGCTGGGCAAAAACATCCGGCTCAAAGGGCTTGCAGGTTTATGTCCCGCTCAACACGGCGGCAACCTTCGATCAAACGAAGGATTTGTCGCGTGCCCTCGCGGAGCATCTGGAGCGGGAGCACCCGAAACTGGTCGTCTCGAAAATGGCCAAGGCATTGCGCACGGGAAAAATCTTTGTCGACTGGAGCCAGAACGACGAGCACAAGACGACCGTGAACGTGTACTCGCTCAGGGCCAAAGAACAGCCCACCGTTTCGACCCCCGTCACCTGGGAAGAAGTGGAAACGGTCCTGAAGAAAAAAAAGGCGCAGCTTTTCGTGTTTCCTTCGGACCGCGTCCTGCAACGCGTGGAAAAGTCGGGCGATTTGTTTGCGCCGGTGGCAAGCCTCAAACAAAAAATCCCGAAGAAGTGGGATCTGTAAGGACTGCCACAGGCGTGTCGCATGATTGAGTTGCTCGCGCTGGGCTCGGCCGTTTTCTACGGCTCCGCGGATTTCTACGGCGGGTTGACCGCGCGCCGCGCCAATACCATCGCCACAGTCGTCGTCACGCAATTCGTCGGCCTCGTGCTGCTCCTGGCGGTGCTTCCATTTCTGCCGGCGGCCGCGGTCTCGCCGCGTGACTGGCTCTGGGGGATTGGCGCCGGCCTGAGTGGCGGCATCGGGGTCGCGTTGCTTTACCGCGCGCTTGCCGTCGGCACGATGGCGGTGGTGGCCCCGGTCACGGCGGTGTGCGCCGCGATCATTCCGGTGCTGTTCGCTTTCGCGATGGGCGAACGCTTGCGGTTGCTCACCATCGCGGGAATTGCACTCGCCCTGGTGGCGATCGCGCTGGTTAGCCAGCAACCGGCGCCGGCCGATCCTGACGGGAATCGAAGACCGAGGCGAGGTCTTCCCCCGGGGCTGTGGCTGGCAATACTTTCGGGCGTCGCGGTCGGGATCTTCTTTCTTTCTCTCGCGCGCACGAGCAGCGCCGCGGGGATGTGGCCGCTGATCGCCGCGCGCCTCACTTCGATCACGTTGTTCGGGCTCATCGCGGTGGCCACCGGCCGAACCCTGCGAATGAGCGCGCCGGCCGCGACCACGGCGATCACGGGCGGCGCCCTGGATATGGCGGCCAATGCTTTGTATATGCTTGCCGCCCGAGTTGGGCCATTGAGCATTGTCGTTACCCTGGCTTCTCTTTACCCGGCGGCCACCGTGCTCCTGGCTCGTGTGGTCCTCGGCGAACGGCTCAGTGTTGTGCAAGGCCTCGGAATCGGCTGCGCCCTCGCGGCGGTCGTGATCATCGTCGGGACAGCGGGATGACCGGACTGAAAGACGTTATGAACCATCGGCTGAAGATCGAGAACATGCGGGAGGCGGTTGGCGTGATCGACCCCGTGTTCTTGAACACGCCCCAATACTACGCCGATTCGCTGTCGAAGCTGCTGGGCGCCAGACTCGTCGTCAAAGTCGAAACGGCTAATCCGATTCGATCCTTTAAGGGCCGCGGCGCAGAATATCTGACGTCGAAAATTCCGGCACACACCCAGCTGATCACCGCGAGCGCCGGCAATTTCGGGCAGGCGATGGCGTATGCCTGTTCGCGACGGAATCTTCAGCTCACGGTTTACGCGAGCGTGAACGCCAATTCTTTCAAGCTGGAGCGCATGCGAATGCTCGGGGCCGCGGTCGTGCTCCACGGTGAAGACTTCGATCAAGCGAAAATCGAAGCGAAACGCGTGGCTCTCGCGACGGGTAAACGGATGATTGAAGACGGGTTCGATGCTGAGACGGGCGAGGGCGCGGGCACGATTGGGATTGAGCTGGCGGAATGGAAGGAACACATGGACGCGGTCCTGCTTCCACTCGGCAATGGGGCACTGGCGTGCGGCGTCGGGCGCTATTTGAAAGAGGCGCGGCCGGAGATTCGTGTTGTTGCGGTCCAGTCTGAAGGCGCGCCCGCGATGCTGGAATCGTGGCGCCGAAAGGAAATTGTCCGGTTGGACTCAATCGCGACGATTGCCGACGGAATCGGTGTTCGGATTCCAATTCCCGAATGTGTCGCGGACATGGAAGGCGTGATCGATGACGGAATTCTGGTGAAGGACGCGAGCCTGATCGAAGCGATGCAGCTGGCTCACGAACACCTCGGGATCGTGCTCGAACCGTCCGGCGCGGCCGGACTCGCGGCGCTTCTGGAAAATCGTGATCGCTTCGCGGATCAGAGCGTTGCTGTCGTGCTCTGCGGTGGAAATCTCACGCCCGAGCAGATGAGACTCTGGTTGTAGTTGCCCTTTTGTCATTCCGAGCGCAGTCGAGGAATCTCAAATTCTGGCGAGCGTCCCGCGAGGGATTCCGAGTGAGAGATTCCTCGACTGCGCTCGGAATGACAAGGGGGTAGAACCGCGTTCTCTCTACCCGCCCGTCCTAAACTGGTCGTCCTTGTTTTTGAACAGGATGTTGAACGTCGTGAGCGAGCCGTAGCAGCGGGTGATGTACTGCTGCAGGTCGAACTTGTCGGCATCGCTTAGTTTATCGCTCGCGTTTATCTTTTGTTCGAGGACGCGAAGGTTGTTCCGGATCATGACGATCTTGTGAAAGAACGTTTCCAGCGGGACCTCCTTCGGCTGAAGCGAAGTGTCAGCGGACTGCATAACAAGAGTTCCGCGCTGCCAGCGGTTCGCCAAGCCCTCCACGACCACGTCCTTTTGTTCCAGGCCCAGCGCTTCCACCACGGCGTGGGCGGTATCGCGAATCAGATTGGCGAGGGGAAGTTGCAGCTCGCTTAGGGTGGCGGTCGCTTCGGCCGGTTCCAGGCCGCTCGAGGCTGGCGCCACGGTTCGAGGAGCGTCGTCAAAGGTAATCTCGGCGGTGTGCTCGGTCAGCGAGCGCACGGTTCCCACGCCATACTGAGGATGGCGCACCTTCATTCCAATGTGGAGAGTTTCAATATTCACGTTTGTCAGAGCCACGGTGCGAGATGGACGGCGAAATCGCAACTGCGATATCCTTGACCTACCTGAAGAGATCGAGCTGTTCGTGTGATCGGCGGAAGGCGGCAGTCGAGAGTTGGGGCCGCGGCCCAATACCCGCGCGGCGGCAACTAATGGCGAACATCGACGCGACCTGCTCGGCGAAGATCCCTTCGCCCACGATTCGCGATTTCCAGCGTGGATCGTTCAAGCGCCCGCCTCCACGCACGCTCCTGATTCTCCCGAGGATCTTCTCTTTGCGCTCGGGGAAATGTTCGTCGAGCCAGCGCTCGAAGAGCGGCGCGACGGCCCACGGAAGCCGGATGATTGTGTAGCCCGCGAATTTGGCGCCCGCCTTTGCGCAAGCCTGGAGGATCGCGGGCATTTCGTGATCCGTCAGTCCTGGAATGATCGGCGCCACCATCACACCGACAGGAATGCCGGCCGCGGAAAGTTGCGCGATGGCGTCGAGCCGCGCCGACGGGATCGACGTGCGCGGTTCGAGGATTCGCTGCAAATTCGCGTCGAGAGAGGTGACCGAAATGTTAATGCTGACCGCCCCGTGCGACGCGAGCTCGGTGAGAATGTCGGTGTCGCGCGTGACCAGCCGGTTCTTTGTGATCATCCCGACTGGATTGCGAAACCTCGCCAGCACCTCGAGACAGCGCCGGGTCAATTTGAGGCGGCGTTCGACCGGCTGATAGGGATCGGTGACACCGCTCATCACCACGACCTGCGGCTTCCACTTCGGTGAGGAGAGTTCGGCTTCCAGCAGCTCAGGCGCGTCCGCTTTCACCATGATTTTCGTTTCGAAATCCAGGCCGGCGGAGAAGCCGAGGTATTCGTGACTCGGCCTTGCGAAACAATAAATGCAGCCGTGCTCGCACCCCCGGTATGGATTCACGCTCCGCTCGAAACCGACATCGGGACTCTCGTTTCGCGCGATGATCGTTCGGGTGTGATCGCGATAGAACTGCGTTTTTGGCGCGATAGGCTCCTCGCCTTCCGGGTCGGGCTCGACCGGCTCGAGTTCGACATGGAGCTTCTCGAATCGGTTCGACGTGTTTCCGGACGCGCCCCGGCCGCGAATGGCGGAGGCGGACCTTTCCGATTTTTCCAAGACGTTAGTCCCCGCATGCCGGGCGCGTTTTCCTGGCCCTTTCATTACATACGTTCACATGAACGTTCACGATGTCCACGGTTTTCCAAGGCAAGAACCGGGCTCATTCCCTCGGGCATCTTGCAGACGATCGGCCGAAAAAATTTGTACGTTTCCGTTGACCAATTTGATGGCTTTTCCTACAAACGCGCCCACATTAAATCTGCATTTCGGTTTCTACCCCCACTCCGAGGAGCAGAAGGTACAACACGGGGGAAAGAAAGATTCCTATGATGCTCCTCCGTTTCCTCGGTTTTCCTTGCCCGGTCTCCACTGGCCCCCGCTTCCGCTCGCAACGCCTCCGGTTTGAAATTCCCACCGCTGGCAGCCGCGGTGCGCTGCCGGCAGTTCTCGTGGCGCTTTTTCTTTATCTGGGCGCGCCCACCCCGGAAAGCGCCGGCTCGGAATTTCAGGTGCTCAAGAGTTTCACCACGGCGGAGGGGGCCCACCCGTTCTCGGAGCTGGTGCTGGGAACTGACGGCATGCTTTACGGCACGACCGTCACCGGTAACAACAGCTCCGAAAACGACACGATTTTCAAGATCAACGAGGACGGGTCCGGCTTCACCGTGCTGATGAATTTCGATGAGCCAACGACCGGGGGCAACTGTTGGGGTGGATTGATCCTGGGAAGCGACGGAATGCTCTACGGAACAACGTATACCGGCGGCACCGGCGGCACCGGAACCGTATTCAAGATTGGCCAGGACGGGACCGGCTTTGCGGTTTTGAAGAACTTCGATGCATCAACAACCGGTGGCGGTTCCTATGCTCGGTTGCTGGAGATAGACGAGGTCCTCTATGGAACGACGTATGTGGGCGGTAACGGCAACGCCGGCACCGTCTTCAAACTGAACCTGGACGGAAGTGGGTTCGCCGTTCTCAAGCATTTCGATAATGTAGCCACGGGCGGTCATCCGACGGCCGGGCTCATCGCCGGACCGGATGGCTTCCTCTACGGCACCGCGTATCACGGGGGCGACTCCCTTTTCGGAACCATTTTTAGAATTAAGGCAACCGGGACTCCGTTCGAGGTGCTCCGGCATCTTGATGCGGCCGTGACCGGTGCTTATCCCAATGCCCGCCTGCTCCTGGGGAGCGATGGGGCGCTCTACGGCACCGCCACCGAGGGTGGCGCTTACCAGAACGGCGCGGTCTTCACGCTGAACGCGGACGGGACCGGGTTTACGGTTCTCAAGAGCCTCAATAGCTTTGTGGACGGCGCTACGCCTGCGTCCGCCTTGATGGAGGCCAGTAACGGAAAACTCTACGGAACCACCCTCCATGGCGGCTCTTACGACTGGGGTGTCGTCTTCGAGCTCGATCCGGACGGCACCGATTATCGCGTCGTGAAGCGTTTTAATTACACCACGCACGGCGGCGCTCTCTTCGCGGGGTTGCTCCAGGGAAGTGACGGCGCACTCTACGGCGCCGCGGCCTACGGCGGCGATGGCGACTTCGGCAACCTGTTTCGTCTGGTGCCGACCCCCAATGAAGCGCCGACCGCGGTCGCCGGAGACGACCAGTCGATCCACGCCGGCACCCCGGTTGAGTTGAACGGGAGCGGGTCATTCGATGACGAAACTTCTCCGGCTTTCCTCACCTACGCCTGGAGCTTCATTTCTCGCCCTCCGGGGAGCACGGCGACGCTCACTGGCGCCAACACCGCGGTGCCCAGTTTCACGGCGGATCGATTGGGCACTTACGTTGTGCAACTCACTGTCACCGATGAAGACGGGCTTTCCAGCCACGCCGACGCAGTGGCGATCAGCAGTGTCAATCAACCTCCCTCCGCTGTCGCCATCGCGGATTTCCCCACGATTGTTTATGGCGAGATGGTCTCCCTCGACGGTTCCACCAGCACCGATCCTGATAACGATGTCCTCACTTATGCCTGGACGTTGGGCACTATTCCCCGCGCCAGCGGGGCGAATTACATCGACGAATGGAAGACGGAGTACGCGAATTTCACGCCGGACGTGGCAGGCGAGTTTGAAGTGATTCTCACCGTGACCGATGCCTGGGGAGCGGAATCATGGACGAGTATTATAATCACCGCGACAGATCCCTGAGCTTCGCTGAAAATCAGGATTCGCGGCGGAGGCGGAGTGTGGGGGCTTGGATTGCGAATCAGGTAGCTCTTGTTCCGTCCGTGGCCAATGCCAGAATAACGCTGGCCTGAATCCCGGAGGGGTGGTCGAGCGGTTGATGGCTCCGGTCTTGAAAACCGGCAGGGCGAAAGTCCTCGTGGGTTCGAATCCCACCCCCTCCGCCAATCAATTTCGGATTTCGGATTCCGGATTGCGGATTGCCGGGGGAATCCAGCGCGCGACGAAGTAAGCGGCCAACATCCCAATCACCGCCGCGCAAACCACATCGGACAGGTGATGTGCGCCAATATACATTCGCGAAAAGGCGATCAGGATCGGGATGGCCAGGAAGGGGACGCCGATTCGCCAACAGGCGAGCGCCAGTGTCCCAAAGAAGGCGGTGGAGGCAGCTGTGTGCCCCGAGGGAAACGCATTGTAACGCGCCTCGAAGTTCGGGCCGCTCCAGGCTGCCTCCGTTTGCACGGAGGGCCGCGCGCGACCGGTCGAGATTTTCACCACGCGCGCGACCGCGCCCGCGAGCGCGCAAGCCAGAATCATCGCCGCCGCGATTTGCATCCATTTCTTGCTCCGACGCCAGTAGGCGAGGACGAGCAGGATGAGCCCGAGCGAGATGTGCCCCGGCCAGTCGCCCAGCCGGCTTACGCCCCGCATGAATTTCTTCAGAGCCGCGCTCTGGTGTTGGGCGATCCAAGCCTGCGCGCCGGCATCGAAGTAAAAGCTGGCGAGCAGGAGCAGACCCGCGGAAAGGATGAACAATCCCCACCAGCGCAAGGCGGCGATTCGCCTCATGGCCAAAATTCCCATTTGTGTTTCACGCGTCTGTATCTTTGAATCTCCGCTCTGTCTCCGACAATCCGCAATTTCGCTTTAATCTTCTTTCCCTGCCTTCTCCTGCATACGGCCGGCACCTGGATCATGCCGCTGGTGGATCGAGACGAGCCGCGATTTGCCGAGGCGTCGCGCGAGATGCGGGAGCGGGGCGATTATGTCGTCCCCTACTTCAACAATAAGTACCGCTTCGATAAACCGCCGTTCATTTATTGGACGCAGATAGCCAGCTACCGGCTCTTTGGCGAAAACGATTTCGCCGCGCGGTTGCCCTCGGCGGTCGCGGCGGCGTTGACCGCGGTCCTGCTCTTTGCCTGGGGCCGGCGGCTGGGGAACGAACGAGTCGGGTGGTGGGCCGCGATCATTTTCAGCCTGTGTTTCCAGACCTTTATTCACGCCAAGGCCGCAGTCGCGGACATGTGGCTGGTCTTTTTTGTTACCGCCGCGCACTGGGCCGCTTATGAACTGATGGCCGACTGGTTAGGCGCGGGCCAATCAGCAACAGACTCGCGTCATCGGAAATATTGGCGGTTAGCGTTTTACGTCGCGCTGGCGTTTGCTTTTCTGGCCAAGGGTCCTCTCGGATGGACGCCTTTGCTCACGGTGGCGAGCATGAAATTTTTCTTGCGCGGCCAACCGCTGAACCGCCGGTTTTGGTTTGTCTCCGGCCTGTTGTTCGCCATCGCCATCGTGTCGCTCTGGGGAATCCCGGCGTTGGTCCGGACGAAAGGAGAATTTTTCTGGGTCGGCATCGGCCGGCACGTGGTCGAACGCAGCTTCGGCCCCATGGAAGGCCATGGCGGCCAGACCTTGAGCAGCTATCTCCTGACCCTTCCCTTTTATTTCGTGACCGTTTTCATCAGTTTCTTTCCCTGGTCGATCAAGCTCCCCGCCCTGACCAAACGCCTTTGGCAAGAGCGCGACGCGGTGGACAAATACCTGATCTCGGGGACGGCGATTGTTTTCCTCCTCATGACGGTGGTGAAGACAAAGCTTCCGCATTACACCTTGATCGCCTTTCCGTTGCTCTCGCTCTTGCTGGCGCGGCACGTTTTTGAGTTGCCGGGCTTTTTTGTTCAAATGCTGCGCCGGCGCTTCCCCTCGCTCCGGGATCGATTTGAATCGCGGACGTCGCCACGATTTCTGGTGCGCACTGCTTTCATCGCCGTCGTTTGTTCGCTGGCCGTGTCGCTCTTCGTGTTCCGGTTGATCGCGCCGACTATTCTCACGGCTGAGCTTTTCAAGAAGGTGGAAAAGGATCTCCATCCGGAAATGCGTTATGCGCACATCGACTACGGGGAACCGAGCGTGGTGTGGTATTTTCGCGGCCGCGTCCGGGCGTTCTTGCCGGGCATTACCGTGGACAGGGTAGATTACTTCATGACGTATCCGGGAGCACGATTCCTCATTCTGCCCACGGAGCTGGCCAAAACCGTTTATCCGCAGATTCCGCCGGGGTGGAAATCGTACACCGTCCAGGGCTACAACTTTGTGAAAGGGAAGCGGACCGATCTTACCCTGATTCTGAAACCAACGCCGTGAATGACCGACCGTGAAATTGTTGAATCGTTGAATTGTTAAATGGGGGGACCGTTTTAACGTTTCACACTTCAACCTCATAACCACTCTGCATGATCACCTTCCTCGATGGCGCCCTGGTGGCGGCCTTGCCCACGCAGGCGATCGTGAACGTCGGCGGCGTGGGTTACGAAGTTTTCATTCCGCTCTCGAGCTACGACAAGCTGCCGGCCGCCGGTCAACCGGTGCACATCCTGACCCATCTTCACGTTCGCGAGGACGCTCAGATTCTTTACGGGTTTATGACCGCGCCCGAGCGCGACCTGTTTCGCCTGCTCGTGAATCACGTCAGCGGGATCGGGCCGAAGCTGGCCCTGGCGGTCTTGAGCGGAATGAGCGTGAGCAACTTCAAGAGCGCGGTGGTTAACGCCGACATCGCATCGCTCTCGAAAATCAGCGGCCTCGGGAAGAAAACGGCTGAAAGAATTGTTCTGGAATTGAAAGACAAGCTCGGCGTGGTGGCCGCGTGGGAAGCGGCCAGCTCGGCGCACGCACCCACCGCGGAGCAAAGCCAGGCGAATGAAGCAGTGCTGGCGCTCATCGCGCTGGGATACAAGCAGGTCGACGCGCATAAGACGGTGCGCGAGTTGCAAGAAACCGAGCGCGACATCACCACAGCGGAGGATCTGGTGAAGATGGCGCTGAAGAAGATGGCGTCCGGAAGATGAAGAGCCGCCTGCGGCGTCTTCAGCTTTAAGTTTTAAGTGTTAAGTTTTAAGGGGTCGAAGCAGCGCGTTTTGCTTAAAGCGTAACACTTAAAACTTCCTCTCCCCGCAAATGCACGCCGATTCCGCCAAACTCGCCTCGATCCAAGCCGCCTTCCCGGCCGAGGGTTTATTCGCCGAGAAGGATTGGCTTCTTTCGCCCGATCCTTTCCCGATCAATCCCGCGTTCGCGAAAGAGCTGGAACAACTCGGTCATCGCCTCTTCGTGTTTCAGCGCGCGTGCAACGAGCTCTACCAGCGCAGCGTCAAAGGCAAACAACCCGCGTGGATCGCCGCTTACCTCGATGCCGGCAAGCCCGCCGACCTGATCGATTTCTCGCGCCAGAAACAATTTCGCGATGATTTGCCGCTGGTTATCCGGCCCGACTTGATTCTGACCGAAACGGGTTACACCATCGCCGAGATAGATTCCGTCCCTGGCGGCATCGGTTTGACCGGATGGCTCAATCAAACTTACGCGGCACTCGGTAGCGAAGTGATCGGTGGTCCCGACGGAATGCTCGATGGCTTTCGCAGTCTGTTGCCCGATGGAGGCGACATCGTGATTTCGGAGGAAGCGTCCACCTACCGTCCTGAGATGAATTGGGTCGCCGCGCAGCTCAACGTCCGCCGGGGCGCTCAACCACTCAACCACTCAACCCCTCAACCTTCATGGCGAGTCGCCGACGCAGAAACCTACGAGCCGGACGCGGGCCGGAACATCTACCGCTTTTTCGAGTTGTTCGATCTTCCAAATCTACCCCGCGTTTCCGAGCTGATGAACGCGGCGACCAATGGCGCGGTGCGGGTCACGCCCCCATTCAAGCCGTACCTCGAGGAAAAAATGTGGTTCGCGCTTTTCTGGATGCAGCCCCTCCGCGAATTCTGGCGGCGCGAGCTCGGGGAGAAATATTTTTTGAAATTGCAGGAAGCAGTGCCCTACACGTGGCCGCTCGATCCGACGCCCCTGCCACAGCACGGGGTGATTCCACGATTAGAAATCAACGATTGGCGCGCAGCCGGAAAGCTCAGCCAGAAGGAGCGCGAACTCCTGATCAAGGTGAGCGGCTTTTCGCCGCTGGGGTGGGGGAGTCGCGGCATCACGGTCGGATCCGATGTTCCGCAGGCAGAATGGGAGCGCGCGCTGGAAGAGGCGCTCGCGGCCTTCCAGACATCGCCCCGGATCATGCAACGTTTTCACAAGGCGCGGTTGATCGACCACCGCTATTGGGACAACGCGACGGACGAAATCAAGACCATCCGCGGCCGTGTCCGGCTCTGCCCGTATTTCTTCGTGGAAAACGCAAAGGTAACCTTGCGCGGCGCCCTTGCCACCATCGTCCCCGCGAATAAAAAGCTCCTCCACGGAATGCGCGACGCCATTCTCGCGCCTACTGGGCTGGGGTCGGGTAAAGTGTTAGCCAATGAACAGTGATGGTTTCAGTGAGATAATCTCTGCTGCGAGCCGGGGAAGGGATCCAGGGCATCGCTGACTAGAGAGTCCCGACTTCTTGTCCCACACAATGCTCGTTGAAAGTGGAAATCGCTTCGTTGCCTTTTTCGATTTGTTGGGATTTAGCTCATGGCTCGGCGCTGACGGATCGGCTGAGGTCTTCACCTATGTCCGCGGTTTCCTCAACCTCATGATTCGGGCGAGTTTGCACGGGAGCGTCGTTCATCCGGACATGTCGGTTACGCTCGAGAATTCAGATATCGGTTTCATCAACTTCTCTGATTCCATTGTGTTTTATTCCCGCGATGATTCCGATGCCTGCTTTGACACCATTCTTAAAGTGTGCGGCGAGTTTCTCAACGGTGTGATTTGCGGTCCCTCTCGAATGCTCCGGGGCGCGATCTCACACGGTGAATTTTACGCGGATCCAAGCGCAAATGCATATGTGGGCCAGGCGTTAATTGACGCTTATCATTTGGAGAGCAGGCAGGACTGGCTGGGGTGCAGTTTTCACCCATCGGTAGTCGCCCTCCCACAGTTTGACCGTGCCCAGCAGAAGAGTCCGAATTACATTGTTCCAGCGTTGGTTCCGTTGCGTGGCTCGACGGTAATTCCTTACTGTCTTAACTGGGCTGACAAACGGCAGTTTCACTATCTCTCGTTCAATGCTGAGCGAGGCCTTGCCGAGTGCGAAGAGCGCGCTCGCAATTCACTCCGTGACAACCCCGCAGAACTCGCAAAGCTCGAAATCCGCATGAAACACACGCGAGAGTTCATCCGTCATTATAATGCCTCGGATGCAGCCAGCCCCACCGCCTAACTAGCGATGTCGAGTACGATAGTGCCGTTGGCAGCGGTGGCGACTCCGGTCGTCATTGAGCACTGGAGACCACCAATTCGCTGGTGTAAACCGAGCCCGCTGGAAAGAGCGTGCTGGAATTCAGACAGAAAGATTCGACGTGGATCATTCCGGCATCGATCCCGGCGTGCGCTCGAAGAAAGGGCCGCACGGATTCCGCGGAGACATCGCGGCAACGAGCAAGGGTGACGTGTGGGTGAAACGACCGCAGATCGGGCTCGAGTCCGGCATGGATGGCAGCTTCCTGGACGCGTTTGTGCAATTGGAAAAGATGCGGATGCCCGGTGCCGACGCCGATCCAAATGACATTCGGCCGGCCCTTCCCTGGAAAGGCTCCGACGCCAATCAATGGGAGGAAGAAAGATTTCCACTCGATGGCCTCCAGGTTTTTCTTGAGTGCTTCTTCGACATCGCCCGGAACGTTGCCGAGGAAACTTAGGGTTAGATGCATTTGCTCCGGCTCGAGCCAGCGGACGCCGCGCAGGTGCGGATCCAACTTCGCCAGACGTTCTGTGATGGAGCGCGGGAGCTCGAGGCTGACGAAGAGCCGTTTTGCGTTCATCTGCTCACCTCCGGTAGGGCGAGACTCTGTCGAGCCGCAACGAGTTCTACCATGCCCTACGCTCGGCTCGACAGAGTCTCGCCCTACCGATTGGGCGTTTCGTGCTCACTGGCGGCTGGCCAATTCGCTGCCGGAATGGGACGAGTCGCCATCCGGGCCGGCGGGTGGCGGAAGCAGCACCGCGTTGATCACTTTCAGCATGCTGCCGGCAATGTTTGGGAATAACGCGCTACCGAGGATCGTGGCGCGAGCCATGAGCGGAATCGTGAGCGAGGGCAAGCCGCGGCGGCAGGCCGAGATGATTTGAGCCGCGGCCCGTTCGGCTTTGATCGAAGCGAACGGTAACGCGGTGGACAAGGAGAACCAGGTATATTCCGCAAGGTGATCGCCTTTGAATTTGGCATTGCCTTCCGAGCCGGTCCGCATCAAGCCCGGTGTGACCGTTGTGATGTGAATGCGATCGCGCGCGAGTTCGGCCCGAAGCGCATCGGACAATCCGACGAGCGCGAATTTGCTCGCGCAATAGGGAGCGAGATGCGGCACCGCCATTTTCCCGCCGATGGAAGCGACGTTGACGATGCGCCCTCCGCCACGCCGCCGGAAATGCGGGATCGCTTGCCTGATCAAATTAAAGGGAGCCCAAAAATGGAGATTCATCGCGCGCTCGAAATCCGCGCTCTGCATGTGTTCGAGCGGTCCGATTTCGATGATGCCCGCATTGTTGATCAGCACATCGATGCCGCCGAAATGGCCGACCACCTGCTGGACGGCCGCATCGGTTTGCGCGCGGTCGAGCAAGTCGCACGAAACGGTGAAGGCTTCTCCGCCGCGCTGCACCAGTTCCTCGCGCGCTCTCCCCAATTCATCGGGATCGCGGGCGAGCAGCGCGACGCGTGCTCCTTCGGCGCAAAGCTGGCGCGCTAGAACCAATCCGAGCCCGCGGGATCCTCCTGTGATCAGGACGACCTTGCCGGCAAACGAACAGGTCCGGCGAGCGGTTCGTGAAATCAGGTAACCCGCCAGAGCCAGTCCGCCGAGGGCAAGAACGAGAGGATGTTTCATCGGGTGATCTTATACGTTGGACCCAATCGAAACGGCTTCAACGGATCGGTCGTCCGCCGGTCTTTTCAAACAAAACGCCAGGACGGCGCCGACAAGACAGAGGAGCGCGGCCACCAGAAACGGCGTTCGTCCGTATTCGGAGATTGGCTTTTTCAAATCCAGCGTCAGGAGCCAGCCACCGAGTAAGGGCCCGAGAAGGCGCCCGGCGCTTCCGGCCGATTGCATGATCCCGAGCGCGCGCCCCTGCCAGCTGCGATCGATCATTTGGGAGGCCAGGCCACTGAGGGGTGGACTCGCCAGGCCGCTGCCGAACGAAAGACCGGCGCATACCAACAGGAGGAAGGTGAGGTTGTGGCTCGCCGGCAGCAAAGCCAGGGACGCGGCCGTTAAGAGGAGGCCAGCACGGGCCAGGGTCACTTCCCCAAACATCTTCACCAGGCGCCCGATTAGTCCGCCCTGCACGACGACGCTGAGAACGCCGACGTAGGCAAACAGATAGCCGTTGGCGTGCGCGTCGTAACCGAAACGCTTTGCGGTGAAGAGGGCAAAGAACGCTGTCATGATCGCAAATCCCGTGATCAGGAAAAAATAAGTCGCCACGACAAGGCCGAACATCCAGCCGCGTCCATGGCGAAACACTTCGGCGACAGTCGCCTCTTCATGCGGTTTCGCCCGGTGTTCGTGTGAGAGGCTTTCAGGCAAAATGAAATAAACGAGGATGACGTTGGCGATGGCAAGGCCCGCTGCGAAATAGAACGGCGCGCTGTAGGAGATACGGCTCATGACACCGCCAATCAGCGGCCCAAAAGTAAAACCGACGCCGAAGGCGGCCCCGATCATGCCCATGGCGCGAGAACGCTGTTCGGGAGCGGTCACGTCCGCGATGTAGGCTTGGGGAATGGAAATGTTGCCGCCGGTGATGCCGGCCAGGATGCGTGCGACAAACAGAAGCGGAAGCGCGGTCGCCATTCCCATGAGCGCGAACCCGATCGCCGTGCCCGCGATGCTCACCATCAAGACGGGGCGCCGGCCGAAACGGTCGGAGAGTTTCCCGAGGATCGGCGTGAAGATGATTTGCATGCCGGAGTAAATTCCAGTGAGCCAGCCGATGGCCATTGGCGTCGCGTGGAATCGCTCGGCGTAGAGCGGTAAAACCGGGATGATAATACCGAACCCCACCATGTCGATAAAGACGGTGAGGAAAAGGACGAAGAGAGGCGAGCGCTGACGGGACATGGCGAGCCGCTAATGTGAAGCGGAAGCGGGAACTGACAAGGAGTGTGAATGGTGATTTGTGACTGGTGAGTGGTCAAAGACGGCGACGATCACCGTTCACCCTCCCTCACCCGTGCCGTCGATTGAAACGCGCGACTTCGCGCTCTGTCTCCCGATCGGTGGCGCGTTTTTTTAGATCCGCCCGCTTGTCATGGGCGACTTTTCCCTGCGCGACTCCGATTTCCGATTTCAGCTTTCCGTTTTTCCAATACAGACTCAGCACCACCAGCGCGCGACCGGCGATGGCGGTCAAACCGTAAAGCTTGTCGATCTCCTGTTTATGCAGAAGCAGCCGGCGCACGCGTTTTGCCGGCGGAATTTCGTGGCTGGCGCGTTCGTAGGGCTGGATGTCGGCATTATGGAGAAAAGCCTGGCCCTTTTCGATGCGGACGAAGGCATCGCTGATGTTTGCCTTGCCGGCGCGGATCGATTTGACCTCGCTGCCCTTCAGTTCGATGCCGGCTTCGTAGCGCTCGAGAATATGAAAATCGCGGAGCGCCTTGCGATTGAGGATCGTTTCGGTCGCCATGATCGCGCTCCGAAAACGTCGCGAGATTAAGCGCTGGCGCTGTCGGGAGCGGGCTTCTCCGGGGCCAGCTCGTAGGTGAGTTTGCCGGCGATGATCTCTCTAAGGGCGATGTCGGTGAGGGACGAACGCGGAGTGGCTTCGACCAGCGGACGGTGGCCCAACCCAAGCTGGCGGACGCGCCGCGAGACAACGTTGATCAGCAACTGCTGATTCGGGATCACTTGAGCTGCTTCCTGCAGGAGTTGAGTGGTCATATTTCGCAATGAACGGACGGCGCGGGTCGCATCCGTCGGGAACTGAAGAATGCCCGAAGCGCTGCCTGAAACGACTGGTGGAATTATGTTTGAGGCGAGCATCGTCGGGAAAAAGAGAATTGTGACTTTGCGATTGGCTCAAGTCGCTGTCAACCGATTTGTGAGCCCGCGAACCGATCCGAAATCTGTCCCTCGCCGCGCGCCGGCGGTCGGAGTGGGGCAGAGCGGCAGCGAGAGGCCTTAGGGTTTCGACTTCGGTCCCTCGGCCCACTGCAGCATGAAGAGGCTGCCGCGGAAAGCGCGAAAGAGTTTCTCGAAGTCCTGTTTTCTCGCCACGAAGCGGAAACGAAGCTGGGTGTCTTCCAAATTCGCAAAAAGGACGTTGGCCGTATATTCCTGACCGCGGAGAACGTAATTGATTGTTACTCCAAAGGTGTCCTGGCGATTGATTCGAATGGGGTTTTGCTCTTCGGCGACGATGGTCGCTTGCAGGCTCCCCGCGGGGATCGTCTTCATGGCCAGATCCCGCAATGCGGCTTCGTCGATCGGCTCCGGCACACGCAGGGCCGTCTGCTCTATGTCCGCCTGGGCCTGCGCCACGTTTGGGGGGGTGAGCCGGAGTCCCTTTGAGTCCCCCGAATACGTCCATCCGTTAGGCTGCTCGTAGGTGATTTTGCGGTCCTTTTCCCGGAAGATCAGTTGTTTAAAGATGACCCCCTCCTGATTCCGCTCCCCAACCACTGGCGTGAAATCAATCGCTGCCTCCACCGTGGACAAGGTAACGGCGGCCAGCAAAAGCACTTTCCCCCAAAAAGAACCGTGTGAGAGACGACAAATGGGTGCTGACAAATTGGAACTTAGGGAGATCGACATCTGCATTTTGTTCATCTTTAGCGGATAGTTTTACGCCGGCCGAAACAAGTTTCGACCGCGCAAAGCTAAAGCAGCTTCGGTGCCGACACTTGCCTGCGCCGCGTCATCGCCCCCAAGCCTACAACATGTACCAGCGGGAGCGACGGTAGTTGATCGCGTGCAGAGCGCCCGGCGGCGGCTTCGTCACAAAGTTGGTGTCGAAGTACCAGGCGCGCTGCGGCGGGCTGTAACCAGGACCCCACCGGCCGATGTTCTGCTCGCTTTGATAGAGCTGAATCATCGAGCCGTAATAGGTGAACACCTTGTTCGACCAATTTTCCAGGAAACGCGGGAAGTTCTCGACCCCGCCGCTGTAGCTGCCATTGGCGGACTCAATGTTCCCGGAAATGATACCGGCGTTTATCGTGGTAGGAGCGGCGGCCGCACTGCCGCCGACATGAGAATCGAGCCAGCTATTGGAGAGAATGTTAACGGCATCCGCGACAATCGCGGCCGGCTGGCGTTCGTAGCCGGCGACCGTCGGACTCGGAGGTGTAGCGCCTGGCGCCGGGGTCGGTTGGGTATTGGTCGGAGGCTGGGTGGTGGGCGTGGCGCCGGGCACGGCGCTGGCGACCGAACCGGTATTGTAATCGCCCTGCACATATATCGGATTGCCACTGGCAATCGTCAGTCCGCCATCGGGCAAACGACCGCCATTCTTCAAACGGATACCCCGCTTGGTAGTCGTGCCATTCTGATTAGGGCTGATATCCACGATGTAGATGATAGGAAAGAAGTCGATCGTGCCGTTTTCAATTTTCGTGGTGATTGAGCCTACGTCGAGAGTAGCGAGCCGAATGCTGCCATTGCCGGTGGTAACTGCTTCACGGGTGTCGGTGATGGTCTGGTTGGTCGTAACTGCACTAGTAAACGCATCAAGAATCCTTCTGTTATTGGTCCCGGCGGTGGTCGTTCCGGTCGTGAGTTCGACCCCTCCCTTGTAGATCCGAACAACGTTGCTGGCATCGATCGTCACTTCGACCCCAGCCTGTTTTTGGAAGCGGTATGCGTCTAGCGCGGCGGTGGGAACCAGCGGAGGGTTGGTCCGGGTACTCTCGATCAGCTCGTGATAGTCCGGCGCGTCGACGTCGTAGGGTTGCTCGGCCACGCTTTGGGCAGGCGGAAGATTGGCCGGCCAGTGTGGGGAGGTTGGCGTTTCCGGGTGTTGGCCATCGCCGGGCCTGAATCCGATGGTCCAATCACTCGTATAGGTCGTTTTGCCGTTCAACGTGAGCGTATCGTGACCGGTATAGAGCGCTCCGTTGGTGTGGACTTCGCCGTTTACGACTTGAAGCGGTCCCGGGTGCATCTCGAGGTCGTCGTCAAAAAAGATGGCATAACGCCAAAGCGAGAGCTGTTCCTTTTGGAAAACCCGGCGGACTTGCGCGACGACATTGCCCCTATCGGTCTTGCTGGTCGCATTTTTCGAGGTCAGGGTCGGAATGACAACATCTGCCGAAGCCTGAAAGTAATAACTGACATCGTTTTGTTGGGGGCCGGAAATCCGCGAAGGGGTCGCGGCGGAGCCCGTTTTTGGGACCCATTTTGAATCCAGAGGATCGATTCTGTAGTTGCTCAAGCTATAACTGGGCACGCCAGGGAAATTTCCAGGAGTGGGGGTCGGGATCTCAGTGTCCAGATCGCTTCTCTTGAGCACGTAGCCGGGAGCTTTGCTTCGGCAAATTTTACGCCAGGCTGAAAACGACATTTCCGTGCTCGCGTCGGCAATATTAACGGCTTGGCGAAGCAAAATACTCCGCTGGACAACCCGGCCAACGTTATTGGTGTACTCAATTCCGAGCCCAACGAAAACGCTCACGGCCAGGAGCGTGATCATCGTGACCACCAGGACATTGCCGGAATTTGCTGAAGGATTTCTTTTCAAGTGCATAGGATTTATTGAGTTGCAGTAAGGCGGCATCGAAAAGGAATGAGCGAGCTGATGAACATGTTCACGGCAGCGTACCCCCGCTCGGTAAATTGGGGCTCGACGGTCGAGATGTTGACCGCCGCCACGTAGCGGTTCTGGAGGCCGCCGCCGCTAAGCGTCGGAACGGTGAAGGGTGTCGCCGAGGTGATATTTCGGGCGATGACTTTGTAGGTGGCGAGATCGTTGGTCGGGTAATACCGCAATTCAGTTCCAATGACCGCGTAGCTGCAGCGGTAAGTCATGAAACCCGAGATGATGTAGGTGACCGAGGTGTCATCATCGTCTCCACCTGCTTCAATGATTACGTCGGTTCCAATCGGCTGGGAAAGAGTGTACCGCCGAATGCCGCTGCCGAGATTACTCGATGACACGACATTCACCTCGATGTTGTGTGAGGGAATGTTGAGGCGTGAATTGGTGGTCGGGGTATAGGCGGAGCCCGAGCCCGAGTTCATGTCAATGGTGGTGGAGGATGCCAGCGAGTTCGCTACCACGGGGAAAGGCCCCGCCTCGAAGCGCTGGAAACTGATGCCGGCGGCCGGGCCGACCCCCGGCGCGGCAATTGGGGTAAGAGTCGTGTCCACCAGCTGGGGGATCGAAACCGAGCCGTGGACCATATGCAGCATTTGATCCACGCCCGAGCGAGCCTGCTGGTGGGCGGCGTTCACCGCGGTGTTCTTGGCGTAGAGGTTCATCCCACTGTTCAGGACCACGAAAATCATCCCGCCGACGATCGTCATGAGGCCGGTCGCCATCATGACTTCGACGATGGTAAAACCGCGCAGGTGAGACTTGAGTGGTGAGAGTTTCATGAATCGGAGGCGCGCATGGCGTTGAATTGGACCCTGTAATTCTTGTTTCGGAACGTGTAGGTAACGACCACCGTCGCCGCATACACCACATTGTTGACGTCCGTGAGGCCGGGGGCGTTAACCTGGCTCACAGTAGTAACTAGCTGGCCGGTGATAATACGCGGCGTGCCGCCCTCCGGGTTCGGCTCATTGTAGACTTGGACCGTCTCCGCGGCGTGAGTCCCCAAGGTAAGGACCGCTGGAACCTCCGCTGGAGTCTTTTGCGGATTGAACGGACCTTCCGAAAGAATTTCGTCGATTTTATTCTGGGCCGCATTTTCGGCGCCCGTATAGAGTCGGGCGACCGAGGCATAATTATTTGCCTGGGCCAGGGCCCAGATAGAGCCTCCGGACAACATTCCAAGGATGGAAACAGAAACGATTATTTCGGCGAAAGTGAAGCCAGCGCTTCGACAGATCCTTAGGACGCTCCCTCGAGGGCGGGTTGCGATAAGCGAGCTAAAATTCATCTTAGCCGGCTTGTGTAGCAGCGTATATGCCAGTTAACATGGTTTTTATGGTTGTTCTACAAACCTGCCACACGGACGGCGCTGCTCGGAATAGTCGTTGGGCATTGCGATCATATTTGGACTCCAATGGAAAGGCATGCCGACGGCTCGCTCAACGCTGCTTGCTGCACTTGTGCTATTTGATGCTGATGCGAAAGACGAATCCTGCCGCTCGACGTGCGCGTCGCAGGTTGACCCAGCTTCCGACCTTACGCAGCACGCGCGTCTAGAGATCCACCGCAATTCGGCGGAGATTCGACGTGCTTAGCACGGCTTCCCGCATTGGCTGCCCTATCCGATGGCTAGAGGCCCAATCCCGCAAGGCCTCTTGCGACTCAGCATTGGGTGTGCCGATATCACTTATCGTTTGGCGATGAGCAAAATATTTTGAAAGAAAGTGATTGCCTGGTGCCCCCGCTTGCTGGTAGAAATTGTTCTGCGGGTGGTACGAAAATAATTATTGACGTTGCGACTCAATTATGACAAATATGGAAAACATCAAAAGAGCAGTAGCATCCTGAGTCGCAAAATAATCGCCAAACATAACCAATGACAACATTAACGACCAATCGTTTCCTCACCAAGGCGCTTCGCATGACGTGCTGCGCCGCTGTCCTGACCGCCTGTTCAGCGTGGGCAACCGTCGTCACGTGGCAACTGAGTCCTGTCGGTGACAACGCCAGCGTCGGGGCAATAAAGGATCTTTCTCAGCCGGGATATACCAGTACGGCGCGGGGATTCGACACCGCGGCCGCGACCGATGCCACGGGTCAATTGCTATTTAAGAAGACGCCTCAGAATGCAGCCGCCACTCTGGCTGACGCCTTGAACGAAAACCCACACACTCGCGCCACCAACGTCCAGGAGTCGCAGCCGGCCCTGTCTCATGACAGTGATCAGATCTCGACCGTCAATACACAGCCGGCGGATTCGTTTCTGATTGTTGACTCTCAGCCCCAGCCCGTTCTGCAATCTGGCGGCGCTTTGGCCCACGCATTCGACGAGGAGTTCGTCTCAGTCCCGACCGTTCAGTTCGCATCGATGACGGGTCCGAAGGATAGCTCCGGGACTTCCATGGCCGCTGTTAGCACCGATCCGGCTCCCGTTCCGGAGATGAGCGCGCTCTTTCCTATCATCGGCTTGATTGCCGCTGTTTCCTGCACTCGGATTCTTCGCCGCCGCCGGGCGGCGCAGCTGAGTGCGCCTCGAAGTCTGGCTTAGTTGTTTGTTTTGTTTGATTGGTTTGGGGCGGCCGTCTCTTGGGAGACGGCCGCTTCGCGTACACACTACTCGTGACTGCTGGTCAATCGCACCGGCCAGGCAGCGACGGAGGTCACCTCAAGGCGAAATGTGGCTGAAGCCCTGGCGGTTTCTGAACTCGGGCAGAGCCTTGGAAGGATTATCGAAGGGTGTTTTCCGCCTTTGCCACCAGAGCCTTTTCCTCTGGCAAGAGTCGGGCGTCAGCAGCGCGTTGCAGGTACTCGCGCGCTTTTTCCTTCTGGCCATCCGCTGCCAGAACTACGCCATAGTACGCCGCGACAGATGGATCTCGCAGCTGATCGGGGCTGAGCTGGTCCATCGCCTGGGCGGCACGTTTTACGTCCCCCTTTGCATAGAGAGAGAAAGCGTAGGTCGAGACGTAGGCTCCATTTGAGGGCTCCTTAGCCTGAATCTCGGCTGCGATCTTCCTCGCGCGTTCAACGTCAGCGCCGAGCAAAAGAGAAACTTGAGCCAGATTGTTTTGGAGGGGGAGGTCATTTGGCAGCGCCTCAACGAGCCGCAGGAGCGTGCGATAAAGTCCGGTGGTGTCACCCAGCTTGGCATAATGCTGATATAGCGTCTGCAAGGCCTCCAATTTGGTGTCATCGCTTTTTGCGAGAATCCAAAGGAGATCCACCGTTTCAGCCTCCCATCCCCACGCTGCGACGGTGCGCGCGAGGACGAGAAGCGCCTGGGGCTTTGCGGAAGCTTCCTTCTGGGCAGCCACCCACTCTTGCTCGGCAGGGAACTTCTTGTCTTGTTCGCGGAGCGTTCGCGAGAGATAAGCGCGGCGGAGGAAATCGAACTGCGGCCATTGCGTGGTTTTCGTGAGGTTTTCCAGTCCCGCCCAATCTTTCAAGTTCGCGTAGGCCGCGGCGAGCGCAGGCAAAACGGGCCATTTGGCCAGGGATTCCGGCGGAAGAGTCTTCGCGAACTCAACCGCGGCCGCGGCTGTTTCATTGCTGGCCATCCATGAGAGCAAAGCCGCCAGGTCCGCGGGTTTTGACGCCGCATCGTGTTCCAGTTTCTGCAAATATTCGGCGAACTCGGGATCGCGCAATTGCCGCAGAATTTCGAGATAGAGCAGGCGATCGCTGAACGGTGCTTCTGGGTAGTCTTGCAGGTCCTTCGCCAGCGATCGCATGCGATGGACATCTTCCTTCCGGGCCACGCCATCGAGAATCAGAGTCCGCGTGGCGGCCGCGCGTTGTTTTGGATCGGTCCGCAGGTGCTCGAGCACTTTCAGGGCTGATTCTCGTTTGGCCTGGTCGTTCGTCCCCAAACGGATCAATGCGAGTTGGAATTGGTATGAAGTATTGTCCGGCGCGATCTCGCTCGCCTTCGCCCAATGGATCTCGGCCTGCACTGGATTCTTCTTTATTTCGGCGAGGCGGCCGGAGGCTGCGTGATATCCCGCCGTCTGCTTCGCTGCTTCACTAAGGCCGTTCAAGGTTTTTTCCGCTGTTGTTAGGTCGTTCACTCGCAGGGCGGAGCGGATGAGGGCCAGGGAGTCCTCGGTGTTGTGCGGTTGAAGATCGACAACTTTCCGCCACCAGTCCGGCGCGGTGCGGTCTCCGGCGCGGTCGGCGATCTGGGCGATGGCGCGAGCCGCATCCGCGTTGGCCGGATTCATTTGAAAGGCGCGCCGCGCGCTCAGAGTCGCTGCCTTAACGTCACCACCGCTCAAATAGGCGGCTGCACGCCTGATCAAACGGCGCTCCTGCCAGCGATGAAAAACGGTGATCGCTCCATACCCAAGCGCGATGACGAGAACGAGACCGATGAGCCCTCCGACTATGAGCTTGATGAACCTTCGTTCGTTTTTTGCGGCTTGGATTTCCAATGGGCTGAGCTTAGGTGCGGCGTTCTTCAAGTCAATCTGGCCCAGGTGATACGCTCACGAGGGCTCGATCGCGTCATTGGATGCGTAAGCAGTATTGACGCCGGGCTTGGTCGACAATCCGGCGGCGCAGGTCGGATCGAAGAGGTGAAATTCGCCTCCCCGCTCCCGCTGAGGCCTCCTTATTCGACCTTGCCACCGCGACCGGAATACGCGAAATAGGGTGCGCCGCCTTTTTCAGAAAACGGCGATAAGTTCGGGCTGTGGCTCAGCTTGGTAGAGCGCCTGCCTCGGGTGCAGGAGGCCGCGGGTTCGAATCCCGCCAGCCCGATGTCCTCGCGATGAGCTTGCCAGAAGGTGCTCCCGTTCGCTCACTGGGCCTTCCCGATTCTTTCAATCGGACTCGACCGGCTCTCATCGCTCCCTTAGTCTTGATCATGCTTGCTGAACTAAAGGCGGGTGATCGGGCTCCGGACTTCCGCGCCCAGGCGATCGGCGGAAAATATGGCGCCGGGCAGGAGGTTTCACTGGCGGATTTCCGCGGTTCAGCGGTCGTTCTCTATTTTTATCCGAAAGATGATACACCCGGCTGCACGGTTCAGGCGTGCGCCCTGCGCGATTCCTGGGGGGAGCTCAGCGCTCACGCAAACATCTTCGGCGTGAGTGTGGATTCCGGAGCCGCCCACGAGAAGTTCATCAAGAAATATCAGCTTCCGTTTCCGTTATTGTCGGATGCCGACAAGAAGATTGTGAACTCCTACGGCGTTTGGGTGGAAAAAAGCATGTACGGAAAAAAATACATGGGCGCCGAGCGCAGCACTTTCGTCATCGACAAGGCCGGACGGATTTCAGCGATTTTCCGGAAGGTCAAGCCGGAAGAGCACGTCGCGATTTTGCGTAAAGCGCTGCGCTGACGAAAAGAAGTCGGTTGCGGACACCCGCAACCGATGCTTGCGTTGCGCTCCGGGAAACCGGCATGCTGATCAACATCCTATGGGCTCCCTGAAGAAACGACGAAAAGCGAAGATCTCCAAGCACAAGCGCCGCAAGCGCATGAAGGAGAATCGCCACAAGAAGCGTTTGCGTTACAAGTCGTAAAGCCGCGCTCACTTTTCGCTTGGTCGTTAGCCGGCGGTGGCCTGGTTTGCACGTCCCTGCCGTCGCCGTTAAGGTGCTCGAAATGAGGTTTGGGAAGCATTGGTGCAGCGCATCTCTTCGGCACGTTCTCCTCCTCGGCCTGTTTTTTTCTTCCTTGCAAACAGCGCTCGCGCGTCCCGCGGTCCCACCGCCGGTCCCGAAGGAATCCAGAACGGTGGCGGCGAAAAAAGCTCTGCCACAGGATGATTCCTTCACACTCGTGCCGGCGAAAGATCTGGCGCTTCAGCCCGAGAACGTGCGTAAAGCCAATGCCCTGGTCGATTTCGTGGAAGGCTCCCGTTTGGAAGAGAATGCGGAGATGGACGGCGCGCTCGCGGCTTATCAAAAAGTGCTCACCTTCGACCCCGGCCAGGCCGAGCTGGCCCTTCGCGTCGCGGCCTTGCTGAGCCGCCAGGAAGATTTTCCGCGGGCAATCGATGTCTTGAAGGACGCCATCAAGGCAAACCCCAAAGAGCCCGCGCCTTACCTGCAGCTTTCGTTCATTTACGCGAAGTACCTTAAGAAGACAGACCAGGCGCTAAAATACGCGAATCAGGCCGTCGTCCTCGATCCAAAAAATTTCGACGCCTATCAGCGCCTTTATGAAATCGAAATGACCGTAGGCGGCTCCGCCAAAGCGCTCCAGGCCCTCGAACGCGCAGCCAGCGCCAAAAGTGACGATCCCGCCTTCTGGATCAGGCTGGGCAAGCTTTATGCCGCCATCGTGTTCCGGTCGGAGATCGAACCGAAGCCGGAGGAGATCAAGCGCGTCAACGATTTTTTCAGAAAGGCCGCCGAGAAGGCGGGAGACGATTCCAATGTCCTGAAGGATGTAGCGGATTATTTCGCGGCTTCCCGCCAGATCCAGGAGGCCATTCCGCTCTACCTCAAAGTTCTGGAGTTACAACCGGACGACTCGAATGCCCGCGAAAAACTGGCTTCCGGATTCGTCCTGACAAACCAGCAGGGAAAAGCAATCGAGCTTTTGCAGGAAATCATCCAGAAACATCCGGAAAAATATCAGGTTTATGATTTGCTCGCGCAGCTCCTCGATGAGGGTGCCCGCGCCCTCTCTCGCGCAAATCAGCCGGGACCGGCCAAAGCTGAATTCGCAAAAGCCGCCGCGAACTATGAGCAAAGTCTGCTGATCAAACCGGGGCGGGCGAACACCTATTTGCGCCTGGCGGAATTGCTCATCGGGCCACTCAAGGAAAGCGAACGCGCGGTCAAGGTGCTCACGGACGCGCGGCAGCGTTTTCACAACATTTCAGAGTTTACCTTCTACCTGGCCATTGCCCTTCGTGAAGCGAAACATCCGCAGCAAGCCGTCACCACCTTTGAAGAGGCTCTCAATGAAGCCCAGGCCGGAAATGAGGAAATGCTGACCGCGCGATTTTACTTTGAGTACGGGGCGGCCGCGGACCAGGCGGGACTTTACGACAAGGCGGCCGACCTGCTCCGGAAGTCCATTGCGCTCGATCCCGGCAATGCCGCCGAAGCCTATAACTACATTGGATTTATGTGGGCCGAGCACAATCTTCATCTCGACGAAGCGGAAGAGATGGTTGGCCGCGCCCTTCAACTCGACCCGAACAACGGAGCTTATCTCGATAGCCTTGGCTGGGTTTATTATCGCAAGGGCAAGTACGAGGACGCCCTGAACGAGCTCTTGCGCGCCGTGCAAAATCTTGGGCACGATGATCCCATCGTTTTCGAGCACATCGGCGACACCTATTCCAAATTGAACCGGGTTGCTCAAGCGCTCGATTTCTGGCAGCGGGCAAGTGCCTTGAATCCTGAAAATAAACTACTGGCGGACAAGATCGAAAAAACCAAGACCACAATCAGTCAGGGCCCACCGGAGAAGATCAATCGCTAGCCTAATTTCAAATGCAGCTCGCGTGGCAGGACGGCTACGTCCCGCTTTATTGCCCTTCAGCGAATGACAAACTACCCCACACCCTGGCAGCACAAGACGTTGTGGGCTGCGCTCACCGCCCTCTGTGTGGTTCTGCTTATTGTCATAGCGTGCTCGGTCGTCTGGATCACGGGCAACGTGATCGGGTTCCTTCAGCCGATCCTGATTCCAGTCGCGATCGCGGTCATCCTCGCCTATCTCCTCGCTCCGCTGGTCACAAAAATGACCGAGCACGGATTGGGGAGGACAAAGGCGATCCTGGCGCTTTTCACGATCGCCTTTCTTTCCATCGGCGTTTTAATCGCGTGGCTTGCGCCCGTCGTTTCCATGCAGGCGGCCAGCGTCACCCGCGAGCTGCCGCAATACACCCTCAAAGCGCGGGACCAGGTCGTCGATCTCATCTTCCGGTACGATCGAGTGTTCGGGAGCCTCGGTGTAAAACGGGAAAAAAAATCCACGCCGACGACGGGCTTTGTGAACTGGCTGCTCGCATCACCGACGCCGGCCGCATCCCCCAAATCATCTCCCGTGATTCTGCCCGCACCTCCAACGGTGGCCTCCGCCGCCGTGGCCGCGGCAAATCCTTCCGCTTCTCCCCCGGCCAGGGAAACAATCGCGCCCGCGCCTACGACGCTCACTTCAGCCGACCGCCAGCAGATTCAGGAATGGGTTCAAAAACAATTGCCAAACCTGGAGCGCCAATTGCCTTATTTGAGCGAAAAAATCTGGACGCTCCTAAAGCAAAGCATTGGCGGGTTTCTCGGGGTGACCGGCTTCCTGCTGAGCCTTGTCATGGTTCCGATTTATCTATTCTTTCTCTTAAAAGAGAGCCCCGCGATCGAAAAACGGTGGCGGGAATATCTACCGCTTCGGAATTCCCCCCTGAAAGATGAAGTGGCCGCCGTCCTCTCGCAGATCAACAACTACATCATCGCTTACTTTCGGGGTCAGCTTCTCGTTTGTCTCATCGACGGCGTATTGATCGGCATCGCCCTTTACTGCGTCGGGCTGAATTTTGCCCCGCTCATTGGGCTGCTCGTTGTCGTCCTGACGATGATTCCCTATGTCGGCATCATTCTCTGCTGGGTGCCGGCCGTCCTCATCGCCGCGGCGCAATGGGGCGATTGGTGGCATCCGCTCCTCATCACGGCCGTCTTCATCGTGGTGCAGAATCTCGAAGCGATTTTCATTGCCCCGCGCATTGTCGGCAATTCCGTCGGCTTGCATCCGATGACGGTGATCGTCTCCATTTTCGTATGGGGCTTGCTTATTGGGGGATTGCTCGGGCCGATTCTCGCCGTGCCTCTCACGGCCACGGCGAAGGTCCTGCTCGCCCGCTACGTGTGGGGCCGCCGTCTGCGGGAAAAGGTGGCTGACGCTGTCGAGCAAGTCCCGGTCGTGAAAGAATCGGAAAGCGCGGCGCAGGCTTAGGTTTCGCTGCTTCGAAGTTGATTCGGGCCGCGCAGTTGCATTCGCGTCTCCTGCAAGGATAGAAAACCCGGCGATGCCAAAACACAGTCGAATTCGACGCAAGCGGCGGGTCAAAGCTCCGGGGGCCGCGATCTTCACGCCGGCGCGGGCCGCTATTTGCGCCGGCGCCCTGATCGCCGGTTTCGTCCTGGGCATGCTCCTTCTTACCTACGGACCGGAGGCCTACGGCGGGTGGCGTGAGGCGCGCCGGCTCAGGCGCGCCTCCGAAATGCTGGCACGGCAGGACCTGGAGGGCGCGACGCGCGTTGCGCGCGAGGTTTTGGAGAGCCGCCCGGATTCTCTCGCCGCCTTTTACATCCTGGCGGAGGCGAGCGAGAAACAAAACCTGCCTCAGACCGTGGCGTGGCGCGCGCAGATCGCCCGCCTCGCACCGCATCGTCTCGACAGCCACCTTAACCTCGCTTCGGCCGCGCTTCGCTTTGGCCAGCTCGATACTGCACGCAAAGCGCTGGATCATGTCGCACCGGCGGAGCGCGAACGTGCGGCCTATCACGTCGTCGCCGGTTGGCTCGCTCGCGCCCAGGGGAGTGACGACGAGGTCGAGCAGCATTTTGCCGCCGCGGTGAGCCAGGAGCCGGGCAATGATCTCTACCAATTTAACCTCGCCGTGCTTCGGATCCGCTCGGACTCTGCGGAAAAAAGCGAAGAGTCGCGCGCCGTCCTGGAACGGTTGAGTAAGGTGCCCGCGTTTCGCGCTGGTTCGCTCCGCGCCTTGCTCGCCGACGCCGTGCAACGCAACCAGCTCGAACGGGCCGACACGCTTGCCCAGGATTTGCAAATGAGTCAGCAGGTCACTTTCGCTGATTATCTCCTTTGTCTTGAATTTTATCGGAAACTGGACCAGGCCAGGTTTGCCGCGCTCCTCGAAAAAGTGAAACCCGTCGCGGCCCGCACGCCATCGGATCTCGCCCTTTTGATGGAATGGCTGAACAAGAATGGCCTCGCGGCGGATGTCCTCAAATGGATGGAAAAACTCCCCGCGGAGCTGACCACGAATCCTCCGCCGGCCATTGCGGTCGCGGATGCCTTCATCGAAGGAAAAAACTGGTCGCGGCTTAAACGCTGGACGCGCAGCAGCTCGTGGGGGGACTACGAATATGTTCGGCTGGCCTATCAGGCCTACGGGTCGAAGCAGTCGCGCCAATCCGGAAGCGACGCCGAGTTTTCTTCGCTCTGGCGCTCCGCGGAGCGAGCCGCGGCCGATCAACCTGAGCGCGAGATTCAACTGGCCCGGCTGGCGGCGAAGTGGAACTTCTCCGCGGAGGCGGAGCAACTGTGGCTCCGGGTCTCGAAGGACGCTCCTTCACGGCGCGAAGCGCTCGATGCGCTCTTCCGGATTTACCGCTCGAACAACGATCTTCCGAATCTTTATCGCACGGCGCAGCGTTTGCATGAGAGTTCGCCTAACGAATCCAACGTGGCGGCGGACTACGCCCGTCTTGCCCTTCTGGTGGATCAGAATGCAACCGAAGGTCATCGCGTGGCGAAGGAAGCCTACGAGCGAGCGCCGACGGACGTGAACGCCGCGCTGACTTTCGCCTTTTCGCTCTACGGCCTTGGCCGCACGGCGGAGGGAATCGAGATCATGAAAAAGCTGCCCGCCGAGGGGTTGCATGATCCGCATGCGGCCGTCTATGCGGCCGTTCTGCTCCTCGATGAAAACCAGGTCGCCGCCGCCCAGGAATATATCGCCACCGCGCAAGCCGGGCCGATTTTTCCTGAGGAAAAAAAACTGCTCGACGAAGCGCTCGAAAAAGCCGGCGCGCCCGGTCCGAGCCCGTCACCTCTGGCGACCGCGACCCCGTAGTTGGAAAATCAGCGCGCCGCCTGCATGGCCTTCTCCACCACGGCCGCGGCGAGCCCCTGGGTTGCTTCATCCAGAGCGGCGTTGGCTGCTTGCAGCTTCCTGACGTCGTTCGTCTCCAGGGCTTCTCGCAGTTTGGCCGCGGCGCCGAGGATCGTTTCCTTTTCCGTCGCGTCCACGGCATCGCCCACTCGTTGAAACGCGGTCTCCACCGCGTCGAGCATCTCCTCAGCCTTTAACTTGGCCTCCGTCCAGACCCGCGCGCTCATGTCGTCGAAAGCGTGCTCCAGCGATTCGGAGATCATCGCTTCCACGGCTTCGTCGGAGACATCGACCGCGCTGTTGATTTCCACCGTGTTTTCCCTTCCTGTCTCTGTGTCCCGGGCCAGCACGTGGAGAATTCCATTGGCGTCGATTTCGAATTGGACGCCGACGCGAGCGGCCCCTTTGGGCGCAGGCTCAAATTCAATTTCGAATTGTCCCAGGGCCCAGTTGTCGCGCGCCATTTCCCGTTCCCCCTGTAGCACCGTGATCGACATCGACCTCTGATTGTTTACCGCCGTGGTAAACATCTCGCCGGCTTTGATTGGAATCGTCGAATTCCGCGGAATGATCACATTCATCAAGCCGCCGAACGTCTCGATCCCGAGCGAGAGCGGCGTCACGTCCAGGAGCACCACATCGCGCACGGCTCCCGACAGGATGCCTCCCTGAATCGTGGCGCCGATCGCGACCGCCTCATCCGGGTCTTGCGAAGTGTTTGGCTCGCATCCGAAAATCTCGCCGACCACTCTCCGGACCAGGGGCATTCGAGTCGCGCCGCCGACGAGAATTACCTGGTCAAGATCCGCTGGCGTTAGCTTTGCGTCCGCAAGAGAGCGAAGGCAATGCGCTCGCGTCTTTTCAACGATCGGGCGGCTCAACCGTTCGAGTTCTTCGCGAGATAGCACCGTGGAAAAGTTGGTCGCCCCCTCGAGAAACAGAATTTCAATCCCGGCGCTTTCAGCAGTGGAAAGCCGGTGTTTCGCCTCGATCACCGCCTCGCGCAGCCGCGCAATGGCCTCGGCTTTGGTGCTGGAAAAACCTTTCGTTCTGAGATGGGCCAGGACGGCGCCATCGATATCGTCGCCGCCCAGGCGTGTATTGCCAGTTGTCGCCAGCACTTCGAAAACACCGTTGTTCAACTCCAGAATCGAGATGTCGAACGTGCCTCCACCCAAATCGTAAACAGCGATTTTTGCCCGGCTGCGCAATTTATCGAGCCCATAGGCCAGCGCGGCCGCCGTCGGTTCATTCACGATTCGCTCGACCGTGAAACCCGCCAATTCGCCGGCGCGTTTCGTCGCGCTGCGTTGCGCGTCATTGAAATACGCCGGGACGGTAATGACGGCCCGCGGGAGCGAACGCCCCAGCGCCTCCTCCGCGTCGGCCTTGAGCTTGCGCAGGATCAGCGCGGAAATTTCTTCGGGTGAATAACGGAGGTCATTTGCGACTGCGCGAACCGGTTGTCCGTTTCGGCGTTCGATTTGGTAGGAAACGTCAGCATCGTTTTCATGCAGCTCGTCGCCGCGCAGCCCGATGAAGCGCTTGATGGAATAAATTGTCTGGGCCGGCTTGAGCGTGCGCATGCGTGCCGCCGCCTGCCCCACCAGCGGCTCGCCCCCTGCCGGGAAGTGAACAACCGAAGGCGTCAATCGCGCCCCGTTTCCATCGGCGATCAGGATCGGAAAGCCCGAGTCCATCACTCCGATGAGCGAATTCGTCGTGCCAAGATCAATGCCAACGATGGATTCCATTTAGCGAATTAACGACTTGTGATTTAGCGAATGAAGAATACGCGGCGCTCGTGTTGCTCTCAACCAATCGCTAATTCATTAAGCGCTCAGTCGCTAATTTCTTCTCAGTCTTTGTAGGGATCGACGATATCTTTTCCCGCCATCGCCACCCCGAGCGGAGTCAACGTGTGCAAAATCCGAATCGTGCCGGCGTGCGCCGCGAGCACCTCCGGCAACCGTCGATAAGCTTGCGGCGCTTCATCGAGGTCCCCGCCGCGCAGGACCACGCCTCTGTCCGCGATCCATTTCATCATCTCGTCGTGCCGGACGAGTCCTTGCGTCCGGACCCGTTTGCCTCCCACCTTCACGAACCGGCCCTTCGCGGCCGTGCGCGACATGATTCGCCCTGCGCCGTGCACCGTGGAAAAAAGCGCTTCTCGCGATGCCGGAGAGTCTACTCCTTCGACGATGACGGCATCATCCCCCATGCTTCCGCCGATAAAGCCTTTCTGCCCGGGGAACGCCGGCGTGGCGCCCTTGCGCACGACCCAATATTGCTCGCCGTCATGCTCTTCCTGCCAGGCGAAGTTGTGGTGGTTGTGGATCTCCTCCACGATCTGGGCGCGCAGAATTCCGCGCACGACATGTCGCGCTACCGCCTCTCGCCCAGCGTAAGCGTAACGGCCCGCCAGCGTCATGGCTGCGATATAGTCAACGCCCAGCGGAGTCGCGTCCCAGACGACCGTGGGAGGCACATCCATTCCGTCTTTTCCGCCGGCCTCTTTCAGAAAATGAGTCGCGGTCTTGTGCCCGAGGCCGCGCGATCCAAAATGGACCCCGACCCAAATCCGATCGGTCTCATCAGCGAAGATGTCGACATAGTGATTGCCGCCTCCGACCGTCCCGAGTTGTGCCGCCGCGCTCTGCTTTAGATCAGCCAACGGCCGCAAACTCCAGGCTGGATCTTCAAATAGTTCGTGATCGATCCGCGTCTTGCTGGTCCGGCCGACACCGAACGAAATGTCGCGCACGACATCGTTCATGATCTCTCCCATGGCCGAGGCAATTTGCGGACGCGTCGCGTCACTACGGATCGCGAGATTGCCACAGGCGATGTCGAACCCGACGCCGGAGAGGGATATCTTCTCTTTATAAGCAAGGACGCCCCCGATCGGCTGCGCGTAACCCTTATGGCCATCGGCGCACAAGACTGCCCGCTCGCCGCCGGCCGCCACGCACCGTTCGATTTGCGCGATTGTTGCTTCGTCGTGTTCGCCGAAGATTTTCGTTTTCATTCGGTCAACCTCTGAACAGCCGCGACGCGCCAGTCCTCCACATCCGCGCGCGATTCTACTCGCGCCGGGGAAATGATTGCTTTCGCGGAATCGAAAAGCACTTCAGTGAAAGGGAGGACGACCGAAGCCGCCAGGTCAATTTTCGCGGAGAGCGTCATCCTTTTGTAAATCAGGCTCAGGTGCGGATTCAGTTGGTATTCGTTGGGCCCGGCTGACGCTTGCTGGAGGGCCCGGCAGAGGTGCGACAGAGCCGGGCTCGATTCGAACTGCACAAACACCGTCTTGGTAAATTCATCGGAATATTGGATGCCGCGGACCGAAAGCCGGAACGGGCGGCACTCAGCTAGCGCGTGGTTCAGGGCCTGGGTCGGGTTGTCGTTTTCCTGATCGCCCGCATAAATTGTGACGTGCGGCTCGAAGACAGGCGCATCAAACCGCGCCGCGAGTTCGGCGATCACCGAAGCGAAAAAACTTCGCGCGGGCTCCGCCGGCATGAGCCAATAGGCCACGATTGTTTTCCATTCGCGCTCGGGCATCTCCGACTCTCAGGCCACCAAACCGGCAGCTCAACGGCCGGTTTCGTTTTTCAGCCTGCGCTCCCCAGCCCGGAGACGAAGACCACAGCCATGTGCTATTGTCTCAGCATGCTAACCAACGTTCTCGGGACCGAACTTCGCTGTTGTTGTCGCGATCCGATGACTGGTTTTTATCGAGACGGCTACTGCCGGACCGGCCCGGATGATATCGGTCAACACACGGTTTGCGTAAAGGTGACCCGCGAATTCCTCGACGACTCCGTTTTCCAGGGGAACGACCTCGTGACCCCGCATCCGGAATGGGGGTTCCCCGGTCTCGAGCCGGGTGACAAATGGTGTCTTTGCGCGTCGCGCTACCAGGAGGCGCTGAAGCGCGGCGTAGCGCCGCCGGTCGACCTCGAGGCGACCCACTCCTCTGCGATCGAATTCGTTACCCTCGAAGAACTGAAAGCCCACGCCCTGGAGAGCTGAGCTGCAATTCCGTTCTGGAAATGTAGCGGATCACCGGCCACCGTATCGCCGATTTGAAACTGCCGTTCAGCCTATTTCTCGCACTTCGCTATCTGAAACCGAAGCGGACGTTCGTTTCGATCATCACGCTCATTTCCATCATCGGGGTGACGCTCGGTGTCACCGTCCTCATTCTCGTCATTTCAGTCATGACGGGCTTCGACCGCGAGTTGCGGCAAAAGGTCATCGATTTCGACGCGCACATTTTGGTCTCAACCGAGGAAGTTCTGCGCGATTGGCGCGCCCTGACCGAGAAAATCCGGAACACGCCCGGCGTCGTTGGGACCGCGCCGTACGTGCAAGGACCCGTCATCGTCGAGTTTCAGACCAAGCGCCTCGCTCCCATGATTCGCGGGATCGATCCGGCGGAAGAAGAAAAAGTCGTGCCGTTGAAAAAGTTCCTCAAGCAAGGCGCGCTCGATCTCGAGGGCGAATCGACCGTGCTCGGGGTGGAATTGGCCCGCAAACTCCAGATCGGTATAGGCGACAAGTTGACGGTTTATTCGCCTGGCAACCTCGGCGAAATCCTCGACGGCATAAAACACTTGGAGAAAACCCAGGGCGCGGAAGAACGGCAGGCGATCGATAAACTGCGGGAGGTCGTCTTGCCGAAGGAACTGACTGTGACCGGCATATTCGAGACCGGCCATTATCTGCACGATTCGGAATTCCTGCTCGTTCCGGTGTACGTCGGGCAGGAACTCTACGGCCTCGGCGACGCTTTGCATGGCATCACGGTCAAGACGGTCGATCCTTACGGGGCGGACCGCGTGAAAAAGGCCATCGAGCTGTTTCTAAACCCGCCCGAGTACGCCCAAACGTGGATCGAAATGAACAACACGTATTTCGAAGCCATTCGCCTGGAGCGCACGGTCATGTTCTTCCTTCTCTTCTTCATCGTCATCGTGGCTGCTTTCGGCATCATGAACACGCTTATCACCGTAACCGTGCAAAAGACGCGGGATATCGGCATCATGAAAGCGATCGGCGCCAATATCTGGCAAATCGTCTGGGTTTTTCTCGGTCAGGGTTTGGTCGTGGGAGTTTTTGGAACGCTGACCGGGCTTGGTTTGGGCATGACCCTGATCCGCTACCGGAACCCGGTCAGCCAATGGCTGGCAAACACGCTCCATATCGAGATCTTTCCAAAGCAGGTGTATCAATTCTCGGAAATCCCGGCGGAAGTGGTGCCGCGGGACGTCGCGATTATTTGTATCGGCGCCTTCGTGATTTGCTGGATCTTCGCGCTTATCCCTGCGTATCGGGCCGCGCGGCTCGATCCTGTTACGGCATTGCGCTACGAATAAAGCGAAATGCGTTGTCATCCCGAGCCGCGCAGACGGCGAGGGACCTCTCAGGCGCTCTTGAATTACTCAGACAAGAAGCCGCGATGTTCGTAAGTGCTCGCTTCGTGGATCGCGCAAGAGGTTTTGTGTGCGTTTCCCTGCGGCTGTGAGGTCCCTCGCCGTCTGCGCGGCTCGGGATGTCATGCTTGTGGCCCTGATTCGAATGGATGTAGTTTGCTGTATGAGCCGCCTCGTTTTTCTTCCGTTATTCACCTTCATCACGGTTTCTTCTCTCCCGGCCCAAATCGATCGAATCACGGGCAAACCTTTCGCCACTCGCTCGGAAGTCGTGGCCCGCCATGGCATGGTCTGCACCAGCGTGCCTCTGGCGACGCAGATCGGACTCGACGTGCTGAAAAAGGGAGGAAGCGCCGTCGACGCCGCGATCGCCGCGAACGCAGCCCTCGGGTTGATGGAGCCCGTCTCCAACGGCATTGGCGGCGATCTCTTCGCGATCGTTTACAGCGCAAAGGAGAACAAGCTCTACGGCCTGAACGGAAGCGGACGCTCGCCGCTGGGCCTGAGTTACGACCAGATGAAAGCGGAATTGGCCAAGCTGAACCGCGAGAGAATTCCGCCGCACGGGATGCTCCCGATCAGTGTCCCGGGCTGTGTCGATGCCTGGGCGGAGTTGCATAGGAAATTCGGAAAGCTTTCGTTAGGCGACGATCTTTCGGGGGCTATTCGTTACGCGGAGGAAGGGTTTCCGGTGACGGAGCTGATCGCCTGGTACTGGGGCCGGAGCGTGCCGCTTTACAGCAAATTGCCCGGGGGATTTCTCCAAACCTACACCATGGATGGAAAGGGGCGGGCGCCGGCCAAGGGCGACATCTTCAAGAATACCGCGCTTGCCCAGACCCTGCGTCTGATCGGAGAGAAGGGACGCGACGTTTATTACAAAGGCGAACTGGCGGACAAAATCGACGCGTTCATGCAGGCGAATGGCGGTTACCTGCGCAAAGCCGATTTCGAGAAGCACACCTCCACGTGGGTCGATCCTGTTTCCGTGAATTACCGCGGTTACGACGTTTTCGAATTGCCGCCAAACGGCCAGGGCATCGCCGCCCTCCAGATGCTGAATGTCCTGGATGGGTTCGATCTGCGCGCGATGGGCTTCAATTCGGCTTCCACGTTGCACGCCATGATCGAAGCGAAAAAACTTGCCTGGGCCGACCGCGCGAAGTTCTACGCCGACCCGGCGTTCTCAAAGATCCCGCTGGCCGGCTTGCTCTCGAAACCGTACGCGGCCGAGCGCCGGAAGCTCATCGACCCGGAACGTGCTGCGCGCAAAGTCGCTCCGGGGAATCCGCCCCTGAAGGATGGCGACACGATCTACCTCTGCACCGCGGATGACGAGGGCAACATGGTCAGCCTCATCCAAAGCAATTATCGCGGAATGGGAAGCGGTATCGTGGTTCCCGGGCTCGGGTTCATGTTCCAGGATCGGGGCGAATTATTTACGATGGAGCCTGGCCACGCGAATGTTTACGCGCCCGGTAAACGTCCGTTCCAGACCATTATTCCAGGCTTCGTCATGAAGGACCAGAAACCGTGGCTTGCGTTCGGCGTGATGGGTGGGGGAATGCAACCGCAAGGGCACGTCCAGGTGCTCACCAACCTGATCGACTTCGGCCTTGGGGTGCAGGAAGCGGGTGACGCCTCGCGCTGGCAACACGAAGGCGATAGCGAACCAACCGGCGAGCAGCTGACCGAGACGGGCGGGTACGTGAATGTCGAGAGCGGTGTGCCGTATGAGACCGTGCGGGATCTGAAGAAAAAAGGTCACGACGTTCGTTACGACGTCGGTGGTTACGGCGGTTATCAGGGGATCAAGGTGGAGATGCACGACAGCCAGCGCGTTTACGTGGGAGCGAGCGAAAGCCGCAAAGACGGACAGGCAGCGGGATACTGATTTGTGGACGATTCTTGCTTGTCATCCCGAGCCGCGCAGACGGCGAGGGACCTCGCAAGCGCTCAATCGCTTTCGCGACGCATTGAGCGTTGCCGTCGGGCGGAGCGTAATCGCCTTTGAATAACGCACCCCGCGACTGTGAGGTCCCTCGCCGTCTGCGCGGCTCGGGATGACACGCAGCGGCGCGCGATGACAACAGCGACGCGTGAACTAACTAGGCCATCGACACAGCCTTGATGTTCACAAACTCGCGGATACCCTCCGCGCCGAGTTCGCGGCCAAAGCCCGAGCGTTTTGTCCCGCCAAACGGCAGCCGCGGGTCCGAGGCCACCATGCTGTTGATGAACACCATTCCGGCCTCGAGTTCGGAGGCGAACCGTTCCTTCTCGGCCGCGTCATTCGTCCAGGCGCTTGCTCCCAGGCCGAAGGAACTGTCGTTGGCAATCTTGATCGCCTCCGCCGCATCGGACACCCGGAAAAACGACGCAACCGGACCGAAAATCTCTTCTCGATAGGCCGGCGAATTGCGCGGAATATCTGTGAGGACGGTCGGTTCGTAGAAAAATCCCGCGCGCTGGAGCCGTTTCCCGCCGGTGACCAATTTCGCTCCCGCCTCGATGGAATCCCGCACCTGTTTATCAACTCCATTTAAAATCGCTTCCGTCGCCAGCGGCCCAATCTCCGTTTTCGGATCGAGCGGATCTCCAACCTCGAGCGATCGCATCCGCTCTACAAATCCTGAGACAAACTGGTCGTATATTTGTTCCGATAACAGAAAGCGTTTCGCGGCGATACAGGATTGGCCCGTATTGAGCGTCCGCGCTGTTACCCCCGTTTTGATGGCCGCTTCGAGGTCGGCGCTCGGCATGACGATGAAGGCGTCGCTTCCACCCAACTCGAGCACGCTCTTCTTGATCTGGCGCGCTGCGGCGCTCGCCACTTCGCGGCCGGCGCGCTCGCTGCCGGTCAGCGTCACGGCTTTCACCCTCGGATCATCGATCAAGCTCCGCGTTTGTTCCGTTTCGATGAGCAGGGTCTGAAAGACACCTTCCTCGAAGCCGGCGCGCCGGAAAATATCTTCGATCGCGACCGCGCACTGGGGAACGTTCGCCGCGTGTTTGAGCAAGGCGACATTGCCTGCCATCAGGGCCGGCGCCGCGAAGCGGAAGACCTGCCAGAAGGGAAAATTCCAGGGCATGATCGCGAGGACGGCGCCGATCGGCTCGTAACGCACGTAGCTCCGCGTCGCATCGGTTGGCATGGTTTGCTCTGCGAGAAAATGCTCGGCGTTCTCCGCGTAGAAGCGGCAACCGCGCACACATTTCGTTATCTCTTCGATTCCCGCGCGCAGGAGTTTTCCCATTTCGAGCGTTGCGATTCGCGCGAGCCGCTCCTTGTCTTGCTCGAGCAATTGGGCCGCGGCCATCATCCGCTCCGTTCGTTCAGCGAAGGATGTTCGACGGTGTTGCCCGAAAGCGGCCGCGGCCTTGGCCAGTTTTCCTTCGATCTGCCGCGAATCGAGCGAATCGAACCGCTTGAGGGTTTCACCGGTAGTCGGGTTGATGGATGCGATTGGCATAGGTGGATCGTGCGCTCCGCGCGCGATGAGAAAATCTACCGCCGAAAGGTTTCGGCGCATTATTTAACATCGCGCGATCCCGCGGTGGCGGGACGCGATCCACCTACAGCCGCAGACCCTTCGGAATCAACAGACGATCCAGCAGATCAAAACTCCACTGCACGAGCAAAGCGAGAATGGCGGCGGGAATCGCGCCCTGCAAAATCGTGGCGTGATCGTTCAAGTTCAGGCCGCTCAGAATGGGTTCGCCGAGACCACCGGCGCCGATCAACGCCGCGAGCGTGGCCGTGCCGATGTTGATCACCGCGCTTGTTTTTATTCCACCCAAAATCGTGCGTGAGGCGATCGGCAAATAGATTTTCCAAAGGCGCGCTGAGGGTTCGAGGCCCAGGGCAATCGCCGATTCGCGGATGGGCGGCGCGATGTCTTGCAGTCCGGTCGCCGTGTTGCGAACAATCGGCAGCAGCCCGTAAAGGAAAAGCGCAGCAATCGCGGTCCGCGGGCTGATTCCGAAAAATGGAACCGGAACGAGCAGTGCGAGCAGCGCCAACGAGGGAATCGTTTGCACTGCGCCGGTCACCGCGAGAATCGCCTGGCCCAGCGCGCCGCCACGGCTGGCGGCGACGCCGAGCGGAATCCCGACGATGACCGATAACAAAAGGGAGATGCCGGCCAGTTCGAGATGTCGCGAAGTCCAGCGGATCAGCTTGTGCGTTAGAGTCTCACCCGTGTGCGTTGCGCGCGGTGGCGCGCCATCGCCTTGGAAATACAGGTCGGCTGCTCGCGCATAATTTTTGGTTCGTTCCGCCTCGGCATTCAGCCGGATCATCCGCTTCTCGTCCAACGTTCCCTCGAGGCCGTGCAACACCTCGATCGCCTTCGACGGCAAGGCCAATCGATAGAGGAACACCGCTTTGTACTGCGGGAAAAACCGAAGATCGTCTTCCAACACCAGCAGATCGTTCTCGGCAATTTTTGCGTCGGTGGAGTAGGCATCTTTGACATCGATCGAACCATTGCGGAGCGCGGCGTAGCCGAGACCGTGATCGATCCCCGAGACGTTATTTGTTGGAAGCTGATACTTCTCCGCGAGCGGGCGCCAGCCAGCCTGGCGGATGAGAAATTCGTGCGTCAGGCCAAACTTCAGCTCCGGGTGGTTACGCAGGTCGCTGATCTTATTAATCTGCAATCGCCCTGCCGCCCCTCGCCGCATCACCAGGGCATAGGTATTGTTGAAACCAAGCTCCTCCGTTATGCCGACACCAAACTTCGCCAGCTCTTCTCGGATAACCGTTGTCGAGGCCGTTGGAGATTCTTTAAGGATTTCCTCACCGATGGTGCCGGTGTATTCCGGATAAAATCCGATCTGGTTTGTCCGAAGCGCTTCCCAAAGAATGATCGTACCTCCCATGCCCTGGCGGTGTTCCGTGGGGATGCCCGCATTTTCCATCGCGCGTTGCGCGATCTCGGCCAGGACGTAGGACTCCGTGAATTTTTTGGAACCGACCAGGATTGGCTCCGCCAGAGAAGTGGACGCTCGAACAACGCAAAGCGCGGCAAGCAAACCAAGGAGGGGCGGTTTACAAACCGCCCTCTTAAAACGGTGGGCGGTTTGTAAACCGCCCCTCCTTGATGCGAACCTCATAGCACGGTCAATCCCCGTTGCGCGTTGATGAATTCAGTCACGAAAGCACTCGCCGGGTTCGTACGCAGTTCCTCCAAAGTTCCGATTTGCACGATGCGGCCTTCGCTCATCAACACAATCTCGTGACCCAGATAAGCCGCTTCGGCCAGATCGTGGGTGACAAGAACGGCAGTTTGCTTTAGCCGGGCGAAAATCTCTTTCAGATCTTTTTGCAGGGCGGCACGGACGAGGGGGTCGAGCGCGCCCAGCGGTTCGTCGAGCAGGAGCAACTCCGGAGAAAGCGCCAACGCGCGCATGAGACTGATGCGCTGACGCTGGCCGCCCGAAAGCTCGAGAGGATAGCGATCGAGCGCCGTCTCGGGGAATCGCGTCAGGGTGCAGAGCTCGGCGAGCCGGCTGTTCATTTCGGAAGGCGGTCTTTTCAGGTGTGCCGCCATGAGGAGAACATTTTTTCGCGCCGTGAGGTGCGGAAACAATCCGCCATCCTGAATGACGTAACCGATCCGGCGGCGGAGTTGCGCGAAATGGGCCGGCGTCATCGGCGCGCCGTCGAATTGCATTGTTCCGGCGTCCGGCTCGAGCAAGCCGATGATCAGGCGCAACAGGGTCGATTTGCCGCAACCACTCGGGCCGATCAGAACAGTGGTCTGGCCGCGCTCGATGGCAAGATCCGAGGGATGGAGCGCAGCGGCGGCGCCATATTTCTTGCTGACCCCGATTAGCTTTACCAGCGAATGCATTTTGAAGGCGCCATGGCGCTAGGTGAATCCGAGCCTAATGCCTGTCATTCCGAGCGAAGTCGAGGAATCTCTAGCTAATCGCGAGCGTTAGCGAGAAAGGAAGGCCGCAGAACAGACACAAAGCGCAAATTCGTCGACCCGTGGTCCAATCTAGAGCGAGAGATTCCTCGACTTCGCTCGGAATGACAACGGAGAAAGAGAAGCTGAACTAGCGCACTCACCGGCGGCTATTCTGCCACGGTGAAATGGAAGACGGCAAACAACTGCCGAGGATCCGTCCAAACGCGCGCCAGCCGGAAACCGGCCGAGACCGCGAGCCGGGCGAACCCTTCCTGGGTGTACTTGTAAGAAAACTCCGTGATAATCTTTTCGCCCCGCGAAAAATGAAATTCCCTGCCGCCCACATGGACGGTTTGTTCCGCTTCGCTGATCAGGTGCATCTCGATCCGCCCGTGGCGCTCGTTGTAAATCGACTGGTGCCGCCAGAGCGGGAGGTTGAAGTCCGCGCCAAGCTCGCGGTTCGCCCGCGCGAGCAGGTTTAAGTTGAATTCCGCGGTGACGCCCGCGCTGTCGTTGTAGGCCGCTTCCAGAACGCCGCGGTCCTTTTGAAGATCGACGCCAATGATTAGTCCGCCGCTCTTGCCACAAAGCCGGCAGACGCGCCGCAGGAAATGCTCGGCGATATCCGGCTCGAGATTTCCGATGGTCGAGCCGGGGAAATAGACGGCGACGTGGTCCGGTTTTCGGGTTGCCCTCGGCAATTGCAGGGGCTGCAAGTAATCGGCACAGACGGGCAGAATCTCGAGCGCGGGCATGGCCCGGCCCAGTTCCGCCGCGGAATCGGTGAGCCGCTGCTTCGAAATATCCACCGGCACATACGCGATCGGGTTCTCGAGCTGCTCGAGCAGCATCCGCGTTTTTAGTCCGGCGCCCGTCCCGAACCCGATCAACTCCGCGTTCGCGCCGATGGATTCCGCTATTTCACCGCCCTGGCGTCGCAAGAGTTCGGTCTCGGTGCGCGTGATGTAATACTCGGGCAGTTCGCAGATCTTCTGGAAGAGCTCGGCTCCGCGCTCATCGTAAAAGAATTTGCAGGGAAGCGATCGCGGTGAGCTGGAAAGGCCGGCGAGGACCTCGGCGAGAAAATCCTCACTGACCGGCTCGAGATCGAGCACGTGGACCAGTCCGGCTGGGCCGCTCATCCCCGGTCGCGCGCCAGCCGGATGCCGGTGAACTGCCAGCGTTTTTCCGGTTGAAAGAAATTCCGATAAGTCGGGCGAACATGATCGCGCGAGGTGGCGCAAGATCCGCCGCGCAGCACCATCTGGTTGCACATGAATTTCCCGTTGTATTCTCCGAGCGCGCCGGGTCCGGCCCGATAGCCGGGGTAGGGGAGATACGCGCTTCGCGTCCACTCCCAGGCATCGCCAAACATTTGCAGCAATCCATCGTCATCACTCGCGCTGCCGGCGGGCGTGGGATGAAAACGCTGGCGATCGACGAAGTTTCCCTCGATCGGCAACTCGGAGGCGGCATGTTCCCATTCAAATTCAGTCGGAAGCCGCGCGCCGTCCCAATTCGCATAAGCGTCGGCCTCGAAATAGCTCACGTGCGTGACCGGCTCCGCTTCGTTCACCGGTCGGAAACCCGAGAGGGTGAAATTCCACCAGGCCCCGTCGCGTTGCACCCAATAGAGCGGCGCCTGCCACCGCTGCTCGTTGACGGTGGTCCAGCCCAGCGAAAGCCAGAATTCCGGGCGGGCATATCCGCCGGCTTCCATGAAGGCGAGGTATTCTCCATTCGTGATCAGGCGGTTGGAGAGCGAAAACCGCGGCACCAGCGCGCGATGGCGCGGGCCTTCGTTGTCGTAGGAAAATTCCTTCCCGTCGTGCCCGATCAGAACGGTCGCTTCCTCGAACTCCGCAAAATGCTGCGGCGCGACTCTGCCCGCGTCCGTGTCCGCCGCGGCTGCCTGAAAAACCGGATAGAGGGGATTTTGCGAGAAGACGTGCTTGATGTCGGTGATCAGCAATTCCTGGTGCTGTTGCTCGTGATGAAGGCCAAGTGTTACCACTCGTTCGATTTCGGCGAGGAGTGCATCATCGGCCTCTTCAATCAACATCGTGACGCACCGGTCGATCGACTCCCGGAATCGATACGTTTCGGAGACCGTTGGACGTGAGATCAATCCGCGGAGGTCGCGCCGATGCATGTCGCCGGCCGCGTTGTAGTAGGAATTGAAGAGGTAGGCGTACTGAGGGACCTCGGAGCGGTAACGTTGCATCCAGACTTTCACCACGAACGTCTCGAAAAACCAACTCGTGTGCGCGAGATGCCATTTTGTCGGACTCACGTCGGGCATCGATTGGACGACGTAATCTTCCGGTTCAAGATTCCGGCAAAGATGAGTGCTGAAATCGCGCACTCGCCGGAATGCTTCAATCAGGCGCTCGGAACGGCTGAGCGACGTTTGGGCTGCCGGGCGCGCTTCGCCTGGTCTGGCCACCACCTCCGCCACGAGGCTATCGGACGCCTTCAAGAATCAGCCCTCTTGCGCGAGCTCTTCTTTGCGGGCTTCGAGCATCTGGTCGTGCGCGGCTTCCTCAATCCCGTCGGCCACGAGCTGTTCGCCCAGATTCTCTTCGTCTTCGACCCGAGGCGCGCGGTGGCCGGTGGATGACGCCACGACATTCCATTCCTCGACCACTTCCGCGTTATCCTGGGTCTCCTCGGGAGCGGTCGGATCCACGGAGCCGAGCAACTCCCGGCGTGCCTGGTCCCAATCCGCGTCCGTGAATTCATCGGGGTCGCGTTCTGCGATGAGCGCGATCTCGCGCGCCCTTCTCTCGACTCCCTCGGGTGATGGCACCCCCACTCCATCGCCATGGACTGAAATCTTCCCGTGCCCTGGGTGTGAATGTTCGCTCATATAACTTGATTCGAACCGCGGACAGCGAGTGTGCGCATGCGTGGAGCGATTATCGGAATGAAGCCGGCGCGTGAAAAGCGCAAAATTTCGACGCCGTTACAGCCTGCCGAGACCCCATTGCAGGCAGCCGAGATGCCCCTCCGCGACCCCGAGATGCGATTGCGCGACCCCGAGATGCGATTGCACGACGCCGGGAGCGATTGCACCGCACCGAGACTCGATTGCGACGCCGAGTCGCACGACACCCAGATCGCCTTGCGCGACTGCAAGCATTTCAGGACGACTTACGTCAACACCGTGCTCGTGTGGACGACGCGCCTTGAGCGGAAGAAAGTGCTGCGTCTCATGCCATTATGGGGCAATGAGAGACAGCTGGTTGACGATTCCGAGAATCGCCTACCGACATGAAAGTTGCGAAAACTCGGCTGACCGCTCAACTGCCGAGATTCACAGACTTGTATCTTGGTTTTACAAGGGAAATCGGGAAATCGGGGTCAGTCCTAAGTAAGTAATCATTTGATAATGTGTAATAGTCGGTTGAGGTGAGTCCAGGTTCCGATGCGTAATTCCGCCGCAATCCATTTCAGCGGCATCGTCGTCTCCTCCCGCAGCCGACGCGCGATGGCCACTTTGACGGCATGGCCCTTGCGCTCGAGCGCCAGTTGCTTCGCCGTCCAGCCGCGGCGCGCCAACTCATCCGCGATCAAGCGACGCGCGCGTTCCAGATCCGTTTCCAGCTTTTCTTTCCCGCCGTGGTGCTCGTGCCATTTGCCATTCCATCTCTCCAGGAGCCGATCGAGGAAATCCTCTCCTCCGAGCCGCCAACCCGTTCGCATAACGGCCACCTCGGTCTCATCGGGTGTTTGGCGCTGACTCTCTAGCCGCCGCTCGAATTCACGACGTCCCTTCGCGTCGTCTCTGGCAAGCCCATGCTCGCCTAACACGCGGTCCACCCGCAGCCAGCCCGGCCGCTTTCGCGCCGCCGCCAAGTACGCCGGGTAACTGCTCCAGCAGTAGGTCGCCAGATTCTGCCCTTTTCCCAACAGCCCGGCCCGCGCGGGATTGAGATGCACATAATCGGCGGCCGTGCGCAAATACCCGGCCGCACTTTCGTCTATCAACTGCGCCTTATAGCGACCCCCGAAGAGGTGTCCGCTGTAGCGGTGCGTCCGATTGAAACGCATCGTGTAGGTGCCCAGGAGCCATTTCATTCCGGCCACTAAATTGCCGCCCGGCGTTTCCACCACGAGATGAAAATGATTGCTCATCAAGCAATAGGCGTGGACCTGCCACTGCGTTTTTCCGCAAGCCCTGGCCAGCGTTTCCAGAAAAAGAATCCGATCCTTGTCCGAGCGAAAAATGTTCTGTCGCCGGTCGCCGCGGCTCATCACGTGATAGCGCGCCCCCGCGTATTGGATGCGAAGGGGACGCGCCATTACCGGATCCTGCCGCGCCCTTCAAAATGTGTCAATACTTAGGACTGACCCCGTATGGCCGCCGTATGGCCGTATGGCCTCGCTTCGTATGGCCTCGCTTAGGACTGACCCCGTATGGCCGTACTTTGTCGAGATTCACAGCTGTCCGTCAAATCAGGGCAACCCACACTGCCCCCTTTTCTGCCCTCCTTTAGACCCGGCCGCGATGCCTTTCGTATTCTTACCTTCCCTATTGCGACCGCAGGAGCACGTCCTCTGACACCCGAGTCCTCGACGATTCTATCTTCCATCGCCCCGCCCGCGAAAGATTGGCTTATTCCGTTTTTGCTGCCTGCGATCCCAAACTTTCCGCAAGTCGTAAGAGGTCTTTTCGTCGACCGAAATCCTTTCGACTGTTGGAATAGCGGAACTCCTTCGAGGCTTCGTAGGCCCAGACCGACTCGGGAACAAGCGGTTTGCTCGCAAAATGCCGGTTACGTTCGCGGCGGAGTGTGAGAGCTTCATACGGTCGAAATATGCCTCCCGGTTTGACATAAAAAGCTATCAACGCATCGTAGGCAATCTTCGATCCGGCCTGAACTCCAATCCTCAAGAATTTTTCCCGGAGGTGGGGCTGCTTTTCAATGAAGGTGTAATAGTCGTAAAGAGTTAGTGCTGCTGTCGCGTTTCCAGTTAGAGCTCTATCGACGAGACGATCCCTTTCAGGTACGGAAAGGTCGTAAGGTTGCCGAAACGGCTTTAAAACAGAATTCTGTCGTGCCGCCCCGTCTACTCTATTGCACAAGGCCAGAGCGAAAATGAAAACGTACAGCCGAATACTCATTATGGCTTTTTCTTTGGTGTGGCGGTAAACCGAATTAAATCGCCCTTCTTGTTTCGGTCATATTGCCGCGTCTTCGTATAATTCTTGTCGCGTTCGGGTAGAACCACTGGGGCTTTGCCTCTTTCGAATACCCCAAATTCGGTTGTCGGCGCCAACACATCTGTCTTAACTTTATACTTATCAGCGACAGCTTTCGCAAATTTGTCGGCAAACGGATCGGATCCTCTGCCACTCTCACAAACTACAAGCAGTATCGGTTGGCCGGGCTTATAACCTTCCTTTTCCATGTCCGCGAGTATGGTCGAGATCGAAACGTATCCGTGCGCGGTTGCTATCCCATTCTCGTCACCGTGTCCGGCGATCGTGAAAAACTCTTTCGGATTGTACGTAGGTTCCCAAACCAATTGGTCCGCCATTTTCGTATTGTTAGGGGTATAACTCAAATCGACCAATCCGCTCGGATCGCTCTTATTCACCGGATCGTTGTGGCAGTAGCGATAGAGATTGTAATCCCCTGCCTCGAACTGCTTCGGATCGAGCTGGAGAAAACGGCCCAGCTCCGGCTGGTAATGACGGTAGCGGTAATCGTAGATTCGCAGGTCCTTTAACCATTCCCGGCCGGTAAAGAGAAACCGGTTTCCGACCCCGCCGGAATTCCCGAGGGACGTTCCCGCGGCGTTGTAGATATACGGCATCCCGAAGGCATCATAATCATACTGCTCCTGGATGGTGCCGGTGCTGTCGGTGAGCAGGATGCAGTGGCCCCGCGCATCGTACTGATGATGATACCATTGGCCTCCCAGCTTGCTGGCCACGATCTCGTCCACCCGTCCACCGTGCACATAGAGGCGAACCGCGGTTGACGCATTTGGTCCGTCCTGCACCAGGTTCCATCCATCGTAATAAAAATAGGTGATGGGACCCGTCGGGGCTCCCGAGCCGTTGCCCAGCCACCGCTTCACGCATCGCCCCAGCGGATCGTGCCAGAACCAGTAAAAGTTGCCGCCCAGACCGGTGCTCCCCATCGCCATAGGCTGGTTCAGCGCGTTGTAGCTCGCCGTGATATATCCGTCCGCCATCGTCACTCCATTCCCCGGTGGCACCCACGGCGAAAACCAATTGTCGTCGTACTTGAGGTCCGAGAAAGGCGACCACATCTGATATTGGTTCAATCCATTGTCCCGCCGAGTGAAGGTCATTGGCCCGCGGCTCGCCACCTGCGCCGCGCCATAGCGGTTGCCCAGCGCATCATACTGGAAGCTGTCGCTCCGCTTCGGGTCGCTCAAGGTCAACCACGGTTCCGGGTTCAACGCCCGATAAGACGCCTGGGTCAACTGGCCTTCCGCGTCGTAGGCATAACGGTCCCCACGCCCGGTCTCCATCACGTTTGGGACGTTGACCGTCCCCCGCTTCCACGCCACGATCCGGTCCCGGTTGTCCCGCCAATATTCCCGGGACGCCAGACTCTGATTGTCCTTCTCGTGCAACACCGAGCTGATCATTCCCCGCCCATCATACCCGTATCTGGTCGTCACGCCGTTTGTGCGAGCCTGATAGTCTACTTTCCCATCTGGCCAGTAAGCGTAGCTCGTGCTCCCATTACCCCAGCCGACACCCGACAGTTGCCCACGGCCCGTGTAATTGCGGTTCACCACTGTCCCATTGGGATAAATCAGGCGGGAGACTTCGCCGGTTGGATAGCGGTCGTAGGTCAAATTGCCTGAGCCCTCCGCTTCCCATCACCGTGGTGCCTTCCGTCCGCACCTGCCCAGCCTGGTCGTAGCTGTAATCGATCTTCGAAAAACTGTTTTGGAGCCAGAGCAACCGGTTGGCCGGGTCCCACTCCCGGTCGATCCCAGGCGCCGCACCTCCATCCCAGGTATGATAATCTTCCCGCCCCCGCCCATCGTAGGACAGCCTCTTGGTTTGGTCCCTCCGCGCATCCGACCGGATGAGCGGCTAATCGCCCGACCGGGCTCCAGGGGAAGGGGAGAGTTCACGAAGCAGTTATTCCCAAGTTTGAAAAGCGTGGTGAGTCCATTTTTGTAAATCCGGCTTCGTGCCAACGCCATGGACTGCCCCTACACTGTTTTGTGCAGCCCGAGGCCCGAATTTTTCAGCTCCAAAGCGGTGCGCAGTTGGCCTACTCCGAGTACGGAGATCCGAATGGGGCGCCGGTTTTCTTCTGCCACGGCTGGCCCAGCTCCCGCTCGATGGCGGAGTTGACCCATGATGCGGCGCGGGAGCTGGGGGTGCGGATCATCTCGCCAGATCGGCCCGGGATTCGCGATTCGAATTTTCATCCGGACCGGACGCTCCTCGATTGGGCGCCCTTGATGCGCGAGCTCGCGGCCCATCTGGGGATCGATCGTTTCCGGATCCTGGCCATTTCCGGCGGAGCGCCTTACGCCTACGCCACGGCGTGGGCGATGCCGGAGCGGGTTGAAGCGATTGCCGTCGTGAGCGGCGCGCCGCCAATCGCCGAGCTGGAGGACCGCAGCGGCTTGCTCAAGTTCTACAACTGGCTGCTCGCACTGCGGGGATTGCACCCAGGATTGTTGCGGATCCTGTTTCACATCCTGCGACCGTTCGCATTGATGAAGCTGCCAATTCGCGTCCGCCCGCTTCTGCTTAAGCTTCTTCAGCCGTGCGATGCGAATGTCTTGCGTGATTCCCGCTCGTTTGAGGCTTGCTTCGAAAGCGCGCGGCAGGCGTGGCGCTCATCCGCGGCGGGAGTGGTGACTGACGCCGAGATTTATGCGAAGCCCTGGGGTTTTTCGCTGGAAGAGGTGGAAGTGCCGGTGCGGCTCTGGCACGGGAAAAAAGATCGGACCTTTTCCTTCCGGCTCGCGGAGCAAATCGCGGCGCGTCTCCCGCACTGCGAATTCCATCTCGTAGACGAGGCCGGTCATTACTCTTTGCCGATTCGCCACACGCACGAGATTCTCTCCGATCTGATTCGGTAGGGCGGTCGCCAGCCGGACGGCGAGGTGGATCGAGCGCTCCGCGCTCGATGCCAATGCGTCCGCGCCTCCGCGGCGCGCAAAATGCCATCGCGCGCGGAGCGCACGATCCACCAATTTTCTCCGTGCGCTTCCACAGGCCGTAGCCGAAAGTTCGCAGTGGAAGATTTTACGGCAGGCGCCACGCACGATCAGCCTAACCGCCGCCAATCGTCGATCGACCCGCCTTTCGATGCTCGCGTGCGCGAACTGGTGGCCGATTGGGGCGGAGAAAACTCCCCGGAGTTGATCGAGGAAATGATCGTTACCGCCTTGAAAATGGCGCGAGATCGGATGGGCACCGGCGACCTAAAGCTGATGAACAGGTCGCTGAAGGAAATGCGTTACGCTGCGAAAGTCTTCTCGGGCTACCGCCAGTTCCGGAAGGTCTGCGTCTTCGGCTCGGCCCGGACGCCGCCCAGCGAGGCGCAATATCACGTCGCGGAAGAGTTCGCGCGCGAAATTGTTGCGCACAACTTCATGGTCATCACCGGCGGCGGGGACGGCATCATGGGCGCCGCGCAACGCGGGGCCGGCCGCGAGCATAGCTTCGGCCTCAATATCCGCCTTCCCTTCGAGCAGCAGGCCAATGTCACGATCCAGGGCGACCCCAAGCTCATCAACTTCAATTATTTCTTCACACGCAAACTCAACTTCGTGAAGGAAACCCATGCTTTCGCTCTCTTCCCCGGGGGCGTCGGCACCATGGACGAAACCTTCGAAGTGCTCACGCTCATGCAGAGCGGCAAGGCGCGGATCATTCCGGTCGTGCTCCTCGATCGGCCCGGCGGAACTTATTGGCAAACCTGGCTGAAATTTCTCACCGAACATCTCTTGAAGTTCGGGTACATCGGCCCGGAAGACTTTCACTTTTTCAAAACCGTCCCGAACGTCGCCGAGGCGGTGCGGGAAATTCTGCACTTCTACAGTGTCTATCAGTCCTCCCGCTGGGTCGGCGAACGGCTGGTCATCCGGATCAACCAAAAACTCTCGGAGATCGCGCTGGCGAGGCTAAATGAAGACTTTTCCGACCTCGTGCGAACCGGCCAAATCGGGCAAGGCAGCGCGCTGCGACAGGAAAAGAACGAGCCCGAAATTTGGAACTTGCCTCGGCTGGTCTTGACTCCGCATCGCCGCAGCTTCGGCCGCTTCCGTCAACTCATCGACGCAATTAACGCGACGAAGCCCGGGTAGAGGCTCGAACGCCGGCATCCTCGCGCCGCGTCGCCATGGCTTTGCCCCGTTCGCTAAGCCGGGTTGGCCGCCTGCTTTTCGAGAATGTAATCGTGAATGGTATTCACGCTTCGAAGCGCTTTGGCGGCGATCTCGGAATTCGGGACGCCGACGCCGAAGGTCTTTTCCATGCTGACGACAAGCTCCAGCGCGTCGATCGAATCGAGCCCGAGGCCGCCGGGACCGAAGAGCGGGAGGTCGTCGTCAATCTGATCGGCCGTCGTTTGCAGCATCAGATTCTTGACCAGCATTTCCTTGATGCGAGGGCGGAGATCAGTTTCGGACATGGCACTAAGTGGATAAGGCGGGACGCTCGCCGCAAACGGCATATGCGAGGCGCGACTGTGTCGCAACGCCGGTCAAACGTCAACTAGCCTGGAAGCTAGACCCGGTCCGTTCTGTCCCTGGGGATTTCAGCCTGTTCTGGAGCCCGCTCGACCGCGGATGGAGCTGCCGCCGCGCTGTCGATCCGCGGAACGGTCGCCTCGGGCGAGCGGACATCTGGCTGGCTTTTGGCCACGTCCGTCTTATGCAGCTCGTCGCTGAATTCGTCTTTCGCCTTCTGAAATTCCTTCAGCGCCGAGCCCATCCCGCGCGCCAGCTCCGGCAATTTCTTCGCCCCAAAAAGGAGAAGAATGATCAGCAGGACCAGGAAGATTTCCTGACCCCCAATATTCATGAAACCGAGGAATATCATCGCCTGGCTTCGAAGATGAGACTCTTGGGCGAAGTTGCAAGGTATTTCATGGTGACGCGGTCGCTCCCCGTGTGTAACAGTTCGCAGCCGGCGTCGGGCCGGCCGTTCAATCGCCGCCGATGAAACCGCCTACCGCACGGAAGCCTAGTCCGAGAACAAGGCCGATCTCGTGACGCCTCTTGGACAACAATTCAGGGCGCTCTTCGATAAGCAATATCGGCGCGCCTACCGAAACCTCCGGCATCTCCCGCGGCTGGAATATCGTTCCGTGATCGACGGCGGCGCCAGCAACGGGTCTTTCACCGATGCCTTCCTGCTCTTGCATCGGCCGCGGCGGATCGTCCTGGTCGAGGCGATCCCGGCCCGCGCGGAGGAATTGCGCAGCCGGTATGCCGGCCAGGCGGGCGTTTCCGTCGTCTCCGCTGCGCTCTCCGACCAGAAGGGGACGGCGCGGTTTGAAATCAACCGGCACGTAAACTCGAGCTCGCTGCTGCCCATCGATCCCCGCAACGACGAATGGTTTGGCCGCGATCTTCGTGTTGCCCAAACGGTTTCAGTGCCGACGATCACGCTGCCGGCGCTGATGGAAGAGCAGGGATTGCAAACCGTGGATCTCCTCAAGCTCGACCTCCAGGGCGCCGAACGATTCGTCCTCACGGGAGGCGAAGCGGTGCTCGAGCGCGTGCGAGTGATTTATACCGAGGTCTTTTTCGAGCAGCTCTACGCGGGCGCCTGGCTCTTCTGGGAGATGAACGAATTTCTGGCCGGCCGCGGCTTCAAACTCTGCGGCTTGTCGAATATTGTCCACGCGCGCGACGGCGATCTCGTTCAGGCAAACGCGACGTTCCGAAAGTTGTGACGTGGCCGGTAGAAACAAGGAGCGGCGGTTTGTAACCGCCGGCCTATTAGCACGGCGGTTGCAAACCGCCGCTCCGGGGCTAGAGCATCATAGAATCATGCGCCTGCTGCTTATCGGATTGCTCTGGCTTTCTGTTGCCACAAGTCACGGCGCTTCGTTGGCGGGCCAGCAAGTCCAGGGCGGCCGCGCGCTGGAGATTCGTTTCCCCGTCGCAAAGTATTTCCAGGATGTCGCCGCCCAAGGCGGCAATCCGCGGGTCGAAACAGGGCGGGCGGTCCTGGCCTTTCCGCCGGGCTTTGATCCCGGGCGTCCCTGGCCGATCCTGGTCGTGACTTCAACGAGCGATTTCGACCGCACCAGCGCGATGGACGTCGAGTGGTACCGCCCTCCTGGAACGGCCGAGGGCTGGGTCGTTCTCGGCCCGGATGCGACGATCAAGCCGCGCATCGATTCCACCCAGTGGCGGCTCGGCCTGCTGGCCGCGGCGCTGGAGGCGATGCGGAAGGACTGGCCTCAATCGGCCAAATGGCCGATCGCTTTTGCGGGCTTTTCGGGAGGCGCCAAACGCAGCGGGGCCTTGGGAGCGATGCTGGCCAAGACCGGGTCGGTCAGGATCTGCGGTTTCTTTCTTAGCGGCATTAACCAGGACCGCCTGGGCGAAAGTTACATGACCTATCAGCCGGGCCGGGGGTTTCTCGAGGTGCCGGTTTGGCTCAGCAGCGGCACCGGCGACAGCGTTGCCACCCCGCAAGCCCACGATCTCGTCAAAGCCTCGCTGGAGCGCACTGGCTTCAAGCGCGTGCGCCTGGAACGATTCGACGGCCAGCACAAGTTGAAGATGTCCGAGGTGCGGCGCGCCCTGCGGTGGTTCCGGGAGCTTGGAAGGTTCTAAGAAAGCCGGGAAAAGGGGAACCGCAGAACGGCTTCACCCATTCCAGGCCCTACGTCGAAAAACCCGCACGGTAAGGAGAGCGATTATCAGGGCATAGGCGATTGTCAGGGCGACATTCGCAGCGATCCAAAGTTCCGGATGCGGGTGGTGACGAAAGTAGCGGTAGTCCGAGAAGAACGTCCACAAAGTGCAGATCTTCCAGTTCCACTCGATGGCGCCGCCGCTGCCGTCGGCGAACATTATCCGCGTCATCGTCCGCTCCACGTACAAAGGCAGGAAAGTCACGAAGGCCAGAGCGAGGGCGGACATAACCGCGAATCGGAGGGGCGCCTTCATCGATCCCATCCGCGCCGCCGGCAACCCCGAAGCAACTACGCTTTGCGTTTTTGCTTGGCCAGCTTGGCGCATTCCTCGGCGCACTTGCGGCAAGCTTCCGCGCAACGGGAGAAAGCTTCGACCTTGGGATGCTTGGCGCAGGCTTTCGCCAGCTCGTCACAGGCGCGCGCGCAAACCTCGCAAATGGGGTAGGCGTATTTCGAGCCTCGCTCGAGGAGCTGGCTGGTCAGCGTCGCGATGCGAGCAACGTCGCGTGCGATGACGATGACCTGCGTGACGGTGTTTACATCAGGCTGGGCCAGGCCAGCTGTGACCGCGCGTTCGCACCGGCGACGCGCGATATTACAGGCTTCGATACAATCGCTGAATTTGGGAGGCCACATAAGGATTTCCTCGGTTGATGTTTTGCGCGGTCACCCGCTGCGCTGACGTTGCAGTAGAAAAAAATTTGCCGTCGAAAGCAAGTTTTATTGGTGCGGTGGCCGCTAGAACCGGGGCGATCGCCATCCGGAGACGGCCCTGACCGGGAGATTTTCGAAGGGATTCACTGCCTGGGTCGAGGGCAGCTTTAAAGACGCGCCTTCCAGCGCATGCGATTGAATGAAGTAGGCCACTTCCATGCCATAAGCCACCATGTATGGGGAGCCGCGCCAGCCCTCGGGACCTTCGCCCGCGCGCGGCAGCTTCGGCGCGGGACGAGGCGGATTCGAAAAAGGGTAATAGCCCACGAGCCAGACGATGTGGCCGGCGCGGAGCGTCGCTTCCATTTTTTCCAGCACGGGTTGGATTGGGGCCTCGAGTTGCATCTGCGCCTTGAACAAATCGAGCCGTTGCAGCCGATGATCGGTGAGCGGCGGCAGGGTCGACCACTCGGCGCTGCCTTTGTAATAACGTTGAAATGTGACTCCGCAGAACCACGGGTGAATCAAAACCAAATCCTCCCTTGCTACCTCCTGGCTCAGGCGTTGGGCAACCAGATCCAAATTGGTCATGCGGACCCTGGCCTGCTGCCAAACGCCCCGGGATAATGCCGCCACCACCATGACAACCGCGACCAGCCGGATCGCCCGGGCCCAGCCGTCGCGCACGATCCGAGCGACCAGCGCGTCGATCGCGACCGCCGTCACTCCCATCCAAACCAGGTAGTACCAAGTCTCGGTCGGGAATTTCAAGAGCTTGAGAAAAATGTAATAGGCGACCGTTATCGCGATCATGATCGTGAGGAGAAACCAGGCCAGATCACTATCGTCACCGCGAACTGAAGCGTGCTTCCTTCCTGGTAAAAGGACGGCGCAGCCTATGACGATGGCCCCCACGAAAAAGACCGCCCAGAGCCAGAACATCAACGGGCCGGGATCACTCAGCGCCCGATGCAGCACCAGCCAGATGCGGGGCAGATCGATCGGAACTTCCGTGGCCACGTTCCATTCGTTCGCCCGCCTGATCACGCCGAGGTAGGGAAGGAGCGAGAGCGCCGCCGGAATGGCGACGGAAATAACAAGAAGCGCCCGTTTGAAATCTCCTCGTCGCGCGGCCACCGCCACTCCGCCCAGGCAAAACGCCGCAAGGATGAAGAGGCTTTGATAGAGCGTTTGCGCGGCCAGGATGCCAGCGCCCATCGCGAGCAACACCGCCGGACGGGAAGGCGAGCGGACAACGTTCCAGATCAAGCCCAGGGCGATGAGGAGGAAAACAACACCGAGTCCATAAGCTCGCAGCGAATCGCCCCAGCGGATCGTCGTTGGACTCAAACCGAAAAGAAGCATCGAGATCAGCGGCGGCGACGCCGAGAACCGCCACGCGTTCCACCAGAGGGCAGCGAGCCCAGCCAGCCCAACGAGCATCCCGAAGCTGCGCCAGGCCAGATCGCTGCTCCCAAGGCCAAGCGCGTTCCACGCCCCCATGAGCAGGGTCAGCAAGAGCGGGAAAGATTCATGTTCGAGGTGCGACCAGGTTTCGCCCAGGGAGGGAAAGAGGGCGAGGTTCACCGCGGCGGCTTCGTCCCTCCACAGCCCGCCTGCGTGCGTCAGGTTCGCGAAATGGAAAATGACAACGAGCGCGGCGAATAGGGCGGCCACGATCCACTCGATGAAACGGATCCGCCTCCGCTGCGCGTCAGACAGTCGCGGAAAAATCATCCGTATGGATTCCCGGGAAGCCCGTTCTTAGAAGATCGGGTCGTTCCGTCCGAATTGGAAATCAGCCGGGAAAAGCCTGGGATACATCCGGCGGATCTCCTCCAGGTTTTCCTTTCGTTTCTCCCTGGGCACGCGCAGAAGCGGATAATACAGGAAATCTCTCACCCGCTGTTGCACTTCCTCGGGTTGCCGATCGAGGACCTTGAGATACAAGTCGACACCGTAAAGCTCACCGAATCGGAGCCAGCAACTGTACATGATTTGGCCATACGTCCGCGCCTTGCGGTCGAACTTCTTGAATTTGAGCGTGAAGCGAAAGAGCCGCGCGAGCGCCTCTTCGTCCTTCTTGTAGATGCGCTCCATCTCGGGTTGCAGGTCGAAGTCCCTGGCCCGGCCGAACTTCATCAGTTGATCGACATCCACTTCGCTGATCTGCCCAAACGGCGTCGCGTCGTTTGAACCCTGCGCCTTCAAGGGTCGCGCCAGGACCAGAAAGGCCAGCAACACGATCGCGATCAGCAGCGCTCCTCGAGCTAGCTCCGCGAGACCAAATCGAATCAGGAAAGGAAAGCAGGAGGGAGTCGGAATCACATTCCTCATTTCCTGTTTTCCTGATTCATTCTTCCGCATCGTAATACTCCAGGTTCTCGGAGCGGATCATCGCGCGTTCAGGCAAACGCACCAGCCATTTCTTCCTGTCATGAAAATAGGAGGATTCAGCGATCGGGTTGTCTGCGACGACGTAGAGGACAAGATCCTCGGAGCCGTCGTTGATGAGTTGGTGAGGCTCGTCCGGTTTGAAGATGAAAGCGTCGCCCTCCTCGATCGGTGTCATCCCATCCTTGTGGCGGACGATGCCTTTGCCTGAAATCACGTGGTAAAATTCCCATTGCGCGCTGTGTGAGTGATAGGAGTAGGCGTTTTCCCAGGAGGGACGCGGCAGATCTCAACATCAAAAGGATGTCGCTCCCTCAGATCCGTCGAGATGGCTTTCTTCCCAATGCCTCTGAGACCTGTTTGCCTACTCCCACGAACTTTCCTTTTGGGGAAGCCCAGGACAACTCAGCCATCTCTTTCGTGTTTACTTTGTTCATGAGTGTTACGTAATCGATCAGTCCTGCTTGCGTCGGTGCCAATAGTCGGGCCGTCGGCTACCGTGAGCAACCGCAACGATCCAGATACAATCCGCTAAATCCACATAGAAAACTGTAAACGGAAAGCGTTCGACGAAGAACTTGCGAAACGCGGTATCCTTATGTCTTGGCCAGCTCTCAGGGTGTCGCTGAATAGCCGCTACCGCCTTCTCGACCTTCGTCTGAAGATCAAGACCAAGTCCGCTCGCTCGGCTTTCGTAAAATCCCATGGCCTCATCAAGCTCAACCCTTGCGGCGGTGTGAACCAAAACGGGCTTCACGAATGCTTGGCGCGAAGCTCAGAGAATACCTTATCGGCTGACTCGCCGGATTCGTGGCCGCTGTGGAGCTCGCCGGCGCGCCGTTCCAACTCGGCGTCCCACGCAGCCTCCGCATCGTTGTCGGAACCGGCGTCGAGCGACTGAAGGAGAAAACGAGCCAAATCCGCGCGTTCGGCCTCGGTTAGAGTGGCCAACTCCGTTCGCATTTTGTCCGCGGTCAAGCTCACGTGGCAAGCTTGGTGTGTTCGGTCTGCGAGTCAAGGCGAACCGATTGTCAAAGGCTCGCCGTCCGTCATCTGGCACGTATTGGTGGCGTGCGAGGAGCGCAAACCAATCCCGCCGCTCCCACTCGATCCCGCCGAGCCCGGGCAGGTCTGCATCGAATCGTTAGGGGTTGTCCAGTATTTCATCAACAAACTTGAGCCAATGCCCAACCCGATTGCCGCGAACATATTCTTTTGATTCGTTCCAGAGCGTAATTATTCCGACGAGCTTACTATACTCTGGTGACCACAGTCGTCTTGGGTTGATGTTAAGAACCCACATTCCACCTCCACTCATGCCTTCAACATTTGGCATTTCGACATGTTGATGGGTGGCCGCTTCTTGGACGACGTCTGGATATCCGACTTCGATCTGAACATCCAAGTTAATTGGTCGGTGCCACTGGTCTATCTCGTCGCACAGGGTAACAAAGGTCAGCGACGTAAATTGGCAATGCTTGCGTCCCTCGTGATGAAACCATCCGCCAGGGAAGCCGTTGAGAGCAACAAGATCAGTCGCTAGATTCAGAGGCGCGGTTTCGAAAGAGTCAACGGTAAGAAAGTTCTTGCCGAGACGATGCGCAACGTCAGGATCGAGCATGAGGAAACCGACGTCCAACCGGCTAACGGAATCCTTGCGGAAATAAGACGCCAAGATAGGGACGGCCGCATTCGAGCAACCTTTCGCATAAACAAGTGTCAGATTCTCCTTTGGAAGGTCCTCTATTACATGAGCGGCTGTCATGATCAGATATTGATCACGATAGTAAACGCACGTGCCGGAGCCGTAATCATTAAGCCCGTGTTCATCATGGTAAGCTATGGCGACCATCGAAGTTGCGAGAAACTGTCCCAACGCCTCGCCACTTTGATGCAAAACCTGCCGCTTAAGTTCTTCCTTGTTCATGGTAGAAGCGCGCGAACGCCTCGAGAAGCAGAATCATCGGGCATACGTTCTTCTACCGCCTAAACAAGTTATCGGGGGAACTGCATGACGACGCTGTGGCCTTTACACGTCGTAGTACATCGCGAATTCGTACGGGTGGGGACGGAGGCGGAGGGCGTCGTATTCCTTTTGCTTCATCTCGATCCAGTTCGCGACGAAGTCGGCGTTGAAGACATCGCCTTTGAGTAGGAAGGAATGATCTGCCTCCAGCGCTTTGATCGCGCCGATGAGAGAATCGGGGACGCTCGGGACGTTGGCGAGTTCTTCGGGCGGCAGCTCGTAGAGGTTCTTGTCGAGCGGATCGCCGGGATCGATGCGGCTTTGGATTCCATCGAGTCCGGCCAGCAGGAGCGCGGAGAAGGCGATGTAGGGGTTCGCCGCGGCGTCCGGTGTGCGGAACTCGATTCGTTTGGATTTCGGATTCGCCGAGTAGGTGGGGATGCGAATCGCGGCGGAGCGGTTGCGGGCGGAGTAAGCGAGATTGACGGGCGCTTCGAAGCCAGGGACCAGGCGTTTGTAGCTGTTCGTGGTCGGGTTGGTGATGCAGGTGAGCGCGGGGGCGTGCCGCAAGATTCCGCCGATGAAGAAGAGCGCCATCTCGCTCAGCCCGGCGTAACCGTTCCCGGCAAAAAGCGGTTTGCCATCTTTCCAGAGCGACATGTGGGTGTGCATGCCGGAGCCGTTGTCGCCGTAGAGCGGCTTGGGCATGAACGTGACGCTTTTGTTGTGCTTCTTCGCCACGTTCCGGATGATGTATTTGTAGTACTGCATCCAGTCGCTCATCTGTTTCATCGGCGCGAAACGGATATCGATCTCGGCCTGGCCGGCTGTGGCGACTTCGTGATGCTGCCGCTCGATCGGGATGCCTGCTTTCTCGAGCTCGAGGCACATCTCGTTGCGGATGTCCTGCAAGCTGTCGGCCGGCCCGACCGGGAAGTAGCCTTCTTTCGCGCGAATCTTGTATCCAAGGTTCGGGAATTCTTCGCGGCCGCTGTTCCAATGGCCTTCCGCGCTGTCCACGAGATGGAAGGAAGAATTGCCGGTGTAGCTGTAACGGACTTCGTCGAAAATGAAGAACTCGGCTTCGGGGCCAAAGAAAGCGGTGTCGGCGATGCCGGTGCTTTGGAGATACGCTTCGGCCTTTTCGGCGACGCCGCGCGGGTCGCGATCGTACGGTTCGCGCGTAATCGGATCGACGATGGTGCAAATGAGGCTGAGGGTCGGCTCGGCGTTAAAGACATCGATCCAGGCCGTGCTGGGGTCGGGGATGACCAGCATGTCGCTGGCATTGATCGCGCGCCAGCCGCGAATGCTGGAGCCGTCGAAACCGAGGCCCTCGGTGAAGATCTCCTCGCTGTACTCGGTCAGAGTGGTGGTGAAATGCTGCCAGGCGCCCGGCAGATCGGTGAACTTGAAGTCCACGAGTTTCACCTCGTGGTCCTTGATCATTTTGCTGACATCGGAAGGGGTTTTGTCTTTGTCTTTGGCCATATTCAATGGTTGATGGTTGATGGTTGAGAGTTGATGGAAAGCAAAATTCTATCGCTCATCGCTTGAGGCGGCGCACGCAGGGTCAGGGATGCAGGATCGAATGGTCGTTGGCAGGAGTCGATCAACCATCAACTCTCAACCATCAACCTCCGCCGTCACACCGCTTTTTCGCCGATCTCTTCCGTGCGAATGCGCACGGCGTGCTCGACCGGGAGCACGAAAACTTTGCCGTCGCCGATCTTGCCGGTCTTGGCCGCGGCCACGACGACGGTGACGGCTTTGTCCACCATCTCATCGGCGAGCACGACTTCGACTTTCACTTTCGGGAGAAAATCGACCGTGTATTCGCTGCCGCGATAAATTTCGGTGTGACCTTTCTGGCGCCCGAAGCCCTTTACTTCCGTGACCGTCATGCCCTCGATGCCAAGTTCGGCCAGGGCTTCCTTTACTTCCTCGAGTTTGAACGGCTTGATGATCGCTTCGAGTTTTTTCATGTGGAGTAAAGTTGCGGGTGGATGTTCAATCGCATGAAGTTTTGATGCGCGGAATCCCGGAACGATTGCGCTCTAAATCCGAATCGGAGACTCGCCGCACGTGCTCTCTTAGCAACGCCGCTGAAAACGTGCAACCCCCAAATTTTTGGGGCGCGATTTTCCCATGGCGACGCCACAAAAGTTCATCGCACAAAGGACACGAAGGTCACAACGGACTTGGTGAAACTTTGTGACCTTTGTGCGAGGTCCCGCCAATCTGTGCAGAGCGACGGAGCATTTTCCCTCGCGAATTTGCCGCCGCGGATGCGCAGTTTATAATGCGGTCGGATGCCTGCCGATTCCTTCGTTCACCTCCACCTCCACACGGAATATTCCTTCCTCGATGGGGCGGTGCGGATGAAGGAACTAATGAAAAAGGCGGCGGAATTCGAGATGCCGGCGGTGGCGATAACCGACCACGGAAATCTGCACGGCGCCATCGAGTTTTACCAGGAGGCGACCAAGACAGGGATCAAACCGATCATCGGTTGCGAGGCGTACATGGCGCCCGGCTCGATCAAGGACCGCCCTAATAATCAACGCGACGCAGCTTACCATTTCACTCTGCTGGCGAAGGACGAGGCCGGGTATCGCAACCTGGTCAAGCTGGTTTCGAAGGCGCATCTCGACGGCTTTCATTACAAACCGCGGATCGACAAGGAACTTCTCGCGGCGCACTCGGCCGGTCTGATCGGGTTGAGCGGTTGCCTCAAGGGCGAGATCAACATGGCGATCCAGTCGGATAATCTGGCCAAGGCGCGCCAGAGCGTGGCGGAATTTCGCGACATCTTCAGCGCGGAAAATTTCTTCCTGGAAATGCACGACCACGGCATCGAAGCGCAACACAAATGCAATCAGATGCTGCCGCGCCTCGCGCGCGAGTTTGGGCTCGGGCTGGTCGCCGCGAACGACGTGCATTTTCTGGAACGGAGCCACCACGAAACGCACGATGTCATGGTCTGCATCGGCACCGGCAAGATGGTCCAGGACGAAAGGCGAATGCGCTATCCGCCGGAGTTATACTTCAAGTCGCCCGACGAAATGCGGGCGCTTTTCCCGGAGCATCCCGAGGCGATTGCGAATACGATCTCGATCGCCGATCGCATCAACCTGACGCTCGAGTTCAACGTTTCGAAGTACCCCGATTACCCGGCGCCCGAAGGCAAAACGCGCGAGGCGTATCTGCGAGAGCTTTGTGCCAAAGGCCTCCGCGACCGTTTTGGCGAACGCGCGGAAACCGATCCGGAATTGGCCAAACGGCTCGACTACGAAGTGGGTGTCCTCGAGAAAGCGGGATTCGTCAGTTATTTCCTGATCGTCTGGGACTTCATCCATTTTGCGAAACAACGGGGGATCCCGGTGGGCCCGGGCCGCGGGTCGGCCGCCGGCTCCCTGGCCGCCTACGTCCTGGGAATCACGGACATCGATCCGTTGCAATTCGGCCTCATCTTCGAGCGCTTCCTGAATCCGGAACGCGTTTCGCCGCCCGATATCGACGTCGATTTCTGCAAGGAGCGGCGTGGCGAAGTGCTCGAATACGTGCGGCAAAAGTACGGCGACCGCCGGGTTTCGCAGATCGTGACCTTTAACAAGATGAACGCGAAAAGCGCCGTGCGTGACGTCGGCCGGGTCATTGGGCTTTCCTACGGCGATGCAGACCGGCTCGCGCGCATGATTCCGGCCGGGCCCGGCCAGCAAAACATCACGCTCACGGAATCAGCGGCGGCCAACCCGGAGTTGCGACGCGCGATCGAGACGGAAGCGGCGACGAAACAGCTGTGGGACCACGCGATCTTGCTCGAAGGCCGGTCGCGCAACTTCGGAGTGCACGCTGCCGGCATCGTCATCGGCGATCGCGATCTCTCGGAATACGTCCCGCTGCGTCGCGATCCGAAGGAGAAAGAGGTGATCACGCAGTATCCGATGGGCCCGCTCAACGATCTCGGCCTGCTCAAGATGGATTTCCTTGGATTGCGGACGCTGACCGTTCTGCACGACGCCGTCGAACTCATCCGGCAGCGCCTCCCGCATTTCTCGCTGGAACAGATTCAGATGGATGATGCGGCGACTTTTGCCCTGCTCAATCGCGCCGAGACCATCGGCATTTTCCAATTGGAAGGCGGCATGACCGGCTTCTGCAAACAGTTCGATTTCAAATCGATCGACGACATTATCGCGTTGAGCGCGCTCTACCGGCCCGGTCCGATGGATCTGATTCCGGATTACATCAAACGGAAAAAGGGCCTGGCGAAAATCAAATACGAGCATCCGCTCCTGGAGGAAGTCTGCGCGGATACCTACGGCGTAATGATTTACCAGGAGCAGGTTATGGCAGCGGCGAGCCGGCTGGGGGGGTACTCGTTAGGTCAGGCCGATCTGCTCCGGCGGGCGATGGGCAAGAAGGACCGCGCGAAGATGGCGCTGGAGCGCGCCAACTTTATCGAGGGCTGCGCGCGGACGAACAAAATCCCGGAGAAAAAGGCGAACGCGATCTTCGATTTGCTCGAGAAATTTGCCGGCTACGGGTTCAACAAGAGCCACAGCGCGGCCTACGGATTGATCAGTTATCAGACCGCCTATCTGAAGGCGAACTACCCGGTCGAATTCATGGCCGGTTTGCTGAGCAACGAGATCAACAACACCGACAAGATTTCGACCTTCGTCGGTGAGTGCAAGCGGATGGGAATTCCGATCCTGCCTCCCGACGTGAACCGGAGCGGCTTGAAATTCAGCCCGGAAAAAACGCCACAGGGGATTCATGCTATTCGCTATGGCCTCGCCGCGATCAAAAATGTGGGACAGGGCGCGATGGAATTGGCGATCCGGGAGCGCGTGGAGCGGGGTGAATTCACTTCGCTGGAAGATTTCTGCCGGCGGCTCGATTCGCGCATCGCCAATCGCAAAATGCTGGAGAGCCTCGTGAAATGCGGTGCGTTCGATTTCCTCGGCCGCGAACGCACGGAACTCTTCGCTTGCATCGACGAGTCGCTCGCGGCCGCGTCAGCGACGCATCGAGACCGGGCCAGCGGCCAGGTCTCGCTTTTCGACGACATGCCCCCGCCCGCCTCGAAACCGAGCGCGCATCGAGTGGTTCCCTGGACGGAGCACGAGAAGATGTCGTACGAGAAAGAGCTGCTCGGTTTTTATGTCACCGGGCATCCGCTCGATGCCTACGCCACGCTGCTCTCAGAGGGGAAATATCAAACGATCGCGTCGCTGAATGAGCTGCCGGATCGCGCGTCGTTCCGGATTGGCGGCGCGATTGTGCAGGTGGACAAGAAATTCACCAAGAAAGAGGGCAAGCCCTTTGCGGTGGTCTGGCTCGAGGACCTTAGCGCCACGCTCGAAGTCGTTCTCTGGAATGAAGTGTACACCACGATTTTGGACGCTCTCGCGCTTGGACGGGTCATTGCGGTGCAGGGGACGCTCGATAAGCGTGACGATGCGCTGCGCGCGGTGGCGCAAAAGGCGAAGGCACTTACGCCGCCGCTGGTCTTGCGCTTCTCGCCCACGGCCAACGCGGATGAATTCCGGCAGGTGCAGGCAGCGCTGGCGGCATCGCCGGGACTTCAGCCGGTGAGATTAATGTTCTGCCGCCCCGACGGGGAATCGTTGCAGATGGAAGCGGGGCTCGATCTGCGGGTGAAGATGACGCCGGAACTGCGCGACAAGCTCGCGCCGTGGCTGAAGACGGAAGCAACGGCGAATCAGGTTGTCGCCTAGCTTAGCCCCTGGCTGTCATCCCGAGCCGCGCAGACGGCGAGGGACCTCCCCCACGCACGTGGCGTCACTCAAGAAAACGATCGCGATTCATCCGCCGTGAACGCCTTTCGTGTCGCGGAAGCGCTTGAGCGCCCGCGAGGTCCCTCGCCGTCTGCGCGGCTCGGGATGACAAGCAGTGCAACGCCCGCACGATCACTGCCACCTCACGGAAAAAGGAGGCGGGCGGTCCCAAGCATCAGAGTTTTCCCAGCCGGCTGGAGATCGTGGCAGAGTGGAAAGGTCCGGGATGAACCCGTCTGCATAAGCATGGCCAGCGGATCGTCCGCGTGCCTTTCGCTGAGCGAAATCGTCCAGTTCGGCTCAAAAAGGGAGCCGCGAAAACGAAGTTCGTCGATCCGCTGTCCTCGCGAACCGGTGACGCCATTGAGTGAAAGCTCGATGCCATCGACGCAATCGTCCGGCCCTAAAAGTGTCAACGCAATCAGCGGTTCGTTCGGGAGAATTTCCACCCTGATATCGGTCAGATCGCGGAACTCAATTTCTCCGCGCGCCGTGCACCTGGCCGCGGCTAACGCGGAAGCGTAACGAAGGTTCGTCTGACCAACGCGCGCAAAATCTATCGTGGCGGTTTGGCCTTCGAACGTAAGCGCCGTTGAAAACGGCGCGCCACCCAGGGGCCTGGCGTTGAGCAAGTGCGCGGTGCCGCGGAGTTGCGGGTGGCGCCGCGAGTCGGAAATGGAGAGCCGGCCGCTCAAGATTCCATCGACAAACATTCGGCGCGAAAGGTAGACCGGCAGGTTCGGCAGAAAAACCGCCGGAAAGTTCAGCGTGCCGGAAATCGGCCCGTCGGTGTTGAAAGCGTACCCTGCCTCCCGTTTCTCGAGTTTCAATGGGAACGACCCTTCGAGATTCACCGGGTCCGAGCGACGCGCGAGGGCAGTGGCCTTGAGGTCGACGGTTCCGAGGCGGGCCTGGGCTTCCAAACCGACGGAAAGTCGCGGCTCGTGAGCGAAAACAAAATCGCGCAGGTGAACGATTGATTTTCCCTGGAGCGATGACGGCGTCCCATAAATGCCCAGATGCCCGGACACCAGGCCCGACATTTTCGGCTGTGTTGTCAGCGCGGCTGCGAGTTCGGCGAGGTCCATTGAGTCAAGAGCAAGGTCGAGATCGAAATTGGGATCGTCGCTCAGCGCCGCCAGCCAATTGCCCTGGGTTTGCAGTTTCGAGAGAGATACCGGGAGGAAAATGTTGCCCTGCAATCTTGGCTGCCCGTTCAAATCCAAACGCAACGTTTGCAGTTGAAAATAATCCCTCGCGACCGTGACGAAGGCGTTAAAGGACGCGTGCGAATTCGAAAGATTGAATCGCCGAAAGAAAATGTTGCCCGGTGAATAATCACCTTCGAGTTCCGCATCGAAGGGAATGGCGAACGATCCCAAGGGACGGAGCCCGTTTCCTCGCGCGCGAAATGTGCCCGAATGGGCGTCTCCGGCTCCGCTCGCCGTCCAATCCAGGACGAGACTTCCGCCGAAGGGAAAGGTCCGCAGGGCCGGCGGGAGCAAATCAGTGTAATCCGCTACCTCCGCGACCGAGCTGGTGAAGGTGGCCGAGTAGCTGCGATCGCCGGCCAAGTCCACTTGCCCATGGCCGCTAAAGGTATCGTTCTTGCGGCGGAGCTCGAAGTTCGCAATTTCGACCCGCGATTCGCTCAGGCTAAGATTTACGTTCAGCGACTCGACCGGCGCACGAAATACCACGAGCGAGTTCCCCGAGAGAGTAAGCTGGCCCGCGAGTTTTCGCTCCCGCGCGTTGACGTTTCCCGCAATGTCGATCTTTCCCGCAAAATCCGATGGGCTCGCGCCGAAAAGGCGGGCGAAATCGCCGAGATCGTTGATCGACGCCGAAATATCTCCGCGGAAATCCGGATTGAGCCAATCGGCCGGTTTTTGCGGCAGGGCGGATTCGCCGGTCAGGGTCAATTGATTGTTGCGCTGTTTGACGAAAAGCTGCTCGATCTGCACCTGGCGGTGGTAAAGCGACGCTCCGATGATGATCGTATCCGCCGTCCGGTCCCGCCAGGTCAGCCCGGTAACTTCAGCCCAAACGGCGGCGGTCGCTTCCCGCAGGTTCGTGGCTTCCCCTCGGAAAGTGAATTTACACGCGTGCAGTGAACCGCTCGCCCGGTCCGTTAAGTCGAGCGCGTCCGACATTTGCCCGAGGGAAATTTCAGCGGCAGTTCCGGCCACGTCCCAGGTGCGCCGGTCCGCGTGATCGTCGCTGGAAACACGAGCGCGGATTTTTCCCCCGAACGCATCGACGTTCAGCTCCAGACCGAGTCGACTCTCGCCGATCTGCGAGAGATCGATATTGATGGCGTCAAGATCGAGGCCGCGCGTGAGGGTGATCGCGCCGATGCTCAGCCGGGTGTCCTGCCATGAAGTCGTGCCGCGGAGCTGCGCGAAACTCTTGCGGAACCAGGGAGAAACGATCGTGATTTCGCTCGCACTGAAAACGCCGGCTTCGATTTGCGCGCCCGAAAGTGCGCCGTTGTGAAGATCGACGATCGTGCCGCCGTTTTCGACATGAAGCTGCAGGCCCGCGAGCCTGAAGTTATCCGGGAGCAGGTCGCTCAGGGTGCGCCAGGCAAAACGCTGTGAGGTCGGGTCCGGATTCCGGCGGATATCCACCGTGATTCCGTCCGTGGTCAGGGTCCGGAGCACGCGCCCGCGCGCGCGACTGAAGATGGCCCCCAGGTCCAGGGCCAGCTCGACGCGGGGAGCTTCAATCCGGACGCGAAACGGCGCCTCCGGGTGGCTGGCGATTTGGAGTTTGTGGACAACCACCGGACGCAACAGCGGCGCCTCGATTCTCTCGAACTCGATCTGCAATCCCTCCTGCTGCGCGGCTCTGGCGGCCCACAGGCGCAATGCGCCCGCGACGAGCCACGGCGCCAGGCAGACGGCAAGGATCCCCGCGGCGACCACCGAGGCGCAAAAAAGAAGAACAAATTTTTTGAGGCGCATTCGTCCAGTTGCTTCTAGCGGGAAACGGAACGTCCTGAAAGTGGCTTCTCGGGACTAAAGGTAGAAAGCGCTCACCGCGGCGCGCGCCTCCCTGAGGGAGTCTTTCTCGGCGCTAATCCTTCACTGGCGCGTTTTGGAAAATGAGGTTGAAACGCCGGCCGGTCTGCGCGCGGTCGTCGAGCTGCTTTTGCAAGGCCGCTTCCGCTTCGAGCAGAATCCCGCTTTCGGCGGCTTTCTGGCGCGCGAGCTCGGGCAGGGCCGCGAGCTCGTTTTCAAGGTCAGCCGCCGAGATTCGGTTCCAAAGGCCATTTTCAAACGCCAGGACTTCCGTCTGTTTTTGTTCCACCCCGAGAATCGACGCGTGGGGAATCCGAACAGTGATTTCATCCGGGCGAAGGTCCACGGTGAAATCCTGCTGCAAATCGAAACCGGCTTTTGCCGTGAAGCTGCCGTGGAGCTTTACCCGCTTGGTGCTCCCGGCCCAGGTGTGGAGGAATTCGTGTTCGACCTCGATTTGCCGCGAGAGGATCGCGAGCTCCGCCATGGCCGTTGTTTTCTCGAGATAAACCCGGCTGTTGATCGTGACGCGTGGTTGCAGGTGCGCGACTTCCACGAAAGCATCGCGGATATCGCGCCCGATGCGTTCCAGCTCCGCGGTGCTTTGTCTCGCCGTGCGGGCAGGCCAGCTCTCCAGTCGAAGAAAGATGATCGTGACCACCGCGGCGCCGATCAGGAAGATCAGCGTGAACGCGAGAGGCCAGGAAAATTTCCGCCTTGATTCAAGCGATGCCGGATTCATGAAGGCATGTCCCCAAAAAAGTACCGCCCCCCACGTCCGATGGACATGAAGGGCGGCTGTTCCCCCCAGAACGCGTCCAGAATAGCAGGCCTGTCTGGTCAGGCAAGAAATTTAGTTTAGGGCAGTTCTACAGTTTTCGGCGGCAAACAATTTCGTGAGGAACTTATGCGACGGGATGAGGGGAATGCAATAGTTTGTTTTCATGAAACTCGGGCTGCGCTATCAGACGACCTACCGCTACGAGGAAGCGGTCGGGTTCTCGCCGCAGGAGGTCCGCCTTTTTCCGCGCAGCGATCGATTCAGCCGCGTGCGCCGCTTCGATTTCACGACGGCGCCAAAGGCGACCGTGCGATTTTCCCGGGATGTTTTCGAGAATACCGTCGCCTCCTGTTTTTTTCCAGAACGGTCGAAAGAGCTGGAGTTCAAGCTCGCGATCAATCTGGATCTGGATGAAAAGGACCCGTTTCATTTCATTCTGGAGAATGACGCGGTGGAGACGCCGTTCGAATACGAGCCGGCCATTGCGAAGCTGCTCGCGGCCTACCGGGAAAGGCGCACGAAAGACCGGCTGGTCGTGCCCGGATGGGAGCCGCCGACGGGCAAAAAGCGCCGCGATACGGTCAAGACTCTGGTCCAGCTCAACAAGACCCTGCATGAATGCATCGGGTACGAACGGCGCGAAGAAGGAGCGGCGCTGTCTCCCGAAGAAACTCTCCGGTTGGGCCGGGGCGCCTGCCGTGATGTGACGGTATTGTTAGCGGAGGTTTTGCGGCAAATGGGATTCGCGGCGCGGCTCACGAGTGGATACCTCCGCGAGAGCGATGCGGAAACACGCCGGGCCGAAGGGTCGTTGCACGCCTGGACGGAAGTCTTTCTTCCGGGCGCCGGCTGGATTGGCCTCGATGCGACGAATGGCGTCTTTTGTAACCATAATTTCATCGGGGCCGCGGTCGGGCTGACGCCGGCGGACATCACGCCGATCAGCGGCGTTTATTTTCACAAGAAGCGAGTTCCCGCGCAGATGACGAGCAGGCTGCAATTGATCAACTTGTGAGCGGGCCTCGGGGAATCAGGCGACGGGTGCGGTCTGTTTCGCGCGCACGAGTGTCATCCCGAGCCGCGCAGACGGCGAGGGACCTCCCAGTCGAAGCGTAAATTACGCCAACTCGCTCCTGCGATGCACGAAGATCAAACGTGGCGAAGGTCGTCGCAGTTCATTAGTGTGACTTCCAGAGCGACTGTGAGGTCCCTCGCCGTCTGCGCGGCTCGGGATGACACGTCGCAGGGCTAACCCGTAACTCGATGACTCGCCATGCTCGCTGATCTCCAGCTGCGAAATTTTCGCTGCTTCGAATCGCTCGGGGTCGAATTTTCCACGGGGTTTAATTTTTTCGTCGGCCGAAATGGACAGGGGAAAACGTCGATCCTGGAGGCAGCCTGCGTTCTCCTGCGACTGCAATCGCAACGCGGCCCGACGCTTGGCCCCATCGTTCGCTTCGGAGAAAAGTCGTTTTCCGTTTCCGGCCACAGCGCCGGCCACCTCCTCGAATTCCGGTACAGCGCGCTGCGCCGAAAAATTGCTTTCGATCAGGTCGAGCAGCGCACGCTGGAGGAATATCTTCAAGTCGCGCGTGTGGTTTCGTTTGCCAATACCGACATCGAACTCGTGCGCGGGGGTTCCGAGTCCCGCCGCCGGTATCTGGATTTTCTTGGCGCGCAGGTCGACCCGCTCTACCGGCCCACGCTCCGCGCCTACGAACGCGCTCTTCGTTCCCGCAACGCCCTTCTAAAATCGCCGCATCCACGCCCGCGGGAGCTCGCGGCTTACGATCCGCCACTTCTGGAACACGGTGCGAAATTATCGGCGATGCGAGCGCGGCTGGCGGGCCAACTCGCTCCGCTCGCGACCGCGGCCCATCGGGAAATCAGCGTGACCGGCGAAAGATTGGAGGTCGAGTTCTCGCCGGGAAACGGGGACGATTTCGCGCGTGATCTCGCAAATTCCCGCGCACAGGAGGCGCGTCTTCGCCAGACCGTGGTGGGCCCGCATCGCGACGACCTTCGGATTCTGGTCGAGGCCAGGGCCGCAAATCAATACGCATCCGAGGGCCAGCAGCGGACCGTCGCGCTCGCGTTGAAGATCGCGCAGTCGCGAATTTTCATGATGGAGGAGGGCACGCCGCCGCTTCTGTTGATCGACGATGTATTCGGGGAGTTAGATCCGGTGCGGCGCAATTCACTCTTGCAGCACCTGCCCGCCGAGGCCCAAAAGCTTGTCACGGTCACGACCATGCAATGGTTGGAAAACGGCCCGGAAGGGCCGGTGTCGGAATTGCGAGATCGCACGCTCGTTCGCAGGCAGGCTGTATCAAGGAGCGGCGGTTTGAAACCGCCGACCAACTAAAACGGCGGTTGCAAACCGCCGCTCCTTGGAAGAAAGCCGTGCCGCTTCTTGGAAACAGGTTGCGCAAGGCCTCGGCGAGGCTTCTAGTTTTTCATGCGTAACCTCGGGGACGGGATGCCGTTAAGCCTGGCGGGCTCGCTGTTGGTCGCTCATCCAAATATGCTCGACCCGAATTTTCGACGGGCCGTCTTGTTCATTTATGAGCACGATTCCCACGAGGGAGCGGGCGGCCTCATTATCAATCGTCCGCTCGATAAACAAGTCGTTGATTTGGTGAAGGAGATGCCGCCGGAGGGCCTGGCGGATGTGCCGGTGTTTCTCGGCGGTCCCGTCGGAAAGAACCAATTAATGTTCGCCGCCTTCGAATGGGAAGCCGGAGCGGGCCTGAAACTCAATCACAATGTCGGAGTGGATGAAGCACATCAGCTGGCCGGGGCGGATCCGACCTGTATCCGGGCATTTGTCGGTTACGCCGGTTGGAGCGCGGGGCAACTCGAAGCGGAGATGAAGGAAAAAGCCTGGATCTTGCAGCAACCGACCCGCGAGGCCCTCACGCCCGACCGCTTGCCGAAGCTTTGGTTTGAGATCATGCGCGGTCTGGGGCCGTGGTACAAAATGCTGGCCGCGGCGCCGGATGATCCATCGCTGAATTAGTGATTGGTGATCAGTGACTGGTGAATAGAAGATTCCACTAGCCGCGCGAATTACTTCCACCTATCACTATCACCATTCACCAGCTCAAAGCATGATCATCGGCGTTCCGAAAGAAATTAAGCAGCAGGAGCATCGGGTCGGCCTCGTTCCCGCCACCGCAACCACCTTGACTCGCCGCGGCCATACCGTGCTGGTGCTGAAGGGCGCGGGTGTCGGTTCCGGATTCCCGGATGAAGATTATGTCGCGGCCGGCGCGAAGATCATCGACACCGCCGAAGAACTATTTCGACAGGCGGAGATGATCGTAAAGGTGAAAGAGCCTTTGGAGGCCGAATATGGTTTGCTGCGCAAAGGGCAGATTCTCTTCACCTACCTGCACCTCGCAGCGACCAAGCCGCTGACGGACGCCCTGCTCGAGTCAGGCGTGACCGGAGTTGCCTACGAGACGATCCAGGTCGGGAACAAATTGCCGTTGCTCGAGCCCATGAGTGAAATTGCGGGGCGGATGTCCGTAGTGATGGGGGCGTATTATCTGGCGAAACATAACGGCGGGAATGGCGTCCTGCTCGGCGGCGTTCCCGGGGTTCTGCCGGGAAAAGTGGTCGTGATTGGCGGCGGCACGTCGGGGGTGAACGCGGCGCGGATGGCGGTCGGATTGAAAGCGGACGTGACCATTCTGGAAGTGGATGGCGAACGGATGCGTTTTCTCGATTTGACGATGCCGAACGTAAAGACGCTCTATTCCAACGAAGCGAACCTAACTGACTTAATGCCGGTGACCGATCTCCTCATCGGCGCCGTGCTCGTTCCCGGCGCAAAAGCACCCAAGCTGATCACGCGCGAAATGTTGAAAAAGATGAGACCAGGCAGTGTGCTGGTGGACATTGCGATCGATCAGGGAGGATGTGCGGAGACCTCGCGCGCGACGACGCATCATGATCCAATTTACGTGGAGGAAGACGTGACCCATTATTGCGTCGCCAACATGCCCGGAGCCTATGCGCGCACTTCCACGCAGGCTCTGAGTAATGCCACGGCCCGCTACGTGGAATTGCTCGCTGATCTTGGTTTGGAAGGGGCCTGCAAGAAGCAGCCCGCACTTCTGGGCGGGATCAATACGAGGGACGGCCGGGTGACTTACGCGGCGGTCGCCGAAGCGCACGGTCTAAAATACGAAGCCCCGTTCTAAACGGGCCGGTGGCAGGCAAATGCCTGCGAAAGACGGGCTTCGGTAAGGCCGCATCGTCGCCTCGTTCCGATTCAGCCTTAGTCCCAATACGGGCAACCAATCCAAATTATGAAAAAATTACTCTGCATTCTGGCCGGCGCCGCGCTTCTCGGGGCGTGTGAACAACGAACCGAGGTGGTCGCTCCGGCGGGCGGAACACCAGCCCCGGAAAAGAAGACCGAGCACAACACCACCATCGTAAATCCCGCGGTTAACACGGAAAAGACCAAGGAAACCAACACCATAGTCGCCCCGGCGACCACGGAGAAGAAGACCGAGACGACCACCACCACGAGTCCGAATCCGTAGAGCCCCGGCCGAATTAGCCGAAAGTCTTCCCGTGGCATTTCCGCGGGAAGACTTTTGTTGTACGGATGGAGAGCTGGTATCTATCCAGCGGAATGATGAGCCCCGTAGCGCGCAGATTGCTCTTCCCGAAGACACGACGGCTCACGCTGACGTCGCAGTTCGCTCACGTCCGCACAGACGGCCAAAACGTGCGCGGGCGATTGCTCATTCTTGGCTTCGTGCGCGTCGAAAAAGGCAAACCGTTTCAGGCGGGTTTCGTCACCTCGAAGAGGATCGGAGGGGCGGTGGTGCGGAATCGGGTGCGGCGGCGGCTGCGGGACATCGTTCGGACGGAGCAGGGGAGGTTACAGGAGGGTTTTTGGTTCGTGGTGATTGCCCGTCCGCCGGCCGCGCGCGCCTCTTATGCGGCGTTGAAAGATGAGTGGTTGCGCCTCGCAGAGCGCGCTTCTATTCTAGCGCCCTGATGCTTCTGCTCGCGCGTTTTCTGATCCGTGGTTACCAACTGCTCGTCTCGCCGGTTCTGTCCTTTCTCGGCGGGCCTGGCTCCGGATGCCGGTTCGAACCGTCGTGTTCGGCCTACTTCATGGAAGCGCTCGAGAGGCACGGTCTTCTCCGTGGAACGTGGCTGGGATTGCGGCGGCTTGGCCGCTGTCATCCGTGGGGCGGACAGGGGCGCGATCCCGTGCCGCATTCTCACCACGGTGAGCCTTCGAAGGCAGAGACGCGTTTTGTTTGTGAATAGCCTTTGGGGGAACGCGTATGGATCGACAAGCATGGATTGCCGTTACCCTTTGCGTAATCGCTTTTTTCGCGCTGCAAGTCTACAACGCGAAGCATTTGCCGCCGCCGGCTCCGCCGGCAGCGGTTTCGCCGGCGCCGGTCGCGGTCCCGGGGGATCAACCGACGGCTACGGCTGGGCAGGCGCCGCCGGCTAGCGCGGCGCCCGCGGCATCGCCCGTTGCTTCCGTTCCGCCGTTTGCCGAGAAATCGGAGACGCTTCGGAACGACGATGTTGAGCTCTTCCTGACGAATCGTGGCGGCGGCATTCGCGAGGCGCGTCTCTTGCGTCACGTCGAGGCAAAGGGAAAAAGCGAAATCGTTCTCAATTCTCCGGAGAGCCTGCCGATTGGCGCGATCGTGGAACAGCCGGCCGCGCCCGCCCTTCCGGAATTCACCATGGCGCGCCAGCCGGACGGGAGCGTGCAGATGGAACGCGCCATTCCGCAGGGACTCTCGATTCGGAAGCGCTTCTTCTTCCCGCCGACGAAGGAGACGAAGGACAATTACGCCTCCGAGATGCAGATCGATTTCCGGAACGATGGACCGCAGCCTTATTCCGCTCCCGGCTACTTCATCGCGCTTGGATCGACCCGGCCAACCCACCCGAACGACATCCCGGCGTACACCCGGCTGGTCTGGTCCGTCAACGGCGAGTCGAAGGGCGTGGACGTTGGCTGGTTCGAGGGAAGCGGAGGCTTCCTTGGCTTCGGTCAACACGCGGCGCGGCCTTCTTACCAGGAGAAGGTGGCAGCGGATTGGGCCGCGATGAGCAATCAATTTTTTACCACCATCCTGACGCCGCTGAACGCGAAGGTCGGGGAAGTTTGGGGCAAACGCATCGAGGTAAAGCGGGGCGACGCTCCGGGCGTGGCCGGCATCGAAGGGGCGATGGCACTTCCTGGGTTCGAACTGCAACCGGGACAGACGAACACTCTGCGCGTCCAGCTTTATACCGGCCCAAAACTCTATCGCCGCCTCGCGGCCCTCCAGCACGACGAAGCCGAGATCATGAACTTTTCGGCCTTCAGCCTGTTGAAGCTGGTCAGCCAGGCGCTGCTCAATTTCATGAACCTGCTCCATAGCTGGGTGGGGGATTATGGGTTCGCCATCATTCTTTTGACCGCGTGCGTCAAAGGCGTGCTCTGGCCGCTCCAAAACAAAGCAAACAGGTCGATGCGCCGCATGTCGTTGCTCGCGCCAAAGATGCAGGAGCTAAAGGAAAAACATAAGGATGACCCCACCCGGATGAACCAGGAGGTGATGAAGCTCTACAAGGAGCACGGGGTGAATCCAGTCGGGGGCTGCCTGCCGATGTTGATTCAAATCCCGGTCTTTTTCGGCTTGTTCAACATGCTGGGCCAGGTCGCGGAATTGCGGAACGCCTCGTTCCTCTGGGTAAAAGATCTCTCGCAGCCCGACACGATCGCGGAGATTCCCGGCCTCGGGTGGGACATCAACATCCTCCCGATTCTGATGGGCGCGACCAACGTCTGGCTTATGCAGATGACGCCGAAGACGGGCGACGCGATGCAGCGCCGGGTCCTCATGTTCATGCCGCTGATCTTTTTAATTTTCTGCTACAATTTCGCGGCGGCGCTGGCATTATATTACACGACCCAAAACCTGTTTACGATTCTCCAGCTTTGGCATAACCAAAAGCAGCCGATGCCGGTTCTGGAGAAAGTTGCTCCGGCAGGGAAAAAGTCGCGCAAAGGACGATCATGACGCCCAAGGAATTACTCGACACGATTCTCGGTTATCTCGGCTTCGTGGTGCAAATCGACGAGACGCAGAGCGAAGGCGGAAATCCGACGCTGCAAATCTACATGGAGGAGAGCCATACCCTCATCGGCCGCGACGGCGAGACGCTGGAAGCGATCCAGTTTCTGCTCAACCGCCTGATTCAAGCGAAGGACAAGGATGCGCCAAAAGTGATTGTCGATTGCGAGCATTACCGCTCGATGCGGGAGGATCGAATCGTGCAGCGGGTGAGGGAACTGGCCGAGCGTGTTCGGATCTCGGGCCGTTCCTTGCAGCTCGAGCCGATGAATTCCTACGAGCGGCGAATCGTGCACAACGCGTTCAAGGACGATCCCGATGTGGCGACCTGGAGTCCCTCCGATTCCGCGCGGATCAAGCAGATCACGCTGCTCAAACGGCAAGCGAAACGCGAGGCCGCGCCGCAGCAGTAAGCCTGAACCCGGGTAGCGCCTGCTTCAGCGAAGAGTGCGTGTCATCCCGAGCCGCGCAGACGGCGAGGGACCTCCCAGTCGCTCTGGAAATCACACTGGTGAATCGCGACGACCTTCGCCACGTTTGATCTTCGTGGATCGCGAAAGCGCGTTGGCGTCATTTGCCCTTCGACTGGGAGGCCCCTCGCCGTCTGCGCGGCTCGGGATGACAGCGGGCGCGGCTTGGCCCCATTCAGGCGTCGAACTCAAACACAATCTTCCCGCCCCGCTTGTCCTGCGCCGCATGTGCCACCGCGGCCTTCGCTTCACTAAGCGGAAACGTCTTTTCCACCTTCGTCTGGAGCAATCCGCGCCGCGCCATTTCAAAAAGGGGCGCGAAAGTTTCCGCGCGTTGCTGCGGCGTGGCTGCGTCGTACCACTTGTTCACCCAAAATCCCGTGAAGCGCAGATTCTTGAAAATGAACATCCCGTTGGGAATGCAGAGCGGCTGCAAGCTCATGGCGCCGTAAGTGACCATCGTGCCGTCCGAGGCAAGTGTTTTTGCCAGGCGCAGTGCGTTTTCACCGCCCACGGCATTGAGCGCCAGGCGGATCGGCGCCCGACCTGTTGCCTCCGCGACTTCATCCCGGAGATTCTCTCCATCCACCAGCACCACGTCGCCACCCTGGGCGCGCAGCTCTTCGACCAGCTCCGCTCGCCGGACAACGTTGATAGTCTTGTATCCCAGTTCGCGCGCGATCTGGATCACGCAGCGTCCCGCCGCCGAATTCGCCGCGTTTTGAATCAGCCACTCGCCCCGCCGAAGCGAAACGAAATCGTGCAGCATTCGCCACGCGGTGACCGGGTTCACTTTGAGCATCGCTGCCTGGACCCGGTCGATTCCGCCGGGAACCACCACCAGTTTCTCCGCCGTTACCGTGCACGCCTCCCGCCACGTGCCGAGACTGTGCGGCAAAATCACCAGCGCGCCCATGTCGAGATTTCGCACCGCGGATCCCACTTCGACGACGATGCCGGCGCCTTCCATTCCCGGCGTGGCCGGCAGTGGCGGGCGAATCGGATATTTGCCCTCGATCGCGTTCAGGTCCGCCGGATTAATCGGCGCCGCCGCCATCTTGACCAAAGCCTCATCTGGCGCCGGCGCTGGCCATGGTTGCTCGACGATGCGCAGGACCTCCGCCGGAATTCCGTGCGTTTCGTAGATCGCGGCCTTAAGACTTTTGCTCATAGATGCCGCAGGCCTTTCATCCTACATCGAACGATCCCGCCAGCAATATGCAAACCGGGGCGCGGGTCGCGCTCGCGGGGATGATTGTGAATGTCCTGCTCGCCGCCGCAAAAATCACGGCTGGCCTGCTTGGAAACTCTTACGTGCTGATCGCCGATGGAATCGAATCGGTGCTCGATATCGGGGGTTCGGCGGTAATCTGGGGCGGCTTGAAATTTGCCGCGCGGCCGCCGGACGCGACACACCCCTACGGCCATGGCAAAGCAGAGCCGCTGGCCGCGGGAATTGTTGCAGTCGGCGTGTTACTGGCCGCGCTCGGCCTGGGAATCCAGAGCGTCCGCGAGATTTTTTTTCTGCCGCACCGCGCGCCGGCGCCCTTCACGCTGATCGTCCTGGTCGTCGTGGTCGTGGTGAAGGAATTTCTCTATCGCTCCGTGATTCGGCTCGGAAAGAACGTGGAGAGCACGGCCGTCCAAACCGACGCGTGGCACCACCGGGCGGACGCCATGACCTCGATCGCGGCGTTCATCGGGATTTCGATCGCTTTGATCGGCGGTGAACGCTGGCAAAGCGCGGATGCCTGGGCCGCGCTCTTCGCCTGCGCCATCATCGGCGCGAATGGCTACCGCCTTCTATTTCCGGCTTTGCACGAGATGCTGGACACGGCGCCGCGCGGCGAAATCGTGGCCGTTATTAAGACAGCCGCGCTTTCGGTTCCGGGAGTTATTGAAGTTGAAAAATGCCTGGTCCGAAAAATGGGCCTCTCGTTTTATGTCGATCTGCACGTCGGCGTGGATGGCGGAATTTCTGTGCGCGATGGCCACCACATCGCGCATCAAGTAAAAGACGCGATCAAACGAACCGATCCGCGGATCGCGGATGTCCTCGTGCATGTCGAACCGGCAGGTTCGTAGGTGGATCGCGTCCCGCGCCTGCGGGATCGCGCGATGGCAAAAGTGGCCCCGAGTGCTTTCGGGGCGTCGAATAAGCATCGAGCGATCCCGCAGGCGCGGGACGCGATCCACCTCAGATCAAATCAACGCGCAATAGCTGATCGAGCGCGGCGGTCAACGACTGCCGGGCGAGGGCAACACGTTGGCGAAAAGCATTCAAACGCACCGCTGCACCCGGATGCGTCACCAGATAGAGCGCGAGACGGGCGAAATTTGTCTTCTGTTTCTCCAGGTCGAACAGGACGTTCGGCGGAGCGGGGAACGGCGCCGATGCCGTATCGCTTATCACCCGCAACGACAGCATCGGAACTCGGTGAGCCGCGCACGCCGCCGCGATGAACTCCGTTTCCATATCGACAGCCGCCGCGCCACTCTCCGCCGCCCAGCGCTCCCGCTCGGATTTTGAATCGATGATCCCCGGCACGGTCGCGAGTTTTCCGACGAAAACTCCGGTCTCGGCGAAATCGAGGTGGGGGGAGGCGAGGAGCTCCGGGCTCGAGAAATTTTCTGAAAGGAGCAAGTCCCCGATCTGCAATTCCGCGTCAAGCGCCCCGGCAAACCCGGCACTAATCAAGTACTTGAGCTGCTGTTGTCGCAGAAAATCCTCGATATGCTTCCGGCAACTTTTCTCACCGACTCCAGTATGAAAGAGCGCGACCGGCCGCCCATGAATTTGGGCGCGAATGCTTTCGACGCCTTCGCGAGCGTGAACAATCGGCTTCGCCAGCAAGCGGACGAAATCCGAACTCTCCGCCGGCAAGGCGAAGACAATGGCGATCATCCGACCGCTCTCGCTCACGGATTTGGAGGCTGCGCCCCTTGGGTGATCCGCACGTAAATATTTATTCTTTGTTCGGCGGTGGGCGTTTCTTTTCGCGGCGCGGGGGAGGAAAATTCCGATTGAGCGAGCGGCGCCAGGGCGTTTCGGAATTCGGCCTCCCGGCTCGCCGGAAGGTCTGCCAGGACGGTGATACCTTCGTCGTCCGGAGGAGCTTTCGCGGCAGACCCGCCGCATTGGTTCGCGAGCATGACGACGTTATTAGCCATCGCCTCGCGCTCGCTCGCTGGAGCGGCCAAAAAGATCTCATTGGCGAGCGTCGGCGCAGGCAAAGCGTTCTCGGCCGTCTTTTGCAGTGAGGCCGTGAGTTGCTGGCGAATAGCCATTTCCCTGGCGCGACGGTCGGCCGGCCTTCGCGCATCTTTGTTGCCGATGATGAACGCGATGCCGACGAGCACATTAACCAGGACCAGCAGGGCGAAAGCAGCGGCCAGGCGCCGTCCTAGTTTGCCACTCGGGGGCGGGCTCGCCAGACTCTCGCTTTCTCCGAGGACCTCCCGCGAGCCGCGTGCGCGCGTGTGCATTTCACGCGCGATGGCGAGTTCGCGTTGCAACTGTGGATCGGAGGCGAGTTTGCTTTCGATCTCGGCACGTTCCGCCGCGGGGAGATTTCCCTCGAGATAATCGAAAAGCTTTTCCGGGTTCATTGGTCAGCGGCAAGACCGTCATGCGAAGCAACGTCAGGCGCAAATCGCGCGCGCAAGACGATTGAGGCTGTAGACACGTGGTTATCGGTTTTGATTGTCATCCCGAGCCGCGCAAACGGCGAGGGACCTCGCAATTGCTCAATCGCTTCCGCGTTACATCAGGCGTGATCATCGGATGAGGCGGCTTGCTTTTTTGGGTGACCCAGAATGCGACTGCGAGGTCCCTCGCCGTCTGCGCGGCTCGGGATGACATGCTGACAAGGGTTAACAGCCGATTCTAACCGTCAGAACTGGAGCCCAATCGGCTCGCCGCCGCTCCTTCGAGTTATGCTATGAGCATAATTATCTGCAATACGGTTCGTTTCAGGCCTGGTGGCAAATATTCGCCCAAGCGCTTTAGCCGCCTCGGCTATTGCTCTTTAGCCTCGTAGAAATACATTACCGCCCTCGTGGATGAAGACGAAAAACAACTCGGTCCAAGGCGTCGGCGCTGGCCCCGACTGGTGGGATGGGGTCTGCTCGTTTTGCTCGGCCTCATCCTGATATTTCACCGGCCGATCATCTTTGGCGTCGGGCGCTCCGTGGCGAATCGTTACGCGGCCAGGGCAAACCTGAAGATTGATTGCTCCCTTGAAGGGACAATTTTTACCAGCCTGGTCGTGCGCAATCTTCGCGTGGTGCCGATTGGCCCTGCCATCGTGGAGTCGATTGACGTCGATTACATCCGGGCGGATTACAGCCTCCTCGACCTCTGGCGCCAGGGCGCCACGGAGCTTCTAAAAAACGCGGAGGTGCGAAGAGCGCGCATCGTCCTGGACCCGGCGAAAGCCTCGTTGAAGCCGAAGGTGCCCCGGCCTGACGAGAGGATCACGCTGTTCCCAGTGTTCCCGGAGCGCATTCGTCTGATCGACGTGAACCTCCATGTGCGGTCGATAACCGGGGAGAAGGATTTCGTCCTAAAGCATCTCGACCTCAATCTCGACCCGAGAAGTTCCGGCGAGCTTCGGATCGACACGCTGCAAATTCCCAACGCTCCGGCCTGGTCGAGAATCACCGCGCGCACGTCGTACACAAACAAGAATCTCATCGTAAGCGGCCTCGTCCTGGACGACGCGAACCAGATTCGGCTCCTCGCCTTCGACGCGTCGCACATCGCAGCCAGATCGCTGGAGGTGGTGCTCGATGCGTCCCTGGCTGGCGGGACGGTGGCAGGCTCGGCGGCGTTGAGCGAGACGGCCCGTTCGCTTCAGACAAAGCTTCGGCTCGTGGCGGAAAACGTTTCGCTCGATACGTTGCGCGGTTATCTGGGCCGGCCCCCGGAATTTCTGACGGGCGATGTGGAACGCCTCTCCATCGCCTGCGACGGCGTGATCGATGCCCCGCGAACCTGGCAGGGGACGCTCGAAGCGAAGGTCAACAAACTGAGACAGGGGAGTTTATTTTTTGATCGTTGCGTGCTCAACCTCGCTGCCCGTGACGGGATGGCTGTGCTGGAGTCGGGCGAAGCGACCACTGGGTCAAACACAATCAAGCTCAAGGGGGCCACTGAGCTGCCCGAACACATCCGTCATTTTGGTCAAAGCCCGGCGGCGTTCGAAGTCAGCGCGGTATTACCGGATCTCCAATCGATCACGGCGAAATTTCCTCAGCCACTAACCGGTTCCGCGAAAATCCAGGGCAAGGCTGAAATCAAGGACGCTGTCTTGCGCGCGGATTTAAGCTTCGGTGGCGGCCCGATCGGGTTTGGCAACGGTTCCGCGGCGCAGGTCAGCGGGACGCTCAAGGCCTCGAAAAAAATGCCGGCCACCAACGAGCCGAAAATTTATTACGCGGACCTTCGCTCGCAGATCCACGTCGAAATGACCGACGTGCATTCGGGTGAAAATCTGTTCGACTCCGTCGTGGCCGACCTGACCAGCGAGGGCGCTACGGTCAAGCTCGAGCGCGTGGTGGCTGTCCGGAAGCAAAACAACATTGCCGTCTCGGGCGATTATCTATTGCCCGAAGTTTTCACCCACGCGGCAACGCAGCCGGGGAATTTCACGGTGTCGTTAGGCGCAATCGAGCTGGGCGATTATTGGCCCGAGGATTCCCCGAACCGGATCACGGGTCCATTGCAACTGACCGGCGGCGTCACGGTGCGGGATGGGAAGGCCGATGGCGAGGTGTCGATCTACGGCTCGAATCTCAAGTTTCGAAACGTGACGGTGCCGCAGGTGAGCGGGCAGGTCTCGATTGCGAAGAACGTTGTTTATGTAAACGACTTCACCGCGAGCCTGAACGAGCGGGATTACATCGCCGCCCACGGCGTCTTCGCGCTGGAAAAACCTTACCCCTACAGCGGAAAAGTCTTCGCGAGCGTGGCCGATCTCGCCCGCCTGAAGCCGGTCCTGGCGGCGGCGGGCAATCCGAATGAGATCGCCGGCTCCCTCGTGCTCGATTGGGAGGGCAGCGGCGAGGCGGCCGAGTTCAAGAATTCCGGCAAACTCAAGCTGACGCTCGAGCAGGGCCGCTACGCGAACTTGCAGGCGCTCAGGGCGAACATCGATGCGAGCTATTCGCCCGACGGTCTCGATATCCCGACCATCTTCCTCGGGAGCGACAAGATGGATTTCCAGGCCATCCTCTCGGCCAGGGGTTCCACCCTGGAAATCTCGAAGATCCAGATCGATCAGGGCACGGCAAAATACGCCTCGGGTTACGTTTCGTTGCCGTTCGTCTGGAAAAACATTGGAACCCCCGAACCTCTTTTTCCTTCGGACGGGAAAGTCCTCATCACCTTCCAATCCGAGAACCTCGACCTGAAAAAACTCTTCGCCGATCTTGGAGCAAAGCCGCTCGCCACGGGTTTGATCAACGTGAAGCTCGACGCCCAGGGCACGCTCGCTCAGCTGGGCGCGCGCCTCGATGTCCAAATGAGCGATCTCCACAGCTCGGACTACCCGAAACTCGAGCCCGCGACTTTCGATCTCATCGCGGAGCTGCAAAACAATCAGCTCGCTTTCAATGGCAAGTTGCAACAAGCCAAAATCCAACCATTGCAGATGACGGGGAGTCTTCCTTTCGACGTTTCGAGGATCATTGCGGAAAAAAGATTCGATGAGGAGACGCCGTTGACCGCGAAAGTCCAGTTGCCGCGCAGCTCGGTGAATTTCCTGCGGCAATTTCTCCCGGCCATCACGCAACTCGACGGCGACCTGGCGCTGGATGCCAGCATCAATGGGACGATCGCCAGGCCGGTCCTCAGCGGCTCCGGCGATATCACGATCAACATGGCGCGCTTCAGTAACGCCACCCTGCCGTCCCTGAGCGGATTTCGATCGCGGATGACATTCGATGGCGATGTCCTCGACTTCGAGCGCTTTAACGGCGATCTCGCCGGCGGACCATTCACCATCTCCGGCCGGGTCACCTTCCCGAAACTGACGGAGCCGAATCTCGATTTTCAACTCAAGGCGCAGAGCGTCCTGGTCGCGCGAGACGATACGCTGACCGCGCGGGCCGATGCCGATATCCAAGTGATTGGCCCTCTCGCCAGCGCGACCGTGACGGGCACCGTCGCCCTGACGAACAGCCAGTTTCTGAAGAACATCGATCTCCTTCCCATCGGCCTGCCGGGGCGGCCGGCGCCCCAGCCGCCTTCCGATCGTCCGGATTTTTCGGTCCCGCAGCCGCCCATTCGCGATTGGAAATTCGACGTCGCAATCACGACCAAGGACCCGTTTCTCATTCGCGGAAATCTCGCGAATGGCGGCGCCATCGTGGACTTGCACCTGACCGGCACCGGCTTGCGGCCCGCTCTGCAAGGCCTGGTGCGCCTCGAAAATGTGGAAGCGACGCTGCCCTTCAGTCGGATGGAGGTCGCGCAAGGTTTTCTTTACTTCGATCCGAGCGATTCGTTCAATCCGAAGATCGAACTGCAGGGCACGTCTCTCATTCGCGATTACACCGTCCATGTTTACGTCTATGGAACATCGCTTTCGCCGGAGGCCATCTTCAGCAGCGAACCGCCTTTGCCGCAGGAGGAAATCATTTCATTGCTCGCGACGGGCGTGACGCGGGGAGAATTGATCGGGAACAACAATGTCCTCGCCGGGCGCGCGGCCATGCTCCTGATTCAGCAACTTTACCAAAAGGTCTTCAAGAAGGGGCAGGCGACCAAACCGAATTCCACTTTTGACCGGTTGCAGGTCGACATCGGCAACGTCGATCCGCGCACCGGGCAACAAACGGCCACCGCTCGTTTCAAAGTGAATGACCGGTTTGTGCTCGTCGGCGATCTGGGGGTGGGCGGAGATTTTCGCGGCATGGTGAAGTATCTGATTCGATTCAAGTGAGATGAGCAGGACATTCCCGACGAAAACGCTGCAGCGCTTATGGCTGACGTGGGTGTTGGCCCTGTTTCTCGCGGCCTCAGATTCGCCAGCCCAAAGCGCGGTGAATGTCCCGCGTCCCGAGGAGAAGGACCGGGCTGAACGCAAAGTAGAAAAGCAGCAGGAGAAGAAGGCTCAGCGCACCAGCGTGATCGAGTTCCACGGCCAAACCGCATTCGACGAAAAGGATCTGCGCTCCCAGTTGAAGGAGCAAATCACGACGATCGACGATTTTGGCCTGACCGCCGCCCGCGGTGATGACGCCGCCTTTTTCCTCGAGCTGTTTTACCGGAAACACGGCTACGCGAAGGTGAGCGTGCGCTACACGATCGAATCGGGGGATCGTCTGCGCCTCGACATCAGCGAAGGGCCGCTGGTCACCCTGGGGTTGGTAAACTTTGTCGGGAACCAAAGTCAACCGGCTGAGCTGCTCTTCGATTACGCGGTGGGGCCGACGCGCGAACGTTATTCAAAGCTCCAGAAGAATCTCCCTTTCGTCTCGGCGGACGTGGAGGAAGGCGCCGATCTCGTTCATCGCCTCTACGTCTCCCAGGGCTTTCTCGACTCGAAAGTCGATCCGCCCATTTATCACTATGCGGAGGATGGATCTCGCGTGGATGCGACGATCCCGATCACAGAGGGGCGGCAATATTTCTTCGGTAAGCTGACCTTCGCCGGACAATCCATCTACGAGCCCGAGACCTTGCGCGGTCAAATGCTCGACCTGGTCGAGCAGCCTTACACCGACGGCCGCCTCGCGGACATACCTCGCCGACTGCAAGCGTATTACCGAGCGCGCGGGTATTACGAAGTGAAGGTGGACGCAATTGGCGACCCGCCTGCCGCTCGTGATGGCAAAGTGCCCGTTCAAGTGACGATTACCCCGGGACGGGTTTATCATTTTGATGGCGTGACCGTGAAGGGCTTGGAACGGCTGCGGCCGAGCTACCTCACCCGGCGGTTCAGCAAGTTCAGCGGCAAAACCTACAGCCCCGATGTCGTGGATGAGAAGTTCCGGGAACTGATGCGCTCGGGCTTGTTTACCGTCCTTCAGATCAAACCGACGCCGATCGGCGGCGACGCGCTGCGACTCGACATCTCCGTCGAGGAAGCGAAAAGCAAGGAGTTCGGATTCTCCCTGGGGTATGGCTCGTACGCGGGCGCGATCGTGGGCGCGAGCTATCGCGACCGCAATCTCTTCGGATACGGGCGGCCGCTCACCACTTCGGCCGAATGGTCGCAGCGCGGCTACAAGGGTGAAATACTTTGGGAAGATCCCTACTTTTTCGATTCGGAGTTTGGTTTCAAGGCCAGGCTCGCCGCGCTCACCTTCGAATATGACGGCTACACAAAGTTTGAGGCCGGCACCCGCTTCGATCTGACCCGCAAGCTATCGAAGAAATATGAGGTCGGCCTCGTCCTGACCGAACGGCACGTCGAAGTGACGAGCGCCGATATCGATCCGCAATTTCTCGGGCGCACCTCTTATTTCGTCAGCTCGATCGGGTTGACCCAAACGCTCGATCTTCGCGACAGCAAGGTGAATCCGAGCCGCGGCCTGATTTTCGATAACACTTTCGATTTTGCCTCGAGCGCGATCGGCAGCCAGATCGATTTCATCCGGAGCACCGCTCGCTCCACTTATTTCCTGCCCATTGGCCCCGAGCCAAAGCCGGGGTCGCCGGACCGCCGCACTCTGCTGGCGCTCGGCGCGCGGGCCGGCATCATTCACAGTTTGAGCGGCTCCAACGTGCTCTCGGACATTCCGATCGACGAACGATTTTTCAATGGCGGCAACACCACCGTGCGCAGCTTCACCGAACGCGACCTGGGACCCAAGGACGATGGCAATCCGATCGGCGGTGAATTCTTCACCGTCTTCAATGTGGAATACACCTTCCCGATTTACGGCGAACTCCAGGGCGCGGCCTTTTTCGACGCCGGCAATCTTTTGCCGAGCTCCGAGAATCCGTTTGCCCGGGTGAGCGCCGGTTTCGACGACATGCGCTACGCGATTGGTCTGGGCTTGCGTTACCGGCTCCCGATCGGTCCTATCCGGCTCGACTACGGCTATAATCCGGACCGGCGCGCGGGCGAAGACATCGGAGCGTTTCATTTCAGTTTTGGCTTCGCCTTCTAGTTCTGGGGAGCGCACGCGCCGCGCGTGCTGGTTTCGGCGCATCGCCGAAACGAACTTCCTTCCAAATTGGCAAAATCAGTGGGGAAAAAAGTTCGCAATGGCGGGGCGCCATTGCCAGCACGCGAGGCGCGTGCGCTCCCCAGAGTGTGCGGATCGCCCACATTTGTTTTTCGACTATCCCATGAAGCGTGGCATTCCCTCTTCCGTCACGAAGAGGTTAGCGACAAAACCTTGTCGAATCCGAGTAGACGCGATTGGATCAGATGTGGCCGCGTCGCCGCGAACGGCACTGCACCTAATCCTAACGAATGAAACCCAAGCCTCCTGAAGGCGCCCCTGAACTGGGCGACATCCCGGCGGATGTTTTTCGCCGGCACCTTCACGAGGTCGCGGACTGGATCGCGGATTACCGCCACAACATTTCGGCCCGGCGGATTTCCCCGAGCGCCAAGGCCGGCGCGATTCTGGCGGCCTTGCCGGCAATTCCTCCGGAGCACCCGGAAGCGCTGGAAGACATTTTCTCGGACTTCGAACACCTGCTCCTGCCCGGCGTGGTGCATTGGGCGCATCCTCAATTCATGGGTTACTTCGGTTCCACCACGACCGGTCCGGGCATTCTCGCTGAAATGATCGCGGCGGCGCTCAACGTCGTCGCCATGACCTGGCGCACCGCTCCGGTTGCGACGGAACTCGAGACGCTCGTGCTCGATTGGCTGCGGCAATGGCTCGGGTTGCCCGACGAATTCTCCGGGGTGGTTTACGACACAGCCTCGGTCGGGACCATGCACGCCCTCGCGGTCGCGCGGGAGGAAGCGAGCACTTCGGTCCGCACGCTTGGGCTCTCCGGCCGGTCCGAGCTGCCGATCTTTCGCATTTACGTTTCGGACCAGGCGCACAGCTCGATCGACAAGGCGGCGATCGCGCTCGGGTTGGGAGAGCACAACGTTCGGAAAATCGCGAGTGATTCCGAGTTTCGGATGAGCGTGGCTGCGCTCCGCGAAGCGGTCACCGCCGATCTCCGGAAAGGGTTCAAGCCTTTGGCGGTGGTGGCCACGGTGGGCACAACGTCGACCGCCAGCGTGGATCCGGTGGCGGAAATCGCCGCCATCTGCGGCGAATACCAGATGTGGCTCCACCTCGATGCCGCCTATGGCGGCGGCTTGGCTCTCCTGCCGGAATGCGAATGGGTGAAACAAGGTTGGAACGAGGCCGATTCGTTCGTCATCAATCCCCACAAAATGCTCTTCGTCCCCTTCGATTTCAGCGCGCTTTACGTGCGCGATATCCAGCGGCTGCGGCGTGTCTTCACGCTCGTCCCTGAATATCTGCGCGGCGATGCGGCCGGCGCGGAGATCAACTACATGGATTACGGCGTCCAGCTCGGCCGCCGTTTTCGCGCGTTGAAAGCGTGGATGGTCTTTCGGACGTTCGGACGAACCGGGCTCGCCTCGCGCATTCGGGATCACTTGCGGCTGGCGCGATTGTTCGCCACCTGGATAGGAGAAGATCCGCGGTTCGAATTGTCCGCGCCCGTCGTCATGGGCGTGGTCTGTTTTCGACTAAAAGGCGCCGACGACGCCGAGTCGGATCGAAAGAACGCGAAGGTGGTCGAGACGATCAATGCGGCTGGTGAAGCCTATTTGATGCAGACCAAGCTGCGAGGACGCGCCGTAATGCGTCTCGGGTTGGGAAATCTGCTCACGACCGAAGCACATCTTCGCCGCGTCTGGGAAATCATCCGCGAAGCCCTCTAGCGCCGGCCGAGCCTGGCCGGGCGCGTGGCCGTTTGAAAGCTCGTGGCAGTGGGTTAACGTCTTAGGGTCCGCCAAAACGAAACTCCTATGGAAACAACTATCGCCGCTCCGAAACCCCCTGCTTCAGCCGAAACCGATTTTTTGCCTCTCCAGGGGACCGATTACGTCGAGTTTTACGTCGGGAACGCCAAGCAGGCGGCGCATTTTTATAAGACAGCGTTCGGTTTTCAAAGCCTGGCCTACGCGGGACCGGAAACGGGAACAAAAGACCGAGCCAGCTACGTCATTCGTCAGAATAAGCTGACGTTTGTCCTGACCACGCCTTTGAGGCCGGACAATCCGATCGCGGACCACATCTACAAACACGGCGACGGCGTGAAGGTGATCGCGCTGAAAGTGGAAGATGCGACCTCGGCCTGGAACGAAACGACGAAGCGAGGCGGCAAGAGTTTCATGGAACCGGTCACGCTCTCTGATGACGCCGGTGAAGTGGTCATGAGCGGCATCCATACCTACGGAGAGACCGTTCATCTTTTTATCGAACGAAGTGGCTATTCGGGTGTGTTCATGCCCGGTTTCAGGAAGTGGGAGTCAGCCTATCAACCTTCGGACACGGGGCTCCTCTACGTTGACCATTGCGTCGGGAATGTTGGCTGGAACCAGATGAATCCCTGGGTGCGGTTTTACGAAGAAGTGATGGGTTTCCGCAACATCCTCACCTTCGACGACAAGGACATCTCGACTGAGTACTCGGCTCTCATGAGCAAGGTGATGAGCAACGGAAATGGGTTCGTAAAGTTTCCGATTAACGAGCCGGCCGAGGGCAAAAAGAAGTCCCAGGTGGAGGAATACCTCGACTTCTACAACGGCGAAGGCGTCCAGCACGTAGCCATCGCCACGAACGATATCGTCAAGACGGTGACCGATATTCAGAAGCGCGGCGTCGAGTTCTTGAATATCCCAACAAGCTATTACGATGAGTTGCCCGATCGCGTGGGCCACATTGATGAAGATCTCGAGCCGTTAAAGCAGCTCGGCATTTTGGTTGATCGCGACAACGAAGGTTACCTGCTCCAGATCTTCACCAAACCGGTCGAAGACCGGCCGACCCTCTTTTTCGAAATCATTCAGCGCAAAGGGGCGAAGAGTTTTGGCAAGGGTAATTTCAAGGCCCTCTTTGAGGCGTTGGAAAAAGAGCAGGACGCGAGGGGCAATCTCTAAAGGAGCAACGACATGCCGTACTATCAGAAGCTGGGTCAGATTCCGAAGAAGCACCACATCTGGTTTCATCGAAACGGCAGCGGTCCCTCCTTCAAAAATGAGGGGATCGCTTACGAGCACGTCATTACGACGGAGGGTTTCAACGAGGCCTACTCGATCATTTACCACCTGCGCCCGCCCACCCGCGTGCGGAACGTCGAGCTGATAAAGTATTGGGCCCCGAAGAAAGTCACCGAAAGTCCACTGCGCCATCACCACATCAAGACCGCGGAGATTCCGCGCCGAGGGGACCTCTACACCGGTCGCATTCCGATGCTCTTCAACGACGACATCACCGCTTACCGCGCGCGGCCGGAAAGAGCGTACGGTGAATTCGAATACTACAAGAATGGTGGCGCCGATGAGGTCATCTTCGTCTTTCACGGCGGCGGCACGCTGGAAACCGTTTTCGGAAAGCTCCGATATCGCGCGGAGGACTATGTCGTCATTCCGCGCGGCATAACCTATCGCCTCGTGCCCGACAAGGTAGAGGAGGAAGATTACCTGATCCTGGAATCAGCCGGTCCGGTGCGGATTCCGCCCCGCTACCTGAATCACGAAGGCCAGATCCGGATGGGTGCGCCCTATTCGGAGCGCGATTTCCACGCGCCCACGGAAATGCTCACGGTCGATAGCGAAGAAGACGTGGAGGTCCTGGTGAAGGATGGCCCGCGCCTCACGCGAGTGACCCTGGCGCATCATCCTTTCGATGCGCTCGGCTGGGATGGGTATCTCTACCCCTTCACCTTTAACGCGGCCGATTTCGAACCGATCACGGGGACGGTGCATCAGCCGCCGCCGATCCATCAAACCTTCGAGGTGCGCGGTTACGTCATCTGCACCTTTGCGCCCCGTCTGCTCGATACCCATCCGGAAGCCGTCAAGATTCCGTGGGTGCACGACAATGTGGAGGCCGACGAAGTGCTGTTTTATGTGCGCGGCAATTTCGGATCGCGCCGCGGCATCGAAAGCGGATCGATCACCCTGCATCCTCGCGGGATTCCGCATGGACCGCATCCCGGCACGATCATGGCGAGCAAGGACGCGTTGCGCACCGAAGAGCTGGCCGTGATGTTCGACACGGCACACACTCTCGAGCTCACCGAGGAATCGCTCGCTCTCGACGATCCAAAATATCCGCTGAGCTGGCTCGATTAGGAAACAGGAAAGGGCGTTCTCCGGGTCGCCGCGCACTTGATGTTCGCGAGAGACGCGATTATTTTGTGAGCGCTATGAAGGGTTTTTTGGGCGGGTTGGTTTTCTCGCTCCTGTTGGGATTGGCGAGCGAAGGTCAAGCGGGGGGGGAGGGTGAGTGGCAAACTCTGGAGTTCATGCCCTCGTCCAGGCAGGAACTGGCCACGGCGGTTCTAAACGGTAAGATTTACGCCATCGCCGGGTACGATCACAAGGTTGCTTCGACCAACACGGTCGAGGTCTATAATCCAGCGACCGACACCTGGGCTTCCGCGGCGCCAATTCCCATTCCAACCAATCACAACTCCGCGGCGACCGCGGCCGGCAAGCTCTATGCCTTCGGCGCCATGGGCACCGCGACATTTGTTTACGATCCGGTCGGCGATTCGTGGTCTGCCGTCGCCAATTCCAATTTCCCGCACGGAGGCACCGCTGCGGTTGGAGTCATCGACAACAAAATTTATGTCGCCGGAGGCGCTGGAGGCGGTGGGCAAGAGCGCGAGCTGGAGGTTTACGATCCGGTGGCCAATACCTGGACCAATCGCGCCTCCATGAATGTGGCGCGAAATCACTGCGCTGGTGGCGTGATCAGTGGGAAATTTTATGTTGTGGGTGGACGTGGTTCGACAGGGGCTCCGACCGCTCTGGAAGTTTATAACCCACAGAGCAATAGTTGGAGCACGCTGGCGCCCATGCCGACCGGGCGATCAGGCATTGCTGCTGGTGTCGTCAATGGCGAGCTTTATGTTTTCGGTGGCGAAACGTCCACCCTGCATGGGGAAGTCGAAATTTATAATCCGGCCAGCAACAGTTGGCGAAGCGGTCCGGACATGCCGATTCCACGACATGGCATTTGGGCTTCGGTCATTGGTAATAAGATTTATATTCCGGGCGGCGCGACCTCGATAAATTTTGACGCGACCAGCGACCATCAGGTCTTCGTCGTTTCCGCCCCCGCGACTTTTGCCAATATTTCCACGCGCCTGAAAGTGGAAACGGGCGAAAACGTGCTCATTGGCGGTTTCATCGTTACCGGTACCGCTTCGAAGCGAATCATCCTGCGCGCGATCGGACCGTCGCTTCCCGTTTCCGGCACCCTGGCCAACCCGCGCCTGGAGCTGTACAACGGGGCCGGTCAATTGGTTGCGGCGAACGACAATTGGCGGGATGCCCCCAACGAGCAGGAAATCATCGACAGCTCGATCCCGCCTTCGCATGACCTCGAGTCGGCGATCCTGACGACTGTCGCGCCCGGCAATCACACCGCGATCGTGCGCGGAGAAAATGATGCGACGGGAATCGCTCTGGTGGAGGTGTACGACCTGGAGGCCGGGTCCGACACAAAACTCGCCAATATTTCCACGCGCGGCTTTGTCCAGACCGGTGAAAATGTCTTGATCGGCGGGTTGATCCTTACCGGCCTGGAACCGCGCAGAGTGATTGTGCGGGCCATTGGTCCCTCTCTGGCGAGACCCGATGCGCTGGCGGATCCGACGCTTGAATTGCGCGACGCCAACGGTGGCTTGCTCGCATTTAACGACAATTGGCGCACATCCCAGGAGGCCGAGATCATCGGCACCACCATTCCGCCATCCAACGATTTGGAATCGGCCGTTGTTCAGACCTTGGCGCCGGCCCATTACACCGCGATCGTCCAGGGGCAAAACGCAGCCACCGGCATCGCGCTGGTCGAGGCCTACTCGCTGGACTAAGGCCACGAGGCACGGACTGTTTACGTCCGGCCGATGGCCGTCGTCTTTACAGCCTCAGGTGCGGGTTTATACTCAGGTCCCTCTATGCAAAATCACGAGACGGAACTCGAGGCCGCGGAACGGCGGATAGGATCATTGCCTCGCTGCGGCGCCGCCAAGCTCGCGGGAATGGAACGCTCGTTCCACGATTTGCTCGAAGCCGTCGGCGAAGATCCGCAGCGCCAGGGGTTGCTCAAGACGCCCAATCGCGCCGCACGCGCCTTTGAGTTTCTGACCAACGGTTACCGGCAGAGTCTGGATGATATCGTCAACAACGCGATTTTCGATTCGGACGCGAGCGAGATCGTTTTGGTAAAGGACATCGAGCTCTATTCGATGTGCGAACATCATTTGCTGCCGTTTATCGGCAAGGCCCACGTCGCTTACATCCCGAATGGAAAAGTGATCGGACTCTCAAAAGTCGCGCGCATTGTCGACGTCTTTGCCCGGCGGTTGCAGATCCAGGAGCACCTCACCATGCAAATCGCCGATGCGTTAATGAAAACCATCCGGCCGGCCGGCGTGGCCGTGGTGATCGAGGCCAAACACCTCTGTATGATGATGCGCGGCGTCGAGAAGCAAAACTCTGTCATGACAACGTCGTGTCTGCTCGGCTCGTTCAAAGAGGACGCGCGGACCCGGTCCGAATTTCTCGCCCTGTTGGCCTAGCGAGCTGTCGCGTCATGCTCCTGACGGTCAGCAAGCGCCTCGAATTTTCCGCGTCCCGCCGGCTGTTCGTGAAAGAATGGAGCGAGGCGGAGAACCGCGCGGTTTTTGGACCCGAGACCTCCGCGCGCTACGGCACTGGGCGAAACTACGTCGCGTATTTTATTTTTTCGGGAGCAGTCGACTCCGAAACGGGGATGCTGATGAACATCAGCGAAATCAAGGAACGGGTCGGCCGCGTTTTGCGGGAGGGCTTCGATCACAAATTCTTGAATGCGGACAACAAGACGTTTGCCGATGTCCCCCCGACGACGGAAAACGTTGCTCGTCAGCTCTTCCTGGACGCGGCGCCTCTCTTCAGCGCCTCCAGCGCGAAACTCGTGGCCTGTCATTTGTCAGAGTCCGAGGAACGCAGCGCGACCTACTTTGGGACCGGCGTTTCGGAGTCGAATTACTGGTTCGAGTTTTCCGCGGCACGCCAGACCACTTCACCGCGGCTCACGCCGGAAGAGAATCAAAAGTTATTCGGCGTGGCCGCGTCGCCCTTCGGCCATGGACACAATTATCGCGCGCGGCTCACTTTTCAGGGAAAAGACGGGAGCGATCGCCTCCCGTTGGTGCGCTTTCATGACATTCAGAATTGCCTGGAGTCGCTCCGAGATGAGCTCGATCACAAGAACCTGAATCGCGAGGTGTTGGCCCTGATCGATCAACCGATCACGACCGAGAATCTTGCACGCCACATCCACGAACGGGTTCGGGAAAAGCTGAGGATAAAACGAGTGCGGCTGCACGAGCGGGATGATTTTTTTGCCGAACATTGGCAGGGGGGGAAATATTTTCTCGGATTGCAAATTCCGTTCAGCGCCGCTCACCGGTTGCACACGGAGAAGCTCGGCGCGGACGACAACCTTGCGCTCTACGGCAAGTGCAATAACCCGTTCGGGCACGGCCACCGTTACTTGACGGAAGCGACGATTGGCGGCGCCTTCGACGAACGAAGCGGCGCGCTGATGGAATTCGTGGCGTTCCAAACTGCGATCACGGAGGCCGTGCAACCCTGGCAGGACAGGCATTTGGATCTCGAGTTGGAAGAGTTCCGGGACAAGCCGTCAACGGGTGAAAACATCGTGCAAGCGCTCTGGCCGCGCTTTGACTCGCGCCTGGATGGCCGGCTCGTGCGCCTTCGTCTTTGGGAGACCGCGAACAACCGCTTTACGCTGCGGACGTTCTAGCGCGATGCAGCAAATCAAGGAGCGGCGGTTTGAAACCGTCGTCTTAAAAAACGGGCGGTTGGAAAACCGCCCCTCCTTGTCGCAAACGCCGCGCGCTGCGTCTACAGCGGCCGTTCCGCGGGCTCCAGATTCGTTTTGTGATACGTGACGAGCCGGAAACCCCACTCGATCAGAGTGGCATTGTCTTCGTCTAACGTCTTCCTGGCATTCAGGAAAGTCATTACCTGCTGCTTGAGCGCGTTCTGCTGGCCGGTCTCGTCGAGGATTTCAAAGATCTCCATCGATAGAAGCCAATCGTCGGCGTGCTCTTTCTGCTGCGTTTCCCAGATTTCGCCCAGACGCTCGTATCCCACCTTGCGCTCGCGAATATCGCGCACCTGCGCATAAAGATTTTCCAATCTCTTGCGTTTCGCATCCGACGGCGATTTGATGGTGCGTTCGCGGGGAATCAACGCGACCTGATTGTAGGCATCTTTATCAGCCGCGCCGTTGAAGACCGACGCGATGCGCGCGCCTACCGCCATGTCGAAGCTGCCCCACGCGGGCTCGAACAAGACACGTTCGCCGAATGTCACCCGGCACTTGGTAAAGGTGACGAGAAGCAGTTTGCCGCCGTGCCGCAGGATGTTTTCGACGTGGCCGTGAACGATGACGCCGCTCGCAAACTCCACCGTGGAGTCCTTACCTGCCGCAATCCCCAGCGCTGCCAGCTCTTCGTCGGTCAGCGTTTCCGGTGGTTTGTCCGTCGATTTCCAATGGCCGGCCGGCGCTCCAAAACCTTCCGCGTGATAATCGCGGCCGTGCCCGGGAAGTTCCTTGTTTCCGATGGCGAGAGCGCTGGCCCCGGTCGTTCGCAGATAAACCGCCTCGCCGTCATGCGTGACCACTTCAGTGAACACCCCGGAGACTTGCAGCCCGGAGGAATACTCACACGTCGCGGTGTTCTTGCATTCGATCGCCTTGGTAATTCCCTCCAGGCCGCCGACACGGAACGCCATCTTGCTGGCGAATTCTTCCAGGACCTCGCCCAGCTGCTGGAAATCGCGTGTGACAAAGAGCTGCGGCTGCTTGGTCGTAATATCGAACGCCACATCCTGCGCATCGATCGAATACGGAATCTTCTTCACCTTCGGCTCCAGGCAGCTCACCGACTCGCCGATCGAAGAAAGTAAACCCGCGCCGTAGATCTTCGGTTTATCCAGCGGACCGATCAGGCCGTATTCAACCGTCCACCAATGGAGCCGCGACAGCAGCGCCATCTCGGATGGATCGCCCAGGTTTTTCTGCCACTCTTCGACAAGCTTCGTCGCTTTCTCCAGCGCCTCGGGATCCGGGTTTGGCTGCTCCTTCAAGATCGAGAGATGCCGGATCGCTTCGTAAAGTTCGAAATCTTTCTGGGAAGACATCGCCTTCGCGCCGACCTCTCCAAACCGCTGCAAATAATCCGCGTATTCCTGGTCGACGATGATCGGGGCGTGTCCCGCGGCTTCGTGCACGATGTCGGGCGCGGGCGTGTATTCGATGTGATTGATCTGGCGCATGTCGCACGCGATCACCAGGACGCGATAGGCCTGGAACTCCATGAACGCCGCCGGCGGTATGAAACCATCCACCGCCACGCCGCCCCAGCCGATCTTGCCGAGGATCTCGTTCATCTCTTCGATGCGCGGGATGCGATCGAAAGAAATTCCCGTATCGAGGAGGCCTTGGAAATAAAGTTTGTGCGCGTATTCGCGCAGGAAAAAGATGTTCTGGCGCATGATAAAGCGCCAGACGGCGTGATCGACCGGGGTGTAGTCGTCATAACGCTGGTCGACGGCGAACTGGAGCAGGTGCTTCGGAAGGGAGGCCACCGCCTTGTTGTTCATCGAGACAGGATTTGAGTTCATAAGCGGTGAGCCTCTTCGCACGACGCAGTTTAAAATATGAGCGATTAGGGCCTGAGCAAGCGGCATTCACGAGGTGATGATAGCCGCGCCCCAGCTTGTCATCCCGAGCCGCGCAGACGGCGAGGGACCCCGCAGTGGCTCAACCGCTTCCGCGAAACGGCAGGCGTCAACCGCTAGTTTGGACTGCCTTTTCCTTGTGTACCGAAACTGCGTGTGCGAGGTCCCTCGCCGTCTGCGCGGCTCGGGATGACAACGTTCGGGAATCAAACTAGCTCAGCCCGCCCTCTTCCTCGGCGCGCTGCTTCCGCGCCCGCCTTGCGCGGGCAATACGCCGTATCACCCAACCGGCGCCGGCGATCGCCAACGCCCACGGCGCGATAAACGCGAGCGCCACGCCGATCATGCGCGCGCTCCACATCAGGGCCGCCGCGCCCTGGCCGATCGTGCGGCGCAGCGTGGCAATCACCCCGGTCTCTTCGGAAACAATGTTGCCCTGGCTGTAAACCTGAATCGAAATGTCGGCGGGTGCGTCGGCCTGGCTGGCTTGGGCATCGGGCCGGTCGTTGCGTTGAATGCTGACATTTTCGACTTTGCCGAGCGCATTCAGCGAATCCATCAGCGCACTGTAATTTTTCATCGGCACGCGCAACGAAACATTAGCGAATTCGCGCCCGTTCGGATCGCGCGAGAACGATGAACTCCGGACCCGGCCGTTCTGTTTCTCCGCGAGGTCCCGCAGTTGTTTCGTTCTGTCGTTTACATCCGTTGAACGAATCCGGAGCGACGTTTGTTGCACCGCCTGCTCCTGTTCCTCGCGCGAGATTGTGACATTCAACACCACTTTGTCGCGCTCGGTCTTCGCATTCTCGCCGAGGCCATCGCCGCCTTGCGCGATGCGTTCGGTCTGCACCTGGAAATTCTCCACGCGGGCCATGCTTTTCACGCGCGAGATGATGGCCTCGCTCTCCTCGGGCGCGATCAACATATAGACGTAGCCGGACACGCGTCCCGTGTTATCGCGATTGATCTGGGCATTCGTGATCTGCACTTTCGGCGACGCGAGCGCCTTGATATCGTTGTAGGTTTTCTCGACTTCCGGCGCGTAGAGCGCGAGCTGCGCGCGCTCCTTCAGCAGAAACGCCGCGGGGACATTCATGTTCTTCTCGGAAAGCTGGATCGTCACCGTGGCGAACTGGACCTGGGAATCCATGAACTTGAGTTCGCCCTGCATTTTTTCGATCTCCTCGCGCACGCGCCCGATCTCTTTCTCCACCTTGAGCAAATCCGCCACGTCCTTGCTTTTCGTTTTCAGGATCTCCATCAAACGCTGTTCCATGAGGCGAGCGTTCTTCAGCCGCGATTCGGTGTCGAAATAGGCCTTGGTCACGTCTTCGGTGGTGAGGGCCTGGTTCTTCAGCTCGCCGATCCCGCGAAGTTTCTGGAGGAACCGGTCGAGATTGTCCGGAAGAACCTTCACGACAACTTCGCCGCTCAGCTTGCCGTTCGCCTGTTTTTCGGAGCTGCTGGTCGCGACATAGCCTTTGTCTTCCGCGGCGAAGCCGGTGATTTTATGAACTGCTTCTTCGAAGCTAACGACTTCGAGTTCGGCCGTCGCGTTCCGCACAAGTTTGCGGTTGGCGGCAGGATTGGCAGTGGTCGAAGGGGATTCCAATGACTCTGTTTTTGCTTCACCGGGCGTGTTGTCATCCGGGACCTCGTTCTTCTTTGCCGCGGGAGCCGTCGACGCTTGCTTCCGCGGCACCTCAGCACTGTAAACGGTGACGGGAAGCGGCGACTCTGTTTCCGGTTTGTCCTGTGCTGGTGGCGCGGGCGGTGGCGCCAATACTCCCGAGGCAGGAGCCGAGCTGGTGGATGCCAACTGGTCGGCCCCGCGGCCTCGCGTATCGGTTTTCGCAGCCAGCGTCGTGGAGTCCCGCCGGGCACCCGGAGCCGACTTCGAGCCAGATTCCTCGAGTGCCGTTGCCGTCATGGATTCCCCGGTAATCATCCGCCCCATTTGGACCATGCTGAGCAACAGCGCCGCGGCGGCGGTGAGCTGGACGGCGCGGAGCCGGACAAGATTCATGACCAACTGGACAAGACCAGGCCGTTTTGGCACGCGATCGCGAAAGCGGGAAACCATTCGCTGCTCGAATCCGGCATCGGCCTTTTTGCCGGCGATCGTTTCGTTAAGAACTTTGTGCATATTTTTTTCCTCCTGGAAGGCCTGGCGGCAGTCCGCGCAGTCGACGAGATGCGCGTGGAACGCATCGCGTTCGGCGGCGCTCAGCTCACCGTGGAGATCGGCGGCGAGTAACTCATCAATTTGGTCGTGGATCGTTGGCATAAAATCAGGCGATGGACGCGAGAGCGGGTTTAAGTCTTCGGCGCATGACCCCGAGAGCGCGGCCGAGAATGCCGCGGAGGGCGCCGTTTGTTAGACCGAGCGTTTGTTCGATCGTGGCGTAATCAAGCTCCTCGAAATAACGAAGCGTGACCGCCATGCGGTGCAGCTCAGGCAACTGGGAGAGGGCGGCACGGACTTCCGAATCAAGGTCCGCGTTTTCGATCTTCGGCTCGACCGTCTCAGTGGATTCGAAATCGTTCGGCAAGGGCTCCGGACGCCGGCGCCGCGCGACATCCCGGGCGCGGTGACGCGCAATAGTCGAGAGCCAGGCGGGGAATTTCTCCGGATCGCGCACGCGCCAGCGCGATTTCCACGCCTTGACCAGGGTGTCCTGGACGACATCCTCCGCTTCCTCGCGGTTTTGGAGAATGCCGTAAGCAATGGCGAAAAGACTTCGGCTGAAAGAGCGAATAATCATCTCGAAAGCGTCGCGATCGCCCTGCATGGCCGCGCGATAGATGGCGTGTTCATTTGAGTCCATTGCGTTGATCTACCAGCCTAGACGCACGAGATGCGCGTTCCGCGCGAATTTTTTGAAAATCGGTTCTCACACGGAGGACACGGAGGCTCCCCCACAGGTCGGGAACTGTGGCCTTTGTGTCCTTGGCGACCTTTGTGCGAGGTCCCCCGAAGACGCGGAACGCTACTTAAAGATCGAGACCGGGGTGCCCACGCTCACCATCTCTTTTATGCGCGCTGCGTCCCAATTCGCCGTGCGAATGCAGCCGTGGCTCGCGGCGCGCCCGATCGTCTCGGGGTTATTAGTGCCGTGAACGCCCACATGCGGCTTGCTCAATCCCATCCAGAGGACCCCCACGGGATTATTCGGGCCGGGTGGCAGGTTAAAGAACGTGGTCGATTTCACGCCATGGTTGAGCACGCCCTCATCGTGGCGGAAGACCGGCAGCGTCGCGATGCCCACGACCTTCCAGAGGCCCAGCGGCGCCGGCAGCGTGCTCGATCCCGGCGTGATCGGAAATTCGGCGACGAGTTGTTTGTCGTCGTAAATGAGGAGGAACCGTTCCTTGGTATCAATGTAAATCTTGCGGTTGGCGTGGGCCGGGTTCGCCGGAATAAACCCTTCGCGAAGGTCCTCGATTTTGAACGGGAGGACGTTCGGCACCTTCACGGTGTCTCCGATCTTGAGCTTCTCCAGGTCCATGCCCGGATTTAGCTTTTTCAGAAATTCCTCCGCGGAGTGATAGCGCTCCGCGATCAACTCCAGGAAAGAGCCATACTTCATTCCCTTGAGCTTCGATTGCTGCGATGGTTTGGACGCCATCGGGCCGACGAAGTTCTCCGCTTCCGGTGGAACGGTGAAGCTCGTGTAGGGCTCAGGCACCTGGTCGATCAGCCATTGGTCGACCGCGCCCGTCGCCGGCATTCCGTGCGCGCGCTTGTAATGCACGAGGGCCTTGCGAAAAAACTCGCCCATCCTGCCGTCGATCTTGCCCGGTCCGAAATAGCTGTTATCGAGAAAAATTTGCAGCTTCACACTGGTTTCCTCGTCGTAATTCGGCAGCGCCACCGGGATCTCCTTGGGCCGGGCGACTGTCGCCGCCGGCGGAGCTTTCTCGACGGGTTTCGCCGCGATGGCCATGAGCGCGCACAAAACAAGGAGGATACGGGAGTGCATCGGCGAAGCTATCCGCTGTAATCGCTCTACAGGCAAACGGCCATCAGCGATTTGCCCCCGCGGGGAACATGACTTTGTCCGGCTCGGCATTGAGCGCGGCGAGAAGTTTCGGGATCAGCCGCGTCTTCACCGAACCGGCTTCACGCGGCGGCACCACGTAACGGACGATCGCGTCGATCCAACCGACTTCATCAACTCGGAAAAAGACGCGGGGGTGAGCCCGGACCTCGAGCTCATTCACCGGGGTCTTCTCCAGCAGCTCGCGATAAACCCCTATTCGTTCCTCCATCTCTTCACCGATCTCCTCCCCGACGATGCGTTCCATCGTCTTCGCGACGAACTGCAAATCGCTTTGATACGCGATCTGAAATTTGATCTCGTTCCAGATGTAGGGAAAAAGGGGCCACGAATAGTTATAAACGATCGAGTCGAGCACCTTCGCGTTCGGGAACTTGATGATGCGGCCGCTGGGATGATCGGTCGAAAGCAGTTGCCCGCCGAATTCCCAAAGTGTCGTGTCGATATAGCTGACGTCGATGACGTCGCCGGTCGCGTCGCCGATTTTGATCCGGTCGCCGACGCGATAGGGCCGGCGGACCAGGATGTAGATCCAGCCAATAAAACTTGTCATCGGCGTTTGCACGGAAAGGCCGACGATGACCGAGATCACGCCCACGGAAATGAGCGCGGTGTACCAATTCGCGAAGAAGACCGAGACACCGATCAGGGCGATCAGTATGCCAACGACAAGGTGTTCGATCCGCCGCAGCGTGAAGCGGGTCGACGCATCGGCGATTCGGCCGATTCCGTAAACCGAAACCGCTTTCGCGATGGCCAGGACGATGACGATGAAAACGGCGCCGCGAACGACGCGCTGGAGGAGATCGAGATGGGCCTGCGGGAGGGGAACCAATTTCCACCCGAGAAGAAAAGCGATCACCGTGCAGCCGACAAGAACGAGGGCATGCGTCACGAACCAGAACTTGTCGGTCGTTTGCGCTTTGACCTTGGGCTTGCCGCCCGTCTGCGCGAGCGCTTCGCGCACCTCTGTTTTTCGGGAAAGCTCAGCGACGGTTTCGGGCATCATTATGGAATCGAAACAACGCAGGCTGCTGAGCGCCGACGAATCGCATTTGGTAGGGCGAAGCTCCGCTGAGCCGCTCGACTGACACCCACGGCTCGACAGAGTCTCGGCCTACCAGGGTGAATGCGCGATTACGCCGTCTTCACCCAGCAGCGCAGCACTTCCGCCACGCTCCAGGCCTGCGCGATGCAACCGCGCGCGGCGTGCGGCTCTTCCGCGTCGAACACTTCGCTGATTGTCCCGAGGCCGGTCTCGCTCAAATGTTCCGGGAACCGCTCGAGGAACTTGCGCGCGGTCTGCTTTTCGTCCGGGTGCACTTTCAGCCACGCGTCGATGAATGGCCCAATCAGCCACGCCCAAACCGTTCCCTGATGGTAGGCCGCATCGCGGGTGCGGAGATCGCCGTGGTAAGTCGGTTTGTAGTCGGGACTTTTCGGCGAGAGCGATCGCAGGCCAAACGGCGTCAATAAATCCCGCTGGACGACGTTCATCACCGCGTTCCATCGATCCGAGTCCAGCACTGGATTTTCGAGGGAAATGGCGAAGACCTGGTTCGGCCGGCAGGCGGCATCGTCCCCGTTCGCCGTGTCGACCACGTCATAGAGATAGCCTCCCTCTTCGAACCAAAAACGCTGATTGAATGACGTGCGCGCGCGCCGGGCGTGTTCTTCGTACCGCTGGGCCATCTCGGTCTCGCCCATCTCGCGCAGCCAGCCTTCCAGCAACTTCAGCGCGTTAAACCAAAGTGCGTTGATTTCGACCGCTTTCCCGCGTCGCGGGGTCACGACCCAATCGCCCATCTTCGCGTCCATCCAGGTGAGTTGGTAACCTTCCTGTCCCTGGACCAGCAGCCCGTCCGCGGAATCGACATGGATGTTGAATTCCGTTCCGCGCAAGTGGTGCTCGACGATGTCCACCAGGGTCGGCAGCAAGAGCCGGAGGGTGATGCGATCTTTCGATTTTTCGAGATATCGCCCGAGCGCGTGAAAGAACCACAGAGTCGCGTCCGCGGTATGGTAAAGCCCTTGTTTTTGCCCATCCGGGAACATGTTCGGGATCAGTCCATCGCGAACGTAGTGGGCAAAGGTGCGAAGGATATAACCGGCCTCGAGACAGCGGCCCGTGACGACCGTCAAGCCTTCCAGACTGATCATCGTGTCTCGTCCCCAATCAGTGAACCAGTGATACCCCGCGATCACGGTGCGAACCTCATCCCCCGCGGCATGCGCCCGCGCCGCGTCTTCGGCGCGGCCGGCGGGAGTGATGACAAATTGGTCGCTGGCAAAGACCAGCTCCGCGGCGACCCCTTCGCGTGCCTCGGGTGGGGCTTCCTCCAGGAGCCGGGCGCGCCGCTCGCGCTCCGCGCTTAGAACGTCCTGCGGGCTCAACACGTCGATGATGTCCCAAGGCTCGGTCGATCCGATCAGAGTCGCTGTCTTTTCATCAGCCAGGTCGACCTGAAAAAATCCCGGGCTCCAGAGTTCGCCTTCGTGCGCATAACCGCGGGCCTGTTCAGTCCGATAGACCACCTGAGGAATCTTCGAGGGCGCAATCGTAAACGCAGAGGCGCGTCCACACAGGCGCATGCGCAACGGCGGAAGTTTCCGACGGGTCGAGGTGATTTCGTAGCGATCGCCGACGGCGCTGAGTTTGTAAGGCTCCGCCAGAGGCAAATCGACCGAAGCCTCGTGATGCCGAAAATGAAAGGCGGGCCGCAGTTCCAAACGTGGCGGCTCCCCGTCGCCGATGATCTGGTAGCTGACGTGGACGGTGTTTTGCAGGTGAGGCAGCAAGACGCGTTTCTCGATCACGAGATCGCGCACGTGGTAAATCCAAACCGGCAACCCGTCTTCGAGCCGGAACTCGCGCAGGTATTCGGCGCCGTGCAGATCGAGCTGTCCGCCGGCGCGCTCTTCCGCGCCGAGTGAGATGACCTCTTTGTCGTCGAAACGCAGAAACTCCGAGACGTGGCTCCACATCACGATCCGCCCGAGCGGAGCAGGCAACGCGGCAATCAGGATGCCGTGGTACTTTCGCGTGATCGCGCCGCAGATCGTGCCCGAGGCGTACCCGCCCAGACCGTTCGTGACGATCCACTCGCGGTTCAGCAGAATTTCGCGAGACGTCTGCGCAGCGTCCCAAGGCATCGAACGCGTTACCGCCAGACTCGGGTTCGTCAGTTCGTTCACTCAGCGTTTCTTTGGTTTCTTGCGCGGGGCTGTTTCACGCACGGGATGCAGCGCCACGGCCGCTTCCGCGGGGAGCAGCCAGTGTTCCTCGCTCGTGACCTGAACCGCCCCCGGGCCACCGTAACGCGGCAAGTCGCTCGTCCAAGTAGTTTCCCATCGAAATCCAAATGGCGGCGCGAGCAAGGGTTCCGGGACCGGCGCGAGGGGGAGCCTATCGCCCAGGTTCACTACGAGAACGCGATCGTCGCCGTCATCGCCAAAATAACGCAGGACGAAACTCTCGGGGCCCAACACCGCGCCGTCCACCCCGCGCATGCTTTGCTCGCGGAAGCGCGGGTCTTCGCGCCGCAGTTTTATCAGGTCGCAGTGCAGATCGTAGAGTTGCTTGTTCGTTTCCCGCTCCGAAAAATCGAGTTTGCACCGAGCGAATACTTCCGGATCGGACGGATCGGGCAATTGCTGCTGAATTTCCTCGCTCGCGATTGATGGGAACTGAGCCAGGAATTTGAACCGCCCCGCGCGAATCGCCTTCCGGAGGTCGCCCGACATATCGTTAAAATAAACGAATGGGCTGGACGCGCCGAATTCCTGGCCTTGGAAAAGCATCGGCGTCCAGGGTCCGAGCATGAGCAGCGCGGTCATCGCGCGGTAGCGGCCCGGCGAGGTGAGAAAGCGCACGCGTTCGCCAAAGGCCGAGTTCGAAACCTGATCGTGATTTTCCAGGAAGCCGACGAAGGCCTCGGGAGGGACGCCGAAAGTCGGCATGCCGCGCGGCGCCTCCTGCCATCCGTAAGGCTGGCCTTGGAAAAGGTAACCGTACTTCGCGGCCGAGATGAACTCCTGGGGACGGCCGCGATAATCGCTGTAATAGGCTTCAGGCCGCCCCCCCAGGGCGACCATCGCACTGTGGTGCAGGTCGTCATTCCAAAGCCCATCGAGATCGTCGCCACCTTCGCTCCGGGGCCGGACCAGCTTGGTCTCCTGCGGCTCGTTTTCCGCAACTAAAATGATCGACCGGTTTCCGGCGGCAAGGCGCGCCGCGCGACCGATCGCGCCCACGATGTATTCGCTCGAAGAATCGATGATGCTTTGCGTGGCGTCGAAACGAAAACCGTCGAAATGGAATTCGTCGATCCAGTAGCGGCCGTTCGTGATGAAAAACTCACGAACCGGGCCGGAATTTGGTCCGTCGAAATTCAGCGAGTCACCCCAGTCGTTTTCGTGCCGATCGGTAAAGTAATCCTCCGAAAAAACGCGCAGGTAATTTCCTTCCGGGCCGAGGTGGTTGTAAACGACATCGAGGATCACGGCCAGGCCTAACGAATGCGCGTCGTTCACAAAAGCGCGCAGATCGTCCGGCGTTCCATAGAGGCGGCAGGGCGCAAACAGGTCGACGCCATCGTAGCCCCAGCCAAACTCCCCCGGGAAATCGGCGATCGGCATCATCTCGACCACGGTGATTCCGATCCGGGCCAGCTCCGCCAGTTCCTTCGCCGCCGCTCGCCAGGTGCCTTCGGCGGTGAAAGTGCCGGCATGCATTTCATAAATGATCTGGCCGGGCATTTTGATGCCCTTCCATTCCTGGTCCGTCCAGCTGAACCGCGCTGGATCCACCACGCAGGACGATCGGTGCGGTCCTCCGGGCTGGAAGCGCGAGGCCGGGTCGGGGTGAAACGTCTCAGCTCCGTTCACGCGAAAGCGGTAGAGCGCCCCTGCCTCAGCGGTGATGGCGCCGGAAAAATATCCGCCGTTCTCGGGCTCCAGCGGATGGAAGCTCCGCTCGGCCCTCTCATCCGCGCTCGCTTCGAGCACCACCTCCAGGCGCGTGGCCTTCGGCGCCCACACGCGAAAATGCGCCCGGCCTTCTCCGATTAGCTCTGCTCCAATCGGATAGCGGCGCTGGATTTCCCTATTCGTCATCCCCCTCCTTCGACGGCCAGAGTCAGTGCGGCCGTGAGTTTTAGCGGATTCATTACGGCTTTGTCGCGCTTCTTGCACTTACACCTTCATTTTAACATACACTCTTCGTTTCCACGGAGGTGTGTAAGTGAAAGTTAATGTGCAGGTGCAAGTCTTTGACGGCTAGTCATGCGGCAGGCTCGCGGAGAAGGTGGAGGCGTTTGTTCTCAGTGGCCGCGGGTGGATCGTGCGCTCCGCCGCGCGATGTTTCCTGTCGCCCCGAAAGCTTTCGGGCCACTTTGCCATCGAGCGCGGAGCGCTCGATCCACCTCGCTTCAATTGGTTCATGGCACGTCTTGTATTTGAAAAAGTCTGAATTGTCGTGGTGCGTAATTTCCGCCAGAATCCTCCGAAGCTCCCTGGCATGCCCGGAATTATCGAACGTTACACGAAATGGCTCCATACGCAGTGGCCCGCGGGCACGGTGGAGAAGCTGCCCGTTTCCGGGCCGGACGGCGTCACGGCCCAACCGGGTGTGCGGATTGCCGGTGATCTCACCGGGATTCCGTTGCTAAAGTTTTCCTCCCACACCGGCGCGCAGGCGGTTCGGGCGATCTTGAAGGAGGAAGGCGGAAGGAGGAAGGCGGAAGCCGGAGTTCTCGATCTCGCGATCATTGGGGCGGGGGTGGCGGGGATTTCGGCGGCGATCGAAGCGAAAAAGGCGGGACTGAATTTCGCGGTCTTCGAAGCGACCGAAATCTTCTCGACGGTCGTCAATTTCCCGAAAGGAAAACCAATCTACACCTACCCGACCGAGATGAAGCTTGACGGCGGTCTGCAATTTTCCGCCGACGTGAAGGAAGCGTTAGTCGCGGAAATGGAAGAGCAGCGGCGTGCGGCCGGGATCGAAGTGGCCCGCGCCCGAATTGAGCGCATCGAGTCCCGCGGCCGCGGGGGCGACCTGCTCCTGCATAAGGACGACAAGACCACGATCGCGGCCCGCCGCGCCATTGTTGCGATCGGCCGGAGCGGAAATTTCCGCAAGCTGGGTGTGCCCGGCGAAGAGCTGGACAAAGTTTACAACCGCCTTTTCGATCCGAAGGAATTTGCGGGACAGAACGCCCTCGTGGTTGGCGGAGGCGATTCGGCACTGGAGACGGCCATCGCGCTGGCCGCCTGCGGCTCGCACGTCACGCTCAGTTATCGCCGCAAGGAATTAGCGCGCGCCAAGCCGGCGAACATCGAGAAAGTTGAGATGCTCGTGCGTGATGGGTCGGCTGATGTGCAAATCGAGAAACCGACTTCGGAACGGGTCAACACCGCTGTGACTTCCGGGATGCGCGGACAGAAATCGCCCGGATCGCTCCAGCTCAAGCTCGGCACCGAAGTGACCCGAATCGAGCCGGAGCGCGTTTACCTGAAGAACGGGACTGAGGAAGAACTACCCAACGACGTCGTCTTCACCATGCTGGGCCGCGAAGCTCCCCTGGACTTTTTTCGACGGTCCGGAATTCCGATTGCAGGCGAGGGGACATTGCCCGGCTGGCTCAGCCTCGGCCTTTTTGTCGCCTTTTGCGTTTTCCTTTACGTCTGGAAATCGGGTGGCTTTGCCGAGACCTGGCTAAACCCGTGGCCGGAAAACATGCCCGCGATTCTCAGCTCGATCGGCGGCTGGTTCCAGGCGCAGGTGGCGGATCGCTCGACGCTCCTGGGCACGCTCGCCGTCTCGCTCAAATCGCGTTCTTTCTACTACACGCTTTTGTACAGTGCTTGCATCGTCGTGTTCGGGATGGCGCGCATCCGGCGGCGCCGCACGCCGTACGTCACTTTGCAGACAGTGGTGCTCATGCTCGTGCAGGTGATACCGCTTTTTCTTCTCCCCGAAATCATTCTTCCTTACCTCGGTTACAACGGCTGGTTCGATCACGGTTTGGGCAAGACGATCGCCGACCATCTTTTTGAATCTTACATTTCCGCCCAGCAATACGCCGCCCACCAATGGCCGGATTGGGGACATCCGCGCGCGTACTGGCGCGCCTACGGTTTCATCCTGGCGTGGCCGCTCATGGTCTACAATGTCTTCACCGATGCCCCGCTCACCTGGTGGCTCGTCATCGCGTTCATGCAAACGTTCGTCATCATCCCGGCGCTGATCTGGCGTTGGGGCAAAGGCGCTTACTGCGGGTGGATCTGCTCGTGCGGCGCGCTCGCCGAGACGATGGGCGACACGCAACGCCACAAAATGCCGCATGGTCCGTTCTGGAATCGGTTGAACATGGCGGGCCAGGTCATCCTTGCCGTCGCGTTTCTTCTCTTGTTCGTGCGAATCGCCGGCTGGCTTTGGCCGCAATCGGTCGCGGCTTCCGCGTTCCACTTGTTGCTCGATGGCAAAAACAGCAGCGGACGCCTGATCAACTACGCCAGCTACAAATGGTTCGTCGATATCTTCCTCGGGGGCATCATCGGCGTGGGTCTCTATTTCAAATACTCGGGCCGCGTCTGGTGCCGTTTTTTTTGTCCACTCGCGGCGCTCATGCATATCTATGCGCGCTTTTCCCGGTTCCGGATTTTCCCGGAGAAATCGAAATGCATTTCCTGCAACGTCTGCACCTCGGTCTGCCATCAAGGCATCGACATCATGAACTTCGCCAACAAGGGTGTGCCCATGCAGGACCCGGAATGCGTCCGTTGTTCCGCCTGCGTCCAGCAGTGTCCGACCGGCGTTCTCGCCTTCGGACATTACGATGGTGCGCGCCGCATTGTGCTCGATTCGATTCCGGCCTCACCCGTGCGCATGCGTGAAGGCGCTTCGACGTGATGAGCGAAGATGGTAGGGCGACACTCCGTGGAGCCGAAACGATCGGCTAGATCCCACGAAGGCTCGACAGAGTCTCGCCCTACCGCTAACCCCGCCAACGCAGACTTGATTCGCCGTCCGGAAAGGTTTGAGATGGCGGTATGAACGGGAACGAACCCCAGGTTGAAATCTTTGGCCCCTTTGGCGAGGCCTTCGAGTGGATGAAGAAAATCCTCTTTCAGCCGTTCGAGTTCCAAAAATGGCTCGTGATCGGCTTTGCGGCCTTTCTCGCCAATTTGTCCGGAGGCGCCAATGTCAACTTTCCCAAGGATTTTGGGAAGGGTGATTGGAGCTTCCGCTCAATGTCCCACGATGCGACCGGCTCGACCGACTGGCTCACGAGCTGTGCGGTTCCGTTGCTCGTCATCGCGGGGATCCTGGTGGTCGCAATCATCGTGGTCCTTTTATGGGTTGGCTCGCGCGGCAGGTTCATCTTTACCGATTGCATCGTGCGAAATCGTGCCGCGATCGCCGAGCCCTGGCGGGAATATCGCCGGGAAGGGAACAGCTTTTTTCTTTTCTCGTTGATCGTCGGCCTGGTCCTTCTCACGATCATCGCCATCGCCGCTGTCCCAGTTTTGATCCCTTATCTTCAAGGCTGGACCGAGGGAGCAGCCCTCTTCGCGAGTTTAACGGTGGGGATTGTCCTCCTGGCCGGGGTGGTCTTCCTGATCACAGCGGCCTGGAGTTTGATTTCTCAATTGATGGTGCCCGTGATGTATCGGCAGCGGTGCCGAGCGTTGGTGGCGTTTCGGCAAATCGTCGGACTGATCAGGGCGCACCCCGGACCGCTCGTTCTTTATCTCCTCTTCTTTTTCGTGCTGGCCCTGGCGGTGATCATGGTCTCGTGTTTGGCGGTGCCTCTCACGTGTTGTATCGCCGCGATTCCTTACGTGGGGACGGTCATTCTCTTGCCGGTTTACGTGGTGCTGGCAGCGTTTCCGCTTTTTTTCCTGCGGCAATTCGGACCGGAATACGATGTCTGGGGGACGATCGAGCGTCTGGAAAGTCCGTCGCCCGATATGCCTCCGAGCCAGCCCCAACCGCCGCTGGAGCCGCCTTCAACGCCGACTTCGTGAGCGGTGTGCCGGGCGGGTGCTTCGCCAGGACTGGCCGCGCTACGGGTTGGCGGCGGTGGCGTTGGAATCATCCTCCGCCTGTACGCCTTTGTCGTCTGGTAACAGATCCATCCGCACCCGCGCGCGCCCTTCGCTGATCATCCCGAGCGCTTCGGCGGCTTCCTTGCACAAATCGATGTTGGCCCGGTTGGTTATGCCGCGGTCCGTGATGCGTACGATGACACTCTTCCCGTTTGCGAGATGAGTGACGCGCACTTTCGCGCCGAGCGGCAGCCGATTGTGCGCCGCGGTCAGCTCGTTTTTTCCCGCACGGCGCTTGGCCAGGGAATCAGCCGGAACGTCGTACCAAACGGCGTCGCCCTTCCAGGATTTTCTTTTGTCGACGCGCTTCGCCGAAGGCGACGGCTCGGCTGCCGCTTGTTGTCCCGGCTTTTCATCGATCTCCTGGACCGTTTCCGGCGGCGATTGCCTCTTGCAAGCGGGGCAAGCCAGAGCCGCGCCGATCAAGAGCGACAGAGCAATCTGACCGGCGAATGAGACGGGACGGATTCGGTGGCGCGCGCCTTTGTCACTGTGTGGTGCTGTAGGCATGGCTGCCTTCGTGAATGACGTCCCGAATCTTCCGCGCCAGCGTCTGCGGTGTGAACGGTTTCTGGAGCAGCTCGAAACGCGGGTCGAGAACGCCGTGGTCGCCGAGATCGCTATCCGAATAGCCGGAGACGTAGAGAACTTTCATGTCCGGGCGAATGCGGGAAAGTTTGCCTGCCAGCTCGTGGCCATTCATGTGGGGCATGATGACGTCCGTGACCAGGAGGTGGATGGTGCCCTCGAAATTTCCCGCCATTTCCATTGCCTCCAAGCCATCCGCGGCACAGATCACGTTGTATCCTTGTTCCTCTAAAACGTCACAGACCAGCTCGCGGACGATCTCTTCGTCCTCGACGACAAGGACGGTCTCGAAATTGTCCGACTTCTCTACTGGAGCGGAGGACGTCTTCGTGTAGTCGAGCGGCGCCGTCACCATCGGCAGATAGATCCGGAAGGTGCTGCCCTTGCCGAGTTGGGTTTCAACCGCGATGCCGCCGCCGGTTTGACGCACGATGCCGTAGACCGTTGCGAGACCGAGTCCCGTGCCTTTCCCCGGACCCTTCGTCGTAAAAAAGGGCTCGAAGATGTGGGCCTTGGTTTCCTCGTCCATCCCCGCGCCGGTATCGGTCACCGAAAGCATGACGTAATCGCCCGGAAGCAGCGAAGCCGAGAGCTCGGGCGCGGTGGTTTCATCCAGGCGGACATTGGCGGTGCGAATGACCAGCTCACCGCCCTTCGGCATGGCATCGCGTGCGTTTACTCCGAGATTCAAGACCACTTGCTCAATTTGGCTGGGATCGGCTTTGACCCGTGCGTTTTCCGCGTCCGGATGAGATTGCAAGTCGAAGCGCTCGCCGATAACTCGCCGCAGGAGCCTCTCCATCTCCACGACCAGGGCATTCAGATCGATCACCTTTGGCTGAAGAATTTGTTTGCGGCTGAAGGCCAGGAGCTGGCGGGTGAGCGCGGCGGCTTGTTCGCCGGCCTTGCGAATGAGATCGGCGTTTTGCTTGGCGAGCTTGTTGCTGGTCACGCGAGTCGAGATCAACTCCGCGTAACCAATGATGGCCGTGAGAAGATTGTTGAAATCATGCGCCACTCCGCCGGCGAGCCGGCCGACCGCCTCCATTTTCTGCGAGTGCCGCAGTTCCTCTTCGCTCTTGCGCAGCGCCTCCTTGGCCGCGCGGCGCTCTTCCATTTCGCGGATGAGATTGTCGCGTTGTTCGAAGAATTTTCGGGTCGTGCGCGCCAGCTCTCCAAACTCGGAGTTATTTCGACAAATGCCCTCGATCGGTTTCGGATCGTCCCGCTTCAGGCTTTCCATGATTTGCCTGAGCGGCCGGCCGACCCAGCGGACGAGGGAGGCGTAGATCAAAAGCAGGAGCACGAGCGCGAAAGAGAAAAGCAAGACGGTAAAGCGTTTGCTCCAGTCATTCAGCGCTTCGATGGCAGGCATCTCATTGCGCACGATGACGTGGGCGAGCGGCTCTCCATCCCACGCCTTCAATGGCCGTGAGAAGACGATCAATCCGTTCTCTTCGTCGCTGCTGATGTTCTGCGCTTTCTCGCTGTCGGTCGTGAGCATGAGCTTGGTCCCCGAAAACAGCGACATTTCTTCCAGCGCAGGCTTATTCCACCAGCGGCCCGCGAACAAAAAGCCCTTTCCTGGAGGCGGACGCTCAAAATCCCGTGAGCCATGGACCCTGGCGCCGCGAATCTCCACGATGTCGGCCCCGATTTTCACAAAAAAATGGGCGGAAGGTCCGTTCGCGAAAAGTTGCTCAAAAGCTTCGGGCGTAATTGGAAGCGCGGGTGGTTGCTTATCGTTGGTGTCCGTCGAATAGCGGAGCGTTGCCTCCGGGCCATAAATCCAGGCCTGGTTTGCTTTGTAACCCACCAGCGCGGCCCCGTTCACATTGCCGCGGAACCACTGCTGATCCCTTTTCTCGATGGCCTCCACCATCTGATCCAGGCTGGCGTTGTCATCCGCCAGCATCTTGAGCGGCTCGCCGTGTTTTTCGAGGAAAGCATCGAAGGCCTGGTTGCGTTCAGTGACGCGATCTTGCGTGATGCTTCGGAACTTGGACGTGTCGTAGACGCGAAAGCCCCAAAGACCAACCATGAAGAACGCCACCACCAGCACGATCAGGAGCGTGATCTTGGTTTGGACTTTCATCGTAACGTTATTATTCCGACAGCTGGGCCGCTGGTTGAGGAGAGGGAAAGCCCGGGTTCCATGAGACGGCTCTGCTCTCTATTTATTCGGTAACAGCTCCTCCCTAATGGAAGCTATTTTCAAAACATCGCCCTCGGATCGGACCGTCCAGAAGTATTTCGCCTTACCCGAAGCAATGCGTTTCTTATCGCGACGGTAATAATCGATCGAAAACTCGATGCGGGTTTCGCCTGCGTTTTCGGAGGCCGCGAAACTTGGCGGGGCGATAAGCGTGTATTTTCGCTCGGGCCAATCCTTCACGTGATACTTGATATCTCGCCGGACAAAATCCCGATTTTGCGGGCCGTATTCAAAGTATTGGACCGGAAAAGCATAAAACCAAATCTGATGACAGATATCGTTGGATTCGCCGTTGCGGAGATAAGTTTCGACAAATTGGTTTACTCGGTCTTGGGAAACAACTGGCGAAAGCGGGGGAGGCTCAGCCGGGGGAGGTTCAGCCGGCGGCTCCGGCTCAAGAGGAAGATCTTCCCACTCGGACGGGTCCTTATCGGTCGAGGCGATCGTGGACTGAATGCGCAAAGAGGCGGCGGTATCCGCGCAGATGGTGCCGGTGACTTCGAAGCCCTTTCGCTTCTGATACCGCTTTAGCGCACCAGTCAGTTCTTCGGTGCTTTGGCCGTCGATGTCCCCAAAATACAGGTTCCGTTTGCGGAGCTCTTCCTGGACTTGCCGGATTCCCTCGTCAGCACGCAGCGAAGCCGTCCCCCCGATAAGGAGCAAGCAGGCACAGACAATAATTCCCAGGTGAAAGCGCAAATTGATCCCTCAATGCAGGTTACACTAAAGGATCGTATGGAATTTATAGTTCGGTCGTGTTCCAGAACCTGCGAAACGCATCCGGCCAACTCCGGTCGAGCACACTCTGCCGTGCTTCCCGTCCCATTTGCCTGCGCCTTTCCTCGTCGTTCGCGAGGAGAGTGATGGCGTTTGCAACGTCGCCGGTGTCGTGCGCTTTCGTCACAATTCCGGTCACCGAATCCTCGACCAATTCCTTTGGCCCGCCGAGATCGGAGACGATCACCGGAAGTCCGGAGGCCTGCGCTTCGATGATCACGTTGCCGAAGGTGTCGGTCGTGCTGGGAAAAACGAAGATATCCGCCGAAGCGTACGCCGTCGCGAGCGGCTCGCCCGTCAGATATCCAACGAAAATCGCGTCGGGCAGAATCGCCGCCAGCGCCTCCGAGTACGGGCCGTGCCCCACGATAAACAGCTTCACGGGCGCGCCTGCATCGCGAACCTTGTGATACGCGGCCGCCAGCACATCGAGATCTTTTTCCCGGGAGATGCGGCCGACATAGAGCAGGCGAACGTCGCTTCCATTCGCGCCGAAACGCTTCCAGAAGGAGGGGTCGCGCCGCTGGGGATTGAAGAGATCGGTATCGAGGCCTCGAGGGAGGATCTTGAGTTTTTCCGGCGCAAATCCCCGGTCGATCCAGCATTTCCGGTACTGCTCGGAGTTAACAAAAACCGTGTCGACCTGCCCGTAAAGCCAATGCATGTAACTCCAGGCCAGGCTTTCGAGGAAACGGTCCTCCGTCAGGATGCGGACGTACTCCGGAATGTCGGTGTGATAAATTCCGCTGGTCTGGAGGTTGAGCATCTTCGCCGCCAGCAATCCCGTGAGGCCAATCGGTCCCGGCGTGCTGATGATGATCTCGGTGAATTGTTCCCGCTGAACGTAGTCGAGGATCTGAAGGATGGGCGGAAAACTCATTCGCTGCAGCTCGTATTCCGGCAGCTCGAACTCGCCGATCGGCCGGAAATTCTTGATTGGGATCTCCTCGACCTTCAGATCGCGGCGGGACGTGACGACGATCAACTCTTCGCCGGCGGCGACGCCCGCCGCCGTCATTTTCCGGATCGTGTTCGCGACGCCATTCACGTCCTCGAGCGTGTCGGTGAACCACGCCCTCTTGCGATTTTGGAGGACGGCTGGGATCGAACCCGTCATTTGCAAGAAGACCCGCCGCAGCCACGACCGGGAGGGCGCCTGGCTATGGAACGCGTAAATGTAGGGCGAGAGCAGAAGCACGATCGGGGCGATGCCGCTCAAGGCCTGCATGCTTTCGATCACGTTGCCGTTTCGAAGCTGCTGCACGAATTTTTCGAAGAGGCGAAAGGCCAGTTGTTCGCAGACCATGTTCGCCATCAGGAACGTGCGCCGTTCCGGTTCGGTAACGCCTTCCATTTCCTTGGCTAGCCGCGCCTTCACCCTGGGCCGGGCGAAATGTTTCGAGAGCCCTTTCCAGAGGGAGACGTTGCTAGGCTTCGCCAGCTCGAAGATTTTTCCCGACATCACGCCCTGGGCGACAAACGTCGCTTTCTCGCGCAAAGTGAACTCGGTCGGGTCGCGTCCTTCCATAAAGCGCGAAAACATCGTTTCGAGCAGAGGGGCGGTCGGTCCCAGGCGTTCGGTAAATCGGTCCTGGATGAAGCGGGAGAGCGTATTGTAAAAACCGTGCGACAAGGCCAGGGGCGTGCCTCCTTCTCCGTGGGCGGTGCAGGCGCCTTGGCGGACATGCTGAAGAAATTCCTTCGTGGACCGCGCCGCGGGCGTCTCCGTGTAGGCGCCGGCCACAAATTTTGCCCCATGATCGTCCGACCCGCCGGTGAAGATCTTTTGCCATGGCTCGGCGTGGGTGGGCTGAAGATTGTGCCGATTCGCGAACTCCTCGATTTTCTGAGGTGTCAGTCCGGAAAAAAGGTCCCGCGCCAGGACACTCAGGAGTGCATCACGCAGACCGTTGATGCCTTCGAAGTGCTTGAAGAGAAGGATCAATCGTTCGAGGTGCGAGACTTCGAGCTTGCCGTTGATGCTATAAAGCGGGTGGGCGACGGCGTGGGCGATCGCTTCTTTTTGCAGGTAGCTTTGCAGGTCGTGGATGTTCTCTCGCAGGGTGATAATTTCAGCATGCTGAGCCTCGGAAATTCCCCAAGCCAGGACGTGAATTTTGCACGGATCATGAGGGAAATACGTTGTAATCTCCTCGCTGATAAATGTTTGCTTTAAGTCAGATATTTGGAGACTTCCTTCGATCGTGTCGTGGTCGGTGATCGTTACGAAATCCATCCCGCGTTCCCGCAGCTTCTCGTAAAGCTCGCGCGGATCGGAATAGCTATCGGGAAAATCGAAGCGCCGGAAGAGCCATTCCTCGGAACGCGCGCTGAAGCGGGAGTGAATGTGCAGATCGCAAGTGCTCATGGGCGAGGGGCTACGCACCGCCACGAGTGCGCCTGTCGGCAATCCAGTCTCGATACGTCGTCGGGGTTCGATTTTCGACCAGCCTGTCGGTCAGCCGCAAAACTTGCCGCCAGATCTCGGGATGATCCCGATCCGATGGGTGAATGCTCACCCGAGCGAGGGGCGCGCCGGCGAGCTGGCGGGCCAGCACGCTGTTCCAGGCCAGGCTCGCCACGCGGCGCCAGCCGCTCCGGACACTATAGACGAGCGTTCGCGCGGGAAAATTATTCCCGGACCGCAGGTCGCGCACTCCCGTCAACCGCGTCGTGTATTCCATTTCCGCTTCGGCGGCCGCTCGCTCCGCGGCGGAGCCAAGCAGCCAGGCCGGGGCGATGAAACCGCGCGGCGTTAGTCCCGCTCCGACAAACTCGTCCCGCGCCTTCGTGATTCGACGAAAAGCTTCGTCGTAGTCCAGGTCGTAAAATTCCCCCTCGTGTCTGGTATACAGTTGGGTCAGAAATTTCCCGGTTAGGTTTTCACCATTCCGGCGCGGTCTCTCGTGAAAATAGCCGTGGATCACGATTTCGTGTCCCTGTGCTTCGAGGTCCTGGAGCCAGCGCACGAAACCGCGATCTTCCGCGAACGAGCCGCCATGGTGATAGTTTGGGACCACCAGCAGGGAACAAATCGGAACGCGGTGACGGGACAACTCCGCCATAATTTCCGCCGCGGCGGTTCGAGTGGCAGGCGCGACGTCATGCACGGAAACGATCAAAGCTTCCCGCTCCGCTTCCGCCGAAAGGGCAAAGAGGGAAGGCAACGATGTCGCACTGGCGCCGGTCACGCCGGATTTTCGATGCCAGCAGCGAAGCAAACAAGCCTAATCGCTTTGGAGGGACGGGCGCTGTCCCGTCCCAAGATTCCAGGACGCCACGGAAGACGTCCCTGCACTCAGCGCGCCATGCGAAGGATCTCCTGAAATTCCGCGCTCGAAAGCGGCTGAACCGACAACCGCGAGAGACGCAGAAGCGCGATGTCTTTGAGCTTCGGGTTGCCCTTGATTTCATCGAGCGTCACCGGGCGGGGCAACGCTTTCTCCGGAGCAAGATCGACCGCGCTCCAATCGCCTTCGGTCGCGGTGGAATCCGGGTAGGCCTCCCGGCTCACTTTCGCAATCCCAACCACGGCCTTTTCGCTCACGCTGTGGTAGAACAGGACCGAATCGCCCTTGCGCATCGCGCGCAGGTTATTTCTCGCGGTGTAATTGCGGACGCCGGTCCAGCTCGTCTTGCCGTCTGCGACAAAATCCGCCCACGAATACGCGGACGGTTCCTGTTTCACGAGCCAGAATTTTTTCATCTTAGAATCTCTTAGATCAGCGCGAGCGATTCGACAAGCGCGCTGGTCTGCGACCTCAAGGAGCGGCGGCCTCCAGACCGCCGTGGGAAGGCGGGCGGTTTGGAAAGCGCCCCTCCTTGGGGCTCCCCTTGGCGCGTAGGTTTGTAGTTACGCACGCGGATTCGACAACTGTGCTCCTTTGTTTCACACTCGCTCAGATGTCGCGCGGCGCGTTTATCACATTCGAGGGATCGGAGGGTTGCGGCAAATCAACGCAGGCGAAGCGGCTGGCGGCGCGGCTGGAGGAGATCGGTGTGCCCGTTCTCATCACCCGGGAACCCGGCGGCACCGCGATAGGCGAAAAAATTCGCGACCTGCTTCAGTTCGCTCCGGAAAGCCTGGCGATGGCCCCGGAGACGGAGCTGTTGCTCTTCGAGGCCAGCCGGAGCCAGCTCGTGCGCGAAATTATCCGACCGGCCCTCGAGCAGGGAACTGTGGTGATTTCCGATCGGTTCTTCGATTCGACGACGGTTTACCAGGGCGTTGCGCGCAAGCTCGATCCTGAAATTGTCGAGAAGCTTAATGATTTTGCCGTGGGCGCCGATAAGCCTGACCTCACTTTCGTGCTCGAAGTCGATATCACGACGGCCCGCGAGCGCCTGTTGCGGCGCGTGCGCCCGGTCCAGGCTGTCGATCGCATGGAACAGGAGCCGCTCGAATTCTACGAGCGAGTTTGTGAAGGGTATCGCGAGCTGGCGCGGCGCGATCCGGCGCGGATGCGTCTGCTCGATGGCTCGCAGTCGCCCGATGAAATCGAAAATGAAATCTGGCGGGAAGTGTCGGAGCGTTTTCCCGCCATGAGGGCGCGCCGGAAAAACGAGGACGAGGGGCGCGCTTCGTAAAAACAAAATGGCTTTTACCCGCGCCGGCGCCTTCGAATACCTGAGCCGCGCCCATGAAAATGGCCGCCTCGCTCATGCTTACCTGATCTCTGGACCGCCCGGCAGCGGCAAGCGCGGACTCGCCACCGACCTTTCCAATCTCGTCACGACGGGAAAGGCGCCTGATGTCTTTGCTTCCCAGCCGCCCGGGGTTTACCTGGCCGAACCGGAATCGAAATCGCGCCGCATCGTGATCGATCAAGTGCGCGGGCTCGAGCATGCCCTCCAGATGCGGGCCGCGGGCGGACGGCGGAAAGTGGCGATTGTGGCCGAGGCGGACCGGCTCCAACCCCAGGCGGCCAACGCTTTTCTCAAGACCCTGGAAGAGCCGCCTAACGACTCGCTCCTGCTCCTCTTGAGTTCGATGCCGGAGGTTCTGCCGGACACGATTCTCTCCCGTTGCATCGCTATTCCCCTGGTGGCGGAAGAGAAGGCGGCGCCTTCGCGGGAAGAAGAAGAATTGGTTGAGCTGCTCGGCACCGTCGCGGCTCCCGAAGCGCAGGGCGTTCAACACGCCTACCGGCTCGCGCGCGGCTTTCATCGCCTGCTGGCCCAAATACGGGAAACGATCCAGCTCGAGAACGCGGCCGCTTTGAAGCGCGACGAGGCGCGCTACAAGAACACCACGGATGGAGCCTGGCTCGACGAACGCGAGGACTATTTCAAGGCCCTGACGGAAAGCCAGTACGTGCGCCAGCGCTCCCGGCTTCTCGAAGTGCTCTTTCTCTGGTGGTCAGACGTCCTTCGCGCCAGCACGAATGTGGCGCGGCGTGAACTGCCTTCCGCGAGCGATCGGACGCGCCTCCTCGCGCAGAAACTGTCGACCGCGGAAATTCTACGGCGAATCCGGCGCCTCGAGGAATTGCGGGATCATCTCGGGCGAAACATCCAGGAAGCTCTTGCGATCGAAGTGGCCTTCCTGAGCGTGTTTACATTTCAATAGAGCGCACACACCGCGGCGCTCAACCATGCTCGACCTGTGAAGGATTTAGGGCGCCTGCGCATCCAGGCGATTAGCGCCCGCTCTCGGTCATTGCGTAACCCAATCCGCGCACAGCACCTCGGCTTGGGCGAGAACGGTCTTGGTAGCCCCTTCCTTGAGGTCCGGGGGATAGCCGTGTTTACGGAGGATGCGTGTCACTCGATGGCCGCGCGCAATCGCGCGGAAAGAATTACGCCGCCAAAAGATGCGCGTTCGGCCGCGCCCCCCGTCCGGCGGCAGTTTCAGCGCCTGTTCGACGGTGTATCCGAGCTCTCTGAACCACGTCAGCGCAGCTTCTTCGACGACAGATTCGGTGAAACTCATTACGTCTCGCGTCTTATTTCGTCATCGACATCGAAAGTCCGAGCTTCCATCGAGTATTCGCGACTTCGGATACGACCGTGTAGTAGGTCGAATCACTCGAGAGAACAAGAACGTCATCGTCTTGCTGAACCGGCACAACGCTCTTTGTAATATGCCGCACCAGTTGATCCCGACGGCTCAAGCCAAGCAGTTTCTGATACGGATAACCTGCGTTGCATTCGGGTGGCTCATGGCTGTCCCCGTCCCACGCTACTGACGAAACCCCAAATTCGCCGAATGCAGGCAGAAGACATACACCATTGCTGTCTGTTAAGATGAACCCGCGTTTGCTTTGCCATGCTGCTTCTGCCAACTCGATCGGGACTCGCCACTGGCCTATTTGAGCCGCCGCAAACATTAAGCCCGCGAATGTTCCGTTCGGATTTAGGAGTGGCTGGCAGAGAAAGAATGTGCCGTGTTTGTTGTAAAGCGACGCTACTTGGTCAGAGACAAATGCCTTCCTAAATGAGTTGGCTATTTGAAAGTATGGGCGCTCGGAAACTCCACGGCTTGTGATATCCGCCTTCCGAGCAACTGATAGTCCTTTTGGCAATGAGCACGCGAGGATTTGCCCGGCTTCGTTTGCGACATATAGGCCTTGGGCAGCCAGAGGACCGAGGCTCGTTTGAAGGCGATCGAGCCAGTCCGCGGGTCCGCTTTCGTGGATGAGCTTGAGAGCATTCCCATTCTCTCGCGCGAGGGCGTCGAGTCCCTCGTTCAAAGGGTCTTCAATCTGTGAAATGACCGACGAGAGATCCACATCGAGCCTTGCTTCAGTATCGGTGTGAAGAGCTAACGTTTTTGAAAGGATCAGGTCTGAGAGAGCCGCCGCCAACGCATGTGAACGGATTGTGGCTGGATCGGCCGGCAACACGGACGGAGGTGTCAAAGCAACAATTCCGCGTGCGGCAAAGATTTCTGGGGTATGCGAGCGCATATCAAACTGCAGGCTGTAGAATTGAGGCCACTCCGTTGTTCGATGATGCGGATTGTTTTCGAACTGGTGAATGGCATCATCCACCAGGCGCGACACTTCTGGATCGCGGTGGCTGAATCCGACAAACAACGTGTGCCTCTTCCGCAATAGTTCGATCAACAGGTTGAAGAATTCCGCATTAGCGCGGTAGTGGTGGCGATAATCCCGTCTGGTCAGGATGAGATGTTCGTCGAGACGCGAAACACAGCCATGGATCTTGAATAGGACCGAGCCCGGCCGGCGCCCCCCAATGATCTCGCGAGCAGTGGGTAGATGCGTATCATTCGTTGCGATAAATAACTCAGAACGCCCTAGCGACGACCACGCTTTTTCGAAAAGCGCGTCATAGTTAGTAGTGACGTAGATTTTGCAACCCAGTTCCGCCAATAGTCTGTGACTAGTCGTAGGCAGTTTGTCGCCCCCGAAGACGTCTCTCAACCTCTGTTGCAGAGTTTCATTTCCGAGAACCTGGGCTGCGAGCTCGGCCAGAGTAAGCGGATCGTTCTTTAGGTCCTCATCGTCCACAAGGTTCCTGTCCAACTGGAAGTAGTCGACGAGAAGGCTCTGCCATGACGGAAAGCCTGCCGGAAGCGAAACTCCCGCCCCGAAAAAAGCCGTCGCATTGTTCGTGCTGAAGCCTTGGACGCAGCGAGGCGGCCAGAACGTGGAAATATCTCGCCAACTGACTTCGTCTTTTCGGAATCGTTTGAGAGACTCGTCAATCCACGAAGCCGATTCCTTCGCTACAAGAGGGTCGGAGAATCGGTCGCTTCTTTCCTTTAGGTTTTTGGCCAGCAGGACGGCAGGGGCGGCTTGAGCCGGAGTCGTCTTCATATGTGGGGGCCAATTGTTGAAGGGCAGCGAAGTTCGCCGCTCAGTAGCTTTGGCAGCAGCGTGTCGCGCAGCGTAGCGAGGGTGCGGGATTCGGTGGCACTCATCATGAGATTGGCGCGACCATACTGCGCTTTGCTTTTAGGCCGACAAGAGCCGCCCTCAAAACTTGTAGGCAAATTTGTGCCGTATGCTCGTCCGGTTGGAAACCTGATGCCATCTGTTCATACGGGTGGATGTAGTTCCTGAAGTCCCGGACAGCGTGCCCGAACTTTTTCACATCAAGACGCAGCACTCCGACTTCGTGGGCAACATCAATAAGGTTCGCGAGGGTCCATTCATGAAATGCACGGACCTTCCCTGTTTCCTTTTCTTTTGGGCTTGCCGCAGCCCGATTGAACTCAGCGGGATTCTTCAAAGCTACGGCCAAAAGGATTCCTTCAAGAATGCTCCCGCACATGAAGACTGTTGAAAGCGGAGCACCACCGCCAACGCACTCCACCGCTTCTTTCACCCTTGCCGTTAGTATGCGTTCAATGCTGTGGTCCAAATCCAACCCTTCAACGGAGATCGCGCCGAAATCTCGCTTGAGGAAATCGGACTCTGTTTCCTGCTTTAGCTCCCTCCCCAGAAGGCGCGCCGCCGTTCGACTACACTCTTCATATTGCCGGTCAGCACGCTCGTTCTTGCCAGGGTCATTGAGGTATCGCCATACCTCCAGAAGTTGTTCCAAAGCCCTCCCGACATTTGCAGGCGTTTCGATTTCCCAGAACGCTCGAAGTCGCTTTGCCTTCGATGTGCCGTTGAAAGCGTAGCGCGGATCATAAATGTTTGTTCCTACCTCTTGTCGGAAGAACTCGGCGAACGTCCTATCAGAAAAGTTTAGGACATATCCACTGGTCATGCCGAATAGGTCTTCGAATCTTTGCTTCTCGATCGTTGAAAGAGCACTCATGCAGAGATCTCTTTTCCTACTCCGATTACCCAAAAGTCTTTGTCGCACAATTCGATGCCCCGCGGTCCTTGTCCTTTTCTTCCGAGGATTAGACCAGGCGCTTCGGCTAGCGGTGCGTCGTGCCAGCCACATTGCCCGTTGGTGCCGAACACGGGCACCTTTCCCAGACTTCGCGTGTCGGCTTTCAACGCGCGTCCGTAGTTCAACGAGACAAGCTTCCGAGCCGGGACTAGAGGCCATCGCCATTCAGTGTCTCTTGCGAGACCGCCAGGGTAGGTGGTTCCGGGCTGCGACGAATCTTCAATCGTCGATGGGCTGATTTTAGGAGAAGATCGCATCGTCAACGTCTGCCGTTGTAACGGGTCTGCCTCGTTCAACTGCCAAGAGCAAGAGCAAGAGTCTTCAAACGTGTCCGAGATGTACTTGAGGAAGATCAGGCCGAGGACGACGTGCTTGTACTCCCCCGCGTCCATGTTGCTACGGAGCCTGTCCGCGGCGAGCCACAGCTTGGCTTCGAAGCCGAGATCAGCGGAGGAGTTCTTGGAGGAGCGAGCGCGAGCCATGGAGGTAGATGTTTCTACCGCAATGCCTGCCGAAATCGAGGCGAATTCCTCAACGCCCGTTAGCCCGAGGTCGCCGCAAACCAAGGAGCGGCGGTTTGGAACCGCCGACCTAACAAAACGGCGGTTTCAAACCGCCGCTCCTTGGCATTGTTCTCCGCGCGCCCACGGCATATCATCCCGAACTCTATGAGATTCGAAAATCAGGTTGCGGTGGTCACGGGGGCGGGGCGGGGAATCGGGCACGCCATTGCCGTGCGCCTCGCGAGCGAGGGCGCGCGTGTCGCCTCGGTGAGCCGAACCGAAGCAAACGCCAATAAAACCGCGGCGGAGATCAACGGCGCCTGCGCGGATGCGTCGAAGGCTTATGCCGTCGATGTGGCAGACCATGCCGCCGTCCAAAAAATTGGGGCCCAGATCCTGGAAGACTTCGGTCGCGTCGACATTCTGGTGAATAATGCCGGCGTCACCCGCGATGGCCTCAGTATGCGGATGTCGGTCGAAGATTGGGACACCGTCCTGAACACGAACTTGAAAGGCGCCTTCAGTTTTACGCAGGCCTTGATGCGGCCGATGATCAAGCAGCGGAGCGGCCGGATCATCAACATCAGCTCGATCAGCGGATTGATCGGCAACGCGGGCCAGGCGAATTACGCTGCGAGCAAGGCGGGGCTGATTGGGCTTACGAAAACCCTGGCCCGAGAGCTGGCGAGCCGTGGGATCACGGTGAACGCCGTCGCTCCCGGGTTGATCGAGACGGACATGACCACCGTGCTTTCCGACGAAATTCGTCAATCCATTTTGCAGAAGGTCCCGCTCGGCAAATTGGGGCAACCGGACGATATCGCCGGCGCTGTCGCCTATCTCGCTTCCGCGGAGGCGGCCTATATCACCGGCCAAGTGCTGGCCGTCGACGGCGGCATGGTGATGTAATTCTTTCCCAAGGAGCGGCGGTCTCCAGACCGCCGACCTAAAAACAACGGCGGTTTGTAAACCGCCGCTCCTTGAGGCTGAATGCCCTCGGCAGCGCCCACGCAGCCGAACGAGCACCAAAATTGCTGTTTTGAGTCCCAGCCTAGCCAGGCAGTCCGCGAATGAAAACTCTCTCAGCACTGTTCGCGATTGGGCTCGCAATTCTTGGCTACACCTATCTTCAGCGCCCGATCAGTTATCCGGCCGGCGTTCTCGTCGAGTCGGAGCCAGCCCAGATCGCGATAGCCGAAGGCCACGCGCCGATCGAGCATGGCGAGTATCGCCTGAAACCGCTCGCCCGCTTTTCGCTCGATGGGCGCATCTTGCACCGGAAGGTTTATCGCTACGATCGGGAAGCGAAGCTCGTCCCCATCGATCTTGCGGTTGGCTGGGGGCCGATGTCCGATCAGGCAGTGCTCGATCAAATCAAGATCACTCAGAGCATGCGCTTCTACTGGTACGAATACCGGTTGCCACCGCCGATTCCCCAGGACCGAATCATTTCGCACAGCACCAATCTGCATGTCATTCCGGCGACATCCGTGGTTCTGTCCTTCTGCAAATCGTTGCGCCAGGGTGAGCTGGTTCATCTTGAGGGCGAACTGGTCGAGGCGACCGGTCCGGAGATCGGCGCCTGGCGCAGTTCACTCAGCCGGACGGACACCGGAAAGGGCGCGTGTGAATTGATGCTGGTGCAAGATTGTTCGAAGATCAGTCGCACGGAAGCCAAGTCCGCCCGACTCGTCACGCGCTGATCCTGGTGGACCGGGCGCTCCGCGCGCGATGCTTTGGAGTTGGCCCGAGAGCTTTCGGGGCCATTATTGTCATCGCGCGACGGAGCGCGCGATCCACCTATTTGCACCGCCGCTCTTCCCGTTTCATGGTGAAACCATGGCGACAGAAAAAGCGACATTTGGGGCCGGTTGTTTCTGGGGCGTCGAAGCGACCTTCCGGGCCACGCCCGGTGTGACCAATGCAACCGTCGGATACGCCGGCGGCACGACGGAGAACCCGACTTATGAGGCTGTGTGCAGCCACGACACCGGACATGCCGAAGTGGTGCAGGTGGAGTTCGATCCGGCCATCGTCAGTTACAATCAGCTCCTCGATGTTTTCTGGGCCAATCACAATCCGACCACGCTGAATCGTCAGGGGCCGGACATTGGGGACCAATATCGTTCAGTGATTTTTTATCATTCGCCGGAACAGCGCGTCGCGGCGGAAGAGTCGAAATCCAGCCTGGACCAGAGTGGGCATTTCAAGCGGCCCATCGTGACTCAGATCGAACCGGCGCCGACATTTTACCCCGCGGAGGATTACCACCAGCGCTACCTGGAGAAGCGCGGCTTGTCGCATTGCGCGGTTTGATGCGCCGCCGTCGCCCCGATGAAGCGCGAAGTCATTCGCTCCAGCAACTTCGTGGCGGACGCGGCCGAGTTCATCCTCCAGCACGCGCGCACGGCGCTGGCGGAACGCGACCAATTTCGAATCGCGCTCTCGGGTGGAAACACTCCGCGCCCGGTCTACACCGAGCTGGCCAGGATTGGGCGGGACCTTCCGTGGGACCGGATCTATTTTACCTTCGGCGACGAGCGGTGTGTGCCGCCGGAGGATGAGCAAAGCAATTACCGCATGGCCCGCGAAACACTTTTCGCTCCCGCGGCCGTGCCAGAGAAATCGATCGCGCGGATCCGGGGCGAGAGCGAGCCGCAGATCGCGGCCCAGGAATACCAGGACGGGCTGGACCTTCTCGCTGCTCAAGGCGGCGAAATGATCTACCGGCACGACCTGATCCTCCTGGGGATGGGAGACGACGGGCACACGGCTTCTTTGTTTCCGGGAACGGCGGCGTTGGAGGAAAAAACACGCAAGGTGGCGGCCAACTTCGTTCCAAAATTCGACGCCTGGCGGATCACTTTCACCTTCCCGCTCATCAGCCAGGCGCGTCACATTTGTTTCCTGGCGAACGCGAACAAAAACAGGGCGCTGCTCGAGAAGGTGCTGCAAGGCGACCGCCAGTATCCCGCGGCCCAGGTCGAACCCTCGAACGGCGGCCTGACCTGGATTCTCGGTGAGTCATAGAACCCGGCACGACTCCAGCTTCGAGCTTTCCCATGCGTAAGATTATCGTGACCGGTTCCGCGGGCCTGATCGGCTCCGAGACGGTCAAGCATTTCGCGGGCGAAGGATATCGCGTGGTCGGAATCGATAACGATATGCGAAGCCGTTTCTTCGGAGCGGAGGCCTCGACCCAGAAGACGCGCGAGCAGCTCGTCCAGACAGTCCCGGAGTATGAACACCGCGACCTCGATATCCGGGATGCGAGTGGGGTGCTGGAATTATTCAAAGCGCATCGCTCCGATATCGCAGCCGTGGTTCATACCGCGGCGCAGCCTTCCCACGATTGGGCCGCGCGCGATCCGCAGACCGATTTTACCGTCAACGCGAACGGCACCCTGAACCTCCTCGAAGCCGCCCGCGAGGTCTGCCCGGAAGCGCCGTTCGTCTTCACGTCGACCAACAAAGTTTATGGCGACACGCCAAATCGGCTGCCGTTATCGGAGCTGCCTTTGCGTTGGGAAATTGCCGAGGGCCACGAATACGAACCGGGCATTTCCGAGACGATGAGCATCGATTACACAAAGCATTCGCTCTTCGGCGCGTCGAAGGCGGCCGCGGATATCCTGGTGCAGGAGTACGGGCGTTACTTCGGAATGCCGACCGCCTGTTTTCGCGGCGGCTGCCTGACCGGACCGGCCCATGCCGGCACCGAGCTGCACGGTTTTCTTTCCTATTTGATGATCTGCACCGTGACCGGACGGCCTTACCGCGTCTTTGGCTACGGCGGAAAACAGGTGCGCGATAATATTCACAGCGCCGATCTCGTGGATGCCTTCGCCGCCTTCCTTCGCGCGCCGCGCGCGGGGGAAGTTTATAACATCGGCGGCAGCCGCCACTGCAACTGCTCCATGCTCGAAGCGATCGACCTCTGCGAGGAAATCAGTGGCCGGAAGCTAACCTGGAAATACGAGGAAGATAACCGTATCGGCGACCACATTTGGTGGATCAGCGATGTCCGAAAATTCCAGGAGCACTATCCCGAATGGAAGTTTCGTTACGGCCTGCGGGAAATTCTCGAAGAGATCTACGGAGCGGTGATGGCGGGCCAAAACAGGTAGGGGCGTCGACTTGCACCTGCACTTTAACTTTCACCTGCACACCTTTGTCGCAACGAAGCGTGCAAGTTAAAGTGAAAGTGTAAGTGCAGGACAGCGCGCTGTCCCTGCCAGGCAAGCCTCAATACTCTTCGCCTTCGTCCTTCACGGTCGGCGCGACTTTGTCTTCCACTCCGTAGACGTGGAACATGACGCCAAACCAATAGATCGGGATCAAGGCGAGCCCGAATCCGGCGGTGGCCGTCGCCGCCAGCGCGCCGGCCAGAATCGCGCCAAACGCGCCGGTCACGAAAAGGAGGCCGAGCAGCTTGTATCCTTTGTAAACATGGCCGAGCCCGGGGACCACGCTCAGCATGACCGCAACTAAATCGCTCGCCTGGCCTTCCGCGGTGTCTGTGTCGGGCGTGCGCACCCAATCACAACGATCGCAGTTTGCCGCATCTTTGGGCAGCACCTGTCCGCAGAGCGGGCAGTTGATGATGTCGGCCGATATGGTGGGTTCTGAAGTTGGCGCGTCAGTGTATTCCAAGATTTTCTCCTCGGTTAAGTCGGGGATGCGAGACGCCTAACGGTCACAAGACGCAAAGATTTCGTCAAGTAATCTAATCTCGGAGGGACGGGCTTCTGCACGTCCCATTATTCAGGGACATGCGGAAGCATGTCCCTCCGGGGGAATGCTTTCACGTTTTCTGCGCGTGCATTCTGGTTTTTCTCCGCTCAGAATGCGCGGCATGCCGCAGCTCCGCCAGCTCGTCGATTACTGCAACGACCTCCTGCGGATTGGCGAGATCGCCGATTGGCCCAATGCGATGAATGGCTTGCAGATCGAGAATTCCGGCAAGCTAACCAAGGTCGGCGCCGCGGTCGATGCATCAACGCGGACGATGGACGGGGCGATCGAGCGCGGGATCAATCTCCTCATCGTGCACCACGGATTGTTCTGGCCGGGCCTGCAACCAATTACCGGTGGCCGGCGCCGGATGCTCGAGCGCGCCTTCGAGCATGACGTCGCGCTCTACAGCGCCCATCTCCCGCTCGATGTGCACTCGGCCCTCGGCAATAACGCGCAGCTCGCCGGCGCCCTGGGCTTTCAAAACACCGAACCGTTCCTCGAGCAGAAAGGGCAACCTGTTGGCCTGAAGGTGAACGCTCAAATTCCGCGGGCGGAACTTGCGGGCAACCTCGAGCGCGCGTTAGGCGGCCCGGTCAAATTGTTCGCCAGAGGACCCGAGCAAACGCAGACGATTGCCCTAATCACCGGAGGCGCTGGCGCTGAAATCTACGCGGTCGCCCAGGAAGGCATCGATACCTTCATTACCGGCGAAGCGCCTCATTGGGCCGCCGTGGCCGCGGAGGAAATCGGAATGAACCTGCTGCTCGGCGGGCATTACGCGACTGAAACTTTCGGCGTGAAAGCCCTGGCGGCCCATTTGTCGGATCGGTTCGGTTTGCCGTGGGAATTTTTGGATTTTCCGACCGGACTATGAATTCGCTTTCAACCAGTGTGCCTTTCCAAGGAGCGGCGGTTTTCCAACCGCCGACGCGCCATAACTGGCCACGGTGGGCGGTTTGGAAACCGCCCCTCCTTGGTCCGCGGTCACCATTCCCTAAGCGAACTCTCTTTATATGAATGCGGATTCATTCGCCTGTCTCGGCCTCGTCATCCTGTTGGTGCCGATCCTTTTGATCGTGGTCGGCGTGGTGGAGATCCACAAACTGAAGAAAACCGTGCGCGAGCTCGCCAGTCGCATCGGGGCGCTGGAATCGCGTGATCGCGGGTTCGCCGCGCCAGCGGTCTCGGTTCAGCCACCGGCGAGTGCACCCGCGCCCGAGGCTGTTTCGCCGCCGGGCCCGACCATCCCGCGCGCAGTTCCGCCGCAGGGTTCAACGCCTGCGGTCGTTCCGGAACCGGCGCGGCCAAAGGCAGGTCCCAGCGTGCCACCGCCGTTGCCCCCGCCAATGCCCGCTGGCCCGCCACCGCCTCCTCCATTTCTGCCGCGTCCCGCCCGCGCGGCGATCGACTGGGAAGCATTCCTGGGGGTCAAACTCTTCGCCTGGATCGGAGGCTTCGTTCTTTTCCTCGGGATCGTTTTCCTGGTAAAATACTCCTTCGAGAACAACCTCATCACTCCCGCAATGCGGGTGGTGATCGGCACAGCCATCGGGCTCGCGCTTATCGTGACCGGCTGGTTGACGGCGACCCGGCGCTACCGCGTCTCCGGCCAGAGCCTCTGCGCGACCGGAGTGTTGGTTCTCTACGGAAATATTTTTGCGGCCCACGTTTTCTATCATTTGATCGCGCTCGTTCCCGCGTTCGCTTCCATGGCGATCGTCACGGCCGCGGCGTTTTTCCTGGCCGTCCGCATGAACGCCCAGGTCATCGTCGTCCTGGGCTTATTGGGCGGTTTTCTCACGCCGGGACTTCTTTCCACCGGAGTCGACAATCCGATCGCGCTCTTCGGCTACATCGCGGTCCTCAACGTCGGCATCGCCGCCGTCGCCCTGCGCAAGCGCTGGGATTATCTCATCCTGCTCGCGGCGGCCGGCACGGCGCTGACGGAGTTCGCCTGGGGCTGGAAGTTCTTCGAACATTGGAAGGCAAACATCGCGTTCGTCGTTTTTCTCGGCTTCGAAGCGCAGTTCCTCGCGATTTTCGCGGCGCAACGCCGAACCAATCCGAAGGCGGACTGGGCGGCGGGTGGGGTTGTCTTGCTTGGTTTCACGGCCCTGGCCGCGGCCTTCTCGTTCCTCGGCTATTCCGAGCTCGGTCGCCGGCCCGGCTTCATTTTCACGTTCGCCTTTCTCGCCGAGGCGGGCCTCCTCGCCCTGGTTATCCTTCGATCGAGATCTACGGCCCTGCTCGCACCCGCCGGCGGCCTGGCCGTCTTTGCCTTCCTGGTCATGTGGACGGGAATTTACCTGAACGACGCGTTGCTGTGGTGGGGGCTGGGCGGGTATATCGCGTTCGCTCTCTTCCACGCGGGTTTCGCATTCTGGCCAAAAGAGGACGCGACCGCTTCCACAGAAGGCGCATGGCACAGTTACGTGCCGTTGCTGCCGCTCGTGCTCATTTGCGTTTGCGTCGGGAAAAGCGAAACATCGGCGGCCGTCTGGCTTTGCGTTCTCCTTCTCAATGTCATCGCGGTCGGCGTGGCCTTTGCGCGGCGTTCTCTTCCAGCAGTTGCCATCGCACTGGTCGTAACCATCTTCGCCGCCGCATTGTGGATTTTGACGGCGCCGCCCGAAATCGATCTCCGCTGCTTCTTGATCGTAGCGGCCGGAGCCGGGGCCTTCTTTTTCTCCGCCGCCCTCTTCGCGGCCCGAAGGTTTTTCCCCGATTCGGAAAATGTGCGGCGCAACCTCCCCGCGCTCGCGGCTTCGATGCCATTCCTGCTCCTGCTCATGGCGATCGCCAAGCTGCCGATCGTGAATCCGACGCCCTTTTTCATTACGGCGTTTTTCCTCGCGGTCCTGCTGCTCGGCCTTGGCGTTGTTACGCGGACGAGCTGGATCGCCCTGATCGCGCTCACTTTCACCTGGGCCGTCGAACGCGAATGGCAGGCGCTCCATTTCACGGAGAGTTACGGCGCGCTTGCGATTGGGTGGCAGGTCGCGTTTTTCCTGCTTTTTCTGGGCTATCCGTTTTTCACGGCGGAAGAACGCAAGCCCTTGCCATGGGCCATCGGCGCACTGTCCGGCCCTCTGCATTTTTGGCTGATCTACGAAATCATTCGGATGACATTTCCGGACCTGGACAACGGATTGGTCCCGGCCGCCTTCATTCTCCCGTACGCGATCGGCGCACTCTTTCTGGTGAAGAAAAAGCAAGTGATCCCCGCCTCGGGGGATGCGCGCCTCGCCTGGCAAGCGGGAGCCGCGTTGTTTTTCGTCAGCCTCATCTTCCCGATCCAATTCGAGCGCGAATGGATCACCATAGGCTGGGCCCTCGAGGGCTTCGCTTTGCTTTGGTTGTTCCGCGTCGTGCCGCACCGGGGTCTGCGTTACGTCGGCGTGGGACTGCTCTGTGTGGCCTTCGTCCGTCTCGCTTTGAACCCCGCGGTGCTCGAATATCATCCCCGAAGCGCGACTCCGATCTGGAACTGGTATCTCTACGGCTACGGCCTTCCGATCTTGTGTCTGTTCGGCGGCGCCTGGCTCTGCCGCCCCACGCCGCAATCCGCTTTCGAACGAACGGCGCCCACCCTCCTGAACTCGTTAGGCGCGATCCTCACCTTCCTGCTCCTGAACATCGAGATCGCGGATTATTTTTCGATTGGACCCACGCTCACCTTCTCGTTCTCGGGCAACTTCGCCCGCGACATGACGTATTCCATTGCCTGGGCCCTCTTCGCCTTCGTGCTCCTTCTCGTCGGCATGAAACAAAAGACAGGCTGGGTGCGTTACGCGGGCGTCGTTCTCCTGCTGGTTACGCTCCTCAAACTCTTCCTGCACGACCTGGGGAATCTCAGTCAGCTTTATCGCATCGGCGCGTTCATCGGTGTCGCCGTCATTCTCATCGTCGCCTCGTTCGTTTATCAGCGCTTTCTGGTCCCGAAGAGCAAGGATTCATAAGGCCGCGCCCGGCGGCAATCTTACTGAGCCATTGCGCATTGGCGCAAAAGAGAAAATGGTAAGCCGCAGTCATCCGACCGCTTGTGCAAAATTCTGACAAAATATTCGTCGCCGGTCATCGCGGTCTCGTCGGGAGCGCGTTGATTCGGAGGCTGGAGCGGGACGGGTTTGCCAATTTAGTCACGCGGGATCGCTCTCAGCTCGATCTGATGAATCAGGCGGGAGTCGACCGCTTTTTCGCGGAAGAGAAGCCGGCCATTGCGATCCTGGCGGCGGCAAGGGTGGGGGGGATCAAGGCAAATGACGATCTTCCCGTCGAGTTCCTGCTCGAAAACATTCAGATCCAAAACAACGTCATCCGCGCCGCGCACGAAAGCGGTGTTCGGAAACTTTTGTTCATGGGCAGTTCTTGCATTTACCCGAAGCACGCTCCGCAACCGATCCCGGAATCGGCGCTGCTGACCGGGCCGCTCGAACCTACGAATGACGCGTATGCGATCGCGAAAATCGCGGGGATCAAGCTTTGCCAGGCCTACGCCCGCGAGTACGGCGCAAACTTCCTCTCGGTCATGCCGACGAATCTGTACGGGCCTAACGACAACTTCGATTTGCTCTCGTCCCATGTTTTGCCCGCGCTTCTGCGCAAGGCGCACGAAGCAAAAAAGAAAGGAGCGCGCGAGATGCCGGTCTGGGGCTCGGGAAAGCCGCGCCGGGAATTTCTCCATGTCGACGACCTGGCCTCCGCCTGCCTCTTCCTGCTCGAGAAATATGACAGCGCCGAAATCATTAATATTGGCTGCGGCGAAGACATCTCCATTCGTGAGCTGGCCGAACTGATCTGTGACGTCGTGGGATTCCAGGGCGACCTGGCCTGGGACGCGGCCAAACCCGACGGGACGCCGCGCAAACTCCTCGATGTCTCCAAACTGCACGGCCTGGGCTGGCACCACACCATCGGACTGCGCGAAGGCATCGCGCGGACCTACGAATGGTTCTTGCATAATGGCGCGCCGGAGGCCGCGAAATGAAGAAGCTGCGCGTTGGCGTGGTCGGCGTGGGACACATCGGGAAAAACCACGCCCGTTTGTATGCCGAACTTTCCGGTGCGCAATTTGCCGCCATTTACGACACGGATCAGGCCAGAGCGCTTCAACTCGCCGGCGAATTTGGAGTCGTGGCCGCCGGCTCCCTTCAAGAGTTTGCCGAGCAAGTCGACGCCGCTTCGATTGCCACTCCGACGAACACGCACTTCGAAATCGCGCGCGAACTGCTGGCCCAGGACAAACATCTCCTGATCGAAAAGCCGATCGCGGAAAACACGGCGCACGCCAGCGACTTGGCGGAACTCGCGGCCGATCGTCGGCTCGTCCTTCAGGTTGGTCACGTCGAACGTTTCAATCCCGTGTTAAGCGCGCTGGAAAAACGCCTGACGAATCCGCGTTTCATCGAGGCGCATCGGCTTTCGCCCTATCCGAACCGCAGCACCGATATCGGGGTCGTGCTCGACCTGATGATCCACGATCTCGAAATTATTTTGCATCTCGTCCGTTCGCCCGTGCAAACGATCGACGCCGTCGGCGTGCCGGTCTTGAGCCGCGGCGAGGACATAGCGAACGCGCGGCTCCGTTTCGAAAATGGCTGCGTCGCCAATATTACCTCGAGCCGGATCAGCCCCGAGCAGATGCGAAAGATTCGTGTCTTCCAGGAGAACGCCTATCTCTCGCTCGATTACCAAAACCAAACTGGCGAGATCTACCGGCGCACGGCGGAAGGCTTGACGAAAGAAGCCGTCGAAATCGAGCGCGAAGAACCGCTCAAGCGCCAGCTCTCCTCGTTTCTCGAATGCGCGCAAACCGGCCGCGCCCCGAAAGTCTCCGGCTTTCAAGCCGCCGCCGCTCTGGAGTTGGCCGTGGAAATCACAAAACGGATCGCCGCATGAAGAGCGCTGATCCCCGCTCGGAGGGACGTGCTTCCGCACGTCCCAAGATTCAAACAGCCGCGCCGAAGCAGAAGAATGGGACGTGCGAAAGCACGTCCCTCCGAGGTGAGTCGGATGGGCGCAAGCACCCCATTCATTTGTCGTCATTCGAAGCGCGCAACCGGCCAGTCATAATTTTCGTTACGGCCTGCACCGCGAAGCGACGGAAGGTCCTCGCCTCACTTTCGACCCACGCAGCCATCCTGGCGGCTTGGGTCGCCGCGTCAGAATGGCTAATCGGCCGCTATGTCATCATGCCCGATCACATCCATCTGTTCTGTGCCCCAGGCGTCCACGATGCGCCGTCACTCGAACGCTGGATGCGGTTTTGGAAGTCCCTGGCCACGCGCGGCATGGGCGAAAAGGCGGGCACCGTCTGGCAGCGTCATCATTGGGACCGCCAGCTCCGATCAGGCGAAAGTTACGACGAAAAATGGGAATACGTGCGCAATAATCCAGTTCGCCACGGCTACGTGAGCAAGGCCGAGGACTGGCCATATCAGGGTGAACTAAACGAGTTGCGATGATAACCCCATGTTCGGAGGGACGTGCTTCCGCACGTCCCAAATTTCCAATCTTGCTGGGCCATAACACGGACGTGCGGAAGCACGTCCCTCCGATGAAATGACCATTTACCTTATCGCGGGCGAAGCGAGCGGCGACGAACACGGCGCCGCGTTGATGCGAGCGCTTCGCGGGATTGCTCCCAATCTGGCCTTCTCTGGCCGCGGCGGCCCGAAAATGCAGGCAGTGGCCGGCGAAGCCTTCATCAATTGGAGCGACTCGGCCGCCGTGGTCGGGCTTTGGGAAGTGGTGAAACGGTATCCCTATTTCCGGGAGCAATTTCAACGCGCGCTGAATGAGATCGCGTCGAGCAAGCCCGACGCCGTCGTCCTGATCGATTACCCTGGATTCAATTTGCGCCTGGCCCGGACCCTGCGGAAGAAATTCCCTGCGCTCAAAATCATTTACTATATCAGCCCCCAGGTCTGGGCGTGGAATCGCGGACGAATCGCCCAGATGGCGCGTTTTCTGGATTTGATGCTCTGTATCTTCCCGTTCGAAGCAGAGCTCTACAACAAGTCCGGCTTGCGCACGGTCTTCGTTGGCCATCCGATGATCGAGAATCTCGCCGCGCTCCGAACCGGCGAAGAACGCGATCCGAATTTGATCGGCCTTTTCCCCGGCAGCCGGCTTCGCGAAGTCCGCAAGATTTTCCCGATTATGGTGAAAGCCGCGCGCGAAATTGCCGCCGAGCGGCCGGAGATTCATTTTGAATCCGCCGCAGCCTCGGAACCGCTCGCCTTGGAGAGTCAGCAAATGTTAGCGTCGTCGCCGCTGCGGGAACGCATGCGGATCGTCACCGGAGATGCCGCAGGAATAATGCAACGCGCCTTCGCCGCCATGGTCGCCTCAGGCACCGCGACCCTGGAAGCGGCGTATTTCCGGTTGCCATTCGTCCTCGTCTATAAGGTGTCGTGGCCGACCTATTTTGCGGCGCGCCTCGTCCTGAAGACCAAACACCTCGGCATGCCGAATGTCCTGGCCGGGCGCGAGATCGTCCCCGAGTTCATCCAGCATGAAGCCCGCCCGGACACGATTGCCAAAGCCGTCTTGAATTTGAAGACCAATCAAGCTGCGCGTGACGTGATGACCTCGGAGTTCGATGCGATTATCGTCAAACTCGGTGAGAGCGGTGCGAGCGTGAGGGCGGCTCGAGTAATTATCGCTGAGCTGAACCAGAAGTAGTCACGGATGAAGATGGATTTTCACGGATGGAGGACAGGGTCGTATCATCCGCATGAATTCGTGGCTCAATAGCGAAACCGGATCTAATGAAAGTTTTCGATATCTCGCGTGCTCTTTCGAACGACCTAGCGCCGTGGCCCGGTGACACGCCATTTCGTTTTGAGTTGAAATGGAAGATGGCGGAAGGGGCGACGGTGAACGTGGGCGCGATCAACATGGGCGTGCACAACGGGACGCACGCGGACGCGACGTTCCATTTCGACGAGAGCGGTGATCCGATTGATCGGATGCCGCTCGATGCCTACATCGGCGACGCGATCGTGGTCGATCTGACGGAACTTTTCGGCCGCGCAGGGGATAAGGTCGATAGGACGCGGCAAATTGGCGTCGCGGATCTCGAAGCGTGTGCCGACTCGATTGAGCAAGCGCCGAGGCTTCTGTTCAAGACCGGTGTTTGGAAAGATTCGAAAGTTTTTCCGGACTGGATTCCGGTGATGGGGCGTGACGTGCCGGAGTGGTTGGGAAAGCGGAAGGTGAAATTGATTGGACTGGATCTGCCGTCGGTTGATCCGATCGAGGCGAAGAAGTTAACGAATCATCACGCGCTGGCGGCCGCGCGCATCGCCATTGTTGAGTCGCTCGATTTGAGTGAAGTCGAGGCGGGCATCTACCACTTTTCGGCGCTGCCATTGAAGATCGCGGGGGGCGATGCCGGACCGGTGCGCGCTATCCTTTGGCGGGATTGATCAAATAATCGGACTTGCGGAAGCAATTCCCTCCGAGCAGGAATCATCGCGCACTTGTGACTGACCTTCTAGACCGTCGTGCCACCTATTGGAGCGTCCTTGCTCTAACGCTTGTCCTGTTCGCGATTACAAATCTTCCCTGGCACCTGGATGATTACGACCAGGCGAAGCAGGCGTTCACCTCCTTTGAGATGGTGGAGCAGGGACACTGGATTTATCAGCACACGCCGAATGGGTGGATCGCGACGAAGCCGCCGCTCGTTGGCTGGATCTCGGCTGGACTTTTCGCGGTGATTCGGTCCTGGGAGCTGGCTTGGCGGCTGCCGTCTTTCCTCGCGGGCCTCGCGCTTCTTTTCCTCATCATGCGGGCGGCTTCGGTCTACGGCCGCGCGGCCGCCTTGGTCGCGGCGGCCGCCTTCGGGCTCAATTTGTTCTCTCCGCGCCTGGCTTCGCTGGTGCGGACCGACATGCCACTCGCGTTGATCTTGTTCGTGATCGGGTGGCTGATCCTGGTAAAAATTCGGAAACGCGAAGGCTGGAACGACCTGGATCGCTTTTGGATGTTTCTCCTGCTCAGCGCGGCCATGTTGATCAAGGGCCCGATCATCTACGCGTTTTTGCTCCCGGGAATCGTGGCCTCCGCCTGGCGGGCCCGAGCGACGGGCGAGAAGGTGACGGCATGGTGCGGATGGTGGCCGTGGCTGGCGTCGCTCGCGATATTTCTGCTTTGGGCCGGGGCTGGAATCCTTTTCGTACCTGAATTCCTGGAGCACGTCGTGACGCGGGAATTCGCCGGACGATTCAGCGAAGCGATGCATCGCTCGCAGCCGATTTATTTCTATTTGCCGCATCTGCTGCATCGGTTCGCGCCCTGGAGCATTTTGCTAATTTTGCTGGCGGTTCTCGGGGCCAGAGAGCAACGGCTGAAAATTCGCGATTGGCTGCGCGCGATGTCGCCGGAAACGTTCTGGCTCGTGGCCTGGAGTCTCGGGGGTTTGCTGGTCATGTCCTTCGTTCCGTCCAAACGGATCGATCGTGTCTTTCCGATCGTGCCGCCGCTTTGTTTGTTGCTGGCCGCCCAAATCTCGGCGCTTGGAAAAACCGAAAAGTCGCGAGCGGCGACGGTGCGGTTCTCCGCGATCGCGCTTGTCATTGCGTGCCTGCTTACCACGGGTTACGCCGCCGGAAGAATCAGGGTGGCCTATCGCGAGCACCGGGATGCATTTGCCACCTTCGGCTCAGCGGTCCGGGAGGAAGCGGCCGCCCACGGCTGGAGGTACGGCGTGGTCGGGCGGGACGACGAAGGGGTCCTGTTGTATCTCCGCGGGACCGAGTTTCTTGATGCGGACCAGGCCGCGGAGGAATGGAACAGCGGGAAGCTGGACGGCCTGGTATTGCCCGAGGACCAAGCGGCCGAGTTGCTTCCCCATCTGCCCGGAGCTGTCCCTTCAAGCATCGGGCCGTCCGGGCCGGCGGGACGCTACCGAAGGCGTTACCTCTTTCTGGTGCGGTCGTGATGGCCAAAAGCCGCTCGACTTTGCGGCTGCGATTTGTAGGCTCGCCTGCGATTGAACGACCTGATGGAGTTTCCGAAAGCAGAAATCGAAGCGCTTTGGTGTCCCTGGCGCGTCGAGTATTTCGAGCAGGAAACGCCCAATCCACACTTCCTTTCCGAGGCGGCCCAGGCGAGCGACGACGCCGCGCATCTCGTGATCACGCGCCGGAAGAATGGCTTTCTGATGATGAATCGCTATCCCTACAGCGTGGGCCATTTGATGGCCGTGCCTTATCGGAAAACGGCGGACGCCTCTTCGCTGGGCGAAAACGAAGCGCTCGAGCTTTGGAACCTCGCGATGCATGGACAAAAGCTGCTCCGTGAAACGGTGAGGGCGCAGGGTTTCAATATCGGCTTGAACCTGGGGCAATGCGCCGGCGCGGGCGTGCCCGATCACTTGCATCTCCATATCGTGCCGCGGTGGAACGGCGACACGAATTTCATGCCGGTCCTTTCCGGGACGCGCTTGCTCTCGGAAGGGTTGCGCGGCCTCTACGATAAATTAATCGCGACGCAGGAACGGATCGCGGATAAGACTTCTCATCCATGACCAGCTGGATCGAACCGCCGCCAAAGCGCAAGGGAATGGGTTGTCTCGGCAAAGGTTGTTTGCTCACCATCGTGTTGCTCGTCCTGCTGGCCGTCGCGTTTTTTATCGGTCTCTACACTGGGACCAAGCCGGTCGAAATTCCCCAGGTGGAAACTTCGGAGGACGAACAGAATGCCGTCCGCGCGCGTTGGAGTGAATTTGAAGCCGCGAGCCGAAACGAACCCGACCTGACTCCTGACGTTCCCACGCCTCCGCCGGCATCCGAGGAAGCGCCGGCTCCAGACGTGGCGCCGAGTCCGGTCCCATCGCCCCCTTCAGCGAATCGGATCGAGCTGACGGCCAACGACATCAACCAGTTGATCGCCGGCAGCCGGAGGGCCCGGGGCAAGGCTTTCGTTTCCATCGACAATAATGTCGCCCGCGTCCGGATCAGCGTGCCGCTGGACAAAGTTGGGTTCGCGGGCCGTTCTTTAAATGGGGAGTTTGCCGTGACCCCCTCGCCGGACCGCAGCCCCAGGAATCTTCAAGTTTCGCAAATGTCGCTCTCGGGTCTCCCGGATGGAGTGGTCGGGTCGCTGCTGGGCTCCCGCTCGGTCCAAAGTTATGTGGACGAATTTGCCAGCGAGCACGGCATCACGTCGTTCAACATCGAGAACAATAGAGTGATCCTCGAGACGACCGGCCGCCGTTGATCACTGCATGATCTCGCGCACGAAGACGTTCAGCTGACCGTCGGCCTGCTTGCGCACTTCCGTGATCTCATAAGGACGCGCTTCATCACGGGTAACGGTGGTCCCGCGCGCCGGGGGAGTGTACCCGGCCGGAAATTCCACGACGATTCGGACCGATTGGCCACCGCCGAGCGGGTGCAAAACGGCATCGGTCAGACCTTTTTTCGGCCGCAGGACGGCGCGGTTCGGTTCGGTGAAATTGACGACGAACTGGCCTCTCAGATAAACGCGCTCGCCGGCGAGTCCGCGCGCCGCGAGATCGGCCAGGTCGGAAGTCTGGATGAGCCGGCCCACCGGCATTTTGCCCGGTGGAAAGGTCTTCCAGGTTCCGCCACCGGCGGTAGAGGCCAGCGAATCGTCGATCGATGCCGCCGGTGAAGCCGCCGGCGGGGCAACCACGGGCGAAGCCGCCGCGACAACGAGCGGAGTGGACGCGGCGGCGGGAGAAGCGGAGGGAGATTTCCGCGGCGGCGGCCAGGGAGGGATCGCCGGTGGATTTTGCGCGACCACCGGAGGGCCGGCTGGGCTGGGGGCCGCGGGCGTCGGGGACGGCTTCTTGTTCTTCGCCAGCTTCCCGCTTTTTGGCGTAGGGCTCGGCTTCGGCAAGGGCGACGGCGAAACTGCCGCGAGTTCGACCTGCTGCGCGGGCTCCACGCGAATCAAGGCGTTTTCAGCCGGAGGCGGCGGAGTGGGGGCGAGTCCCGCGACCACGGTGTTCTGACGCGGCGCCACCCGTTCGCGATAGCGCGTCTCCGCGGCAATGCGGGCGGGTTCCTTGGTAAGCGGCCAGCCGGCTTTCAGGTTCATCTCGAGCGGGGGCTCGAGCGTGAACGTCCCCGCTCCCCGCATGACGGTATAACTTCCGTAAAGAAGAGGCATCGCCGTGATCATGATGCGGCCATCCGACAATCGTTCCGCGTGAATCACAGCGGAGAGATCATGGGTGCGGTCCAACTTGATTTCCAAACCGGTGACCAGCATTTGTTTCATCAGCGGCAGAGCGATGGGGTCGGATGGGTAGACATGCTCCAGCAATGTTTCACCGTGATCGACCGCGCCCGTGAGCGCCACCATCCCGGACGTGAACACATCATTCGGCGTCAGCTCGCGGGCTTCCATGATATTGAAGCGGCCCACCACATACGGAACGAGGCCGTGGACCCGTTGGAAATTTCGAATGTAGTTTCGGGCGAGCGTGGCATTGGTTTTCTCCAGCTCGGTCGGGCTCAAACCGATGTAGCGGTCGTAGAGTTGTTTCGGGGTGAGAAATTCTCCCGGGGGCGCCGCCGTCAGGGCGAAGCGTTTGGTCGGATCGATTTTGTTCAGCTTCTTTAGAATGCGGTAGCTGTCCGGGCGCTCCGGCTGGCCGAAGATATAGAAACTGCCGAGCCAGGCGGCGAAGGCGGCGCCAGTGAGGAGAAGGATGGCGATCGACCACCCGAACATGTTGCTTTTCCGCCGCGGCCGTCCGTAGGACTCCTCGTAGCGAAAATAATCTCGATCCATCTACGCGCGCCCGCTTTGCGAACGATTCGTTTTCAAGCAGGGCGCGCTGCTTCGAACGACGTCCCGCAGCCGCAGGTCCGGGCAGCATTCGGGTTTTCGATATGAAAGCCGGTCCCGGTCAGCCCGTCGCGATAATCGAGGGTCGAGCCGCGCAAATAATCCGCGCTTTCGCTGTCGACCAGAAATTCGACCCCTTCTTTTTCGACAATCGAATCGCCGGCTTTTTGGCTGTCGAGCGACATTTCGTATTGCAGGCCGGAGCAGCCGCCCTTGGCGATCTGCACCCGCAATCCTTTTCGTTCCTGCGGGGCCTGGGCCTCGAGGAGCAGGCGAAGCTGGCGCACTGCGTTATCCGTCACGGTGATCATCGAATGGTACCGAAATTATCGCTCCGGCAGGGCAAGTCAAACCGGGCGTCCTTTAGTGGCCCCTCAAGGAGCGGCGGTTTACAAACCGCCGTCGTTCCTGGTTCGGCGGTTTGTAAACCGCCGCTCCTTGTTTGCGAAGCATGTCCCTCCGGAAGAATCCAGACAAAGCCGCATTTTAGTTCGCTCAATTCGAGGGAAAATCTAGATTGCTGGAGATGAGCCGCATTCGCCTGCTTCCGGAAATTCTTGCCAGCCAGGTGGCTGCCGGCGAAGTGGTCGAGCGGCCGGCCTCGGTCGTCAAAGAGCTGGTCGAGAACAGCATCGATGCCGGCGCGGGAAAGATCGAAGTCAGCATCCGGCGCGGTGGGATCTCGCTCGTTCGCGTCGTCGATGACGGTTGCGGAATGGAGCGCGATGACGCGCTGCTTTCCCTGGAACGGCACGCGACCAGCAAGATCCGCACGGCCGCGGACCTGGCGGCGATCGCCACACTTGGCTTTCGGGGCGAAGCGCTCCCGAGCATCGCGAGCGTGTCGCGGTTCCGCCTGACCACGCGCGAGCCCGCGGCGATTGCCGGCACGGAAATCCTCGTCGCCGGCGGCCGGATCGAAACCGTGCGCGACGGCGGAGAAGCGCCGGGAACGCAGGTGGAAGTGCGCTCCATTTTTTACAACTTGCCGGCGCGCCGGAAATTTCTGCGCTCGGAAAATACCGAGAGCCGCAATATCGAGCACCAGCTTCACTTGCAGGCGATCGGTCATCCCCGGATCGCTTTCGCTTATGTCCGGGACGACCGGATCGTGTTCCAGCTCCCCGCCGCCGCCAATTTGCTCGAGCGCGTTCGCGATCTGCACGGCAACGAACTCGTCCAACGCCTCCTCGTCGTGGAGGAGCCCGTCGCCTCCGCCCCGATCCGGATCCGCGGGTTGATCGGACGGGCGGGCGTAAGCCGCCCCAGCCGCGCCCAGCAACTCGTCTTCGTCAATGGCCGTGCAATTGAAAGCCCGGTCCTCACGGCCGCGCTGCGCGAGGGATATCACACCGCGCTAATGAAAGGCCAATTTCCGGTGACGTTTCTCTTTCTCGACCTGGATCCGGCCGCGGTGGACGTGAATGTGCACCCGGCAAAACGCGAAGTTCGTTTTCGCGATCCCGCCGCGGTGCGCGAAGGGATCGTGAAAGCGATCCGCAAAACGCTCGAAAGCGGACGGGGCGATTGGCAGCAGCAATTTCAGAAGCCGGTCACGCCTTCTGGCCAACTCCCAGAGCCCACCTCACCGGCGCCGATCGAACAGCGGCAATTCCCCGAGCCCGCGGCATCGCGCGTCATCCCGAGCCCCGAAAGCGTTCGGGGCGAGGGACCCCGCAAACAACCGGACGCGTTGCCTGCCGAAGAAGCGATCCATCTCGCCGGCTCGTCCCAGCAATTCCAGATCATCGGGGTCCTGAACAAGCTCTATGTCTTGATGGAGAATCAGGACGGCCTTGTTCTGGTCGACCAGCATGCGGCGCACGAGCGGATCTTGTTTGAAGAATTGCGCCGGCGCATGGAAGAACAGGGCGTTCCGTCGCAGCGATTGCTCCTGGCCCAAACTTTCGAGCTGGCGCCGCGCGATGCGGAATGGGTGGAGCGCAACGCCGCGATCCTGCAAAAGATGGGCATTGGCATCGAGCCCTTCGGCCAAAACGCCTTCAAGATCGACAGCCTTCCGACGTTTCTCGACGTCTCCGATCCGGTGACTTTCATTCGGAAGGTAATCGACGGCCTCAAGAGCGCGAGCAACGGCAGCTCCCCGCTGCGGTTGGGCGAGGATATGATCGCCAAGACAGTCTGCCGGCATGCGGTCAAGGCGAACGATCAGCTCGGTTACCTGGAGGTTGAGAAACTGATCAGCGACTTGCTCGAGTGCGAATTGCCCTACTGCTGTCCGCACGGCCGGCCGACGATGATCCAGATTTCGCTGGCCGAACTGGAGAAAAAGTTTGGACGGAAAGTGTAGCGGTAGCTGCTTTGGCAGGGCGAGGCTGCTTTTGGTAGGGCGAGACTCTGTCGAGCCGCGGGTGAACGCGCGATCCCCGGCTCGACAGAGTCTCGCCCTACCGAGACTGGATCAGCGTTCAACTTTCCAGTGCTTCGCGATCAGGGCTTTGATCGGGGCGGTCTGCAAACGGTAGTTTTCCTGTTCGTCATCCGGCACCTCGGGAAACCATTTCCACCAATACATCCCGGCGATGAACGAGTGTTTGGCTGGCAACCCCAGGGCGATATCGATGCAACGCCCCTGGATTTCCGCCGCGTGGTCGCCGCCAGTCTTGAATCCCCACGGCTCGGCCGCGGCCCGCGCGCTTTCGTTGTAACCGATCTCGGCAAAAAGAAATTGTTTGCCGTTTTGTTTTGAGAACTTCTCGAGCTCCCGGCACCGCTTGTCCCACGCCGCCACGATTTCAACGACACTCGGGTTCGTTGATTTCGACAGGGGGAAGTAAGCGAGCACGCCGATGTAATCGAGCGCATCCCAAAATTTTACCTCGGCATATTCATTCCAATTCGCCCCGTAGGTGACTTTCCCTTTATAAACAGCCCGCACGGCCGCGATGATCTTGCGCCAGCGTTCCTCGTACTTCTGCGCGTAAGAGAATTCGAGCCCGACGCAAAAGATCGCGGCGTGTTCGGCTTCTGCCAGCGTCGCCATTTGCACGATCCAGGCTTCGTAGTCGGCGAAGAAGGTGTCCCATTCCGCCGGGGTGGCAAAATCGATCTCGCCGCGCCACGAAAACTTCGTGCCCCAGTAAGCGATGTGCGGAATGAGCATGACCGTTATTCCGCGTTCATGGGCCCAGCGCAGCGGCGTCGTGATGTGGGCGGTGCTGGCGCCCGACCGGCGTCCGGTAATGACGTGTCCGTCCTCGCGGATTTGCGCGTAGGGATGGATGGCAATGCTGTTCACGCCTAACGACTTCAATTCATCGAGCGCCGCCTTCATTTCCGGCGTCTGCCATTCGATCCCCCACGTCTGGCACGACACGGTCACGCCTTTGAAAAACGGCAGGGGCGCCGGTGGTTCAGCTGACGAAGTGATCGCTCCGCCGATCATGAGCAACCCGCCAGCCGCCAATGAGGAAAGCGAAGGTGATCGTCTCATAAGGAACAGTCCGCGAACCTTAGCCGGGAAACTGTCTCGCACAAAGCAGCGGGGTTCTTCTTGTGCGGAAGATGGCCTTCGCTGATTGGTCCCGGCAGAAAGTTGAGACGGTGAGCCGTGCTGGCCGTCCCGCCGAATTATGAATGATTATCTTATTTCCGTCCTGCTCGGGGTTGTCGAAGGTCTGACTGAATTCCTCCCGATCAGCTCGACAGCCCACCTGCGGGTCGTCGAAGCGCTTCTCCATCTCGATCTGCGCGACAGTTTTTGGAAAATGTACACGATCGTGATTCAGCTCGGCGCGATTCTGGCGTTGCCGGTCTATTTTCGAGGAGCCATCGCGCAATTTCTTTCCACCTTTCCCAGGGGGGCACGAGGAGACCGCACTGTTTTCACGCATCCGCTGAGCCTCACGCTCATCGCTTTTGTCATCACCGCCATCCCGACGTGGCTGCTGAAAAAGCAGATCGGCCAGAACCTGGAGAGCCTGACGGTGATGGGATGGTCCATTCTCCTCGGGGGCGTGATCATGTGGATCGTGGATGCCGTTTTTTCGCGGCCGCGAACGGCCAAGATGGAAGAAATGAGTTTGATCCAGGCGGCATGGATCGGGGCGGCGCAGATTCTTTCCGCGGTGTTCCCCGGCACTTCGCGCTCCATGTGCACGATCGCCGCGGGCCAAACCGTGGGATTGTCCCGAGCCGCGGCCCTGGAATTTTCGTTTTTCCTGTCGATGCCGACGATGGCCGTGGCGACCGGCTACGATTTGCTCAAGACAATCCTGCCGCATCGCGGCGCAACAGACGCCGGCCTGGCCCCCCTCGCGATGGATGCCCACCGATGGATCGTTCTCGGGATCGGCTTTGCCGTGTCCTTCGTCGTCGCGCTCGGTGTCGTCGCCTGGTTCATGCGCTGGGTGCGCGCCCGCGGTTTCGTTCCGTTTGCCGTTTACCGAATCGTGCTGGGGATCGGCTTGCTTGCGGCAATTGCCCTGGGTTGGATCTAGGCGAAAAGGGGAGTCGGAGCCCTCCCGTAAGTTTCGGAAAAAATCGGAAGGGAGCGCTTGCCAGGGGAGAGCGAAAAGTCTAAAAAGGACGCTCCCATGCTCCGAGCGCTTCCGACCGCCCTGTTCCTTTCGCTGTTTTTTCTCGCGCAAGTTCGGGGCCAGGACGTGTTCGTGCCCCGCGAATTGAAGGCAATTCCGGTGACACAATCCGACAGGGAGCGCCCGTCTGAAGCTCCCGTGCCGAAGGCCCTTCCCGTGGACGAACCCGCCCCAGTGCGATCGACGAAGGCGCCGGCAAAGGAGCCAGCGGCGAAAAATCAACCAGCTAAGGCAGAAGCCGTAAAGCCGGCGGAGGTCAAGGAACCCACGGCGAAAACGAGTTCGGAGAAAGTCCGATCAGTAAAAACCGAGCCGGTAAAAGAACCCGCGGCGAAACCTGTTTCGGAGAAGGTCCAGTCGGTGAAAGCGGAGTCGGTAAAGGCACCGCCAGCGAAGGAGCCCGCGCCGGAGCCTTCGGAGAAAGTCCGGTCAGTAAAAACCGAGCCGGCAAAAGAACCCACGGCGAAGCCTGTTTCGGAGAAGGTCCAGTCGGTGAAAGCGGAGCCCGTAAAGGCACCGCCAGCGAAGGAGCCCGCGCCGGAGCCTTCGGAGAAAGTCAGGTCAGTAAAGGCCGAGCCGGTGAAAGAACCCGCAGCGAAACCGGTTTCGGAGAAGGTCCAGTCGGTGAAAACGGAGCCGGTAAAGGCACCGCCCGTGAAGGAACCCGCGGCGAAACCGAATTCGGAAAAAGTCCAATCCGTGAAAGCCGAGCCGGCGAAAGCGCCATCGGTGAAAGAACCAGCGGTGGAAGCGCCTTCGGAGAAAGCCCGGTCGGCGAAGGCCGAGCCAATAAAGGCGGTGAAGCCGACTTTGGAAATAGTCCAGTCGGTGAAGACGGAATCGGCGAAGGCACCGCCAGCAAAAGAACCCGCGGCGAAACCGAGTTCGGACAAGCTCCAGTCGGTGAAAGCCGAGCCGGCAAAGGCACCGCCGGTGAAAGAACCTGCGGCGGAACCTTCGGAGAAAGTTCGATCGGTGAAGGCCGAGCCGAAGAAGGCGGTGAAGCCGACTTTGGAAATCGTCCAATCGGAGAAAGTCGAGCCGGCAAAAGAACCCGCGGCCAAACCGAGCTCGGAAAAAATCCAATCGGTAAAAACCGAGCCGGTCAAGGCACCCCCGGTAAAAAAACCAGCAGTCGAGGCGCCTTCGGAGAAAGTCCGGTCGGTGAAGGCCGAACCAGGGAAAGCGCCACCAGTGAAAGAACCCGCGGTGAAGCCGGCTTCGGAGAAAGTGCAGTCGGTTAAGGTCGAGCCGGTGAAGGAGCCCGCCACGAAGCCCAACTCTGAGAAAATCCAGTCGGTCAAGACGCCTTCGGTTGAACCGGTAAAGGTAGCATCGGTGACCGAACCACCGGCGAAACTGCAGTCCATAAAAATCCAGCCGGTCAAGATCGAACAAGTGAAGATGCCCTCGGTGCAAGAAACCGTAAACGTTCAGCTAACGAACGGGCCGATGGAAACAGCCTCCACCAAGCTCGCGGATGGTTTCGATTTCCCGGTAGGCAAACCGGACGCCCAGGGCTACTACAAGGCCCGCGGATTCCGTTCGGGCGGCCATATGGGTGAAGACTGGGATGGCGTGGGCGGCGGCGACACGGACCTCAAAGATCCGATTTACAGCATCGGCGATGGGATTGTGGTCTTCGCGCGCGATGTGCACCTGGGCTGGGGAAATGTGGTGATCGTGCGTCACGCCTATAAGGAAAATGGCACCGTGAAACATATCGACGCGCTCTACGGTCACTTGCATTCAATCCTGGTGAAGCGAGGCCAAAGGGTGGCGCGGGGACAACAGGTCGGGACGATGGGGACGGCCCATGGCCAATACGATGCGCATCTGCATTTGGAGATTCGCAAGAATATCGAGATCGGAATGAGCCGGGCGAAATTTCAGAAAAACCTGAGCAACTACCACGATCCGACCCAATTCATCGCTTCACACCGGCGTCTCTCTGGCGGCGGAGCCAGTTTTCAAGTGGCGATGAACACGTTTACGCATGACGCCGCGCGCCGCTTCGATAACGCGCCAAATTATTCCGCGCGAAAACGCAGCACCGCGCAGTCTTCGGCTGCGCTAAGACGAGCGGTCTCCAGCGCGACTCGTTAGCGGACGGAGGCGTTCGCCGCGGCGAACGCCCTGCAATTGCGTCAAGAACGCCGGCCTGCGTGAATCGTCGGGCGTTTTCTACAACCGCCCCGTGAGCGCCAGAATCAGGACGATCAGCAGAATCAGGCCGATCCCACCGAACGGATAGTAGCCCCATCCGGAACTGTAACCCCAACCGGGAAAAGCTCCGATGAGGAGCAGAATGAGGATAATGAGGAGGATATTGCGCATATGGCCGAGCGTAGGGCGACGGGCTGCCGCCTGACAATGCTTTTTTTACATTCTCTTGTTCCTGATCTTGATCTTGCTCCTGATCCTCTCAACTGGCGGTCCGGCCGACTGAGAGCAAGAGCAAGATCAGGAGCAAGAGCAGGATCAGAAGGCGTAAGTTGAAATTCCTTGCAGCCGCATCCGCGCATCCTATCATTTTGCGCAGTCCCGAATGTGTCCGGCCGGATGCGTCGGGACAATTTGTTGTCACTTCTGTATTTTCATGGCGAACACAATTTTGATCGGCGCGCAATGGGGCGATGAGGGCAAGGGAAAAATCATCGACGTCCTGACGGCGAAGGCGGACATCGTGGTGCGCAGCCAGGGCGGCAATAACGCCGGCCACACCGTCATCCATCAGGGAATGAAATATATTCTTCATCTGATTCCGTCGGGAATTCTCCGGCGTGGAAAAGTTTGCGTGATCGGCAACGGAGTCGTGATCGATCCGGTGGCGCTCGTCGATGAGATCGAGGGATTGCGCAAGCTGCGGGTCGAGATTGGAAAGAATCTCTTGATCAGCGATTGCGCGCACCTCGTCCTGCCTTACCACCGGTCCCTCGACGAGCAACGCGAGCTGCGGAAAGGCCACGCCAAAATCGGCACGACCAAGCGGGGCATCGGCCCGGCCTACGGCGACAAGGCCGCGCGCACCGGCCTGCGGATGGCGGACTTGATGCAGCCCGTTTTGTTTTCGAAAAAGCTCCAGGCAAAAGTCCGCGAAAATAACAGCATCCTCCAGGCCCTCGGCGCGAAGGCGATCAACTATCGCGAAGTCAACGAACGCTATCTCGAGGCTGGCCGGAAACTGCGGCCGTTCGTTTCCAATACCGTGGTCTACCTTCACCGCGCGCTTCAGCGCGGAAGGGAGATCCTGTTTGAAGGGGCGCAGGGGACGTTTCTCGATATCGATCACGGGACCTACCCCTATGTGACCTCCTCCAATACGACGGCGGGCGGCGCTTGCACAGGGACAGGCGTTCCGCCGCATCGGATGGACCTGGTTCTTGGGGTGATGAAGGCGTATACGACCAGGGTGGGCGAGGGGGCGTTGCCCACGGAAGACCCGACGCTGGCCAGGATGCTCCATGAGATGGGGCGGGAGTTCGGGGCGACGACAGGCAGGGCGCGTCGCTGCGGGTGGTTTGACGCGGTGGCGGCCCGCTATGCCACGATGATCAACGGGATCGACGAGCTCGCGGTGACCAACCTCGACGGTCTCGACAATGTCGATCCGATCCGGGTCTGCGTTGGGTATCGATTAAACGGAAAGCGGCTCGATGTCCCGCCGTCCGATGCGGCTCAACTGGACAACTGTGAGCCGATCTACCGGGATTTCCCGGGGTGGAAGCAATCCACGCAGTCGGCGAAACAAATGAAGAGTCTGCCTTTAGCGGCAAGGACTTACGTAAAGGCCATTGCCGAGCTCACGGGAGCTCCGTTGAGGATTGTCAGTGTGGGCCCGACGCGCAGCGAAACAATAATTCTCTGACCAAAGTATGGCGGCAGCTGCCAAATTAGTCCCTCGCCACATCGCGATCATCATGGACGGCAACGGCCGCTGGGCGCGAAACCGCGGCCTGCCCCGCATCAAAGGCCACGAAAAAGGCGCCGATGCGGTGCGGGCCTGCGTGGAGGCTTGCGGCGAACTGAAGGTCGAGTTCCTGACCCTTTACGCCTTTTCGGCGGAGAACTGGCAGCGGCCGAAGACGGAGGTCTTTGCCCTGATGCGGCTCCTCGAGCGTTTTCTGAAAGAGAAGACCCCGGAGTTATTGGAGAAAAACGTCCGGCTCCAGGCGATTGGGCGTTTGACCGACCTGCCGGAGCGCTGCCAAAAACAGCTGCACGATTCGATCGAACGCACGGCGGGGAACACGGGATTGACCCTGATCCTCGCGCTGAGTTACGGAGGCCGGCTGGAGATCATCGATGGAATCAAGAGCCTGCTCCGCCAGATCGATTCGGGCCACATCGATCGGGCCATGATCGACGTCGACATGTTCAGCAAACATCTCTACACGCGTTATTACCCCGACCCGGACCTGCTCGTCCGCACCTCAGGCGAAATGCGCCTGTCGAATTTTCTTCTCTGGCAACTTTCCTACACGGAGATGTACGTGACGCCCAAGCTTTGGCCGGATTTTACCAAGAAGGATCTTTTCGACGCGGTGGAAGACTTTGGGCGGCGCAACCGGCGCTACGGCGCGGTCGAGCTGTAATTGCCGGCGGTAATCTCCCTCGTTCCGAAGTTGCACTTCGGAACGCATACGTCTGTTCCCGCAGTTGCACTGCCTCGCTTACCTCCAAGGATCGCTCCGTATAGCAATCGTCGCGCCCGGTAACCATTCATGCGCGGATGAATATCTCCAGTGTTCTGGCGACGCGACCAACCCGCGCTTGACTGGGTTGTTGTGCAAATATTCCAACTTCTGAAGCATGATCTCATCGCTCATGATCGCCTGCGGATGCGATCCTTCCTGCCAGACTTGGTGCTCGCTCTCAGTCTTGTGCGGCGCCCGCTGATCGCGCAACTGGCGCAGGAGCCAATCGCAGTGTTCGGCTTTGAGTTGTTCGATTATGCGCCGGGCGGTGTGGCGCTTTAGGTCGGCAAGAACTCGGGCAAGCTCCGGCGCGGCGACGACAGCGTGGAGGTGCGTATCGAGGATGACCCAGGCGTAAAGCTTGAGAGCTTTATGCTGCCGGCAATATTCGAAGGCATCGACCAAAATATCGCAGCGCGCGGCGGTGGTGAAGATGGGAAGCCAGGCGACTGTTGTGGCGGTGATGAAGTGGGATTGATCGCGCTCGAGGATTCGGTAGCGGTTGCGCATGGGGGAGGCTTCGGGGGTTTAGGTCTAGAACGAATGATAGCGGATGGGCGTTCCCAAGTTCAACTTGGGAACGAGGAGAGTGAATGATTGGGAACGAGGAGAGTGTGCGGGGCGGTCGTGCTGTAGCCGCGCATCAAGGAGCGTCCTTTCGTTTGATGCGTCAAACAAACGCCGCCGCCACGGAGTCGGCCAGCAATTTTCCCTGGCGCGTCAGGACAAGATTTCCATCAGCTTCCTTCAGCAGACCAAGCTCCTCGAATTCGTGGCGTTCCTCAGGCCATGGATCTAACTCCGCTGAGGCAATCCCGCTTCCCGTCCGCAAAGACAACGCAATCCGCTCGGACCGTTTTATCTGAGACGTGAGAACTTCGGTGGATGCTACAGCCGTGGTCCCAGCAAGAACGCGGTTGGTATACTCGCGGTAATCCGAAATATTCTGGCATCGCTCCAAACCCACCGTGGAAAATGCGCTTGGCCCAATCCCCAGGTAATCCTCGCCCGCCCAATATCCGCGATTGTGCGCGGAGGCGTATCCGGCGCGCGCATAGTTTGAGATTTCGTAATGCTCGAAGCCGGCGCTCTCGAGCATTTCCATGGCGCTCTCGAGAAACCTCGCATCGGAGTCGGGATCTTCGCGGAATTCGCCGCGGGCCTGTCGCGCGAAGAATTCCGTGTCTTCCTCGTAGGTGAGGCAGTAGGTCGAGATGTGCTCGGGCCCAAGCGCGATGGTTTTCCGGAGCGTGGCTTCCCACGCCGCCAACGTCTGCCCGGGGAGACCGAACATCAGGTCGATGTTCACATTGGCGAAACCAGCGTCGCGCAAGATTTGGAATGACGCTTCAGCCTGGGCGGCGTTGTGTTCCCGGCCCAGCAGCGTGAGTAATTCGTCATCCCAGGATTGAACGCCGAGGCTGATGCGATCGACGCCCACGCTTCGAAGCACGGCAGCTTTGCGCGGCGAAACGCTGCCCGGATTTGCTTCCACGGCCCACTCCCGCAACGCGGACAGGTCCAGCCGATCCCGAAAACCGCCCAGAAGATGTTGGAGCTGCGTGGTAGTCAGAGCGGTGGGTGTGCCGCCTCCGACGAAGAGGGTCTCTGGCTCAACGTGCAACCGGGTGCGCTGCTCATCCAGCTCAGCCAGGAGCGCTTCGCAGAAGCGTTGCGTTTGCGAGCTGTCAGCGCGCTCTTTATAAAAGGCGCAGTAAGGGCAAATCCGCGCGCAGAATGGAATGTGGACGTAGAGGTGCCGGACGGCCTCGGCCGTCGGAATGCCTGCCCCGAGAGTTTTTCGGGGTTGGACGTTCCCCTGTTCCCTCATAAAGTCCGTCTCCACCGCTCAATATCTTGCCGATTCGAATCTTAGCTCTGTTTTTTTTCTGCGGCCTCGCTTCAGCCCTGGCGCAGAGCGGGCAAACTCAGCCGGCCCGCTCGATCGTCTACACCGTCCACAATCCCGCTGCGATCAAGGATTACCGGACCGATCCGGCGGTCGTCCGTGCCATGGTGGACCGGCTGCTGCTGGCCGTGACCGGCCAAAGCGATCGGGCGCGCGCCTGGCGTTCACTCGTTTCGCCTGACGACAAGATTGGCATCAAGATTTCCGCCGCCGGCGGCGAGCTTTTCACCACCCATCGCGACGTGGTCAATGCGCTCGTTGATGGCCTGGTCGTAGCCGGGCATTCGCGCAGCAGCATTATCGTTTGGGATCGCAGCCTCGGAGGAATGAAAGAGGCGGGTTACCGCCCGGAGACGGAGGGGTATCGGATCAAGTCCATCGCGCCACGGGATGGATACGATCCACAAGCGGTCTTCACCGCGCCCGTCACCGGGAAATTAATCTGGGGCGACCTCGCTTATCGGACCGATCGAGGCACCATCCCGCTGCTTTCCGATCAGGAGGAAACCAGCGATGAGAGCCATTTCGCGCGAATCGTCTCCAGCGAAGTTACGAAAATCATCAACGTTCCAGTGATGAGCGACAGCTCGACCAATGGATTGGCCGGCTGCTTGTACAACGTCACCATCCCGAACATCGACAACTGGCGGCGCTTCACTCAGGTCCACGGCTACGGCGGCGCGGCGATTGCCGGTCTTTACAGCGATCCCTTGATCGGCAAGAAAGTGGTTCTCAATCTTATGGATGGACTGGCCGCGCAATATGCCGGGGGCCCGCAATCTCAGCCCAATTACGCCGTGCACCACGCCACGCTTCTGGCGAGCAAGGATCCTGTCGCTCTCGATGCCATCGCCCTGCAACGGATCGAGCAATGGCGCGAGAAGGCGAAACTTCCTCCGATCGGCAGATTGGCGGCCCACGTGCCGATCGCCGAGCAAGTTGGGATCGGCAACGCGGACCTCGCGCGCATCGAAGTCAGGAACGTCCGTCCGTGAACGCGCGCGAGATGAACCGTTTGCGCGGGCCGATTCTTCGCTCGGTCTCGCGTTCCTTTTATCTCTCCCTTCGCATCTTGCCGGCGCGGCTCCGGGACCCGCTTTCGCTTGCCTATCTTTTGGCCCGCGCCACCGACACGATCGCGGATACCGCGGAAGCGCCGGAGGCGTTGCGCGTGGAATCGCTTCGAAACCTGGCGGATGCGATTCAAGGAAACGCACCGACTACGACCGCGGCCGGCATCCGCGCGTCCTTCGGCCCTTTCCAGAATGACATGGCGGAGCGCGCCTTGATCGACGCTCTGCCCGAGACGCTGGAGTGGCTCGAGCGGTTGGACGATCGCGATCGACACGAGGTGCGGAATGTTTTGCGGAAGATCAATCAGGGACAAATGCTGGACTTGGAGCGTTTCGGAGGCGGCACGAGCACGAGCACGAGCACGAGCACGAGCACGAGCACGAGCACGAGCACGAGCACGAGCACGAGCATTAGGGCGCTCCTGACGTCGGGTGATCTCGATGAATACACCTATCTCGTGGCCGGATGCGTTGGGGAGTTTTGGACCCGCGTCTGTTTCGCGCACGTCCGGGATTTTAGCGACCGGACGGAACCGGAGATGCTGGATCTGGGCGTGAAATACGGAAAAGGATTGCAACTCATCAATGTCCTGCGCGACGCGGGTTCAGATCTGCGGGCGGGGCGTTGTTATCTTCCCGCGGAGGAGTTGCACTCGTTAGGCGCGAACCCGGAAGAAATTCTGGCGAACCCGGAACGCGTCCAACCGGTCATCCGGCGATGGCGCGAAAACGCGGAAAGCGGGATGGCCGCCGGGCTGGACTACGCCTGCGCGATTCGCTCTCGCCGCGTTCGCTTTGCGACCGCGCTCCCGGCCCTGATCGGCGCACGAACGCTCGCGCTCTTGCGCGGGGCGGGTCCGGAAATATTCGAGCGCCAGGTGAAGGTCCCACGCGCGGAAATCAGGAAAATAATGTCGTCGGTCGCGACCCGGCTCGCTTCGCCCAAATCGTTGAGAGAAACATTTCGGCGCCTCTCGTAGGTGGATCGTGCGCTCCGCGCGCGATGGCAAGTTCAACCCCGAAAGCTTTCGGGCTACCTTTTAGCATCGTGCGACGGAGCGCACGATCCACCTACCGAAAGTAATTTCGCTGCTTCTCAGTGATCGGGCGGCCGAGCCGCTCCAGAACTTGCAGCATGTCTTCCCACACTTTCCGCTTCTCCGACGGCGCCTGGTTCCGGAGCAGATAGGACGGGTGATACGTGATCATGAGCGGAGTGTCCTGATGTGAGTGCCACCTTCCGCGCAGCTCTCGCATCACTCCGCGAGTTCCGAGCAGTCCCTCGACCGCCGTGGCGCCGAGGGCGATCAAGACCTTCGGTTGAATGATGCCGATCTGCTCCGCCAGATAGGGCAGGCAGGTCTGCATCTCGACGGGCGTGGGCGGCCGGTTGCCCGCGCTGCCCGGCGGCATGTCCGGCCGGCACTTCAGAACATTCGCGATATAAACGTCACTGCGCTTAAATCCCATGGTTTCGATGATCTTCGTCAACAACTGCCCGGCTCGTCCGACGAACGGTTCGCCGCGTGCATCCTCGTCCGCGCCCGGTGCTTCCCCGATGAACACCAACTCGGCCTCCGGGTTGCCCACACCAAAGACCGTTTGCGTGCGCGTGCGCGCAAGGTGCGGGCATTTGATGCAAACCGCGACTCGCGCCCGAATCGCATCGAGGCTGGCCACTTTGTCCACGGCTCCCTGGAGGGACGGGCGCTGTCCCGTCCCTGACTCCGCTGGACGTCCGCTTCGAAGTTCCACCAGCGCACTCCGCGAGGCCCTCGGAAGTTTCTCTCCCCGGTCGCGAATCTGTTCGAGCGCGCCCATGACGAGATCGAGGGCCGAAGGAAATTCGCTCACTGCCCGACCATCTGAGGTTTTGCGCCGGAGAGCAATTCCTTTGATGCTGTAAGGAGGCTACAACAGGAGATCGCAGAGGGCACAGACTCGTAAGAAAAGAATTGCTCTGTGGCCTCTGCGACCTCCTGTGATTTGATATGAGTTCGCTGCTTTCCGATTACGATTACGTTTTGCCGGAAGAGCTAATCGCACGCCGGCCACTTCCGCGCCGGGAAGATTCCCGCATGATGGTGCTGCATCGGCGTGACCAGCGAATCGAACACCGGAAGTTCGCCGACCTGGGCGAATTTCTCGCGCCGGGCGATTTACTCGTCTTGAACAACACCCGTGTGATGAGCGCGCGACGATTCTCCGACGATGGAAAAATCGAATTTCTCTTCCTCGAACGGCTTGGTCCTGCGCGTTGGAAATGCCTGGTCAAACCTGGCCGGAAAATGCGTCCTGGCGCCGTGGCGACGATTAACGGCGCGACGGCGCGCGTGGAAGAAATCTGCGCCGGCGGCGAGCGAGTAATTTCATTCGGAAGCGAAGAGAATTTTTTTGAAGGAGGTTTGGTTCCGCTTCCGCCGTACCTGCGACGGCAAAGCGATCCCAGCGATGTCGAGCGGTATCAAACCGTTTTCGCGGAAATACCGGGCGCCATTGCCGCGCCGACCGCCGGGTTGCATTTCACTCCGGAAATTCTGGCTAAGCTGCCGCACGCTTTCCTTACGCTTCATGTCGGCACGGGGACTTTCCAGCCGGTTAAGACGGAGGAAATCGCCAATCACCGGATGCACGAAGAGCAATTCTCCATTGCCGACTCAGCCGCGGCCGCCATCAATGACGCGACCCGGATCTTTGCGGTCGGAACAACGACTGTTCGGGTGCTGGAGGCCGCCGCTCGTCACGACGGAAAACTGGTCGCGCAGAATGGCTTGACGGACATCTTCATTCATCCACCCGCAAAGATCCGACATGCCGATTGCTTGCTAACGAACTTCCACCTGCCGCGCTCAACCTTGCTGATGCTGGTGAGCGCGTTCGCCGGCCGGGAATTTCTGCTGGCCGCGTATGCCGAAGCGATTCGGGGGCGCTACCGCTTCTATAGTTACGGCGATTGCATGCTTATACTGTAGTCACGCCGCTGCGAGCCGTGTTTGGTAATCTTCGGCAAGAAACGCGGGCCACAGGGCCGTGGCTACGGCGAAATCCGTGTGCTATTCTCGCGCATGGATTCCGTGGATGAACCGAAGGGCGAGCTCGTCATTCGCACGATCGCGATGCCGGCGGACACCAATCCGAATGGGGATATTTTCGGCGGGTGGATCATGTCGCAAATGGACTTGGGCAGCGGAATTCTGGCGGCGAAAACGGCGAAGACCCGCGTGGTGACCGTCGCGATGGAAGGGATGTCGTTTCTCCACCCGGTGCGCGTGGGCGACACCGTGGCCTGCTACGCGTGGGTCGAAAAAATCGGCCGCACTTCGATGACGATCCCGGTCGAGGTCTGGGTGCAACGCTACATGAGCGGGGAACAGGTGCGCGTCACGCGTGGAGTTTTCATTTACGTGGCGGTCGACAGTGAAGGGAAACCGATTCCCGTTCAGCGAAGCATTTAAGGTGGATCGAGCTCTCCCCGAATGCTTGGTGATCGGTGAATTGTGAATGGTCTCTTCCATTCACTTATCACTAGTCACTATTCACGCTCTCAAACTTCACTCACTTGCCAGATCGCCTGGAACAGCCATCGGACCTTCCGATATCTCCACCATTTCCTGCGGCTCAGATGGGACCATCACGTCGGGGGGTGGAAGCTCCGGCGCGGCTTTGCTCCATTGTGCCCTCCGCCGATCGCGTTCGACGCGCATTTTCTTCAAGTGCCAGGCGTAGGTGCGGTCGACGCGCACTTTCTTCAAGTGTTTGGCGTAGGTGCGATCGAGCCGCATTTTCTTCAAGTGTTTGGCGTAGGTGCGATCCGGCCGTCCGCCGCCGGAGGAATGCGAACAGGCGGGGATGCTGCTCAGGGCCAGGAAGAGAATGAGGCAAAGCGATTTCATAAAGGACGCTGCTGGTCAGGCAACTTTCTGGCCAGAGCCAACCGACGACAGATCGAGCTGTTGCGACTCGATGAGTTCGTCCACGGCCTGGTAAATCTTCAACTCGTTGAAGGAACACTCTCGAAACAAACTGGAAAATAGGACTGGCCCGCTACCGACGAATCTCCAAATCTGTTCCGCCACGGGTTGCAGCCAGGCGGGCGCACCCGCCGGCCAGGCAAGGTTCGACCCTCGCCGGTGAAGCGTCGCCGAGCCATCGGGCATGCGACGTTTCAGGTCGTTTAGTTCGTCCCGACTTTGCAACGCGCTGATCAGCATCTCATCTGGATTTCGGGCGAACTCTTCCTCCTGCATTCCGGCCCGCAGCACCCGGTCGCCGGAGGAGAAGGAAAACGTGCCCGCCAGGGCTTCGCTCAGGAAGAGCTGGGAAAAGGCCTCTTCGCCCGCCAGATGCTCGAATTGGCCGCAGCGCGGCTGGCCTTTTTCGAAGTAGAACGCGGAAATCAGCTGGGAGCTTTCGTTCGAGATACGGAGCTCGCCGGTTTGCGACGAATTCACAATGGTCTGGTAGACGGTGACCAAATCGAAGTTCGAGAGGCTGCCGCTCAACTCCAGGCAGTGACTCTGGGACAGCGTGAGATCTCTTGCTTGCGCGAGCCGGAAGGCGAGTTGTTCGCTGAGATATTGAAAAAACGACGGGACCCGCCGGACCAGTTCGGGAAAATTCTCGCGGTGGAAACATTGGAGACTCACCGGTTCGCGCGTGCGCACGAGGTATTTACGCGGGCGCTCGGTCAGAATCTCGACGTCGCCAAAGATATCTCCGCGGGAGAGATAGGTGTCCGACACATTCTTGGCGCTGCTGCGGACTGCTTCGACCACGCCACGGTTGATGATGAAAAAGGCGTCGCCGGGGTCGCCGGGGGCGTAAATCGTCTCGCCCGCGGCCAGATGCCGGGTCTGCGAAAGCTCGCCGATCGCCTTCAGCTCAAGGGGCTTAAGCGTGGTGCAAAAGCCAAAAAAGTCCCTGTCCACCATGCCATTTCTATAGCAGGAGTCGTGCTCCGTAGCGCAGGCAAGATGCCTGCGCTCGGCCGGGAGTTGCAACTACGGCTTGGGCCGCTCAGACTTCGCCATGCGCGAAGTCGCCTACCTGCTCGAGCGATTTCCCTCCTTCGGCCAGACTTTCTGTTATCGCGAGGTGGTGGAGCTGGAGCGCCAGGGCACAAGAGTTCACGTTTACTCGATCCGGCGGCCGGTCGATGAACCGAAACAGGATTGGGACGAGCAACTCGTCCGCCGGGTGCATTACCTGCCCGAGGAAGATGCTCTGGTGCGTGAGGTCGACCGGTCGTTGCGCGACGGGAGGGTGTCAGGCGCCACGCGGGAAACGATCGAGAAATGGGGCCGGCAATCGGACTTTCTGCGGCTTTATCAGGCCGTTTATCTGGGAACGCGCATGCAACAAGACGGTGTGCGGCGCCTTCACGCGCATTTTGCCGGAATGGCGGCGCGAACGGCATTTTGGATCAATCAATTCTTCGGAATTCCTTACAGCTTCACCGCGCACGCGAACGACATCTTTGCGCCGCGGGATTTCGCCGTTTCACTGGCGAAATTGCTGGAAAACGCGGCGGCGATCGTGACGGTGAGCGATTACGCGGCGGAGTTTCTTCGGAACCGTTTTCCCGAAGCGGCCGCGAAAGTGCATCGAATCTACAACGGGGTGGATCTATCTCGTTTCCATCCGGTTGACTTTGGCAGCGGAACTCCAGCGATCGTCTCCATCGGCCGATTGATCGAGAAAAAGGGGTTCGCCGATCTCATCAGCGCCTGTCGCCTCCTCAAGCCGCGTGGGCGTCCGTTCATTTGCGAAATTGTCGGCGAAGGCCCGCTCGAGCCGGCGCTGCGAGCTCAGATCGTTCGGGACGGTCTGGAATCGTGCGTGAAATTGGCCGGGCCCCAGACCCAATCCCAGATCGCGCTGCGCCTCGCGCACGCCACGATCTTTGCCCTGCCCTGCACGCGGGAAGAGAGTGGGGGGATGGACAATTTGCCGACCGTTATCATGGAAGCCATGGCCGCGGGGTTGCCGGTTATTTCGACGCCAATCGCGGGCGTTCCGGAAATGGTCGAGCACGACTCGAGCGGAATCCTGGTTCCAGAACATGAACCCGGGGCGGTTTGCGCTGCGCTCGAATATTTGATCGCCAATCCTGAGCAGGCGCGAAGATTCGGCGACCGGGGCCGGCAGATCGCGAGGGACAAATTCTCGATTGAAGCAAGCGGCCGTGCTTTGCGCGCGCTTTTCGTCAACATTCAAGGAGCGGCGGTTTGAAACCGCCGTTTACATTGTCGGCGGTTGCAAACCGCCGCTCCTTGGGTTGCTGTCGCTCACTTTTCGTCTTGCCCTGACAATCGCCGGAGTGCGAAATAGAGACATGAAATTACCCCTGCGCGTTCTCTTTGCGGCCGCACTCTGTGTCGTTTGCGCCGCGCCTTCCCAGGCCCAGAGCTGGATGGAACCCTATAATCGACTCCTCGGGAAGTACGTCACCTCCGGTGGGGTGAAGTATGCGGCCTGGAAAAGCAACGCTGCCGACATGCAGGCACTCCAGACCGTGGTGGATGGAATCGCCAAGGAGAGCATATCCGGGCTGGATAAGAGGCAGCAGCTCGCGTTTTACTGCAACGCCTATAACGCCTGGATTCTGCACGAAGCGCTCGGAAAATACCCGACCGCGAGCGTAAAGGACACGCTCTACACGTTCTTTACCAGCAAACGGATTACCGTGGCCGGGCAAAAGACCAGCTTTAAGGCGCTGGAAGATAATGTGATTAGAAAACTCGGCGAGCCGCGGATCCATTTCGCGCTCAATTGCGCCAGTCGAAGTTGCCCGCCGCTCAATCGCGAAGCGTTTAGCGGTCCAAAACTGGAGGAGCAATTCGAAAAAATGGCCAAGGGCTACGTGAATTCGGACCGGGGAGTCCGGTATTCCGCCGAGAGCAAGACAGCGCAGCTCTCGAAAATTTTCGATTGGTACAAGGATGACTTCGGAGGCGCGGGCGGCGCGCTGGCCTTCATCAACAAGCGCCGCTCCACGCCGATACCGGCGGATGCGAAGATCAGCTATCAGGAATACGATTGGGGTTTGAACGAAGTGAAGTAGTGTCAGGGAATGGTGTCGCTCGCGCACGTGGAAGAAGTGAACCAGCAGCCACGCTGGCGCGCGCGCTGGAACGCGTTTCGTCATCCCATTGCCGAAGAAAAAGCGCGCGTGTTGAGGGAGCGCTGGGAATCGCTCCCGCTCGAGCTCCGCACGAATAATCAGATCTCCGGCCGGCACCTGACCCACTGCGGTTTCACGCTCGGCGCCAGTTATTGCTCGTTTCATTGCACGCATTGCTATCTCCCAAAAAACGCGAACGAAATCCCGATCCCGTCTCTCGCGCAGGTGAAGGAGCAGATCGACGCGAACCGTCGTTTGCAAGGTCCAGGCGGTGGCCTCCAGATCACGGGCGGCGACGTGGCCGACGCCTATTGGAAATCGGGACGCGGCGACGAGCTGATCGAGATTGTCCGTTACGCGATCTCTGTCGGCTCCATCCCGATGCTCATGACGCACGGACAAACCTTGATCGAGCATCCGGAATTTCTCGAGCGGCTCGTGGTCGAGGGCGGATTGCGGCAGATCTCCGTGCATGTCGACATGACCCAGGCCGGCCGCCACGGCTTTCCGATCGGCCGGATCAAATGCGAAGCCGATCTGCACCCGGTGCGTCAGGCGTTCACCGATCTCGCTTTCCGCGTCCGCGAGAGCACCGGGTTGCTCCTCGAATACGCGCTCAGTTTTACGGTGACGCGCCGCAACATCGACGACGTGCCCGAAGTGATTCGGTGGTACCTGGCCGATCCGAAACGGAGTTACATCTGGCGCATGCTCAGTTTCCAGCCGGAGGCCGACACCGGGCGCACAATTTTTTCCCAGCGCCCGATCACGTCCGCCGATGTGTGGGAAAAAATTCGCGAGGGCGTCGGGTTGCCGCTCCGCCGCGACGTCTCGATCTTCGGTCACCCGGATTGTAACAGTTGGGCCTCGCTCTTGATCGCGCGGCCGTCTGGCAAATTTTTCCCTCTCCTGCCGGACGAGAAGAAATTCGATGCGCTCCTGGGTGAAGTGCTGCGAAAAATTGGCGGCCTCTCCCTCGTGAATGACGATGCCGGGACGCCGCCCTATCGCCTTGCCGGGGTCTTGTTTCAACATCCGCTCCTCGCCGCCAAACTTGTCTACAAGCTTTTGCGCTATGTCACCTCACGGAAGGCGCCCCCGGAAATTTTGCGGTCGCTGTTGCGCGGCCAGGTCCACACGCTTGGCGTGGGCATGCACAATTTCATGGATGCCAAGCAGGTGGCCCAGGCCGATACCGATCCGGTCATCCGGGCGCGGCTCGATTCCTGTGTGTTCAAGGGAGCGGTGAAACGCGATGGCGAATGGGTCGCCGTGCCGATGTGCTCGATGAATCAACAGACCTGGTCGGAGGTTTACGACGGCCGGCTGAATGACCCCGAGCTCCTGAAACAGCCGCAGGTTTTCAATAGGGCGGAAACAGTCGCGGCCTCGGGAGCGTAACGCTCTCGGCTCGACAGAGTCTCGCCCTACCAGAAGAGGTGACTACGCGACTTTCAGCCTGGTAGGGCGAGACTCTGTCGAGCCGGATGAACGCGCGAAAAAACTCCCACAACGTTGGAGGTTTGTAAGCTTCAAGGAGCGGCGATTTTCAATCGCCGATCAATTAAAACGGCGGTTTCAAACCGCCGCTCCTTGTCAGAAACCGCCGCTACAATAAATCTCGCACGCAACTCATGGCGCGCAGATAAACGCGATGCGGGCCGCCACGCATCAATTCTTCGCTCATCAGCCGCACCGGATCGTTGCTGCCGGCCGGCATCAGACATTTTCGTTCCGAATTTGACCCTTCCACGGACACATCGAGCAGGTCCGCATTTGCCGAATGCGCCACGTGAAATGCGGTGGACCCGCATTTCACTGCGCAGCGACTGATCGGTTCGCCGACTTTTTCGGTCAGCGAAACGCGAATCGCCTTTTCCGCCCGATCGCGAAAAGCCAGCGCGGCGTCTTTCGAGCTTTTTTCGAGTGTCCAATGAAGCTGCGCGGCCAGCCAGCCCGCCAGGAGCAACGCCGTCGAACGATATCCGGGCGCGAAATCGATCTCAACGCTTTCGATTTCCTCGAGGTCCTGATGCGACGCCGGATGATCGAAAAATTGCGCAAGCCCCAGCCGAAACTGCACCAGCCGGGTCCAGTTGAGATCGCAAAGCACGATGCGTTGTTTTGCATCCGCTTGAGCGGTTTCGACGCGTTGCATCTGCGTGCGGAAATCGCTCCAGGTCTGGCTGTCGTAGATCACGCGGTCCACCCAGGCCCAAAGCTGGGGGTCCATCGGTTCGTGAAATTCCCCCTGCCACCAAAGACATAACGGAAGATCGGAATCGAGATGGGAGAAGACAATGTTCGGCAGCAATCTCGCTGAAGGACCCTCCAGCAGGAAGGAAAGCTGTTCGGAGCAGATCTGCTTGCCGCCGGCGCGGCTGACGTGGCAATGCGCGCTGATCCAGGCCTCGACCCGGTTCTCTTTCGCGCCGGGGTTCGCGCCGATCACGATGGCACGGCAGGCGTGGTCTTCGGTGATCTTGAAAATAATTTCTGTGTTCCGAGGGAGCGAACCGGGCGCTTCGCTGTAAACCGCGAGGTTCATGAGAGAGGCGCGCGTCATTGCGCTGCCGCTCTCAGCCCAAAGCTTTTTCAACTCGCGATCGATCTTCCCGATCTCGACCGGCAGGCCGGGGGAGATGGAGTGCTGGAGTGATGGAGTATCGGTCGTCGTCATCGTCATCGTCATCGTCATCGTCTTCCCATTACTCCATCACTCCACTACTCCAATTAGAGCCTCCGCCAGGCGCGGCCATCGCGGGCCAGAAGCTCATCCGCTTCCTCCGGGCCCCACGAGCCAGCGGGATATTCGAACAGGCCCGGCTGATTCTCCTTCGCCACCCAAGCCTCTTCGATCGGGTCGATGAACGCCCACGCTTCCTCGACTTCGTCGCGGCGCGCGAAAAGCGTGGCGTCGCCGCTCATGGCATCGAGTAACAGCCGTTCGTAAGCTTCGGGACTCGCCTTGCCGAACGAGGTCCCGTAATGAAAATCCATCTTCACCGGTTCGATTCGGAACGTGGTGCCGGGCATTTTCGCCTGCATCCGCAGCGAAATTCCTTCATCCGGCTGGATCCGAATGACGAGGACATTTTGGTCGAGCGAAACAGATTCCTTGTTGAACAAGACCGGCGGCGCCTTTTTGAAATGAACGGAAATTTCCGTGCCCGATTTCGGCAGCCGTTTGCCGACCCGGATGTAAATGGGCACGTCAGCCAAACGCCAATCATCGACCCGGACGCGCAGGGCGACGAAGGTCTCGGTCTTGGAATCCGGTTTGACGCCCTTTTCGCTCCGGTAACCGGGCACATCTTTTCCGTTAATCGCGCCCTCGGCGTACTGGCCGCGCACGACGTTTTCGGCGATCTCCTCATGCGTCATGCGCCGAAGCGATTTCACAATTTTGACCTTCTCACCCCGGATGCTGTCCGCTCCGAGATCCGTCGGTGGCTCCATCGCGACGAGACAAAGGAGCTGGAGCAAATGGTTCTGCACCATGTCGCGCAGGGCGCCTGCGCCCTCGTAGTAGCCAGCGCGCCCCTCCACGCCGAGCGTTTCCGCGGCGGTGATCTGAATGTGATCGACGTAGCGGCCGTTCCAGATCGGCTCGAAGATCGCGTTCGCGAACCGAAGCACGAGAATGTTCTGCGCGGTTTCTTTCCCGAGGAAGTGATCGATCCGGTAGGTTTGGTCCTCGGAAAAGGCCTGGCGTACAATCCGATTCAGCTCTTTCGCGGAATCGAGGTCGGTCCCGAACGGTTTCTCGACAATGACCCGCGCCCAGCTTCCTTCGCCCGCCTTGTTCAAGCCCGCTTCCTTCAGATTTTTCAGGATCGGCTCGAACTGGTCCGGCGCGACCGCGAGATAGAAGAGCCGGTTCCCGCCCGTGCCGCGTTCCTTATCAATCTTCTCGAGGCGCTCCACCAGACTCTTGTAGCCAGACGCATCGTGGAATTCGCTCTGGTGATAGAAAAGAGATTGGGCGAAGCCGTCCCAGATTTCGTCGCGCACCGTTTGCCGCGAGAACTTGCGCGTCGCCTCTTCCTGTTCCTTGCGAAATTGCTCGTCCGTCTTGGGCCGTCGCGCGAATCCGACCACCGTCAAAGCCGGCGGCAATTCGCCATCGGCCGCGATATTGTAGAGGGCGGGAATCAATTTCCGCATCGTCAGGTCCCCGGTAGCCCCAAAGATCACCACGGTACACGCCTGTGGCACCGTCCGGGTCGCGAGCCCTTCACGGAGCGGATTGGTTTGCTGGGTTTCCGAAGTCTTGCTCATCGCGCGAGGAGTGCTCTCAGGATTTAGGCAGATTCGCCCCGATTAGGTAAGAGGAAAATTTTGGAAAACGTTTCGGTCCCCGATCACTGAATCCAGGGAGCAAGGATGAGAGACCACATTACAATGCCGATAACTAAGCAAACGATGTGTCCAGGAGACCACTCGTAGTAGGGTGGTCGAGCAACCGACGCTTCGTTGATAGCATTGATGTAATTTTGAACCGGCAGAAGAAAAGCAAACGAAGAGCAGGAAATAAGGATTCCAACTAGATTCGTGCCGGGTTCGGGGCCACGTGAAAGCGCTCTCCCCAGGAGATTTACGATAATCCAGCCAGCAGCGAGACTACCAGGTGAGAATGTGGCCTTCTGGATACGGTTCACGGCGTCATCGGTCTCTATTGTTTTGAGGAGTGAGTGGAAGAAGAAAAGACCGAAAATACCTCGCCAGAATGGTTGAATTGGGAGGCCGTCGCGCTCCTTAAGGTAGCGCCAGTTGCGGTAAATCCAGTATGCGTCGTAAAGACCGAGCGAAACGACGCTCATGCAAATTAGGCGGTCAGTAGGGATGTAAAGGAACATCGCACTCGACTTTGGGGGCGATGGAATTGAAAGAGGCTCTGCTTGTAGGGCCGGTTTGGTCGGCGTGGATACGTCAATAATTCGATGTAAGGGTAGTCAGAAGGGCAAACCTTCGTGCCATGCGGAATCGGTAAGAGCGATCATACCGGCGTTCAGCATGGACTGGATTTGCTCTTCGGAAAACGGGCCTATCTCTTTTCCGGATTTTACCAAGAAGATTCGCATCAATAAGTTGGGGTTAGGGAGAGGGACGTAGACACGCTAACAAGATCATTATGCCGACAAAAAAATCAGATATCGAAGTATTGCCCGACAAGAGCGGCAAATCTTCAAGACAAAACTGCCAATGAAAGATCGACCACATCTTCTTTATCGCTACGTGAATACATCAACCGCTTGGAAATGTCTGAAGAACGCTTCTCTCGCCTTCATCCCACCGACTCGATTCAATGACCCGTTCGACACCAATCCAGCGTTGGACTTCAGCTTCCGTGAAGAACAATTAAGGGCATTGGAAAAGGAATGCCCCCCTGGGATGACGTTCGATCGCGAGAGCATCAAAGGTGCAATGCTGGAGAGTCGCAAAGCGTTCATGGAAACGCAAATCGGTGCGGCCTGCTTCTCGTCGAAGGGTAATGATCCATTAATGTGGGCGCATTACGGCGATCGTCACAGGGGAGTAATGATCGGTTTTGATGCTACTCACTCCGAATTCTCCGGTGCCGAGCCGGTGAGCTATTCCAAAGATCGTCCTCGTGTCTATGTCGATGATCAGGAAGTCGGCAAAAAGCTGTTAGTGAAGAGCGGGATTTGGGAGGGGGAAGGTGAGTGGCGCATGATCGCCAATCTTTCGCAATGCGAAGTCAAAATAGTCAATGGTACTCCCGTTTACATCCAGCAATTGGAACGGAACTGTTTCGCTTCAATCACATTTGGCTGCAAAGCGGAGGAAGCGTTCGTGGTGGCAATTTCGAATAGCTTACATCGATGGCAGTTAACGCATTGTGAAGTATGGAGGGTTCGGCTCTGTGACGCGACTTACAATTTGATACAGGAACCGATCGACATCACGTAGCGGCTGGAGAGAGTTGATTGACACGCAGACGCTACGTCCACAGGGCGACGGCTACAGTTAGTAGAGGAGCGGGAAGCGGCTGGTCAGTTCGGATTGTGTCATTTCGCTTGGGAAGCGACAGCGGCATTCAAGAGCGCGTCGAGATCGGCGCGCTGCAACAATCGCCCATCAAGGACGACCGCGCGGATACGCTGAGTGTGGCTGATGCGGGAAAGCGGATTGGCGTCGAGCAACAAAAGATCGGCGCGCTTACCCACAGCGATCGAGCCGTTGCTGTCGCTCAGACCGAGAAACTCGGCCGGCCAGATGGTGGCGGCGCGAAGCGCGTCGACTGGACTCAATCCGGCTTCGACGAGCAGCTCCAGCTCCTTGTGCAAGGCGAATCCTGGATAGACGAGCGGCATGGGGGCATCCGTTCCGGCCAGAATGCGCACCCCGGCGGCATGCAGCGTCTTGACGATTTGCCGGGAGATTTCCCAACGGCAGGCGCTCAGCTTCTTGCCCCCGGGCGGGTAATCGTTGAGTATCCGCTCCCATCGCGCCTGTTCGTCCGAGCGCAGGTAACGCCAGCGTGGGTCATCGCGAAAATTCGCCGGCGATCCGTGCGCTTCGAAATGCGACAGGACAAGTGTTGGCACCTGTACCTGGTTGGTCTTCACGAGGGCGGCGGCGGTCCGATCACAAACTCGCTGGTCGAAACTTTCCAGCACCTCCGGCTCCTGCGCATCGCGAAGTTTGACGATCTCCTTGCCCTCCAGTCCCTTTCGAGCGCGGAGTAATTCTTTTTCCCTGGGGGGAGCATGCTTCGTAGATCTGGGTGAGATGTTCGTTGCTCCGTTGCCCGGCCGTCGCAGCGTCCAGCAGACTCACCTCGCCGGGAATGTGTCCGCAGACAGGCATGCGCTGCGCGCGCGCTTCTTCGAGGATCGTGCGCCACTGCGGCTCCCGCGCCTGCGAAAAGATTTTCAGAAAATCCACGCCGGCTGCTTTGGCTTCACGCACTTGCCGGCGCGTCTCCTCCACCGACTCCGCGCCCACGGACGCGCCTGCGGCCAGCACGCGCGGAGCGACGAGTTCTCCTCGAGCAACCTGGGTGCGCCAACGGTCCACCACTGTCATCGCCGCGGGCTCTGTCAGCATCTCGCGGACGCCGGTGACGCCATTGGCGACGAAGAGGGGGAAAGCCCACTCATTAGGCGGCCGGCGCGAAGCGTTGTTGAAAAGATGAACATGCATGTCCACCAGCCCTGGCATGAGATAACGGTCGCGACCATCCACTCGCACAGCAGCTGACGGAATGTCCATCGTGTCCAGCTCGCCGATCGCCGTAATTTGTCCATCGACGATCAGCATAGTCCGGGGACTTACGATCTCGCCGCGGGCCACATCCACTACCGCGACTCTTTCGATCGCGATAGCGGGACGCCTGGGTGTTTCGCCTGAGTCCTGCGACAGGGGCGAGGTGCGGGGAACCCCATGCAGCAAATGTCGCAGCCGTCGCAAGCAGGGCGCTCGCGCGACCCATACGCGGAAGCCGCATCGAAACTTGCGCGGCTTCCTTCACTTATCGCGATCCAGAGACAGCAAGTGCTGCACATCCACCTGGTCCTGGCCGCGCTGAGTGCGCTTGCTCGTAATCAACGCTTTCAGGTCGAGATACGGAATCTCCACATCCTGGATTGTGGCCTTCAACGCTGTGCCAACGGCGTCGGCATAACTGACCGTCCAGGCGCGCGTGCTGACATCGACTTCCACCTCATCGGCGATTTTTACGACGACGTTCTCGACAAGGTCTTGCGGCGTGAGTTCAGCAGCGGCCCGGTCCTCCAGCTCGGAAAGGGCGGCGATAATTCGCGCATGATTCTCCAGATCCTCCGGGACCAGAATGTCCACATCAATGGTGGCGCGAACATAGCCGTGCAGCCAGCACGCGCGCGCGCCCACGACGAGATAACGGACGTTATGTTGATTCAGAAGCGAGCAGACACGCAACAACGGCGCCTGTTCGCTCATCGCTGGCGCGCCGCACGCTGTCGGGCCAGAAGACGCTGGGCTTGAAAACGCTCCAATTCATCCCAGGTGCGCGCCTTGAAAACGAAACGTTCGCGTGGCGACGAACGCAGCGATTCTATTTCGCGATCCAGTGTCGCTCCCAAGTCATGAAATTCCGCCGGTGTTTGCGGCTGTTTGCGCTTGCCTACAGTTTTTAGCGCGTTCATTGCGACGATAAGACCTTGCTATGAGGGCAGCGGGAAGCGGCTGGTCAGGTCCCGCACTTTGGCGCGAATCTGTTCCAAGGCGGCGGCATCATCGCGACGGTTTAGGGCGTCGTTGATCAGGTCGGCGATCTCGAGCATTTCTTCTTCTTTCATGCCGCGGGTGGTGACGGCAGGAGTGCCGATGCGGATGCCGCCGGGCTTGAAGATCGGGTAGGTGTCGAAGGGGATGCCGTTTTTGTTCACGGTGATGCCGGCGAGATCGAGGACTTCCTGCGCTATTTTTCCGTTGATGTCCTTCGGACGAAGATCGACCAGCATGAGATGGTTGTCGGTGCCGCCGGAGACGATGCGGTAACCGTGATTGGCCAGGCCGGCGGCGAGCGCCTTGGCATTCACTACGACCTGCCGCTGGTAATCGCGGAATTGCGGCTGGAGCGCTTCGTGAAAGCAAACGGCCTTGGCGGCGATGACATGCATGAGCGGGCCGCCCTGGACACCCGGGAACATGGTCGAGTCGATTTGTTTGGCGAATTGGGCCTGGCACATCACGATGCCGCCGCGTGGTCCGCGAAGACTCTTGTGGGTGGTGGTGGTGACGAATTGCGCGTGCGGGATCGGGGTTGGATGCTGGCCGCCGGCCACGAGCCCGGAAATGTGCGCCATGTCGATGAACAAAAGCGCGCCGACGGAATCGGCGATTTGGCGCATACGCGGGAAATCGATGATGCGCGGATAGGCTGAGGCCCCGGCGGTGATCATGGCCGGGCGAAACTCCTCGGCTTGTTTCTCCAAGGCGTCGTAATCGATCCGCTCCGTGTCCGCGCTGACGCCGTACTGCGAGACCTGGTAAAATTTGCCGGAAAAATTCGCGGGATGGCCGTGGGTGAGATGGCCTCCGTGCGCGAGGTTCATGGCGAGAATTTTGTCGCCGGGCTTTAGCATGGCGAAGTAAACGCCCATGTTCGCCTGCGCCCCGCTGTGCGGCTGGACGTTGACATGCTCGGCCCCGAAAATCTGCTTGGCGCGATCGATGGCCAGTCGCTCGACGGTATCGACGTGCTCGCAACCGCCATACCAGCGTTTCCCAGGGTAGCCTTCGGCGTACTTGTTTGTGAGCACGCTGCCCTGGGCTTCCATCACGGCGCGGCTGGTGAAATTCTCCGATGCGATCAGCTCGATGTTCTCGCGCTGCCGGTTTTCTTCGGCGGTCACTGCCGCGAAAATCTCGGGATCGACTTTGTTCAGGCCACCGCCGGCCGGCGCGGTCGGAGTGGGGGAGGAACTGGAGCTCGTCGGAATGTCAGGCGGCTGGTCTGCCATGGTATAGGATGAACTTCCGCCGGCACGCGACTTCGCCGGCACCGCGAGTTCGCTCTGTTCTACGAATGCGAGCACGGTCGGTAAAGCGTTTTTAATCGTGGCGGCGCAAACGCTGTAAACATCGCGGCTGCACCCGATCGGGTCGGGCACATCGCGCCAGACGGTCATGCCCGGCTCTTCAAATTCCCGGAGGAGATACGCCTTCTCCGCGCCGTGAGGGAAGAGCATGTGAATCGTGTCGAGATGGCCGCCCGTCATGGCGAAAATGTGCGTCGCGCGTTCGACCAGCGCCGCGGTCAGGGGCTGGCTGCGGATCGCCCGGATGTCCACCCCTTCCTGTTCGCAGACATGGACCGCGTGCATGCTCGGAGGCTGCCCGCGCACCGCGTGCACTCCGGCGGATGCGACCTCGATGTCCTTCCGATTGCCCAAAAGGCGGTGGAAAAGCCCTTCCGCCATCGGGCTCCGGCAAATATTTCCTGTACAGACGAAGAGGACGCTTTTCACGATGCAAAGCCGGCGCGCTGCCGACTTGGCAACGTAAAATCAAACCGAATCAAGTCAACGCGCACTCGCGCTTGAAGCGCGCCGATTCAGGTGACCAGCTGATAAAGGAATCCAGCCAGCCCACTGCCGATTACGACTGGGATCACGTTCCAATTCCACCTCAACATGCCGATGAAGGCGATCAAGCACGCGATGAGGGCAAACCAATCGAGCGTGTGGCCCACGGGGAAAAGCGCGTGCAGACCGAACCAGACCGCCAGGTTCAAAATCACTCCGACAATGGCGGCCGTGACGGTGGAGAGCGCGGCAGTCAACTTTCGGTTGCCGCGGAGTTGTTCGATATGCGGCGCGCCGAGCAGGATCCAGAGAAAACAAGGAACGAAAGTGACCCACGTGGTGATGAGCGCCCCCAGGGTCCCGGCGAGAAGCTGAGGCAAAAGGCCGGGTTGGTTCCATCCGCCCATGAAACCGACAAACTGGAGCACCATGATCAAAGGGCCCGGAGTTGTTTCGGCCAATCCAAGGCCGTCCATCATCTGGCCGGTCTGGAGCCAGCCAAAATTCTCCACCGCCTGTTGCGCGACATACGGCAGCACGGCGTAAGCGCCGCCGAAAGTGACCACCGCGGCTTTGCTAAAGAAAAGGCCTTCCCGAAAAAGCGTGTGGTCCCATCCCAGCCAGAGGCCGACGAGAAAAATCGGCATCCACCAAAGTGTCAGGCAAACCAAGGAGATTCGCGCCGCGCGAGCCCACGAAGGCCGGGCATGCCGCGGGGATTCCTCGTCATCACTGAGGACGCTGTCTTTCCCATTTCCTTCGCTCACCGGGACGACGACGAACTTGTCCGGCCAAAACCGTCCTCCGATGAACCCCAGGAGGGCCGCCACGAGCACAATCGCCGGGAACGGAATTTCGTACCAGAAAATGCCAATAAAGGCGGCCGCGGCGACGCTCCACATGACCGGGTTCCGCAACGCCTGTCGCCCGATCCGAATTAAAGCAACGGCGACGATCGCCATGACTGCCGGCTTCAATCCGTAGAAAACCGCCGCGATCCAGGGAATGTTGCCATAGGCGGCATACAGGAAGCTAAGCGCCCAAAGCACAAACACCGAGGGAATGACAAAGAGAGCGCCGGCGACAATGCCGCCCCAGGTCTTATGCAGGAGCCAGCCGATGTAAATGGCGAGCTGTTGCGCTTCCGGTCCCGGCAGCAGCATGCAAAAATTCAGCGCATGAAGAAAGCGCGACTGACTGATCCATCGCTTCTTCTCCACCAACTCCGTCTGCATGATCGCGATCTGTCCCGCCGGTCCTCCGAAACTAATGAACCCAAGCTTGAGCCAGAACCGAAAAGCTTCGGAGAAACCTGGGCTGGGGCCTGCCTTTTCGGCAAGCTGAGGTTTCTCCGGGAGCGTCATGGTCTTCGATCAAGAACCCGCTGGCGCAGGTACAGAAAAAGAGGAAACCCGAGCGACACTCCCGCCAAAACAGTGGCCAGGACCGGCAACCAGAGCTGGCGTATGGCCAGGCGGCGGCCCTCCAGCCAGATAAAGACGAAGAGAACCATGGCCGAGACGATCACATCCATCCCAAAGAATGCGCCGATGCGCGTGGCAAATAGCTCTTCGAAAAATAAAGGCAGATCCAGACCATGTGCTCCGAGCCATGGAATGAGATGAAGGTAAGGCAAGAGAAAGCCTGGGACGCACAAGCCGAGATAAACGTGGCGTATCTTCATCGAGTCCCTTCCAAACCCAGCCCTCGTTCTGGTGTCTAGCTAACGAGCAGCGAGTAAGTAAAGCACCACCGAGGCAATGATAATCAGGATCGCGGTGAGCCACCAGATCGTTTTAATTCCGGCTGGCTTAATGGAAGACCCGAACTCTTCCCGGACGAACTGATCGTAGTCGAAATTCTCGTTCGGCAAATCAAGTGCTTCATAAGTGTCAGCGTCTTCCCGCCAGCCGGAGTTGTGGTCCGCGCCGCACTCCGGGCAGGCCAACGCGCCAGGTGGGACCTGTTCGCCGCATACGGGACACACGTCAGGTGTCTTCAGTTTTCTTTTCGCCATCGGTTAGGCTCGGGCTCCGATAGCTACGACCAGGAAGAAGCGCATGAGTCGTGTCGCCGATAAAGCTGCTTACTTTGAATCAGCTCCTCCCAATTCAGGGAGGGTTATCGCCGGAACCGTTATGCCGGCGGAGCCTTCGAAGTCGCAATCTTGGCGCTCCCAATGAAGGTAGCAGCCTCGTCCACGACCAGCCGTGGCGATTCGATATCTCCGTTGACCGTGCAGCCAGCTCGCAGCTCACAACGCTCCGCCGCCGTGATGTTGCCTTCGACCGTGCCGTCCACTACCACGGATTTGGTCCGGATCTCACCCTTGATCATGGCATGTTCGCCAATAGTAAGGCGGCCATTAGAATCGATCTTCCCTTCGACGGTGCCGTCAATCAATAGCTCCTTCTGGAACTTAACCGAACCTTTGATGGAAACGCCGCTCGACAAAATGCCGCCGGCTCGCGGCAACTCCGCCGCACCGTTTGACGTTGGCTCGGATCGGACCGGCGCGGGTGGTGGCGTTGGGGCCATCGGCGTTACGGGTTCTACTTTTCGGCTGCCTGAAAACATCTGCATGTGCGCTGATCTCCTTACTGACTACGGTTGGTGTAATGGGATTGATTCCCGCAGACAGCGCCCGGTCAGTTTACTCCACTTCCGCTTCGTTCCGGTCGAACGTTATCCGTCCAGCTATCTTGGGAGATAAGTCGCGAAAGGTCAACCGTTTGTTTGGGCCAGCCGGGTGCGCGGGCCAAGGGCAGCTGGAAAAACGTCCTAGGAAGCCGAACCCGCCGGAGCGGAGCGACGGGTCGAGGAAAAGTAATACAGCGTGCCGCAAAGGCCGAGGGCGGCGGCGCCAAGGAAGTTCGTGGCTGGTCCCAGCTTCCAGAGGTAGGCGCCGAGGATCGCGGCGGCGCTGACCAGAAGATCGCGCACGAGATAGTAGGCGCCAATCATCTGGCCGCGGCGTTGAGGCTCGCAGTAGCCTATGATCAAAGCTTTGCGCGACGTATCGCCAAATTCTTTCAGCCCGCGGATCGCGAAGGCGACCAGGAGCATGGCGAAGCTGCCCGAGATCCAAAGCGCCAGCGGGAAGAGAGTGAAGAAAACGAAGGTCGCGAGGATGAAAGGCTCGCGGCGATTTTTGTCGGCAAAATGCGACGCGGGAATGATGCACAGGGTGGCGGTCAACATTTCCACCGTGGTCAGGATGCCAAACTGTTTCGCGCTGACGCCGATGTGATCCATCGCATAGATGACCACCCACGCGAATGGGATGCGTTCGCAAAAGCGGATGAGAATATCGCTGAGCAAAAGCCGGCGGAGCGGAAGGTCGAATCCCCGCAGGCTCCGCCAGAACGTCCAACGCTCAACCGCTTCGACCGGTTGAGGGGGCGCTTCATCCACCCGGCGCTGCACCAGGATCGTGGCGCCGGAAAGTAGGATTGAGACGATCAAACCGATCCGCACGCCGTCGATGATGCCGAAACGATCGATCAGGATCCCGCCGAGAAGCGGCGCGACCATGATCGGCAACCTCTTGATGACTGAATTAAGGCCAACGCCCATGGCGTGGCGATTCGCGCCGAGGGTAGCGCCGATCAGGGAGAAGGTTGCGGGCAAGGAGAAGCAAGTCCACGAAAGAAAAAGAAACATGCCGGCGATGACCGCGCCCCAATGGGGCACGAGAAGGACGACCGAGTAGCCGACGATCGAGAAGACGTTGAAGGCGAGAAAAGCGCGACGATGTCCCCAGCGGTCGACCAGGACGCCGCCGGGATAGGCGTAGACCGCACCCAGCAAAGTCCGGATCCCGTCGAAAAGCCCAATGACGAAAATTGTTGCGCCGAGGGCCTGGAGGTATTTCGGGACGAAACGCATCCAGAGTTCTTCCCCGATGCCGATCACGAACGTCGCCACGAGCAGGACGACGAGGTTGCGCTTGAGACCGAGGAAATCGGCGGTCCTGCGCCAGAAGTTCACGATGGGTTCCAATTCACGGCCATTGCATGATCTTATCGAAATCGGATGGTCACAATCGAGTCATATTGGTTAGGAAAGAGCGTGTCATCCCGAGTCGCGCAGACGGCGAGGGACCTCGCAGTCGCAGAGAAACACACACAAAACCGCTTTCGCGATCCACGAAGTGAGCACTTACGAACATTGCGGTTTCTTGTTTGAGTAATGTGTGAGCGTCTGGGAGGTCCCTCGCCGTCCGCGCGGCTCGGGTGACAGCGCGCCGTCATGCCTCGACACTCGCAGCCAACACGAAGCGTGCTTACACTGGCGCCGTGCGCGCAGCCTGGAAAAAAATTCGTTATCGGCTCGAGTGGCTCGCTCTCAAGAGCGCGGCGGCGATCGTTCCGCTCCTTTCTCGAAAGGCGTGTTATCGGCTGGCGCTGTTTATTGGCGCGGTGGCCGCCACCTTGGATCGAGCCGGCCGGCGAGTGGCCTTAAGCAATCTCGAGGCGGCCTTCGGCGATGAACTTTCGCCGGGCCGCCGAGCCGAAATTGTCCGCGAATCCTACCAGCATTTCGCCAGGACGATGATCGACCTTTTCTGGAGCCCGCGTCTGACCAGGGAGAACTACTCGCGCCATATCGAGGTCGAAAATCTCGATCTCTGGCAGGCAGAAATAAGACCCGGGAACCCCGTCATCTTCGCTTGCTGCCACTACAGCAACTTCGAATGGATCGCCAATGCGGCCAACTATTTCGGCGTGGAGAGCGCACTCGTTACCCAGGAATTCAAAAATCCCTTGCTCAACCCGATCTTTGTCGGCCTGCGGGAATGCAGCGGTCAACGGGTCATTCATCGGGGAGGAGCGGTTCTCCAACTTTACAAGACGCTCCATCGCGGAGGGCGCGTGGCCATCCTGACCGATCTGACCATTCCCGCTCAATTGCCCACGGTGGCGATCGATTGTTTTGGAATGAAGACGAGCGTCACGTTCGCGCACGCGTGGGCGCACCGGCGCGCCGGCGCGACGGTGATCAACGTACACGCTGAGCCCCTGCCGCAAGGCCGTTACCGGATTGTTTTTCACTCTCGGATCGAGTTTCCGCCGGAGGCATCCTTTCAGGAGATCGCGCAGGCGTGCTGGGACCAGTTCGAGCCATACGTTCGGGCGAACCCCGCGCCGTGGCTTTGGATGTACAAACATTGGCGTTATCGCCCCATCGCCGCGGACCCGGCGGCATATCCTCCTTACGCGAATGTCTCCCCGGAATTCGAGCGCCGGCTCGAGGAAAGTGCGAAAAATCTCGAGCCGATGTCTTCCACTTTGTCCTTCGACCTGACCCCGGACGGCAGGCTCCAGCCCACAGCAACTATTGACAAAAGCCCGCCGATGCGCTTTTCCAGTGATTAACTATGCAACATCTCTCCCGTCTTTTTCTGTTGTGCATCGGCGCCACGGCCGCCCTTTTTCTGACGAGCTGCGGAACGCCCGCTGTGTCCTCCGGCAGTTATCGCGTCACCGCGCATCGCCCCCACGATCCGTCCAAAGTGGAAGTGAAGCTCTCTACCTCAACGCAGAATGTCTACGTCATGGAAGGCGACCGCCTGCTCATGGCGGTGCAAGGCAACGTCGGCAAGGCCGGCTCGGAGACCCCGAAAGGCCGTTTCACCATTTATAACAAGATCAAGAACAAGCGCCGGATCAGCCATCCCGATGCCGGCTATCCCATGGCCTATTGGTGCGAATTCAAACCCGCGTATGGGTTCCACGAAGGCTTCGTCCATGGCAGCCCGCGCACGCATGGCTGCATCCGGCTTCACCGCGAGGCCGCAGCCCGGCTTTACGCCCTGACCAGGATCGGCACGCCTGTCTACATCGCCACGTCGCTTCCCGAAGACCGCGAGTACGGCAGCCAGGTTCGCAAGCTCGATCAAAGCCGCGATCCAGACCCCCCTCGCTCGGCCATGATGTCGGAGAGCTGGTTCAAGGATCCTCCGGGCCCACTGCTGGTGGATTGATCTGAACCCAAAAATGAGAAGTTTCGGCGGAGGTCGCTGTCCGCTGGAAACGGGTGTAATGTCTCGCCGACCAGAGCCATGAGCACGAATCTTATCTCCAGCGGCACCACGGCGCGCGAGAAGGTGAACTTGCGCACGCCGGAGGTGATGACCGCCGTGCAGGAGCAAGTCGAGTCCCATTACCGGAGCGATATTGTCGACAAGGTCCGGCGGGCGGGGGGAATCCTGACCTTTGGCGACGTGACGGTGCGGCTCGCGAAGCAATTCGGATTTTGCTACGGCGTCGAGCGCGCGATCGATCTGGCGTATGCCGCGCGCAAGGTCTTCAAGGACCGCCGGCTGTTCATCGTCGGCGAGATTATTCACAACCCGGAGGTCAACGACCAGATCTCCTCGTTGGGGATCAAGAATTTAATGGGGAAAAACAAGCAGGCGGACATCGAGGATCTAAAGCCGGAAGACGTCGTCATCGTCCCCGCCTTCGGCACGGAGCTTTCCACCCTCCAGCAAATCAAAGAGCGCGGCTGCCAGATTGTCGACACGACCTGCGGCGATGTCATGAGTGTGTGGAAACGGGTGCGCAAGTACGCGAGCGAATCCGCCACCTCGATCATCCATGGCAAGGCTGAACACGAGGAAACAAAGGCCACCAGCTCCCGCGCGCTTGGCGATGGCAAAGGGCATTATCTTGTCGTCCTGACGCTGCCGGATACCGATTATGTCTGCGAGTATATCCGGCACGGCGGCGATAAGCAGGCCTTCCTCGAGAAATTCCGGAACGCGCATTCGCCCGGCTTCGATCCCGATTTGCATCTGCGAACGATCGGGGTGGCGAACCAGACCACGATGCTGCGCGGCGAGACCGAGGAAGTGCAGCGGCGTATTCGACAGGCGATCATGGATCGCGACGGGCCGGAGCTGGCGGCAACGAACTTTCGTTTCTTCGACACGATCTGCGGAGCCACCCAGGAGCGGCAGGATGCCTTGCGCGAACTGCTCGATATTAAAATGAATCTGCTGCTGGTCGTCGGCGGCTATAACAGCTCGAACACTTCGCACCTGGCGGAGATGGGCGAGGAGAAGCTGCCAACCTATTTCGTGCGGAATGCATCCCGGTTGTTATCCGAAACGGAGATTTTGCACTACGATCTCCACGCGCGAGAAGAAGTGGTGGCAAAAGACTGGTTGCCGCCCGGCCCGATTGTGGTCGGCATTACCGCCGGGGCGTCCTGCCCGAATAATTTGATCGAGGAAACGCTGGTGCGGCTCTTCGAGTTGCGCGGGATCAAACGGGAAGAGCTCGAAGCGGCGGCGTAGCGATTTTTTGTCATCCCGAGCGAAGCGAAAGCGAAGTCGAGGGACCCCGCTGCACCACGTTGGCCCAGTCTCTCATTAAACGACGGGGTCCCTCGGCTCCGCTCGGGATGACGACAGACACGCGATCAGGACCTCAGGCGCGAAGCTTCAGTATGCGTGCAATCTGGAAGGGCAGTATCAGTTTCGGCCTGGTCAATATCCCGATCGCTCTTTATCCCGCGACGCGGAGAGAAGAACTGAAGTTCCGATTGCTTCGGGCGAAAGACCACAGCCCGGTCAATTACAAGCGCGTCGCGGAGAAGGATGGCAAGGAGGTTCCCTGGGACCAAATCGTGAAGGGTTACGAGTACGAGAAAGGGAAGTTCGTCGTGCTGGATGAAAAAGATTTTCAGCGCGTCGATCTCGAGGCGACGCAGACCGTGGACATCCAGGACTTCGTCGATCTCGAGGAGATCGACCCGATGTATTTTTACAAACCGTATTACCTCGAGCCGCAAAAGGGCGGAGACAAGGCGTATGTGCTGCTGCGCGAGGCCCTCGCTGATGGCAAAAAGGTCGGGATTGCAAAAGTCGTGATCAAGACCCGGCAATACCTGGCCGGGGTGAAGGCGCTAAAGCACGCGCTTGTCCTCGAGTTAATGCATTTCGCCGAGGAATTGTTGGATGCGGAGAAGCTGAAAGTGCCGAAAAAGCTGGAGGTAGGGAAGCGGGAGAAGGAGATGGCCAAAGCGCTGGTCGAGAGCATGAGCACAAAGTGGAATCCCGAGAAATATCACGATGATTATCGCGAGGCGCTGATGGAAGTGATTGAGGAGAAAGTGGAGTCGGGCGGCAAGGAAATCGAAGAAAAGCCGAAGGCGAAGAAGGAATCGACAAAGGTCATCGACCTGGTGGCGGTGTTGCAGGAGAGCCTGGCGAAATCGCAGGGCGCGAAGAAGAAAAAGAGCACGCCAAAGCGGACCGCAAAGCAGCACGCGAAGAAAGCGGCGTAAGCTCCGAACTGATCCGGGCGGCGCGAAATCGCTGTCATCCCGAACTGCGCAGACGGCGAGGGACCTCACAAGTGCTCAACCGCTTCCGCGTTGTATTGGGCGTGTTCATCGGATAACGCCGGCTCATTTTCCGGTGATGCGCCTTGCGACTGTGAGGTCCCTCGCCGTCTGCGCGGCTCGGGATGACAAGGCTCTCTCTGACCTCTAAGTCTTCAGTTCGTTGAGCGCGTCGGCGATCGCGTTTTGCAACAGACGAGGTCCCGACCCGCCAACCTGGACATCCACCGCTTCCAGCCGTCGAATGAGATCAATAACCTCGCGGCGCGCGTAGGGGCCACCGGCGGCCGCGCAAAAATGGGTCCGGCAGCCGAAGGGACGGGAATCATAGATGAGACAGTTGCCGCTGCTTGACTCGAGCATGGGACATGCGCCCATCGCGTTCTCGGGGAGCTGCCTGCGGCCAGTGGCGCGAAGAGCCGCGGCGGCTAATAACGCTTCGCCTTTTGTCAGATAAGGCGTCCGGCCCGTTAGTTTGAAATGGCAACATTCCTTCACGCGCACGCAGCTTCGCTCGATGGGGCGCTTTGCCAGATCGGCGTAGACCTGGCGCACTTCCGCGATCGCGCCCTTCAGGTCCACTTCGGAAATTCCGGTGCGCCTCATCCGAGGAACTTTGGCTCCATGTCCGCCATCGCGTGTCCGGCGATCCAGCCTGTCGTCCAGGCTGCTTGAAAATTGAAGCCGCCGGTGACTCCGTCGAGATCGAGCAGTTCGCCGGCAAAATAAAGACCGGGAGTAATGCGGCTTTCCATTGTTTTGAAATTGATCTCGCGCAGACTCACCCCGCCGCAAGTGACAAACTCATCTTTGTTGAGCGACTTCCCATTCACTTCGAGCTCGGTGCGCGTCAGGACGCGCGCCAGCTCATGGGCTTTCGCGCGCGGGAGCGTGGTCCAGCGCGTTTCCCGATCGATGCCGGCAGCGAGCGCGAGCTGTTCCCAGAGCCGGGCGGGCAGGGGAGGAAGAGGCGAGTTGATCACGAGGCGGTTTGGGTTTGATCGCCGGAACGATTGCAGCTCGGCGCGGACCGCGTCCGGCGTGAGATCCGGCAGCCAGTTCACCCGCAGGATGAATCGGTAATCCAAGCCGTGAAGGACCCGCGCGCCCCAGGCGGAGAGCCGCAAAACGGCCGGGCCGCTGACGCCATTATGGGTGATAAGCATCGGCCCGCGCTCGCGCAGCTTTGTGCCGGCCACCGTCGCTTCAAGATCCGGAATCGATACGCCCGGAAGCGAACGAAGCCAGGGTGTAGAGACGTGCAACGAAAAGAGAGACGGCACGGGCGGGAGGATGGTGTGCCCAAGGGATTGCGCGATCTGGGCGCCAGTGGTCGAGCGGGAACCGCCGGTCGCGAGCAGCAAGCGATCGCAGAAAGTATGGGACGGGACGGCGCCCGTCCCTCCATTTAAGGGATGCCCGCCGTGGCGGCCCATTATTAATTGGAAACCGCCGCTGCCTACCCGTATCGCGCTCTCGATTCCCGAGCGCGCGAACAGCCGTACGCCCGCGGCTTTCGCCTCGTTTAACAGGCAATCGATGATCGTGCGGGAAGAATCCGTGACGGGAAACATGCGCCCGTCCGGTTCGGTCTTGAGTCGCACGCCGTGCGCTTCAAACCAGGCGACCGTGTCGCTCGGCGAAAATCGATGGAGTGGTGCGATCAGTGCGCGTTCACCTCGAGGATATTGCTCGCTCAATGTCCTCGGATCGAAACAGGCGTGGGTGACGTTGCACCGTCCACCACCGGAAATCCGGACCTTCGTCAGAAACTCCGAGCCGCGCTCGAAGATAGATACTTCATTGGCCGGATTGGCCCGCGCGCAGGCGGTTGCGGCGAAGAACCCCGCCGCGCCTCCGCCGATGATTGCGATTTGCACGTGGCATCGTGGTGCAGACGCGAAAAGTTGCAACGTGCCCCTATTAGCGTTCCGCGACCGTCGACCCTCTTTGTCATTCCGAGCGTAGACGAGGAATCTGTCGCTGTCGGATTCCTCGCGGGGCGCTCGCAAGAATTTGAGATTCCTCGACTACGCTCGAAATTACACAGGAAGGCGGTCGCGATCATAAAACGCCGCTACGGGCCGAAGGAGAATCTTGACAGGACGAAGCGCCGGAAACAGCCTTCGCTCATGAATTCTCTGAATCGTTTCGCCGATCCGGTTTATTGCATCATGCGCCTGCTGGTCGGGCTTTTGTTCGCCTGTCATGGCGCGCAAAAAGTTCTCGGTTGGTTTCCCAAGCCGGGCCAGCCTCCCGCTCAGCTCGATATGATGATCACGGTGGGAGGGTGGATTGAACTGATTGGCGGGCTCCTGATTGCCATTGGATTGTTCACACGACCCGCCGCGTTCCTCGCCAGCGGCATGATGGCGGTGGCCTATTTCACGGCGCACGCCAGCGGCGGATTTTTCCCGATCGTCAACAGGGGAGAGCTGGCCGTGATTTACGCCTGGGTTTTCCTGTTCATGTTTTTCTACGGCGCCGGCCGGTGGAGCGTTGACGCGATGATGCAGCGCGGATCCGCTCCCGCGATTTCCACCTAAATTCGAATTGGATCCTATTTTATGAAACGTATTCTGATTGCAGTAGCCTTCGTTATTCTCGCCCAGACGCTGCCCGCGCAGGATTGGGCCAAGGCCCGGCTGGAGAAATCTTCGCGGCACGGGGAGTGGGTCGAGTACAAATCGGGCGAACGGACGATCAAAGCGTTCGTGGTTTATCCGGAGCGAAAAGACAAAGCGCCTGTCGTTGTCGTTATCCACGAAATATTCGGGCTGACGGATTGGGTGCGCGGTGTTTGCGATCAACTGGCCGAAGCGGGCGTGATCGCCATCGCGCCGGATATGCTCAGCGGCCAGACCTTCGCCGATGTCGACGGCGCTCGTAAGGCGATCTCGGCCCTGCCGAAAGAACAGGTGAAGGCCGATCTCGATGCGACGGCAGAGTATGCCCTGACGAAAATTCCGGCTGCGAGCGGTTCGCTCGCGGTCTCTGGCTTTTGCTGGGGAGGGGCTAGGACATTCGAGTACGCGGCGGCAAACCCGAAACTAAAAGCCGCCTATTCGTTCTACGGGACCGCAGTCGAGAACGCAGAGGATGCTGGGAAAATTGTGGGTCCAGTTTATGGCTTCTACGCCGAGAACGATGCGCGAGTGAACGCGACGATCCCGAAGGCGGAGGAGTTGATGAAAGCCTCCGGCAAGAAATACGAGCCCGTCATTTACAAAGGAGCTGGCCACGGCTTCATGCGCGATGGCGAATCGCCCACCGGCACCCCGGAGAACAAGAAAGCGCGCGACGATGCGTGGGCGCGGTGGAAGACGCTGCTGAAGCAGCTTGGTGAATAGTGAATGGTGACTAGTGACTAGTGACTAGTGAATGGCCATTGGCATGGCCGCCAGATTTCCATTCACGATTCACTGATCACCATTCACTTTCCCAATTCATCCGCCAGCGCCCCGGCATCATAAACTTTCCGCAGCGCTTCGGTGATGGCGGCGGAATCGACCGAGACGGCGCGCGCCTGTTTGTCGGTGTAAATGCAATCGAGCACGAGCGATTGAATATTGCCGTCAAAAATAATGCCGACGAATTCGTTCGCCTTGTTCACGACTGGGCTCCCGCTATTGCCGCCGATGATGTCGGCGGTGGAAACGAAGTTGAAGGGTGTGTTCAGGTCGAGCTTCGACTTGCGATCGAGCCAGCGTTTTGGGATGTCGAATGGCGGCTCGTTGTTGTGGTCGGCGCCGCGCTGGAAAAGCCCGGCAAGGGTGGTGAGGGCAGCGATTGACTTGCCTTGTTCCTCGTAGCCCCGCACGGGACCGTACGACAGGCGCAAGGTAAAGGTGGCGTCGGGATAGCTGTTTGTCCCTTCCAAAGCAAAGCGGGCCTTTGCGATCTCGGCGTAGGCCTGTTGCTTGATTTCGTCCTGGGCTGCGAATGTCTTGCGCGCCTCGCGTGCCGGTCCGTCGACGAGTCGCGCCAGCTCGATCATCGGATCTTTGGCCGTGGAGACCGCGGAAGCGCCGCCGTCGTAGAGCTGTTTGCGAACCGCCGGATCCTTCAGTTTCGTTCCGCTCACCAGCTCGGTCGCCCGATCGAGCGGCGATTTGCCCGCGAGCACCTGCTTTACGAGCGAATCATCCGGGCCGAGGCGTGTCGCCATATCGGTGAGGGAGTCGGTCAGCTTCACGATCTCGTAGTCGTCATAAACCGGTGAAGACGAAAACAGCTCCAGTTCGAGCGATTCCTTGTAGCTGTCCCGAAATTCGGGAAAACGTTCTCCGTTTGGCTTCGACATCTCGTCGCCGTGCCGGAGCAAGCGGCGCGCGTACTGAAACAGCGTGCTGTAAAACGCGCGGGGCGCCCGGTATCCTGCCGCCGGGCTGCCACGAAACTGCTCGAAGTAATTGTAGACCGGCAGCACTTTCGCGGCTGTTTCCTGTGCCTGCTTGATTTTGTCATACGCAGCGAGGGTGCCCTTCCATTCCGCGCTGGCATTCATGGCGTCCCGCAATTTCTGTTCGCGTTGCTCGATCAACTTCCAGACCTCCGGGTCGAGCAGCGCGGCAGCGTAGCCGTCGTAACGCTTCCGGTTATTCTCGACGCCGCGGACGCCGTCGTGGGCGCGCCGCTTGTTCTCGAAGGAGCGTGCGGACCACGCATGGAGGAAGGCCTCGCGGCGGTAGTACATGTTCAGCAGGGACGGCACTTCCTGGTCGCGCAATTCAGTCACGTCGCTAACCGTGAGCTGGCGATCCGTCCGGCCCGGATGACCGCTGACAAACGTTAGCTCGCCGTCCGCGGGCCCTTTCGTGTTCCACTTCAGGTAATGCTCGACCTTCGCCGGCTGGCCGTTTTCGTAAGCGCGAAAGATGCAGACATCCAAATCGAACCGCGGGTATTCGAAATTGTCGGGATCGCCGCCGTAAAAGGCGATCTGTTCCTCCGGCGCAAAGACGAGCCGCACGTCATCGTATCGTTTGGAGCGATAGAGATGGAACTGTCCTCCCTGATGGAGAGTGACCACATCCGAGCGCAATCCGGTTTTCTCGCGCGACTCCTTCTCGATTTGGGCAATGGCGTTGCCGCGCGCTTTGCCTGCATCTTCGCCGGACATGCCCGGCTGGATCGCTGCTTTCACCTTGTCGGTCACATCCTCGATGGACATCAGCACGTTGAGCTCGAGATCGGTCGCCTTGACTTCGTCCTTCTGCGCTTTGGCGTAAAACCCGTCGCGCACATAATTGTTGTTCTCGCTGCTGATCTTTTGGAGCGTATCGAGCCCGACGTGATGGTTCGTGATCACGAGCCCGTTCGCGGAAACGAACGAGCCGCTTCCGCCCGAATTAAAACGGACGCTCGATTTCTGCAGATGCTCGAGCCACTGCGGCGTCGGCTCGAACTGATATTTCTCTTTGAATTGCTTGAGCGGCGGATTGTTGAAGGGCCACATGCCTTCGTCCGCGAAGGCTGAGGAGAAACTGGCTGAAATCATGACGAAAGTGACGAGTGCGAGCCGAAAAATGGGATGAGCCATAAGTCGAGCACCTTAGAACGGAGATACGCGACTGCCAGAAATTTCACTTGATCGGCCCCTTCATCACCGCCGCACCGCCAAAGGGGAGAGGAAGAGGAAGCGGAAGCGACGTTACAGCCCGGCGGGATGGCGTGCTTCGAAACCGAAAGGAGCGCGCGGGATCGGTCGCCAGCGGGGAGCCCACCGGCGGGACGAATTATAGGGGGTGGTGTCGAGCCGAAGGCCGGCGATCACCGCGAAGCTGTGGCCGTTCCGAGCATAAACGGTGATCCACTTGCCGCGTCCGCGACTTCCATACTTCCGAAATTCCTTGGAACTCATCGGGGATGGAACAAGCCCCGCGGCGCCCAGGGCATACGACACAGTGCCGGAGCAGTCGTAGCCGCTGTCTTTGAACGAACGATGACCGCCCCCAAAACGGTACGGCTTCGAGCGAAGCTCATTCGCCGCCCAAATGGCGCGCTTCACCGCGAGAGGCGCATCCGCGGGCGCGGCGGCCACTCCACCGCGAAGTCGCGCCTGTTTGCCCGGAACGGTGGGTCCCGCCGAAGGAAACGGGCTGGCCAAACCGCCCTGGATCAGAAGTGCCAAAACCGCTCCGCCAAATAATGTCTTTCGCCCAAATGTTCTCACGATGCCTAAATCAGCGTTTGCTATGCCAGAGGGGTGTCTCAAAAAATCGGCGACAGGTATAGCACAAAATTTTCGCAATGCATTGGAGCCCAGCGTGGCAGCCGCCCCCTGTAAACGCAATCGAGGCGAGCCGCAAGCTCGCGATGCGATCAATTCTGTTGTTGCTGGAGCGCCGCCACTTTTTCCTCAGCGCGGCTGACCTCCGATTTTCTCCCGCTCCCCAAGGCCAGGAGTTTTTTCTGCCGGCTGAGATTCAAGCGCGCGGCGTCGAGCTCGGCTTTTTCCCGCCGCGAGGCCGCCGAGGCCGCTTCATTGGCGGCCAGGGCCAGCGCAGCCTGGACGATCTCCAATTCACTTTGAGGAATTTCCCGCGCGTCGAACCGGAGTTGTTGGGCCGCGACGTTTTGCCGGGCGACTTCGAGCCGGGCATTCGCCAGCTCGGCTTCCAAACGCACAACCTTCAAGACGCGATTTTCCGCGTCGACTTTTGCGATCACGCCGCTCCGGAAGAGCCGCTCCCCGGCCGTGGCACTTTTCTTCGCCTTTTCGAGCGCGATCTGGACCCGTTCCGGATCAAGGTCCGCGGCGATGCCCGGGGTTGATTGCACCGGCCCCCGGGTCGGAGTTTCCTGGATGAGCAAAGGTGGCTCGATGTCGAGCGGCTCGCTCGGATCCTGGGGCAATTCCTCTTCCGCGAGCAAGGATGCCGCCAGAAAACCACCGAGAAGGAAGGCGAAGCGACGCACCATCGCGGCAGATTATCACAGCTTACTGGCGACCGGCTAGTGAAAGAGCGCGGTAAGACGGCCCAATAATTGATTCGTCCTTTCGATCGCACGAAGCGCGAAAATGGGAGCAGTCTCGATTCATTCTGGATGACTTTTGATGACCGGGGAGAAACGGGCGGCGGAAATAAGCGGACGCGCAAGCTGCATTTGTCGGATTTGTTGCGAGGCCCGTTCGATATCAAGTCGGTCGCTCTGACGGGTCTGTTCGTGCTCGCGGTGTTTTACACCATGTATTTCATGCGCGCGATGCTGTTGCCGCTGGTCCTGGCGTTGCTGCTCAGCTATCTGCTCGCTCCTCTCGTCAGGCTGCTCGGACGCATTCGGATAAATGCGGCCATCGGCGCGGCCATCGTCCTTCTTTCGCTCGTCGGATTGCTAATCTATAGCGTTTCCCGTCTGGCCGGGCCGGCAGCGGACTGGCTGGAAAAAGCCCCTTACAGTTTGCACCAGCTCGAGCAAAAGATTTTGCCGCTGAAGAAACCGATGGAAAAGGTCGCGCAGGCCAGCGGGGAGATCGAGAAACTGACGACTACCACCGAACCGCAGGCGCAGACGGTGGTCGTTAAACGCAACGCGCTCGCTGAATCCTTTGTCACCCAGACCCCGGAATTTATCGCGAGCGCCGTCGTCATGTTGATTCTGCTCTATTTTCTTCTCGCCTACGACGGCGTCTTTCTCACCAAGATCGTAAAGGCGATCCCGCGTTTGGCGGACAAGAAACGCGCGGTGTCGATGGTGCGCGAGATCGAGATGCAGATTTCGCGTTATCTCTTAACCATCACCCTGATCAATATCGGGCTTGGCGTCGCCGTGGGGACAACGGTGCACCTGCTGGGTCTGCGCAACCCGATCATGTGGGGTGTGCTGGTCGCGACGCTGAACTTTATCCCGTACCTGGGCGCGCTCACCGGCATTATCTGCATGACGCTCGGCGCGGTCTTGAGCTTCGACAGCCTCGGCTATGCCCTGATCTTCCCCGCGAGTTACCTGATCATCGCAACCTTGGAAGGAAACTTCATCACGCCGCTGGTCTTGGGCCGTTCGCTTACGCTCAATCCGGTGGTGATTCTGATCGCGCTGGCCTTCTGGGGCTGGATGTGGGGGATTTCCGGGATGATCCTCGCCGTGCCGATCCTGGCAACGTTTAAGATATTTTGCGATCACATTGAACCGATGAAGCCGATCGGGGAATTCCTGAGCTGAATTCAGGTCTCGCCGGTTATTTTCGACTATAAAGATCGAAGGGCCCGTGTTTGGCGCGGAGTTCAAAGTTGGATTGAACAATTTGGTTTGGGGTTTCAGGTCCGAAGCGGGAGGACGCGTTCGGCTCGTTCCAATCGTCCAATCCATGATCGAGGATGAGCCAGTCGGCCGTGGCCAGATCGGCGCTTAATCTCGATCCAGGCCGGTTGGCCGAGAGCGGATTCATTTCCAGAAAGTAGGTCGCGGGGGTCAGCTGCGGCAGGAGATGATAAATAAAGGTGTCGTTGTAGTTGGTTCGCCGCAGGTCTGCCGGGCCGACGAAGAGACGCTGACCCGGTGAGGCCAGGCTCGTGATCTTTTCAAGAAGCGCACCCGTTTCATGAGCCACTGAAATCGACTCCACCGGAAATCGGCGCCCCTTCTCCTCGAGGAAAACCATGTCGTCTTTCCTGGAGCGTCCGCCCAGCCCGATGGCGTGGCGAACGACGGGGACGATTTCAGGCGCCAATCCCAGCGCCACGAGCAAAGTGACCGCGACGAAGAGGAGGGGCCGGCTGGATGAAGGCGGCGTGGCGCTCCACCGATCGGCGATGATGGCCAGCGCAACTGGAAGCAAAGCCAGGGAAAGGAAGCAGCAGAGGGTGACGTGCCCGCTATCCATTCGCTGCAACGCCTGATGGGTTGTGCCCAGCGAAAAAATCGCCGCGGCCGCAAAAAGGCGATTGGACCACACGCTCTTGTCTTTGCTCAGGGCCAGAAAACCCGCGACCAGACTGGCCGCCGAGGCGATGACGTGGAAAACCAACAGGTAGATGACGTAAGGCGGAAGAGAGGACCAGGGGAGTTTCCGGGCCGGATTGGTGACGATAACCGGGTAGAGAAGCAGATTGTCGAAGACGTTCCGGAAACCGGCGAAACAGATCAAAATGAGCATGGGAGCCAACCCCAGCCCGAATCCGAGGAGATAGTCCCACCGGATTTTGCGAGGCTGAAAAAACAGCAGGAGGCCGGCGGAAAACATCACGGCCGGCGTGAGGTCGGGCCTGAACAGCAAGGCCGCGGCGCCGAGGACTCCAGCGAAAAAAATCTGCCTGGAACTCGGGGTGGCAGCCGCGAGAAAGAGCGACCCGAGCGCGCACGCCAGGCCCCCGAGCCAGGGGGATGGAGCCAATCCCGTCAGCAAAAGGAAGCAGTGGGCGATAAAGACCGAGCCGAGGGCGAGGACCGGGCCGCGCGGCCGGACGATGCAGAAAATCGCCGCCAGGATCGCGAGGTGATAAAGGAGTCCCACCGTTCGCGCGACAAAGATCCCCGGTTGGAAAACGGCGTAAACGCCCGCCAGCAGATAGACGTTCGCCGGCCCATAGAAAGTTTCGAAATCCCGGTAAGGCAACCAACCCTTTAGAATGAGCTCCGGATAAAGGAGCAGCGCGCCGTCATCCATGCGCTGGGCCACCGCCTCATATCCAGGCGCTGCGGTCGCCACGATCAGGAGCAGCGCGATGGTCGCAATGGCGAAGGTGCGCCGGCTTCGTGGCAAGCTCAACATACTCGGCGCCCGCTTCTACGATGGATTCGGAAAGTTTGCCAGACTCCTTTTGGTTTTGGGTGGGACTGCATTTTTCGCCCAGTCCGGCGCCCCCTCCGCAGCGGTGGCTGGAGAGAAAGACAGCCGGAATTCTCCCCTGTTGGAATGCGCTTTGCTGAGCAGAAGAGGGAGGAGCATTTGCAACGGCGAACGAAACGGATTTCAGCGACGTCACTGTTCGCGATCTTATGGATCGCGACGGTGGCATTTGGCCTTCAGACGTTGTTCCAATACGAGAACACTCCAGGCCGCGTCGGGGCGCTGCCACGGGCCTGGCCGGCATCGCAAATCGAACGGTCAGGCGACCGTCCGACGTTGATCATGGTCGCGCATCCGCGTTGCCCCTGCACGAGGGCCAGCGTGAGTGAGTTGGCGCAGATCATGGCGCGCCTTCAGGGAAAAATTGCGGCCTACGTTCTCCTGGTTAAGCCGAAGGAGGCCGGCCGCGATTGGGAGGAGACCGATCTGGTGCGCAGTGCCGAGGCGATTCCCGGGGTAAAGGTCCTCCTCGATCCGGATGGCGTGGAAGCGCGCCGCTTCGGCGCGGAGACATCCGGCCACACGCAGCTTTTTGGAGCGGACGGACGGCTGCTGTTTAGCGGAGGAATCACGGCCTCCCGCGGACACGCCGGGGACAATGCCGGGGAGAGCGCGATTCTCGCTCTCGTAAATAACCAAACGCCGCCTCAAACCGAGACGCTGGTTTTCGGCTGCGCGCTGGCAAACCGCAGCGAAACGGGGCCCACCGCATTATGTTTGAAGTGAGTCGCGCCGCCGGCGGCGTCAACTATTCCGTCGAGCGCTCTGACGAGCTCTTCGAGCAGCATCGGCAGGAAATCTACCGAAGCACGGATCGGTTGTTCGCGAGGCTGATGTTCTTCCAGTGGATTTTTGGAATTATCATCGCGTTTTTCGTCGCGCCTTTCACCTGGGAGGGCCAATCAAGCCAGGTCCACGTCCACATCTGGGGAGCGATTTTCCTGGGCGGCGCCATCAGCATCTTTCCTATCTGGCTCACGCGTGTTTCGCCCGGCGCAACCATCAACCGCTACGTCATCGCCGTCGCCCAGATGCTGATGTCGGCTTTGCTGATATCGCTCACGGGGGGACGCATCGAAACGCATTTCCACGTTTTCGGTTCGCTGGTCATTCTCTCGTTCTACCGGGATTGGCGAGTGCTCATTCCCGCCACCATCGTCGTGGCGCTCGACCATTTCCTGCGCGGAATCTACCTGCCCTACTCGGTCTATGGCGTGCTCACGGCCAGCCCGCTGCGATCCCTCGAGCACGCGGGCTGGGTGATTTTCGAAGATGTTTTTCTCGTTATTTCGTGCCTGCGCAGCATCCGGGAAATGCGCTCGATCGCGAACCGGACGGCCGCGCTCGAGGCGAGCGAGCAAGGCTTCCGTCAGATCTTCGAGGATGCGCCCATTGGCATGGCGGTGGTGGGCCTGGACGAAAGCTTCAACCAGGTAAACACGACGCTCTGCCAGATGGTGGGATATTCGGAGCGCGAGCTCACGCAATGCACCACGGTGGACATCACGTTCGAGGATGATATCCCGCAGGGGAAACAAAATGCGGAAGAGCTGCTGACCGGAGGCCCGCGCTCGTCGGTGGAAAGGAGATATATCCGCAAGGATGGCGAAGTGCTCTGGATTACCCGCACCGCCTGCCTCATGCGGGACGTCGATGGGCAGCCGCGCAACTTCCTCATCATGGTGGAAGACATCTCCGAGCGGAAGCAGGCTGAAAAGGCGTTGTGCGAAAGCAAACGCGAGTTGGAGGCCGCGCACCACGCGAACCAACTGATCATGGACAACTCTCTGGACGTGATCTGCTCCATAGATGAGTGGGGCCGCTTTATCAGCGTCAGCGCGGCCTGCGAACAGTTGTGGGGTTATACTCCGGCTGAATTGGTGGGCCGGCCGTACGCCGAATTCATTTACCCCGACGATCGGGCGCTGACCAATGAGGTTTCGGAGCTCCTGAAGATGGACGGAAAGATCTCGGATTTCGTTAATCGTTATATCCGGAAGGACGGAACGCTCGTCGACGTGCTTTGGTCAGCTTCCTGGTCGGAGGCGGACAAGATCATGTTCTGTGTGGCGCACAACGTAACCGAACGCGCCCGGATTGAGAAGGAACTCCGCGAGGCCAAGGAGGAGGCGGACCGCGCCAATCACGCCAAGAGCGAATTTCTCTCCCGAATGAGCCACGAATTGCGGACGCCGCTCAACGCGATTCTCGGGTTTGGGCAGCTCTTGGAAAGACAAAACCCAACGGAGGCCCAGCGCACCCGCGTCACTCACATCATTAATGCCGGTCGTCACCTGCTCAATCTCATTAACGAAGTGCTCGACATCAGCCGGGTCGAGACGGGCAATTTACAGTTGTCCCTCGAGCCTGTTTGCGTGGCGGAGGCTTTGGAAGAAGCGCTTAGCCTCATGCGCCCTCTGGCCGCGGAGCGCGGCATCGAGTTGCGAACGCCGACGTTGCTGGAGCCGGCCGATTATGTCATGGCCGATCGGCAGCGGCTTCAACAAGTGCTGCTCAACCTGCTCACCAACGCCGTTAAGTACACACCGCTCGACGGCAGGGTGACCGTTTCATCCAGCACCATCGGCACCGGTTCGATCCGCATCGCGATTAGCGATACGGGAGCCGGCATCTCCTCCGAAAAGCTGGCCCGATTGTTTACGCCATTCGATCGCCTGGGCGCGGAGCAGACCGGAGTGGAAGGGACGGGACTTGGCCTGGCGCTCTGTCAGCGCCTGATTCACGCCATGGACGGGTCGATCGGGGTCGACAGTACTGTCGGCAACGGCAGTATGTTTTGGGTGGAGCTGGCTCGGGCCGAATCTCCGTTCGAGCGTGTGGACCTGGCGCAACGCAACGTCTCCCACCCTCAAAACGGCTCCGAGGCGATCCAGCGCACCATTCTCTATGTCGAGGACAACCTCTCCAATCTCACGCTGATCGAGCAAATGCTGGCCGACCAGTCCCACATCAGGCTCATCACCGCGATGCAGGGCAAGCTGGGCATCGCGCTGGCCCGTCAACATTCCCCCGATTTGATCCTGCTGGACCTGCACCTGCCCGATCTGCCGGGCTGGGAGGTGCTCTCGTGCTTGCAACGCGAGAAAGCCACGCGCGACATCCCAGTGGTCATCATCAGCGCCGACGCCACCTCGCGCCAGATCAAGCGCCTGATGGCGGCGGGCGCCAGCGGCTACCTCACCAAACCGCTCGATATGCAGGAATTCTTTCGAGTCCTCAACGAGACTGCCGCGCCCCGTCTGGCCGCGTAGCTGGAAAAATGGAAAGCTCCACGCCGGCGATTGGCTCCAACCTCCACCCGCAGAACGCGTGGCGGGGCGATACGAGGACGTTTGCAAGAATGAAAATCCTCATTGTCGACGACGAACCTCTCAACGTGGCGCTCCTGGAGGACATGCTCTCCGAGGCAGGTTACAAACAACTGAGGTCCGTCACGGATTCTCGCCTGGCCCTCGAAGTCTGCGACAATTTCGCGCCCGATGTGATCCTCCTCGATCTGATGATGCCGCACGTAGGTGGACTCGAGATTCTTCATTCCCTGCGCTCGGCCGGCGGCGAAGTCTTTCTCCCGGTGATCGTCCTCACGGCCGATGCGAACGAGGAAACCAAGCGCGCCGCGCTGGGCGCCGGTGCGACCGATTTCTTGCTCAAACCGCTCAACCACCTGGAGGTCCTTCTGCGCCTCGCCAATCTCCTCGAGATGCGGCGTCTTCACGTCCAGCTGGATACGCAACGCGCCGCCTTGGAAGACGCCCTGCGCGAACGCAGTCTGGAGCTTCGCGAGGCGCATTTGCATCTCGAAACCGCACGGGCATAGGCGAACGCTGGTCCGGCGATGGGGCCAAAATGAAGCGGCGCGGCGGAAGTTTGGCCTTGCGAGGAGGGGCGGTCGCTCATCTCCGTCCCGTTGATATGGCTGTGGATTAGGAGGCGGGAGGAACCTTATTTTCCGCTTTTTTTCTTTTTGCGGGATCCGTATTTGACGGAACGATGCTCGGCCTTCGTTACCGACGCCTTGTCCTTCTTTTCGTTCATTCGAAGCTTGGCCTGCATCCCCGCTTCTTTGTAAAGGACCTCACGGATCGCGGCCGATTTATTCCCGCAATGTTTTTGATCGGCGAGCGCCTGGAGAGCCCGGTCGAGGGCAACGGGAAGGGTGATCGTGATTGCCGTCGATTCCTTGTCTCGCACGCCGCCGACCGTGTCATACCGAATATGACACGGCAAGAAAATTCCGTGTTGACATTGTGTATGATACAATAATACACATGGCTCATGCCCAGAACGAAACTGCCAAGAGGCAGTGTCCCGGTGACGTTCCGCCTCCCCCAACAGGTCCGAAAGATTCTAATCGTCAAAGCGCGGCGCGAGGAGATTAGCTTTTCCGAATTGGTCCGTCGCGCCTTGAACCGCGAGATCAAGACCGCCCGGATCGCAAACGCCGGTAAATGAGCGCGTATTGCCTTGCATTCCGGGGCGCCAATCGGCTTCACTGTATTCCCTTCGACCTCCTCCTCCCAGACATGAAATCACGCTCGCTCTTGTCAGTACGTTTCGGCCCGGGCCACCTTCATTTCCTGCAAGTAATTGACCACCCGCGAGCCAACAACCCCATATGATAAGACTCCTTCTTCGACGATGCCTTCTGCTCCCGTTCGTTTTTTGTCTGTGCGTGGCAAGTGTCTTTGCGCAAGGGCCGGTCATGACCCCGCCCCCGGTGGCCGGCTTTTCGACCGCGCCTCCACCACCTCCCAATTCATTGCCAGCTCCGGTGCTGGAATGGGAACCGTTGCCGCCGTCCCCGTCGGGAGGGGGATCTAGCCCTGTTCCACTGCCGGTGGCCTTGTTCGTGGCGGCGCCGCCCCCCGCCCCGGCGCAGCCGCTGCCGGCTCCTCCGCCTGTCGTCCCATTTGTGGGTAGTCCGCCTGACCCGGCGGAGTTCGAGTTGGCCAAGCCCCGGTTTGAAGTCTGGCGCAGCGGCGCGGAGACGCCCGAGATCCCGACGCAAATCAAAGATGGCTGGCACAGCACGTTAATCACGAGCGGCAATCCCATCACGGTTCGGCTGCTTTTCGATCCTTCGCTGACCGGGACGCCCTTATCGGTTACGCCGGATAAAGGGGTCCTAATGACGCCGACCCAGGGCGTTCACATCGGCCCCTCGGGGGAATGCTTGTTTGCGGTCGATCTCGAGAGCGGCCAGGAAGAAAGCCAGATCAGCTTTTATTCCATGAAAATCAACACCGTCCTTCGCCTGACTACCGCAAGCGAAGAAGTGATCCAGCTCCTGGCCACCCCCTAATTCTCCAGTGAAAAAACTTACTCTTTTTCCACTGGCTCTCGGGCTCATTCTTGCGCTCGGGATCGTCCCCTGCCGCGGCCAAACTGAAAACTCGACGAATCCAGAACCCGAAGATCCAAGCGGCAACGCCGGCACGGTAAAGAGCACCGTCGAAACAGGCGGTAGCTACAACGCATACAATGGCAACGCGAGCCGATCGATCACTGATTTACAGGTGCCGGGAGCGCCTGGGGTCTATGGCCTGGACTTTACCCGGCATTGGAACTCAACCGACCCGGCGTTTAGCCCCTTTGGGTCGCCTGGGCCCCGGCCTTTTGGCAATGGGGGCTGGACGCACTCGTGGAATTGGTCGGCCTCGCCCGACGTTGAGACGCTGTCTTGCGATGGGGAGGGGCCTCCTTGTGAGGGTGGCTATTACTTTACGAAGATCCATATCATTAACATAGAATATCCGGATGGGCGCACGGCCAGATTCTCTTTTTCCCGCACCAACTTTGACTCGCCTGACGGCTCGCCCGAGCCCTATCCACCCACCATGCCGGCGGCGATTAGCGTCGACGATCATCTGGCAGGAATGGACCCTACTGGAGACTTTTTCTGGCTGTACACGGCGGATGGCGGTTCGGTGTTTTTTAGATGGTTTGATTCGGGTTATCGCGCCACCCAGGTCGTTGACCCTCATGGCCTGTCCACTTACCTGACTTATGAGAACAATGGGTACGGAGATCGACTGACGCGGGTGGCAGGACCCGATGGCCGCTCCCTCTTCCTCGAGTACGGAGCCTTGGGCGACAACCCCTCGGCCGTGATCAGCAAAGTTGGCTGGGGCGTGACCCTGGGCAGCTATCTTCAGACGGTGGAATACGACTATTCGCATTATTCCATCGCCGATCCGGCCAATGGCGTGCCCTATAACTGGTATGCGCTCACCGGAGTGAAGTACATGGATGACGTCAATGCTGGCCAACTCGTCCGGGCCACTTACACCTACACCCCAGTCGCGACCCACGACACTGACGACACACCGGGCACTCCCAGTCCCCAGGGCCGAGGTCCGCTTCTGACGACTGCGGACGACCCTCGCTTTGAGGGGGCGATGACCCGCATCCGATATGTTTTCCGGGGCGGACCGGGAGGGGAGCCCTTTTGTCAATCAGTCAATCCGATACCCGCGCCCGGAAACATCGGACCGAGCATGATGTATGCGCCTTTCCCCGTGCAAAAGGAAGTAAGCCTGGATACCGGGGCGGTGGTGTCGGAACTCTACATCCCTTGCAATGGCATGCCGGACACCGGCATGCGAATCGAAACGCGCGGCGCAGGTGGAGCGCGCATGTTTCAATTCGGCAAGAAAGGCGGTCTGGAACCCGGGACGCAGTATGAGGAGCTTCCTAACGGTGGCGACCGGTGGATTCCGCCGGAGGCCGATCCCGGCAGTGGCGCCTGGGGCTACAACGCCGGATTTGAAATAACCAGGCTGACGGACTTTGCCGACAACCCGAATCCGGCGACGATGCCGACTGATTTTCACCACAACTTTGGCGTGAAACGGTGGCGCAGCTTCGACGCCCGCGGCATCCTAACGGAGTACAAGTATCAAACGGGCTTGGATTTCACCGGCCCGTCTGGCAATGGCCGGGTCAAAGAGGTGTGGCATCGGCATCCCGGCGATGGCACCAAGCGGACCTATCACTGGGACAATCCATCTGGGCTGCGCGACGCCATCCGTATTCCCAACACCTATCACCATTGGCTTTTCGGCCAGACCGACGAGCGTAATAATACCACGACCTACACGCGCGACAGCTTGATGCGTGTCACTCAGATCTCTTACTTTGATAACGGGAGCAATCAGGTCGCGTTCGAAAGCTTTACCTACAATGATTTTAACCAGGTGACGAGCCACAGGCTCCCCAGCGGGGCCGTGAAATACTTTGATTATAACGGCAGTTTCCTGTGGAGGGAGTGGAATACCGTGGACACCATCGCGGAGGCCACAATTTACACTCCGGATAATTTTGGCCGTGTCGCGACCGCTCAGAACGCCCGGGCGCGTGCGGCGGGTGCGCCTTACAGCGCGTGGATGGAATACAATTCCCGCCACCAGGTGACCAAAGTCCATTACCCCTCCACAGGCGGCAGCAACGATCCGACCGTCACTTATGAGTACGACAAATACGGCAATTGCACCGCCATCACCAACGAGTTGGGCTATCGCAGCACCTACACTTACGACCCGTACGGGCGCTGCTTGAGCTATACCGAGCCGGTCAACGCCCCGGCCTGCGGGGGGAGCAGCGTGGCCAGCCGCACTTGGGAGTGGACCTACGAACGCATCCTGAGCAATAACGTCACGGCGCGGGACGCGTCCACTCACACTTCCAATAAATGGCGTTCGCAGATCGAGCCGGCCTACAACGCTGCGGGCGATCGCCGGGCCACCTTCCGAAATTATGATTATAACGACCGTATGGTCTTCGAGTTTATCGGCGCGATTGTCCCGGCCGGAGGTGGCTTGAATTTCGGCCACGGCGCGTTTCACCAGTACGAGTACGATGCCAACGGCAACAAGACGAAGTACACCGACCCGCACGGCCGCGTGACCGATTACGTCTACGACCATCGCAACCGGGTCATCACCACGACCGAGACCAAGCGACCCGACCAGACGGTCAATCAAGTCACCGTTACCGATTATAACGCGACTGGAAACAAGACTTTGGTCCGATTCCCCGACGGCGAGACGCAGCAATGGCTTTATCACGATCCCTTCGGGCAGCCGCGGCACTTTGTTGATGAGCGAGGCAACACCACCTACCTGGATTATTGGCCGTGGGGTCCGATGAAAAAATTGGCGGCGGTGACCACGCGCCGGACCAGGGATGGCAGCGCGGGCACGGAAGACCAGCGGACGAGCTTTTATTTCGACGGGCTGGGACGGCCTCAGCAGACGCATTTCCCCGATCAGTCCACGGGGATTACCCTCTACGACCTCGGCCAGGTCAAGACCTGGAAGACACGCAAGGACGCGCTCAAGACGATCACCGGGTACGACGCGCGGGGCCGGGAAACCGCCCACACCTGGGACGACGGAACGCCGGGGGTCACCCGCATTTGGGACGATGCCAACCGGCTGATGATCCTGGCCAACAGCGTCGCGTCGATCGACTATAGTTACGACCAGGCCGGGCAGGTGCGGGCGGAAGGCACCGCAATCATGGGTGGAACGGGACAGGCTGCGTCGGGGCGCAAGCAAGTAAGCTATTGCCGCTATCCCAATGGCGAGGTCTCCCGGATAACTTATCCCAACGGGCTGGCCGTGCAGCGCACTTACACCGCGCGAGGGCAGTTGGAGAGCGTGAACTGGAGCGGAGCGAGCGGGGCCAGCGTCAATTACACTTATTTCCCGGACGGGAAAGTGAGCGAGCAGCATTACGGGAACGGGGTCCACACCGGTTTCGATTACGATGCGCGGGGTTTTACCAGAGTGGTGCATCATCAATCTCCCTACGGGAACATCTCCCACCGGACCTACTGGCGGGATGATCGCGACCGGATCATCGGGTGGCAGAAGAGCGGCCCGGGGGGAATGAACCCGAAGGAGAACGGGCGGGGCGATCGCTACCAGTATGATGACGAAGGGCAGTTGAAGCTGGCCTCCTATGAGGTGGAGAACCCGCAGGGGGGCGGGACCAGTCCGCTGCGCACCGACATCTTCACCTACGACGAGCTGGGCAACCGGATGGGAACGGAAAACCACGTGGCGAGCCGTGGGTGGCTGGAGTTCAAGCGGCGAAACAACGGGCTCAACCAGTATGGGGAGTGGTATTCGATCATCCACCACGACGACCACTTCGAGCCGAACGAACCGGGGAAGGCCAATGGAGTGTTGATGATGGAGGGATGGATCGGGGCGAGCTTTAACGCGCTCAACCAGCCGATCGCCATGTATAGCGGGAGCACGCCACCCGGGCAGTTCCTCTGGTTTGGGTACGATCCGCTGGGGCGGTGCGTGAAGCGCTGGCTGGCGCCCGACTCGGGGGAGTCCCCGGAGCCCGAAGGCGGGTACGCGCCCGGGGCCCAGAATCCGGTCGCGACCTATCTGTATTACGACGGCTGGAACCTGGTGCAGGAAGGGACCGCGCCGAACAGCCCGACGCGGCTCTACGTGCACGGGGGCCGGGTGGACGAAGTGGTGGCGCAAATCAACCCGGAGAACAACACACTGCGCTACTTCCAGTATGACGCGCGGGGGCATTGCACCTTCCAGACCGACACTTCCGGGCAGATCATGGAGCAATACGAGTATGACGCGTTTGGGCTGCCCTATTTCTTCGATGGCTCGGGCCACCCCACCACGCTGGCGAACGGCCAGCCCGGCTCACTGTGGGGCAACCGAATTCTGTTCACGGGGCGAGAATACCTGAGCGATATGCGGATCTACGATTTCCGCAATCGCGTCTATCACCCGGAGCTGGGCCGCTTCCTCCAGCCTGATCCGATTCAGTTCGAGGCGGGAGATTACAACCTCTATCGCTATTGCCACAATGATCCAATTAACAAATCCGATCCGATGGGGTTGGCACCGGACGTTGAGACGCCCGATTGGGTTGCTGACGGGCTTGCGAGCGTTGGTCGAGCTATCGCCGCGCAGCTTCAAAGCGCATACCGGGAAGACCCGGTTGGATTCGTCGTTACCGCTGCGACTATGGGCCGAGGCAGTGGAATCCGCGTCCCACGCGGTCTCAAACTTGTACCCGAAAAGATTGTCGCGCCGCCTGCGAAACCGGGTAAAGCGCCGACCGGTGACGATGGGCATCCGGTCGAGATTCATCACGAGGGTGGTAAGGCAAAGGGTCCCTTCCGTGAGATGACCCGAAGCGATCATCGGCTCGGAGACAACTACAAGAAGAATCATCCCGACAAGAAGCCTTCAGAAGTTAACAGAAAAACGTTTGATAAAGACAGGAAGGAATATTGGAAAGAGGAGGTGAAGAGAGGGCGATTCCGCGAGGGAAGCTGATTTGTTATGAAGTTTTTTTCCTTCTCCCATCAGAGCGGCGTTAAGGTCGTCTTCGAAGACAATGACCGATGCGCGTATGCCTACTTTCTGAACGAAAGTGGACAAATCCTCGGAGACGTTTGGATCTACAATTCTGACTTCACACCCGATCATCGGGAATGGGAAGGTGACTCGGAACCGCCCTTTCGGAACGCCTCACAGTACGTCCAAAATCATCCGTTCCCACGGGTCCAAAGCGAGGATGAGATCGCGGTTTCCTTTGAATTCGAATCCGAAGCCGCGGATCAACTCATCGTTTCGATCTACATCCGGGAAACGTTAACTGCCATGCTAAAGGCGAACGCTCGTCCGGGCTGGTCGGCGAATGCGCGGATTGACGGCCCTCTTGCCCTGCGACTCGACCCGGCGTCATCGCCCAAGGCTGCGGGCGAGCTTTAACGCGCTCAACCAGCCGATAGCGATGTATAGCGGAAGCACGCCGCCGGGGAAGTTTGTCTGGTTTGGGTATGATCCGCTGGGGCGGTGCGTGAAGCGCTGGCTGGCGCCCGACAACGGGGAGTCCCCGGAGCCTGAAGGCGGGTATGCGCCCGGGACCCCGAACCCGGTGGCGACGTATCTGTATTATGACGGCTGGAACCTGGTGCAGGAAGGGACCGCGCCGAACAGCCCGACGCGGCTCTACGTGCACGGGGGCCGGGTGGACGAAGTGGTGGCGCAAATCAACCCGGAGAACAACACACTGCGCTGCTTCCAGTATGACGCGCAGGGGCATTGCACCTTCCAGACCGACACTTCCGGGCAGATCATGGAGCAATACGAGTATGACGCCTTTGGGCTGCCCTATTTCTTCGATGGCTCGGGCCACCCCACCACGCTGGCGAACGGCCAGCCCGGCTCACTGTTGGGCAACCGGATTCTGTTTACGGGCCGGGAATACCTGAGCGACATGCGGATTTACGACTTCCGCAACCGCGTCTATCACCCGGAGCTGGGCCGCTTCCTTCAACCCGATCCGAAACACTTCGAGGCCGGTGATTACAACCTCTACCGGTATTGCCACAATGATCCAATTAACAAGACGGATCCGATGGGGCTGGCACCTGGGGACCCGTACGCAACGCGCGACGCAGCAGCAACTGATGCGATGACCGACATTGCTAGAATATCAGTCCAAAAGGACCTTGAATTTGGAGGAGAACTATACCTAAGAGAAGATGGTAAGTTTTCTTACACGGCTCCGCGCGAGGGGGGACAACACAATAGTCCGATGTTAAAGAAAATTCCGAATTACGAAGGGTACTATCACAGTCATGGCAAGGAAAGTGGACCTAAATACGATGGTGAAAATTTTTCGGGTAAGCCAAATGACCATCTGGACAAGAAATCGGACAAGAAACTTGCTGATGACACCCAAAAACCCGGTTACCTGGTGACTCCGAGCGGCGAGATGAAGCGATACGATCCTGACCCGGACAAGCAGCGGAATGGACCGGTAACGACGCTGGGGAAATTGAAAATGGAAAAAAATAAATGAGAACCTTAATAGGATTAGGGTGCGTGATTGTTTGGGCTGTAGCCTGCGCGCCAGCCGTTAGAGTGCATTCTTACTATCCGCCGAACGGATATGTCCCCAATGAGGAGACGGCAATCCGCATAGCTGAAGCGGTATGGCTGCCAATCTACGGACGCGAGGTCGTTTCAAAAGAGAAACCCTTTGTCGCGGAATTGCGGAATGGTGTGTGGATTGTGTCTGGTTCCTTGCCGAAAGCGCCGGAAGGATTTGAAATGATCGGTGGGACACTGGAGATCGAAATTTCAAAAAGCGACGGACGCATTCTGAGAGTTAGCCACGGTGAATAAGAAACCGCCGGCTCGGGGATCCGCTGGGGCGGTGCGTGAAGCGCTGGCTGGCGACCGCGCCGAACAGCCCGACACGGCTCTACGTGCACGGGGGGCCGGGTGGACGAGGGTGGTGGCGCAAATCACCCCACAGGACAACACGCTGCGCTACTTCCAGTATGACGCGGGGGCATTGCGTGTTCTAGACCGACACGACCGGGCAAATCGAGGAGCAGTACGAGTATGACGCTTTTGGGCTGCCGTATTTCTTTGATGGCTTGGGCAACGAGACGTGGGTGAACGGCCAGCCCGGTTCATCGTGGAGGAACCGGATTCTGTTTGCCGGCCGGGAATACCTCAGCGACATGCGGATTTACGATTTCCGTCATCGCGTCTATCACCCCGAGCTGGGCCGTTTTCTCCAGCCCGACCCGATTCAATGATCCGATCAACAAGACCGATGCGATGGGATTATATGACAAATGCATTTGCAGCGGAGCCAAGAAAGCATCAGAAAGGCTTTCATGGAAGTCGACGACGGATGCACGTATGACGTGGTGATTATCGGCGGAGCTCTTTCGGGAGCTGCCACCGCCACTCTCCTGCTTCGGCAGAATCCCGGGATTCGCGTCCTGATCGTGGAAAAATCCGCGCGACTCCTGCGTCGGGTGGGGGAAGCGACCGTCGAGGTCAGCGCCTACTTTATGGGGCACATCCTGGGACTGACGCAGTATCTGAACGAGCACCATCTTATCAAACAGGGGTTGCGTTTCTATTTCACCAATGACGAGGTGAAAAACCTCGAGGAGTCGAGTGAAGTGGGCGGGCGTTACCAGGTCCGGCTTCCCTCCTACCAGCTCGACCGGTCGACCTTCGACGAAGAAATGCTTCGCCGGGCCTGTGCGGCCGGCGCCCATCTGCTGCGGCCCGCGAGCGTGATCGACGTGCAGCTTTCGGACGGGCAGGAGCAGACGGTCGTTCTCAAGAACGGCGCGGGGTCGAAAACAGTCCGCGCGCGCTGGGTCGTCGATGCTTCCGGCGTAGGTGCGTTGCTGGCGCGGAAAGAGGGTTGGTGGAGATCAAACACGGCCCATCCCACGGCCGCCGCCTGGTCGCGCTGGAAGGGAGTAAAGGATTGGGACAGCCCGGAACTGGCCGAGAAATTTCCAAAGTGGGCCGCGGAGGTTTACAGCATCCGGAGCACCGCGACGAACCATATCATTGGCGATGGCTGGTGGTGCTGGTTGATCCCGCTCAAGGGCGGCGACGTCAGTGTGGGTGTCGTGCTGGACCAACGCCTGGTCGACTGGCCGCAGGACAGCCGCGGCATCGGCGAACGATTGAAGGCTTTCCTGATGGAGCACCCGGTCGGGCGGGAGATGCTCGCCGACGCGGAGTTTGACGAAGCCGATGTGCATTGGCGGAAAAACCTCGCGTACTACAGCACCACCTTCGCGGGCGACGGCTTTGTCCTGGTGGGCGATGCCGCCGCATTCATCGATCCATTTTACAGCCCGGGGATGGATTGGATTTCGTTCACGGCCACGAGCGCGGCCGAGTTGATCGCGGCGCAACGGCGCGGCGAACCAATGCGGGAGCGGGTCGAGCGCCATAACCGCGATTTCGCCAACAGCCACCGCTGCTGGTTCGAGGCCATCTACAAAGACAAATACGAGTACATAGGCGAGTTCGATTTGATGGCCATCGCCTTCACTCTGGATCTCGGTTTTTATTATCTGGGCATCGTCTCGCAGCCGTTCAAAATGGGCATCAAGGCGTTGCTGGTGCCGCCGTTCTCGGATCCGCCCTCCCGGCCATTCTTCCATTTCATCCGCGCTTACAATCGCCGGTTCGCCCAAATCGCCCGCCGCCGGCGGCGGATGGGAACGATAGGAAAGACGAATCGCGGCAGGCGTCACCTCATTCCCGGGTTCACTCTGAAACAGACCGACGTTGGGCTCGTGGTGAAAGCAATCGCTAAGTGGATCTGGCTCGAGTGCACCGAAGGATGGCACACCTGGTTCAAACACGAGGCAAGCCAAGCCCAACCGGAAGCCCGCCTGGTTCGAAGTCCGTATTAGGCGAAAAAATGTTCGCCTTTCAACGCGACAAAGTATAAATCCTCGCCCGATGCGAATTTCACCCACCACGCCGGGCCATTGGCTGCGTCTGATCTCTGTTGCGCTCTGCTTGTCTGGATCCGTCGCGCTCGGTCAGCCGCCGTATGGATTGGATAACAGGGACCCGATCGGCCCCTATTTGAACAACGCCATGCCGCCGACCAACGGGGCGTTTCCGGCTCTTCTTTCCGCTACGGGCGCCTTCAGCAATCTCAACACGCTCACTCCATCCACGGGCGTGATCCCGTTCACGGTTAATTCGCCTCTCTGGTCGGACGCGGCGATCAAGACCCGCTGGGTTGCCGTCCCAAATGACGGGCCTCCCTACACGAGCGCCGAACAAATGGCCTTCGTCCCTGTCGGAGAATGGGGCTTTCCGAACGGGACGGTCTTCGTCAAACACTTTGAACTGGTCGTCAACGAAATGACAGGGGCGAGAAAACGTTTGGAGACGCGGTTACTCGTCCGAAGGGAGAACGGAGGGGTTTACGGGGTGACCTACAAATGGCGGCCCGATCATAGTGAAGCGGATTTGTTGCCGGGTGCCCTGGATGAAGACATCCCCATCACGACCAGCTCGGGCGGCCAGCGCATCCAGCGATGGAGTTATCCCAGCCGCGCCCAATGTCTGGAGTGTCATAACAGCCAGGCAAATTTTGTTCTGGGCGTAAAGACGCACCAGATGAACGGCGATTTCACCTATCCGCAAACGGGCCGGACGGACAATCAGTTGCGCACGTTTGCTCATATCGGTCTGCTCGATCCGACGCCGAGTGAGGCCGAAATCCCGACTTTTTTAAAATCGGTCCCCGTGAGCCACCCTACCACCCCTATCCAACATCGGATGCGCTCGTGGATCGATGCCAATTGTTCTCAATGCCACCGGCCCGGCGGCCAGGGGCTGGGGTTCGACGCCCGCTTTTACACGCCCTTGGAAAATCAGGATTTGATGGGGACTTATGTCCGGTTCCGTGACGTCGACGGGTCGCCGCTTTATCAGCGCGACAACGCCCTGGATGAAACGAAAATGCCGCCGCTGGCCAAGAACATGGTGGACGAGACGGCCATGGCTGTCCTGCGCCAGTGGATCGCGAGTCCTCTGGAAATCCTTTCGGTCTATCTTTACCAGGATACGAGCCATCTTGCGGTGAGGTTCAACAGTCATGTGGACCCGGCTACGGCCGTCGTCGCGTCGAATTACACGCTGGTTGCTCCGGACGTGCCCGTCTCCCAGGCCGCAATGAGTTCGGAGCCGGATACCGTCATCCTGACCGTGCCGCCGCTAACACCAAACCAGACCTATTTTTTGAGTACCAGCAACGTTCAGGATACCGCTCTCTCCGCGAACACCATTTTTCCGCAAAGCCAAACGGAATTTCTTGCGCAGGAGATTCCCCCTGTGACGGGCAGCCGCCTGGCGAATATCTCCACGCGTCTCCAGGTGGGGTTGGGTGACGATGTCCTGATCGCCGGATTCATCGCGCGCGGCGCTTCCGCCAAGCGGGTGATGCTTCGCGCGATAGGGCCATCGCTCGGCGCCCTCGGAATCCCGAATCCGCTCATGGATCCGGTCCTCGAATTATACGATCAAACTGGAGCCTTGATCGCAACCAACGACAATTGGGACGCCAATTCCAACGCACAGGAAATTATCGACACCGGCATCCCGCCGACGTCGGCCGATGAATCGGTTATCCTGGCGAGGCTGCCTTCCGACGATAATGGCGTCGCGTACACCGCCGTTCTCCGGGGCGCGGGAAACACCACGGGGGTGGGCGTGCTTGAAGTGTACGATCTCGACCAGGGACTGGGTTCGAAGGTCTTGAATATTTCCACGCGCGGCCGGGTCGACGTGGGAGACAACGTGATGATCGGAGGCGTTATCGTGGCTGGGCAAGGCTCGCAGAGAGTCATTGTCCGCGCGATTGGGCCGTCGCTGCCCGTGGCCGGGAATTTGCCCGACACGACGCTGTCCTTGCACGACGGCAACGGCGCCCTGCTCGTCTTCAATGATAATTGGCGGAGCCATCAGGAAGCAGAAATCATCGCCACCACGATTCCACCTTCGAACGATTTGGAATCGGCCATCGTGGCGCAGCTTCCACCGGCCAATTACACCGCGATCGTGCGGGGTGCGAACAATGCCACGGGGGTCGCGCTCGTGGAACTTTACGCGCTCAACTGACGTCAGCCTTACCCCGAAAGAGGGGATGGCAACCCACGGGTAAGTCGATCCGCCGGTTTCGCGAAATGCTTTCGGACCCGGCGTGTTCCGCGTTGGTCATCGGAGATGAATTATGATTTATTCCGATTCGTCATGCGGGCCTATAGCTCAGCGGTTAGAGCAGGGGACTCATAATCCCTTGGTCCCAGGTTCGAATCCTGGTGGGCCCAAATTCAATTTCGGATCGCGGATTTCGGATTGCGGAAAGAAAGGGGAATTCGACGCCAAATTTGGAGTGGCGAAGTCCTTCGGAGCGAAATTTCCAGGGAAAAAGGCGAGTTTCCCTCGGTAAGCCATTGACAGAACCAGCGAGTATTACCATAATGCGGGCGTGCTGAAAAAATTCATCCCGCAAAGGCCCATGTCGTCGATCGGAGAAGGATCGTTGAGTGCGGGTACTGAGGAGAAAGGGCTCGCTCAGCGCGAAGAACCACGGGCAACACCACCACCAACAATCGATCCTAAAAAATATATGGCTGAACATTCTGGCAAAGACATTCTTTCAAGCGACGTCGAGATCGAAGGCTCGATCAAATTTCAAAAAGAACTCCTCATCGACGGCAAGGTGAAGGGTGAAATCCATTCCGACGGTATCCTGACCATCGGCGAGAATGCCAACATCAACGGGGAAATCAGGACCAAGTCGATCACCGTTTACGGCAAGGTTGTCGGCAATATCACCGTGGGCGAGCGTTGTGAACTCAAATCGCGTTGCACCCTTCAGGGCGACCTGAAAGCGGCCCGCCTCGTGATCGAGGAAGGCGCCACTTTTATCGGCAAATCCGAAGTGACCAGCAGCACCTCGAGCAAGAGCGCCACCCCCGCGGCGCCTAAACCGGAAATCGTCCGGAACGAAGAGCCGGCGACGCCGCCCGCCAAAACGGCCTTCGGCGCCCGCGTCTAAGCAATTCAGCCTCTAGCGACCGCGATCTGTGGCAAAGCCGTCGCCTCTTAAAGTCAATGTGGATTGTCCACATTGCGGCTTTAAGCAGATGGAATATGCAGCGGCGAAGAGCACGATGTGCCGCCAATGCGGCGCGCATTTTGTCCCTTCGGCTCCGAAGCTGGAGGTGCGCCTTCGGCCGAAGGACGAGCAGCCCCTCCCAACCCTGGCCGACCCGTCGCTTTTCCGGAAGCTGGAAGGCTTTTGGAACAAGCACCACAGCTCGCACATCGAGTGTTTCGATTGCAAGGCCACGCAAGAAATCAGCTCCGCCGCCACCTCGACCATTTGCCCCAAGTGCAGCAAACACATCGACCTGCGCGATTACAAGATCACCACGAGTTTCAGCCGTTCGATTCGAACTCACGGCCAGGTTCATCTGACCACGAAAGGTGATCTCAGCAGCAGCAGCGTGACCTGCCGCTCCGCGTTGATCGAAGGTAAATTGCGGGGCAACCTCCAGTGCCTCGGAACGGCCACGATCAATTTCATCGGCAAAATCCCCGGGCGGCTGACCGCGGAGCACGTGGTGGTGGAGCGGAAATCGGATGTGCAATTCTTCCGGCGGATTCGAGTCAAGAGCATAGAAATCCGCGGCCGCATGACGGGCGAAATTATCGCGGAAGGCGCGGTCGTTATTCTCCGCAACGCTACCCTGGACGGCGATGTGACGGCGAAATCCATTTCAGTGGAGAAAGGCGGAATTTTTTCCGGACAACTGATTATTGGGAGCGCGGGATTGACCCAAGCCGAGTTGCTGCCCGAGTCGAAGCCGGCGGCCACCGAACCTCAGGAAGCGATCGCGCCGGCGGTGGTGCCGCATCCTCTGCCCGCGACGTAGCCGGGCTCAATGCAAAAACTGCTTCCACGCAGTCCGTACGAACGGCTGGGCGGCTACGTGCATCTGCCGCGATTGATCGACAAGGCCAAACTTCATCGGAAGGGGTTGCTCGATGGATACAATTACAAAACCGTCGGGTTCGACAAACATCTCCTGGCTTTCTTGAAGTTGAATCCGGATGCGTTTGAAGAAGCGGCCAATCGGCTGGATGACGATGCCGCTATCCTCGACTGGATTTCAAAAAACGGCGCCACGCACTCGCCGGAGGCGATCGAACATTGGAACGACGCCATGATTTCGCGCCGGCCGGATACGGCAGCGAAGAAGGCGCGGTTCACGCATTTTCTTAAGGAGGCCGGCGGCGAAGGCCGAAAAGAGATCCGGACCTACTTCGATCTCATCGAGTTCGATGAAGGGCGCTTGAAGTAGCACAGGCAAGATGCCTGTGCTACCGGCCGATCAAGCTCCGGCGAGCGCTTCTACTTCACGAACTTCGCGAAAATCTCGTTCGCCTCTTCGAGCGTCTCTTTACTCCCGATATCGAACCAGGTCCCGCCAATCTCATGGGTTTTCACCGGCTTGCGCGTGTAGAGCCACTGGATGAAACGCCCGGGCTGGTCGGGATTATTTCCCGCGGCGAGGTACGTTCGGAAAAGCGGAATGACCTCTCTCGAAAAATAATAGAGAGCAATCCCGGTAAGCGTGCTTTTCGGCTCGGCCGGTTTTTCTTCGAAATGGGTGATGATGCCGGCGGCATCGATGGTGATGCTGCTGTATTTCTTGATCGCCTCCAGGTCGCCCACGTCGTAGGTGGCGAGCGTCGCTTCGGAGGCTTTGGCGGAGTTCGCGAAATCCACCAGCGGTTCGCTGAAGAGATTGTCGCCGGCGACGATAATCAGATCGCTCCTGGCCAATTCTTCCTCGCGCATCAGGACGAGGTTGATATCGCCGATCGCGCCGAGCTTGTCCGAATCGTCGTTTGATCCGTCGGCAATAATTTTGAGCGCGAGCTCCGACCGGCGCTGACGGTAACCATCCGCCCACAATTGGAAATCTTTCGCGAACTTATTGTTCGTGACGACGTAAACAGTTTCGAGATCGGGAACGAGCGCGAGATTGTCGAGGACCCACTCGATCATCGGCTTCCCCGCCACCTCGAGGAGCGGCTTCGCCTTGTCCAAGGTGAGCGGATACAATCGCGTGGCGTAACCGGCGGCGAGGATCAGGGCGTTCATAGCGGAGTGATTGCGGAGAGGTTAATCGGAAAGCCTCCGGCAGCCAGCGATTTGCACTGGCTTGGAACTTTGGAGACGCATCGTGTTCCCTTTTCTGGGTAGCGCACGCGTCTCGCGTGTTGGTTTCGGCGTCTCGCCGAAACAAGCTTTCGAAAAGTTCGCGATGGCGAGGACGCCCTCGCCAGCACGCGAGACGCGTGCGCTACCCAACCGCCCCTAGCGCCGCGCGATGCAGACGTTCCTGCAAGGCGGCGATCCGGCCTGGATCGGCGATTTTTCCATGCGTGGCCCGGTCGGCGACGTAAAACGTATCGATGGCCGCGCCTTTCTCCGTGCTGATCCGCGACAGGGCGATCGACACATTTTGCTCTCCAAAGGCGGAGAGTAATTCATAAAGCAACCCCAGCCGATCCGGCGTTTGAATTTGAATGAGGGTATAGGTGGGATGCGCTTTATTTTCGACGGTCACGCGCGTGGGAAAATCCATCTCGCCCCGGCTGGCCCGCTTGACCATCTTGCGTCGCGCCCGTTCAAGGAGCGGCGAAAAATCGAAGCGCTCCTGCGCCAGCGCGCTGCGGAGAGTCGCTTCCACGAGGGCCTGGTCGCGCTTGTCCGTGACCGCGCGAAATCTCGGGTCGCAGACGCGAAAAATGTCCAGGACGACGTTGTCGCCGCGGGTGTAGATGTCCGCGCTCAGGATGTTGATCGGCACGACGGCGAAAGAGCCCGCAATTTTCGCCAGAAGGTCCTGGCCATCCCAGGCGCAGAACGAAGCCAGACTGTGGCCCTGCTCTGGAAAGGCCTGCCAGGCGATCGCGGGGTTCAGCGGCGGCTCATCGCGCACGTATAGATTCTCCAGGAACTGCCGGAAGAGCTTCAAGTGCGAAACGATTCCGCTGACTTCAAACGCCCGGAAATAATTGTCGGGCATGAATTCGAAATGCGCGTCCACTTCCTCCGCGAAATCAGGCCCAAGATTTTGCGTCACCCGTTGCTGCAAGGCCTCGCGCTCGATTTTGGTCTGCTCGTAGAACGCCTCCTGATCGGAAAGGTATTGCGAGGTGGCGTGATAAAGCTGCCAAACGAGCGACTCTTTCCAATCCGACCACGCATCCGCGCTGGTGCCTTGCCCGTCCGCGAGCGTTAAGAGCATGAGGGCATCGAGGTTCTTCTGGTCTTTCACGATGCGGGCAAACTCCACCGCGGTCTCCGGATCATCGAGATTTCTCTGCTGGGCCGTATTCGAAAGAGTCAAATGGTGGTCCACCAGAAGAATGAGGGAGCGGCGTTGCGCCGGCGAAAGCTGAAGGCGCACCGCGGCGCCTTGCGCGAAAAGAGCGCTGGCTTCGGAGTGGGGGCGCGCTCCGACGGCCCGGCCCGTATCGTGCAAGAGAAGGGCGAGATAGAGGACAAAAGGGTCCACGAGTTTCTCAAAGAGTTCGCGATACAATCGGAATTTCGGCTCTTCCGTCTGCATGATCTGGTCCAGCTTGTCGATGCAAACCAGGGTGTGTTCGTCCGCGGTGTAGCGATGGAAAAACTCGTGCTGCACCAGGCAGGTGAGCTGCCCAAACTCCGGAACATACCGGCCGAGAAAGTCGACCCGGTGCATCATCCGGAAAACGCGGCCCACCTGGCCCTTGCGTGACGCGATGGACCTGAATATTTCGCGCGGTCTGGCGGCGTTGCGAAACGCGCGTGTCACCACGCCCAGGTTGCGGGTGAAGAGATCGGCCAGTTCAGGGCTTAAATCCAACTGCCGTTCTTGCGCGAGTTGAAAGGCCCGCATCATCGCTTCCGGATATTTCACGAAATCGGTCTGGCGTTGCGGAAAAAGCTGCCGGTTGCGAATGCGAAAATAATCGACGCGCTCCTCCCGCGTTTTCAGGCGGGGCAAAAAGCCAAAGAGCGAGCGGGTCGTGCTCGAGGACCGGCCGCTCGCAAACTGTTCCGTGATCCGTTCCGTCACGCGGAAAATGTTTCGGGTGTGCTCGTAATAATCTTTCATCAACGCTTCGTTCGGCAGGGTGCCCCGTTTTTGGGCATAGCCGAGCCGCTGGGCGATTTGATCCTGAACGTTGAAATGCAAAGTGTCCGTGGCGCGGCCGGTCGCGTAATGAAGGTCGGTGCGCAGGCGAAGCAGAAAATCGTAGGCCGCTTCGATCCGTTTGCGGTCTGCCTCGCTGAGCCAGTCCCGGCCGACGAGATGCGTCGTGGTCAGTGCGCCTTCCTTGAAAAATGTCATCCAAAGAAGGTTCTGGTAATCGCGCAAACCGCCGCAGCCGCTCTTCAGGTTCGGCTCCTGGACGTAGACGCTGTCGCCAAATTTCGCATGCCGCGCGGCCTGGTCTTGCATGCGCAGCTCCACATATTCCCGGTCGCGGCCACGCACGCAGTTTTCTCGAAACTGTTTGCGGAAGCGCCGCGCCAGTTGCGGGTCGCCGGTCAGGTGACGCGATTCCAGCATGGCGGTCTTGGTGAGCATGTCCCTGTTCGCCAGGTTGATCGCTTCGGGAATCGAGCGCGTGGAATGGCCGACCTTGAATCCAATGTCCCAGAGCAGATAGAGGATTTGTTCGACCACCTGCGCGGCATACGGCGAGATGCCGGAGCCGTTCTGATCGTGCAGGAACATCACATCCACGTCGCTGAAAGGATTGAGTTCCCTTCGGCCATAACCGCCGAGCGCCACCACCGTAAGCGGAGTGGGGGAGGCGCCTTTGTCCCGCTGCGCGAAACTCGTGGCCGCCGCAAAGATGCGGCGCAACACGACGTCAATCAGCTCGACGCGGAGCGCGCAAATTTCCCGGCCGCCTCCGCCGGATTGATGAATCAAACGAAGCCGGTGTTCCTCGATCTTCAGGAATTTCTTGTAGAGCGGAAGAGTTTCCGCCGGCCGCCCCGTGCCCGCCTGGGCAAGCTCCCGCTCGGCATGCGCCAGGACTTTTTCGAGATGACGGGAAATGGGCATTGTGGGGACGTTAAAGCGTTACATCGTTAAAGCGTTACATCGTAAGAATGCACACGGAACCCGCGGTTCGCAGGTCCATTGTAACGCTTCAACACTTCAACGCGGTAACGTCCACCATCAGAGCTCGATCGCGTATCGCTTCATCTTATTGTAAAGCGTCGGACGCTGAATGCCGAGGACCTGCGCGGCTTTTTTCTTATTCCCGTGGCATTGGGCGAGGGCCTGGATGATCGCGTTGCGCTCCATGTCATCGAGATTTTGGACGCCCCCATTGTTGTTGCGCTCAGCCTGTTGCAGCACAGCCGGCAACTGCACCTCGGCCGGCAGCTCTTTCACGCTGATCTTGTTTTGGCGCGCGAGCACGACCGCGTATTCCATCGCGTTTTGCAATTCGCGAACGTTGCCCGGCCACGAGTAATCGAGCAGTTTTTGAAAGGCTTCCGGGGCGATTTCCGGTTCATCCTTGCCGAGCTCCTTCGCGAATCGCCTGAGGAACGTGGCCACCAGCGGCGGAATATCCTCCTTCCGTTCGCGCAACGGAGGGATCTCGATTTGAAACGTGTTCAGCCGGTAATAAAGATCGGCCCGCAAACGGTTCTCGGCCAGCGCGCCGGCAATCGGGCGGTTCGTCGCCGCCACGACGCGAAAGTCCGCTTTCAAGGTGCGCGTGCTTCCGAGCGGCCGGTACTCGCGTTCCTGGAGCACGCGCAAAAAGCGGGTCTGCAAATCCGGCGGCATCTCGGAAATCTCATCGAGAAACAAGGTGCTTCCGCTGGCCGCCGCGATCATGCCGGCAAAATCATTCGTAGCGCCGGTAAATGCTCCCTTCACGTAGCCGAATAATTCCCCCTCGATCATCGCTTGCGGGAAAGCCGCGCAATTCAGTTTCACCATCGGCTTGGCGGCGCGCCGGCTGCGGCTGTGGATCACGTTCGCGATGACTTCCTTGCCCACTCCGCTTTCGCCCGTGATCAGCACGTTGGCTTCGGACGGCGCCATGGCTTCGATCAACTCCTGGATCTCCTGCATTGCCTTGCTGTTAACCACGGGCGCAAGCCGCGTCTCCGCGATCTCGAGCCGTTTTTCGAGCTGCTGCGTTTTCTCCCGAAGCTGCTCCGTTTCGCGGAGGAGCGATTGTTTCTCGAGCGCCTTTTCGATCAGGCTGAGCAACTCCTCCGGCGCGTACGGCTTGCTGATAAAATGATAAGCGCCCCGTTTGATCGACTCGATCGCGTTGCTCAGGGAATCGTGCGCCGTTAAAATGATCACCTGCGTTTCCGGATGCTCCTGCTTGATCCGATCGAGCATTTGCAGGCCCTCCGCGTCGGGCAGTTGCAGATCGAGCAAGACCACCGCGGGCGGGTTGCTTTTCAAGACCCGCAGCCCGTACGATGCGGTCGCGGCGGTTTCGACTTGATAACCGTGACGGCCCAGGAGCGCGTCGAGGGTGAGCAGAATGGGCCGCTCATCGTCGATGATCAGGATGCGCCGGCTTTCAGCTGTCATGATTTTTGGTTATTCCGGATGGGGGGAGTAGAACGAGAGGAGCAATCGACGTGCGCGCGTCTGTTTTCATTCACGCGAAAATGGTTGCTGTGATTCGTCGTGGAGCTCGTTACGCGGTCGTTTCGGCCACCGGAAGAACCACCGTGGTGATGAGGAAAGATGTGGGGGAGTCATAGCGGGCGTTTATTTGGCCTCGGTGAGCCTCGATGATAGACCTCGAGCGATGAAGGCCAAGACCATAATGACCTTGTCCCACCGATTGCATCGGCTCTCGCCCCCAGTCTTCCGTGGAGCGCGCGAAGCTCTGCTTTGGTTCCCGGATGGTGAAAAGGAGGTTCTTCCCCTCGATTCGCGCCTCGACTGAAATCGCGCCCTCGCCGCGTTCGTGGCGGAAGGCGTTTGCGAACAACTCGGTCAGCGCGGGGAGCAAAACCTGCGGATCGATCTGGAGCGACACGTCTTGCACTTCGACGTCCCATTGCACTCGCGCGCCTTCGTCCGGGTGATCGGCGATCAATCTTTGGCGCAGATCTTCCAAGAAATCGGCGGCGGAATACTGCATTTCAGTCAGCCTCGGCGGACCGAGCGCCGCGGTGAGCCTTTGCAAGTTTGCGCCCACCTCCGAGACCATGGCCCGCAATCGTTTGATCTCTTCTTTCAATTCCGGATCTTCCGCCAGCTCGGCGAGATAAGCGGATTGGAGCTCAGCGGCATTCAGATCGTTGCGGAGATCGTGGGCCAGCTGGCGCACAAATTTCACCACGTCCGGCAATGAGACCTGGAGGTCTGGCTTCGGCGTTGAACTTGATTCAGCAGGTGCGGACATGTGGAAACGGCAAGACGCAAAACCTAGCGCAAGCGGCGTCCAGTGCCAGCGGGCAGATGGTGCGGCCGCCCACCCAATCGCCCGGCTGAAGCGGTTTCGATCACGGCGGATTACATTTTCGTGATCAGGGAAAATATCGCTCGATCTTCCGAGGTATTCGCGACACGTTCCCAGACGCGGTTATGGAGAACGCTGAGGCGGTCCCACAGCGCATTCTCAATCCGGCATGTTCAATCCACGCGCATTACTCGCTTTTGCCCTTTGCTCGGCCGGCGTGCTTCTCGCGATATCGAGCTTCACCGGGATGGGCTGGAAGACTGTCGGTGCCCTCGGCGGTTCTAACCGCCAGGAAACGAACAGCTCGACGTCGCCGCCGCAACGCTATATGCCGGTCCCCGGCGGCAAAGCGAACGACCTGAACGGCCTGGAGGTAGATTGGCATCACCGGTTGACCTACCCGACGGGCCATTTCGATCCTGCCTGGGTGCGCCAGGCAGCCGATGACGACTCTCGTATCGCGCGCGGCATCCCCGCAGGCCTGCAATTGAACATCAATCAGAGCAACGCAGCGCTGGGTCTTGATCCCAACGGTTTCACCGCGCTTGGCCCGCAGCCCCTCCGCATGACCGGGTGCTCGGGCTGCTTTAACTACGGGACGACCGAGGGCCGGGTAAACGATATCGTGATCGATCCGGTGACAACCAATGTCGCCTATCTGGCGAGCAACGGCGGTGGGGTCTGGAAAACCACGAACTGCTGCAGCAGTGCCACTTCATGGAGCGTCATGACGGACGATCCGCTTCTCAGCACCATCGCGGTCGACACCATTACGCTCGACCCTAACAACCACAACATCATCTATGCAGGCACGGGCGATCTGAACTTCGGCTCCTTCTCGATGGGCAGTCAGGGCATCCTCAAGTCCACCGACGCCGGCGCCACCTGGATGCTGCTCGGAGCAGATGTGTTCGGGCCGGGCTTGCCACTTCCGCCGGGCCAGTTCCCGCAATATCAAGCCGTCGGCAAAGTGCGCGTCGATCCGCGGAACAGCAACAACGTCGTGGCCGGCACGAAGACGGGACTCTACTTCTCTTATAATGGCGGGACTGACTGGACCGGGCCCTGCACGACCAACAGTTTCAACACGATGCGCCAGGATATTACCGGCCTCGCGCTGATCAATACTGGCAGCAGCACCCGCATCATCGCCGCGGTTGGTGTGCGCGGCTTTGCCACGACCGTGCAGGCCAATCTCGATCAGAACGGGGCGAACGGTCTCTACGCGGGAACTCTGCCGGCCAGCGGATGCCCGTCGGACTTCACCTCGATTTCCACTAACGCCAACGGCTGGACGGGACTCAATCCGACCAGCGGCACGGCCTACGTCAATCCGACAACCGGCAACCAGCTTGGCCGCGTGGATATCGCCGTCGCGCCAAGTAACCCGAACTATATCTATGCGCAGGTCCAGTCGATCCGGCCAAACAACAACGGTGGCTGCGGCGGCGCCGCCGGTTGCCAGCTCGGCGCCTACCGGACCACAGACGGCGGTTTGACCTGGACCCAGATCCCGGGCTCGCCCGGCGCTTCGCTCATAAACTGCAGCGGCGGCGCCGGCGACTATCCGCAGAACTGGTACGACCAGGGGCTGGCCGTCGATCCGAACGATCCGGACCGCGTTTTCTTCGATACGTTCGACGTTTGGTTCTGGGCCAATGGGAATTCCGCCTGGAACGACACGTCCTGCGGCTATAGCGGTGGAAATATCGTGCATGTGGATCAGCACGCGCTGGCTTTTGTGCCCGGCTCCTCCAGCATTCTGCTCGCGGGTAATGACGGCGGCGTCCACGGAACGACTAACGCGCATGTCGCCAGCCAAGGGGTTGATCCGACCTGGTTCAACATGGACACCGGTCTGAACACCATCGAGTTCTACTCCGGCGATATCAGCGGGAATTTCGCGACCTCAGCTGCACCGCAAGCGAACGGCGGCGCGCAGGACAACGGTTCCATGTCAGTCACTTTCTCGGGCAGCCCGACCGGCCCGGTCCAGTGGCAGATGGGCAAGGGCGGCGACGGTTTCTACGCCCGCATCGATCCGGTGGGCACCGGTTCGAGCCTGCGCTTCTGGCAAGGCAACAACAGTGGTCACCTTCATCGCTGCACGAATAACTGCACCGCCTCCGGCGCGAGCTGGAGCGATCGGACCGGCGGCTGGCTGAGCGATACGCAGTCGTTCATTCTGCCGTACGAGCTCTTCAAGGGGAACCCGAACACGCCGGGTAACGACTGCGGGCCCGCCGGCCCGAGCACTGGCTGCGGCCACTTGATCGTTGGCACCGTCAGGGTTTGGGAGACGATCACGGGCGCCGCCGCGACCCCGACCTGGTACGTGAACAGCCCGCCGAACCTGACCAAGCAAACATTGGGCAACCGTTCCTTTATCAATCAACTCGCCTTTGCGCAGGCCCTCCAATCGACCGTGATCGTCGGCACCAACGATGGCAACGTGCAGATCGGCCGCGGCCTCGGGACGGGATCCAACCAGTCCACCTGGGTGAACGTGACCGGCGGTAATGCCGTCCTGCCCAATCGCCCGATCCTGGACGTCGTCTTCGATCCGACGACGACGACGGCGCCGATTGCTTACGCGGCTGTCGGCGGATTCAACGCAAACACGCCGGCGACGCCCGGCCATGTCTTCCAGGTCGTCTGCACGACCGATTGCGCCTCGTTCGTCTGGAGCGACAAGAGCGGCAACCTTCCCGATATCCCGGTCGACTCGATCATCGCGAATCCGAATTTCCCGCAGCAGGTTTTCGCGGGGACCGACTGGGGCCTCTATTATACGGACGATATCATGGCGGCTAGCCCCACCTGGTCACGGTTCCAGAACGGACTTCCGCACTCGATGATCTGGGACATGCAGTACGATCGCGGCTTCACCACGCTCTCAGTTTGGACGCGCGGCCGCGGCGCCTATGTTTGGCCACTACCATCGGGACCGATCGCGACTCCTACGCCTGGCGTTACGCCGGGTGTTTCCCCCACAGCGACACCGATTGCCACCGTTACGCCGACAATCACGCCGCCGCCTACTCCGACGGCGACGCCAACCTCAACACCTTTGCCAACTGTTTCACCTACGGTGACTCCAGGAACGACACCGACTCCGACTCCGACCGCGACGCCGGCGGCGCAGGCCCTCAATCTTTCAACCCGGATGCGAGTTCAGACCGGGGATAACGTCGGCATCGGGGGGTTTCATCATCACCGGGGGCGCGACCAAACACGTGCTCATCCGAGCGATTGGACCTTCGTTGACAGGTGTCCCCAACGCGCTGGCTGATCCGGTCCTCGAATTGCACGGTCCCGGCACCTTTGTCACGATCACAAACAATGACTGGAGAGACGACCCCGTGCAGGAAGCCTTGATCGAGGCCACTGGCATTGCGCCTACCAACGATCTCGAATCAGCCATCGACGCGAGGCTGGCTCCCGGGGCGTACACAGCGATCGTTCGAGGCAATGGCGACACTTCGGGCGTCGCATTGGTCGAAGTTTACGATCTTAACCAGGAAGTAGACTCGAAGCTGGCCAACATCAGCACGCGCGCCTTTGTCAATACCGGTGACGACATCGTGATCGCAGGCTTCATCCTGGGCAACGGCAGCGGCAATGACAGAATCGTCGTGCGCGGTCTCGGCCCAAGCCTCAGTGGGGCGGGTGTGCCCAATGTCCTGGCCAACCCAACCCTCGAGCTGCGCGACGGCAACGGAGCGCTCCTTTTGGCGAATAACGACTGGGAGGACGACCCGGTGCAAGCGGCGGAAATCGCTTCGGCGGATCTGGCGCCGGGCAGCAACCTCGAGTCGGCTATAGCGGCGACGCTCCCACCGGGACTCTACACTGCGCTGCTCGCGGGCCTGAACAACGGCACTGGTAACGGGCTGGTAGAAGTCTACGACCGCGGCGCTGGGCCGTAGGTTATTCCATCCTGGAGGGACGCCCGCCGTGGCGTCCCAAATATTAGGGACGGGACAGCGCCTCTTTTTGTGGGACGGCACAGCATCTCTTTTGTCATTCTGAGCGCAGTTTTGTCATCCCGAGCGCAGTCTTGTCATCCCGAGCGCAGTCTTGTCATTCCGAGCGCAGTCGAGGAATCTCTGATTGTCGCGAGCGTCAGCGAGAAAGAGGCCAGTGAAGGCGGAATCCTCCGACGCGATAGAACCTAACCCGAGGTGCGACGCATTCGTCGTACGAAGTGCACGTGGCCGGGACGAGAGCGACAGATTCCTCGACTCTGCTCGGAATGACAAGGGACCCCCCTCGGACTGACAAGGGCCCTCCCTCGGACTGACAAGGGATCCCCTAGGGCTGACTAGGGACCCCCTCCGGAATGGACAAGGGACAGCGCCCGTCCCTCCAATCAAGTCACCTATTCGAGATGATGTTATCGCCGAATTTGGAGCATTTGATCGCGGTCGCGCCTTCCATCAGTCGCGCGAAATCATAGGTGACGCGCTTGCTTGCGATCGCGCCGTTCAAGCCCTCCACGATCAAATGCTCTCCTTTGTCATTCCGAGCGCAGTCGAGGAATCTCTGATTGTCGCGAGCGTCAGCGAGAAAGAGGCCAGTGAAGGCGGAATCCTCCGACGCGATAGAACCTAAACCGAGGTGCGACGCATTCGTCGTACGAAGTGCACGTGGCCGGGACGAGAGCGACAGATTCCTCGACTCCGCTCGGAATGACAAGGGACCCTTCGGAATGACGAGTAACCCCCTCGGAATGACAAGGGACAGCGCCCGTCCCTCCAGCCAAATCACATATTCGAGATGATGTTATCGCCGAATTCGGAGCATTTGATCTCAGTCGCGCGTTCCATCAGCCGCGCGAAATCATACGTGACGCGCTTGCTGGCGATCGCGCCGTTCAAGCCCTTCACGATCAAATCCGCCACGTCGTTCCAGCCCATGTAGCGGAACATCATTTCGCCCGAGAGAACCACCGAGCCAGGATTTACCTTGTCCTGGTTCGCGTATTTCGGCGCGGTGCCGTGGGTCGCTTCGAACACCGCGTGACCCGTGATGTAGTTAATGTTCCCGCCCGGAGCGATCCCAATGCCGCCCACCTGCGCCGCCAGCGCGTCGCTCAGGTAATCGCCGTTGAGATTCAACGTCGCGATGACATCGAAGTCTTCCGGCCGCGTCAGCACCTGCTGGAGCGTGATGTCCGCGATGGCGTCCTTGATCACAATGCCCGCGCCCGGTTTGCCCATCGGGATCTTGCACCATGGACCGCCGTCGATTTCTTCCGCGCCGAAATATTGCTTCGCGATCTCGTAGCCCCAATCGCGAAACGCCCCTTCGGTAAACTTCATGATGTTTCCCTTGTGCACCAGAGTTACGCTCTTGCGCTGGTTCTTGATCGCGTAGCTGATCGCGCTGTGAATCAGGCGGACGCTGCCCGAGCGGCTGACCGGCTTGATGCCGATGCCCACCAGAACTTCATCGCTTTCCGGCGCCCCGACGCTTTTCCAAAACTCCGACGCCTTTTCTTTCGTGCCGAAGCGGATCTTGTCGAACGCCTTCGGAAATTCCTTCTCGAGAAATCCGAGGATTTTCTTGGACCCGTCAGTGCCCGCCGCATATTCGATCCCGGCATAAATGTCTTCCGTGTTTTCGCGGAAGATGACCATGTCGACCTTCTCGGGACGCTTCACGGGCGAGGGGACACCGGTGAAATATTGGACGGGCCGCAGGCAAACGAACAGGTCGAGCAGTTGCCGCAGCGCCACGTTGAGCGAGCTGATCCCGCCCCCGACGGGTGTCGTGAGCGGCCCTTTAATGCCAACGAGATATTCGCGAAACGCCTCGACCGTGTCGTCCGGCAGCCATTCGTCAAACTTGTCCTTCGCGGCCTGCCCCGCGAAAACTTCGAACCACGAAACTTGTTTCTTTCCGCCGTAGGCCTTTTCAACCGCGGCGTCGAAGACGCGGACGCTGGCCGCCCAGATATCGGGTCCGGTCCCATCGCCCCGGATGAATGGAATCACCGGCCGGTCCGGCACATTCAGTTTTCCCTGGGAAGTCGAAATCTTGTCGCCCGCGGGCGGAGTAATGTTTTTGTACGGCATAAGGCTGGCATTGTAATAGCCGAAGTCTCTGCCGCAAATCCAATCGCAAAGCCGGGCCGGCTCGGGATTGGGACAACCGAGGCGCCTCCATGGTTCCACTCCATCCATGGTCGAGACCACGTTCGATTCGGTTGCATGAAGTCGAGCACGAAGGACAAGATAAAAGGCAGCGTGAAGCAGGTTAAAGGGACGATCAAAGAGAAGGCGGGCCAGGCCAGCGGCAAGGCCGGCTTGCGGGACCGCGGCACAGCCGAAAAGGTGGGAGGAACGATTCAGAGGAAAGTAGGAGATGTAAAGAAGGTCTTCGGGAAGTAGCCGTCGCGCGTGGCGAAAAGCGCGCTTGGCAACGGAACGGGACTCGCGTATCAACGGTTCCAGTGAGAAAAGAAATATTCGTTTGCGATCATTGCGGCGCTAGAAAACGGCTCGATAGCGCCCAACGTCATTGGTGCGAGGAGTGCTCGACTTCCAGCCCGGTGGAGTTGAGGCCCGCGCGCGACAAGCGTCCCGCGGAACGAATGCCCGCGATCCAGACAGCCGACGCGAACCGTATTTCTCGCTAGACTCTGCCGGCAGACCATCCGGTCGCGCGCACGATTGGCGGCCGGTCGGCTCTGGAATTGGAACCATGGATTACATCAATCTCGGCGCGATCGGCTTGAAGGTGTCGCGAATTTGCCTGGGCACGATGACCTATGGCTCGAGCAAGTGGCGCGAGTGGGTGCTCGATGAAGAGGCCAGCCGCCCCCTCCTCAAGCAGGCGGTGGAAGCGGGGATCAATTTTTTCGATACCGCCGACATGTACTCGTTAGGCGGGAGCGAAGAGGTGCTCGGCCGGGCGTTGAAGGATTTCGGGCTGCCGCGCGACAAAGCCGTCATTGCCACCAAAGTATTTTATCCGGTCGGCGACGACCCGAATCAGCGCGGACTCTCGCGCAAGCACATCATGCATGCGGTCGACGCCAGCTTGCGCCGGCTCGGGACCGATTACATCGATCTTTACTACATTCATCGCTTCGATCCGGAGACGCCGATCGAGGAAACAATCCAGGCGCTGCACGATGTGGTGCGCGCGGGGAAGGCGCTTTATCTCGGCGCTTCCTCGATGCCCGCGTGGCGGTTCGCGAAGATGCTCTCCACGGCCGATGCGAACGGGTGGACGCGCTTTGTCGCGATGCAAAACCATTACAATCTCATTTATCGCGAAGAGGAGCGGGAGATGATTCCGCTCTGCCTGGAGGAGCGGATTGGAATTCTACCCTGGAGTCCGCTCGCGCGCGGCCTTCTGGCAGGGAAGCGCAAGCCCGAAACAACCCGGGCCAGAACCGACATTTACCGGAAAGAAATTTACGGCGAAGAAACGAGCGGGAAGGATGCCGCGGTAATCGAACGCCTGGAAACGGTGGCAGCGGAGCAGGGGATCGCGCCGGCGCAGGTTGCTCTCGCCTGGCTCCTGCAAAAAACGGGGGTGGTGGCGCCGGTCGTGGGTGCCTCAAAGGCGCAGCATCTCGACGACGCGCTGGCGGCTCTCAAGGTTCGCCTGACTTCAGACTCAATCACCACGCTCGAAGAGGCTTACGTCCCGCATGCCGTTGCTGGGATGGCACGCTGAAACCTGCGGACGTACTTAATCTCGAACGAGTGGATCGAGCTGCGCGCTCGCTCGATAGCGTCGTTAATCCTGAGCCGGTCCTGGCGCTTCCGCGATTGAGCGCCACCTGTCAACGAGCGTGCCTATCAGGGCTTGCGGGTAAAACAACGGTAAAGACGCTGCCGCGGCCAAGCTCGCTCGCCACGGTGATCTGGCCCGCGTGCAATAAGACGAGCTCGCGCACGATGGACAGGCCTAGCCCCGTTCCGCTCTCGCCCGAGGTCGCCTTCGTCGTAGTCTGCCGATATTTGTCAAAAATGTGCGGCAGCTCCTCCTGCGGGATTCCAAGGCCGGTGTCCCGGACGCTGATTTCCAACCCTTCGCCCGCGCGTTCCACCGCGACATCGACGGCGCCACCATTCGGCGTGAATTTCACCGCGTTGGTGAGCAGGTTACTGAAAACCTGGGAGAGCCGCAAGCGATCCGCTCGGAACGTCGGCTCTCCGGGCGCGACGTGCAGTTGCAGCTGAATGCGCTTTGCGTTCGCATTGATCGCGAGCGGTTCCATCGCTTGCCGGATCACCTCACTGACCTGCACATCCTCGAGCTCGAGCTCAACCTTGTCCGCCTGCAGTTTCGAGATATCGAGTAATCCGCGCACCATTGAGACCATGCGGCGCGCGGAATGGTCCATGATGTCGAGCAGTTCCTCAGTCGGCTCTTCCCGTTTCTCGCGCAGGAGATCGATCACCATGCGGAACCCGGTGAGCGGAGAACAGAGGTCATGCGAGACGACCGCGATCATCTCGTCCTTGCGCCGATTCAAGGCGCGGAGTCGGGCATTGACCTCGGCGCGCTCGGCTTCAAGCTTGCCTACAGCCGAGACGGTCCAGCGGACCACAACGGCGAACAAGACACAGAGCGTGATGGCGTAGAGGGCGGTTCCAAACTCGCTATCATAGTGTTGGTGGCGCACGCCCCACACGCACACCCATCCGAAAAACAGGGTAAGCAAGACCACCAGGGGAAAAAGGATGCGTGCAAGCACGCCGCGAGAATCGTTCGTGACGAAAGGTTCGGCGAGCGGCGCGTGCGGCACCGCGAAGAAAATGCCTGCGGCCAGCACCAGAAAGGTCACCGCGGTATGCAAGGCCATCGGGATGAAAGCGGCCAGGCCGCTAAACGAGCGGACCCCGTACGCGTAACCGGTGATCGGCAGGAGCGCGCCAAAGGCGACAACGATCGCGAGCGCCTGGCTAACGGAGCGCCTTCCACGCAGATCGAGCAACAGGACCGACAAGCCGGCCAGAAGAAAATTGAGCGTCGTGTTTGGTGCCATCCGATTCGGCAGGGCGTCCCGAATGTTGGAAAGTTTTGCAGCAAAAAACACCTCATCTATCGGGGAGTACCAGATTCCCGAGAATTCCAGCAACTTCGATGCGGCCACCACCGCGACAATCGCACCGAGAGCTTTCCCCATGACGCCAGTGACGAGCGAGCGGCGGCAGAGCGCGCTCGCCAATGCGATTCCGGTGAGGATGAGTAAGGCAGCGGTGGCGGGATTCATCGCCACGAAACCCGGCAGCACCCTTTTCGCTCGCTCAAGATCGAAGGACCATCCAACGAGGACGAAAATGCCGATAGAAACTGCGAAGCCGCTTGCCGCAAAAGGCAGGACCCGTAATGCAGTTGGGACGCTTCGGGGACCTTCCGCAGATTCGTCCTTTACAGGCAATCTGCGATGGCTTGGTTCGACAGACACAGGGGGATGCCTCTTTACCCACCACCGTTCGCATAAGCTGCCGAACTCGCCAACGCAATAATCACTTACTTACGGCGTCCCAGTCCGGCCATGCTACCAAGGAAAAGAGCCTGGCACCGCGCTCGCTGAGCAACGATGCCCGACAATGTTCCCAGCAGAACACCCGGCACGATTACCAGTCCGCGCGGCGAGGGCAAGCCTGAATCTCCAAAATTGACGCTACGCGCGACGCCTCTATGATTCCTGTGGATGGCAAAAGCCCCCAAAGCTCGGCGCTGATCGATACGCGCGTTATTTATTACTCTTCTTTTTGCGCGAGCCGTATTTGACGGAACGATGCTCGGCGCTGATCACTGAATCGTTATCTTTCTTTTCGCTCATTCGCAGCTTGGCGTGCATTCCGGCTTCTTTGTAAAGTACCTCCCGGATCGCGGCGGACTTGTTCCCGCAATGTTTTTGATCGGCGAGCGCCTGGAGTGCCCGGTCGAGGGCAAGAGGAAGGGTAATCGTGATAGCCGTGGATTCCTTGTCTCGCACGCCTCCGACGGTGTCATAATGAATATGACAGGGCAAGAAAATTCCGGGTTGACATGATGTATGATACAATAATACACATGACTTCATGCCCAGAACGAAACTGCTTAAAGGCAGTGTCTCGGTGACGTTCCGTCTACCGCGGCTGGCCCGGGAAATTCTGACCGGCAAAGCGCGACGCGAGAAATTGAGCGTTTCTGAATTGGTCCGTCGCGCCTTGCGTCGCGCGATCAAGGCGGCCCGGACCCCGCGCGCCCGCAAATGAACGCTGCGCTTCAACCGGCCTCGTCGGGGGCTTCGTCAATTGCTGCGACGCAAGCGCTGTGCGACTTGGGGTCGCCGATTCCGGAGATGGAACCGACAGATGGGAGTCCAAATTTGCCTTGCACTTCGGGGCGCCAATTGGCTTCACTATCTTTTCCCTCCCCCGTCCTCCTCTCAAACATGAAATCACGCTCGCCTTTTGGCAGTTCGCTGATCTAGCCGGCCACATCATTCTCTCAGAAAAGTAACCCCCAGCTAACCAATCAGCCCCATCAACCCCCAAACCCCCGAGGAAACAAACCCCTATGACCAGAAGAATCCCATGCCTGGCCGCGGGCGTCGCCCTGATGGCCGCGATCTGCCTCTCTGCCGCTGATCTCTGCGCCCAATCTGCCCTGAGCGGCGCTGCCGTCCCGATCGAGATGGTGGCGGTCGTTGCCAATGGCGCAGAAAAGCGGGTGAACAGCTTTGACGGCGTGATGGACTTCGTCGCGCTGCCCGCCGGCGAGCACATCGCGCTTACCCTGGTGGCTTCCAGTAACAAGGCCGGCCAGCCTGTCGGCGTTGCCCCGCTCGATGGCGGGGAAGTCATCGCTCCCCCGGCTCTTTCGGTGGCCAATGACGGAACGGTCGGCTTCACCTTTAGGGCGGGCCGGACTCGCGGGCTTTATCGGGTCCTGGTGACCCTTGGGGCGCACCAATACGAGCTTCAGCTCTATGCGGTCGCGCCCCCCGGCGTGCCCTGATCACGGAGGAGCCATGAAAAGACATTTTCAACTTCTGGTTCTCGCCCTCTCGCTCGGTTTTCTTTTCCCGCAGCCCTCGCGGGGGACCGAGCCCCCGCCGGGGACAGGAAACGACAATCCCACTGGAGTCACGGGCGAGTACAACGGCAGCATCACCACGGCCGGCTCGTACGATCCTTACACCGGCAATGCGAAGCGTTTCGTGACCGACCTGGCGGTGACGGGGAGCCTGGGGGCTTATCCGCTCAAATGGACCCGGGTCCTCAACACCCGTGGGGTCGCTGGAGTCGGCTTTGGCCACGCCGGAACGTGGAAGCATAGTTATAACTGGGGATTGTGGGTGAGGAACTACCGCTATTACGAATATTTTCCCGATCAATACGAAGGGCCCGACGGCGCGCTCACCTATCCCGACGGCCGGAGCAAGCAGCTCAACGTGGAGCCGGACGGCTGGTTTTATTGGTACAATGAAAACGTGGAACCCGACGATCAGCTGGTGGCGGTGGGAAACGGGCATTTTGACCTGATCATGGCCGATGGCGGCAGGGTGGAGTTCCGGCACGATTCTAACGAGACCCCCTCCGCCCTCGTCTATAGCCTGACGGCGAGGAAGATCGTCGACCCTCACGGATTAGAGACCACGCTCGAGCGCGATAGCTCAAACCGCTTGAAGAAGATCATTGAGCCGGGCGGCCGCTATTTGGAAATCACCTACGAACAGCGCTCCTACGAGATCTATTTGAACAACGAGTGGCACACCATCACGACGGATTTGATTTCCGCGGTCCAAGCCTATGCCCGTCTCAACCAGCTCACCGAAACGGTTACTTACACCTACGCCGATGTAAATGTCGGGCCGGGGCACCATTATCATCTGACCGGGGTGCACTACGCCCATGGCCCTCCCGCCGCCTACACTTATTATCCGGCGACTGCCCCGCCGGAGCACCCAAATAGTTTCGTTCCCGGGCGGATCCGCACCTGTAACGACCCGCGCTTCGCCGGCGCGATGAGCCGGATCGAGTATGAATATTTGACGGACGCTGAGATCGGGGGCCGGGCCGCCGTGGGCCAGGTCAAACGAGAGAAATTCCCAGGGACCTCCACCTTTGTCTCCGAGGTCGTCTATCCCCAGTTCGCTCCCTATACGGATCATCCCGCCGAGTATTTGAGAAGGGAGAACAGGCCGGACGGTTCCACGCGGACCTTTCAGTACAGCAATAATGGGGACGCGGAGCTGGAACATTACACCGATTTCAAGGGGCAACCCTCTGTCATCGGATGGCCGATGGAGGTAGTTTTCGGCGGTTACATCAAGACGCTGACCGATGCACTCAACCGAACGACTTCCGTTGTAAAAGACAACGTTACCGGCGCGGTTCTGAAGATCACCTATCACGACCAGAAGTACGTCGTCTTTGACTACGACGATCCAAATGACCTGGTGCCCAACGACGCCCACTATCTCTTTTCCAAAACCGACGAACGCGGGAAGGTCACGTCGTATGCCAGGTATCCGGCCACCGGCCCGAACAAGCGCAGGGTCCAGCAAATCAATTACCCCGATGGAGGTTCGGAAACTTTCACCTACAACAATTTTGGCCAGGTGCTCACGCACGGCCTGACGAGTGGCGGCACGGAAGAATTCCGCTACGACGAGCGGGGCTTAAAAACGTTGTCCTGGCCTCCCACGACCTCCAGCGATGGCAACCCCGGAGCTCATCCCACCCAGTATTTTTATTATCAGAACGGGCCGCACACCGATCGGTTGCAGTACGTGGTGGATCCGCGCGGGAACACGACCTCGTACGAGTACAATGGGCGCGGGCAAGTGACGAAAGTCACCCATCCTGATCTCACCTTCACCGAAAGCCAATACAAACCGGACGGCGCCCTCGAATGGAGCAGGGATGAGCTCGGGCACCAAACCACTTATGAGTACGACGAATACAGGCGGGTGACCAAAGTGACCAATCACCTCCACCAAAGCGTGACCAACAGCTACGCGCCCTGGAACGGCCACGGCGCTCTCTCGCACACCACCTCGTCGGTTTACCGCACGACCACCCAGCTGGGAAAGATGGTCGACCATGATTACGACGAGAACTTCCGGCGCAAGTGGACGAAACAGGCGCCGGGGACCGGCGTTGAAGCCACGACCGAGTTTACCTATGATCCAGTGGGGAACCTTCAGACGGCCAAAGATCCCCGGGGTAAGATCACCACTTATGGCTATGACCTTCGCAATCGGCAGACCTCGGTCAGGAACAATGAACTGGGCCAGACTTCTTTTGTGGCCTACGACCCCGCCGGAAACAAGGAGAGGGAAACACGCGCGGACGGGGTCTTCCGGACTTGGAAGTACGACGATTTGAACCGGGTCCAGCAGGCCCACGATTGGCGGACGAACGAAACGCCCAGGCCCAACCAAACCACCACCTACGTTCGGGACCAGGCCGGGAATGCCACCTCCATCACCGACGCCAAGGGTGCGGTTTACAGCTATGTCTATGACGACTTGAACCGGAAGGAAAGCGTGACCTATCCCGCGGACGCCAGCGGCCAGGCCCGGACGGAAACGTGGCACTACGATTACGCGGGCAACCTTGATTTCTACAAGAACACGGCCGGCCAGAAAAAAAACATCGCATACGACAACCGCAACCGGGCCCGGCACTCCTGGTGGGACGGGGGCACTTCCGTCGGCCAGGAGATCGTGACCGATTACGACGCGGCCGGCCGCGTGGAGTGGATCGAGACCCGGGAGAACGGGAACATGCTGACCCGGGTGGCCTACGGCTACGATGCGGCGAATCGCAAAATCTGGGAAGACCAGACCCTGGCCGGCCATCCTACGCGCCGGGTCAAGACCGATCTCGACGCCGACGGCCGGCGGCAGAGCCTGGAGATCGTCGCTCCGCCCCCGGAGGGGGGCGGCAGCATTGGCGGTCTCATTTTTTCGCCGGAAATGGCGGGCAGCGGCCGGTATTCGATCGCTTACGCCTATACCGAGCGCAATCAGTTGAAGACTATCTCCGGGAATGCCGAAGCCGGGGAAGACTGGCAATTTAACTATGTCTACGACGCGAGCGGCAACATGACGACCCGGGAAGCGTTGTATAATGGACTGAGCAGCACGATCCAATGTCCGAGCGCGAGCTACGACGCCTTAAACCGGCCGCTGAGGTGGGAACAGAGCGGCTCGGAGGGGTTCCAGGCGCTGAGCCATTACCGCTACGACCTGGCCGGCCGGGAAGAGGCGACCTGGCGGCAGGAGGATGACAACCGCGGCGAGAGCTTTCAATATGACGTGACCAACCAGTTGAAGCGGGTTTCCTACAACGGGGCGGTCCCTCCGCCCAGCCCGACCCCAACTGCCTCGCCCACGCCGACGCCCCCAGGCGGCACGCCGACGCCCTCTCCGACCGCACCTCCGTCGCAGCAGGTCGCCGAGCCGGCCTTTAACCCGGACGGCGGCACCTGGTTCATTACCCAACCCAGAACGGTGACGCTCACGACGGCGACAACGGGTGCGAGCATGCGTTACACCCTCAACGGCCAAACCCCCACGGCGACCAGCGGAACGCTCGTCAGCTCCGGCCAGACCGTGTCCGTGGTGCCGACGCAGGAAGGCAGGACCCTTCAGGCGATTGCGTTCAAAGAGGGTTGGGCCGATTCCGCGGTTCACTCTGCCACGTTTTATTATGAGGAAGGGGATGGGGGCGGGGCGCCGATGCTTGGACAGCGGGTCGTGACCTACCACTACACCCCCGACAAATTAAGCCGGAGCAGCATGAGCGACACCGCGACCGGCCAAACGCCCAGCTACACCTCCAGCCAGCTCAACCAGTACACGAGCGTGGGAGGGATGGGTTACACCTACGACAACAACTTTAATCTCACGGCCGGCGAAAGCTTTAGCGGGACCTATGACGCGGCGAACCGGCTGGTGTCGGCCTCGAACTCCGGCATGGCCGCGTCCCCCGAGGTCGAGCTGGTTTACGACGGGCTGGGCCGGTGCGTGAAACGGACGATCCAGGGGGTGGCGACGATCATTATCTACGATGAGTGGAAGCCGATCGCGGAGTGGGATGGATGGACCGAGGATTACTTCCAGGCCTGGAACGTTTATGGACCGGGTGCGGACGAGATCTTGCTGCGGCAGGGAGGGAAGTGGGGCTATGTTCGTTATCACCCGGACGCGAATGGGAACGTGACCTTTCTCCTGGATAACGACGGCACGGTGGTTGAGAAATACACCTACGACGTGTTCGGCCGGCCGAAGATCACCGATCGCTACGGCAATCCGCGCGCTTCCAGCCACTACGACAACCGGTTCCTCTTCCAGGGACGGGAATACATTGGCGAGGTAGGCGTTTACGATTACCGGAACCGCTTTTATCACCCTGCCTTGGGGCGGTTTCTCCAGAAAGACCCGACCGGATTCGACGCCGGTGACATGAATCTCTTCCGCTACGTTGCAGACGACCCGGTCAACGGGAGCGATCCGACTGGGCTGGATCAGGATGACTCAAAGCCAGTCTCCCGCCCATTAATTTCCAGTGGAGGTGGAGATTGGGACTGGTTTAATGGGCGAGTGGGCCTGGACCAAATGGTCCAGCCGCAAGCCGGGATGAATGGAGGTGCCAACAGTGCTACGTTCTCGTATGCTACAAGTATCGACACTTCTCAGGTTACATATTTAGGAAGGACGTTCAATGGAGGCATGAAAACCACCCAAACAGTCACTGTTGACCCTTGTGATTGCAAGATCACAAACGCTGCAAAATCGGTAGGATTAACGAATGAGTACGGGCCGTCAGGAAAAATAATCGGCACTGGCAAAGCCTCAGGGGCTTCGATAAAACAATCAGTTCAGAAAAAGGGAAGTGATTGTGTGTTGAGCATGCGAGGCAACGAAGGAAACCCTCTTGTGTTCGGGGGACCTGGGATTACATACGACGCCAAAGTTACCCTTCATTCTGGCAAGAATGCCTATGATTGGAAGGTGAAGCACGACGCTTATCCGTCTCACCGCTTGCTCGGTCCTAACGGGACAGCCATTCATCAGTACGATCCCGCGACGTCGGGTGCGTCACCCTGGCGATTGTTTCCACCAACTCCTAGCATTCATAGCTCAGGTACTGACTCATATTAAAGAATCATGATCGCCAGAATCACGCTCGGCCTACTGGGTCTCCATTTTTGCTGTTATTTCTTAGCAAATGTTATTCGTTCAAGTTTCTACAACATAGGATATGCGATTGACGCTCTGCGGTGCGTGCTTTTGTTCGCAGCCTTACTGTTTGGCACTATCTGGCTTTATAGGTTGCATTTGCCGGTCGCCATTTTTTGCCTTATGGCTCTAGTGGCGATATCTCTTACCTGGATCGTGTATACGATACCATATGAAATGACATATCCTGGATCGCGATGGTTTGTTCCTCATTTTGACGCGTGGACCTGTGCGATAGGGATGTTGACGATCCTAGTAAGTATATGGCCTCTCTTGCGGCGAGCGCCCGTTAACGGGTAGCGTACACGGTCGAGCGATGGCCAACGGATCGTGACCTACAAGTACACACCCGACAAACTCAACCGGAGCGCCATGAGCGACACCGCGACCGGGCAAACGGTCAGCTACACGTGATGGCACGCTGAATCTTGCGTTTGGGTGGTTGCGGCCAGGCTGCGCAACTAGATTATGGAAGTTACGCAGAGCGAGGCACGGAACCGGCTAAGTGAGTGGCCGAATGGGCTTCTCCACGCGGACTGGAATTGGCTTCCCGTTCGCCCCAAAGCGCACGGCGGTGGCTCTTTGCGCCCTGCTCTCTGCGCTGTCAGCACTCGACGCCAGCGTCGTTCCGATTTCCCCGCGAGCACCCCGCGGCGCCGCGTTTGGCGATGGCGCCGTTCAAGACGTGACGAGCTTGCTGGCGATCAACACCGAAAATGCCAGGAACAGGGCGCCGGTAGGGTTGGAGAAGATCCTGCACGATGCCGGAGCTTCCGGTCGGAACGGCCAGCTGGCGCTGTTTGATTACGGCATTTTCTTGGCCCTTTCCGGTTCCGAATCGAATGGGCCGGTGACGCTCGATCCAGGCAATTTCGCGTTTACCAGCGGCAATCTCGAACTGGGCAACGGCAATTTTACGCGCGTGTTCCGCGCCGACGTGAGCGAGGCAAATCTGCGCATTACTGGCGCCGGTGCAGACTTTGCGGCGTTCGATGCGGACCGCATGGACTACCCCGGGAGCAGTACCGCCAACTTCATCTGGAATGCCGAAGACGTCACGCTTTCAAACGGCTCGATGACCGGCGCCTGGGTGTTGCCAGAGGCGGCTTACGCAATCCAAGGCGGCATCGAGACTCCAGCGGCTGCCGGTCCCGGCGGCTCCGTCCTGCCGGATGCGATTAATGCCACCTTTACCTGGGATGGCGGAGGCGCGGACAACAACATCACGACTCCGCAAAACTGGGTCGGCGACGCTCTCCCGGCCCCGAACTCGGACATTGTCTGGGCGGGGACGACGCGCCTCAACGTCAGCGTCGACATTGGCGGTCCCGCGAGAACATGGACCTACAACAATACCGCCGGCGCCTTCGTCATCAGCGGCGCCGCTTTCACCCTTTCTGACGGCATTACCAATAACAGCACCGCCACCCAGACAATTAACAATGCCATCACCCTGACTCTGGGGCAGACGTGGAACGCGGCGAACGGGAATCTGGTTTTTGGCGGAAACATTGCCAATGGCGGATTTCTCTTGACGATCGGTGGCGGCTCAAACACGAGCGCGAGTGGAATCATGAGCGGGACAGGCGGCCTGACGAAGACCGGCGCCGGAACGCTCACGCTGACAGGCGCGAACTCCTACACGGGCGCGACGACAGTAAGCGCGGGCGTGTTGAACATCCAGAATGCGACCGGTCTCGGCGCAACCGCGGCCGGCACGACCGTAAACAGCGGCGCGGCGTTGCAGCTCCAGGGCGGCATCGCGGTGGGGAACGAAACGCTGACCTTGAACGGCACGGGCATCGGCAACACTGGCGCCTTGCGGAACATCAGTGGGAACAACAGTTGGGCGGGGACCATCACGATCAATTCCACCACCCGGATCAATTCTGATTCCGGGACGTTGACCCTGGATGTGGCCAGCGGGAACGCGATCACCGGAAGCAACGACAACCTCCAATTTGGCGGGGCGGGCAACCTGACGATAAACGACGTCATCGCCACGGGCAGCGGCACCGTTACCAAAGACGGACTGGGAACCCTGATCTTGAACGCCGCGAACACCTACACCGGCCTGACGACCGTGAGCGCGGGTGTGTTGAATATCCGCAACGCCACCAGCCTGGGCACCACTGGAGGCGGCACGACCGTTTCCAGTGGCGCGACCTTGCAGTTGCAAAACAACATCACCATTGGAAACGAAGCCCTGACCCTCAGGGGAGGGGGAGCGACCGGGCAGAACGGCGCATTGGTCAACGTCAGCGGAACAAACAACTATGGCGGGTTGCTGACTCTAGGCGCGGCTTCGACGATTTCGTCCGATAGCGGCACGCTCAATCTGACGAACATAGGAACAATCACGGGTGCAACCTATGGCCTGACTCTGCGAGGTTCCGGCAACGGCTCGGTGGCGAGCACCATCGGAACGACGTCCGGAACCCTAACCAAAAGCGGCACGGGCACCTGGACCCTGACGGGCGCCAATACCTTTACCGGCGCCACCACGGTGAACGGCGGAACACTCACGCTCGCGGCCGGCTCGACCGGCGCGCTCGGCTTCACGAGCGCCATCACGGTGAATTCCGGCGGCACCCTGCTTCTGGCCGGGAACAACCAAATCAACAATTTCGCCTCACTTACCCTGGGCGGCGGGACGTTCGCCCGAGGAAATTTCAATGAGGGCGGCCTAAACACGGTTGGCCTCGGCGCTCTCATCTTGAGCGCCGCCGGTTCCCATCTGGATTTTGGGACGGGCTTCGTGGGCACGCTCACTTTCGCGAGTTTTGCGCCGGGCGCATTCACCCTGACCATTGATAACTGGACTGGGTCCTTCGGCACAGTAGGCACCGCGTTCACCGACCGGCTGATCTTTAACTCCAACCAGAGCGCCAACCTCGGCAGCTTCAACTTCACCGGATTTGCACCAGGCGCTGTCGCCTTCGACCTGGGGAACGGATACTGGGAGATCGTGCCGGTGCCCGAGGCGGGGACTTACTTCAACGGAGCACTCGTTGTTGCCCTTATTTTGCTTCATCATCGCAGGCAGGTTCGGCGATCAATCCAGCGCCTCCATGTCTCCATGAAGCTGCGTTTTTCCACGGCGCACGGCACGGGAGTTGCATCATAAACGGTCCAATAAACCATCCTGGTCCGTCGTTAACCGGACGGGACGGATGACTGATTACGAATTATGAAACCTTTCATCGCCCTACTTTTCAGCTCCCTCCTTTGCTCCTGTGCGGACATGTACGTCACCAAGACAGACGTGGCCGGCTCTGCCGCCAGCACCGTCACCAGCGATCCGAAGGATTACGATTCCAAGAGCGGCATTCGCATGGTGACCAACTGCGGCGTTGGCGCGGGCATCCCCAAGGCGATCTATATCCGTCCATTTTGTATCGATACCGCCATCTTCAAGGGCGACCAGACCGCGTCGGAGGGTGAAATGCCGATCCGCAAAGCGCTCACCCCGATCCAATTTGCCGGCGACCTGAAGCAACAGCTCGAGAAGCTGGCGCCTGCGCGCATTCTGCAAGACGACGAAACGCCGCGCACCGGCTGGCTCGTCGAAGGCGAGTTTACTATGGTCGACGGCGGCGATCCGGTTGGCCGTTTCTTCCTCGGGACTTTCGGCGTGGGCCGCTCGTTCCTGGCCCTGCACGTCAAAGTCACGGACATCGATAAGGGCATCACCGTTTACGAATTTGATATGGCTGGCGGAAGCCGCGGCCAGGGCAGGCACGGCACCGTCCGCGCGAGCGGACTTGGCCGGGCCACTTCCTTCGATCTCGTGAACGCGGCGGAACGCATTTACCTCGTTCTCCACCCCAACGCTTTTCGCTACGGCGCGCGGTCGAGCATCGCGCTCCAATAAGCGCAAAGAATCGTTAGGCAGATCGCGGCCGGCGCATGTGCGACCGCTGGAAGCGCAACGAAGCGGCGCGCTTGATTGCCGGTTGCCAACCAGGCCGCGACGATTAAGGTGCAGCGGTTTTACACTCTCGTGACTATTCCGCGCCGTTTTTTCATCGCCCTTTTTTCACTCGCCCTCTGCCTGCCGGCCGCTCGCGGCCTCCACGCGGCGCGCGCCTACGCCATCGTCGATTCGCAGACCGGCTTTGTTCTGGATCAACAAGAGCCGAGGGAGAAACGCCAGGTGGGCAGTCTCACCAAAGTCGCCTCGGCCATGGTCGTGCTCGATTGGGCGGAGAAACAATCGGGCGACCTGAATCAACTGGCGGCGATTCCACCCGAGGCCTTCGTCGGCACGGGCGAGAACCTCATTGGTTTCCAGCCAGGCGACAGGGTCACGTTGCGCGATCTTCTCTACGCCTCCCTCGTTCAGTCTGACAACATCGCGGCTTACACGCTGGCGAGTCACGTCGGAGCCGCGCTCCAGTCGATCGTTCCTTCGGCGAAGGGGCCACCGGTCGAGGTTTTTGTCGGCCAGATGAATTCGCTCGCCAAAACACTCGGCATGGAACGCACCCGTTTCCTGAACCCGCACGGGATCGATGGCGGGCGCTCTCTCCCTTATGCAACTGCCTCCGACATGGCGCGGCTGACGCGTTACGCGGTGAACAAGGCGGCCTTTCGCTTCTACGTTTCGCAAAAGGAACGTCAGATTTCTTTCAGTCGCGGCGGCAAAAACGTCGGCTACATGTTGCGGAATACCAATGAATTGCTCGGCAAGAATGGGGTCGACGGGGTGAAGACGGGACGCACTGCGCGCGCGGGCGATTGCCTTATTCTCTCCGCGCATCGGGAAAACCAAATCATCAAGGAAGGCCCGAAGACGGCGGTGATCCCGCGTCATCTCATCATCGTCATCCTCGGCAGCACCGACCGTTTCGGTGAAGGCGCGGCACTCATCGCGCGCGGCTGGCAGCTTTACGATCAATGGGCCGCCGGCGGGCGAATGGTCGACCCGAAGAAGACTCTTTGATCTTTCGGCCGCGCCAATGACCAAGCCCCGGATCGGCGTTCTGACGAGCGGGGGCGATTGTCCCGGCTTGAACGCCGTCCTGCGCGGAGTCGTTCTCTCCGCGGAAAAATCGGGCTGGGAAGTTCTCGGGTTTCTCGATGGCTTCGAAGGCTTGCTTCCGCCTGGAAAATTCATGGAGCTCGACCGCCGCCGGATTGCCGGCATCATGCCCCGCGGCGGCACCATCATCGGCACCACGAACCGCGGCCATTTCGTCGCGAAAGTCGGAGCGGGCGATCGCACGGAGGTTGCAGAAAACGTCATCGCCGATGCGCGCGAGGTCCTGAAAGAGCATCGCGTCGAGGCCCTCATCATCGTTGGTGGCGATGGCTCAATGGTCACGGCGCTCCAGCTTCAAGAGGCCGGCATCAACTGCATCGGCGTTCCGAAAACCATCGACAACGATTTGGAAGCCACCGCGATGACGTTCGGTTTTGATTCCGCGGTCGCTACCGTCGTGGACGCGCTCGATCGCTTGCATACCACGGCCACCAGCCACAAACGCGTGATGGTGCTCGAAGTAATGGGACGCCATGCGGGGTGGATCGCCTTGCACGGCGGCATCGCCGGCGGCGCCCACATTATTCTCATCCCCGAGATTCCGTTCGATTATGACAAGATCGCCGCCGCCATTAACGCGCGGGCCGATCGAGGCAGCCTCTCGGCCATTGTCGTCGTCGCGGAAGGAGCATGCCCGCGCGATGGCCAGATCGTCATGCGTGCGAATCAGGAAGGCGAATATCGCCTTGGTGGAATCGGCGACATCGTCGCGCGCGAGATCGCCGCGCGCACCGGAAAGGAAACGCGTTGCACCGTGCTCGGCCATTTGCAGCGCGGCGGCGCGCCCACCACGCTCGACCGTATTCTCGGCACCCGCTTTGGCGTGAAGGCGGTAAAATTAATCAACGAAAAACAGTTCGGTTCGATGGTGAGCTACCAAAGTTACCAGGTCCGGCACGTGCCGATCGCTGACGCCGTCAACCGCCTGAGACTCGTCCCGCCTGATGGTGAGATGGTCCAAACCGCGCGCGACGTGGAGATTTCTTTCGGCGACTAATTTTTTCTTGCCCATGGAGGACGACCGGACCCTGGCCTGAGCCTGTCGAACGGCTGTCGTCCCAAATATCAGGCGCGGTTCATTTCGCCTTGTTGCGTGCCATCGATCGACGATAGGCTCGCGGTCGTGAAAGCCATTGGAGGCGGAATGTTGGGCGCGCTGCTGATCGCCGCCGCGTTTCTTGCCGGTGCGCATTGGAGCCAGTTGACCAGGAATCCACCGGCTCCATTTGTGCGCTACGAAATGCACGTCGCCGCCGATGGCACCGTGACCAGGCTGGATCGCGTGACCGGAACGCTGCACCTAATGACTGCGAGCGGCGCCGGCGACGTCCCCGAAAATTTCGTCGCCCCCACCGTGGCGCCAAAGCCGTAGGGCACACGTACGTCCCTCCGAAATTGGACGTCAGGCGTTCGAAATTCGACATTCGGCATTCGACATTTTCTCCTTGCCCGATAGTGTGCTGACAGAGTGAAAGAAACCTCCACAGCACCAGAAACCGACGCCCCGAATACCAAGGAAGATCCCACCGCGCCTCGCGCCTCTTCCGCTTCCTCTCCCTCTTCCTCTGCCCCTGCGGCATCGCAGTCGGATCGCGCCGATCTCCGCCCCGAAAGCATCAACGACGCCGTCATCCGCCTCGCCGGAAATTCGCAGGACGGCATTCAAAGCGCGGGCGCTTTCCTCGCACGTCTCGCCGGCCGCAGCGATCACGACGTCATGACTTACATGACAATTCCCGCCACCATCTCCGGCGGCCCGTCGATCTTCCAGGTTCGCATGGGCACCGGCGAAGTCCTCTCTGCAGGCGACGAAGCCGATTTCCTCGTCGCGTTCTATCAGCACTCTTACCAGGACCACATCGGATTTCTGAAAGAGGGCGGCGTGCTCCTTTACGACTCCGACAACGTCACGCCTGACCTCGACGACAAACGTTTCGTTTACGTCGGCGTCCCGATCACCGGACTCACCGTCGAAGCGCTCGGCGGAACCGCGAAGGACAAAGGCAAAAACATTTTCATCCTCGGTTTGATCGCGAAGATCTTTCATCTCGATGTCGAGAAACTCACAACGCTGATCAAGGAAAAATTTGCCGGCAAAGATGCTAGCATCGCCAACACCGCGGTCATGGCGTTCACAGCCGGCTACGCCTATCCCGTCGGCAATGTCCTGACCAAACAGTATAAGTTTGAAGCGCACGTGCCTAAAGAGGGCGACCGCGCGCAAATCACGATGGACGGCAACCAGGCGCTCGCCTACGGACTGATCGCCGCGGGAGTGCGTTATGGCGCCGGTTATCCCATCACGCCCTGGTCGTCCGTCATGGAAATCTTGCGGAGCGAGCTCCCGAAATACGGCGGCATCTTCGTGCAGGCCGAGGACGAACTCGGCGCTGTGTCACTGGCGCTCGGCTTCTCTTTCTCCGGATATCTCGCCGTTACCGGCAGCGCTGGTCCCGGCATCTCGCTCAAGACCGAGGCCATTGGTTGGGCGTCGATGTCGGAGATGCCGCTTATCATTATCAACGTGCAGCGCGGCGGTCCGAGCACCGGACTGCCCACTAACGTCGAGCAGAGCGATCTCTTCCAGGCGATTTTTGGCGGGCACGGCGACAGCCCGCGCGTCGTTTTGGCGGCCGCAACGGTGGAAGATTGTTTTTACACCGCGATCGAAGCCGCGCGCATCGCCCGCAAATACAGCACGCCCGTTTTTATTTTGAGCGACACCTCGCTCGCCACGCGCATCGAAGCCTTCGACGAACCGGAGCTGAAGGATTTGATGATCGATCCGAAACTCGATCTGTCGCCGCGCCCCGCCGGTTTCAAGCCATACGCGGTCGATCAGATTACGCAACACGCCACGCCCGGTGCACCGATGATCGACGGGAAATATCCGCTCGTCTCCGGCCTCGAGCATGACGAGATGGGCCATCCCACCGGCAGCCCGAAGTTGCACATGGCCATGACGGCGAAACGCCGCAACAAATTGCGCCAGCTCGCCGAGGAAATTCCCGTTCCCGAAGTCTATGGCGATCAGGAAGGTGGCACGCTGCTCATCGGCTGGGGTTCCACCTACGGGCCGATCCACGACGCGGTGAAGCTGGCGCGCGAAAATGGCGAGAAGGCCGGCGCGCTGCATCTACGGCACATCCACCCATTGCCGAACGGCCTCGAAAAAATCTTTGCCCGGTTCAAACGCATCGTTGTCGTCGAAATGAACGACCAGGGTATCTACGGTTTCGGCCAGCTGGCCACCATTCTCCGGGCGCGTTACTGCGAGGCGAAAATCGAAAGCGCGACCAAGACTGACGGTCTCACCTACCGCGTGAAAGAAATCCTCGAACGCGTTTTCGAAGGACGCTCGTTTGCCGCGCGGAATATTCCGCGCGAGGGCGTCGCCATCGTTCACACTGATTGCTCAGCCGAGAACGTGAAGACCTTGAAAGAAGTCGTCCCGCAGGGAGTGGGGTAACATGACCATTGTCATCCCGAGCGAAGCGCAGCGAAGTCGAGGGACCCCGTTGAATAACGTGCGATTCCCTTTCCTTGATTAGTTTTCCAAAAATGAGCAGCGAAACCAACCAAGCACCACCAAACGGAAACGAACCTGTGAAGGATCCGGACATTGCCGCCGCCACCGAGAGCGCTGCCGCGGAAGTGCCGGACGCCGTCGATCGTGCCGGTGACAATACGCCAACCAAGCCTGGAACTGAGGCCGCCAAAGCCTCATCCGGCCTCGCCGATCATTCCAAGCATCCGCCCGGCGAACGCGCCGAAGGCGCAGCCACCGCCCTTTCCGGCGACGAAACGAATCAGAAATGAGCGCGAGAATTTTTTCCTCTGGGGAGCGCACGCGCCCTCGCGTGTTGTCTTCGGCGCCCTCGCCGAAGACCTCTTCTAATTTCCCAAAATGAGCACTGAACAAAACCCAACACCACCAAACGGAAACGGCTCTGCCACAGCCGTCGCCACACCGCCGCCTGACGCCCCGCTGGAATTCATCCGCGAAAAAGTCACCAAAAAAGCCGTCACTGCCGACCACCCGACCTGGTGCCCCGGTTGCGGCGACTTCGCCGTGCTCGCCTCTTATTACAAAGTCATCGAGAAACGGCAGCTCGATCACGAGAAGATCGTCACCCTGGCCGGGATCGGTTGTTCCTCGCGCTTCCCGTATTTCGTTAACGGCTACGGCGCGCATTTCATTCACGGCCGCGCCGTTCCGCTCGCCTCCGGCATCAGCCTGGCCCGGCCCGACCTGCACGTCTTTCTCTTCGGCGGCGACGGCGACGGCTTCTCCATCGGCGGCAACCATCTCAATCACGGCGCGCGCAAGAACATCAACATGACTTATTTCATCATGGACAATTTTGTCTATGGGCTCACGAAAAAGCAGACCTCGCCGACGTCGCCGATTGGTTTCAAATCGAAGACCGACCCGACCGGCGCGATCGACATGCCCGTCAACCCGATGAAACAACTCATCTGCGCCGGGGCCACCTTCGTCGCGCGCACGCACGCCACCCAGGTCAACCACATGATCCAGATGATCGAGCGGGCCATGGACCACCAGGGCTTCTCCGTCATCGAATGCCTGAGTGAATGCGTCGAATTTTTTCCCGGCGCCTTCGATCCCGCGAACCCGCGCAAAGGCGGCGCCTTCGCCCTGATTGACGAGAAAAAGTGGGACAACACCCCGGAGGACGAACTCCGCCACGACGTCACCGACGAGCTCGCCGCGTATAAGCTGGCCCAACTCCCATTCCCGGGAGTGTTTGGAGTATTTTACGAATCTGATCGGCCAACAAAAAACGCCTTGGAAAAGAAGTGGATCGACCAGACGCGCGAGAAACTCGGCAACCCTTCAGATCTCGCGCTCTTACAAAAGACCTTCGACCGCATGAAATGACAACGCGTTCCGCGTAGTCATCCTGAGCGCGGTCGAAGGATTTCCTTGGAGGGACGTGCTCTGTCACGTCCGCGTTTTGGGAAGTCCGGGTAGCGCGCGTGTCTTGCGTTCGGGCTAGGATAATAGCCACTCGCAAGATATTCTGCCTGCGATGGCTTCCCGGGCGCAAAACGAAAGAACGTTTAAGCACTGGGAGGAATTGCCTGGCGGCGGGAGACGTTATTTTCGCGAATTCGCGGGCCGTGCTGGCGGACGCGCCCGCTATGTCAAGGAAGTCGACGCAGCCGAAATTACGATTCGTTTTGCTCAGGAAATCTACGATCAAGACGGCCGCCTTGTCGCAATCCACGAGAAATTTCCCGTCGATTTGAGTCACAAACAAATGTAGGATTCAAGATCGATGAAGATCACGCGTCAGATCGCGGCGGAAAGAATAGCGGATTATCTGCACGGCAAACTCAGCCAGGCGGAATTGGTCGATTGGTCCGAGCGCGCAATTATGGATTCAGACTTCGATGAAGCCGACACTGAAGTCCTGGCGGAGATCATCGGCCGCCTTGGCCTCGCCGATGTCGCCGAGTTCGGATTACGTTGGCAAGACTGTGAAGAATTTCTCCGCCGCCTGGGTTATCGCGCAACGGTGACTGTTTCGATGGCGTGAAGCCGTAGCCAACGCCGTTATCGATCAACTATCAACTCTCAGCCATCGACCGCTTTGGCAATACAACCCTGCAACCCGATCCTCGCGGTTACGAAAACCGAATTTGGTATTCGGCGGAAAAAGGTGACGAATGCTTTATTGCCCAAGTCGTTGAATGGCCCGGAATCATGACGCACGGGGAGACGCGTGAGGAGGCCGCCCGCCAAATTCAGCTCGCCCTCGAGGGGTGCGTTGCAAGTCGCAGCGGAAGCCGGTGTCAAGCCGCCCGCGCCTTTGCTTGATAAAGGTGGATCGGCCGCTCCGTCGGGCGATGATTCGATTCTGTCAGCCTTCGGCCGCGACAACAATATCGAGCGACGGAGCGCTCGATCCACCCGCTCACGGCACCACGGTAACCTTCGCCATGTCCTCGGGCGGCACCTCCGCCTTGTCGGTGATCAGCCTGCGCAGGAAAGGAATAAGCACGACGAGCGCGATACCCACCACCAGGGTGGCCGCGCCGAGCGTGCCGAAGAGCTTGATATACTCGGGGTTGGTCGTAACCGCTGTGGTGCCGCTCGGCTCAGGGATCATGCCCGAGAAATCGCCCGCGAAGAGTGATGCGAGGCCCGTCACGAGCATCCAGCTGCCCATCATCACCCCCTGATACTGCTTCGGCGCGAGCTTGCCGATCATCGCGTATCCGATCGGCATGATGAGCAGCTCACCCATGCTCTGGAGCACGTAGCTCAGGAACAGCCACACGAACGCACTCTTGCCGTCGCCGCCGGCCAGCTTGATCCCGAGTGGGAGAATGAGAAACGCGACCGCCATGAGGACGAGCGACGTGGCAAACTGCTTCGGTATGTCGATCCTCCACCCGAGCGCGCGCAGGCGGGGAAAGAACGACGCGAGCAACGGTCCACCGACGAAGATGACGACGGTGTTGATGTTCTGAATCCACTGCGGCTGTATTTCCAGGCTGCCGATCATCAGGTCGACGTTGTGGACCGCGAAGAGCGTCAGGCCGCTCGGCGCCATTTGGTAAAGCGACCAGAAGGCCAGCGAGCCGAGAGTCAGAATCAGATACGCCGTCATGTTCCGTTTTTCGCGGCGATCCGGGTGGCGCAGGGTGAGGTAGATGAGCATCAACGCTACGGCGCCGCAGATCCCCTTCAGAATCATCTCGGTGCTGCCGTGCTGCTGGAGCATGAACCACACGACCGGAATCAGGCCGATGACAATGGCGATGCCGGCGAACAGGCGCAGCCGGAATTGTCTCGCCTTCACTTCGAGCAACGGCGTGTTGCGGTCCGTCAGAGTCTTCCACGAGATCAGGGCGAGGACGATGGCGACAAAGTTGCCGACCGTCGCGAAGATGAAAAGGCTCGCGTAGCTCTCGGTCGCCTGGAAGTAACCGGCGACGCTGAACCCGACGAAAAATCCGACGTTCATGCCGGCGTAGTTCCAGAGGAAAGCGCCTTCGCGACGTGGGTCCTCCGGGGTGAAACGCTGGGTGAGCATCATGTTGATGCAGGTCACGTTCAGGCCGCTGCCGGTGAGGAAGAAAGCGAGGCCGAGGTAGAACAGCGCGAGGGTGCCGCCGGCAATGCACGCGCAACCGATGACCTGGAGCGCCATGCCCCCGACGAAAAGATTCCCGTTCGACATGAAACGCCCGCCCAGGTAACCGCCGAAGAGATGCAGGCCGTAGTTGAACGCGCCAAACACGCCCATTAAGGCAGTGGCCATTTTCACCGAGAGCTGGAGATGCTTCGTCGCGTAGAGGACGAGCGTCGAGTAAAGGACGGCAAAGCCGAGCGTCGAAAAAATCTGGATGAAGAACAAAACCGCCGTTCCTTCGGGAGCTGCGGCGAACCGGTCTTTGATCGATTTCATCCGTATCGATTTCGCCGCTTGCGTTGAGCGATGTCAAGCCTCCGGCTGGGGAGCGCACTGCCTGCCCGCCGTGCGCGGGCGCCTCCTTGGCTGCCGTAGCCTCGGCAAAGGCAGCGCGTGTCGTGTTCGTCGCCTCGCCGAACACTTCTTCTGTAGCGGCGGTCTGTGACCGTCGAATTCAAATCACTTCTTCGCCTCCGGGAACCTGTCCCGGCCGCAGGAATGTCTTCACCAACTCGCCCTCTCCACAGACAATCATTCCAGAAAAACGTTTGAACCATCGACCTTCCGGAACTTCCGGCTCGGTAACGAGCCAATCCGCGAATTGACCGAGTTGATCAGCAGAGATTTCTCGGTCAGTGATTCGATCGAGGAGATGATTTAACAATGCCGGCGGAAGATTTTGCCGGCGAACCTTAGGCATTTTGTCGCTGACCGTAGAAGCCGCGGATAATCTGCTCGCGAATTCTCGCTTGTTCTTGGGGATCAGTGCTTCTCACCATGTGCTCTGCCAAACCGGATAACTCGTCTCCGGTCAATTTTCGCTCGGCATCCAATTGGTAAGCGAACCGGATCACGCCCAGCTGTTCCTCGGGGTCGAGTCGCTTGATCTCCTCGATGATCTGAGTCGCGGTCACGCTTGTATTCTACGTCGCCGGCGCCAGGCGGGCAATCCCGCCATTTGTTCTTCCTTCATCCCTATGCACGGCCGTCCCCTCCGGAGCCGCGGAGAACCGGTCTTTGATCGATTTCATCCGTATCGATTTCGCCGGTTGCGTTGAGCGATGTCAAGCCTCCGACAGTTTCCACTCGTCTCTCGACGCCATGACGGGCGTGGCTCCGATGGAGCTTTACGCTCTCGCTCGCCGCCCCGTGTTAACCAACTGGCCCGACGCGTTCCTGCAATCGACGCGGGTGGCCGCGTCCATGAAAGATCGCCAGTATCCAAACTTCTTCGTCCCGGAGGATGTAGTAAATCCCGTAGAATTTGAACCGGTGTATCGGCGTCCGACGAACGTCGGCAAATCGGATTCGATGATGCAGGGCAGCCTCGCCTAGCGCACGAACGGCGCGATCTACTTCGTGCAAGAATTCCTCGCCCAAGCCTGGCCGGCGTTGCTCATACCAGATTGCGGCGTCGAGCGCGTCTTGCTCAGCGAGGGGAAGTTTTCTGACGACCAAACTCATGAAGTCGCTCGCGGACGCGCTCGATCGTGCCATCCCAAGGTTCCAGCAATTCGGGATGTGCCAGAGCCAGCTCGCGGCGGCGACCTACCTCGGCCATTTGCTCTTCGCTCAGTTCGTCCGGCTCATCGCCGAGCAATTCTTGCCGATTCTCCTCGAACCAGACCGCAAGCCGCTGTCGTTCTTCAGATGTCAGGCCAAGAATCGCGTTTTCCAGTTGTTCCAAGCTCACTGGAAGAGAGTTTAGCGTAAACACGTCGTCCTTCAACGATGTAACCATTTTTAACGGTTCAACGAATCACTTGGCGCAGCCAAGTTTCCCCTGCACGGCAAGCTCAGCCAAGCAGAACTGGTCGATTGGGCCGAGCTGATCAATCGAAGTGTCGATCCGTCGCCGGTCAACGCCTTATTGGTTTGTGGTAAAGTCCGAGGCGCGATTGATGAACCAGTGCAAGACGCCGATCACAATAATGTCCTGGCTCTTCCACGCGCCAACCAGGACCAACACTGCAATACCTGCATGCGCCAGCGCGGCCAGGAGTGCGACGGGCAGCGAAAGCTGAAACGTTCCGCTGGTATAATTCGGTATATGCGCCGCCATGAATAAGAAGGCGACAACGACGGATGACCAGCCAATACCGATCCATGCGCCCAAGCGGTAAAGCAGGAATCCGATGGCGAAACCTTCCATGAACGTTTGAAGCATCGCGACCACGCCGCCCTTCCCAAGAGTCGTCAGGAATTCCGGGAAAGCTCCTGCCCGTCCGCGCACTAGCAGGAAAATGAAAGAGGCGATAAGGGCGACCCCAAGACCAAGCAGAATCTTAACCGGCAGCTTATCAAACCTGAGGAAACAAGTCTTGAGACCCTGCCTTCGCCACAGGAGCAGCGCAAAGATGGGGCTGTAGGCGAGCAGAAGCTGCCCAAAGTAAGCCAAACGTCCAAACGAAGGATGCCGTTTCCAGGTCCCGAATAGATTATCTGTTGCCACCGAGATGCCCACGAGAAGGACAACCGCCGCCAGCGCCCAGAGGACTTCTCTCCCCGGACGCTCAAAGCGGATTGCCTCCAGCGCATGCCATATGGCAGGGAGAAATTGGATGACGAGCAGAAAAAGTCCGACCCCCAGAATCCAGGACAGATAAACTGCTATTTCAAAGTTCAGGGATACTTCCACTACAGCGCAATCAGACCAGACTCTGCCGCTCGGGACGACACTTTTGTTTTTTGACTGCACGTGACGTTGCTGGATTCGGCGAATAGCCTCAGCCGATGCAGGAAGCGAAGGCGAGCATCTGGAGGAAGATCGGCTGTTCTATGGCCTGACCATGCGTCCAGCGGCGCGTTTAGAGCGCTCGCGTGACGAGTTGGGAAATCACGGGGCGTCCTGCCGAACCCCGCAACAAGCCGCTCGCATCTGCGTATCCCCGGATTAAGAAAATCGAAGAAATCGCCAAATTCTCGGTACAAAAGAGTCGCGAGGAGCATCCCCCTGTGTAGAAATAGTTATTAAGCTCAAACTGGAGTTACCACGTATGGGTTTCACAATACTAGACCACTATCGCGAAGAGAGGGATGCGCTACGAAAAACGACTCGGGAAGACGTCAATCGTGCCTTCCGGAAAATTGACGCTCAGTGGCAACGTGACGGTAGTTGGGACGAGCAGGCCTGGGGGATACTTTGGGAGTTCTACCGCGGGAAAATCCGAACGCAGGTGGACACGCCCGATGCGTTCGACGACAGCCTTTGTGAGGTTACTGACGCCTTGATCGACATATTTCGGCGGTACCGTGCCCACACTGTTGAAGACCCTGCTTCGTATATCGCCACGATAGTGAAAACTGCGATCGCCGGTGTCTACCGTCGGCGCCAGCGAGAAACGAAGAAACTCAATGCCTATTTTGACGAAGTGGTGATCGGTCTTCAGACTGGAAGTGGACTGTCTGGTGCAAAGCGCGCCATGACGCCACGCGAGATTTTGCAGGAGGCGGAGAATCTGGTCGAGCAAGGTTTAGCAACACCGCAAGAGCAGACGATTTTCGAACTTCGGTTTCTGCGCGGTTTTTCCCTGCGTGAAATCGCGGAGAAGATCGGTCGTGATAAGAACAACGTTTTCGAAACGTCGAAGAGAATGTTACAAAAAATGCGAGACGCTATCCGTAGAAGGGAGGCGATTCCTGAGATCGGACAGACTCATTGAGTTAACGATCATTCCTAATTTTAATATCCGTTGATGAGCATTGCTTAAAACATAATCTCGCTGGTTCTTACTTCGCGAGAGCAATACGCAACTGCGCTAATGACCGGTTGCTTTAACATCAATCATGAAAATGAGGTGCTACCATGAGAAACGCGACAATAAAAACCCGTGGTCACGCAAGCGAGGCAACCTTGTGTAAGTATGTCACTCGGCGTTTGCCGGCCACCGTAGAAGCGGAAGTCGCAATGCACCTGAAGGCGTGTAGCGATTGTAAATCGAGAGCGAATGCTCTCCGGTCCGAATTCGAATTATTCTTTCCTGGCAATCGTGTTTCCGAGATGAAACAACGAACCGGGAATAGAAATCGTATTTCGTCACTTCCAAAAGCAGTTTTCCCGACTCGAGGCAACGTCGTTACATTATAGCCTATCTGTGCATCCGACATACGTCGGATTGTCGCCCCGGTGCGTGCGTCATTTGTAGATGACTTCGTTAACCGGGGTGATTTTTTACCGGAATCTTATCGGCACGTCCGACGTCACCGACGAGCTCGCTGCGTATAGCTTGCCCAACTCCCTTACGCGGCGTCTTCAGCGTCTTTCACGGAGCGGCGAGAGCTGATCGATGCGCGATCGAGCTCGAATCGATGATCTTGCGCCAGCGAAGGCGACTCGCGACCATTGACGCGAAGAGTTTCGTCGCAACTCCTACTCAGGCATCGCCTTGCCACAGTCGTCGTAAGAATCTCTTTAACGTACTCTTTTCTTGGCCGGGAGATATCACAGCAGAACTCGTTGTCCCCGGTTGGGTCAATGTAGGGGTGGGCACAAGTGCAGGCGCGGGTGGAGCCGCTGGGGCTGCCGGAACGACCACGGCCGCGGGAAGTCCGAGTATGGGCATGACCGCGGTTGATACGGCTGGGATTAGCGGCGCGGGAGCTAACGGAAGATTGAATGGCGCAGCCCCGAATCGGCTGCGAAGAACCTCGTAGAATCCGCGGCTGATCTTTTGCAACACTTCGCAATAGCCGCGGATTACGTTTGTAGAAGGTATGACAGCGGAATGACCGGAGTGAGCCGCTTGGTTGCGGACTAACAAAAAGCCCGTGAGCTCGATCTCAATTCGCGGACGGGCTAGACCGCTTTCTGCGACAATCCTATTCCAAGGGTTACGAGCACCAAACTTCTTAAGCATGTCTATTACAACGTCAGCGTTGGGATTGGCCGATGTTTCAGCGAACGCTTCCCACATTAAAGTCGCATCGGGATCAGAAACGGTCATACCAAGTCGCCGCACCAGATCTTCTGGACTCGCTGCAACCCACGCGACGCGGTTGTTTTGGCGCCGAGAAAAAATCGCCGCTCCATGCTTGAAGTTGGTCTCCCGAAGATCTGCCGGCAACCATGAATATGGTCGACCCATACCGTTGATCGCCGTAATACAATCTTCCGCAGTCCCACGTAGAAAGGACTCGAAGAAGCCACTCATGCTAACCACTGCAGCGCATTTCAACGTATCAAGCGCGTGCTGAAGGGGCGGATTGCCAAAGGCCGCACCGGTTCGGCTGTCGATATCTGCCGTTACACCTCGAATCGTGTCGAGTGAGGCATGGAACTCATTTAGACGCGATAGCATCCGGCTCGTAATCTTTTCCGTCGACCGCTGCCGCGACCACCCGCTTGGCTGTGTCGATGCGCGTGGTTATGGCCCCCTTTCCGTTTGTCCCTGTACTAATCGCCTTCTGAAAGGCGGGATCGGCTTCATACGCTTTCAGAATTGCGCGTCGGATACGGTCGCTTACTGATGCGTCTAGACTTTCCGGTTGAATATCCGCAAGAGCTTGCATAATCCCGTCGGCAAGTGGGGCCGATTTAATCTTAGAACCTGGCTTCTGAAAGGCGTCTTCACCGAAGACTTTCCAGACGTTGTCTGCTGTACGTAAGAACATACTCGTGTCCGCTGCCTCTAACGAAGGATCAGCCTGATACGCGCCATTACGACGATGCATGAAATCACTCAAGAAATCCTTGAATGTCAGATCCATACGCTGTGCATCACGTAGAGCAAAGAATCGAAGGACGAGTTCAAGATCATACATCTTCGAGTAAAGAGGTTTCGTAAGACGCTCCTGATTATCCAGCGGAATGTTCCAAAGCCTTCGGAATGACGGCTCATCGGAAAGAGTGTGGATGTGCGAGTTGAATCGACCTGGGTATACGGCGTTGCGAATTTCCATGGCGTTTGCCACGACTCCGCCAGTGTTTAGTCGGTCGAATACATCATATTTTACCTGCGGTGATGACTCCTTCAAAATCACAACTGCAGGCAAAAAGCGTCGCAGCAGCATCACGTCGATGCCTTTTTTTTCGAGCTCTCGAATGTTGGATTTGTTTAGCTCAGCCCAAACTTTCAGACCCTTCAACGGATAGCTATTCCGCAGAAACTCATATAGCGCGGTAAGACGCTGGCGCCCGTCCAAAACCGTGTATCCACCGTATGTTTCCTCTCCAAGGAATACCGGCGGAACCGGTACATTCATGATGATCGATTCGATAAAGCGCGACTGTCGTTCGACGTCCCAACGATCTCTTCGCTGGAACTCTGGATTCAATTTGATCTGCTTGCCAATCATCCCGACTAGCGTTGCGATTGGCAGCTCTATTTTCTGAGAAATGATCTGGCGCATCTGCTCTTTGTATTTTTCTTCAAGAGCCTGCAGCGAATCACCTACATCCGTATCGTACTCAATTTTTTGCTCACGCAGTTCTTCATCCATGGCGTTCTACTTTCCTTTCGCTAAACAAGCCTGGCTGTCTTTATAGGTTGGAAGAATCGGCAAGAGGTCGGAGCTTATTTTTTGCCATTCGAACGCCCCTTTGGAGACGCATTCTTCCGCGCGCGGGTCCTGTACGCAGGCGGAGCTTCCGCAATCGTTGCAGCTGATTCCACCGCGGCGTGCGGCTTCAACTCGATTTGAAACCGGGCCTGGCCGAAGAGGGAACGATTCTCATTCATCAAGCGCGAAGTCGCCATCCTGCAATAATCCGTGTCGAGTTCCACGCCGACGCTGTTTCGTCCGTGCTCAAGCGCCGCAACCATGGTCGTGGCGGTGCCGCAGAAGGGATCGAGCACGGTGTCACCGGTGAACGAGAACATCTGGACAAGGCGCGCTGCTAATTCGAGCGGATAGGGCGCAGGATGCTCCTTGGTCGAAGCGCCCGTGATGCTCCAGAACTGCTGGAACCATTTATCGAACCTTTCCTTAGGAATCATGCTCAGACGGCGCTGTCCGTCAGTGGGCTTGCGGTATCCGCCCGGCTTGCGTTGCATGAGGATAAATTCGATGTCGTTCTTGATGATGGCGTTTGGTTCGTAGGGTTTGCCGAGGAACTTCGAGCCGTTGCTTACTTCGTAGCTGGCGTTGGAAATCTTGTGCCAGATGATCGGATTGAGGTTATCGAAGCCCAGCTTGCGGCATTGCACGCAGATGTCCGCGTGGAGCGGCACGACGGTGTGGCGTCCATTGTTGTCGCGCCGCGACAAGCAGACATCGCCCACGACACAAACCAGACGTCCGCCCGGCACAAGCACGCGGAATACTTCGGCCCACACGCGACTCAGTTCGGTGAGGAAATGTTCGTATTCCTTGATGTGGCCCATCTGCCCCTCGGAATCGTTGTAGCGCTTGAGCGTCCAGTAGGGCGGCGAGGTGACTACAAGATGAATGGACTTATCGGCAATAAACGACAAGTCGCGCGCGTCGCCTTGCACCAAGCGATGTAACGTCGGGATGGCGTCGATCAAATGCTGTTCTGCGCCGGCAAATTTCATGGCTTTTTCTGGCCTCGCAAGAATGTCTCTACATGTCCGAATAGCGAGTTCGCGAAGGCGTAGAACGTAAGATCGTCAGCCGGTTCTGAAAAGTCGCCTTTCAATCCTCGGTCGGGCTTCGACATGAGAAACGCACAACACTCGTAGTGTTTCTCTAGGACGAGACGACGACAGAAAAGTTCGTAGCGTTTGGCGTAAGACGAGTTTCGGAACTCGGGAAAAACTTTGAAATGCGGTTCCTTTACAGCGACCGGGGCAGTCGACCGAGGGCAATCTTCCAGAAGAAACATGTAGCCAATCCACGGTCGTATAGCGGAACCGAAGGCGTTTTCCCGAAATGCGGTCGACATATCGAGAGCGGTGCCCATCGCTTCTTCCGTGCGGTTGTTGAAATTATTTCCGAAGGACGGTCCAACCTGCGACTTCGCTTCCAGCGCAGCAACGAGTTGGCAATTCACAACGACGATGAAATCCCATTTCTTATTCGGACGAAAGTAGCCAGGCAATTCAAGAGATTGTTCGTAATGTATGTGGGCACGATCAATCCCCGCCTCGATGACGAGTTTAGTGAGCAATTCAATAAACCCATTCATTTGCGCCCCACCGGTAACCGCGCTGCGAGATCCTTGATCGGAGCCACCGGCGTCGCGCTGTTTCTTCAACTGTTTGAAGCGCGTTTCCCAATAGAAGCGAACAGCTTCTCGAGTGAGCGTGGGGAGGTTAGCGAGAATCTTTGGCGTGGGCATTGCGTCGAAAGTGGGGGCAGGTTTCACACTACAAAGGGAGATCGTGGCTGGCTACAAATTTGAACATAACGAAATGCATCCCTGAACCCTGGCGAGGCCAGTGTGAATCGGTCGGAAATCCATTTCGGAATGCGGATTGCCCGCCCCGGCGGGTAAACTCCAAACGGATAGGTATTTTTTTGCGGGGTCGGCATCGGAAGCGGCTTACGATGGTATTCACGGAGTTGAGGGGCGCTTCCAGCCGCATTCGAAGATTAAGCTGTTAGCGTCAAAAGAACGTGCGAAGCGTCCGCTTCATTGGATGGATCCTCCACGGAGTGAGATAGCTTGAATCCGCATTTTTGCAGGACGCGGATCGAGGCCACGTTATGCTTCGCCACCCCCGCGTGAAGCGGCCGGGTCTGTTCCAGGATGAGGAAAGCGGAGAGCGCCTCGGTGGCCACGCCGCGGCCCCAAAAGGCGCGGTCGGAGGCTACGACGTGGCAGGCGCGCCCTGACATCCTGCTGCGGCGCCTGGTAAATTCGTGCTTCAGCGAATCGGAGTTTTCGCGCGCACAACGGCTGAGAGCGCCAAAATATC
>DATMEN010000005.1:0-33380 GCA_035556975.1 Chthoniobacterales bacterium
CTGAGGTTGCTTCGTTTTTGCGGACTGCACTTACTGAAAGGAGTAAGACAGAACCGTGGAAAACAACAAGAGCCGCCATGGGCGGCGTTATGACTGGGAGTTCAAGCAGAGCGCGATCGCGCTCGTAAAGGAGGGTCGGACGATCACGGAGGTGGGACGCGATCTGGGCGTTTCCACTTGCTCGGTGAGTCGCTGGGTGCAGGCCACGCAGCGCGCCGCAACACGCCCGCCAGGGAGTGCACCCGCGGATGAACTGCGTCGCTTGCGGCAGGAGAACGAGTATTTGCGCCGGCAGCGCGACATTTTAAAAAAAGCCTTGGGCATCTTATCGGCCGGGATGCCAGGAGACGTTTCACGTTGATGGAAACGCTCGCCCCTGATCATTCCATCGCGCAGTTGGCCGAGATTCTGGCGGTTTCCAAAAGCGGCTTTTACGCCCATCGGCGTAAAGCATGCCGTCCGCGCCGCCAGCAGGACGAGCAATTACACAGGCTGCTCAAAGCGCTTTTTTTCCAAAGTCGGCGAACGTACGGCAGCCCACGGCTCTGTGCCGCACTCCGCGCCCAAGGCTGGCGCTGCGGCAAGAACCGCGTGGCGCGTCTTGTGCGCGCGGCCGGCTTCTCGGTCCGGCAAAAGCGACGCTTCCGGCCCCAGACCACTCAGAGCATTCATCCCCTGGCGCTGACTCCCAATTGGCTGGCCAAAGTCCCTGCCCCGGAGCGGCCCGACCAACTTTGGCAAAGCGACATCACTTACCTTCACACTCAGGAGGGATGGCTCTATCTCGCCGTCACCCTCGATGCCTACAGCCGTAAAGTGGTCGGCTGGGCGACCGCCTCCACCCTCCACTCCACCTTGGTCACCGAAGCGTTCCAACGCGCTTGGCGCACGCGTCGCCCTGCGCCCGGTCTCTTGCACCATTCCGATCGCGGCATCCAGTACGCCAGCGCACGCTTCCGGGCCCAGCTCCATAGTCTCGGCGCCGTCTCCAGCATGAGCCGCCCAGGCAATTGTTACGACAATGCCCTGGTCGAGAGCTTCTTTGCCACTCTCAAAACCGAGTGCTTCGCCCGGCGCCCCCCAGCGAGCAAGCGCCAGACGCGCCTCCTCCTTTTCGATTACATCGAAACCTTCTACAACCGCCGCCGCTCTCACAGCGCTCTCGGCTACCTCACCCCACTGGATTTTGAAAACCGTTTCCTCTAACCTCAACTTTTAACCAACAGTGCAGTCCACGTTTTCGAAGCAAGATCACCAGAGGGTGTAAGTGAAAGTTAATGTGCAAGTGCAAGTGCCGCGCGCTTTGCTTTAGCGTTCATGCTTCGCGACTACAGAAGTGAGCGCAGCGTCCGCATATTCTCCACATCTTCCTTCAGCTCTTTGCCTTTCGGCGTTTCGAGGACTTTTGGAATTTTTCGAAAGCGGCGATCACGCATGATGAAGCGGAACGCTTCCAAACCAATCTGCCCTTTGCCGATATGTTCGTGCCGATCGACCCGGGAACCGCGCCCCGTTTTCGAGTCGTTCAGGTGCAACGCGACCAGCCGCTCCAGCCCAATCGTGCGGTCGAATTCCGCGAACATTCGTTTCGTTAGTTTCCCGGTGCCCAATTCGTAACCGGCCGCAAAAACGTGCGCGGTATCGAGACAAACGCAGAGGCGCTCCGGCTCGCGCACATTCGCAATGATGTAGGCGAGGTGTTCGAAGCGATGGCCAAGGCACGAGCCTTGCCCGGCGGTGGTCTCAAGGGCGATGCGGGTCTTCGTTTTCCGCAAGCCGGCCAGGACGCGGTCGATCGATTTGACAATTTTGGCGAGGCCGGCCTCTTCGCCGGCGCCCAGGTGCGCGCCCGGATGGAGGACCAAAAAGGGCAGCTCGAGCTGATCCGCCCGCACCAGCTCTTCCGAAAGGGCGCGAAGCGAGTTGGCGAGGAACCGCGGATTAGTGGCGGCGAGATTGATCAGGTAATTGGCGTGAGCGAAAGCGGAATGCAGTTCGGCGCGCTGGGCGTGATCGAGGAACGCCGAGATTTCCAGGCGCTGCAACGGGCGGGCGAACCACTGCATGTTGTTCTTCACGAAAATCTGCATCGCCGTGCACTCGATCGCACGCGAGCGCTCGATGGCCCGATGCACGCCACCGCCGATCGACATATGAGCGCCGAGGAGAATTGCGTCTTTTGTCATGTCGAGCGAAGTCGAGACATCTCTTACTTTGATTGACTGGCACCGCCAAGAAACAGCAAGAGATTCCTCGACTTCGCTCGGAATGACAAAGACCTAAAAATTCTTCGGACGCCAGGTCGGTTTCGAAATGCTGCCTTCGCCCTTGTACTCGAAAAGTTTGTACACCGGCGTCAATAACACGCCGGGCCCGCCGGCATCGATCCGGATGTGGAAGTCCAACTCGTCGTCGAGAAATCGGACGTCGCCGTGTCCGACCATTCCAAAAAGTTTGCCGGAAACTTTGAAATCGTCGGTATGGATCGCGCCTTCCTTGATGGTGAAGGTGGCGTTGGCCTTGTGCGCCACGCTGTAACCCGCGCCGGGAATGATGGCATTCAAGAGCCCCGAGAGGGGACCAAAGATGGGAATGGCGAAGATGTCGCCCTCGGTCACTTTCACGCTTCCGTTGCCGCGCATGCTGCGAGCTTCGCTGCCCAAACCGGTCCAGGCATAGGTCCCGCTCAAGCGGCCGCGCGCCGTTTCGTGCTTGAAGTAGAGATCGGCCACGCGCGGGAAGTCGACGCCGTCGACCACGACATTCGCCTGATAACGCGGATCGCCTTTCGCCAGGGAAATGTCGGCCGCTCCCCGGACGGTCCCGGTAAAAAGTGTGCCCGCGATTTCACTGAGCTGGAGCCGATTGTCGGTAAAGAGAAGACGCCCGGAGACGCGATCGATCGGCAGCGTTTTGCCCAGGAAGACATAATCCATCCCGGCGGGGGCATCGACCGTGAGTTCGAGGTGGTCGTTGGGCGCGCCAAAATGGACGACGCCGTTTGCGGTAATGCTGGGCGGTTGGCGAAACTTGTAGGGCGTAACTGCTTTGAGGAGTTTCGGCTCGATCCAGACAATCGCGTCCGAGGGCCGCAGCGTGCTCCTGATCTCGTTGAGACGCACTTCGCGCTTCGCAAAATCGTAGGTAAATGATCCCGTGCCGGCGCCTTCGTCGCGGGTCACCCGAAATTCGTCGAAGGTAAGCGCGCCCTTTTCCAAGCGGACATTCGCGTTTGCGCTGTTCATCCACACGCCGCGGAAGCGGGTGCGCTGAAGGGCCACGGTGCCGTCCCCGGTCCACGTCGCGGGAGCGCGGCTGGGGCCGCGGAAAGCGAGCCGCACTAATGGAGGCTTGCGCCATTCCCACTCGCCGAGGAACCGGCCCACTTCCGGTGAAACGATCCCGCGCAAGGCAGCGGGATCGATGCTGCTTTCAAGATTGAAGCGAAAGTCATCCGGCGCTTCGAGGAGATCGGCCGTGAGCTCGCCGGACTCATGCCGCAGGCGCAGGCCGCGCAGCATTCCACGCTCGCCGTTCCAGGAAAAATCTCCCGCCATCTTCAGAAATGGCGCTGCTTTGTAGGTAAAGTTCTCGAGAACGGCGCTGCCGATCACACTCACGCGCGGGGTCGCTTCAGCGAAGTTGCCGGACCCGGAAAGCTCGATCACGGGGGGCGAACTGAGAACGAGATCGGTCAACAATTGTCCAAAGCCGAACGCCTCGAGGAATTGCTTGGCGTCGAGCGTGCTCCGTGCCTGGAAATCCGCGGTTTTCGTTTCGCGGCTCCAGCTGGTCCGCCCTGAGAAACTCCCGGCATGATCGGCCCATTCGCACTGCTTGATGTTCAGGATTTGATTGGTCCACTCGGCGGCCACCGCCAGGCTCTTCATTTCGTACGGCCCGCGTTGGGCGCGGTCGCAACGCAGAGTCGCTTCCGCGCGGGCGGTCTCGAACTGGGAGAGGTCGCCGGAAAATTTTACCTGAAGCGCGGGCGCCTCGCCGGGAAAATTGAACCGCCGGAGCTCGTCCGCCACACGTTGGATGAGCGTCATCCGCTGACGCCACTCTTCGTCGGAAATTTCTCCGGACGGCTTGTAGTCGCTCCGTTTGATGAGCTGGCCCGTCGCGGAAATCCGGACGCCGCAAAACATTCCTTCGGCCTGGCTGACATAGATCTGCTCCGGCGGAAAATAGATATGGGCGCGGAATTGGGTGATTTTTGGTTTCACGCCCGCCTGGGGGGTTGGGATGGTCAGCTCCGCGCCACGAATGTCGAGGGCGTTCAGGAAAGGCTGGCGATGCAGGAGCGCCGCGTAATTAATATCCAAAGCGACTTCGCTGATGACCGCGAGCGTATTCTCGCGATTCTTGAAATCGAAAATCCGGACGTCTTGGGCGATGAGGCCGCGAACCGGGTCGAGCGTCAGGCGGCGCACCGATGCTTCGACGCCCCGCTTGTGCAGTTCTTCGACCACCCGGTCGCGCCATTGCCGTCCAAATCCGCGCTTGGCCAAATACCATCCGCTCCAGGCCAGCGCGAAGATGATGGCGACGAGAAGGAAACGGAAGGCTCGTCGCGAGGTCGAACGATGTCTCTTCGACTGGCGCCGGTAAAATTGCCGGGCGAGGGACGGCGGCGTTGGTTCGAGAAGCGAAGGCATTGCGGTGGAAGCGTGGAAGCGGTTGAAGCGGTTGAAGCGGTTGAAGCGGTTGAAGCGTTGAAGCGTTGAAGCGTTGAAGCGTTTAACTGTAAGGTACCAATCGCTTCAACGCTTCAACCCTGCAACGCTTCCACGTGATCTCCATCTCCGATCTTCCAGCCCTCAACGCATCGCTCAATTCCATCAGCACGCTCTTCATCGCCACGGGCTGGTATCTGATCCGGCGCGGCCATTGGCGGCGGCATGTGGCGTGCATGATCACGGCGGTCTTGTCGTCGATGCTCTTTCTGGTCGGCTACGTTATTTATCATGCGCACGTGGGCGAACGCTCCACCCAGTTCACGGCGCAGGGAGCGGTGCGGTATTTTTATTTCACGATGCTCATTTCCCACATCCTGCTGGCGTTCACTGTCCTGCCGCTCGTCATCCTGACGCTGATCCCGGTTTTCCGGCGGCGCTGGGACAAGCATGCCCGCATCGCGCGCTGGACGATGCCGATCTGGCTTTACGTTTCGGTCACGGGCGTGCTTGTCTATTTCATGGTCTATAAATGGTTCCCGCCGCCGAATCTTGCACTCGGCCAGTAGTTGATGTTTGATGAGGCAGCGCAAACCCTGCCGGGTGAAATGAAATTATGGTGACGATTGCGACATTCAACGAGCCTGCTCAAGCGAAGCATCTTAAAACCCGCCTGCAAGAAGCGGGCGTGAAGGCGGATATCCATAATGAAGGCCGTCTCCAGAAGGCCGTCTTCATGTCCAAGCCCCAGGCGAATGCGAAAGTCCTGGTCGCTGAGGAAGATTTCGAAGCGGCCAACAAATTGATGGTCGAATGGGAGGCGAGCGATCCGCAAATCGGCACGGCCATCCGCTGTCCTCAATGCAAGTCACCGCGCGTCGAGTATCCCCAATTGACCCGGAAGTTTATCACTCCGTGGCTCGCCAGCATTCTTTTCGCCCTCAAGATTTTCCCAAAGGAATTTTACTGCCAGGATTGCCACTTCACGTGGGGAAAGGACGGCGAGCCCCTGCCCCAACCCGCCGCCTGGGAGACCTTTTCCTAGACGGGGATTGTCAGCTGCCGCGGTGCAAACCCCGGCAGCGCCGCGACGCCGATGCGAACGCGTGGCCACCGGCGCGACACGATTCATATTTGATCCAGGACCATGAAATGGCTTTTCGTTCTCTTGCTCGCGGTGCTCGTTTTCGGCGGAGCGGCATTTTTTACCTATGACCTCTTCGTCAAGCCGGCGCGGACGATAAGCGCCGAGAAAAGCGGCGAAATTCCGGTCGAGCCGGTCCCGGACATCAGCCTGCCGGAGTTTCAGGCCGCGGCCAAATTGCGACAGGAAAATAAGCTGGCGGAAGCGCGGGACGCCCTGGTCCTGTTTCTCCAGAAATACCCCAGCGGCCTCCACGTCGAGGAGGCAAAGGATCTCCTCGGCGACGTGAATACCGAGATCCTCCTCTCTGGTTATCGTTCACCGGAAAAGCAGGAATACATTGTGCGCAGCGGGGATGTCCTGGCCAGGATCGCGAACAAGACGAAGACCACGCCGGAGTTGATCATGCGCACGAATAATTTAACCAACACGATGCTGCATGTGGGCCAGCGTCTGTTGATCTCGCATCCGGATTTTTCCCTGTTCATCCAGCGCAACGCCCAGACCGTGGTGCTGCTCGATCACGGCCAGTTCTTTAAACGGTATCGGGTGAAGACACTGAGGGTGTCGGGCAAGCAGCCACCGAGGATCACCACCCGTGTCGCGGAGATTTTGGCCTTCAAGGACGGCAAGCGCGTGGGCTTCGGGACCAAGGAGTACGTCGGAAGCACGCGCTGGATTCGCCTGGCTCAGCCAAGCTACTTTCTTTACTCCGAGCCGGACGCCACGCATCGGGATGAGTCGGGCCAGCCGCCGCCGCCGGGCCTCGGTTTGGCGGCGTCCGACGTGGCGGAGCTGAGCAGCCTTGTCAGCACCAAGACCGCTGTCACAATTACGGACTAGGTTGAAGCGTTTACGCGTTGAAGCGTTGAACCGTGAAGAATTTGGACGACGATGTTCTCCCGCTCCAACGCTTAAACGCTTCAACGGTCCAACCTCTTCACCATGGAATCCCATCCTCTGGATTTTGAAAAACCGATCCTCGAGTTGCAACGGCGGCTCCAGGACCTGAAGAACCATTCCGATGAGCATGAGCTCGACTTCGATTCCGAGGTCGAGGCGATGGAAAACAAGATCCGCGAAACCCGCCGCGCGATTTACGATAACCTCACCGCCTGGCAGCGCGTGCAACTGGCGCGGCACATTCGCCGCCCCTTCGCGCTCGATTATATCGAGCGTTGTTTTTCCGATTGGATCGAACTCCACGGCGACCGTGTCTTCGGCGATGACAAAGCGATGCCGAGCGGCCTCGCGAAGCTCGGGCACCATCGCTGTGTCGTCATCACCCACCAAAAAGGCCGCGATACGAAGGAGAATGTAAAGCGCAACTTCGGCTGCGCGCATCCCGAGGGCTACCGGAAAGCGCTGCGCCTGATGCGGCTGGCGGAGAAGTTTGGGATGCCCGTGATTGCCCTGATCGATACGCCGGGAGCATTTCCTGGGATCGGCTCGGAAGAACGCCACATCTCGGAGGCGATCGCGGTCAATTTGCGGGAAATGATGAATCTCCGGGTGCCAACGATTGCGGTGGTTATCGGTGAAGGCGGTTCGGGCGGCGCGCTCGGAATTGGCGTGGCGGATCGCGTCCTAATCCTCGAGAACGCATATTACTCGGTCATCAGTCCGGAAGCCTGCTCGGCGATTTTGTGGAAGGACCGCCGGCATGCCGCGGAGGCCGCCGAAGCGTTGAAGCTGACCGCGCAAGACTTGATCGGACTCGGCGTGGTCGACGAAATCGTGCCGGAACCGGAGGGTGGCGCGCATCGGGACCACGATCTGGCCGCGGCTAATCTCGAGACGGCGTTGCGCCAGAATCTCGAGCGGATTTCCGCGAAACCGCTGGAGGAGTTGATGAAGCAACGCTACGAGAAGTTTCGCAAGCTGGGGAAGTATACGGAAGGCGTTGAAGCGTTGAACAGTTGAAGCGCCCGCTCTCCCAACGCTTTAACGCTTCAACGCCGCGGCCCGCTTCGCGCCGTTCAGCATCGACCGCAAAGCCTCGCGGGCTGCTGTCAATCGTGGCCGCCGCGGCGGGGCGAGGTTCGGCGGCGGTGGCGGAAACAAGAAGCGCAAGACCGGATCCAACCGCGCCGCCCACGCGCCTTCGCTGTGATCGGAGCCCTCGGCTTCGAGGTAATATAAATCATCGTGGAGGCGCCAGCCCTTTTCCACGAGGAGATCGCGCAATTCCCTGGCGCGTTGCCAGCCTTCTTCGTGCGTGCCCGTATCGAGCCAGATCTTGAGCGGCGGCTTCGCGGTTTCGTCGAGTGCCTCCACGATTTTGTAGATCGCACAATCGTCCCACCAGATGGAGGGCGACATGACCGCGAGCCGCGTGAAGTAATTTGGAAACCAAAGACCCAGGACCAATGTCGCCAACCCGCCGAGAGAGGAACCGCCCAGTCCCGTGAATTCCGCTTCGCGCCGGGTGCGGTATTTCCGATCGATGAAGGGTTTCAATTCCTCGATTAGGAAACGTCCGTAACTCCGCAGCGATCCCTTGCTTCGTATCCGCTTGAGCGGGTCGATGCGCGCCGCTGTCGGCGCATATTCGTGAATGCGATCCTCACCAGTGTTTGCCACCGCCACGATGATGAAGGGTTCGATCAATTTCGCCGCGGTCAAGCGCTCCGCCGTGTCGTCGGCGCCCCATTCGACGCCCCCGAAAGAGGTCGCCGCGTCGAAAACATTTTGGCCATCGTGCAGATACAAGACCGGATAACGCCGCGAAGTTGAACGCCGGTATCCCTTGGGCAGATAAACCAGAATATCGCGGCGATTCCCGAGAATTTTCGAAGGAAAAGCGAGGTGGCGTTGGATGTTTCCAGTCAGGGTGTGGCGCATTTTGAAGAAGAGGTATGGTCGAAGAGATACGCGTTGTCCAGAGGCCGCGGATGTTTCGGGCTTGGCAGGGCGCGCCACACCGCGTAGGTAGGGCCGGTTGACCTCAATGCCGTCCGGCGCAGCGCGTGGCGCTTCGGTGAACCGATCTAGCTGAAATGCACGAACGTTATATTCGCTGGTGGACCCCGCATCTCAGCCGGGAATTCGAGATGCTGGCCTTTGGCGATGGCGGCGGAATCCCGCTCGTGCTTTTTCCGACTTCCTTCGGCCGCCATACTCAGAACAAGGATTTCGGAGTAACCGACGCCGTCGCCGGGTATGTCGATAGCGGAAAAATCACGATTTATTGTCCGGACTCGATCGATCTCGACAGTTTTTACAACAAGGAGATTCATCCCGCCGATCGCATGCGCACCCATAACGCCTACGAGCGGGTGATTACGCAGGACGTTTTCGACCTGGCGCGCCGGGAATGTTCGGTCGGGCGGGTGGCGGTTTGCGGCGCGAGCCTCGGCGCCTATCACGCCGCTAATATTGCGTTTCGCCACCCCGATGCCGTCAGTCACCTGATCTCGCTCAGCGGCGCGTTCGAGATCAGCTCGTTTTTCGACGGCTATTACGACGATAACATTTATTTCAACAGTCCGTACGATTACCTGCCGAACATCGACGATCCGTGGAAATTCAATCACATGGGCATCATTCTCGGCACGGGGGAATGGGATAACACGCGCCATGAATCGATGCGGCTTTCCCACATTTTGCACTCGAAGGGCATCCAGCATTTGCTCGACGACCGCCGCTGGTGCGGGCACGATTGGAATTACTGGCGCGACATGCTGCCCTATTACCTGTCGCTCATTTAAATCCCTACTTTTATGAAGAAAATCGGAATCCTATTCGGCCAGGAAGGCAGTTTCCCGCCCGCCTTCGTAGATCGCGTAAACACGAAAACCGGCGGCAAGGACATTCAGGCGGAGTTCGTCCGCATCGACAAAGTGGTCCAGGGCGAGTCGTGCGGTTACGATGTCATCATCGACCGCATTTCGCAGGATGTGCCGTTCTATCGGGGCTTTTTAAAGAATGCGGCGCTCACCGGCACAGCCGTGGTGAACAATCCTTTTTGGTGGAGCGCCGATGAGAAGTTCTTTAACAATGCCCTCGCCACGAAGATCGGTGTCGCGGTGCCAAAGACCGTTCTGCTCCCGTCCCATCAGCCGCCGCCCGATACGAACGACAATTCATTCCGGAACCTCGGCTACCCGCTCGATTGGGAAGGCATCTTTAATTACGTGGGCTGGCCCGCCTTCTTCAAACCGTTCGCCGGCGGGGGCTGGAAGAACGTGTATCGCCTGCATAACCCGGAGGAATTTTTCCGGGCTTATAGCGAGACCGAACAATTGGTCATGATGCTGCAGGAGGAAGTGAGATTCGACATGTACTTTCGCTGCTACTCGATCGATCAGCGCAACGTCCGCATCATGCCCTACGAGCCGCGGAACCCTTATCACCTCCGCTACCAAACGGAGTGGAACGCGCCCCGGGAAATCCTGGAAAAAGTCCACGAAGGCGTCCTGACCTTGAATCAATATCTCGGCTACGACCTGAATACGGTTGAGTTCGCCATCAGCGATGGCGTTCCGATGGCGATCGATTTCTGCAATCCCGCGCCCGATGCGGAGGCCGCCAGCGTCGGCCAGGAGAACTTCGAGTGGGTGGTCGAGGCGGTCTCGGAGATGGCGATTCGCAAAGCGCGCGAGCACGTTCCCGGGCAGGACAACCTGAGCTGGGGCAAATTTGTGCAGGCCGCCGTCATGAAGCGCCCGCTGCACGAGCTGGCCTGAACGAACCTATCCGAATCGTTCACGCCATGCTTGTCATCCCGAGTCGCGCAGACGGCGAGGGACCTCACAATCGCAAGGTAATCGCCGTCAACCGCGGATCGCACCACGCATTCCGCGCGCCGCATCCCATCATCACCAGGAAGCGCTTCGTCCGACTGCGAGGTCCCTCGCCGTCCGCGCGGCTCGGGATGACATGCCTTAGACGAAGCCCAAACGCAGGGACTTGCATCGCCTCGCGATTTGGCGCTTGTTGATTGCGTGATCCCGAAAGACCACGTTTTCACCCTCGGCATCGAGGAAGAGTTTGCGATCGTCGATCCGCAGACCGGCGAACTGCGCTCGCACATCCAGGAAATTCTGGAAGGCGGGAAGTTGACGCTGAAGGAGCAGCTCAAGCCGGAGATGCACCAGTCGGTCGTCGAGCTGGGCACCGAGATCTGCCAGTCGGTCGTGGATGCGCGCTCGCACGTCATCGAGCTCCGCAGTCATCTCGCCCGGCTCGCCGCTCGCGGCGGAATGAGAATCGCGTCGGCCGGGACGCACCCATTTTCCCATTGGCACGATCAACTCATCACCGAGGGCGAGCGTTATCGGGAAATCGTGAAGGACATGCAGCAGGTGGCGCGGGCGAACCTGATCTTCGGGCTGCACGTTCACGTGGGAATTCCAGATCGCGAGATGGCGATCCACGTCATGAACCAGGCGCGCTACTTTTTGCCGCACATCTACGCGCTTTCGACCAATTCGCCGTTCTGGGTCGGCCGCAACACGGGCTTCAAGGGATACCGGCTGAAGGTATTCGAGCGTTTCCCGCGCACCGGCATTCCCGATGCCTTCGAAGGCCTCTCCGAATACGAGGATTATTTGAAGCTGCTCGTGCGCACCAAATGCGTCGACAACGCGAAGAAGATTTGGTGGGACATCCGGCTCCATCCCTTTTTCGACACGCTCGAGATTCGGGTGTGCGACGCGCAATCACGCGTGGACGACACCCTGGCCATGGCGGCGCTCATTCAAGCGGTCGTCGTGCACCTGCATAAATTGCAGCGCCAGAACCTGAGCTTCCGCATCTACCGGCGGCGCGTCATCGATGAAAACCGCTGGCGCGCTTCGCGCTACGGGCTCGATGGAAAATTGATCGATTTCGGACGCGAAGAGGAGGTCGAGACTCGAAGCCTCATCAATGAAATCCTCGAATTTGTCGAAGCCGAAGTCGATGAGCTGGGGAGCCGGAAGGAAATTGCACACGTCGAAAAACTTTTGCGAGAAGGCACCGGCGCCGATCGTCAGCTCGAAGTGTGGGAGAAGTCGGGGCACGACATGAAGGCCGTGGTCGACCTGATCGTGCGCGAGACCTACGAGCAACTATCGGTCGAAGAGCCGGGAACCGCCGCCCCGACCGCTTAGTGTCGCGCTTTCAAGCGCGCGAGTTTGCGATTCCGCTCAGTTTGTCATTCTGAGCGCAGTCGAAGCCGGGCATAACTGTCGGCTCAGTTCCGTGCGATGGAACCTGATTATCACTTCGGGTCTAAGCCAGCCTGCGCCGAGCGAGGCGGGTCACTCTGCCGAGGTCTCGGTGAAAGATCGGTTACGGATTGCCTCCTGGATTGGGCGCTCCAGTCGCATTGAGATCGTAGAATTCCACCAGGCCGACTCCAGTGCCGTTATTGTTCCCGGCCAGCAGTGCGGTGTAAGTGCCCGGTGGCAGCGTCGCGACTATCCCAGACTCCAATGCGTTCGTCGGCGCGAGACCGGCGAACATGAGCTCTGAAGCTTGCGTGGGGTCATCCTGCCAGTCGTTATTCGCAATAAGGAGCGCTCCATTGCCGTCGCGGAGCTCCAGCGTGGGATCGGCCAGCGCATTAGTCACTCCCACCGCGTTAAGACTCGGGCCCATCCCGCGGAGCGCGACCCTGCCATCACCATTCCCACCTCCCAGCACGAAGCCCGCGATCACAATGTCGTCACCGGTGCTGACAAAGGCCCGCGTGCTAAGATTAGCCAGCTCCGCCGGAGCTACTGCCTGACTGAGATCGTAGACTTCAATCAGGGCCACACCCGAGGTGTTATTCGTGCCCCGCATCACAGCGGTATAGGCACCTGGATTCAAGGTCGCATCAATCGCTGATTCGAGATTATCGGCCGGGGCGAGGCCGGTGGCCAGGATCGCGGCTTCCTGCACGGGATCTTCTCTCCAGTTGTCGTTCGTGATCGTGGCAAACGCGCCGGGGCCGTGCAATTCCAGCACCGGGTCAGCCAGCGCGTTAGGGACACCGAGTTGCGTCAATGAAGGTCCAATGGCCCGGATAATCGCGTGTTTTGGAGCGGCTCCGGTGATAATGAACCCGCCGATGCCGACATTGTCACCCGGCTGAACTCGCAGACGAGTCGAGAGGTTGAGGGGCCCCGGAGGACGTCCCCCGCCTGGCGTTGGTGTAGGTGTCCCGCCCGGAGGCACGCTTGGTGTGGGTGTAGGTGTCCCGCCCGGAGGCGGAGTTCCACTGGCCGTGAAGGAGAGTTCTCTGGAACAACAGATCTCCAAATAGTCATAGTGGACCGAGAGCGTGTAGAAGATGGTTTCGCCTGGTGCGACCGGTGAAATAATCGTCGAGATCGTGGTGGTGCCGAGCGGCGGTACCGGCGGAGACAGGGTAAAAAAGTCGGGCGTGGCCGTCTTGCCATTCCCAACGGAGATCGCCGCATAGTAGAGCGTATAACTCTCGAGGCTCCTGAGTGTGACCGTTACCCTTGCCATATTGTTAGGGAGGCTCTCGATGCGCTGGTCCAGGACTTCGAAACAGCTCGGTATCGGGACGCATACCTGTCGCGAGCAGCAGTTGCTGCCATCCGCAGTGACCAAAGCGATATTGAAGCAGGCCTGCCCGCCAGGTTGAGCGCCGCCCAGGGTAATAGTCAACACCTGGCTGGTCTGGCCCGGCGCGAGTGGCGGGGAAATCTGGAATGTCTGGGGAGTGATCGTAGTGACACCACTTACCGGAAGTATCACTACGCTACTAGCTGGCTGGTTCGAATGATTGGTGATGGTGAATTGGTAGGTATAGGGGCTCCCGACCGTAGAGGGCGTAACGACGGTGCCGTTTATTTCGCAATCCGGGCACGGGATCTCGACATCGCCAATTTCGGTAGCGTTTGACACTGACGTATTGCTATTCAGGTCGATTAAGATGCTGTTGGAAGTCGTGCCGCCGCTGGCGGGGAGGCCCTGAAGTCCGTCGATAAATGAGGCTGGAAAAGAATTTCGAAGATTGCTGGCGGTTACCCAGACGCGACCTCCGGCGCTAAAGTCGTAGTCGCCGCCTCCAGCGGCGGTATTGAAAGTAAAAGGATTGCCGGTCTTGAATTTCGTGACGTTACAGGTCCACGCGCCCTCGCTCAGCGTGCACTCTACCGCTCGCCCGTTGCTTGCCAGTGGGGTCGTATCGGCCTGCATCCCGCGTTCCGTCAGCAACATGGTGCCCGTTGGGCCGAAGCCGATATCCGCAACTGGTTGGGACCAGGATGTGGCGAGAACTGTTGGCATCGAGATCTCCAGCCTCTGCGTCCCAGCAACGAAGGCCCCGTTCGGTGCGAGTGCGATCGACCAGATTTCATTGCTGTGTGCGGGATCTACCCGGCCTTGGTCTTCCCACCACACTGCGTAATAGAGCCGCTCGCCATGCGCCCGCAGCCCCCAGATTCGCCGGCCCAAGGCCGTAAAGGCGTTCGTGGGGTTGTCGGGAATGGCGGCCGAGGGGGGGATCGCAGAGGGGAGATTAAGGCCGTGATCCCAAAGGCTCAAAATGTTCCCGTTTAGGTCCAGCCGATAGATGCGGCCATCGTCAATATTGCTCACATAGAAGTTCTGATGCGTGCAGTCGAAGGCGATATTTCCTAACCCCGCTCCGGTGCCGACAGGCAAGTGTTGAGGCAGGGCGTTGAACGTGGTGATTGCCCCCGTAGCGCCGTTGATTTTGTAGATTTCCCCGCGAGTGGCTCCAGCAGGAAAAAAGTCGCCGTTGTAGGCAGTGGTGGCGGTGACGTAGATATTGCCGAGCTCATCGAGCGCGACGCCGAAAATTTCTCCCAGACGGCCTCGGGTCCAAGGCGACGAGGCCGGGCCGCGATAAATCGGAGGTGCGTAATTGCTCCCCAGCGGAGCCGACGCCTGGTCCTTGAGATCGACAACCTCCAGCACAAAGTCGGTTGAAGCAGGCCCAAAGTATGTCGAAACCGCCACCCGGCCAGTGAACACGGCCATGTAAGCCGGATCATCGAAATGCGGCTTCTCGCCGCAGCATTGTTCCTCTGGGAATATTTCGTGCGGCACGTTGATCGGATTGAGCGCCGCTCCGCCCGGGTAGAGGTACGAGTCGAAGTCGTTGTATCCTTCGACGGTGAGCCCATGCGGGTTGGCCGACGCCGTCCGGTGGGACCCCGAGGAAACCGGGACCAGAGCCGACGAGTACCCGGATGTCCCGATCGCCGTGAAGCTGCCAGCCGGCACCTGCGCGCCATCCAGGGTTAGCGTTCCCACGTCGGCGTTCCTGGCGATGATCGTGACGAAGTTGCACGCGAACTGTGCGCCGCCCACCGTCGAGAACGTGTACGCGGCCAGGTATTGCGCCGCGGGGATGATGTTCCCGATCGATGGATCTCCGCTCGCGCAGATCCCGCTCGCGCCTCCGGGCATGAACTGCACCACGAAAATTGCTTTTGGATTGCCGGCCTCTTGTCCGTCAAAGAAGTGGCTCCCCGTTAGCCGCGGAGTCGTGAGGAACTGCCCCGCATTTAACACGCCGATCGGCGCTCCGTCCTGGAGCACGGTCGTGTTGTTGTCTGCGGCCATGATCCGGTAACGGACGCCGTTCCCGGCGAAGCCGGGCAGATTCGCGGCCGGGATCCCGGTGCCCCAGGTTTGGACCGGCTGCGCGACCTCAAAGACATGATCGCAGGCCCCGGCGTCGATGTTCTGGCACCCGACACCGTTCGTCACCGAGACGGGAAGGGTCGACTGCACCGTCGATGCGGTCAGGTCACCGGCCGCACCGCTCGTCGTCCCGAACGCGAACCATCCCTGGCCACGGTTCAGGGTCACATTGAAGGGCACGCCCGCAGGCTGGCCGCTCGCGAGGTTTTGACTCGGCGTGATCGTCACGGTCGTGCCGTTCTGCGTGGCGACCACCACGAACTCCGAGCCGAACCCGCTGATGGTAGGGGTCGCAGTGATGACGCGGTAGAAATTCCCGAGCGTGTCGAGTGGCAGCGCAAGGCCCGCGTCCGACGTGGCCTGCGCCCGATTGATCATGTAGCAGGTGAACCGTTGCGCGGAGTTCACCGAGGACGCGCGAACCGCGTTCGCCTGAGGCACGCCGTTCGTCCAGCCATTGGCCGCCGTGTTGGGGATCGGCACGATCGTGACGCCGCCCGGGGTCAGCGCCACCGGGGGGCCGAGGTTTGTGCCGACCGGGTATTCCACCTGGACGTTCATGCTCACGGAGCTGGTCAGGTGCAGCTCGACCGTGGGAGTGGTGATTTGCCGCAGGAATCCGACGATGAAATCGTTGCCAGAGCTGCTGATCTGCGCGGACGCCATGCCCGGCAGGAGGAGAGCGCCCGCAGCCAATGTCACGACTGCCGGCATGATCCCGGCGGCCAATGCGCGCAATCGCGAGGTGAGCTTGCTTGTGAGGTTTAAGATATTCATTTTTTGCCTTTCTGGGGCTGTGGGGGCTGGGGGCTGGGGCTGGCAGACGCTTTATTCCGCGCGACTTTCTTGAGTTGTAGAAGTGTAGGGAATCCCGGCGAATGCCGTCTATCCGCCGTACGGAGTAAAATCTGCCGTTCCTCCACCGCCCGCTTGTTGCGGACTCGTTAGTCCAAAGGAACTAATCGGCGGCGCGGGAAAAACTTCTCGCTTTCTGGTGAAGGAACGTCGTATTCATCTGCTAGTTACCCCACAGACATGCGCGTCAGGAGAATAACGAGCGCGTTAGACGCAGAACTGCAGGCCTTGCTCGACTTGCATGCGGCGAAGACATTGAAGCAGTTTTGGCGGAGTGCGCAGCGCGTCCTTCACTCGGCTTTGCCGGGGGTTACCCTCTGGTTTGCTCCGGTGCAGGATTGGCTGCCGCCGAGCGCGGCCTTCCGCGCGGAGACGGCGTTGCAAGCCGATTCGCAGTTTCAGCGCTTTCTCGCGCGTCATCCATTGAAAGCATTTTTGCTGGCGAATCCTCAAAGGCATCTGGCGACATTTAGCGATGTGATGACCGATGCGCAGCTGCGCAGGTCGAGGTTCTATCGTGAGTTCATGACGCCGCAGCACGAGCGGTTTTCGGTGGTTCTCGCCCTCTGGCACCAGACCTCGCTGCGTGCGTTGATTGGGCTGAATCGCTTGCAGGATGACAACGATTTTTCACGAGCAGAGCTGGGGACCATCGGATCGTTGCACGGGCATCTCAGCGCGGCCTTGAACGGCGTGTTGGAACTGCAACGCGAACGAAGCGCCCGCGGCGCCCTTGAACTCGTCCTGGCGCCCTTGCCGCTTCCGATCGTGGTGCTCGATTGGGAATTGAACGTTCTCTACCACAATCACGCGGCCAACGAGTCGGCCATGCTCTGGCTGCGCCGCCCGGCGGATGCCCACTGCCTCAAGCAGGCGAGTCGTTTTGAAGTGCCTGCTCACGTGGGCGCTCTTTGCCGCGAGCTTAAAGCAGTTTGGATCCAATCAGGCGATCGTGCGAGACATTCGTCAGGAAGCACCGGTGTTGCGATGGACCACCCGACTTTGCCCGGTTTTCAAGCATCGGTTCGTTTAGTGCATCCCGACTCGTCCGGGCTGCGAATGCCCTTCTTTGTGGTCGTCTTCGAACACACTCACGGCCTCCCGAATGCCACCCTCGCGGACGCGGGAAAATTTTCGCAGCTCGCGCGGCTGAGCGTTCGCGAGCGAGAGGTGGCGTCGCTGGTCTGCAAAGGCGAAAGCAACAAAGAGGTGGCCGCGCGGCTGGGGAAGAGCGTGCTGACGGTGAAAACGCAACTGCAGTCGATTTATGGGAAGCTCGGCAGGGTGGGCCGCGGCAGATTGATCTCGCTCTTACAAGAACGGTAAGACGTGTTGGAGACGCAGGGCCGGCGGAGAACCAGGCAACGATCCCCAAGACCCGAAACAGCGACAGATCTCGACTGCGCTCTGAATGACAAAAAAGGAATCCGCGCACCGCAATTGAACAGGCGATCGTGAATTGCCCTCGCCCACTTTTCGCGTAATGCTGTCCGCTCTTTCGCCGAATATGCCTGACCGCGCTTACACCGTAGCCATCGATCCGGAACTTCAGCCAGGGGCGCGAAACGCCATTCGCAATTGTCTGCGCCTGAAACCGGAGGAGCGGATCACGATTATCACCGATGAGGTGACGCGGGAAATTGCCGCCGCCCTGCAAAAGGAGGTCGAAGAAGTTGGAGCCGAGCACGCCGTCTTCGTTATTGAAGAATACGCGGAACGTCCCCTGACCGACATGCCGGAGATCATCCTGGAAGATCTGGCGCAGTCGCAGGTCAGCATCTTTTGCGCGCAATCGCAGCGGGGCGAGCTGCGTTCCCGCATGCAGATGAGCGATATCGTGAACAAACAGCGCATTCGCCACGGCCACATGGTCAACATCACCCGTCAGATCATGCTGGAAGGAATGCGCGCGGATTTCCGCGCGGTCGACGCGCTGAGCCAGCGGCTGATCGAGCGCGCGCGCATGACCAAACGCATCAGGTGCCGCACACCGGCCGGCACCGAGTACGAAGCCGTATTTTCGCCGGCGATAAAATGGCTCAAGACCAGCGGCATCATCACCCCGGATAAATGGGGCAATCTGCCCGGCGGAGAAATTTTCACTTCACCCGCCGATTCCAAGGGCATTTTCGTCGTGGATGGCGTGGTGGGCGACTACCTCTGCCAAAAGTACGGCGACATTCAGGAGACACCGCTCACCATTGAGGTGGAGAACAATCGAATCCGCGACCTCCAGTGTGAGAACAGAGAATTGCTCGAAGAATTTCGCGCCTATATCAACGTGGACGAAAACAGCAATCGCGTCGGCGAATTCGCCGTGGGAACGAACACCGCCTGCACTGATGTGATCGGCAACATTTTGCAGGACGAAAAAATCCCGGGCATCCACATCGCTTTCGGCCATCCCTACGCCGAACACACCGGCCAAAACTGGGTTTCCAAAACCCACATCGATTGCGTCGGCCGCGAGTTCGACATCTGGTTCGACGATCTCAAGGTGATGGAGCGGGGAAAGTTTTTGGTCTGACGGGCGGCGTAATCGCACGCTAACGGTTTCGCGCCGCTTGGGTAGCGCACGCGTCTCGCGTGCTGGTTTCGGCGTCTCGCCGAAACAATCTTTCGTAATGACGTGCCTTTTCTGGCGCACTAACGAACAGAAGTTCGCGATGACGAGACGTCATCGCCAGCACGCGGGACGCGTGCGCTACCCAATCAAAAAGCACGAAGTGCTCGCCGAACTGCCGAAGCAATAAAAAAGAGGCAACCTGCGGCAGAATCTCCGATAATGCCGCGTTATGCACCCGCAGCTTCGCGCGCGTTTCAACGCTGATTTTACCGCCGAGCGTTACGCGAATCTCCTCCGCGCCGCGAACGAGACCGAGTATTGGCCGGTTGATTTTCGGATTTCGGAGAGCCCGCTTTTTTTAACGGCCGAGTTCACGGCCGAGATTCAACAGGCCGCGGAGAATATCGTTGCACAGCTTCGCACGCCCGAGTTTGCGCGGCACGCCGGCACGGCGATTCCACCCGGCCTGGAGGTTCCAGGCGAGACCCCCCATCCGATTTTTCTAGCCGTCGACTTCGCGGTTTGTGACGAGGGCGCGCGATTGACGCCCCGGCTCATCGAACTGCAAGGATTCCCCAGCCTTTACGCATTCCAGCTCTTCCTGGTCGGATGCATGCGCGCGGCCTTTCCGGCGATACCGCCAGATTGGAAGTCGTTCTTCAGCGGATTTAACGAAGAAAGTTACACGGCACTCCTCCGGCGCACGATCATCGGCGACGCTGACACGGAAAATGTCGTTCTCCTCGAGGTCGAACCGGACAAGCAACCCACGCGGATCGACTTCGCCTGCACCGATAGCCTGCTTGGGGTTCGCCCGGTCTGCCTGACTGAAATCACGAAACGTGGACGGCAATTATTTTATCGCCGGGATGAGCGCGAAGTTCGGATCGAGCGCATTTACAACCGCGTCATCTTCGATGAGCTGCTGCGCCGGCCAGACCTCAAACCCGGTTTCGACTTCCAGGACGAGATCGATGTGAAGTGGGTCGGCCATCCCAATTGGTATTTCCGGATCAGCAAACATTCCTTGCCGTATTTGAAATCCGAGCACGCCGCGCCGGCGTTCTTCGCTAACGAATTCCCGGCGGGCGAGCGGATCGACGATTACGTTTTGAAGCCGCTTTATTCCTTCGCCGGCTTGGGCGTCGATCTGAATCCGACCCTGGAAAAGCTCGCCGCGCTTCCCGATCCGCGCGCGTGGATCATGCAGAAGAAAGTGGCCTATGCCGATTTCGTTCCGACAACAGATGGGCCGCGCTCAAAGGCGGAAATCCGGATGATGTTCATCTGGCCGGAGGATGGTGAGCCGATGCTCGTGAACAATCTCGTCCGGATGAGCCAGGGAGAAATGATGGGCGTCAAATTCAATAAAGACAAAACCTGGGTGGGCGCGAGCATCGCCTTGCACGCGCCGTAGCCGCGCGCGCTTCCGTTTCTTGTCATTCCGAGCGCAAAGTCGAGGAATCTCTAACTTTTGCGAGCGTGAGCGAGGATCTCGGGCGCTGGGGCGCCCTCGCACGGATCAGAGATCCTTCGACTCCGCTTCGCTCCGCCCAGGATGACAAGGTTATTGCTTCAGCTCGTTGTTCGTCTCCGCGAACGCCTTGACCGCAAATTCCAAGTCTTCCCGTGAATGCGCGGCCGAGACCTGCGTCCGAACGCGCGCGGTGCCGTGCGGCACAACCGGATAAAAAAAACCAATCACGTAAACGCCTTTCTCCAGCATCCGCGCCGCAAATTTCTGCGAGAGCGCGGCGTCGCCGAGCATGATCGGGACGATCGGATGTGTGCCGGGCTTGATCGTTAGGCCGCGCTCGTTCAAAGCCGCGCGAAAGAACTTCGTGTTCTCTTCCAGTTTGTCCCGCAACTCGGTGGAGCCGCTCAGCAGCTCAATCGCTTTGATGGACGCCGCCACGATGGGCGGAGCCACGCTGTTGGAAAAAAGATAGGGACGCGATCGCTGGCGGAGCAGCTCAATGATGCGTTTGCGGCCGCTGGTGAAGCCGCCACTCGCGCCGCCGAGCGCTTTCCCAAGCGTCCCGGTAATGATGTCGATCCTCCCCATCACGCCGTGGTGTTCGTGCGTGCCGCGTCCAGTCCGGCCGAGAAATCCGCTCGCGTGCGCATCGTCGATCATCGTGAGCGCCTGGTATTTTTCGGCCAGTTCACAGATGGCGCCGAGTTCCGCGATCGTCCCGTCCATCGAAAAGCAGCCGTCGGTCGCGATCAAGCGAATCCGTGCGCCGCTGGCCTCGCGCAGCCTGGCCTCCAGGTCGGCCATGTCGTTGTTCTTGTAGCGAAAACGCTGCGCCTTGCAGAGCCGGATCCCGTCGATGATCGAAGCGTGATTCAGTTCGTCCGAGATGACGGCGTCTTCCGCGCCGAGCAGTGTTTCAAACAAACCGCCGTTCGCGTCGAACGCGGACGGATAAAGAATCGTGTCGTCAGTCCCGAGAAACTTTGTCAGCGACCCCTCGAGATCTTTATGGATGTCCTGGGTGCCACAAATGAAGCGGACACTGGCCATCCCGAAGCCGTGGGTGTCGAGCGCTTCTTTTGCGGCGGCGATGAGCGCCGGGTGATCGGCCAGACCAAGGTAGTTGTTCGCGCACATATTGAGCACGCGCCGGCCGCCTGTGATTTCGATCCGCGCATCCTGCGGACTGGTGATGATTCGTTCGGTTTTGTAGAGACCTTGGGACCTGATTTCCGCAAGCGTGTTTGCGAGTTGTTGATCGAATGCCGCGAGCATGGCGAACCTTCGAACAAAGTGGGCGCGATGCAAAAAAGTTCGGTCACGCTCGATGGCACACGAACCGCTCCTTGTTATTTCCGGCGATCGCGCTCAAATGACATCGGCCTCGTATCTAGTTGTGCCACGGTGAAAATCGGCGAAAAAATACTCTTGCGTGGGGTTGTGAATAACTGTTAATAACTTTTTCCATTGCGTAACCGGGAATATTTTTCTCTTTTCTGTCTCGCGCTCTGCGCGCTTTTTCTGAGCGCTTGCGGAACCACTTCGACCCCGCGACGAACGACGGCCCTTCCCAAGTACGAACCGCCGCTGGCGAAACGAGATTTCCAAAACGTCCGCACAACGGCGTACACGCACACCGAGTCCGACCATCTCCAGTATGGCAACCGGAACGCACTCGGTGGTCGTCTGCGGGCGGCATCCGGGGCTATTCGGCGCGCCGAATTAACCCCCCGAGCGTTGCCAGCCGGCCCCGATGGAGCGTCCGACTATCGGCGTGCGTCCTACAATCGGGCATCGCTCGAACCATTTTCACTCCAATCACGACGAACGACGAAAGTGATTAAGACGAAACACGGGAAGAAACGCGTGACCGTGGTCACGAAACCCCAAATCGGCAGCGCGGCGGCGGACTGGTCGCGATGGCCGGCTGGAACGGTCTTTCGTCTGCTCTCCACCGGGCAAGTTTACAAGATCGACGATTACGGTTGGGCCCTGGCCGGCCGCAACACGATCGATCTCTACATGCCGAGTCGCAGCGCGATGAACGCATGGGGTGCGCGCGAAGAAGGAATTCAAATTTTGCGCTGGGGCGATCCGGACGAGAGCTTGCGTCTGCTTCAGGGTCGCCAGGGCTATCGTCACATCCACCGCATGGTCCTGGAGCTCCAGGGTCAGGACGCCGCGGCCGCGAGCCTGGAATAGGAAAACGCCCTTCCCTCCCTGTCATCCCGAGCGCAGTCGAGAGACCTTCAACTATCGCGAGCGAAGCGAGGAAATGTAGCGCGCGGTAACTCCTCCTCGCTACGCTCGCGAAATATTAAGAGATCCCTCGACTGCGCTCGGGATGACAGGATTTATGGATGACAGGGAGTTACTTACGCAGCCCAGTCGAGTACGATTTTGCCCGAGTTCCCCGACCTCATCAGGTCGAAGCCATCCTGGAATTCGGCGTAGGGAAAGCGGTGGGTAATGACGGGCGAAATATCGAGCCCGCTTTGAATTAACGCGGTCATTTTGTACCAGGTCTCAAACATCTCGCGGCCGTAAATTCCTTTGATGGTCAGGCCGTGAAAGACGACCAGGTTCCAGTCGATCGCGGCGCTGCCGGGCATGATGCCGAGCATCGCGATCCGGCCTCCGTTGACCATCACGTCGAGCATATCGGTAAAGGCCTTGGGGTTGCCGGACATCTCCAGGCCGACATCGAAGCCTTCGCGCATTTCGAGTTCCTGCATGGCGTCGTGCAGACTGCGCTCGCGCACGTCGATCGCCAGCGTCGCTCCCATCTGGCGCGCGAGATCGAGCCGGTAGGGATTCACGTCGGTGATAACGACTTTGCGCGCTCCGGCCATCTTCGCGATCGGCACGGCCATGCACCCGATCGGGCCCGCGCCGGTGATGAGCACGTCTTCGCCGACCAGGTCGAAGGAGAGGGCGGTGTGCACCGCGTTGCCGAGGGGGTCGGAACAGGAAATGACATCGAGCGGGATCTTCGGATCGCAACGCCAAAGGTTCGTGCTCGGAACTGAGACGAATTCCGCGAAGCCCCCGGGACGATTGACGCCGATCCCCTTCGTGTTTGGGCAAAGATGCCGGCGGCCAGCCAGGCAGTTTCGGCAATGGCCGCAAACGATGTGTCCCTCCGTCGTGACCGTTTCGCCGGGAACAAAATCCCGGACGGCACTGCCGACCTGGTCGATGACGCCAACGAACTCATGCCCGATCACCATCGGCACGGGAATCGTCTTTTGGGCCCAGGCGTCCCAGTTATATATATGTACGTCGGTGCCGCAGATCGAAGCCTTCTGGACGCGGATAAGGACGTCGTTAGGCCCAATTTCGGGCACCTCCACCTCCTCCAAGCCGAGTCCGGGTTCGGGCCGGCGTTTTACGAGTGCCTGCATCGTTTTGCTCACGGAAATCAGAATAGGTAGGCGCGGGTTTTGGCGCAATGATCTTCCTGCACTATCGGGCAGGGGTTGCTGACCCCCGCGGTAATAGATCCGCCGTGTTGGCGCCTAATTTTGGTGTCACCTCGAGTCCTTCTGCGCTTGCCTTTGCGGGAATGATTTCGGATGGTGCAGCGGATGGCTGAGACGCTCGAGCGCGTCGCCGCACCGAAACCGTCGACGCCGCGCTCCGTTTTTATTTTTCGTTTTTCCAGCACGCTGGTCCTCTGGTCGATCGCGCTGGGCATCATCTTTTCCGGATACGAGCTGGCGTTTTTTGCCCTGATCGGAACGCTGGGACTTCTCTCGCTCTGGGAATTTTACGGCATGCTCGATCACAAGGGCCTGCCGAACTTCAAGGTGACGGCAATGATCTGCGGCACCGTGATGTTGTGCGGGAGCTTTTATTATTTCTCGCGGATCGGTCCCGGTCATTCCTACGACTTCGAAATGGCGGTGCTGCTGTTTTTTTTGCTCACGGTTTTCACCCGGCAGATGTTCGAGAGCCTGCGCGACGATGCTCCGCTCCGGACGATGGCCTACACCATCTTTGGGCTGCTCTACGTGCTCTGGCTCTACAACTTCATCACCAAGATCGTTTACGTCGTTCCGCGGACCCCGACCGGCGCGGTCACGGGGCAGTTCTACGTTCTCTATCTCGTCGCCATCACCAAGTTCAGCGATATGGGCGCGTACCTGACCGGGAGTTTAATCGGACGCCATCAGATGATCCCGCACATCAGCCCAAAAAAGACCTGGGAAGGCTTTTTCGGGGCGCTCGCCTTCTCGCTTCTGGCGAGCTGGGGCATGTTCTGGTTGATGCCCGTCCATCTTTCGGTTTTGAACTGGACGCACGCGACGGTGCTTGGCTTGCTCCTCGGGTTCGCGGCGGTGATCGGCGATCTCGCGGAGTCGATTATCAAGCGCAGCACCGGGGTGAAGGATTCCGGGAACTTTCTGCCTGGAATCGGAGGCGCGCTGGATCTGGTTGACAGCCTGCTCTTCACCGCGCCGCTTCTTTTCTTTTATCTGCGTCTCGTCATTCGCTTGCCCTAAACGCTGGCAGCGGGAACGATTGTTTTCTTGATGAAACGAAAACGCGTTGTCGTTCTCGGCGCCACCGGATCGATCGGTGAAAGCGCCCTGAAGGTGGCCCACGATATTCCTGAGGGGATGGAAATCGCCGGCCTGGCCGCGAACAGCAACGCGAAAAAACTGGCCGCTCAGGCCAATCTGGTCCGGCCGGGAGCGGTCTGTCTGGTGGATGAATCGAAGGTCGGCGAACTGCGCGGATTGCTCACCTATGAGCCGCAAATTTTCACCGGGCAAAGCGGATTGATCCAGATCGCGTGTCTCGACGACGCCGAGATGGTGCTGGTGGCGGTGGTGGGCACGGGCGGCTTGCGGCCGGCCCTGGCGGCGATTGAAGCGGGGAAAGATCTGGCGGTCGCGAGCAAGGAAATCCTAGTGATGGCGGGGGAAATCGTGATGCGGGAAGCGGCCGCGAAGGGCGTGATGGTTTTGCCCGTCGATAGCGAACATAACGCGATCTTTCAGTGCCTTGATACGCAACGAGACCGTCCAACGTCCAACGTCCAACATCGAACGTCCAACGAAGACGTGAGGAGACTGATCCTCACCGCCTCGGGCGGACCGTTTCGGGAAACGCCGGTGAGTGAATTTGAATCGATCACCGTCGAGCAGGCGTTGAAGCATCCGACCTGGAACATGGGCCCCAAGATCACAATCGATTCGGCGACGCTCTTCAATAAAGGGCTCGAGATGATCGAGGCGCACTGGCTCTTCGGCGTGGAAATGAAGCGGGTGGAAGTGGTGATTCACCCGCAGAGCATCGTACACTCGATGGTCGAGTTTGCGGATGGATCGGTGCTCGCGCAGCTGAGCCATTCGGACATGTGTTTCCCGATTCAATACGCGGTCACGTGGCCGGAGCGCGTCCCGAATTCCCTGCCGCCACTGGATTTCGGGAAGGTGCGGCAGCTGGAATTCGCCCCGCCGCGCTACGAAGATTTTCCAGCACTGAACCTGGCGCGGCGCGCGGGGGACACGGGTGGGACATTGCCGGCGGTTTTGAACGCGGCGAATGAAGTGGCGGTCTCATCTTTCCTTGATCGGAAAATTTCTTTTCCCAGCATTTGGCAAGTGGTCGAGCAAGTCATGAATCGCCACACGAGCGTTGCGCACCCCGATCTGGATGCAATATTGCGGGCCGATCAATGGGCGCGCGCCGAAGCGAGTGCCGCGGTCGGACCAGTCCGCCAGGTTTAAAACGAGCATCCGCCCATGTTATCTCGCGTCCTTAACATCATTTTCATTCTCCTCGAGGTCGTCGTCCTTTTTAATTTGTTGATCGTGGTCCACGAGTTGGGCCATTTCCTGGCGGCGCGCTGGCGCGGACTCTACATCGAAAAATTCGGCATCTGGTTCGGCAAGCCGCTTTGGAAAAAAACGATTAACGGCGTGCAGTATTCGTTAGGGTCGATTCCGTTCGGCGGCTTCGTCGCGCTGCCGCAACTCGCGCCGATGGACGTAATCGAAGGCAAGGCCGACGTGGATCGGGCGCGCCTCCCGAAAATTTCCGCGCTCGACAAAATCATCGTGGCGGTGGCGGGTCCGCTTTTCAGTCTGCTCCTGGCGTTATTTTTCGCGTGCGTTGTCTGGGCGGTGGGCCATCCGGTCAGCGAGTCCGACCTGACCACCGTGATCGGCTATGTGCAGGAAGATTCGCCCGCGGCCACGGCCGGTCTCCGGGCTGGCGATAAAATTTTAGAGGTCGACGGCAAACCGGTCTCCCGTTTTTTTGGGATGAACAACAGCGTCGTCTGGAATGTGGTGCGCAGTGAAGGCGACGTCATTCCATTCAAGGTCGAGCGTAATGGGGCGATCGTGACCGTGGACGTGGTCCCGCGGATCGCGGAAACGAGCGGCTGGAGGCGGAAAAGCACCCGGCAGGTGATGATCCAGCCCGCAATTACGCCTTTGATCGACGAGGTGGAAAAGGATTCGCCCGCGGAAAAGGCAGGATTAAAGCCAGGCGACGTTATCACAGGGCTCAACGGCACCCCCATTTTCAATACGCTCGCCCTGGTCGACCACATTGAGAAGCATCCGACCGACGAGCTGACTCTCGACGTGCGCCGCGCAAGTGAGCAACTGCAACTCAAAATGCGGCCCGTTTTGCTTGCAGTCGAAGGCACAACCAAGCCGCGGATCGGTATTCATTGGGACAGAAGCGGGCGAATGTCGGTTTCGCATCCCGATCCGGTCGAACAGGTTTATCACAGCATCACCAGCACGCTTCAGACGCTCGGCGCCGTCGCCTCGCCCAAGTCGGACGTGAAACTCCAGCACATGAGCGGTCCGATCATGATCGGGCGCATCTATTATTTGCTGTTCGAAAGCGAGAATGGCTGGAAGCTCGCGCTCTGGTTTAGCGTGATTCTCAACGTTAACCTGGCGATCCTGAATATGCTGCCGATCCCGGTGCTCGATGGCGGCCACATTGTCCTGGCCATAATCGAAGGGATCCGCCGAAAGCCGGTGAACATGAAGATTCTGGAGTGGGTGCAAACGGCCTGCGCGACCCTGATCATCGGCTACATGGTTTATGTCACCTTCTTCGATATCGGAGATTTGTTCGGGAAAAATGGCGACCAGAAATCTCCCAGGAGGGAATCGCCAGCGCAGGCGACGCCTGCCCCATAGGGACGGGTTGCTCTGAGCCCCGCTGTTCGGTAATTTACGGTGCGATGAACATTCAAGAAATGCGCGATCCTTATTCGGCGGCCCCGTTTGAGCCTTTTGAGATCGTCCCGCCAAATGGAACTTTGATCCCTGTTGATCATCCCGACTTCATCGCCTTCTCCCGTGACTATCGGATGCTCCATTTCTATCCGCTTCGGGGCGGCACCTGGCACATCGACATCAAATTGATCCCGCGGGTTGACGTGCCCCCCCGAAACTCATCGCCCAAACCGAAAAAGAGGAAGTGACGCTCGCTCCATCACCTGCTGGACGTCGTCGCGTCACGCGTGAGGTGATGGTCGGCGGCGTTGGCGTCGGCGGCGTGAATCCGATTTGCGTCCAGTCGATGATCACGTGCGACACGATGGACACCGAGGCGTCGATCGCGCAGACGATGGAGCTGGCGTCGGCGGGCTGCGAGATCGTGCGGATCACCGCGCCGACAGTGAAAGATTCGGCGAACCTGGAGAATATCGTGCGTGGTTTGCGCACGCGCGGCTGTGACGTGCCGATCGTGGCCGACATTCATTTCAAACCGGAAGCCGCCATGGAGGCCGCCAGGTGGGTGGAAAAAGTCCGGATCAACCCCGGCAATTACGCTGACTCGAAGAAGTTCAAGATCGTGGAGTACACGGACGAGCAGTACGCGGCGGAACTGGAACGGATCCGGGAGCGCTTCACGCCGCTCGTCAGGCTGTGCCGGGACCGCGGGATCGCGATGCGGATCGGGACGAACCACGGCTCACTCTCCGACCGCATCATGAACCGTTACGGCGATACGCCGCTGGGGATGGTCGAGAGCGCGCTCGAATTCGCCCGGATCGCGCGCGATCTCGACTATCACGCCTTCGTTTTTTCGATGAAGTCGAGCAACCCAAAAGTCATGATCAACGCCTACCGGTTGCTCGTCGCCCGCCTGGGCGAGGAAGGCGATGATTGGAACTATCCGATTCATCTCGGCGTGACCGAAGCCGGCGAAGGCGAGGACGCGCGGATCAAAAGCGCTATCGGAATCGGCTCACTTTTGCACGATGGAATCGGCGACACGATCCGCGTTTCGCTCACCGAAGACAGCGTGCACGAAATCCCGGTGGCGCGGGCGTTAGTGGACATTGTAGGGCAGGCGCATCGCGTGCCCTACGAAAATACGGGGCAAGCGGAGCGCGTGCCCTACAATCCGTTCGAGTACGAGCGGCGCGGGTCGGCCAGGATCGAGCGGGGAGAGGTGAGACTTGGCGGCGACGAATTGATCCGCGTTGTGGTTCGGCAGCAGAGTTTCGACCAGGTCGCGCACAAGCTCGATCGCATGGGCGATTATCAGCCCGAGATCGTATATGAAAAAGCCGGCGTGGTGGAGATCGATCCGCGCGACGAGGCGACGATCGCGCGGCTGAATGAGAACGCTGAGGCGCAGTTGGTCACCGTGCGCGACGAGGTGAGCCTCCATGTCATCCCTGCGTTTCGCCTTCTGGCCGCGAAGCTGCACCCGCGCCATCCGATCTTACTAAAGGATGAAGGCGGAAGGAGGAAGGAGGAAGGGGGCGATTTTCTTCGGACGCTTCTGACCGCGGCGACGAACATCGGTTCGCTCCTTTGCGACGGAATCGGCGACGCCATCCTGGTGCAGGGAGAGAAAGCGCCGGGCCAGGCCTTGCGTTTGAGCTACAATATTTTGCAGGCCGCCGGCTCACGCATTTTCAAGACCGATTACGTGGCGTGTCCCTCGTGCGGCCGGACGTTGTTCAACCTCCAGACCACGACCGCGCGAATCAAAGCCGCCACCTCGCACCTGAAGGGAGTGAAGATTGCGATCATGGGTTGCATCGTGAACGGCCCGGGCGAGATGGCCGACGCGGATTTCGGTTATGTGGGCGGCGCGCCGGGGAAGGTGAATCTTTACGTGGGCAAAACGGCCGTGAAATTCAATATTCCCGAAGCGGACGCCGTCGAGCGCTTGCAGGATTTGATTCGCGAGCATGGCAAGTGGGTGGAACCGGCCGGGGCGCCGGTATTGGTCTAGGGGCCTCCAGGGCCCCGCCGTCCTGCTTTGGACCGAAGGTTTTCTCGAATAATATCCGGCCAGAGGCTGTCAAAATACGAACTAAGGGAAAACACTATGAAATACAAACTTATCGTTCTTTTGGCCGCGCTTCTGTGCACGGGAGCCGTGGTGGCGCCGACGCCTGCCCAGGCGATCGGACTTTCAATCGAGATCGGGGATCGCCCCTATTACCGGCACGGGCCCTATTACTGGAGGGGCGGCGTGCGCTGGTACTGGGTGCCGGGTCATTGGGTCCATCGACGCGGTCATCGCTACTGGGTGCACGGTCGATATGAGCCGCGGCATCGGCATCATCGGCATATTCGCCGGTACCATCGCTATTATTAAGCATCTCCAATTTCGCCAGGCGCAAATCTAACAGTCGCGTCGCATGGACGGCCATGCGGCGCGCCGGTCTTGCTGAGTCGGGTGAGCGGCAGGTAAAAGTGAGAGGGGCGGCCGGCTCGAGCGGCCCGGAATCAACCCCTGCGCCTTCTCGACAACAGCCGGAGCAGGAGCGACTTCCTCCTTGAAAAATAAGCTGGACAGCTTTGCTGGAGCGATCTAGAAAGTCCTTATCCGCCCGCGTTTTTCCGAAGATATCAAGAGCTAACACAAAAGGAGTTCCATTATGCGCCACACCAAAATCACCGCGTTTATCGCCGTCACCGCTGTATCTGCAGTCTTGCTCGCCCTGAGTTTTACGCCCCTCGCGCTAGCGAAGCCCGCGAAGTCAGAGATTCCTGCCGCCGGAACGATTTCGGCCACCTTTGTTGGCATCGGCGGGATGGTTTTTCGGCCGGGTCAAAATATCGAGATTAAGTGGATTCTTCAGGGCGAAGGTGTGAAATACTTCGAGACCAACCATTGGGGTGAGTGCGAGCTTTTCTTCTCCTCCGATAACGGCGCCAACTGGACGCGAATTACGCCGCATATGTCCGTCACCACGCGGAGTTTTCAGTGGACGGTACCGAATGTTTTGACTCAGCAGGGGCTCTTCGCTTTGCAAATCGGCATCGAGGGCGAGGGCGATTTCTTTATGTTCCCGTCCCAGCCGTTTACCATTAGCGCCGTGAGCATCGGCAAGTCGTAGTCTCAGTCACGATTAGGATTTCGTAGCTACCAGCCGTCCTTCTCGCGACCAGGCGAAGCGTGCGTTTTTCGTGGTTGCCGATTCGGCGCGCCGGCTGTAGCAATGGAGGTTAGCTGCCGCAAACAGGCGCTTCATTAATTATGAAAACGATCCTAATGTCAGTTTTCCTCGGTTGCGCTCTATTTGCCGGAGCGTGTTCTCGCTCGGATGAGCCGGCCACCAGTGCGGCCAAGCCAACTCCGGATTTGAAATCAGACGCCGAGCGGTTGCAACAAGCCACCGCCAGAGCCGCGGAAGAACGGCGGCGTACCGCGCCGCCACCCGAATCTCCGACGCCCGCGGCGCCGTAGCCCTAACGCTTCATCTCGAATCGAGCTCCCGGCGCGGGACAATCGCTTTCGGGAAACAACCGGCTCCGCCGGTAATTGCCAACCGAGTGCCGCAGTCGACGAAGTCGGCAAGGCCGGGCTTTCAATCTGTCGCTATCGCGAGCGACGCGAGGGAGCACATTTCGCCGACTGCGTTTGTGTCGATCCCGGCTCTGTTTGAAATGCGCCTGGCGGCGAAAATTTGTTTAGAATTCGGGGAAGGAAACAGGGTTTGGAAATGAGAAACCCGAAAGTAGAATCGCGATTGAATGCGGGTGCGCGCGCAAATTTTTTTTGTTGACGCGAATCAACTCGGTTTCATACGCTGCGCCTCCGGCTCAATTTGTCCCGGGCTCCACACATGGGTTTCCGTCTCAATCAGAAGGTAAAATTATGATCCCACAAAAATTCGTTCGTGCCGCTAAATGGGCCTTCGCCCTTTCGCTTGTCATAACCGTCACCGCGCTCGCGCAACAATTCGCGCCGGAGTTGCTGAAGCAAATGGCCAATAGCGACGAGGGTCAAGTGGTCCAAATTCCAGCTGTCGCGAGCAATCGGCAGCTGCCCGCGCCACCGGCTCCGAACCTGGTCGGAGTGAATCTGGGCGTTGAAAGCGAGCCGAACGGGACGTTTGGAACTGCCAATTCCCTCGGAGCCAATCCCGAAGGCAAAATCAAGGGGAATAGCCTTTCCGGCGTTCTCGGTACTGCCGGAACCGATGAAGATTGGTATTCATTTACCACCACAGTGGCGAGTTCCAAGATCTATGCCGCAACCATTACCTCGTTCAGCGGCGGCGGCACCGACACCATTTTGACGGTTTTCGACAGCACCGGCTCGGGCGTATTGGAAACCGACAACAATGACGGTACTTTCGGCGGCAGTTCTTCCAGCATCGCCGGCACGGTCCTGGCCACTCCGGGAACGTACTATTTGAGAGTTACCAATGTTTCGACAACCGCCGCGATTACATCGTATGACCTCTATTTTGCGGTGCGCAGCGGCGCGCCGACCGCCGAAACGGAGCCGAATAATAATGGAACGCCGCAGGTTCTGCCGGCTTCGCAATGGGTCAGCGGCGTGGTCACCCCGGCAACTCCGGAGGATAGCGATACATTTACCTTCACCGCCGGCGCGGGCGACACGGTCTTTATCAGCCTCGATTTGGACCCCGAGCGCGACGTAACCACGTATAACGGGCGCATAGGCCTGGGAGTATTCGGCACGCCGGGTAATCTTCTTGTGACCGGCGACACCGGAACGGGCGATACGATTGATTCGGAGGCGATCGTGATGACGGTGGAAACCGCCGGAACTTATACGGTTTACACCGATAGCCAGGTGGCGGGCGGCGGCGGTCCGACCGCGACGTACAACATTAACGTGACGACGATCCCGGCTTTACCGGCGGGAACCTGCACGACTTACACAAACTCCACGTCGATGCCGATTGCCGACGTGGCGCTGACTTCTTCGACGCTCTCGATTCCCGACAGCAAAATCATTCGGAGTCTGAGGGTCATTCTCGATATTTCGCATATTTTCTTCCCTGATCTTGACATTCACCTGCGCTCGCCTGCCAACAATGACAACGGCCTGGTTACCGACGTCGGCGCTTCGACCCAAACGGGCCCGCAGAACATCAACCTGAACGACGACGCGGCAATACCGGCCCTTTTTGCGGCGCTCAACGGGCCTATCTACCAACCGGATCTTGCATATCGGCTCGATTGGTTCAGGGGCGAAAACTCGCTCGGCACGTGGACCCTGGATATCCGCGATGACGCCGCGCCGGACGGCGGAACGCTGAACAGTTGGAGCCTGGAGGTTTGCGAAGAACCCGCACTGACCGGAACGGTTGTCTACAACCAGGATTTTGAAGCGAACAACGGCTCTTACACCCTCGGGCCGGGAGTAACGGCCAACGAGTGGGAATATGGCACGCCTGCGACCGTCGGAACGATTACCTCGCCTCCGATTGCTGCTTTCTCGAATTGCGCGAGCGGCACAGGTTGCTGGAAAACCGATCTCGATAGCACGTATGAGGTTAGCTCGAATCAGGATCTCACTTCGCCGGCCATTAACCTGGCTGGTGTTTCCGGACCGATAAACTTGTATTGGCAGGCTAGATACCAGATGGAGAGCACGAGTTTCGACCGGATCTGGGTCAGGGTCACTGAAGTCGGCAATCCAACTAATACCCGTATCGTCTGGCATTCCACTAATGCGACCATGAGGGACGATATTGGAACAACCTCGTCTACTATTCTCCCTGCGTCTGCCGGTTGGGGGAGATACTCGGGTGATATTTCGTCTTTCGCGGGTTTG
>DATMEN010000006.1:0-268412 GCA_035556975.1 Chthoniobacterales bacterium
CTCCACGCGGCGTCGCTCCTTCAGGGTTTCCCCCATTGAGAAAAATTCTCGACTGCTGCCACCCGTAGGTGTCTGGACCGTGTCTCAGTTCCAGTGTGACTGGTCGTCCTCTCAGACCAGCTACCCGTCATAGCCTTGGTGGGCCGTTACCCCGCCAACAAGCTGATAGGCCGCGGGCTCCTCAAAAAGCGCCAGGTTGCCCCGGCTTTGGATTCAGGAAGATGTCGTCCCTCACCACATGCGGTATTAATTCGCCTTTCGGCGAGCTATCCCCCACTTTTCGGCAGATTGCCCACGTGTTACGCACCCGTTCGCCACTGAATTACTTCTGTATTGCTACAAAAGTAATCCCGTTCGACTTGCATGTCTTATCCACGCCGCCAGCGTTCGTTCTGAGCCAGAATCAAACTCTCCGTAAAAATTTGGAGCCCCGAATTGCTTCGGGGACAAAGTTTGTCGAGACACTCGCTAAAGTGCCCGAAATTCTGACCATTCTTGCCTGAAACTGCGCTGTAGCCGCCGCTCTTGCGAGCCGCGACCCAATTCGCGTTCCAGGTTCGTCCGATCTTATAAATTAAGATTTCCTCGGCCTCGTCCGCCATAGCCCCGAAGGGCGGCGGCGGATCCGACGTTGGAAAAATGTTTTAATCAAAGAAATCGCCTAAATTCCAAATTGCTTTGGAACAGGCAACCCCGAATTGCTTCGGGGCTCTGACGTATAACGCACAATTCAATTTTCGCTGACTTACTTCACCTTTTGGATTTCGATAAATTCCGTCGTGATGACGAAATCCAAAATCAGACTGTCAAAGATCAACGCTCTTCTTTTAATCCGCCGGAGCTTTACGCGTAGGAGGACGTCTTTCGGTACAACGAACACACTCTAGCCAACGATTGAAACAAGCGTTGCCCTGAGCGAAGTCGAACGGGCCAAAAGAGAAGAACACTCTGGGGAACCCCCCGGAGTCCGCATTTCAGCGGGACGACAACATATTGCGTCTCGAGCCTCCGTCAAAAGAAAATTTGCACTAATCTGAGGATTTTCATTCCACAGGGAGCCCCGCCCGCGGCGGAAATGCAGCCGAACGAGTCAAAGAGAATTGAAATTTATCACTCATAGAGTGTTCTCACCAGATGTCCCATGACCGACGGACACTGCCGGTTTCCGCGCAAATGCGGCTTAAGAGTGTATCCAAGAGTTCTTCGCTTGAATTCACGTTTGCAGTAACCGCACTTGATCACATAAACGGGACCAGGCCGCGGTAGAGAGGGACGCGTCCGTGCAGGAAACGGATTATGAGGAAGCGGGCGAGCCAAATAGGGTGCATAAATCTGTCCCGTTGCGCCAAACTCGACGCGGAAGACCGGTACAAATGGTTTAGTTGAAACCTTGACCGATTGAATGCGATCCACTCGATATGTGCGGCTTTCTCGGCTTTCGACCTTCACCGCACAGAGAAGGAGATCACCGGCCCTCGACCGGCGCAACGAATACGGCTCGATCAGCCGGACCGTATTTTGATAGCCCAATTCGACGCAGAGCTGGTTCGCAGCCGCAAAGCGGACCGTTTCTAGCGGAACTCCAGCTCCCCAAACCGAAACAGTCGGGGGTGGGGACCAAATTTCGGTCGGCTCTTCACTCGGGGTGAGCGTTTCCAAAATCTGATCCTCCACGGCACCAGTGAGCCACCGGAAGAGGTTCTTTAGCTCGTCCCAAAATCCTATGAACGGTGGAAGGCTGGGCAGTTGATGCCCGAGCATGTTCTCCCATTCAGATTCCAACTCTCCTCGATTAGTCGAGTTTTCGATGAGCTCAAGGGTCGGCACGGTCACGCCTTTCGAGCCGCATTTTTCTCCCAACACTTCCCGGATAAGACCTGGTTGACTGCGGAGGTCGCTACGGCGGAAAAGATTAATAATATCGAAAAGGTCGCGAGGGCGACTTCGCTCACCCATTGCGCGAATTTTCTCTGCAAAGATTTCCTCGAACGAGTAACAGCGAACGGTTGCAGGTGAGGGCAGTTCGTCGGGAAAGGCATGAACGATTTTCCGAATAACGGACGGCCGCACAATTTTTTCTGAGGCGCTAAGGTCAAGCTTAACGCTCGCAACCATTGGCGCGTTTCGTGGGCCGCGATAGTAGACTCGTCCCTCCGTATACAAGCGGGAAGAGTGTGTCTTCAGCAATGGCTTCCGATCTTGAAAATTAATTCCAGCGGCGTCATAAACCCGCTGTAGAGTTTTTTCGAGAATGGGACCCAAGTCGTTCGCTTGAATGAGCCCGCCGGGCATCACGGTGAAATCGAGATCTTCCGAAAACCGATAGGTCTCGATGAAGCATTTCTTGAGGCAAGTCCCGCCCTTAAATACCCAAGTTGTGTTGAGCATTGGATCCGCGCCAATTCCCCACAGCAGCCATCCAAGAATATAATCCTTTTCGACGACTTCCTCGCTCAACCCCCATTCGCGAACTCGCTCTTCGATCGCCGTGCGAGCGATCATGACTTTGTTTCCGGCATAATGACGGCATTCACGCGAAGATTCCAACGTTTTGTGATTATGCCCGGTGCGCGGACCGATGGATCGAGAGCACTAAGGCCAGCGCTAATTTTTTCGCGACAAGTCTGAATTACACGAGGAGTCGAAATTCTCAGTGTCTCGGCGAGGTAACCCAACCGCTTATAAACCGTGCGGTTCCCGACTCGCTCTATATAATCTAAAAGAATATTTTCGTCACGATGCTCGCTTTCGAAATACGCGACCAGTACTTCGGCGATGTGGCGAATGCCGCCGCCAATTGTTGGGTCATTGAGAATGTCGACGATGGTCCGTGACGGATCTGTAACTTCTACTTTGGTCGGCCCGCGCCAGACAGCCTTAGTGCCGAACTTTTTCTTTGCGGAGATTGCTTTCAGTCTGAACCGCGTTCCTTGGATCTCAACGATGCGGGAGCGGATTTGGCGAGACGTCATTACCACGATGTCGCGGAATAATTGATCCGTAAAATGCCAGTATTCACATGCTGTCCAGCCACCTATATGCGCCGGCGCGAACGTCGTTGCGGCCACAACCCAAGAATCCGCTCGCCATTCAGCAGGCGATGTTGCACCCAGTGGGACGGGAGAATACAGATCGCGCCGAATGCGGCTTAACCACCCGCCAGTTGCCAAATGCGACAACAGCTTTCGTGTTCGGGCGTTGCTTAGTTTGAGTTCCTGCGACGCTTCACGAACCGAGAACGGTTTGGCAAAGGCCCTGTGGATCGCGTCAACTGCCGCTCTATTGCGGAGGCCAATTCCGGCAGGTGTCATGCGGTATACAATCACTGGAGAAGGTCACTCGCAACGGAATGTTTGTCATTGCCAGTATACCGACATATTGCATACTTACGTAAATATTCGATGTGGAAAGTGGAGAGTCTTTGCGCTCCCACGGCCATCAAAGCGAAGCGTGCTTAGCGGTGGCAGACCGGCGACGGTGTTTACTGCCGTCTGGAATGCCGCCGGTTAATTCGCCTTCAATGCCGTGCAAGCCGCCATCGCGGCGCAGCACAGCACGCTCAAGAGATTATAACTACGGTTTGGTAGAATTGATCGACCACGCCTTAATATCGAGCGCGTCGAGTCGGATTCTCCTGTCACCCACGGTTATGAAAATATATCCGCCTGTGCGTCGCGGCTTTCCTGTTCCCGCATACTCTCCAAAATAGTTACCCGTAACGGTGCCGGAATACGTTATTCCACTGTGCATTTCAATTTCCGCCGCTTTCCCTAATAGTTCATTCAATTTGGCAATGCGGCTCATCGTCGCTGCATCACTCGTAAGCTGAAAGGTTTGGTCGTCCATTGATCGTAAATACAGCCGACCCTGAAAATTTCAAATTCGGGTACGACCCTTTCCCGAGGCCTTGCCATTCCATACTGAACCCGGCAACTTTGCGAGTTTCCCAATGTCTGACGTTTGGTCCCGAGAAGAAGTCGAAGCCGCAGTAACGGATTATTTCGTCATGCTCGCGAAGGAACTTCGCGGCGAGCTGTTCAACAAAGCAGAACACAATCGAGCTTTGCAGCAGATTCTGGATTCGCGAACCCGAGGCTCAGTTGAGCGAAAACACCAAAATATCAGCGCGATTCTGATCGAGTTAGGCTACCCATATATCGACGGCTACAAACCACTTGGAAACTACCAGGAGCTGTTGCGGGCAGTGGTCGAAGACCGGCTCGCGAGCGCGGAAAGCCTAAACCAGACTGTCAATTCGGTCGTCGAAGCGCCGATCGAGGCAATTCCACAGATCGATGATCTTCTTTCGATTCAGGTTGCGCCTCCGGTTCGCGACGAAAGTGCCTCCCGGGTTTATGAAGAACCGGCCCCGAAAGCTCAACCGATTCGACGCAACTACCTTGAGATCGAGGCTCGCAATCAATCCCTTGGCCGCGCGGGGGAAGATCCCGTCCTTCGTTTCGAACACGAGCGACTAACGCGAATGGGCGAGCGAACACTCGCGGGCCGAGTTCAGCCTGTTTCGAAAACGCTCGGCGATCACCTGGGCTATGACATCGTTTCGTTCGAAGCGGATGGGCGAGAACGTCTAATTGAAGTGAAGACAACCCGATTCGGAGCGATGACGCCGTTTTTTGCAACCCGAAATGAAGTGACTGTTTCTGCGAAGCGCGACACTCAATACCAACTTTACCGCCTGTTCAGTTTCCGCTCGCAACCGCGTCTCTTTGCATTGCCCGGTTCGCTCCGTAATTCCTGCCGCCTCGATCCCGCAAATTATTCGGCAATTCCGTATTAGACTGCCACGTTGGCCGCACTACAGTCTCCACCTTGATTTTCCTTCAAAAGCCCCAACACTTTGAAAGTATGCGGCCAGTAATTCAAGAACATTTGCCGCGAGACCCGCTGATCTACTCCGCTATTAAGTTGAGATGTTTTTAGTTCAAGCCCGCAGATCCTTATGCGACGTCACTGCGGCTTTTGTCCGAAGGGGAATTGGGAAGGACTACTGGGGCAGTCGTCAACGCATTGGAGATCGATGTCCTTTCTTCATTAGACAGGTTTTTCATCTCAAGAAAGGCATTTAACACCTTTCGGAGAGTGCTCTCTTGGAGATCAACTGGTGATTTATATTTTCTGTCAACTTCCTGCAAGACGGAATCTTTTGTGGGTCTCTGAAGCAGCTCACCTCGGAGATTAGAGAGCGCCGCCATACTAGCCTCAGAATTCGTTTTCAATTCCGCGTTGGCCGTGCTCATTGCAGAGGTTAATTCGGTGTATTGGGCCTCCACCCACTGACGAAGGAGTGCGATCGGGGGCTCGTACTCTCGCCGCGCCTCCTGTAAGATTTCTTCAGGAGGCTTGAGTGACACAAGTTCATACGTTTCCTTCAATGCATTTAGATCCTTCTCCACTTGTGCCATAAGCTCTATTTTGATCCGCTCTCCATCCTTTCGAACCCTCCAATTCTGATAAATGGTGCTGCCAGCGGATATCGCAATTACAATAGTGACCATTACGTTGAGTATCGTGACCCAGCCGTTAAGCAGCGAAATAACTCGATCTGCTTCCCCCGGGGCATGCTGGGGAACCAGCGTCTGCGTGCGTACTGGTTGCGGTTCCGAGGTAGGTTGCTGTGAACGGAGGGTACTAGTGAAAATTAAGAAACCCAAAACGCTCACAAGAAGTGCCACGGTCTTCTTAAGGCCACCTAAAGCGCAGAAAAGTAAAAATGGATTCATAGCCTAAGGCATTCCCTATCTCGGTGGTGGTGAGTCGAGCCGGATTTCAACAACCGGACCTACCAGCCAAAAGACATATTTTCGGTCGAAATACGAAATGGCGGCATAAAACACAACGCCAGCGATAGCCGACATGAACAAAGCCGCAAACATCCGGGCAAATTCAAAATGATAGGAGGCAACGAGGATAACATATCCGATACCCTTATTGGCGCCTACAAACTCTCCGACAATCGCCCCGACGATCGAAAGGGAAGAAGACACTTTCAAGGCGGAAAAGATGTACGGCGCGGCCCTTTGAAAACGGAGCTTGAGTAGCATTTGAGTCTTCGATGCGCCGTAGATCCGAAAAAGATCCTCCTCGCCTTCCTCAAGTGCGTTGAACCCCTTGAGTGAGTTAACCAGAGCAGGAAAAAAGCAAATCAATGCTGCGGCAGCAACCTTGGGGGCCATGCCGGTTCCGAACCAAATCAGCAACAAAGGAGCCATAGCAACGATTGGCGTCGTTTTGAGAGCTATCGCGAAGGGCATAATAGCCCTGTCTAAGTGCCGGATATACAACATGCATACGGAAAGGGCAATCGCGCAAACGTTCGCGATCAAGAAGCCCAGAAGCGCTTCAGAGACAGTAACGGCAGTGTGTGTTGCAAGTGAACTAAAATTGTAAATAATTTCTGCGAAGATTTGCGATGGCGTTGGAAGCAGGTACGCGGGGACCTTAAAGAAACGGCAAATGCCCTCCCACAGAAGGAGGCCACCGATCCCCACTCCGACCGACGGCATGGCGTGGGAGATCTTCACTTCATCTCCTCAATCAGCCGCCGAATCGATTTTTGGTATTCAAAGAATTGACTATTTAGCCTAGTGAGCGCGTCGCGATTTTCGCCTAATTCGATGTGCACAATCTTTCGTATCTTTGCCGGACGAGAGCCGAGAATAATGATCTCCTCTGCGAGAAAAATTGCCTCTTCGATTGAGTGCGTCACGAAAAGTATCGTGAGGTCGAACTTCTGCCAAAGCTCCCGAACCTTCTGATTTAACTTGTCCCGGGTTATCCCATCCAATGCACCGAAAGGTTCGTCAAGAAACAGGAAGGAAGGTTCGGTTACCAAGGCCCGCACCAGGCCAACGCGTTGTTGCATTCCTCCGGAGAGTTGCCTGGGAAGCTTGTCGGAGTCGCCATTGAGGTCTACGATAGATAGGAGGTCAGTTGCGTGATGTCGTCGTTTAGGCGTGTTTGAGTTCTTGAAGAGCTCCAACGGCAACAACACGTTCTCCAGCGTGGTTCGCCATGGGAGAAGCGTTGGGGATTGGAACGCAAATCCAACGGAGCCTTGTCTTCGAGCGATACTTGGGTGAATTCCGTCGAGCGTCACAACGCCTGCAGTGGGGTGGATTAGGCCGGCGGCGGCCTTCAAAAATGTTGTTTTGCCACAGCCGGACGGCCCTAGCACAGCGACGAGAGTTCCGCTTGGAAATGAACAAGTAATTTCGTCAAGAACCAAATAATCATCAAACGAATGACTTAGTCTGTCGATGAAAATGCCTGTTCTTTGGCTCTCGCTCATTTCTTTGAAACCGGAAGAAAATCGACGCGAAAAGCCACTGAGAGGTCAACATCGCCCTTTAGGAAACCGCCGTCGCGCAAAAGAGCGTGCATTCCTTTCCATACCGACAATTCCATAGATCCAATGGGCTGATCGCCCGTAACGACAAGCGGATAGCTAGCGTCGAGCATCCGTCGTTCATGTTCCCTAGTTAACTGCTCACCGTACTTCAGCGTGTAGGTTATCGCTGTATCTCTGTCTGCAAAAGACTTGTTCCACCCTTCAACCGTTGCTTGAACCACGCCCGCAACTAAATCAGGGCGTGTGCGCAGCACTTCCTCGGTGGTGAATAGAACGTCGGCGTAAAGTTGGACGCCATACGTCTCGGGCCATATTAGGTTAACGGGAAAGCCTTTTTCTTCCGCAGTAATGGGCTCGTTGATCGAATATCCAGGCCAAACGTCAACCTGCTTGGTAAGGAGAAGGGAAATATCAAACTTCACGGGAACCTCCGTTAGCAATGATGGCGAAATGCCTGTTTTACGTAGCATGGCTCGATACGTGAGCTCTTCGTTGCCGCCGAGCTTGACGCCGATTTTCCTTCCGAGAAAATCCTCTACTTTGCCGATTCCGGAATCTTTTAACGAAAATAGGACGAAGGGGCTCTTACGAAAGATGCACGCCACGGCCACTACCGGTATTCCTTTTTCTCGCGCAATAAGAATCTGGTCTGCCCCCGTGACCCCGAAAAGATCGGATCGCGAAGCTACCATTTGGATGGCCGGGTAATCGACCCCGCCTGGGAGAAGTGTAACTTCAAGGCCCTCTTGGGAATAAAGGCCAGCTTCTTTTGCGTAATAGAATCCCGCGAACTGTGCCTGATGGAGCCACTTAAGCCTAATGCTAACGGGCGTCGTACCGTCGGCGGGTTTTCTCTGGCAATTGGCCGCTAGGAAACTACACAGCAAGACAAGCACAACCAAAAAACTACGAGCGAGGATTTTGGCTGCGCGATTTGCTGATGCAAGATCTGCCCGCTGGGTAAGGGGTCTTTTCATGGGGAGAAGTCGGGCCGATTCTGAATAATCCCCAGAAGTCGTCAAGTGGAAAATTTCAACCCTCCTTCGCTTCAAGCGAAGTCGGCCGGACGGAAGCCGTTACGATGCGCTACCCCGAAGACATCGCGGCCGCGCAGCGCACTACGCGATCGGGACTTGAGTGTTGCGCTGGCGCCGGGATGCCCAGGCTGTCGAAGACGGTGCGCGTGGCGTCGCAGCGAGGCTACGCGAAGGCGGAGGGATGATCTGCCTGCGCCGAGGCTCCGGCGTGACAGGGGATGGCGGATTGATTGCGGGCTATCGTCTCGCCGGGCGCGGGGCGATGCCGAGGCTTTTTCGATCGCGGCCGAATCAATTGAAAGTAGGAATTAAGAAGCAGGAAGGAGGAAGGGAAAGATGGATGCTACTGCGTGTCGGACGAGGGATGATCCGCCTTCGGCGAGGCTACGGCGTGACAAGAGATGGCGGATTGATTGCGGGCTATCGTCTCGCCGGGCGCGGGGCGATGCCGAGGGCTTTTTCGATTGCGGCCGGATCGTAAACTTTTCCGCCTTTGATCACGGTGGTAATGTTGCGGGTGTCGCGAATGTTCTTCGCAGGGTCGCCATCAATGAGGATCATGTCGGCCAGTTTTCCGGCGGTATAGGCATTGGCCAAAAGCCTCTCGCCGCCAAAGCCATGCGCAGAGTGTTAATGCCCTCACAGTGGCATCGATGCATCGTAAGCTGCTTACGATAGGTGGCCTTTGGCCTGTACTTTCAATGAACTTGGCGGGGTTCAGTGATCCCCGCCCCATAGCGCAACACGAGAATCAAAAATCACGCCTCTATCGATACATCGTAACCGGCTTACGATGCATCTCAATCGTCTGTCCTGGATGGCACCGGATACTGGGGTGAGGTGGCGCTAAGGCCGTTTGGCATCGGGCTTCCGGAGGAGGGCCAGCGTTTTGCGATTGATCTTCGGAGGCGGCTTGTCCTCTTTTTGAGCCGCGCGTTTCGCTTCCCGGATCGCCACCAAGAGTTTGGCCTGCTGTCCGGTCAGTTCACGACGGCCGGCTTGCCCGCCGCGTTTCCCGATCTCGGCGAAATACTCGCGAACCTGGCGAGGTAGAGTGATTCGTTCGGGAGGCAACTGGGTTATCGTAACCGGCTTATGATGGGACCGACAAGGTCGAAAGAGGATGGGGCGGGCTAAACGAAGGTGGAGGGGTGTAAATGAAGGATTAAGGAGGATCCGCTTTCGCCGAGGCTTCCATCTCTGCCAGGCTACGACGTGACAAGACGGCGTGACAAGAGATGGCGGAGTGATTGCGGGTTATCGTCGCGCCGGGCGAGGGGCGATGCCGAGGGCTTTTTCGATCGCGGTGGGATCGTAAACCTTTCCGCCCTTGATCACGGTGGTGATGTTGCGGGTGTCGCGAATGTTCTTCGCCGGGTCGCCCTCGATGAGGACTATGTCGGCCAGTTTTCCCGAGGCGATGATGCCGAGGTCTTTCGTTACGCCCATTACTTGGGATGGCGTTAGCGTGGCCATGCGCAAGACTTCAGGGGCGGGGATGCCGGCGCGCACGTAAAGCTCGAGCTCGTAATGCAGGCTGTAACCGGGGAGGGCGTCGGTTCCGGGGATGATGGTGATGCCGGCGTCGGATACGGCTTTCAGCAAGCGCAGCATCGCCGGGAAGGCTTCGCGGTAGGTGGCGGCTTTATCGGTGGGAACTTCGAGCGCGCCGCTGCGCATCACGCGTCGGATCTGCGGCGGGAACCGCGGCACGATGTCTTCCAGGCCGGGCGTAACGGCGCTCGGGTCGCCGCAGAAGAGCCCTTCAAACAGATTCATGGTCGGATCGAGGACGGTGTGATGGTCCTTGAGGAACTTGATGAACTCGCGCACGGCCGGTTTGTCCGGGGTAAACTCGCGGGCGTGCTCGGCCACTTTGATGAAGCGATCGCGATTGCGCGTCTCCTTTACTTCGGGGAAAAGAAAATTCAGTTCGATGAAATTGAAGTGCTGGATTTCATCAGCCCCGTTCTCGACGAATTGGCGTGCGGACATGAACGCCGGAACGTGCCCGCTTACGCGCATCCCTCGCGCGTGCGCACGATCGGCGATGATCGGGACGAGCTCCGGTTTGATGGACGAATAAATCTTGATTTGGACGTAACCGTGATCGGCATGCCAATCGACGAGCTCAATCGCTTTCTCGGCCGTGTCGGCCCGCATCTTGGTGGGCCCGGCAAACTCTCCCGTGCCATCGATGATTCCCGCTTTCAAAACACGAGGACCGAGCTCGCTCCCGTCGTCGTAGCGCGCGATGCGTTGCGGGAAGGTGTCGGTGTCGTTGGCCATATCGCGCGCGCTGGTCACGCCGTTGGCGAGATCGAGGGCGCCGCCTTCGGAATCGGCTAGATGCTGGTGGTTGTCCCACAACCCGGGCATCAAAAAGCGGCCTTTCGCGTCGATGATCTCGGCGCCGTCGGATGGCTTGATGCCGGCATCGGGTCCTACCCGGACGATGCGATCACCGCGCACCAGCACGGTGGTTCCCGGCGTAACGCTGAGATCGCGTGGATCGAACAGGCGAGCGTTGCGGATAACGAGGTCACCACTCGGCTGGTGGGCGAGGGCGCGAGCGATGCGCTCCGACCAGGCGGCAGTCGTCTTTTCCTGAGCCGCTAGCAATTGTGGGATCGCGGGCTCTAATCCCTCGGGCACAACAGAAAACCAGGATGAAACCGACGACGCGGTGCCTTCGCGATCGAGCCAGATCGATTGCGGGGTGAAGCTGAGTCCGGTGATGCGGTACTCAGTGAATTCGCCTTTGTCAGTCTTTGCTTTTCCGGCCTCCTCGATGCTCGTCTCGCCCGCGGGCAGCAGCGCCAGTTTGCGGCCGGGCGCTTTCAACAAGGCGCGCGCGAGCACACTCCCGAATTCCGGAGGCGCGTTGAGCGGCAGATAGAACGCCTTGCCCGTCACCGCCTGATCGCCTTTTTCGCTGCGATTTTTCCAGCTCGCTTTGCCGCCCTTCAATTCGAAGCGCTCTTCGACGGCGGCTTTCATGTAATCGTTGCCGCGACCTTCGTATTCGATCGGCAGGCCGTCGGCATCGAGTTTCCAGGTGGCAATGATGTGATCGCCGCGGCCGCGATCGTTGTAGGAATATTCGACGCGCACCGCGCCGTCAGGTTCTATCCGGACCATTTGGGTCCCCGCCGGGTTACCCTGGATGAGGATCTTGTCCGTGCGCTGCTCAGCCGCGAACGCTTGCGCAACTCCAGCCAGTGCCAGGGCGAGGACAACGATGCGGGTGATGTGCATTGGCTTGAGCGTATCTTTGCTCGTGCGATGACTTTCGGTCAACTCTACTGAGAGGCCTCACACGGAGGACACAAAGGGACACAGAGGAGTTTGGTTCCCATCCTTCAGACGTGGTGAACCTTTGCGGTCGTGGTGTGATGCGATGAATGCCGACTATTGCTCGACGTGGTCCACGGGGCGGTGCAAAATCCCGGGCATGAATCCACTTTCGAATTTCGTCAGCCTTCACCCTTACTTCAAAGCTCACCCGGGAAAACTCGACGCGATCAAGGCCGCGTTTCCGGCGTTCATTGAGAAAACGGCGGGCGAAGAGAAGAATCTTTTCTATGGATTCACCATCAACGGCGATGAAATTTTCTGCCGCGAAGGCTATGCGGATGCCGAAGGCCTTCTCGCCCACTTGGACCACGTGGGCGCGATGCTGGCGGAGGCGCTCAAGATGGCCGATTTGACGCGCGTGGAAGTGCACGGCCCAGCAGGGGAGCTGGAGAAGCTGAGGAAACCGCTCGCGCACCTCAATCCCGTGTGGTTCGCCGCCGACCTGGAACGGAGTTGATGTGATCAGTGACCAGTGACTAGTGATCGATAATCAGCGGAGAGCGTCCAAACGGTGAACTCGGACCGACTCATCAACGTCGCTGATTACGCGCGGGCCGCGCGCGGCAAGCTTTCGAAGGATGTTTGTGACTACTTTGAGGGCGGAGCCCAGGATGAGATCACGCTGCGGGAGAACACCGCTGGGTGGGAACGGCTGAAGCTTTATTACCGGGTTCTCGCGGGAGTGGGGGAACGCGATCTGACCACGACGGTCCTCGGTCAATCCATCTCGATGCCGATCGTGGTGGCGCCGACCTCGTTTCATAAACTAGCGTGCGAAGCGGGAGAGGTCGCGACCGCAAGAGCAGCCAAGGCGGCTGGGACGTTGTTTATTCTCGGTTTGCTCTCGAATGCAGCGATGGAGCCGGTCTTTGCGGAGGCGGCGAGGCCGCGCTGGTTCCAGCTCTATCTCTACAAGGATCGGGCGATCACGCTTGATTTCGTGCAACGAGCCGAGGCCGCCGGGGCGGAGGCGATCGTCCTGACCGTTGATGCGCCCGGGCCGGGGACGCGCGAGCGCGATGCCCGGAACAATTTTCGATTGCCGGACGATATGGCGGTGGAAAACCTGGCGCCGCTGGGAAAGGGGACGTTTCCAGAAGTGACCGGTTCGGGTCTTGGCGACTACCTCAGAGCCAATTTCAAAGAAGGTCTCGGCTTTGATGATCTGGATTGGTTATGCGGGTCGACGCGATTGCCGGTGGTGGTGAAAGGCGTGTGCCGCGGCGATGACGCGCGCCGGGCGGCGGAGCATGGGGCGAAAGCGGTGGTGGTCTCGAATTACGGCGGGCGCCAGCTCGATACCGCGGCCGCCACCTGCGAAGCGCTGCCGCACGTGGTCGAGGCTGCGGGCGATCGGTGCGAGATCTACGTCGATGGCGGGATTCGGCGCGGCAGCGATGTCTTGAAGGCGATTGCGCTCGGCGCGCGAGCGGTGCTGGTGGGCCGGCCAGTTCTGTGGGGATTATGCGTCGCCGGCGAAGAAGGCGCCGTGCAGGTCCTTGAGATTTTGCGGCGCGAACTTGACGAAGCGATGCGGCTTTGCGGCTGTACGACGCTGGGCGATATAGGCCCATGGTTGTTGGCGCCTTAGGGAGCCTTCATCGGCCTGGCGGGGTTGGCGGCGGAGACGCTCACCATTCCGTCGCCCCTGCCGGGGCTCACCATATTTTGGATCGATTAATCCGGTGGTTTGCACCACCGGCTAATTTCCGTGACGCCTCCGGCGTCGGCCCTTGAACGGTGACGGTAATCGCGCGCCAACGCATTCCTGACGGGGCTCGCGGCCGGCGCCAGGGTTTTGATGACGAGCCGAGTTTTTCTATGTAAGATTTTCTCGTGATCGAGAGAAGCGACACCGCTCCCAAGGAGCAGGCGAAGCCGTCGCCTTCGAACGGGTCGACTTCGGTTGAAGGACTGCGACGGCCGAAGCGCGTGCCTGGGCTGCCGCTTTTGGGCAACACGTTCCAGTTCCTGGGCGATACAAGCGGTTTGATCGCCCGATCCTACAAGCGTTTCGGCCCGGTGTTCCGGCTCCGGGCGCTCTGGCTGAAGTACACGGTCATCGGCGGCGTCGAGGCCCGGGATTTTCTTAATAGCGGCGAGGCCGAGAAACATCTCTCACGTCGCAAGATCTTCGATGCCGTGGGCGAACAACTGGGCAGTGCCGATTTTGTTCTCGGGCAATCGGGGGACCTGCATTTGCGCTTCCGGCGAGTGCTTTCGCTGGTTTACTCCCGCGAAGTGGCGTCGGCCTTTGTGCCGGACTTTATCGCCGCAGTCCAGGAGGAGATCATGTCCTGGCGGGCCGGCGACACGCGGGTGGTGATGCCGGAGATCAAATTTCTTTCGTTCGATCTCTACTGCCGCGTGATGTGCGGCGGCTCACTCCGGCAGCATTACCGCGATTGCCTGTTGGTGACGGAGTACAACATGAATGTAGGCGGCCGGGTCTGGCCGTTTTTCCTCTACAAAATGCCGTGGTACCAGGCGGCCCGGCGGCGGGTCTTGAAACTGATGTGGGGGATGGTCCTCCAACGCCGTGCGGAACCCCCGCCTCCCGATCGCCCGCCTACGCTCCTGGATACACTGCTTCGGGTCACAGACCGGGCGGGCCAACGGCTTTCCGACGATGAAGCGGTCTGTTATTCCATGTATGGATTTGCCGGGAGCGCCTCTTACATGAGCCGGCTGATTGGGTTCATGCTCTACGAAATCCTGAAGCACCCGGAGCTGAGGAAAACGCTGGTGGCCGAGGTCGACTCCGCTTTCGCCCGCGGGCTCCGGGACGCGTCCGATGTGCGCCAGATGACGCAGCTTCGGGCCGTCTATCATGAGTCGCTTCGTTTCCATCCGGTCTCGCAAGGGATGCCTTTTTATGCCGATGAAGATTTCGCTTTTGCGGGCAAGAAGATTTGCAAGGGCGATATCGCGGTGTTGTCGCAAGTGCCGATGAGCTTTTCGGAGTGTCCGTTCCACAAGCCACACGAGTTCGATCACACCCGCTGCCTCGAACCGAGAAACGAGCATAAAAGCACGTCGTTCCATCCTTTCGGCATCGGCCACCGCACCTGCACGGCCATGGGGTTGGTGGAACTAATGACGCTGACCATGGTGGCCACGTTGTTGCACGAGTTGGACTTTGATCTGTTTCCGAATGACTACCGCCTCAAACTCAAGGTAAAGCCATTACCCGCTCCCGATGATAACTTCCGGATTCGCGTCCGCGGACGGCGTGCGCCCGAAGTCCGCCTCGCGCCCAAGCATCAGTACGCCGAGGAATATATTGTCGCGGCATTTCCCGGGGCCGAGGACCCGGATCTCCGGCGAGCGATCGCGGCAGCCGAGGTCAAGACCTTCGAGCCAGGAAAGACGATCGTTGCCGAAGAGGAGCCCGCTGACGCCTTTTACATTATCGCCAGCGGTTCGGTCGATGTGTTCAAGCGGATGGATGAAGGCGAAGTGCGCGTCGCCCGGTTGGAGCGCGGGCAATATTTTGGCGAGATCGGCCTCTTGCAGAATACCACTCGCACCGCCACGGTGCGGGCCGCTTCCGACGCGCCGGCGACGGTGATGATCCTGACCCAGGAAGTCTTTCTCGACCTGGTGGAAACGCTGGATTTGGACAGCGACGAGATCGGGCGATTGATGCGGAAGCGAATCTCGACGAACCAACTGATCGAAGCGGTCCGCCGTCTGAGCGCGGATGAGCTCGTCAAGCTGCTGCCGGAGTTCCAGGTGCGGACAATCGCTCCCGGCACAACCATTATCCGAGAAGGGGAAGCGGCGGACGCTTTTTACATTCTCGATGCCGGCGAAGTCACGATCACAGCGACGAAGGACGGCGCCGAACAACTGATCGGAGTGTTAACGCCGGGAAGCTACTTTGGAGAATTAGGCTTGCTCAGCGGGCAGCCACGCGCGGCGACTGTTAAAGCATCGGGGCCAGCCGACGTGGTGGTCCTGCGCACCGACAAAGCCGGTTTTGAGAATCTGATTTCAGAGGTTCCCGATCCTCGCACCGACCTCGCGGCAGCTCTGATGGAGCGCCTGAAAGACGCAGGCGAGGGGTCGCCGCGGCGATCCAAAGTCTAGTAACCCCGAAAGCTTTCAGCGCTGTAGTTCCAGGTTCAGATTGTTGTCCGCGCATCATGACCACCGGCAACAAACACGATTCCGTGACTCCACGACCTGCGGCCGATCGGCTCGCTCACATTGACACTCTGCGGGCCCTCGCGGCGCTGTTGGTCGCCTGCGCGCATGTGTGGGAGGGATTTCTTCCTCTCGCGCGACAAAGCGACAACGCAGTCGGCAAGAGCTGGCCCCGGTATTTTGACTTCGGGATCACCGGGGTGGTGCTGTTCTTTGCCATCAGCGGGTTCGTGATCTATGGGACGTTGCGCGGGCCGCGGGAGCAGGTCGGACGCCGTTTTGTTATTACCCGGTTCTTCCGGTTGTTCCCGGCCTACTGGGTTTCGGTGGCCGCAGGGCTGATCTTCATCTGGTGGTGGCAGGGCTGGCCGATCACGTGGCAAGTGGTTGCAGCCAACGCCACGATGATGCCGGATCTATTCGGGCAACCGCCGATCATGGGGCTTTACTGGACCCTGGGGACCGAACTCGTTTTTTATCTCTCCTGCTGGCTGATCTGGCGCTTCGGCTGGCTCGAGAACTCGCGCTTCCTTGCCGGCCTGGTCGTGACCCTGTCGCTCGCCTGGCTCGCCGTGAAAGGCGCGAAGCAGCTGGGTGTCGTGCCGGACGACGTTTCAGCCGCCTGGAAAAATCTGCCGCGCCATCTGGCGATCATGTTTTGGGGCGCTTATTTCCGAATTGTTTATGACGAAACGAAGGGCTTTCGTGAATCGGTCAGGAGCAACCGGAAGGTCCTGGTCCTCGTTGCGCTTACGGTCTTGCTCCTGTCCATCGGCGGGTCCCGGCAATTCCGCTTCTTCATTCACCCGGACCGAAATTGGTTTTCGCCATATGTGGTCGCTCCTCTCCTTTTTTGGGTCTGGGTCGCCTGGCTGGGAGTGCAGAACAAGGCGGTGGCCTGGCTCGGACGAATCAGCTATTCCATCTATCTCTTTCATCCCGCGGTAATGACGCCGCTGGTCGGCTGGATCGCCTTGGAAGCGTCCGCCACTCTGCGCGGATGGCCGCTATTTCTCTACGTAATCTCGACTCTCTTGCTCACCATCCTGGTCAGCGCGGGGGTTTACTATGCGGTCGAATTGCCGGCCATTGCCTGCGGAAAACGATTGGCTGGGCGCCGCGCGACCGACCCTGGCATTCAGGCCGCGCCGTGATTCCGATCGCTCACGCGGTTACCTGACGAAAGGCTGCCAGGAACGCTTCCATTTCGGTTTTCTTGCCGATGGTGAGGCGCATGTGGTTCGGCAGGGCGGGGAATAATCGGCCGACCATCATGTTACGCTGCTTCAAGGCCTGGATCAGCGGAACCACCGGCCGGTTTACGTTGAACATGATGAAATTGGCCTGCGACGGGATTTGTTTGTAGCCCATTTTGTCGAGCTCACCGATCACGAAGGCTCTGGCTTCGGCATTCAGACGGCGGCCATTCGCGAGTTGATCGGGGTCATTCAGATTGGCGATCGCGGCAACGAGCGCCATGATATTGACGCTGTCCCAGAGTTGATGCGGGCGCATCCGCTCGATCGTCTCGCGTTGGGCGACGCAATATCCGCAGCGCATGCCCGCCATCCCGTAGATTTTCGAGAACGTGCGCGCGACGATCAAATTCGGGTGGTCCTTGATCAACGGGACCACGCTCTCGTAGTCGGGACTATCAACGTAGTGATGGTACGCTTCGTCGACCAGGACCGCAGTCGTGCGCGGTGTTTTCTTGAGAAACTCGCGCACTTCATCCTTGGGCGTGAGGCTGGCGGTCGGATTGTTCGGGTTACAGACATAAATGAGCCCGTCCTTGGCCGCGGCGGCCATTTTGGGAAGATCGTGAGCGAAGCGCGAATCGAGCGGGATTTTCACCGTCTCAGCGCCACGAAGGCCCGCGTGCTGGATGATGGCTTCGAAGGTCGGATCGGCCACCACCAATTTTCCGCGCCCGGCGGTCCCATTCTTTCCGCTCGCGGCCGGCCCGGTAAAAGTCGCGGCGCAAATCTTGAGAATCTCGCCGGAGCCCGCACCCAGGAGAATTTGGTCGGCGTTGACGCCGTCGTTTTTGGCGAGCGCCTCGATCAGCAGGTCGGCATGTTCATCGGGATAGCGGCAGGCCAGACCGAAGGCGTCATTCATTGCTTTCAGCGCCTTTGGCGAAGGACCATAGGGATTCTCGTTCGAGCTCAAGCGCACGATCGCTCCGGTGGATCCCGGCGATGCCGCGGCTGGAGCGGAGTCAGGTGGCGCGGCAAAGGAAAGTGCCGGTCTGGTGACGGCGATCGCCGCTCCAGCGCCGAGCAGCCGGGCAAAATTACGCCGAGAAATAGAGATGGTGTTCATGGAATTTTACGGAGCCTCCTGAATGCGATTGTTACGAGGTCGCGCGATCGAATGCCAGACCGAAGTGTGCTGAGAGTGACGAATGACGAATGGCTGTGCGGGCCGGCCTTGCTCAGGCGATCGCTTTTACTCATCGTTGAAGGATGACGATTGTGGCACGTTCAAGTTCGCCATGATTTGGCGGAAAACTGTTGAGTCGTGGAAATTTCTCGCGGAATCAGTTACGGACATTAGGCGGCGACAAATCCTGAGCCGATGAAGGAAGACAATACTGAACCCGCGCCCGCTCCCGTCGCGAATCCGGCGGATGTCGAGTCGATCGATGCCATTATCACTGCGTCCTACGATGTGATCTCAGGACCGGCGGGGCAAAAACGGGACTGGGATCGGGAGCGTTCGTTGTTCATTCCCGGGGCGCGCTTGATTCCGACAACCAGGGCTGCCGGCGAGATGAATCCGAACCGCGCAATCACAGTCAATTGTCCTGGACATCGACGGCTTCATCGAACGGTCCCGCGATTATCTGGAGCAGAACGGATTCTTCGAACGGGAGATTGCGCGCCGGACGGAGCAGTTCGGCCAGATCGCGCATGTCTGGAGCACCTACGAGTCGCGGCACAAGGAAGACGATCCCGAACCGTTCATGCGCGGGATTAACAGCATCCAGTTGCTGTATCATGACAGTCGCTGGTGGATCGTCACCGTCTATTGGCAGCACGAGAGCGTCGAGGATCCGGTTTCCGCGAAGTACCTCCCGTAGCCGGGATCGGCGACCAGCGAATGCTCAGGTGTTTTCGGAAGCCGGAGGTTCTTCACCCGAGGCTGGCGGCTGCACCGCGGCGTAGAGGGCGCCATAGAGCTGATCCAAACGGACCGGCTTTATCAGCACGGCCAGCGCGCCGGAGCCCGCAATGTCCTTCGGCGACCCGGAGACGAGAATGACCCGCGCGTCCGGATATTTGGCGACGATGTTGCGGCAGGCGGTCGCACCGTTGAGTTTCGGCATCTGGTAATCCATGAGGACGACGTCCGGGCGATGCCGGCCGTAGGCATGGATGGCCTCCAAGCCGGAGGCGACCACCTCCACCACTTCGTGCTGGCAAAAGCGAACCAGTTCGGCCAACGACGTGCCCACGCTCTTCTGATCGTCGGCAATCAACACGCGCATACTCAGTTTGCAGAACTTTCCATGCCAGCACCTCGATTACCGCAGGGCCCGCAAACGAACATCCGCCATTCCACAACTTTGAAAACCTAGCGCGCAATAAACGTCCGACACGGCGACGGGGTTGCCGGCTATTTCCGGCGGTATTTTTCCTTGTACTTGTCGCGCAGCCGAGTCTGGCGATTGGCGAGGTCGATTCGCCGCCCATCGATGTAGGCCGCTTCGACCTGGGTAGGAAGATCAAGCGGGTCGCCGTTCGTGACGATGAGCGTAGCGGCTTTTCCGGTCTCCAATGTCCCCAACTGATCGCCGACTCCTAGAAGCTGCGCTGGATAAAGAGTGACCGCTTTCAGGGCTTCCTCTTTGGGCAAGCCGAAGGCGGAGGCCATCGACGCTTCGTAAGGCAGATTCCGTTCGTGCGCTGCTTCCGAATTGCGACCGGCCGTCGCAATGCAGAATCGCACCCCGGCTTCATGCAATTTGGCGGCGTTGGCAAAGGCGGCATCGTAGCCATCGTCGCGCCGCAAGGGCAGGGCGGTGGCCAGAGCGATAATCACAGGCGTGTCGGTTTCTTTCAACTGGGATGCCATCCGCCATGCGTCGTGGCCGCCCACCAGAACAATCTTCAGTTCCGCTCCTTTCGCCCACGCCAGGGCCGCTTCGATCTGCGCGACTGTGTCCGCATGGACAAACAGGGGCAGCTTGCCGTCGAAAACCGGGATAAGTGCTTCCCATCTGAGGTCCGATTTGAAACCCGCGGTGGCGGTTTTTCGGGCCTGCCAATAAGAGCGCGCGATTTGGAAAGTATCTCTGATGAGCTTGTGCGCTTTATCGATCTCCTTCTGCTGGTCCTTGACGGATTTCCGCGCCCGCGGGTCGCGGTTAATGGTCAGGTTAGGCCACCGCAGATGCATGGCGGCCGGCGAACGCACGGTCATTCCTTCCGGGGTCCACCCATCGAGTTGGATAACCGCGGATTGGCCCGACACAATACCACCCTCGGGCACGGAATGGGCCACGAGAATACCGTTGCTCCGGGCCACCGGAAGCAACTCGCTATCAGGATTGATGCTGATGACGCTGAGGACATTTGGGTTGATTGCGCCGGACTCCGCGATATCGATCGTCGCTCGAGCGGCGCTGATTTCAGTTAGTCCCAGGGCGCTATTTGCGCTGATGAGGCCCGGGTAAACATGCTTGCCTGTGACATCGATCACTTCCGCCCCCTCGGGAATCGTAAGGCTCGCTCCAAGCGCCGTGATCTTACCCTTATCAAAGACGATTGTTCCCCCGGCAATCTCCGGCCCGCTCACCGGGTGGATCGTTGCGCCTTTCAGAGCAATCGGCTTGGTTTGAGGCGGCGCCGGGATGAGGTCGGAGGCAGCGGCGTTGGACAGCAATCCAAGAAAAATGAGAGCGCGGAGTGATGCTGCTCTGGGGAGCACACGCGCCTCGCGTGTGGATGTCGGCGCCCTCGCCGACATGTGGAGCGGATTGTCGAGCCTGAAAGAGGAAAGTTCGTTTCGGCGAGGGCGCCGAAACCAGCACGCGAGGGCGCGTGCGCTCCCCGATACAGAATTGTCGCGGCAGCTGCTATTCATGTTCTTCCGTGCAGGAATGCTTGCCTCTTCCGTTGCCATAGAGCGCTTCGAGATCGCGGGCGCGGTGCTTCTCGCGAGCAGCAGGCTTTTCTTTCTCGCCCGGCTTGTCTTTGGAATCGTCCTCCTTGCCCGAGCCCAGCTCTTTCATCCGCTCGGGCAGCGCCTTCTGGACCAGCGCCTGATGTTGCGCCGCGAAGGTCTTTCGAGCTTCGGCGTCTTCGACGCGATCGAAATATTTTCGCCCGTCAACCCAGGTCTGCTTCACGGTCGAGTAGTTGGAAAGCGGGTTGCCGCTCCAAATGACAAAATCCGCATCCTTGCCCGGTTCGAGCGAGCCAGTCCGGGCGTCGATCTGCAATTGTTTCGCAGGATAAATTGTCACCAGCTTCAATGCTTCCTCGGGTGACAGGCCGCCGTATTTTGTCGACTTGCCCGCTTCCGTATTCAGCCTTCGCGCGAGATCGTCGCTGTCGGAGTTCACCGAGGTGAGCACGCCTTGGCCGTGCATCATGGCCGGATTGTCTGGGATGGCGTCGTAGACCTCAAATTTGTAGGCCCACCAATCCGCGAAAGAGGAAGCGCCCGCGCCATGCGCCGCGATTTCGTCCGCGACTTTGTAACCCTCCAGAATGTGCTGGAGCGTTCCGATCTTGATTTTAAACTCGCCGGCCAGCCGCAGAAACATGAGCACCTCGTCCTGGCGGTAGGAATGGCAGTGGATGAGACGCTTTCCGTTCAGGATCTCGGCGAGCGCCTCGAGCTGGAGATCGCGCCGCGGGGGCAGGCCCTCCTTCTTTTTCATGGCTGCGTCGTATTCCTGGGCGGCGCGAAAACGATCGCGAATCAATTGTTCAACCCCCATGCGGGTCTGCGGATAGCGCGTGGTGAACTTGTCTCCCCAGTTCGATTGCTTCACGTTCTCGCCCAGGGCAAACTTCACGCCGGGCATTGCGTCGGCGAACTTCAGCTCCTCCGGCAACTCGCCCCACCGGAACTTGATCACCTGGTTCTGGCCGCCCATCGGATTAGCCGAGCCGTGCAAAACATTCGCCGCGGTCACCCCGCCGGCCAGTTGCCGATACATGCTCACATCCGTCGGATCGATCACGTCGCCGATGCGCACTTCACAAGTGACGGCGTGGCTGCTCTCGTTCACGCCTTTGCTGATCGCGGTGTGCGAATGGCAGTCCACGATACCTGGCGTGACGTGGGCGCCTTTGGCGTCAATCACCGCCGCGCCGGCCGGAACCTTTAACCCATTCCCAACCGCGGAAATTTTTCCGTCGATCACGAGAAGATCGGCATTTTGCAGCGTGCCTTGCGGGCCGGAAGTCCACACGGTCGCACCCTGGACCAGAACCGAGCGCGGTTGTTCGGGCGCGGCGACGCGGCCGTACGCGCCAGCCGGGTAGGTTTCGGGAAAATCCAACGGCTTGTCGAGTGGCGACGGGGTCTCGCCCGGTTTCTTTACCGGCGTATGTGGGGCCGTGCGCCGGGCGCTCCAGCGAATGGTCACACCCGTAGGAAGCTCGCCCGTGCCGGAGATCGCGTCAGCGACGATCCGGCCGGACAGGCGGATCGAGCCTTCGCCTTTTTCAAACAATCTCGCCGAAGCGACGAGTAAGACGGCGTCTTCTTTTGTCGACAAGGCGACTTTTTCTCCCGCCAGTTTGATTTCCAATTTGTCCAACTCGCCTTCCACCGTCAGCGGCAATGTTTTTCCTTCCGCGGCAATTTCCCAGGTTCCGCGCGGGTCGCGTGCGGCGGCGAGGTCGGTGTCGTAATAATGCCCGTCGATCCAGGTTGTGAGCACACTTGCCTCGTCGGTGAACAAATCGCCGCTCGCGACGACCAGATTTGCGATCCTTCCTGGCGCGATCGTTCCCAGGCGGTCCGCGACGCCAAACATTTCCGCCGGAGCGGTAGTCAAGGCAGCGAGCGCTGCGTCCTTGCTCAGCCCGCGGCGAACCGCCAGCCGGAGGCGCGACCAGAATTCCTTCTCCGGTTTCTCCAATTTCTCCGTGGTGAAGGCGAAGGGAATGCCGGCTTCCGCCAGGCGCGCCGGGTTGCTGGGTGCGCGATCCCAGTGTTGCAGTTTATCGAGGTCAAATTCCAAGGCTTGCTCCGGCCGTTCGATCTCGGGCGCCTTCGGAAAATCGAGCGGCAGAATGATTGGCGTCTTCGTGGCGGCGAGCGCCTTGCGCACCCGATATTCGTACCCGTTACCGAAAAGCACAGGCTTGAGCTTGAGCTCATCGGCAATCCGCAGGGCGCGGAGAAGCTCCATCTCGTCGTCCGCTTCGAAGACCGTGGCTTGCTTGCGTTGCGCTTGCTCCGCCAAGGCGGCCAGACTGGCGTTCGTCTCGGGTCGCTCCGTCGTTCCCGGGTTCTTGCGATAAGCATCCTGCGCGGCCTGATACCAGGAGGCATCGAGAAAATTCTGCCGGATGAGCGCGATACAACCCATGAGCGAATTCGGATAAGCGCCATCGTCGCCGCGATCGAAATCAAACGCGATGTGTTGGGCCACGGACGGCGTGACGACCATCGTATTGACATCGGCCTCCTGAAGATTGATCAACGCGCTCGAGCCGCGAAATATCCCGCGAGCAGGGACAACCAGCGCGCTGGTAAAGCCCAGGTCCCGGAGCTTCCGCGTCGCCTTCTTGTCGAGATTCAGGTAATCCGCGGCTTTCCGCTCCGGTGTAACCCTCGCATTCCACGAGCGCATTCCTTTCGCGGATTCGCGCGGGATTTCCTTCGGTTTCGCATTCGGATTGTCGTAATCGATCTCAGGCCGCACCGGTTCCGGTTGAAGGGTTTCTGGCAGGCCGAGCCGGCTGTAGGCGTCGATAAAGCCCGGGTAAATGGTCTTGCCGGTGAGATCCCAAACGCGCGCCTCCGGCGGCACCTTCACCGCCGGACCTGCTTCCACGATCACGCCGTCACGGATCAGGATCGTGCCTTTCTCAATCGTCTTTCCGGGAGCGATAACGATGCGGGCATTCGTCAAAGCGTGAAGTCGCGGATTGTTCTCGCGAATGCCTTGCTTCGGCGCGGTGGTGACCTGCGCGGGGCTGGATACCCCGCAAAGCAAAACCGCCAGAAAGGCGAAACGGCAGACTCGGGCTGAGCACGATGAGAATCGCATGACGGGCTCGGCACGCTAGCCGGACATGCGCCAGAGACAAGCCAGTTTTCAACCAACGGTCACCGCTACCGGCAGCACATGATTGATCATGTAAGTACCATGATCGGCGTGGTGCTCGAAGGGCTGGGTTCGGCCACGTGAATCGGTGGCGCGCGCCATGAGCGTGTGCGATCCGGCGGTCGCCGGTGTCTCCCAATCGTATTCCCACAGGCGCCACGCATTTTGAACCGACTGCTCCGAAAGCCGCGCGAGGTGCCACGTCGCGCCGGCGTCCAGACTCACCTCCACTTTTGTGATCTCAGCTGCGCCGCTCCAGGCGGCGCCATGAATACGGACGGTCGAGTTTGCAGGAACGGTTGAGCCGGGTGCCGGTTGCGCGATCTCCGCTTTCACCTGCTGCTCGCGTATCGGTGCGAGGGTGGGCAGAGCGCCGCTCCGGTCCCAAAAAGTGTAGTCGAGCGATTGGTAATAACCGTTGAACGGCCTGGAAGTCACGATCACGCGCCGGAGCCATTTCACCGAAGCCATCGCGTACCACCCCGGCACGATCGCCCGCAGGGGAAATCCGTGAGTCGCGCTGAGTTTCTCGCCGTTCATCTCATATGCGAGCAGCACGTCGTCGCACGCCTTGGCCAGCGGCAGGCTGCGGGAAAAGGAAATCTTACCCGATGGGCGCGGTGTTTTATCGACTTCACCTTCGTCGGCTCCTTCGAGAATGACTTCGATCGCGCCATCTTTCGGCTGCGCTCGCGCGAGCACATCGGAAAGGGGGAGGCCGGTCCAGTTTGCATTGCCCACGGCGCCGAGCGCCCACTGGACGCCTTTCACTTTCGGCTCCAGGAAAATTCGGTTGTTCCCAGCGCATTCCAGAACCGCCGGGATGGTCCGGGGCTTCATTTGTAGCAGCTCGTCGTAGCGAAGCTCGAAGGGCGCGTCCACTTCGCCTTCGATGCTGAGAGACCAATCAGCGGTTGCGATCTCCGGAATCGGGAAGTGGCACCGAACGTAAAAGGATTCGTTAGGCGTGGCGAAGCCATTCAGCGCGGAGAACGGCATCTCCAGATTGAGCGGCTCCGTTTCACGAACGATCAGGCCGCCCGACGTATTCGGCGCTGCTTCGATCTCAGCGCCCGAGGCCGATTGTGTCATTTCTCCACCGGAAACCTGGCTGCTTTCCAGGCGTGGAAACTTCCCGGCAGATTCCGGACATCGGAGAAGCCATCCTGCTGGAGGAGACTCGCGGCGAGGCTCGCGCGATAACCGGTCGCGCAATACACGACGACTGGCCGCTCCTTATCCAACTCATCGGCGCGCTTCCGCAAGTGCGGGAGAAAAATGTGCTTCGCCCCCGGGATGCGCCCATTCTTCCATTCGGCGGGCCCCCGGACGTCGAGCACCTGCAACCCGTTCCGCGAGCTTTGCAATTCGTGCACCGTCATCTGGGGCAACTCGCGCAGTGGATAACCGGCATTTTGCCACGCCCTCATTCCACCGACCAAATAACCGGCGAACTTCGTGTAACCAGTGCGAACGAAAAGCTGCGCCACTTTTTCGACCTCGCCATCGCTTTCCAGCACCAGGAGAATCGGCATCTCCGGGTCGAGCAGCCAGCCCGCCCAAATGGAGAGGATAGGGGAGGCAGCGATGTTCAACGCGCCGTCGATGTGTCCTCCGCCGAACGCCAGCATCGTGCGCGTATCCACCAGTTGCGCGCTCCTGGCCTCGACCATTTCCTTGAAGGTTTTCGGGGGGAGCGCGGGGATGATCGGCAGCCGGCCCAGAATGGCGGGCCCGGCGGCGTTCACCTTTTTCATCCGCTTGTAATAGGTCGGTTCCGGTGGCGGAGTGGAAAGGGCGTAGTCGACAAAATCTTGCCGTTCCTTCCGCTGATAATATGGATTGAAGCGCTTCTCGAAACCGATCGTGCTCTCGAGGCGATCGCCAATGTCCGCGCCGCAGGGCGAGCCGCTCCCGTGCGAAGGGTGAATGATCACTCCGTCGTCCAGCTTTGCGTAGAGTTCCCAAAGCGTATCGTAAAGTTGCGAAGCGAGCTTGTCCGCATCCCGGCCGAGCAGATCGGGCCGGCCGGCGGAATTAACAAAGAGCGAATCGCCCGTAAACACGCCCCACGGAAAATCCGGGTGCTCCTCCTCGGACGCGACGTAGCAGACATGCTCCGGAGTGTGTCCGGGCGAGTGGCGCGCCGTCAGGACCAGCGCTCCAAATTTGAATTCGTCGCCATCTTTGACCGGCTCGATGGCGAATCCGTACTCCGCGCCGCCTTCGCTGCTGGCATAAATCTTTGCTGTCCCGGTGCGATCGGCCAGCTCTCGCGAACCGCTGACCAGATCGGCGTGGATGTGGGTTTCGAAAATATGCGTGATCGAGACGCCGTTTTTCCGCGCCAATTCCAAATAAATCTCCACGTCCGGCCGCGGATCGATGACCGCGGCGACGCCCTCCTCGTCATCGCCGATCAGGTAGGAGATCGCGGCAATGCCATCCGTGAGAACGCGTTCGAAGATGAGAGACATGGGATTGGGCGGGTTTCAGAAATGCGCCTGCGCTCTTATAATGGAAATGGCGGCGGCTGTCTTGGCAAAATTGTAGGCGCAAACGCGTCGGTGTTTCGCGATTAGTTTCTGGTGGATCGTGCGCTCCGCGCGCGATGTCAAAAAATGGCGGCGAAGCCGCGTCTCTCAAACATCGCGCGACGGAGCGCACGATCCACCTCAATCGTCCTGGACTGCGGTTGGCCGGGGTTGCTTCGGAATGCGAGCCTGCCGGGAAATGGAACGCGCTGACGATTTGCCATCCGCGCTGATCTCTGCCTTTGGCAGCGGCGGCGGATGCCTGTCGCGGTAATGCTTGGTCGCGAGGCCGAGAAGGAGCGCGAACAAGACAAAGCACAGGGTCTTTTTCTCTTCCGGGGTAAGGACGAAGATCTCGCGGCGAGGCGTCTTGGGCGAGTTGCGCTTCGGCTTCATTGAACTCGCCGCCTCACGTGGAGCGACCGGTATTTTGAACGGATCTTTTCGTGATAGAAGCGGGTCTTCGACGGCGCGCTCATTAAGCCGTGATACGTCGACCGGTCGACCTCGAGATAACGGTAGATCGCCCCGTTCTTGAATTCGATTTCCAAGGCGCGCAATCGCCGGCTGTAACCGACGGAAGCAAGGGCGGTGGATTGAACGGGCTCGCGTTTGATGCGGGAAACAATGCCCGTGGCATCGGAAGCTCGTGGAGGATCGCCTGAAACTGTCGTGGCGAAAAAAAGGCACGCGAACAGCGCAATGAATGAACGCCGCATGGGGGGGTGCCTCATTTTCTAGCAGGCTCCCTCGTCGACTGTCGAGCGATGACTTGTTTATTTCGTAATCGTGCTCGTGCTCCTGCTCGTGATCGATCCGGGGTCCGCGGCGTTTTCGATCACGAGCACGAGCACGAGCACGAGGGGAAGATGCTGCTACCGCCCTAATGGCGTCGTAACGTCGGTGCCCTCCGGCGGGGTAAAATCAAAAGTGGACGAGGGGATCGCCGCGCGATTTTCGTTCGAATAAGTCGTGACGATCTGATCGCCGTTTGGTTGCGCCATCTCCGTCCGCACGACTTGCAGGTCGTTGTTGATCCGAATACTGAACGTCTTCAAGAACCGCTTCATCGACGGATTGCGCGGGATGAGCTGCAATACATACCCGTCCTGTTCTTTGGCGCCCGTGATCTGGTAGGTGCCCTCGACGTTTTCAAGGTTCAAACTGGCCGTGATGGCGGCAATGCCGGCATCCAGAGGCGAGCGTTTGCCGAGCGAGTAGTGCTCGGCTGATTTGAAGTTCGGATAATAAATCCAAAGATCCTGGCCGTTGCTCACGGTGATGCTGGGGGAATTCCCCTTGGCTTCGCGCCGGAATTTGTTCGGGGCCTGGTACCACATCCTGCCGGAACTAACGATGGGCTTGTTTAGCATCCGCACGCTTTTCTCTTCCTTGAAATCGGCTTGCATCTGCGGAGCAGCGGCCCGCTTTTCGCGGATGCGCCCGAGCAGGGCTTTCAAGTCCGCCGGCGACAGGGGATCGGCGGAAGCGAGGGGGATAAGGGAAAGGAGGCAGGAGAGGGTGAGGCAGATTTTTTTATGCATTTTCGGGTTCTTGGACGCGTGGCCGCAAAGATTCTTCGCGCCAGGACTTGGGTTCAGCCGCAGCCGCCGCGGGTAAAGTGAAAAAAATCGTCGCGACCAGGCTCCAGAACAAGCCAATCGCGCAGGCATATCCCAATCCCGTCAGTGTCGGATTATTCGCGATGCCGAGCGCACCGAAACCGCAGATCGCGGTCAAACCGGCGAGAATGACCGGTTTCACCACACCGGCCACGTCGTGATCGAGTTGCCGGGCTTTCTGCCAAACCAGGAGCACATAGATGCCGTAATCGACGCCGATCGCGAGGACGAGCCGAAACGCGAGCACGTTGAGCAGATTGAGCGGCAGGTGGAACAGTTTCATCGTGGCGATCATGGCGCACACGGCCATGGCGAGCGTGGCGACCTGGATCAGCCAGAGGCGCCAATCGCGATAAAGCAGAGCGAGCAAAGTCGCGTCGAAAAGCGCCATCAACGCGCTGATCAGGACGAGCTGCCGTTGGGACCAGGGCACCAGATCGGTCAGGGTGAAGCTCCAGCCGGAAAGGGTCATCGGCACGCCTTCCACCGGCAGCTCGCGGTGCAACATTTCCCTTTGCTCTTGTGTCGCCACCGGCTCGTGGGTGGTGACGAACCCCGTCGTCAGAAGCGGATCGTGCGCGAAGTAACGATCGACCAGAAACCACCAGCTGGATGCTTGCGGCAACTGGGTCCGCCAATCGGGCAGGGGCATGGAAGGATCCGCGGCGCCTTTCAGTTGATCCAGCAGGACGAAGGCGGAATCGAAGGTCTCACGGCTGAACCCTTCGGCGGCGATCGCGGCTTCAAGGGTTTCGCGAGCAGCCGTCAGATCGATCGTCTGCAATTTTTGCCGGTTTGTCTGCAATCGTGCCGGCGAGAGCGCGAGCGCGGCCGGGGTCGAGAAGCTCTTGATCTTGCCCGCGACTTGCAACTCATTCCACTCCGCCGCGACTTTTTGCCAGTAATCGTGCAACTGTTGGGCGTCCGCCGCCTTGACGATGCCAATGACCGGTTCCCACCGGGACGGCATTTTCTCCATGATCGTCTTGAGGGCGTAACCCGCATCGCTGCGCTTGGGCGCCATCGAATTCGTGCTGACATCGAAGATGATCGGGGGCCTCGGCGAGAGCGCGATGGCGGTGAGAATGAGCAGGGCCGGCGTGGAAATCCAGAGGATGGAGGCTGGACGGCGCACGATCCAGCGCACGTACTTTTTCACGAGCGCAAACATCCAGTCGTTCCGCGGCCTCGAGCTCCTCCGCGGCAGAAAAAGAAAGAACACCGTCATCATGAAAATGCCGGCGAAGAAGATGCCGAGGGCGGTCAGCACCCCGAGCTGGGTGAACCCCTGGGACCCCGCCAGCATTAACGCGAGGAAGCCAATGGCCGTCGTTAGTGCTCCAAAAAAAATAGCGTTCCCCAGACTCTGGACGGCTTCGCTGATGGCCCCGGAATGATCGATGCCTTCATCGCGCGCCTGCTGATAACGGCCGAAAATCAAAATCGCGAAATCGACTCCAAGACCGATCAGGATCGCGCAGAATCCGATGGTCACCCCGTTGAGTTGACCAAAAATAAGGGCCGCCGACGCGAGAGCGACGAGGCAGCAGAGCAGCATCGTCAGACCCATCCCAATCAACGGCAGCCAGCGATGGAAGCCAATGTAGAAAACCCCGCCCACCAGGGTAATTGAGGCGAGCAGCGTGACCACGATGTCGTGCCGCATGCTGAGCGAAATCTCGGCGACGTAAGCGGCGCGGCCGGTCACGAGGACTTGGAGCGGCCCGCCGTCCCAGCCTTGCTTTGCGCTTTCTTGAAATGCCTTAACCTCCCGCATCAATTTCTGGCAATCGGTTGGGCCGAGGCTCTTTTGATTCGTGACGGTGATGAACACTCGCATCGTGCGGTCGGGTGAAGTGAGGGGCTGGTCATCCTCGATGGCCGAGTTGCTCGCGAAGGGTTTCAGGGCGGGTGCGATCACCCCGAGCGGGTCCAGTCCCAACTCGATCTGGGGGCGAGGCGAACCGGCTTCCAATTCGGAATGCAGGCGACGCAATCGCTCCCGCATCTTCTCCGGCTGCAAGAGTGACAGCGTTTCATTGAAAACGCCCGGCTCGAGATTCAGGAGCAATGGAACGGCGATTGATTGCAAATCGCGAATCCCTTCGGGAGTCTCGATCGGCATGCCGACCAGCACGCGCGTGCACCAGGGCTGCTCGCGCAATTTTTCCGCGAACCGCGGCGCGAACTCTTCCAGCTTGTCGACGTCCTCGGGCTGGGAAACGAGTGCGAAGGTCAGGTCTCGCACCTGCACGAAATCGCGATTGTAAATTTTCAGGCCTTCGACCGATTCGAACCCGCTGGGCAGAAGATTCAGCACTTCGCTATCGAGCTTCATCCGCGTCACCAGGACGTAGACAGAGGCGGTGGCAATCAGCGCGACCGCGGACCAGACCGCGCCGCGCCGCTGCGTGACGAGATAGACAATGAGGGAATGCAGACGCATGGGAAATGCTGACGGAAGCCCGGACGCTCGCGTTTCAACCCGCCAAGGTCAAAAACGGAAAATGAAAGTTTCGGCGCCGGCGGAATGTTGGACCGACGGTTTCTGGCCCGAGGCCAGGAGCAGCTCGCGCAATTGCAGCCACCCGCGCAGCGCCGCGGGAGCCTGTGCGGTCTGGCCGGACCAGGTCCCCCGCGCGAGGGGGCCTCGCAAGCGCGCGAAGTTTGCGTTCTGCTGTATGTGCAAGACGGCGATGCCCGGCCCCTTCGTGAAAGTCAGCTCCATGTCGCCCGCTTTCGAAAAACGCACCAGCACTTCGCCGATCAGCGTGGTCTTTTTTCCGCGATAAAGAAGCTGCCCGTGTCTGGATTGCCAGTCTTGGGTTAGGTCGCTGAAATGATGCCGGATTGTCTGGCAGCTCGTCAGGCCAACAATCGTAAACGCAATGAGCAAGAGTTTCAGGTAAGGGCGGGCGCCAATTACCCCCGCCTGTTTCATGAGATGGCGCCTGCTGGTTCAGGCGCTGGGATTTCTTCCTTCTGCGGCACCAAAGTGCGGCGCGGGCAAAGCGGCACATAATGCTGGAGCCAGACGATCGAATAAAAAATCCACATCCGCCATTTGATGGCGAAGCTGCTGCCGGTATTGCCGCCCAGGACCGCATTGACGGCGTGCGGGAGATGAAGGAAATCGGTCGGGCTCAGGAAAACTTCGATAAATTCCTTCGTGTACCAGGCGTTGACGAAGCGAAGGTAAACGTCCATCGCGTTATTGATGTTGCGCTCGTAGCGCGCGAAAAGGCGGCGCGTTTTGCGAGGATGATCGAGCGCCTCATGCAAGACATCGGCGCACTGTTCGCCGCCGAGGATGGCGAGAAAGACGCCGCTGCTGAAAACAGGATCGATGAAACCCGCGGCGTCGCCCGCCAGCATCCAGCGGCCGCCGGCCAGTTTGGTATTGCGATAGGAAAAATCGGCCGCGCTCCGGACCGGCGTGACCCGTTCCGCGCCATTCATCCGCCGCACCAGAAGCGGCTGCTCTTCGATCGCTTGCTGCAAAAATTCCTCGGGACTGAGCTTCGCCTGTTTGAAAACCGCGCTATCCAGCACCACACCGACACTGGTGCGGTGCGCGCTTAGCGGAATGAGCCAAAACCAGCGATCGATCGAGCGGACCATCCGCGTGAGCGTGCCGTCCCGCCCTTCCGAGCGTTCCACTCCATCGTAATGCGCGAAAATCGAAATCTTTTGGAGGTGATCGTAATTTTTCTTGAGCTTGAAGTGCGTGCCGATAATCGAATTGCGCCCGCTCGCGTCGATGACATATCGAGCCTGGATTTCATGGCTCGCGGCGTTTTTGGGCGAGATGCGCAAACGCACTTCGTCCTCCGAAAACGAAATCGCATCGACCGACGTCTCTTCGTGCACTTCGGCTCCGCTTTCCGCGGCATGATCGAGCAGAAGCTCGTCAAATTCCGCGCGCGGAACCTGATAGGAGCGGTCCGTTTTTGAGCGAAAGCCGTCCTCGAAATAAAATTTCGCGCCTTCCTCGCTGCACGCCCCCAGCATCTGCCCGCCGAATTTGTCCATGAAGCCGGCGCGCGCGAATTTCTCATGCAAACCGAGCCGCGTGAAAGCCTGCATGCTAAAGGGCAGGAGCGATTCGCCGATATGAAAGCGGGGAAACTTGTCGCGCTCCAGCACCACGACGCGGCGACCGGCCCGGGCGAGCAAGGCCGCCGCCGTGCTTCCGGCGGGACCGCCACCGATGATTGCCACATCGTACATCTCGCTGCTCATTCGGCCATCAAGGTAGCAAAGTTCCCCGCGAATCAAACCCTGCTCTGCCGATGGCGCGGTGATTCACGAAGAATCCGGCGGCAAATCATATTTTGTCCGGAGCGTCCGGTAAACCTCGCGGGGCATCTGGACCAGGATCGGATGCCGGGTGGGGTCGAGCCAGCGGATCAAACTTACCAGGTCTCGTTCTCGCATCGCCGTGCAGCCGGCCGTGGGCGACGACGGACTCTTCCAGACGTGGAGGAATATGCACGATCCCGCGCCCGGCCGCGCCGCCGCGTTGTGGTCGACGACTATTCCCCATTTATAGAGAACGTCGTCTCGCCGCATCTGTTCGGAACTGCGCCAATCGATCTTCGCCACCTTCGAGCGATCGACCAGCCTGTTGTAATAGAGCGACCGGGGATCGTCGATGCCCTCGATCCGTTTCGTTAACGCCAGATAGGGCAGCCTGGCCCAGGTGGCGGAACGCGCCGGCGCATACCCAAAGGCCGTCGAGAGACGAAAGATGCCAACCGGCGCTTTGTCGTCGCCTTCCTTCTTTCTCGGCGCACCTCGCAAATCAAGGCGAACGACGCCTCGGCCGAGCCCCAGCCCTTTTTTTCCCACCACGACAGGGAGAGCGGAATGACGCTCTTTCCATTTATCCGTGCCTCCATTCCGTTCGAATGAGCGCAGCACGCCAGTGGTTGAAGTCCAGTCTTCGGTCAGGACCACCAGGCATTGGAGCGAACGGTCAAGCTCACGCGCCGCCGCCCGGCCGGTCACAATCGGCCCGGCACACGCGAGCAGGACCAGGGCTAACCTTCGAGATCGCACAGCGTTGAACTAAGACCGGAGAGGTTCACGTTGAAAGGAGATTCTCGGAGGGGTGTGGTTTAGCGCGAACGGACCTTGCATGTCATCCCGAGCCGCGCAGATGGCGAGGGACCTCACAAACGGTTTGGGTTCACACAAACGACCAGCAACGATGTTCGCCACGCCGATCTTCGTACATCACGAAAGCGTATTCGTGTGCTCGCTAAGCGACTGCGAGGTCCCTCGCCGTCTGCGCGACTCGGGATGACCCAAGTCTCCTCAATGGTAATTCGCGCGCAACGAGGCTCTCCATTGCGACCCGCGGATTGGCAAGATACAGACAGCCGCGTTAAGATCGGGGCCGATGCCGTACGACGCCTTCATCAGCTATTGCTCGGAAGACAAGAAAGTGGCCGAGGCAGTTTGCGCAACGCTGGAGGCAGGCAGGATCCGATGCTGGATCGCACCGCGGGACGTCCTGCCCGGGCGCACCTGGGGATCGGCCATCGTGGACGCCATTGGCGAGAGCGCGGTGATGGTGGTGATTTTTTCCAGGCATTCCAACGGATCGCCGCAGGTCATGCGCGAGATCGAGCGCGCCGTGAACAAAGGCGTCTCGATCATTCCGTTTCGCGTCGAGGACGTGGTCCCCTCGAAAGACCTGGAGTACTTCATCAGCAGTTGTCATTGGCTCGACGCGATGAATCCGCCCCTGGAAGAACGCATCGGCGAGCTGGCCGACGCCATTCTCGCCCTGCAACGCCGCTCGACCGTCCCATCCCCGGCAAAGCAAGCGGTCGAGAAGAAGATGCGGCGCCCCGCTGCGCTTTGGATCTGTCTCGCCCTGGCTGCGATTTTCGCGCTCGCCGCGGGTGCGTGGTTCTTTCGGCCCAAGGCGAACGACGGTCCCATGGTTCAGTTGGAACGTCCGGCCCCAAATGCATCCGTGGTGGGGCCGCTCCTTCTCTCCTGGACGACGAAGGACCTCGCGCAGGAGAATCTCTCGTTCGAAGTCTCGCTCGCCTCGGCCGGCAAAGCACCGGTCCTGCAACGCACCGCGCGCAATTCGATCGTTCCCCAGGGGCTCGAGGGAAAAATTCTGTGGAAAGTCCGGCCGCTTTGGCAAAGTCCCGGCCAGCCGGAAAAGTTTGGCGCGTGGAACAAGGAACAAAGTTTCATTTATTACCCGAGCGCGCTGAACCGAATCGTCGCCACGCGCACCATTCACGTTGGAACGGCCGAGCCGGATGGTTTTTTCGTTCGGCAGGAGGGCGCTCAATTGACGGGCTATGAGATCGAGTTGCTGCGCGACCTCGGAACGCGAATGCTTGCCGCGCGTGGCATCGCGGCGAAGCCGACGATCACTTATACCCGCCGCATCTGGGGCGAGGATTTTTTTCGATTGCTCGAACGCGATGGCGCCGTCGACCTGATCGCTTCCGCCATCTCCATTACTCCGGAGCGGGAAAAAACTTACGGACTGCTCTTTACAAAGCCCACCTTGCAGTATTGCCAGACGATGATCGCCAAGCCGGGAGTGAAGGCATTCATCGATGGCAAACTCGTTCTGGGTCGCATCGGCGCGGTGGAAAAGACAACGAATGAAGCGCTCGCCCGAAAGTTTCTTGGCGACGCCGCGGCGGAGCGGTTTGCACCTTATAGCGGAAGCGGCGCCTACGATCGGATGCTGGAGGATCTCGTGGCCGAGCGGATCGACGGTGCGCTGATGGACAAACCATATGCGTTGCAAAAAGTGCTGGCGTTGCGCGAATCTATTGGCGCCGAGCTGGCGGTGACCGAGATCACGGCGGAGATTGTTCCCGGGATCGAGTTGGAGAAAATGGGATTCGCGGTTCGAAAAAGCGACCGCGCGCTTTTGCAAGAGCTGGATACCCAGCTCGCCGCCACAGCGGCAACCCGGGATGGCGCCCTGAGCAAGTCGATTCCCGGCTGGGGCAACTAAGAACGCCGCCGTTGGCGCGGAATCTTCACGCGGCAGCTCTTGCCACGGTCATGGATTGGAACTAACGAACGGCAGCCGATGAAATTGATCGACCGCTACGTCAGCCGCCAGCTCGTCGTGAATCTCCTTTTCGCCATCGCCGTGCTCAGCTTCGTTCTCGTCGTCGGTAATATTTTTCGCAAACTCCTCCCGCTGCTGGTCAACCACGATCTTCCGATCGAGTACGTGGTCGGCTTCATCGCCTACGTTCTTCCTTTCTCGCTCATCTTCACGATTCCGTGGGGCCTTCTCACCGCCGTTCTGCTCGTCTTCGGCCGGCTCTCGGCGGACAACGAATTGATCGCGCTTCGCTCCAATGGGGTGGGCATTACCCGGATTTGTTTTCCGCTGGTGGTCATCGCGCTTCTCTGCACGGCGGCTTCTCTTTGGCTAAACGTCCACGTCGCGCCGGCGGCCCAGGAAGAAATGCGCAGCACGGTCTTCAATCTGGCCACGCGCAATCCCATGGCGCTGTTCGGGAGCGATCAAGTCATCGATCAATTCCCAGGGCGCAAAATCTATGTGGGCCGGAAGGACGGCAACAAACTCGAAAACATCGTCGTTTTTGAAACGGACGAAAAATTCATGCCCATGAAAGTGACCTATGCCCGGTCGGGCAGCCTCCAGGCGGACCTGCCGAACAAGCGCATTCTCATGCACCTTTCGGGTGCGCGTTACCAGCAACGAGATGAGTTCGACCCGTACGATCTCAACCGCATGCGGGACGGAATTAGCGTCGAGGAAGGGACGCTTCCGATCAGCCTGGAAGAGCTTTACGAAAAGGAAAAAAGACGGGCGAGCCGGTCGATGCTCTCGCTCGAGCAGTTGCTGGAACAATTAAGTGACGACGACCCGAAGATGCGTAGCTCCAGCCGCACCGAGATCAACAAACGCTTTTCCTTCCCCCTGGCCTGCATTGTCTTCGCCCTGGTGGGCGTTCCGCTGGGCATCACCGCGCATCGCCGCGAAACTTCCTTTGGTTTTGCCGCGAGCCTTGTCATCGGCCTCTTCTATTTTCTCTTCATCATTGTCGCGGACACGTTGCGTGCGAACGCGAAACTTCATCCCGAGCTCCTGGTCTGGTTTCCTAACGTCCTCTTTCTGATCGTTGGATTCTGGATGTTCCGCCGGTTGAGCAAGCAATGATCTGATCGCTACCTCTGGGGCTCGGGCATCTCGTCGCTGATGATGAAGAATTTCTTGAGGATGGCCCGGCCGAAATTCGTCGTCAGCGCCACATCGGCGGCGTCGCGTCCCCGGGCCATGACGATGCGGCCGATGCGCGCTTTGTTATGCCGGGCGTCGAACGTGAACCAGCGGCCGCCCAGGTAAACTTCGAACCAGCCGCTGAAATCCATCGGGAGGACGAGCGGCACCCCGATGTCTCCCATGTAACCGGTGGCATAGCGTGCCGGAATATTCATGCAGCGGCAAAAAGCGAGAGCGAGGTGGCTGAAATCGCGGCAGACTCCGCGCCCATCGCTGTAGACGTCGAAGGCGGACTTGGACGAATCGGCGAAGTGATAGCCGAAGGTGATGTGATGATGGACCCAATCGCAGATCGCCTGGACGCGCGGCCATCCCGGCGCAGTCGAGCCGAAGAGCTGCCAGGCGATGTCGGAGAGTTTGTCGACTTCGCAGTAACGGCTGGTCAAAAGGAAGGGGAGGGTGTCGTCCGGCAGGTCCTCGATCCTGAGTTGCGGCGCATCGGGACGCTGCTCGTCGGGCTGGCCGCTGTCCTCGATCAGCGCCTCGAGCGAGAGCCGAAGATTTCCCGCCGGCGCGAAAATGCGAGCGCACCGATTGCCGTAAAGGTCGGTGAAATCGGTGAGAGGGATATCGGGTTCGACGATGATTTTTTCTTCGGACCGCAAATCGGCCTGTCTCGATGGATGGACATAGAGCATCAAGATCATCGGCGTGGGACCGTGAAGTTCGAACTCAATGTCGAAGCCGATTTTGATGATCATGACTGCTGGTCGGGGGGAAAGGAGCCGCGGAAGATACTTCCGCCCGCGAAATAAGAAACCGATTTCGTGAGGGGCATGGCACCGCTGTCATCCCGAGCCGCGCAGACGGCGAGGGACCTCACAGTCGCATTGTACGTCACCCAAAAAAGCAAGCCGCCTCCATCCGATGATCACGCCTGAGGTAGCGCGGAAGCGTGTGAGCACTTGCGAGGTCCTTCGTGGTCTGCGCGACTCGGGATGACAGCGGCGCGCACGCGCGCCCTAAACCGCCGAGCCGAATTCGGCGGTGACGGATAGTTTGTCGCTGACGCCGATCCGGACGTCGCGCAAACGAATCTCCCCCAGCGGCAACGACATCAGGGGAAACTCGCGGCCATCGAGTTTCCGCAAATGCGGGTCAAGGGTGCCGCAGGCAATGGCGGCGATGGCGCCGTCGCCTTTGCACTCCAAGCAGGAGATTTTTGCGTTGAGCTCGCTATCGAGGTCAAGCTGTCCCGTGATCCGAATTGACGCGCTCAGGAATAGTTTTCGCGCTTTAAGGCGCACTTCCGCCTCCAGCGAACGCGGGCTCGTCGTGCGAGCGGTTAGTTGCACCGTTTCGATCGCGACGCCGTGCTTGCCGGCCTGGTCCTTCGCTATTTTAGCGATGACCTGTTCGAGATCGGCCAAAGGCGCGGAGATTTCAATTTTCCCTTCGGCTGCGTCGTCGAGGGAGAGCACGATTTCGTCGTTTGAATTCCTGCCCTGGCCGAGATGCACCGCGCGCGCGAAAAGGGCGAGGTCGACCGTGGCGGGACCGATGGAAAGGGCGGAAGCACGGACGGTCAGCCGGCCGGCCTCGAGGGCAGGGGAAGTCTTGCCGGAGACTAATTGTGGTCGCGGAGGATCGGGGCGGAGGCTCGCACCGTCGAGGGTAATGCTGATTTCCGCGAGGCTTGGGTAGGAAGCATCTCGAATAGTGACGGGATCGACCTCGACGTCGAAAACGCGCCGCACACTTTCGTTGAGCAGACGCTCGAGACCTTCGGCGGAGGAGGGGAGAGCGGTGGTCTTGAGCGGGAACATAAGGAACGTCCAACCCTCCTCCGCAAGGCTACGGCGGGCAAGCTGTCCCACGAGCGGCCCGTAAAAGAATTTGCATTTCCGGGCCCCTTCGCTACTTTCCGCGTTCCTTTATGGCGAAAACGTCCTGGATTAATCGTAACGAACGCAAGCGCGCTACCGTGAAAAAGTACGCGGCTCTCCGGGCTGAGCTTAAGGCGAAGAAGGATTACATGGGCCTGTCGCAGCTCCCGCGCGATGCCAGCCCGACCCGGGTGGTCAACCGTTGCGAAGTCAGCGGCCGCCGCCGCGCGTTTATTCGCCGGTTCAAGATTTCACGCCTCACGTTCCGCGAGCTCGCCTCGGGGGGGTTCATTCCGGGCGTGACGAAGTCGAGCTGGTAGCAGCTTTGGTTTGCCGGGCTTTCGGATGCACGGAAGCATCCGCCTCATGAGCTTTCCGTTATTTGATTTTCTCGGATTCACCCCCTTAGCCGCGGAGATTACCCAACACTGGGATCCACCCGGGGAGTTGTTGATCAAGCTGGCGGTTATCCTCTTCCTGGTCCTCTTGAACGGCTTCTTCGTCGCGGCAGAGTTTGCGATTGTAAAGGTACGCGGCAGCCAGCTCGGGGCTCTGGATGAAACGGGAGAAAAGCGCGCCATCTTCGCGCGGCATGTCGTGGCGCATCTCGACGCGTATTTGTCGGCGACGCAACTAGGTATCACCCTCGCGAGCCTGGGTCTTGGTTGGGTAGGCGAGCCGTTTCTCGCGCGCATGATCGAGCCGATCTTTGTCGTTTTGGGTCTGGGCTCGACGACGGTGATTCACGCGTTTTCGTTCACTCTCGCTTTCGGTATGATCACCTTCCTCCACATTGTCCTTGGCGAACTGGCGCCAAAATCCCTCGCCATTCGCAAATCAGTGGCGACCACGCTCTGGGTTGCCCGGCCATTGGGCATTTTCTATGTCATTTTCAAGCCGGCGATCTGGTTCCTCAACGGAACGGCCAACTGGGTTTTACGACACGCGTTTCGGCTCCAGCCGGTGGGCGAACACGAGCTTGCCCACAGTGAGGAGGAATTGCGCCTGATTCTCGATCAAAGCGAAAGATCCGACGAGGTCTCCTCGCTCGGCCGGGATTTGCTCATCAATGCCCTTGATCTCCGGCAGCGGGTCGTGCGCGACATCATGACGCCGCGCGGTGAGGTCGTCTTTCTGGACATCGAGGAGAGCTTTGAGGAGAACGTGAAGAAAGCGCTCGAGTCGCGGCACACGCGTTTCCCCCTCTGCCGAGGCCATCTCGACAACACGATCGGGCTCATTCACATCAAGGAACTCGTTCCGATGATGCGGGATCCGCAGCCCGATCTGCTGCGGATCAAACGCGACCTGACTCCCGTCCCGGAGATGATGTCGCTGGAAAAATTGCTGAACCTCTTCCTGACCAAACACGCGCATCTGGCCATCGTGGTGGACGAATACGGCGGCACGGTCGGCATGGTCACCCTGGAGAACGTGCTCGAGGAAATCGTCGGTGACATCCAGGACGAGTTCGACAGCGAGAAGGCCGAGTTTCGCAAGATCAACGAAAACGAATTCTCGGTGGACGGAGCGGTGGGGCTATACGAACTGCGCGATCTGGCCGGCCTGGAATTGGAAAGCGCCGACGTCAGCACGATTGGCGGTTATGTGACGCATTTGCTCGGTCATCTTCCGAAGCAAGGCGAGCAGGTGCGGATCGAGGATTATCTCGTCACGATTACGCAAACCGACGGCCGCCGCGTCGGCCAGCTCCATTTCCGCAAATTGGGCGGCGCGGAAGCCGACCGTGCGCCGGAGAAATCGGACGGCGCGACGTAATTGGGACTTAAGTGGAACTGATTCACGAGACAGACATCGTCTGCCCGCACTGCGGCGAGGCTTTCCCGCTCCAGGTCGATACGTCGCAAGCTGAGCAAAGGTTGATTGAAGATTGCAGCGTCTGCTGCCGGCCGATCGTGCTGACGATTCATTGCCAGCCGGGCGAGATCGAGAGCATATCCGAAGCGCCCGGGTGATTGCTCCAACCCGGAGGGACGTGCTTCCGCACGTCCCAAAGCTGAATTGAAGCCGAGCTACCTAGAATGGGACGTGCAAAAGCACATCCCTCCGAGGAAGAAGAGAGGTTATTTCAAACGCGCGCGAAGCGCGGGCCGTCGCTTCAACTGAGCGGTCAAAGCCTCGATCGCGCGCAAAGTCGAAGGGCTGATGTGGTGTTCCATTCCTTCGACATCATGATCGATGACGCGGTCCTCGACACCGAGCAGCTTGAGAAAATCGGTCAGAATCTGGTGACGGCGGGCAATGTTGCGCGCCAGCGTTTCACCCGCGGTGGTCAAAACCAGGCCCCGATATTTTTCGTATTTGAGCAAGCCTTCCGCATCGAGTTTCTGCACCATGTTGGTGACGCTCGCCTGGGAAATACGGAGGCTCGTCGCGATATCGACTACTCGCGCGTAGCCCTTGGTGTTGATCAACTCCAGAATGCGCTCCAGGTAATCCTCCACCGCGGTGGAGTTGCGGGCGGCGCTGGTCCTGGCAGGCACGGTGGATACAAGAGCAGGAAAACTATTCGGTCAAACGAAGACTATTTCTGCTGTTGACAAAGAACGAGCAAAAGCCAGCTAATTTAGCCATGCCTAATACTCCGGAGGACGAAGCCCTCTACGGTAAAACTGGCTGGCGGTCGCAACCGGAGCTCCGGAGTCTCTCCGAAGTCCACCGCAGCATGGCCGTCCCGCATCCCGCGGGCTTTTACCGCAAGGTCTTCGCGTTTGCCGGTCCCGGTTTCCTCGTCGCCGTCGGCTACATGGACCCCGGAAACTGGGCGACCGATCTCGCGGGCGGTTCGAAGTACAACTACACCCTGCTCTCGGTCATCATGATTTCCAATTTCATGGCGATCCTGCTCCAGAGCCTTTCGCTCAAACTGGGGATCGCCACCGGACGCGACCTCGCCCAGGCCTGCCGCGACCACTACAGCAAACCCGTTTCTTTCTGCCTTTGGGTCATTTGCGAACTGGCGATCGCGGCGTGCGATCTGGCCGAAGTGATCGGGTCGGCCATTGCCTTGAATCTGCTTTTTGGCATTCCCCTCATCTGGGGCGTCTGCATTACCGCGCTGGATGTCCTCCTGATCCTGTTGCTGCAAAACAAGGGCTTTCGCTATACGGAGGCCCTCGTCATTGCCCTGGTCCTGACGATTGGCGTTTGTTTCGGTTTGGAGATCATTTTTTCCCGGCCGGATCTGCTTGGAATCGCCAAAGGCTTCCTGCCTTCGCCGGAGATCGTCATGAACCCCGACATGCTCTACATCGCCATGGGCATCCTGGGCGCGACGGTCATGCCGCACAATCTCTACCTGCATTCCTCCATCGTGCAGACGCGCCTCTACGAGCTGAATCCGCGCGGCAAGCGGGAAGCGATCAAGTTCGCGACGATCGACTCGACCTTCGCGCTCATGTTCGCGCTTTTCATCAACGCCGCCATTCTGATTGTCTCCGCCGCCACCTTCTACACGCGGGGCCGCAACGACGTCGCCGAGATTGGTGAAGCCTACAAGCTTCTAACACCGCTTCTCGGCGTCACTGGCGCGAGCACGCTCTTCGCGATCGCTCTGCTGGCCTCCGGCCAAAACTCCACTCTCACCGGCACTCTGGCGGGCCAGATCGTGATGGAAGGCTTCCTCAACATCCGCCTGACCCCGTGGCTGCGGCGGTTGCTCACGCGGTTGATCGCCATCATTCCCGCGGTCATCGTGACGATTATCTCGGGTGAGAGCGGCACGGCCCAGCTGCTCGTGCTCAGCCAGGTCATCCTGAGCCTGCAACTTAGTTTCGCTGTCTTTCCGCTCGTGATGTTTACGAGCGACAAGCTGAAGATGGGCGAATTTGTCAATCCGCTCTGGATCAAATTACTCGCGTGGGTGGTCGCGGTTGTGATCGCCTCGCTCAATGCCTGGCTCCTCATCCTGACTTTCCGCGGCTGGTTCTCCTAGGAATATCGCCATGTATAAAACGATCCTCGTCCCGGTCGAAAATCGTGAGACCGATCAGACTATTCTCAACCACATCCGGCCCCTGGCCCGGCTGACCAACGCAAAGCTAATGCTGGTCCACGTGGCCGACGGCTGGGCAGCGCGCAATTACGAGACATTCAAATTGCAGGAGAGCGAGGAGATGAAGCAGGACCGGGCTTACCTCGCCAATCTCGAGCGCGAATTGCAGGCGGAAGGGTTCGAGGTCAGTTCGATTCTCGCCATGGGAGAACCCTCAACCGAGATCATCAAGCTGGCGCGATCGGAGCCAGTCGAGCTAATCGCCATGAGCACGCACGGTCATCGCTTCATCAGCGATCTGCTTTACGGCAGCACGGCCGACAAGGTCCGCCACAATGTGGACGTTCCTGTCCTGCTCTTGAAGGTAAAACATTAATCCGCAGATCGCGCGGACTCGCAGATCGGAACTGCGAGAATTAAACGTTCCGGGTCTCGAGCCAGGCCAGCAAAGCCGGACGTCGGCGGAGGTGCTCAAGATAATCTCCGCAGCGGAGGAGCTGTTCCACGAGCGGGTACAGTTTTAGCGGGCATGAGCGGCGTCCGATTGCAATTCAATCGGACGGATCGGGGCGCGCGGCTTCGTCCAGCGAGCGATCAATCCGCTGCGCGGGCTCAGGAACCAGGCGAAGACAAAGAGCGTGGCACCAGTCACGACCATGGCCGCGGCCATGGAACATTCCAACCAGAGAGCAAGATGAACTCCCAGGAGCGAGCTGAGCGCGGCGTGCAGCACGCTGAGAAGGAGCACCGTCGGTAGCCGTTGGGAGATGAGGGTGGCGGTCGCTCCGGGCAGGATAAGCATCGCGATCACTAAAATCGCGCCGACAGATTCGAAGGCGCTCACCACCACCACGGAGAGCATCGACATCAGCCCGTAATGCATTACGCCCGCGTTGATGCCGAGCGACGCGGCCAACCCCGGATCGAATGAGCTGACGAGCAGTTCCTTGTAGAAAATGAGAATCATAACGACGGTCAGGACGGTGACCAACCCCATGCGCACCACCGGTTCCGGACCGAGGGACAGCCCGAAGACTTGCGTCAGTGGCGCAAGTGGCACGAACGCGATCTCTCCATAGAGCACGCATTCCTGATCCAGGTCGACCTTGTCCGCGTAAAGGCTGATGAGGATGACGCCGATGGCGAAAAGGGTGGAAAACGCGATGCCGATCGCAGCGTCTTGTTTTACGCGAGACTTCTTGTGGATCAGCTCGATGATGACCGTCGTCAGCACGCCGGCGACGAGCGCGCCGATGAACATTGCCGTTGTGCTGCGGCTGTTTGCGAGCAGGAATGCGATCGCGATCCCCGGAAGAATGCTATGGCTGATGGCATCCCCGACGAGCGACATCCGGCGAAGGATCAGGTAATTTCCGATCAGGCCACAGGACGCGGCAACAAAAAATCCCATAAGCGCAATCCAGCCGAAGCTGGCGAAGCCGTCGGTCCAGGGAGCAACGATGACTCGGTGGAAATCGAATTTAGGGATCAGGTCAGTCATGTTTTTGAGCGGACATCACCTCCGCACCACGGGATAAATGTCCTCCAACCCCGGAATGAGCCGCCCATGCGGATCCTTCTTGGCGAACTGAAGCCGGCGCTCGAGTTCGCGCACGGTTTCGGTCCCGAGGACATGCTCGATTTTATCGGCGTCTTCATGCACGTGGTCGGGCGCGAATTGGACGGCGTTTGTCAAATAGAGTTCCCACAGGCGATGGTTGCGAACGATCTCACAGGCGCGCTGCCATCCGGCGGGGGTGAAAAACATGACGTTACCCTCTTCGTGGGTGGAGACAAAACCGTGGCGCGATAATTCCGTGCTCTGGGCGCGTGCCTCTTCAATGCTCTGGCGGCGAAGCTGCGCCAATTCCCGGAGCGAAACGCCTTCGCCGTGAAAGTCGCGCTCTTCGAGGACGCGGTAAACGGACTTGAGTGTGTTCTCCCGTCCGATGCGGCTGGTGCGCGAACGGCGTTTCCACCAGCGGACGGCGACGCCGTGCCTCGGTCCGAAAAGGAAGGCGAGCGTGAACACGGCGCTCGCGCTCAGGACCATGAAAGGTCCTGTCGGCAGGTTGTTGCCCAGGAAGGAAGTAAAGGCACCGAGCGCTCCGGCGAGCATCCCGAAGACCGCGGCCAGAATGAGCATTCGATGCATCCGGTCCGTCAGGAGATAGGCGGCCGCGGCGGGTGTGATTAGCATCGCGGAGACGAGCACGACGCCGACCGCCTGGAGCGCGACCACAATCGCGAAGGCCAGAAGCAACATGATCCCGTGGTGAATGAGGTGCGTCGGGAACCCAATCGCCCGCGCAAATTCGAGATCAAAACTTGTGACGAGACATTCTTTGTAAAAGAGCGTGATCAAGACGATCGCGAGCACCGTGATGATCGCCATCAGTCGCACGTCACCGGCGCTAATGGCCGCGGCTTGGCCAAAGAGAAACTTATCGATGCCGCTTTTGTTTCCCGTGGGCAGGCGTTGAATCATCGTCACGAGACAGATGCCGACCGCGAAAAACGACGCCAGGACCAGCCCGAGGGCGGCGTCCTCTTTCAACCGCGTCGTCTGCTTGATGAGACTGACCACGGTGGTGCCTAACAAGCCTGCGATGGTGGCGCCGACGAAGATGGCGAATGGATCCTTGGTCTGACTCCAAAGAAAACCAAGCGCGACGCCGGGCAAGACGGCATGAGAGAGCGTATCGCCGACGAGCGCCATCTTCCGCACCACGATGAAGCTGCCTAACAAGCCACACGTGATGCCGAGCAAAATCGAGCCTGCCAGCGCGAACCGTAACGAGGCATCCTGAAAAGTGAAAAAGCGAAGAGCTTGCTCCCCGAGCGTTGTGCTCGAGACGTCGCTGACTTTGGCGGCCTGCGCGGTTGGTGGGAGGAAGATGAGGATAGAGGATAGAAGATAGAGGATTGCAGGGGGCCGAAGATAGACATCGAACTTCATGTCGTTTTCGGTTTCTGAGGAGACCCGCAGAATTCTGCTGCACGCCCTATCATTCTGTTGAGCATCCCGCCTATATGCTGCCACTCGGCGTCGAGCTGCGCGAACTGGGGCGCGGTGATGTATTCGCAATCCAGCGCATGATCGAGCCACGACTGCGTTTCCATCGCCTCACCGAGCGCGTCGTTAATTTTGCTGACAAAAGCCGCCTCGTAGCGTCGCTTGGCCCACGCCTCCGCGATCATGGCATTTACTGCTCGTGAAGATCGCCGTACTTGATCTGTAAGGGAGTAGCGCTCTTCTTTAGGAAAAGACTTTGACAGCTGGAAGATTGCCTTCGCTTCGTCACGCGCCTTTTGATACACGTTCAAGTCCCGGAAGCTCCTGATTTCAGCCATCCTCTATCCTCCATTCTCCATTCTCATTGCTTTCGCACTGCCTCCGCCACTTCCGACAAAATCGTTAATCTTCCGCCATAAGTCTTCTGCAGGAGCTCCTGCGTATATACCTCACTCGTGGGCCCGAAGGCGACGAGACGCATGTTGAGCAGGATGAGCATGTCGAAATACTCGCGTGCGGTCGGCAGATCGTGATGCACCACCAGCATCGTCTTGCCGCGCTCACGCAACTCGTGCAGCAAGGTGATGATCGCCGATTCGGTCGCGGCATCGACGCCGGAAAACGGCTCATCCATGAAGTAAAGGTCACTCTCTTGCGCGAGGGCGCGCGCCAGGAAGACTCGCTGCTGCTGGCCGCCGGAGAGATTCGAAATTTGCCGGTTGGCGAAGGGGAGCATCTGCACCTTGTCGAGACAAGCTCGCGCGATTTCGCGGTCCTCCTTGCTGGGCCGCTTCACGAGCCCGACCCGTCCATAGCGGCCCATCAGGACCACGTCCATGACGTTGACCGGGAAGTCCCAGTCCACCGACTCGCGCTGGGGCACGTAACCGACACGGCGGAGAGCTTTGCTGAAAGGCTGTCCGAAAATTTTGGTCCAGCCGCTTGAGATCGGGACGAGGCCCATGATGGCCTTGATCAAGGTCGATTTTCCTGCGCCATTCGGGCCGACGATCCCGATAAGTTTCCCTGCCGGCACTTTCAAATCGATGCCCCAGAGCACCGGGTTTCGATGGTAGGCGACAGTCAGATCGTGAACTTCCAGCGGCGGAGCGGCGGGCTCGTGCATCGGGACTAGTAACGCCAGGTGAGGCCGAGGAAAGGATTGAAGTCGTCGGCTGCACGCGTGACACCGATGTTCACGCCGGCGTCGAGTTGAAGGTTTTTGGTCACGCCGTAGGTCAGGCCCATGTCGAAAGTGGCAATCCAGTCGCTGCCATTCTCCGTGCTTCTGTTACTAAAGAACTCAACATAACCGCCCAACTCGCCGACGATGGCGTGGCTCACGGTGGCGGTGTTGATGAACTCGGTGTGGTAGCCGTTGCCAGAACCATCCTCCCTGTATTCGAACTGGGTCATCAACCCCATCTGCCAATCGTACGGCAGCGCGACCGCGAGCGGGAAGATCACGCCGCCCTCGTAAGCGCCGTTCCCGAGATCGTCCTGCGCGGTGGGAAACTTAACGAAAGGCATCACGGACAGGGCCGTCTTTCCACTATCATTGCCCCAAAGGTTGATTTTCGTCCGCAGGCTCACGTCGCCGAAGCCGGAGGTTTTCTGCACGAAATTTGTCTCGCGATCTTCGAAGCGCATGTGCGTGTACGTTGGGACCACGAGTTGGAGGTCCACGTTGTTCAGGAGGCCTACTTTGTAATTGTTGTTCGCGACCAGCCAGGTCTCCGCGCTCGTGTCGGTCGGGTCGCCATTGTAACGGTCGAGGGTGAAAGTGACCAGATCGGTCTCAATTTGGAAATGACCGGCGTCAACGGTGTAGGCACTTTCGGTCTTATCGGGCCGATCGGCGCTTAGTTCTCGCATGAATTCCTGCGGAGTAGGCCGGAAAAGATGGAATTGATTTTTGTCGACCGCGGGTTCTCCCGCCTGCGCGGATGCGGCCACAGTGGACCAGCAGAGTGCGGTGAGCAGCGAGCGAAGGGTTTTGCGAACCGTCATTTCAATGCCTCCACGATTGTGGTGAGGTTGTGTTTGATCATACCCTCGTAGGTCCCGAGATCGTAGCCGTTCTCGATCTGGCCCGGTGTCCCCATCGCATCGGAAAAGAGTTCCCCGCCGATCTTCACTCCGGCGTCCTTGCTGATTCGCTCGATCGTGTCGTGCGGCACGCTCGATTCGACGAAGACGGCTTTGATTTTCTTTTGTTTGATGAAATCCGTCAGCTTCGCCACGTCAGCGAGACCGGCTTCCGACACAGTCGAGATGCCTTGCAACCCTACGACCTGGAAGCCGTAGGCGCGGCCGAAATAATTATAGGCATCGTGGCTCGTGACGAGAATCCGGCGCTCCGATGGCAGCTCCGCTGCCTTTTTGAGTGCCCAGGCGTGTAATTCATCCAACCTCGCACGCGTCGCCGCGGCCCGCTTCTCGTAGCCATCTTTCCCCGAGGGATCGACTTCACTGAGGCCTTTCGCCACGACATCTACGCAAATTTTCCAAAGGGGGACATCGAACCAGACGTGCGGATCGTAATGTCCGGCGAATTGAGGCGGTTCGAGCAAGCGCTCGGGTGGGATTGATTCGGTGACCGCATAAACGAATCGCTTCGAGCGCGCGAGCTTGCCGAAAATGTCCTGCATCTTGCCTTCCAGGAGCAGCCCCGAATAAAAAATCACGTCGGCCTGTTGCAGCTTCGTCACGTCGGAGGCGGCAGCTTTGTAGAGATGTGGGTCCACTCCAGGCCCCATTAATGTTTCCACCTCGACCCGGTCGCCGCCGACGTTCCGCGCAAAATCCGCGACCATCGTGATGGTGGCGGCAACTTTAATTTTCTTCTCGGCGGCGGCGGCCGGCCCGCTCGGGAAGAGGAACAGGACGAAGAGGAGCCACTTTATAGTGTGTAGAGCAAACATAGATGTCTTATTCAAAGAATATTAGCCGAGACTAACTTTCGCCTGCCGCCCCGTCAATCCCTTCTTTGCATCTCGTCTATTCGGGGCGGCGCGCAGGAATAATCTGCGTGCGCTTCCATGCGCGCGCGATTAAGAAGACCTCGTGAAGGCGCTCTTCCTCACGAACGAGTATCCGCCGTACGTTTATGGCGGCGCGGGCGTGCACGTTGATTATCTCTCGCGCGAACTCGCGAAGACGATGTCGATCGAGGTGCGCTGTTTCGGGGACCAGAAGAGGCAGGAAGGAAATCTTACCGTGCGGGGATTCCATCTCGACGACTCCGGGTTCGATTGTCCGAAACCGCTGCGTTCCGTCTTCGGGGCGGTCCGCCGGTGCACGGATTTCAACTCCACGAACATCGAGGCCGATCTTGTCCATTGCCACACGTGGTACAGCCACTTCGGCGGGGTTCTGGCGAAAATGAACTACGGGCTGCCGCTCGTTATCACGGTCCACTCGCTCGAACCTCTCCGGCCCTGGAAACGCGAACAACTTGCTGGTGGATACGATTTCTCGGTCTGGATCGAGAAGACCGCGCTCGAAATGGCTGATGCTGTCATTGCCGTGTCGGGCGATACCAAATCGGATGTGGAACGCCTTTTTCACGTGAGGCCCGACCGCCTCCATGTGATCCACAATGGGATCGATCTCGAGGAATATCGAAAGACCGATTCCAGCGCGGCGCTCACCAAGTACGGGATTGATTCCGCCAAGCCTTTCCTCCTGTTCGTTGGGCGAATCACACGCCAGAAGGGCATCGTTCACCTGGTCCGCGCGATCGAATATATGGACTCGGGGTTCCAGATCGTTCTCTGCGCCGGTGCGCCGGACACGCCGGAAATCGGCGCCGAGATGAAAGCGGCGGTCGGGAAGATGAAGGCGAAACGGCCCGGGATCGTCTGGATTGATGAAATGGTCGATAAGGCAACGGCGCGTGAATTGTATTCGCACGCCGCCGTTTTCTGCTGCCCTTCCATTTACGAGCCGTTCGGGATCATCAATCTCGAGGCGATGGCGTGCGAGACGGCCGTCGTGGCCACGGCCGTCGGCGGGATCAAAGAAGTCGTGGTCGACGGCGAGACCGGTTTCCTTGTTCCAATCGACCAGATGGAAGAAAGTCCATTCGAGCCGCGCGATCCCGAGAAATTCGCGCGCGATCTGGCCGCGAGAATCAACCAATTGATTGGCGACCCGGCACTCTGCCTGAAGTTTGGCCGCGCCGGCCGCGAACGCGCCGAAGAAAAATTCGGCTGGCCCGCGATCGCGCAGCAAACGAAAGCGCTTTACAAAAGTTTAGTTCGGTAGGGCCGGACTTGTTCCGTGGAGTTGAGCGCGTCAGCCGGCAGGCGGCTGCTGTCGCCGATGAACGAATGCCGTCGCGAACGAGTTGAGGATCTTCCGTTGCGGCCATCCAAGCGCGTTCAGCGTTCTCCCGATCACCGGAAGAACGATCGCGAACGGGAAGAAGCGTCCGAAACGAAAGATGCGGCGTGCCACGCGGGAGAAGGAAACAGACTCGTCGTTGACCGGGCGGCGCAGGCGCTCGTAGGGAAGGAGCCGCTCTCGGGACACGTCCTTCGCGCGGAGCGCGGCATCGGCCACGTCCGCCAGCGCGAGCGCGTCCCAGATCGAGGCATTCGCTCCCTGTCCGCCGGCAGGCGTCATCGGATGCGCTGCGTCGCCAATCAGCGCCGCGCCGTCGGCAACGTAGGACCCGGCGTGTCCGAATGGGCGCGCGACACGCCGGAAGTCGCGGGGGAATTCGACCTGCTCGCGCAGCGAACCGGCCATCGGCGTGACGCGTTCGAACGCGCGCCAGAAAACCTCGGGCGGCTGCTCGAAGAGGCGTTTCGCCCGTTCGGCCGCGAGTGGCATGAGCAGAACACCTTCGTTTCCCGGCCAGGGGATGAACGCCGCCGCCGGAAGACCATTGCGGAAGCCCTTAGGGTAGATCCAGGCGCGCACGCGACTCGGCGGGAGCGGCCAGCGCGGGATCAACGCCGTGATAAAGTCTATCGGAAAGCGGTCGAGCGCGATCGGGATGCCAAGGTGCTTGCGAACGATCGAGTTCCCGCCGTCATCGCCCACGACGAGGCGCGCCTCCAGCGCGAGCGTCTCGGCGCCATGCTTGCCTTGCACGCCAGTGACGCGCCCGTCTTGCTCCAGCAGGCGCTCCACGGCGACACCGCGGTGAATCGCGACGTTCCCGGTGGCGACAGCGGCCTCGGCCACGATGGCGCGCGTCATTGAAGGATTCGTCGAAAAGGCGACGGCGCCAGCCGCCGTCAGGTCCTCGCGCGTGATGCGGAGCCATGGCTTCTCCGGGCCGAACGCGATCTCCTCGATCTGCACGCTGGCAGTTTGGCGGATGGCTTCGGCGACGCCGTAGGGCTCGAGTGCGCGCAGCGTCGCTTCCCAGAGGATCTCTGGGCGGACGATGCGCGGCGGCACGCCCTCGCGTTCGACCAGGGCAACGCGCCAGCCGCGACGCCCGAGGTCCAGCGCGAGCACGGCCCCACCGATGCCCGCACCGACGATCACGACGTCAAAGCGCATGGTGGCCGAAGCGTAGCGCGATCTCGCCGCCTGCATCAAGCAATCGCTTGTCATCGCGAGCCGCGCAGACGGCGAGGGACCTCACAAACGGTCTAGGTTCACACAAACGACCAGCAACGATGTTCGCCACGCCGATCTTCGTGCATCGCGAAAGCGTATTCGTGTGCTCGCTATACGACTGCAAGGTCCCTCGCCGTCTGCGCGGCGCGGGATGACAAGCAGCCGAGACGATGCCACTTTGCACGAAGGCCGCGCGAAAAGCCCCCGTATGTTTGTTGATCGGATAAAAGTTTTTGCCCAAGCCGGGGACGGCGGGCGGGGCTGCGTCAGTTTTCGGCGCGAGAAATTCGTTCCGCGGGGCGGTCCGGATGGCGGCGACGGCGGGCGCGGCGGGGATATCATTCTGCGCGCGGATGTTCACACCGATAGTCTTTCCAACCTTTTCTATGAGCCGATCATCAAGGCCAAGAGCGGTGCGCATGGCCAGGGCAAGAAGAAGCACGGACGGGCCGCCATCTCGAAAGTAGTCAAGGTTCCGGTCGGGACGGTGGTTTACAAGGATGAAGGCGGAGGGATGAAGGCGGAAGAAATTCAAGTGGCAAGGGACACTGATTCCGCCTTCCAACCTCCGCCTTCCGATTTTTCTCCCATCGCGGATCTCACGCACGATGGTGAAGAGTTTATCCTTTGCCAGGGCGGAGGCGGCGGAAAGGGCAACGTCCACTTCAAGAGTTCGCGGAACCGCGCGCCGGTCCAATACACGGAAGGCGAAGAGGGCGAACAGGGGCATTTCCTTTTTGAGCTGCGGACGATGGCTGATGCGGCGCTGGTCGGATATCCAAATGCGGGGAAGTCGACTCTGCTTGGGAAAATATCGGCGGCGCATCCGAAGGTCGCGCCCTATCCCTTTACCACGCTCCATCCTGTGGTCGGCGTGGTCGAGTTCGATGAATATCGCCGGGCCTCGATTGCCGACATTCCCGGTTTGATCGAAGGAGCGCATCGCAACGTCGGCCTCGGCCACGATTTTCTTCGCCACATCACGCGCTGCCGGGTTTTGCTTTTCGTCCTGGACATCGCCGGGAGCGAGGGGCGGCATCCGGTGGAAGATCTCCAGAACTTGCGGCGTGAGATCGATCTCTACGATTCGCGGCTTTCGCAGCGGCCATGGTCCGTGATCGCAAACAAGATGGATCTGCCCGGCGCGGCCGAGAACCTGCGCGCGCTGGAACAACGCTTTCCCGAATTGGAGACCGTGGCGATTTCCGCGGAGCGATCGGACGGGATCGCGGAATTAAAGGCATGCCTGGAGCGATGGCTCTTTGACCAAACCGCGGAATCGCCCGGCAGGGAAATCCCAGAGCCGGCGGAAGCGGTCGCCGCCGAATAACAGATGGACAAGGCCCGGGACCTCACGGACAATCGCGGCTTCTCTCATGAGTAAACGAGTTGTCGCCAGTTACTGTACGACTTTCCTCAAGCGGGAAATGCTGCACATCTACCGGCAGGTCAGATCGCTCCATGATTACGACACCTTCGTCATGACGAAGGCGCTGCAAAACAACGAACTATTCCCTTTCCGCGACATCGAGCTGATTCCAAAACCGCCGAGCAATCCGCTGCGGCACGGCTGGCTAAAGTGGGTAAAACAACGGCCCCCGATCGTTTATCGAGGCGAGTATCAGATGCTTTCGAACCTGCTCGAGCGGCGCGGCGCGGACCTGATGCATATTTACTTCGGCCACACCGGTGTGCATCTCCTGCCTTTCATCGAGCGCTGGCATAAGCCGTGTGTGGTTTCGTTTCACGGCGCCGATGTCGCGCAAAAGAAAGACATTCGCGATTACGGTCCAAAACTGCGCGACCTGTTCAACGCGGTGCCGCTTGTCCTGGCGCGCTCACGATCTCTCGCGGACCGGCTTTTGACCTTGGGCTGTCCGCAGGAACGCCTGCGGATCAACCGCACCGGCGTCCCGCTGGATGAATTTCCCTTCATTCGGCGCGAGGCGCCGACCGATGGACGCTGGAGATTCATGCAAGCTTGCCGCCTCATTCCGAAGAAAGGCGTGGCCACCTCGCTTTGCGCCTTCGCCATTTTCCAGAAGGAGTTTCCGAACGCTCAGCTCGTTGTGGCCGGCAAAGGGCCGCTCCAATCGCACCTGGAAGAACTGGCCGAGGAGCTTGGGATTGTCGATAAGGTCCATTTCCGCGGGTTTCTCTCGCAGGCGGAATTGATGGAGCTGTACGCGAATTCGCATTTTTTCCTGCATCCCAGCGAGACCCCGCCGGATCAAAACCAGGAGGGTATCCCGAACTCGATTCTCGAAGCGATGTCGACAGGGCTTTCCGTTCTTGCCACCCGGCATGGGGGAATTCCGGAGGCGGTCGAGCATGGCCGATCGGGGTTGCTGGTGGAGGAGCGAGACTTCGTCGCGCTGGCCGCCGCGATGAAGGAAGTTGTGCGCTCGCCGTTAGCCTTTCGTGAAATGGGGGCGCTGGCGAGCGAGTCGGTCGCCGCGAATTTTGAGCAACGAGAGCAGATTCGCCAGCTCGAAACTCACTACGATGAGGCGGTAGCGCTAGCCGCCGCGGAGGAGCGTGTCTCGCGTCCGGCGGCGGCTGTGATCAAGGAAGGCTTCGCCGAACAAGTCCCGGTAAAGTGAGACCGTGAATAGTGATTGGTGATCCGTGACTAGTAACGGATGGCCGGATGGCTAAGCCATCCACCATCGCCGATCACAATTCACGATTTCACTCTTGTCATCGCGACAAAACACGCTTTTATATGCGCGACGCAAGCGCCCCTTGTGTTAGGTGCACCGCTTCCGCGGCGCCGCACCGGCAAAAAACATCGGGCTGCTGCATCCAAAAACCTAACTCCATGGCGCGTCGCTTTTCACCATTAATCCTGATCGTCCTCGCGCTTTTCGCGTTCGGGAGCGTATCGAGCGGTGTGTTGGCGGCGGAACCGGCCCACGCCGAAAAAAAAGAAAAGCATGTCATCCCGCTCAAGCCCGATGTGATTTGCCATGTCGGCCCACTGGCGGTGACTAATTCGATGGTGGTGACGTGGATTGTCGCCGCCGGCATTCTCGTTTGTGCGCGCCTCGCCACGCGAAAGATCAAGCCCGTTCCGGCCGGGCTCCAAAATTTCTGGGAGTGGCTCGTCGAGAGCCTTTACAATTTCCTCGAGAACATGATCGGTCGCGACCTGGTCAAGAAGACGTTCTGGTTCTTCGCGACGATCTTCATTTTCATCCTCTTTTTGAATTGGTTTGGCCTGCTTCCGGGCGTCGGCACCATCGGGTGGGGTCACACCGACCCAGCGACCGGCACATTTCATATCATCCGGCCCTTGTTCCGCGGCGCTAATGCGAACCTCAATCTGACCTTCGCGATGGCCTGTGTCTTTTTCGTTTGCTGGATCGTCTGGGCGCTCCAGGCCAACGGCGTGGGCGGAGTCCTTCTGCATATTTTCGGTCCCAAGGGGGAAACCTCCGGCATCCTGAAAGCGCTGATGATCGTGATCTTTTTCATCGTCGGCTGGCTCGAAGTGGTCTCCATCCTGTTCCGGCCGATTTCGCTGAGCTTCCGGCTCTTCGGCAACATTTACGCCGGCGAAACCATGCTGGAATCGATGAGCCATGTCGTGCCATCGCTGGCGTGGCTCATCCCGATTCCATTTTATTTCCTGGAGCTGCTCGTCGGCTTCGTGCAGGCGCTGGTCTTCATGCTCCTGACCGCTGTCTTCACCCTCCTCATCGCGCAACACGAACCGGGTCACGGGGAGGCGGCGCACCACTAAGCACTTTCGGCGATCGGGCCGTGGTTCCCGCGGAGGTCGCTCGATGAAACAACCAACAGAAAAAAATATGATACAACCAATACTCGCGGAATTGACCGGAAGCCTTCATGTAGGACTGGCAGCACTTGGCGCCGCCATCGGCGTCGGACTTATCGGCATGGGCGCGGCCTCGGCGGTCGGCCGCAATCCAGGCGCGGCCACTCCAATTCTGGTGCAGGCCATCCTCGCCATCGCGCTCGCGGAAGCGATCGTGTTCTACGCCTTGTTCCTCGTTTAATCGGCAACCGACCGCGGACGTGCCGGCACTTGCCTATTAATATGAACATCGCAATTCTTGCTGCGGCCGACCTGGGAAACATGGTCAGCAAAACCGGGGAAACCTTCGGTTTTGATACCAAGATTTTCCTCTCGCAGGTCGTCAGCTTCGTCATCGTTGCGCTGGTCCTTCGCCAGTTTGCTTACAAGCCGATCCTGGCCGTGCTGGAAGAACGCCGGCAGCGGATCGCCGAGGGGCTCTTGAACGCGGAGAAGATCAAACAGCAACTCGCCGAAGCGGAACAGCGTCATGCCGACATCCTGGCCAAGGCGAACGCTCAGGCGCAAAAGATGATCGATGACGCGCGCGAAAGCGCGGCGCACGTGGGCGAACGCAAGCAGCAGGAAGCAATCGTGGCGGCGGAACAAATCATCGCCAAGGCGCACGAAGCCAGCGCCCTCGAGCGCGAACGGGTCATGACGGAATTGAAACACCAGCTTGGCCGCCTCGTCGTCGAGACCACGGCCAAAGTCACCGGTAAAGTTCTGACCCCCGAGGATCAGAAGCGCTTGCAGGAAGAAGCAACGCGCCAGGTCGCTTCCTAGGCTGACGCAACCAATGAAGATCAACAAAGAGACGCGCCAGCTTTCGAAGGAATTGCTGCGCGCAAGCTTTAGCGATGGCCGGCTCGACAACGAGCGGGTCGCGGCCCTCGTCATGTCGTTGATCAAGAAAAAGCCGCGGAATTATATCAAGGTGCTCGAAAGCTACCAACGCTTGTTGCGCCTTGAAATCGAGAAGCGCAGCGCGACCATCGAAACCGCGACCGAAATGGCCCCGGCGGCGAGCACGGAAATCGTGGCCAACCTCAAACGCAAATATGGCAGCGACCTCGCGGCTCGTTTTGTCGTGAATAAAGAGCTGCTGGGCGGGATGCGCATTCGCGTCGGCAGCGACGTCTGGGACAGCAGCGTGCGCAATCGCCTGCACCGTCTCCAACAACAACTTTAACCCAACCACCCTATGAGCAGTATCCTCGAAGACATCGAAACGCAGATCGCCGGCCTCAAGACCACGACGAGCAAGAGCAACGTCGGCATTGTCCGCGAAACCGGTGACGGCGTCGCGCGCATCGAAGGCCTGAGCGACGTCATGCTGAACGAGATGATCGAGTTTTCCAGCGGCGTTTTCGGGCTCGCGCTTAACCTCGAAGAAACCGAAGTCGGCGCGATCCTTCTCGGCGACACGACGCAAGTCATGGAAGGCGACGAAGCGAAGACAACCGGCAAACTTCTCCAGGTGCCGGTGGGCAAAGCGCTGCTCGGCCGCGTGGTCAACACGCTCGGCCAGCCGCTCGACGGCAAAGGGCCGATCAAATCGGAGACAGCCTATCCGCTGGAAAAAATCGCGCCCGGCGTCATCAAGCGAAAAAGCGTCAGCCAGCCCGTGCAAACCGGCATTATGGCGATCGACGCGATGATTCCGATCGGCCGCGGCCAGCGCGAGCTGATCATCGGCGATCGCGCGACCGGCAAATCGACGATCGCGGTCGACACCATCATCAGCCAGGCGCGCCTGAACAAAGCGGCCGAGGAAGGCCATCTGAAAGACTATCGGCCGCTCTATTGCATTTACGTCGCGATCGGGCAGAAGAATTCCAACGTCGCACGCGCGCTCGCCACTTTGGAGAAGGAAGGCGCGATGCCCTACACGACGATCATTTCCGCGCCGGCTTCCGACACGGCCACGAATCAATATCTCGCGCCGTTCGCGGGCGCGGCGATGGGCGAGTGGTTCATGGATAACGGCATGGACGCGCTGATAATCTATGACGACCTGTCGAAACACGCGGTCGCCTACCGGCAGGTCTCGCTTGTCCTCAAGCGTCCGTCTGGGCGTGAAGCTTATCCTGGCGACGTCTTTTATCTCCACTCACGTCTGCTGGAACGAAGCGCCCGTGTGACGGAGGAGGCGGGCGGCGGCTCATTGACGGCGCTGCCGATCATCGAGACGCAAGCCGGCGACGTCTCGGCTTACATTCCGACGAATGTCATTTCGATCACCGACGGTCAGATTTACCTCGAGACCGACTTATTCTATCAAGGCGTTCGTCCGGCGATTTCGGTGGGCCTCTCGGTCAGCCGCGTCGGTTCCGCCGCGCAGATCAAAGCGATCAAACAGGTCGCCGGCAAAATCAAATTGGACCTCGCGCAGTTCCGCGAGCTGGCGGCTTTCGCGCAGTTCGGCTCCGATCTGGACGCGGCGACAAAGGCGCGCCTCGATCGCGGCCAGCGGATCGTGGAGCTCTTCAAGCAGATCCAATACAATCCGATTCCCGTCGAAGAACAGGTCGCCGTTCTCTGGGCGATGCAAAACGGCTATCTCGATTCCGTGCCCGTCGAAAAGGTGAAGCAGTTCCAGGTGAAATTGCAGGATTACCTTTCGACGCGGAAAGAAGGCCTCCTCGCTTCAATCGTTTCGAAAGGCGCGCTCGACAAAGATATCGAAGCCGAGTTGCGCGCAGCCTTGGATGAATTCAAGGGGACGAACCCGGTTTCTTAAATGGTTTCGCTGGCCATGCCCAAATCCTTCCCCCTCGTCCGGCTCGATAACGTGGAATCCACGATCTATCTGCTCCGTGGACAACGAGTCATGCTGGATGCGGATTTGGCGGCGATCTATGGAACCAGCACGATGCGGCTGAACGAGCAATTTCGTCGAAACCGGAAGCGCTTTCCCAAAGACTTCGCCTATCACCTTACGCGTGAGGAGTTTACCAACTTGATATCGCAAAATGCGATATCAAGTTCGCACGGCGGCCGCCGGACATTGCCATGGGTCTTCACCGAGCATGGCGCAATCATGCTAGCGAGCGTGCTCAGCAGCGATATCGCCATTCAAGCGAGCGTTCGTGTGGTGCGAGCGTTTGTGCGTTTACGCGAAATGGTTGCGGCCAATGTGCAACTCGCAAGCAAACTCAAAGACCTGGAGCAGCGGCTCGATTCTCATGACGAGGCGATTGTCGATTTGTTCGCGGCCCTGAAGCGCTTGCTCGAGCCGGGACCAAAAACGAAACGGGAGATCGGTTTCCATGTGCGCGAACGCGGGGCGCGTTATCGAACGAAAAAGAGATTTTAGAGCATGGCCAACACCCAGGAAATACGGCGCCGGATCAAGTCGATCCGCAACACGGCGCAGATCACCAAGGCGATGCAGATGGTCGCCGCGTCGAAGATGCGCAAGGCGCAGAACGTCGCGTTGGCGGGCCGGCCCTATTCCACCTTGATGAATCGCGTTCTCGTTTCGCTGCAAGAGCGCACTGATTCCAAGCTTCATCCGCTCCTCCAGGTCCGCGAAGTAAAAAAAGAGCTGGTTGTCGTCATTAGCACCGACAAGGGACTCGCCGGGGCCTTGAACACGAACCTCCTCCGCGAAGCCGCGAACTTCGACGCGGCCAAGACGAGCTACGTCGTCGCCGGCCGCAAAGCCCGTCAATTTCTCGCCCGCACCCGCCGCGACATGATGGCCGATTTCGAATTGAAAGACGCCCCTTCCTTTACCGAGACAAAGGCGATCGCCAAGTTCTGCGTGGAGAAGTTCCTGAGCGGCGAAGTCGATAAAGTTTCCGTCCTCTTCACGCATTTCATTAACACGATCAACCAGAAGCCGGTCGTGCGAACGCTGCTTCCGATTTCCAGTTTCGAGCTGCCCCAGCCGGCGGCTGAAGGCACCCCCGCGCAGGGCGGCACCGACCCGATGATCGGCTACACTTTCGAGCCGACCCCCGAGGGTGTGCTCGACGTGATGCTGCCGTATTACCTGCACTACCAGGTTTTCCAGATGATTTTGGATGCCCGCGCGTCCGAGCACAGCGCCCGCATGGTTGCGATGAAAAACGCCACCGACAACGCGAAGCAGTTCATCAAGGATCTCACTCTCGAATACAACAAAATGCGCCAGGCCAGCATCACGACGGAGCTGCTCGAGATCTCAACCGCGCAGATGGCCGTGGGCGGCTAAACAGATTTATGAATAAAGGAAATATCGTTCAGGTCATCGGTCCCGTGGTGGACGTGGAATTCAAAAACACGTCGGAGCTCCCGCGCATCTACAATGCGCTCGAGCTCGAATACGAGGTCAACGGCACCCCGACCAAGCTGACCCTCGAAGTGCAGCAGCATCTCGGTGAAAATTGGGTCCGTTCCATCGCCATGTCCTCCACCGAGGGCTTGAAGCGCGGCATGCCGGTCAACGACACCGGCAACCCGATCACTGTGCCGGTAGGCGAGGGGACTCTCGGCCGGATCTTCAATGTGACGGGCGATCCCGTCGATAATCGCGGCCCGGTTACTTACACGAAGCGCTACCCGATCCACCGCAAGCCGCCGGAACTCACCGAGCAGGACACCGGCTCCACGATTCTCGAGACAGGCATCAAAGTCATCGATCTGATTTGTCCGTTCACCAAGGGCGGCAAAGTCGGGGCGTTCGGCGGAGCGGGCGTCGGCAAAACGGTCGTCATCCTCGAGTTGATCAACAACATCGCGAAAGGCCACGGCGGCTTCTCCGTTTTCGCCGGGGTGGGCGAGAGGACCCGTGAAGGCAACGACCTTTACACGGAAATGAGCGAGGCCGGCGTCATCGATCAAAAGGACCTGAGCAAATCCAAGGTCGCGCTGGTGTATGGGCAGATGAACGAGCCTCCGGGCGCGCGTCTCCGCGTCGCGCTTTCGGCATTGGCGATGACAGAGTATTTTCGAGACGAACGTAATCAGGACGTTTTGTTGTTCATCGACAACATCTTCCGTTTCTCCCAAGCGGGCTCGGAAGTATCGGCTCTGCTCGGACGAACGCCCTCCGCGGTCGGCTATCAACCGACGCTCGCGGCCGAGATGGGTGACCTCCAGGAGCGCATCACTTCCACCAAGAAAGGCTCGATCACTTCGGTCCAGGCCGTTTACGTCCCTGCGGATGACCTGACGGACCCCGCCCCGGCGAATACGTTCGCCCACCTCGATTCCACAATCGTGCTCGAACGTTCGATCGCCGAGCTCGGAATCTATCCGGCGGTCGATCCGCTCGCTTCCACCTCGAAGTCTCTCGCACCCGACGTGGTCGGCGAAGAGCACTACGCCGTGGCTCGCGGGGTGCAGAAAGTTTTGCAGCGCTACCGCGATCTCCAGGACATCATCGCCATTCTCGGCATGGACGAATTGAGCCCCGAGGACAAGCTCTCGGTCTTGCGCGCCCGCAAGATCCAGCGCTTCCTCAGCCAGCCCTTCTCCGTTGCGGAAGTCTTCACGGGCACAAAGGGCGAATACGTCACGATCCCGGAGACGATCCGCGGCTTCAAGGAAATCCTCGATGGCAAACATGATGAAGTCCCCGAACAGAACTTCTACATGAAGGGCGGCATCGATATGATTGCGGAAGGTTAAAGCGTTAAAAAGGTTACCTCGTTACATCGTGAAATCTTATCCGCTTCAACGCTTAAACCCTTCAACGCTTTAACGCGCCTAACCCACCATGGCCGCGACACTAAAGCTTGAGATCGTTACGCCGGAAATGACGGCCTACTCCGAGGACGTGGAGATGGTGACGTTGCCGGGCGTGGAGGGCGAACTGGGCGTTTATCCAAATCACGTTCCGCTGCTGACGACTCTGAACCCGGGTGAGCTTCGCGTGCTCAAGGGCGGCAAGGAAACTTTTCTGGCCATCGGCGAAGGGTTCGTCGAAATCACGGGCACGTCCGTTTCGGTCCTGACCGACATGGCGCTCGAGCCCGCGGTCATCGACGAGCATGCCGCGGAAGCCGCCGTCGCGCGGGCGCAAGCGGCCATGAAAGAGGATCTCGGGTCGGAAGAGATCGCGGCCGTGCAAGCTTCGTTGCAGAAAGCGCTGGCGCAGTTGCACGTCAAGCGCCGCCGCCGGGGTTAGGTCTCAAGACTTAACAGGAGGAAACAGAGAAAAGGAGGGTTTTGAAACTTTCGAACCTCCGTTATCTCCTGTTAGGAAATCGGCTCCATCGTTAGTCTCGCCTCGTGGACATTCCAGAAGCGCTCGGAATCATCGCCGGCAACGGCGTTTATCCGCGTCTTCTCGCCGATGCCGCCCGCCGCGCCGGCGTGAAACGGCTCGTCGCCGCCGCGTTTACCGATGAAACCGACGACCGCCTCGCCGCCATGGTAGATGAAATCCATTGGATGCGGGTGGGCCAGCTGGGAAAATTGATCGCCTGCTTCCGGGCGGCGGGAGTCACAAATGCCATCATGGCCGGCCAAATCGCGCCGAAAAATCTCTTCGATTTGCGGCCCGACTGGAAAACGCTCCTGCTCCTCGCCCGGCTGAAACGCCGCAACGCCGAATCCATCTTCGCCGCGATCGGCGACGAGTTGGCGCGTTCGAACATCGAGCTCCTGCCGGCGACTTCCTTTCTCGAAGATTGCCTGGCGCCCGAAGGCCTGATTGCCGGCCGGAAATTGACCCGGCGGGAGGAAGACGACGTCGCCTTCGGTTTTGAGATCGCCCGGGAAATCAGCCGTCTCGATATCGGCCAAACCGTTATCGTGAAAAACGGAACGGTGCTGGCGGTGGAGGGCTTCGAGGGAACAAACGAAGCCATCAAGCGCGGCGGCCTCCTCGGAGGCAGGAATGCGACCATGGTCAAGGTCGCCAAGCCGAAACAGGACATGCGCTTCGACGTGCCGGTGATCGGGGTGGCCACGGTCGGCGTAGCAACGGAAGCGCACCTCCGCGTCATTGCCATCGAAGCCGGTCGGACACTTCTGCTCGAAAAAGACGCGCTTGTTGAATCAGCCGCGCGCTCAAACATCTCCATCGTCGCGCGCTGAGGGCATTTCAAGAAGCGGCGGTTTTCCAACCGCCGGGGCGATTTGTAAATTGCCCTTCCTTGTCATTCGCGGCTCCGCCGCGTCATAAATCTCCGCATAACAAACGCCTTCGTTCCCGGCGCGAAGCCGGTGCAATATCGCACCGGGCGCGCCCCTCTCGTTAGGCGCGGCGCCACGAGCAGATTCCCCGCTTCATCCATCCGCGCATATCGCTTCTTGATTGTGAGCAGTTCCGGCCTCGTCGCCGGAATGATGGCCATCGCGTCAAAGATCGGCCCGCCTTTGGTCTTCACGAAATTCGTCCAAAACCAGAGCCAAATTCCGCTTCGCCGCGCCAGATATTCTCCTGCCGGCCCGCTCTGCTTCAAGGAACGCAGGTCGCCCCGATCGATCTCCAGACGCGAAGCGGTATCAATCGGAACAAGCACGATCGGAATTTTCGCATCCAGCACGATCTTCGCCGCCGCCGGATCCTTGAACACGTTCGCATCGTGAATGCGAAACGATCGATTCGGCCCGAAGGCGAGGCTCGGTCCCGGCGCCTGGCCACCCAGAAAAATGACCCGCTCGATTCGATCGGCCAGCCTCGGATGGAGCCGCAGGAACGTAGCCAGGTTGGTCAGCGGCCCGAGGGCGATATACGTGAGCTTTTTCTTCCGGAGCGAACCGGCCAGCGCATCGCTCGCCCGGGTCCGCTTGCCGAGGTTCCGGGCTGATTCTGCTCCCGCGAAAACGTCCTCGCGCCCCAGCCCCGCCGAGTCACCGAACCTCTGGACAAAGTCCAACGTCACCCGAGTGGTCTGGCCGAGAGGCGCATTTCCGTAAGTCGTGCTCAGGCCCGCGATCTGGATTTCGGGCGAATGGAAAGCGAGCACGAGGGCATAACCATCGTCCACTTCCCGAATCGGCGAGCCGATCGAAAGATCGGTGTCGATCCAGACCCTTTCCGCTCCCGCGTAATGGGTCAGGCAAAACAAGGCCAGGCAGACGCAAAGTTTGCGCATGCCGGAGCTTACCCGTCGCAATCGCAAGTCGGCACTCGAAAATCAAAATCCCTGCGCCATCTTCCATCCCATGATCTCCGCCCAATCCGGAACTGCGAATCGAAACAGCCGCGCGGCCGCCGCCCTTGTCGCCTTCCTGATCCTGGGAATTCTTAGCGGCTGCGGAGGAGGTTGGCAGCCCGACGGGCCGGACCCAACGCGACCGCCGGCCGCCGAGGGGAGTGGCGTGTATAGCCCCTCGACGGAGGATTCCAGAATTTCGCTGTAAACCGTGGCGAATAATCTTCTCGGGTTTGTGATTGAAGTTGCCCTCGACCCTGGCGCATGATCCTGCCATGAGGCTCGTCTTGCTTTTCCTTGTGGTCAGCGGTGGACTTTTCCAATCAGGTTGCGCGTCGCCGGATGATCCGGATCAAGTGCAATTGGGTCCGAGCATTATGGAGCAACGGCGGGACGCACGTCAGAAAGAAGAATTCGCCCGCGATCTGCCCAAGCCCTAGCCAAATCGGGAAATCGCCTCCGCTGGCGGCGCTCGCCCAAACCACCAGATGCGGGTGTAACTTGTCGCCGTCGGCCGAACATCAAAAGTTTTTCCGGTTTCTCCCGAAATCTTTTAAGCTCGGCATCCTTTTCACAGACCAGCAACGAAATAAATAACACTCTCGAGGGGGCTCCATATGTCTTTTTCAAATACTTCTTTCTCCGTCACATTCGCAAAACAGGCGATGCGTTCAACCGCAAAAGCTGGTCTGAAATCGCTTGGCGGCCTTTCTCTGGCGATTGTCTTATCGGCCGCAAACACCGCCAGTGCTCAGGAAGTGACTCCAACACCGTCCTGTCCACCGGATACCTTCAAAGCAATGTTGACTGGCGCGCAAGAGGTGCCGCCTAATGACAGCACTGCCACAGGTTCGGGCGACGTCGTCTTGAACCGGGACCCGGCAGGGGCAACGATCAGCGTAGATGTAACCTTTACTGGCCTGGCCGCGAATGCGACCGCCGCCCACATTCATGGTCCAGCGATGCCAGGGGTAATCGCACCCGTCATAATTCCCTTTCCTGATTTTCCCGCTAGTACGTCCGGGACCTATTCAAATACTTTTCCCATCACGCCAGAGCAAGTCGAGCAACTGGCCAGCGGCCTCTTATACATTAACATTCATAACACGCCGTTTCCCAACGGCGAAATTCGAGGGCAGCTGAAAGGGTGCGATCCGGAACCAAGCCCCACCCCAAGCCCGACAGCCACGGCCACACCGACCGGTACTCCAAACGTCACCCCTACTCCTACACCGGCCGCGAGCCCGACTGCGACGCCTACGGGAACTCCCGATGCAAGTCCCTCGCCAACGCCGACAGCTACGGCTAGTGCAACACCTGTCGCATCGCCCACGCCAGCTTTCGAAGGTAATTTTGTGATTGGCGACCTCGATGCCGTGCTGGGTAATCAGGTTACATTTTGGAGTCCCTGCTGGGCAAAGGTGAATCACCTGAGCGGAGGCACGGCGCCCCATAGCTTCAAGGGTTTCGCCCGCGATCCGAACCCAAACCCGGCTGCATGCGGCGGGACCTGGAGGACGACTCCAGGCAACAGCTCTCACCCGCCAACCAGTCTCCCAGAGCAGATTGTGGCGATCGCGGCAAGTTCGATCACAAAGAACGGTTCGATCATCTCAGGTGACATTCCAATGCTTGTGGTCATTGAAACCAATTCGGATGAGCCCCCTCCGGGACATTCAAGAACCGGAACCGTGGTCGCGATAATCTGTGGGCCGGGCCCCAGTCCCACACCGACCTGCGCACCAAACACGTTCACAGCAACGTTGACCGGCGATCAAGAGGTTCCGCCTAACAACAGCACAGCCACAGGTTCTGGCACCGTCGTCTTAAATTCAGATCCGGCGCTGACCACGATTACGGTGAATTTGAGCTTTAGCGGCCTGACCGCAGACGCGACCGCCGCCCACCTTCATGGGCCGGCCATGCCGGGAGTGAACGCGCCGGTCATCATTCCGTTTACGGATTTTCCTGCGAGTACTTCGGGAACCTACTCGAATACGTTTCCGATTACTCCCGAGCAGGTTTCGCAACTGCTCGATGGCCTCCTCTACATTAACATCCATAACACGCCATTTCCGGGCGGGGAGATTCGGGGGCAGCTATTAGGCTGCGGCCCGACGCCAAGTCCAACCGCTACTCCGACACCCGGGGTGGCGACTGCGCTCGCGAACATCTCAACACGCCTGCAGGTCGAGACGAACGATAATATTCTGATCGGTGGTCTTATTATTACCGGCGACACTTCCAAGAACGTCCTGTTTCGCGCGCGTGGGGGGTCGTTGCCACTTCCCAACCGGCTAGCCGATCCTATTCTGGAACTGCATGATTCCTCCGGTCATATGATCGCAAGCAATGACGACTGGAGGGATGCAGCCAATGCGCAGGAGATTATCAACACGACCATTCCACCTGAAAACGAACTTGAATCGGCAATTCTTACAACTCTGGAACCGGGCGCCTACACGGCGCTGGTGCGCGGCTCAAACGGCGGAACCGGCATCGCTGTGGTCGAAGCCTACGACTTGGGTCAATCGATCAATTCCTGTTCGAACCTGTCTAACATCTCTACACGCGGACTTGTCCAGACCGGCGATAAGGTACTGATTGGTGGATTAATTGTGCTGGGGGATGAGCCACTCGATGTGATGGTCCGCGCAATCGCGCCATCGGTGCCGATGGCGGGAACCCTCGCAAATCCCACGTTGGAACTGCGCGCGAGTGACGGAACCCTTATTGCGTTCAACGACAATTGGCGCTCCGATCAGGAGGCTGAGATTATTGCCGCCGGAATCGCACCGTCGAATGACCTGGAGTCGGCGATCGTGCGACAGCTCGCGCCGGGAACATACACCGCCATTGTTCGCGGCGTTAACGACACGACCGGCATCGCCCTTGTGGAAGTTTACAGCTTGGAGTGACGCTGACATCAAGGAGAGCTGAAGCAATGAAGCAGTGTTGCGACAGTTCCCTTGAATCTCGGGGGGCACGTCATCCGTGACGTGCATGGGAACAAAACGTTGCGTCCGCGATGCGCCCAACGAACGGAGACTCCGTGGAGCCTGGGGGGTTATCCTCGCTGCGCGACGTTCTGGAGAATGATCCGCAGCAGCCGGATTTGAACCCTCGCGCGTAACGCGCCCGCCAGTCGAACGGTCAAATGGGATTGCGGCAGCTTAGAGTCACTTTTTGATAAACGCTCTGCCTGAGGCCGATTTCACGGGGTCCCCCAACTGCGCTCGGGATGACCCGCGGCAGCGGCGCACCGAATTATCCGTTGCAAATCGCCGGGCGGCACTCGAAAATCCGAAGTTCTTTGCGGGGTCTTAGCTCAGTTGGTAGAGCGCCTCAATGGCATTGAGGAGGTCAGGGGTTCGATTCCCCTAGGCTCCAGTCTTTGCTCGCCTTCAGAGGCAATCCTCCGGTCGCTCCGAGAAAGAAGCGCATCCGCTCCAGCTCCGCTTCGAGCTCGCGCTTGAAAGCGCGCTCGCGGGGCGGCTTCCCGGCCACGTAACCGAGATCGCTCGTTAGATTCAGCGTCCTCGTCGGAGGGGCGAGCTCCCGCGAGCCCGGCGTTCCCAAGCCCCTCGTTCCCAAGTTCGACGTCCTCGTTCCCAAGTTGGACTTGGGAACGCTGACCGCGAGATTCCCCCAGCCGATGACGCGATCGCGCCAGAGCAGCGGGAGCGCATAGTAACCCAGCTTCCGCTTCGGCGCCGGCGTGTATGCTTCGAATCGGTAAACCCAGCCCCAGAACAGCTCGAAGCGCGTCCGGTCGTGCACCACCGGATCGAACGGCGCCAACAATCGCACCGTCTCGGGCGTGACTGCTTTTCGCGGGTTCTCATCGCTGGGCCAATACCAGTCCACTCCATCCACCCGCGCGCGGGTCAATCGCTCGCGAGCGCGCTGCAAAGCCGGGAAAATTTCCTCCTGCCATTGCGGCACCGCGTAACGCAATCGGCGCACGTAGTAGGAAAGGCTCGGGCTCGGCAGCGGCGCATAGATGTTCACCACCACATCCACCAGCGCGTCGATCCGCTGCGGCGCTTCATTGAGTGAGGCTGGTCCATGCTGATGCGTCTGGTAAACCCGGATGCCTTTCTCGCGTCGCGCCACCCGGAGTTTTCCCCGGTAATGCAACGCATCGAGCATTTGGGTAGTCGCATGCGACGAGCCGCCCCAGTAATTCCGCACCCTGCCGTGCGCGAAATGTTCCTCCACCTCGCGCGGATGCACCGCACCGCGCTCCTCCACGAAATTCAGGAGCATCCGCTCCCGCTTCCGTTCCGCCGCCGCTGACGCGCGATCCCCCTCCGCCGGAACCCGCGGTTCCGCCCGCGGATGCATCCACGCCTGCACCTCTCGCGTCACATAGCCGTAGTTGACGAAGAAATCCTCCTCGATCCCGAGCGATTCATACTGCCGTTCCAAATCGCCTGCCCGACAACCCTTCACTCGCTGCCGCAGAATCAGATCCTGCGCCCGCGCCGGCGCGCGAATCGGATCCGCCTGCACGAACCCCATCCGGGCCAGCGCCCGCCGCAATGTGGTCGGCGCAAAGAGCGACCGCGCCACCGCAAACCGTCGCAACTCATCGAGCGTTAAAGGCGGACCAGGCATGTTCGAAAGCGTTCTGGAAGGTAATTTAAACAACAAAATTTTGACTTCACTTTCGGCGCTCTAGTCCAGACAATTTTCTATACCGCCAAGCCAGTTAGGCGTCTCCGCGAAAGGAACTCCGCCTGACCCGCTTCCGCCGGTAACCCGCGAGCGAAGGGACCGCTCGCACAACCTGAGAGTGCAGTTGTCATTCCCAAAAAGACTGCGTCGAACAAATCATGAACATGAAACTAGAAATAGTAATCATCCCTGTTTCCGACGTCGATCGCGCCAAAGCATTCTACGAGAAACTGGGGTTCCGATTAGATATCGATTACGTTGCGAATGAAAACTTTCGGGCTCTACAATTTACTCCTCCTCAATCAGGGGCCTCGATCATCTTCGGCAAGGGAGTTACATCGGCCAAGGCTGGCTCGGCGGAACTGGTCCTCTCCGTGGAGGACATCGACGCCGCCCGCGACGATTTGATCGCCCGCGGCGTCAACATCAGCGAGGTCTTCCACTATGCCGGCGGCCCCTTCAACAACTCCATGGAGAACCCGCGTGTCGCCGGGCGCGACCCGGAAGGTCGTTCCTATTTCTCGTTTGCCTCGTTTGAGGATCCGGACGGGAACCGCTGGCAGCTCCAGGAAATCAAGGAGCGGCTCCCCGGCCGCGAGTGGGAGCGAGCATAGCCATGGATGTCGCAACCCTTGCAGATCTCCTCCGCGAGACGGGAGAGCACCACCACCACTACGAGACGACGCACGCCAAGCATCACTGGTATGACTGGTACGCGCCCTATTTGAGCGCCCGTCAGAACGGCAACAGTCCCGAGGAGGCAACAGCCGCCGCCGATCGCTACATGGATGAGGTCTTTCATATCTCTCCTCGATGATGCCGTCCGCGTAGCAGTGAATCGCTATTTGTTGTCTGGGGAGCGCACGCGCCCTCGTGCGCTGGCGATGGCGCCCTCGCAATCGCGGACTTCCTCGGGCGCTAAAGTGGACGCGCAGTTGCTTCTCGAAAAGTTCGTTTCGGCGAGGCGCCGAAACCAGCACGCGAGGCGCGTGCGCTCCCCAACATCGACTTCGCCACTCTTTCCAGATTGAAAAACATCAGGGGCGCCGCTTTCCGGCCGCAAGCATCACGCAGGCTTTCTCGATCCGGCGTCTGTGTTTCTCCGGTTGTTTGGCTGAGTCCATCCAGCTTATAAAGTCCCTGCGCTCGATCGGCGTGAGATTGCTCCACTGAGCCTTCGCTCTCGGGGCAGCGGCGAGGGCTTTGTGAAGATCGAATGACACTATTGAATAACAGCAGGGGCGCCGCTTTCCGGCCGCAAGCATCGAGCAGGCTCTCTCGATCCGGCGTCTCCGTGTCTCCGGCTGTTTGGCCGAGTCAATCCAACTAATAAAGTCCCTGCGCGCGACCGGCGTGAGATCCTTCCAAGGAACCTTCGCCATCGGGGCAGCCGCGAGAGCTTTGCGAAGATCCGTTGGCACTCTGGCCTCTGATTCTTCTCCAGCCGGCTCGGGATTCATCTTGTTCATAATGCGTTCGATCCAATTGAAGTCACGCCGATATAGCGCTTCCCCTCGCTCCCAAGTTGAACTTGGGAACGGAATTACGCCAAGAAGCGGTACTTCCAGACGCGCAGTGCAACTGCGGGGACACGTGCATGCGTTCGATCCAATTGAAGTCACGCCGATATAGCGCTTCCCCTCGCTCCCAAGTTGAACTTGGGAGCGGAATTACGCCAAGAAGCGGACTTCCAGACGCGCAGTGCAACTGCGGGGACACGTGCATTCCCAAGTGCAACTTGGGACCGAGAAACACCCGCGCGTGCTTGCCGTCGTCCAGTTCTTTCGCGGCGATCCCGCGGCGGCGGGACCGCGCCTACAGCTCTTTCGCGATTCACCATTCACGAGTCACAATTCACGATCCTCAATCCTCGCCACCTCGCCCGAGTGCGTTCAGAGTGTCGCGATGCGCCCCACGACTGAAGCGCCAGGGAACAGCCCGCCTGCCTGCGTGGACGAGGCCGAGCCGGGCGCGGTCCCGGCCGCGCCGGTTTTCGGCATTCTCTTCGCGCTCAGCTTCGCCCATCTCGTAAACGACACGCTCCAGTCGTTGATCCCGGCGATCTACCCGATCCTGAAAACGGAGCTGCGGCTCGACTACAGCCACATCGGCCTGATCACCCTGACGAACCAGCTCAGCGCGTCTTTGCTGCAACCGCTCGTCGGCGCGTTCACCGACAAACATCCGCAGCCGTTTTCGCTCGCGCTTGGCATGGCTTCGACGCTGGCTGGCCTGGTCCTGCTTTCGATCGCGCCAAATCTCACGCTCGTCCTTGTGGCGGTCGCGTTCGTCGGGATCGGCTCCTCGGTTTTTCATCCGGAAGCATCGCGCGTCGCGCACCTGAGTTCGGGCGGGCGATTCGGCTTCGCGCAATCGGTCTTCCAGGTCGGCGGAAACGCCGGCAGCTCACTCGGGCCATTGCTCGCCGCGGCGATCGTGGTCTATCGCGGACAGATCGTCTGGTTTTCGTTGCTCGCGCTTCTCGGCATTATCGTGCTCTCGCGGATCGGTGTGTGGTATCGCGACAATCTTGCGCAACATCATGCCAGGCACCGCGCCGCGGTAGCGCGCTCATCCAGCCAACTAACGCGCAGACGCGTGATCTTCTCCCTGGGCATCCTGATCGTGCTCATTTTCTCGAAGTATTTCTATCTCGCGAGCATGAGCAGCTACTACACATTTTTCCTGATCGAGAAGTTCAGCCTTTCGGTGCAGGACGCGCAGTTGCATCTCTTCATTTTTCTCGCCGCGATCGCCGCCGGCACCTTCCTCGGCGGACCAGTGGGGGACCGCATCGGGCGCAAAGCTGTCATTTGGGTATCGATCCTCGGAGTGGCGCCGTTCGCGCTCGCGCTCCCGTACGCGAATCTCTTCTGGTGCGCCGTGCTGAGCGCGATCATCGGGATCATCCTTGCTTCAGCTTTTTCCGCCATCCTCGTTTACGCGCAGGAACTCGTCCCCGGCAAAGTGGGCACAATGTCCGGCCTCTTCTTTGGCCTCGCCTTCGGACTGGGCGGCATCGGCTCCGCCCTGCTTGGCGAAATGGCCGATCACCACGGCCTTCCGTTCGTCTTCCACATCTGCTCCTATCTGCCCCTAATCGGCCTGCTCACCGCGCTGCTGCCAAATCTCGGCACCCCTCGACGCCTCATCTCAACGATGCGGCGATAATTCAACGAGCGGCGCTCTCTGGGCCGCCGGTTTTAAGACGGTGCTTTGTAAACCTCCGGTCCTTGTTGCGAGCTGTAAGTTGCATCCGACAACCTCCGTGCCTATTCGATTTTCCGCAGCGTGAATTGCATCTGCTTGCCGTCGACCGTGTAGGTGCCCTCGATCTTCTCCGCCGGCCCGTCATCCATGCTCATCTTCAGGACGATCTCTCCCTTGCCAGTGCCCCGCTTCGGCGGCACAAATCGCATTTCCCCGCTATCGTCCAAGCCGAATCGCGTCCTCTTTCCACTCTTCCGGTCCGTGACCCACATCTCGCTGGCGTGCGGATAGCCGTCCCCGAAATCGAAGGCGATGGTCACGCTCTCGGCTTTGCCCTTGTACTTCACCACCTCATACGCTTTGGGCTCCGCCATCGCAGACAGGCAAACGAAGACCAGCAGCACGACCGCAAGAAACCCTCGAAATTGCATGGTCCACGATCTCCCGACGGACGGGCCATCGCAATCTCTCTGAGACCGCAACATGAAGGCGGGCCTAGTCACAGACTGACTCGCCTGTCCCTTCGCGAAGGGCACGATTGTTCGCTCGACCCCTCGCCGATCCCAAGGCGGGTTTCGGGCAATATACTTTTCCGTTACGGATCCAGATCGATTCTCCCCAATCCAGAACGCGAACTGCGCGCTTGCCCGCTTTCTCCTTTATTAACTTCATCAATTTAAACGGGTTTTCGAACGGGAACGGGGTCAGCCCGTTGTCGAGTTTGCTGGTGAAGTTATCCCAATGCACGGGCACGATTACGTCGGCTTTGCTATCTTCAACCGTTTCCCGCCAATAACGGTTCTGCTCGTCCTGCGATTCCTTCGTCAGCAATCCAACGCCCAGAAAAACGATGCTCGCCTCTCGCCCACTCAATTGTCCGTCCTTCGCTCCCGCTGTCGTGGTGATAAGCACGGTTCCGTGCCGCTTGTGAGAGATATGGAGCGCAAAAACCTCGCCGCACCCAAACTGAGAGTAATGTGCCGGCATCGATAAAGGCGCCGTGATGTCGTCTTTGATGATCCGCTGGATGATGGAATGCGCGCCTACGTGGTCCGAACGCACGAAACGCACCTCGAACTTCTCGTCGCCGTCCTCCCCGACAAATAGCGGCCCGCCGTCTGGCGGAATAACCTCTAACCGGCTCCTGCCGTTGGACGCTTTACTATGGATTTGCGCGAAGGCGCGGGACCCGGCCACCGTCGCTCTAAAGTGATCGGCTACCACCGTGGCGTCCAGCGCGTGGTCGTGGTGCGCATGCCCGACCAGCACTGCGTTTACGTGATTGATCTCCCCTTTCTGCAGCTCCGCCTTGATCAACTCGGGATCGGGACCGATCTTCGTGAACAGGGTTTCTAGTGGCCCAGGCCGTGAAAAGAAGCCGTCAACCAGGAGAGACGTCTTGCCGTCGTCGATCAGGAGTGTGCTGTTGCCGTAGTAAGTGATCTTCACTCCGGAATCGGTTGTCGACGCCTTTCCGATCTTCGCACGGAGACAGGGATCGTGGAGAGGGCTGTAATTGCTGCACGCAGCAAAACCGAGACCAAGGAGTAAGAGGAGCGTGTTCTTCATGGGGTTAAATAGAGAAGTCCTTCCCATAAACGAAAAGCCGGGGCGTCATCGGTTGCCCGCGCACGGCTCTTGCAAAAGGCAGGCGGTCCAATCTTGACGGCAAGCAACCGCACTTCGGTTGCAGCTTCATGAAAGCGGAGGCAAACGGTCGCGCAGGCGCGCGTCCAGAGCAGGCGTGTGGCCTACGTTGTCGCATCCAGTGCTCCAGTAGAGGTGCGTCTAAATAACCAGGGTGTCGTTAGCGACCCGGTGCTCGTAACCGTATCGAAACGCTCAAGCACACAGATCGCGATCACCTCGCGAAGGAAGCGAGGCCTTCCTGGCTTCTCCGTTGTCCTGGTCCTGTACGCGCTCTGAGCTTTGCCCCTGCCCCGCGCGTTCTGGAGCTTGAATCTTCGGTGTCAGCCAACTTGACCAAGTATCGTAGCTTGGCACGCAGTGACCCTGGTATCTCTTCGCGCTCAAGTTGCTTTTTTGCATTGAGGAAGGCTAGTGCATTGCGATAAAAGTAGTTCTTATAGAGGCTTTCGGTATCGACGGGGTTGGAATCGCTTTCGCCTTGCTTAAGTGGAACTCTGAGGATCGCATCCTTGTGGGCGTTCAAGTAATTAACCCGGTCGCGTCCGCCGGGCATTGGCATGTACCAGTCCGATCCATAAAGGATTTTGGTGGCAAAATTGTAGGGCTTAGCTCGGCTTATTTCGATCAGCTCGGCCAGTTTCGTTGTGAACACCTCGCGTGGGTCTGGGTATACGATGGCATCGTGGACGCCGAACTCGCAGTAGATGTTTGGGTACTTCACGCAGAGCTCGAAGATATCCTTGCCCCAACCTACGTTCTTACCTTCTCCAAACCAGTAGCCGCTATCACCGGCGTGGCCGAAACAGATACGAATATTCTTTAGGTCCTTCTCGTGTTTGTCTAGAAGCTCTTTCCAATGGGCCGGGTTGGCCATTTTCCAGTAGCCGTTGCGCGCCTGCACTTCGCTGGTCCCGGTATGGACGAAAAGAGGGACGTCATTCTTGACCGCCCAGTGGAAAAGATCTAACAGGGGCGCATCGAGTTCCTCGTTTTTGAGCCGTATTCCATCGGGCTGATACCTGGCGTTCCACTGTGCCCTTCCAGGCCACCATGCCAGTCCCTTTGGCGGATTGGGGATACGGTTGGCGAAAGGGGTATAGCCAGCCGGCGGGTAAACCTTCACCCCGAATGCGCCCTGCTGCTCGTAGGCGGTCTTTACCACTTTCAGCGCGTCGCCCGGTTGTCCACCGCGGTAGTGATCCCGGAATGGGTTGTAGGCGACGAAGTAGAGCATCCGGCCTTCCGCGTTGTCTTGCTGTTTCTTAAAGCGCCTGATTTGCTCACGGAACGGTAGCAATCGACTGCTGTCCTCCTCCTGGCCGAAAACGGGGGCCAGATCCATCATGTGGCTTACCATCAATGCCACCTTGTCCTGATGGTCGTCCCGGAAGGTCTTTACAAGCTCCCGGTCGGACATGCTCAGGCACTTCAAGAAATGGCTGATTTCACTCCTTCGTCTCGCTTTGTCGACAGGTGCTTTCTCCTGAGTTGTAAGAATCGAAACAATTGGCTCCCAAGCCATCAGTTCGAGATCGGAAAGCTCACCGCCAGACCCACCTTCGGCAATTTTCTCAATCGCGGTGACGCGTGGATCGTTTCCCAACTCCCTCGCGGTCACCGGTTTCGCCGGCGCGTCCAGCTGCGAGGCTAATTGATTTGCCTCGTCGGCGATCCGCCTCAGCTGTGCCTCGCTGTCTAGGTCGGCCGCTAAGCCGTCCAACTCCGTGCGACGGGTGACCGCGTTGGTGATTGCAACCAGGAGCGGAGGGCGAAGGAGCCACATCGCGCGATTCTTGTCGCGCCGGCCAAGGGCAATGTTCCGGATTGGGAGAAAACGGGCGTTAAACGTGTGCGTGTGGATATCGACGACCGGCACTTGTGCGACCAGCTCGGCTTGCGGGCCTGACGAAGAGAGGACAACCAGGGGCGGCGGCGGCTTGGATGTTGCGCAGGCGCCGAGGAAAAGTGCGAGAACAACTAAGTAACTCCGAGGAAATCTCGTTTCGCAGGGGAGGAACATCGATCAACATAAAACCAGACGCAGCGCCATGCCTTCAAGACAAAACTTCAGGTTCGCGTGAATTACTGACGCTGGCGAAGTTCCCTCCTTCCTAACCGCCGTGCCGACCTAAACCGATGGCGATCTCACGGAAGGCGTGCCTGAGGTCATTCCAGTCGAGATGTGTTACCCGGGCTGGCAGGAGTCGCTCATTCTCCTGGCGAAACTGGTCGAAACGGACATTCCGGGCTGACCGCGCCCGAAATTGTAGGGCGGACGCCGCGTCTGGAAAGGCGTTTCACGGAAACGCCCTCCAACGCCTAAATGGACGCGGTGGGGTTTTTGCTTTTCGCTGCGGCCACCCATCCTCCCGCAATGCCGGCCAACAGTTTGCCACCGTCGGACGCGACGAAGAGCCACGCGAACGGGGCCTGCATGGCAACAATAATTGCGACGTCCAGCATGGCGTAGAGAAGGCCGAACAAAAAGCCGTGAAGAAGACGCCCGCTGGTCAGCCCGCGACTCACCCAGAGCGCGCCGAGGAAACTGAGGACCACTCCAGCCAATGGCCCCACCCAGGCACCGAGCTTCTCAGCGTAGGCCTGGGCCTGAACTTGATCCTTCGGGCCAAAGATCGCGACCAGGCAGATGAGAATCAAAATCGCCAACCCCTCGGCGGCGATTGCTCCGGCCACCAATCTGATCCAGCGGATTTTCATTGTTGTGCGCGTCGTGTTGGATGGCGGGCGCGATTGGATAGGCTTAGCAAGCCGCGACAGAGACAGCAAGCCCGAAGCGCGCGACCCGAAACTGTAGGACGTCGAGGAGTCTCGCTCAGCGCTTGTCGTACTCGTCGTGGCGACGCCACCAGAAGTCTGGCTCGTTGCGCCCCTTGGGCGCGCGGTCGAGCCACTGGTACGCGCCCCAGAGGCCGTCGAGTCCGCGCGCGTAGGCGGAGTAGGCGTGATAAGGGACCCCGTCTTCGAGCACGAATGCGCTCAGGCCCGGCCTCTCACGCGTGTACGTCGCTACGTCGGTGCCGGTCATGGAAGCGTTCTTGGTTGTCCCGTCGGAGGATACCTCGGATTCGTTGTCGCCTGCTGTCGGCAATGCCGGCTCGCGCTCGTAGTTGTATTCGGGCCCCTCGCGCTGTTGTTCCTCGGTGAGCGAGACGTTGAAGTCGAAGTTGAAGTCGCTGCCAAAGGAAGACGCCCAGGGAAACGTCCACTCCATCCGCCGCTTGAACGCTTGCAGTTTGTCGAGCGGAGCGCGCGAAATCGCGGTCATCGCCACATCATGGTTCTCGAGATGGACGACGAAGCCATTGAACCCGTCCGCGATCGCGGAGCAGGCGGGACACCCCGCCGTGTAGTCGGGCCCGAACATGAAGTGATAGACCAAAAGCTGCGAGCTCCCTCGGAAGAGTTCTGCCAGCGACGCGTTCCCTTCGTCGGTCTCGAATCGATACTCCTTCTCGATCCGAACCCACGGCAGCTCCTGCCGCTGTCGCGCCACCTCGTCGCTGCGCCGCGTGAGTTCCTTCTCCGCTTGGAGCAACTTGAGGCGCGCGGCCAGCCACTCTTCACGTGTCCCGGTCATGTGTTTCGTCATTTTTAATCAGCTTAATATTCACTTCTGAATCTCCTCGGAACGTCTTAGAAGGGCCGAACGTCACCGGTGGCGACCACAGCGGCGCCTTGCCTTGCGCCCATGTTCACCGCGGTCGCGCGAAAGCGAATAGTCCAAACGCCAATCTCTGGCGTGTTGAGGATCACCATTTCAGTCGTGTTAATCGTGTCTGGCGAACCACCAGGCGTGGAAAGCCCTTGGCTCGTGTCGATCACGTTTCCCCGGTAAAGTGTGCCGCCTGGTGTCAGAACCTCGAGGTCCATATCATTCACGCGGACATTCGCGGCGCTGGCATTCACCGCGGCGGGCCAGTCCGTGAAGGTCATTGTGATCTTGAGTTGCTCGGAGGAACTGGCGACCCGGACCAGGTACTCCTTTGTCCCGCCGGTCGTGAGGCCGCTCGAATTCCGAAGATCGAAAGCGACAAGGCGTCGGGCATCCCCCGCGAACCAGAGCGAATTCTCCAGAAGAAGTCTGCCCCATCCCTCGCGAGGACCGGGGTAGCCCGCCATGCCGGTCATGTCGACGCCTCCGTTCATGATCGTGGCGCGGACCAGAGCCCCGGAGGGATTCATGCGCCCGGCCAGCCCATTGCGGCCGCTCAGCGCATTGTTCCGGCCCTCCACGTAGTACTGACGGACCAAGGCGCAGTAACCGGTAATCGCCGGGCATGCCATCGACGTGCCAGTCGATGAGGTGTAGCCGCTCGTATTCGTCGAGGATGCCGAGAGGATGCCCGTGCCAGGCGCCCAGATCTCCGGCTTCCTGCGGCCATCGAAAGTCGGACCGATGCCGCCGGTGCTAGGAGTGTCTTGGTTCGGCTGCTGCCGAGTGTTGCCAACGGCAAGGACATTCTTCGCATTCTCGGGAGTCTTGAGCGCGCTGAGATTTGTGGCTGCGAATACCACGGTGGCGTCTTCCCGATCCCAGGAATATTGATCGATCGACTGACACCACTGTGTGTAGGCGGTCGTGTCATCGTCTCCCCACGAGTTGGTGTGCGCGCGCGCGCCAACGTTGTAGTGGTCCGTTAGCATAGTATAAAGACCCACGGTTGAGGGTATCGGACTGAAGGCGAAGCGCGCCTTGTAGGCATGGCCATTCCGGAAAGTCGAGCCGGTGAGCGGCTGCTGGTCTCCGCAAAGGGTGCCGGCGGTGTGGGTGCCGTGGCTGTTCGAGCCGAGGGAACCGGAATAGAAGACGACCTTGCGATGGTTTGGCCCAGGCGTGTTGTTCACAGGGTCGCGGAACATGTCATGGTTGATGTTCGGCGCGCCGTCGCTATGGCCGAGGATCATGTTTTCGCCATGCAAACCACGATTCCAAATGCTGGTGTTCCCGCTCTGGTTCGTCTGTGCGACCCAGACTGTCACATCATTGCGCAGAGTGGCATCAGCGGCCTCCTCAATGAAGGCTACCGTCTCGGCGTGAGCCAGCAATTCGGCCGCGGCAAGCTTGCCCTGGGCCAGAATCCCCCAACGCGGGCCCATCTTGCTCGCTTCAATGACTTCGAGGCCCGCATTTCGAGCAGCGCGCACTGCGTCATCCGGATCTGCTCCGTCGTGGAGTGTCACGCCGAATTGCAGGACGCCCACGGAAGCCATATGCCTGCGGTCCTCTGAGGGGTACGAGCGCTTGCCAAAATCCGGGCTCAACTTATAACCGGGCTCGAACCGGCCGATCCACGCCACCCGGTTCCAGTTCGCCAGGTCTTCCTTCAGGGCGCCATCGAGCCTGAGAATATAAGCGTTCTCCGGCAGGTATCCGACGGATTCGAGGCCCCGTCGTTGGAGTTCGGCCTTGTCCGACTCCTGGATTGCCGATTTGAATTGCACGATGTAATAGGCCGGCTCGGAGGTCTGCGTCGCCTGCAGGTTCTGAGGAAGCGGCAAGACTATCTGGGGCGGATTGAAATTGCCGGCCCTCAGCATGATCGGATCCGCCATAGCGGAGGTTGCCGCGAGCATGGTCAGGACGAGGGCGAGATTTCGTACGGTACGTGTCATGGAAGGGAGGGTAGGGACTCTCCGCCAACATTCCAAGCTGTAACGGCAATCCCTTCAACGCAGCTCTGGCGTGCATTCGGTTCCGGAATGACCACGTCGGGCGCAAAAAAGAGCGAACCAGGTGGGGGTGTAGAGTGGCGAAATTGTAGGGCGTCTGTGTCAGACGCCGCGGTCGGCGGTTCACAGAACCGCCCTGCAATTCAATCAGCGCTGGTATTCTTCGTCGGTCACCTTTTCCATCCAGTCGACGGCCTTGCCGTCGAGCGCTTCCTGAATGGCGATATGCGTCATTGGCGTGGCCGGCGCCGCGCCATGCCAATGCTTCTCGTTAGGCGCAAACCAGACGACATCGCCGGGCCGGATCTCCTCGATCGGGCCGCCCTCGCGCTGCGCCCGGCCGCAACCGGTTGTGACGATCAGAGTCTGACCGAGCGGATGGGTATGCCACGCGGTGCGAGCACCCGGCTCGAACGTGACGGCTGCGCCGCGAACACGGGCCGGTTTCGGCGCCTCGAACAGCGGCTCAATCCGGACCGTGCCCGTAAACCAGTCCGCCGATCCTGGGCCGGTCGGTTGTGAACCACTTCGCCTAATTTCCATTCTGAACTCCTTTTTGTGTTTTGACGGGGCGTTTCGGGGCCGCCCGAAGCAGACGATTCGCGCGGGCGGCGTGGCTGTGGTGGTGGAAAAAGCCAATCGCCTAAGGCATGGATCGACCAGTTGGCCAGGATGATCAGTCCTACGAAGCTTATTGCAAGGAATTCGGGACTCATTTCGTTAGTGACTGAAAGCGTGGTTGGCCGCGCTTTGCCGGCTTGCTTCGGCGTGGGCAGAACGCGATTCTTCCGCGAGCGATTGTTTATGCTGGCCTGCTGCTGTCCTGGCCGCACGCAGCGGCGTGTGCAGCCAGCGGAGAAGCGCCGAATACAAGCCAGCGAGAGCCGCGGTTAGCAGGGCAGAGACCAATAGATAATCAATTATGTTCATGCCTTACTTTACTGTCCAGACACGCATTGAATAAGACTGGTATTCGATCTTTAAGATAGCTTTAGGCTATGCGTCGCAACACCTCAGAAGCGTGTTTAGCGGGACGGCTGAAGGTTCTTGCGAGCCGTGTTTTTCTTTTGCGCGCCAGCCGCGCGAGCTTGCCGACCAGTTTTTCGATCGCGGCGTAGGGATTGGCGCTGGTTGCCTGGCCATGAATGTCGCGGCCCGGCAGGGCGAGCCGTGCGCTCGCCGAAAATCCAGTCACGCTCCCCGATCTGCGTCGAAGCACGACGTCTGCACTGAGGATGTCGCCTGCGACACGTGCCACGGTCGTAATTTTGTCCGACACAAAGTCACGGAGAGCCGGACTGAGGTGAAGATGATGAGGCGTGATATGGATGGGCGGATTGGTCATGTGGTTTGGGTTGTAGGATGTTTGTGAAGAGACTTTCAGTTTGGGCTAGGGCGCGTCGTGAAGAGCGAGGGGAGACAGTGTTCTTCCGCCTTCGTTCTCCCAACGGTTAAGGGCGCGCAGGTCCGCGTGCCTGCTGCCACCAGGGTGCGTCTCGTCCGGCCAGCACCCGGGCGCACCGAGTTTTCCGGCCAGGAATTCAAGCAACGCGGAGCCGAAGCTGAAATGAGAAAACGAATGTCGCGTATCGCTGGCAATGTTGGTGGCGTTCATGTTCTTGCTTGGAATTGAGGTCGCGGAGCGTCCACTGCTGCCGCGCTCGATCTGAAGCCGCCTTTTGTTTCAGCGAGCCTGAGGAACTCGCTGCGAGTGTTGACGGAGAACGGTTCTGTTTTCAGAGACGCGGCGACAGCCGGAGCGATTGGTATTGGACCCATTGACGTTTCGACCACGCGGCCGTGCGCCGCTTCGTAAAGACAACGCGTCGCCTGCCTGATTTCCTCCTCGTTGGAGGAGCCGTTCCCGTTGACCCCAGGCTTCGGGAGCGAACGCACGGTCGCCAGAAGACTTTCGAACGGTTCCGATAGATCGATCTCAATTCCCTTCATGAGTGATTTTCGTTCATCGGCACACTTCGACTAAGACTGCTATTGGATTAGACCGATAGCTTTCGGCTATGTATGGTTCCGCCGTGGAATGGCTGAATTATCATCACCTGCGTTATTTTTGGACGGTGGCGAGAAAAGGTGGCGTTCGGAAAGCGGCCGAGGAGCTGCATGTGTCACAGCCGTCGATCAGCGCCCAGCTCGGTCTCCTGGAGGAATCACTCGGGGAAAAGCTTTTTAAACGGAGCGGGCGAAACCTGGTCCTCACCGAGGTGGGCCATGTCGTCCTGAGCTACGCGGACGAAATTTTCTCCGCCGGCCGTGAGTTGATCAACGCGGTCAAGCAGCGTCCAAGCAAACGCCCGCTGCGGCTAAACATCGGGATCACTGATGCGGTTTCCAAGCTGATCACGTTCGAGATCCTGAAGGCGGCTTTCCGTTTCACGGACCCAATGATTCACATCGTCTGTCGCGAGGGCGAGATCGGCCCCCTGGTCAATCAGTTGCAGGCCCACCGGCTCGATATCGTGCTCGCTGACGAACCGGCCTCGAGCAGCTTGAAAGCGAAGACCTTCAATCATCGGCTCGGGCGTTCCGGTATCACTTTTTGCGCCGTGCCGGCGCTCGCGACGAAACTGCGCCGCAATTTTCCGAAGTCACTGAATGGCGCTCCGGCCTTGCTGCCGAGTGAGAACATGGGTATGCGCGCAGCGCTGGAGACCTGGTTCGATGCCCAGGGCATTCGCCCGCGGGTAATTGGAGAATTCGAAGACTCGGCTTTGATGGAAGTGTGCGCGTCGGGGGGCCGGGGCTTTACCGTCGTGCACACGGTGGTGGACCGCGCCGCCCTGAAACATTACGGGCTGAGAGTCATCGCGAAAGTCGAAGAGTGCGGGAGTGATTTTTACGCCATCACCGCCGAGCGGCGGGTAAAGCACCCGGCGGCCGTGGCCATCACCGAACACGCCTATTCGCATTTGTTTGTGTAGTCACTGCGGTCGTTCCTCCGCTGGCAACGGCGGTTGAGTCGGTTCCGACGCAGCAGCTTCGAAAGCTAATTCCCGGCCCGCCTCGGGTCGCATTTCCACGATGACGACAGCTCCAATGTGAATCGCTACCGAAGCGATAAAGGCTGCCACGACGGTCCACTTGGCCGGGGCTTTGTAGATGGCCGCCCGACTTAGCACGAAGCGTGATCGCTCCGTAACTTGTCTTAACGCAGGCGGCGTTCGGCGAGGAGCGGTGCTCCTTGGCCGGGTTTCGGTGATTGTCATTTGATCGGTTGAGGTTGGTTCGCCCTCGGCAGAACCGTACCTCAGCCCCGTTCATCGACTAAGACTCATAGTGAATCAGACAGATAGTGAAAGGCTATAGGCCGAACCAGCGCCCCGGTGATAGAATGGCACTTCTCCTGGAGGAAAAATGGCTCCGAGTTGAGACTGCCTAACCCGTCATGCACGACATTTCGTTGATCACCACCATCGCCCTCGCGCTCAGCGCCGCGCTCGTCTTTGGCCTGCTGGCCAAGCGCTTCGGGATGTCCCCGATTGTCGGCTACTTGATTGCCGGTGTGCTGATCGGGCCGTACACGCCCGGCGTCGTCGGCGATGTGAAACTGGCGCAGCAGCTCGCGGAGGTCGGCGTGATTCTGCTGATGTTCGGCGTCGGCCTGCATTTCAGCTTAAAGGATTTGCTCGCAGTTCGCTCGATTGCTGTCCCGGGCGCATTGGGCCAAAGCACCGCGGCGACGCTGGCCTGCACCGGGCTTGCTGTTGCCGTCGGCTGGACGTGGCAGACTGGGCTCATCCTGGGAATCGCCGTGTCGGTCGCGAGCACGGTCGTGTTGCTGCGCGCATTGATGGATCACGGCGGGGTCAACACACCCGAGGGACACGCCGCGGTTGGCTGGCTCATCGTGGAAGACATCATCACCGTGTTCGTCCTGGTCATCCTTCCGCCACTGGCGGCGACCGGCGGTGACGGGTCGAACATCTGGCAAACAATGGGCGTCGCGATGCTTAAGCTCGCCGTGCTTACTGGCATCATCATGTTGGCGGGCGCTCGCTTTGTCCCCTGGCTGCTCTTGCGGGTGGCGCGCCTCCGCTCGCGCGAACTGTTCACGCTTGCCGTGCTGGTGATGGCGATTTGCGTGGCGACGGTTTCCTACGTCGCCTTCGGCGCTTCGATGGCACTCGGAGCGTTTCTTGGCGGCATGGTGGTGGGGCAATCCAAAGTCAGCGATCAAGCCGCGGATGATGTCCAGCCGATGCGCAACCTCTTTACGGTGCTCTTTTTCGTCGCGGTCGGCATGCTGTTCGATTACCGCACGGTGCTTGATTCGCCGGCGCTCATCGTTGGTGTGCTGCTGATCGTCCTCGTGGTCAAGCCGCTCGCCGCGCTGCTCATCGTCATTGTCAGCGGGCACTCGCTCAAGACCGCGCTCACCGTCGCGGGCGGGCTCGCGCAGATCGGCGAGTTCTCCTTCATCGTCAGCGAGATGGCCAAGTCGCTCGGTTTGATGCCCGGCAGCGGACATAACGTCATCGTCGCCGCCGCCATTGTCTCGATCAGTCTAAACCCGCTGATCTTCCGTCGCATGCTCGCACTCGAACCGCGGATGGCGAATTGGCCGCTCCTCCGCAAATGGCTCGCCGGCCGCAGTGAGAAACTCGGCGCGCGCGCGAACGAAATCGCCGCGCAACGAACGGAAGATCCGGGCGCGATCGTGGTCGGCTACGGACCCGTCGGCCAGACCGTGACTCGCCTGCTCACGGAATTCGGAATCAATCCGACCATCATTGAAACCAATGTTGAGACGGTCCTCGAAATTCAACATCGCGGGCAACAGGCGCTTTTTGGCGATGCGTCGCGGCCCGACATTTTGCGAGCGGCGGGGCTCGACTCCGCGGCCTATCTCGTGGTGACAGTGGCTCGCTCCGACATCAGCTTGCGCATCATTCAGGCCGCCCGCGAAGTCGCCCCGGTGGTTCGGATTCTTGCGCGCGCGGAGTACATCAACCAGCACGAAGCTCTCGCCCAGGCCGGCGCGGCCATCATTCGTTACGATGAAGCCGAATCCGCCGCCGCTCTGGCCGAGGCCTTGCTCCAGGACATCGATGCACCGTTAGACCGGATCGACGCCGTCGTCAGCAGTATCCGGAGAGAACTCTCGCCCGCCCGCGACAAAATCAGAGCTGAAGTCTGAAATCGCGGCCCGAGCAGATCACCAGTCAAGGGTCACGGACCGCCGGGGACGACGGAATTTCTCGATCTCATTTGCGAGAGCAATGGCGAAGTCTTTCAGTGTGCTTTCGCTCGCCAGAGCTATGCGCCACCCGCGGGGTGCCAGCGCTACCTCCTCCGCGAGCCGGCGCCGGAAAAGCACGAGTTTAATGGCGAAGGTCGCTCCCACCGGGCTCGTTCCGATGACCAACGCGAGGACGAGCAGCAGAAACGTCAGGCCGCCGGAAAATTCATTCTCAAAAAACATGGCAGTCTCCTCGGTAAAGGCCCATTTGCCGAGCCAACCGCGTTACGAACAGCGGGCGTGCTTGATCTTTCATTTCTGAATCAAATGTGCGCGAACACGAACACTTGGACTAAGACTCATAGCCGATGCTTCTGATAGAGTGAGGCTATGTGTGCGCGACCCCTGACCTGGGTCCGCGATTCAAGTGACAGGCGATTCCTCGTCAGGCGCGAGAGGACGGTCATCTATTCTCGCGGTGCTGCTCCCGTGATCGTGCGGAGACTGGTGCATGCGGGAAAAGAGCGGGCCGGAGAAACGATGCCTTGAAAGGTGCTTCGAGCCTTTGTCGGCTTGTGATTGCACGTGCGCCAGCCTAAACTCGCGACATGAGCCTGGCCGAAATCGAGGAAGCAGTGAAGGGCCTCAACCGCGATGAACTCGCAAAGCTCGCTGCCTACATCGCGCGTCAGGATAAGCTCGTCTGGGACGAAGAACTGGAGGAGGACTTTTCCACGGGAGGGAAGCATTCGGCGACTTTGGAGAAGGTCGACGCAGAGATCGACGCGGGAAACTTCAGGCCGATGCCGTGAGGTCCCACGCGCTCCCGTCATTCTGGCGGTGCTACCACGAACTTCCGGAGCACGTGAAGCGGCTGGCGAAGAAAAACTTCGCTCTATTCACGGCGAATCCGCGTCATCCCTCATTAGGATTTCAGAAAAAAGGCGGCGTGTTCACTGTCGAAGTTGGCCGGAGCTACCGCGCCATCGCCGGCCGTGAGTAGACGTGATGATCATCGGCGTTTTGCGGCATAGTTGCAAATTGCTTCGGTCGCTCGACCCATGGTGACGTGAGTGTTGAAGTGCAGGCCGCCAAAATCTGCGCTCTCGGCGAACTCGCGCATTTGATCCTCGACGGTAGTGCGCGCCTCCTCAGCGGTCACTGAGACGAAGCCCCTGGCATAGGCATCAGTCGCGCGAGCGGAATGTCAGCCCGTGAGGTGGCCGCCGGCACAATAGAGTTGGGCGGCCAGAGAATGGATTTCGGATGACTGAAGGGCGCGCAGCGCGCCCCGATTTCGATTAAGCGATATGAGATCTACGGCTGAAGTTTTCGACGACCATTTGGAACGCCGCACCGCCGGCGACCTCGAGGGGGATCTGGCGCATAACTATGCGCCGGACGTAATCTTGCTGTGCGAACACGGCCCGAGGACGGGCCGCGACTCCGTGCGCGAATCGGCCGAGCAACTCGCAAAGCAGCTCCCTGACGCGTCGTTCGAGTACTTGGTGAAACACGTCGACCGCGAATACGCCCTCCTTTTCTGGCGGGCCGATTCACTCAAGGCTCGCGCTGAGCATGGAGTGGATTCTTTTGTCATCCGCGATGGGCGGATCGTGATGCAAAGCGTTTATTACGCCCTCGAAGAAAAGTAGCTCAGCGCACTGCCTCGGTCTCCCGATGATTTGGCCTCGCCGCGAAACGTCGAGCATTGCCGGCACGTTCCTCAACCGGAACATCTCATGATCCCACCACCGCCAGCCCGCGGGGGTCTGATTAGTTCCTCTACGACGCTTTTGCTGGCGAAAGATTTCCCGGGCGTGGCGTTGCGGGTGGACCCGCCAGATGTTGATAAAACGGATGGAGAAACCGGATCGGCACCCCGAGAATGTAGAGGACAAGGATGCAGAAATAGATCGCCGTTGTCCGGTAGAGGCCCCATTTTTCATACGATCGCGGGCTGCTGACGATTTTCGAGGAAAGCTGCCTCATCCGGCCGTCGCGTGCCAGTCTGCGATAGAGCTCGGCATCTTCGAGGATGGGCACAACTGGGTAGCCGCCGGATTGTTCGAACGCTGTCCGCCGGCAAAAGATCCCATGATCGCCCAGCGCAAATCCAAAGACTTGGACGCCCAGATTCCCGATTGAATCGCTGACGCGATAAATCCACTGGCGGCCGGGTAACCGGAGCCGGAAACAGCCGCCTGCTATTCGCGGATCGTCTAAGGCAGATCGGATGTCCCGCACGGCTTCGCGCGGCAGGATCGAGTCCGCGTGGAGAAACCAAAGAAGCTCTCCTGTGGCAATGGCCGCCCCGGCGTTCATCTGTGAGGCACGTCCCCGCGGCGCGCTGATAAGCACATCGGCCAACGGTCTGGCGATAGAGCGCGTTCCGTCCCGGCTGGCGCCATCCACCACGATTAACTCCGCGTCCGGCGCGTGAACGCGCAGATGGGAGAGGAACGGACCGATCAACGCCGCTTCGTCTAAGACCGGCACGATGATCGAAAGAGACGGAGCGCCCTTATCCATGCATAACCACATCGCTGGGCGACGAGGTCCTGGCCTTCCGAAACTTGGCATAGCCCCATCCGCGCGTACTTTCGGACGCGATGAAACCGAACGACGACAACGGACATCTGCCGGCGGCGCAGCGCCCGTTTCGCATCCTGATCATCGCCGGTTCCAACCGGCGACAATACAATTGCCCCGGGGTCGATTCGAAGGCGCGGACATTCATGCTCCGAATGGCCGAACGATTGCCACGAGAGTGGGAGGTTGATTTCGAAGATCTGGGCAATGTCTTTGGGCGCGCCCGGATCCAAAGCTGCAACGCGTGCGTTTCCACCTCGATGGCGCTTTGCGTCTGGCCCTGCAATTGTTACGAGAAGAAAAACAAAAAAGAGCCCGACCTCATGTGGGACCTCGACCTCTACGCGCGACTCGATCTCGCGGACGCATGGGCCATCATCGGTCCGATCAATTGGTATGGGCCCACCAGCAACCTCAAGCTCATGTTCGACCGCCTGGTCTGCATGAATGGCGGCAATCCGCGTGAGGAATTGATCGAGCACAAGAACCCGGAGCTGGCAATGAAGCTGGAGCATACGCCGGAATGGGACGCCTTGAGCCTGAACCATCTCGAAGGCCGCACGGCCGGCTTCTTTTGTTACGGCGATGGAGGCGGCGACGAATTGGATTCGGAAGGCCGGCCCAAGCTCCTCAAGCACATGCACCAGCATTACTTCGATCCCGACCGGGAGCCGTTCGAAAACGATCGCGACAGCTACGCGCCGCTGGTGTGGCAATGCCGCTATGGCGGGATCGAGGTGCCTGACGAACTCTGGCATTACGTCGAGTTCGGGAAGGACGAAAAATACAGCGATAACCAGGCGGAAGATCTCCCCCGGCACGCCAAGGCCCTCACCGAGCTCGATGCCTGGACGGATCGCTTCGCTGCCTTCGTCGGGCAGAAAGGCAAGGTCGAACCCGGCAAGTATCGCGCGTTCGGCTACAAGGCTCCCGGACATTTCCTCCGCGACGTGCAACTGGCCTGGCGCGACGTTCGCATGCGCACCGGTCATCCGCCCGAGGGATCGTCGCCGGAAGAACAACAGACCCTTGGCCTTAACAAAGACGTAACCTTGCATCCTTCAAAAGGCGAAGGCGAAAAGCTTCGCGAAGATCAGGGCAGCGATTGAGAAATGTAGAGGCGCGCGATGCGTCGGAAAAATCGGCCGGCGCGAGAACCGTGCCGATATTCGTCCGTTTCTGCGTGGTGGAAGCAAGTCCTTCAGGCATACGGGATCTATTCCCAAGAAATTCCGCCTTGCGAGTGTCGATAGTTAGCTCTGACCGCTAATCTTCGCCCGAGAGGCGAGAAAAGAGAATCCGACCGGCGACACCACTCCGCCAAAATCGATTCTCTGGCCCGCCCACGGCTCGAATCGCTTTCATTCAGAGGGCTCGGGCCTTAGAGTCAGCGACGCGATGATTGAGCGACATTTCAATATTCCGTTCGTCGCCGGTTTGGCTCTGCGCGAAAAGCAGATTCAACAGAATTACCGCCCGATTATCGCCGTTCATAAATGGTTCGCGCGACGCCCTGGAACACTGTTCCGGGCGCTCCTTTTGTCGGAGTTCGTCAATGAACCGGTTCGGCAAAGCTACTACCGCGGGCACTCATTGAAGGGCACTCGCATCTTCGACCCGTTCATGGGTGGCGGCACGACGATGATTGAGGCGAACAGGCTTGGGTGCTCGGTCACCGGTTGCGATATCAACCCGATGTCTTGGTGGGTTGTGCGGCAAGAGTTGGGTTCGCTCGATGTGGATGAATACGTGCGCGAAGCAGGACGAATCCGCACGGCTCTGGAGCGCGAGGTGGGAGGGCTTTATCGGACTCGTTGCGTGCGCTGTAGCGAGGAAGAGGCCCGGGTGAAATATTTTCTTTGGGTGAAGACTCAACCGTGCACGGCCTGCAGTAAATCCGTTGATTTGTTTCCGAATTACCTGCTCGCTGAGGATGTGCGGCACCCGCAGAACGTAATCGTGTGCGGACAGTGCGGAGAGCTTTACGAGACGGACGATCGCAAACATCCGTCCCAATGTCCGAGTTGCCGTCACGAACATACAACGCAATTCGCAGCCAAAAGGAACCGTGTTTTTTGCCGGCATTGCGGTGCCGAAAACGATTACTGCAACGGAACGGTTCCGGACCACCGGCTGTTCGCAATCGAATATCACTGCGAACGGTGCGCCGGTGCCAAAGGTCGGTTATTTAAGCGTCCCGACGCTACCGACTTCACGAAGGTGGAAGAGGCCGAGAGCCGATTACGCGAAGCCGGCGCTCGATTCATCCCCGGAGACGCAATTCCTAATGGCGACGAGACGGAGCGGCTGCACCGTTGGGGCTACAAACATTATCGTCAGATGTTCAATGCGCGGCAATTGCTCGGGCTTGAGCACAGTTGCCGCCTGATTACTGAGGTGACGAATCCAAGCATTCGCGAGGCTTTGGCGACGAATCTCTCGGACCTGCTTCGCTACCAAAACATGCTCTGTCGCTATGATGCGATGGCGCTTAAATCGCTTGATGTGTTTTCCGTTCACGGCTTCCCGGTTGGGCTCGTCCAATGCGAATCAAACCTCCTGGGAATCGAGCACCCCACGCGCGGCACGCCAGTAGGCAGCGGAGGGTGGTTGAACATGATCGAAAAATTCGCCAAGGCGAAACGCTACTGCGACCGCCCCTTCGAGATTCGCATGGAACGCGGACGTAAAGTTGAAGTGCTAATGCCCGGCGAGTGGATCGGAGAGCAGCGCAATGGAATCCGACCGGTGGAAACCCGTGAGATCGACTTGCGTTGCGGCGACGCGACGGAGGCTCAACTTGGAACCGGCGAGTTCGACGCCGTGTTCACGGACCCGCCGTATTTCGGCAACGTCCAATACGCCGAGTTGATGGATTTCTGTTTCGTTTGGCTTCGTCGGTTGGCAGGTCTTCCTCACGGCGAGTTCGACGGTGTGAGCACTCGTCACCCAAATGAATTGACCGGCAACGTCAGCATGGGCCGCGACCTCGCCCATTTCACGGAAGGCTTGGGAGCGACCTTCCGCAAGTCGGCTCAGTCGCTAAAGACCGGAGGCCCGCTCGCGTTCACCTACCATCACAATCGCCTCGATGCTTACATGCCAGTGGTCGTGGCGATTCTAGATGCAAACCTTGTCTGCTCAGGCTCGCTGCCTTGCCCGGCGGAGATGGGTGCGTCGATTCATATCAACGGCACCGGTTCGTCTATCGTGGACACGGTCTTTGTATGCCGCACAACGGGACGTGTCCCTCGCCGTTGGCTCGTGACGTCTCCGACTGAACTGGCGGACCTCGTGCGCGAGGACGTGCAGCAGCTTATCGAAGGCGATGTCAAACCCACGAAAGGTGACATTCGCTGCATCATTTTTGGTCATCTCACCCGGTTGGCCATTTGGAACCTACGCCACGATTGGCGGAGGCAAGAGTCCGCCCTTACCAAACTCGCACGGGCAACCAAGTGGGTAGAGGCATTCGGCGGAGTGGAGTCGGTCATCGTCGCCTTGGGTGACGACTTCGGCACAGCCGCGGCCCAGCAGGCGTGGGCGGTTTGCGAAACACCGGATCAATTAGATGAAGTTTCCTTTTGAAGTAGCTTTCGACGAAGTCATCGCCTCGCCGGACTCTTTCGTGGATGCGGTATTTTCGAGTCTCGCATCGGAGTTTCTCATCATGCCGAAGGGTCACGGTTTCGTTGAGTATTCCGATTTTGTTAAAGGCTATGAGGAACTGAAGAAAGTCACCGGCGGCTTTGCCGAACTCGATCCCGAAAAAATTCTGCCGCTTGTTTCCCGCCTTCCGATTTGCCTGATCGTTCTCCGCTCGATGCTCGGCTTCACCCCATCTGAGTTGGCTTATGTCACGACCCAACGTATCGGCGAACCCATAACCCAAGGTTTCGCGCGAACTCTTGATCGCAAAGCTCGGACGCATCCTCTTAAGCCGTTGAATCTTGATGGCGTAGTGGGTAAACGCCTTGCTGCCATGGTTGTTTCTGCGTGCGGTCTACTGGAGCAGGGCTGTCCATCAACGCCTGACGGCACGATTCATCGATTGCAGAAGGCCGACACCGTTGGTGGCTTGAACGCGTTGCAGAATCTCGCGGGCATGGGTGCCCCATACGCGATGCTACTTTACGAGCGGTTTCTCGGGCGGCCGTTCGCGGGGCATAGGGACTCGGTTAGCGAGTTGGTCGGGGATGGCCTTGAATCAGCAATTGAAGAAGTGCTCAGCCGCGCTGGTATCAGCTTTCGCAAGACGCGAAGGGCGGAGCGAGTCGAAGGGTTCGACCAAGCGCCTGATTTCATCATTCCGGACGAATTCAATCCAAAGGTCATCATTGAAGCGAAGCTCACTGAAGACGACGGCACCGCGCGCGATAAGGTAACACGCATCCAGCATTTGAATTCAATCAGCGCGCTTCCCGACGGTAAACAGAAGTTTGAAGTGGTCGCTTGCATCGCGGGCCGTGGTTTCAGCGTCCGCCGTGAAGACATGAAGAAGCTTCTGCTTGCCACCCACGGAAAGGTTTTCACGCTGAAGACCTTGGATCGCTTAGTGGAGTGGACACACCTCGCTGAATTTCGAACAAAATACGAGTCCGTTGCACCTTGATCTTCGAGCCGGCGGCATCGATGTCGCGGAGATCATGGGGCGTGAAAGCTCGACGGTTGCGGCTCCTCTGTTCTCCTCGATCGGAAGCAGCTTCGGCGGCGATGCGCTTGAGCAGATCGCGGGTTCTTCGCAAGCGCTGTGACAGCGGCGATCACACGAGGACGAACGTCAGGAACGAGCCGCCTCAGGTCTTTCTCGGCCGAGCGTTCGACGACGACCTGGTACATCGCTCACTTCTTCGAAAGATCGGCAAGGACCTCTTCTAACGGCCGATAATGAAGCTTCTTGCGGCGAGCCTTTTTTAGCCAGGCGACGTCTTCCGCATCCTCGAGCCGCTCCATGATTTCCTGATATCGCTTGATCGGCAGAATCACCGAAACGGGTTTGCCGTTTTTCGTGACCATCTCAGGCTCTGGTGCGGCGGCCTTCATCAGCTCACCGTATCAGCTTTCCGCCTTCAGCAAAATCTGAGCATCTGTCTCTAGCCGCTCTGCGGTTGCCCGCCATTCAATCGCCTGCGGGCGGAGCCGCCACCATATTTGTTCACGAAGCGTTGCTCGCCTTCCGTGGTGCAAATCAAGAGCAATTCCGCGCCGGCGGTCAAACGGACCTCCGGTCCGGGGTTCATGTTCAGCTCACCATTCGTCCGCAGCGCAACGACATTGCATTGGGTCTCTCGCGGAATGGCCGCTTCGGCGAGGGTCTTCCCGACCAGGGCCTGTGGCACTTCGCTCTCCGCCACGTGCAGACCTTCCGCGATCACGAGAATATCGGTTCGTCTGAGGACATTGAAGATCATCGTCGCGCCCATGGAAGCATAGGAGAGAACAAAATCGGCGCCAGCACGGTGCATGGTGGAAACATTCCGTTCCAGGGTTGCGCGGGTGATGATCTGCACGTCAGGCCGTAGTTTTCGGCAGTAAAGGGTCAGATAAACGTTCGTGTCGTCATCGTGCGTGGTGATAACCACCGCGGGCGTTTCGCGGATGCCGGCCTTCTCGAGCGTCGCTAGATCCGCGGCGCTGCCGAGGACGTATTTGTCGCTGTGAATGCGATCCGGATTTGTCTCCACGATCCGGTAATCGACTTCGCGTTCCGTCAATGCCGCCGCCGTGGCGCGCCCGACCCGGCCGGCGCCGATGATAACCACGGGCACGCTGCTGACGTGATAAATGCAGAACAATTCGTCATAGGCGTGGAGTTGTTCTTGCGAGCCCGCGAGGACCATCACGGAATCGGCCTCGATCCGCGTCTCCGCAGTCGCCATTTCAAAATGACCACGATGCCAAAGGCCGACGACCGTCACGCCGGCATTTTGGCGCAGCTTGCTTTGCGCAAGCGTTTTGCCGACCAGGGGCGTTCCAGCCGCCGTCGCTTCAGCGATGAGAATTTCCTGCACCTGGCCGATCACGTGCGCCCGCGCATCCACCCCGCTGATCCGGCGCGCGAGCGCCTGGCCCATGATCTCCGCCAGTTGAATCACCCGGGTGCTGCCGGCGAGCCCAAGGATGTCGACGGCGTCCGCGGAGTTGGCCGTGACGACGATCGGCACATTGCCGCAGAGTTCGCGCACGGTGAACGCGACGTTGGTGTTGACTACGTCACTGCCGGTCGCGGCGACCATGGCCGCCTGGGTGATCTGGGCGCGCTCGTAGGTTTGCAAACGATCGATGTCGCCGAAAACGACCTTGATTCCGAGGTCGTAAAGGCGCAGGGCCTCCTGGAGATCGCCGACCAGGAGCACATAAGAATAGCCGTAGCGCTTGAGCCTTTGGATGAGCGCGATCGAGACCGGATCGTAGTTCGTCAGGATAACGTGGCCTTCGGTCGATGTGGGCAGTCGGCGACGCGCACGCGCCTCCGACTGGGCCCGCATCCAGGGTGCGTAGAAAAATTCAATAAAGGTGAACGGCAGCAGCATCAGGAGGGAAACCATTCCCGAGAGCAAGACGACGATGGAGAAGACGCGCCCGAGATCGCTCTTGAAAGTGATGTCGCCAAAACCAAGCGTGCTCATCACCGTAAGCGTCCAATAGAAGCCAGTGATCCAGCTGTGGTGTTGCCCTTCAAACTCCATGAGCACGTGGAAAAGGACGCTGTACAACATCACCAGTCCGATGAGAACCAGGAGAAAACGGAAGAGCAGCCGGATGTTACGCCGCGTCGTGGCCGTCTTGAGAAAGAAGGCCAATTGTGAGGTGAAGAACTTCATTCGCGGGATCTCACTTCTCGAGGCAGCAAGCCCTTTTCCTCATCATTCAGAATCCAACATTCCGCATGGACCTATGAAGCTAGCCGATTGCGGGCGAAGACAGCAAGCCTGTCATCCGACAGCGAAGACAACAAGCCCGGTGCGGCCTACAGCAACTTGTCCGGCGTGATTGGCAGCTCCCGGATGCGTTTGCCGGTGGCACGGAAGACGGCGTTCGCGATGGCGGCTGGGATGCCGACCATTCCGAGTGCGCTCATGCCTTTGACACCGAGCGGGTTCACGACCTTGTCGGGCGCCCCTACGAAGCCGCTCCGAGCGGGGCAGAACGTCTTCGCGTGGTGTTCGCATGGTGGCGACCACGCTCCCGCCCTGCGCGTGAAATTGTCGCGCGTTTTTCGTGGCGGTTACGATAGCGAAGACGATCAGGACGCGCTACCATGTGGAGTCCGCATTTCACTGGCGAGCGTCCAAATATGAACGACCCCCTCTCGGAAGTGATCGCGCTGCTTCAGCCGCGCGCCCTGTTCTCGAGACGCATCGGCGGCGCCGATCATCAGCAACCCAGGCTACTCGAGGATATCGTTGCGATCGGAGATGCGCTCCCGATCACTTCGCGGTTCGCATGACGCGCAGCTTCGACGCAATCATCATTGGCACTGGCCAGGCAGGGCCGTTTCTTGCCGGACGTTTGGCGGCCAGCGGAATGACGGTCGCGATCGTCGAGCGAAGGTTGTTTGGCGGCACGTGCGTGAACACCGGCTGCACACCGACCAAGGCGATGGTGGCGAGCGCCTATGCGGCACAGCTCGCGCGGAGCGCCGCCGAGTTTGGCGTCGCGATCGAAGGCGCGGTTTCGGTCGACATGCGGCAGGTGAAGGCGAGGAAGGACGCCATCGTTCAACAATCGCGCACAGGGCTCAAGACTTGGCTCGAGGGAATGGAGAACTGTACGGTCCTGGAAGGGCACGCGCGTTTCGAATCGCCGAACGAAATCAGCGTTGGCGCGGAGAGGCTCACGGCAAATCGGATCTTCATCAATGTCGGCGGACGCGCGGCAGTGCCTCGAATGCCGGGCATCGAGCAGATCGATTACTTCACCAACAGCACACTCCTGGAAGTCGAGTTCGTTCCCAGGCACCTGATCGTCATCGGCGGCAGTTATATCGGCCTCGAGTTTGGGCAGATGTTTCGCCGCTTCGGCAGTGAAGTCACGATCGTCGAGAAGGGGCCAGGGCTGGTTCGTCGCGAAGACGAAGATGTATCGAACGCCCTGCGCGAGATCCTCGAGCGCGAAGGTGTGCAGGTTCGGCTAAACGCGAAGTGCATCAGCTTTTCGCGGCGCGGCAACGAACCGGTGGCGCATCTCGACTGCATGTCAGGTGATCCCGAAATTAGCGGGACGCATCTCCTGCTCGCGGTCGGGCGCGTTCCGAACACAGATGATCTTGGGCTCGATCGCGCCGGCGTCGCGATGGACGAGCGGGGATACATTGTGGTCGACGATCAGCTCCGGAGCAGCGTTCCCGGCATATGGGCGCTGGGCGACTGCAACGGAAAAGGCGCGTTTACCCACACCGCCTATAATGATGGGGAGATCGTAGCGGCGAATCTTCTCGACGGGGATTCTCGCCGTGTCACTGATCGAATTCCCGCCTACGCGCTTTACACGGATCCGCCGCTTGGACGCGTTGGCCGCAGCGAAGCGGAAGTTCGTGCGAGCGGCCGAGCCGCGCTCGTCGGCAAGCGCCCGATGACGAGGGTCGCACGCGCGGTGGAGAAGGGCGAGACGCAAGGGTTCATGAAGATCGTGGTCGATGCGGAAACGCGCGAGATCCTCGGTGCGGCGATTCTCGGAACCGGGGGCGATGAGGTGATTCATTCGATTCTCGACGTGATGTACGCGAAGGCGCCTTACACCGTTATTCAACGCGCGGTTCACATTCATCCCACCGTGTCCGAGCTGATCCCGACCATGCTCGGAGAACTCGAGCCGCTGGGGCCGGATTAGGCGAAAGAGCCAGGGCCACCGAGCCGCTAAGCGAGCGAGCGTTAGACGGCCGGTATGGGACCAAAGTCCCACTAGGCGCATCGCGGCCCCTGCGCTAAAACTCGAACGGGCAGAGAAAAACGCCGGCCGTTGGCGACGTTTAAGACCAAGAACAAAATAAAGGAGCAGTAATCATGAACATGAAACTAGAAGTGGTATTCCTCCCCGTTTCCGACGTCGATCGCGCCAAAGCATTCTACGAGAAACTGGGGTTCCGGTTAGATGCCGATTACGCCGCGAACGAAAACTTTCGAGTTCTACAATTCACTCCTCCTCAATCAGGCGCGTCGATCATCTTCGGCAAGGGAGTGACGTCCGCCAAGGCTGGCTCGGCGGACCTGGTCCTCGCCGTGGATAACGCTGGCGCTGCGCGTGACGACTTGATCGCCCGCGGCGTTAACGTCAGCGAGGTCTTCCACTACGCCGCCGGCCCGTTCAACAACTCCGTGGAAAACCCGCGCGTCGCGGGGCGCGACCCGGAAGGTCGTTCCTACTACTCATTTGCCTCCTTTGAGGATCCAGATGGGAACCGCTGGCAGTTCCAGGAGATCAAGGAGCGGCTCGCTGGCCGCGAGTGGAGCGAGGATAAATCCATGGATGTCGCCACCCTGGCAGAGCTCCTTCTCGAAACGGGAAAGCACCACCACCACTACGAGCAGACGCACGCCGAGCACAATTGGTGGGACTGGTACGCGCCGTATTTAAGCGCGCGTCAGAGCGGCGGCAGTCCGGAGGAGGCGATCGCGGCAGCCGATCGCTACATGAACGAGGTCCTCCATGTTCCTCTCCGATGACTGAGAATTGAGATGAGTTTGAAAACGAAAATGAAAGCAGCGCACATTAGTAAGCCTGGCGGAAACTTTGAATTGGTGAACCGCGACATCCCCGAACCGGGCCCGGGGCAGGTTCGTGTGAAAGTGGAAGCATGTGGAATTTGCCACAGCGATGTCATGGTCAAAGAGGGTCTTTGGCCCGGGATTCAATACCCTCGCGTGCCAGGTCATGAAATCGCAGGTCGCATCGATGCCGTGGACGGTGGGGTCACTCAATGGACGAAAGGACAGCGCGTTGGAGTCGGCTGGCATGGCGGACATTGTTTCGTTTGCGATCCATGCCGCCGCGGCGATTTCGCGATGTGCGTCAAGCGCAAGGTTACCGGCATCGATTTTGACGGCGGCTATGAGGACTACATGATCGTGGGAGCGGAAGCGGTGGCGGCTGTTCCGGATGAGTTAGCGCCGGAGGAGGTAGGTCCGTTTATGTGTGCCGGGGTGACGGTGTACAACGCGCTGCGGAATTCGGGAGCGCGCGGCGGTGATGCCGTCGCGGTCCACGGGATCGGCGGGCTGGGACATCTCGGCGTGCAATACGCGCGGAAGATGGGGTTCGTGACTATTGCGCTAGGCCGCGGCACAGACAAGCAAGAGCTAGCTGAAAAGCTCGGCGCGCATCATTACTTCGACACAGACGCAGGTGATACGGTTGCCAAGTTACAGCAGTTGGGTGGCGCACGCATCATCCTGGCGACGGCACCTAACGCAGAGGCCATCTCCGCCTTGGTCGAAGGGCTTTCGCCGGATGGAAACCTGCTCATTCCTGCGGCGCCGCACGAACCGCTAAGCATACCAGTGATGCCTTTGATTGGGGGACGACGATCCGTAGCCGGCTGGTATTCCGGGACAGCGCGAGATTCACAGGACACTCTGGAATTCAGTGGGTTGAGTGAGGTGCATCCCATGGTCGAACAATATCCGCTCACGGAGGTAGCGGCGGCCTACGAACAAATGCACAGCGGCAGGGCGCGCTTTCGCGTGGTTCTTATGATGGGAACCTAAGATAATGCGTCCCGACGTTGTTCCAGGAGCAATCTTCCCGGAGGTTCCATTTTGCGGAAAACACCCGCACCCACCCAATCCGGGCCACCGTTAGGAGCGGAGCCAGTCCTCTAATTCGCATTATGGACGCGAACCTCATCACAGCCTTGGCGGGAGTCATGGGATCGGTGACTGGCGCGGCCGCAGCGCTTGCCACCACCTGGATCACACAGCGAAATCAAACCATCCGCGACCGCGCCAAGGTCGAGATGCGCAAACGCGAATTTCTCTACAGTGAATTCGTGAACGAAGTAGCGCGCCTCTCCGCTCACGCTTTGGATCATTCGTTGGAGCGTCCGGATACACTGGCCACCGTGTTTGCGTTGCTGGCTCGAATTCGCTTTGTCTCAACGCAACCGGTTTTGGACGCAGCGGAAGAGTGTGTCCGGCACGTGGTAGATTTGTACAATGCCCCGAACATCACGGAGGCCACCCAACTCTTCGAGACGATCTGCAAGACCTCTCCGGACATCATGAAAGCGTTTAGCGCGGCGTGTCGGCTGGAGCTTCACCAGTATGCTCCCTGATGAGGGACTGAAAAGCCGGTTGGGTGAACGAATTTGTGGAGAAGTGGCGGGCCGTGCGCTAGTCACCCGGCCAGAATCTCCATCGCCCCGGCGTAAAACACGACAGTAATGCTGCCTTTCTCAGCCGACTACGTCCGAACGACTGCGAACGGTCATGACCGTGGCAATCATGATAGCCACTGAGGTCTCGGCGCCCTCGGCCAGCATCGCCGCTTCCGCCTGGCAGACCGATATGGTCCGTCCCGCCCGCAGGACACGACCGCGTGCGATCAGCTCATCTCCCCGCGCCGGAGCCAGGAGGTTCGTCTTGAACTCAACCGTGAGCACTCCCACGCCCTCCTCCATGAGGCTAAGCGCCGAGTAGCCGCACGCGCTGTCGAGCGCGGAGGTCACCACGCCAGCATGAAGAAAACCGTGCTGCTGCGTCAGGTCGCGCCGGAAGGGCACTCGGATCTCAATCTCGCCCGCCGTCACGTTCGTGAGCCGTGCGCCAATGGTAGCCATTAACTGCTGCGCGGCGAAGCTGTCTCGGACTGCTTGCTCAAAACCCGGGTTTCTCGGTTCAGCCATTCATAATTAGACGATAAAAGCCACAAAGCGCCAGCCTCAGCCGTTGGCTTTGCGTTTGAGTGCAGTGCGCTTGTCCGTCGAGTTTCTAGCATGCTCCGCGCGGAGCGATCGCTGCGGAAGTCGGTCGGCGTCACGGCAACCACCCGCCGGAAGATCTGGGCAAAATGACCCGGCTCGCGTATCCGAGTTCCGAGCGCGATCTCGTTAACGCTACCTCACCCGGCCAGGAGATTCATCGCCTCGTCCGCGCTCTCACAGGTCACGATGCGGACATCGCCGCCGTAATGAAAATACGACATGATCTGCATCCCGATGTCTTTTCTGGGATCGGGAATAATGCGGACCACATCCGCTACGCCTTTCCCATTGCACATGTCCATCGCGCTCTCGATGTGCGGTGCGCAGGCGATGTCCATCGACTGCAAGCCGGTCAGGTCCGCCAGGAGACGGAAGCCGCGTTCCACTTGGTCGAGCGCGAGCCGCACCTCCTCGAGGGCACGCTCGGTCTCATCCGGCCCGACGTGATCGCTGTACCGGATAACGAGCAAATTTCGCGGTTGATCGAATTCGATCCTGAACATACGCCCGGAATTTACTGCGTCATCCCGCGCTCGCCAAACGCCGTCGCGCAAATTTCTCAAGCAAGGAATTTTATTTCCGGGGGATTTTCTTCTTGCGAGATCCGTATTTGACGGAGCGGTGCTCGGCTTTGCTCACCGATTCGTTATCCCTTTTTCGTTCATGCGCAGTGTGGCCTGCATGCCGGCTTCTTTGTAAAGGACCTCCCGAATCGCGGCGGATTTGTTCCCGCAATGTTTTTGATCGGCGAGCGCCTGGAGGGCCCGGTCGAGGGCAAGAGGGAGAGTGATCGTGATAGCGGTGGATTCCCTGTCTCGCACGCCGCAGACCGTGTCATACCGAATATGACACCACAAGAAAATTCCGTGTTGACAGAGTGTATGATACACTAATACACATGGATCATGCCCAGAACGAAACTGCCAAAGGGCAGTGTCCCGGTGACGTTCCGCCTGCCCCGACAGGTCCAAAAAATTCTGACGGACAAGGCGCGGCGGGAGGAGATTAGCTTTTCCGAATTGATCCGTCGCGCGTTGCGCCGCGAGATCAAGACCGCACGGATGCCCACCCCCCGCAATGAACGCTAAGCTTCAGCCGGCCTCGCCGAAGGCGTATTCCTTCACCGCCGGAGCGGACTATCGAGTCTATCCGGCGACGATCACAGGGTTCAGTGGCGGTTCCGTCGATACGTTAATAGACCTTATCGCTTCGGATGGCATGGCGGTGCTCGAGACAAATGACGAAGCCGGGGTAATCGGGAGCGAGACAGACATTTCTGAGACGGTGTTGATGTTGGCTGGGACGTACTCTGGGACGTACTACGTGAGGGTTCGGCCGCTCAACACCGTCTCTCTCTTTGGCCCGATCCGTCCATATGACTTCTATGTGCGCGTGCTATCGGGCTCACGAATGGCTCCCCGCGCCGTCCTTACCGCCGAGGCGGAACCAAGCGAGCAGAGTGCTTCGCGAGCGGTCCTGTCCGCCGGCCCGGCGAACGCAGTGATCGGACCGCCGATAGCCCAGCATGATACTTTCGCGATCGCAGCCAGGGGAGCCGACCTGATCGCGGCTCTGGTGGGCATTGATCCGCAGCGTGACACACCGGAATGGCAGGCGATGGCTGGGGTCGGAGCGTTCAATGGCTCCTTCATCATGGTCAATGGTGGAAGGACCCTTCGATAAAGAGAAAACCAAGAGGTCCGAAGAAATATTATGGTCGATAAAGTAAAACTGTGGTTTGACGCTGAACACGATTATCTCGAAGTGACCTTTTCTGACGCGTCCGGTTTCATGCGAACGACCAGGAGCGATGCGGTGATGCGGCGCGTGGACGAGCAAGGCCGCGTGATCGGTTTCAGCGTGTTCGGCCTAAGCAGATTCCATAAGGATCGCCCGCTCGAAGCCGACTTGCCCGCGGAAGAGTAAGGAGGCTCGGCAGGCGAAACGTAGGCAGGTGGTCTCCGCGGCGACTCGGCTGGCTTCCGATTTCCTTGCGAAACACAACGCAATCCAGCTCGAGGATTGTCGGCGCGCCAGCAACAGGGGCGCGGCTCCAATTGATGGACGCTACTTCGGCGCTTTAGCAGGTGATGGAGTTGCCTTTGCGGACGAAGGCGAGGCGCGTGGGGTAACGACAGGAGGTTTCGGCAACGGCGCGGCGTTGGGACCGGCGGGCGAGGTTCCCGGAGTGGGCGGGGGGACAGGTTTTTTCTCGGCTAGGAGCGAGGCGCGATCCTTGAGCACCTGGTCAACGGTGGATTTCGCGATCAGGTAGGGACGGGCCTGGAGTTTTTGTTCGGTCGCGAGCTTGTCGGTGAGCTGCTTTTGCTTCGCTTGAAATTCCTGATCGAGCCGGCCTTTGTCTTCCGGTTTTTCCTCGGGGCCAGGGGTTCGCTCCTTCGGCAGGTCGGCTTTGATGGAAACAAGGACGGGGTAGTTCTCGCCCGTCACTTTACCGATCCGCAATTCGTAGACAAAGTTGTCGAAGGTTTCCATTCGGATCGTGGACGGCTGGTCGAGCCCCGTCTCCGTTACTGGAGCGTCCGGAGAAAGCACGTCGGCGAAACTCGCGGCGGAGAGGTACGACGCTACGCTCGACGCCTTGGCGTTATCGAGTTCTTCATCTGGCTTCGCGTCGGCCAGTTTCCACGGAGAGGCGGCGGCATCGCGAACGATCGTCCAATTCATCGCCGGCGTGTTTCCAGCGACGCCGATCGATTTTGTGTTTTCGATCTTAATGAAATCGTGGTTCAGCCATTGCTCCGGTTTCATTTGGATCTCTTCGAAGGTATCCGAAACGAGGAAGATCCTGTTTGAGCCGTCCTGGCCCATGACGTAGCGGCCCACGGCAAAGCCGCCGCCCTCGCCGGCGGGTTGATCCGGATTTTTGAGATTCTTTTTCCCCAACAGCAATGCGGCGAGCCGCTTCTCACCCGGGCCCTTCAAATCGAGCAGGGTGCCGCTGGCCGATCCCGGGGCCGGCTCGGTGAGCTGGAGGCGCCCGAGCTGCGACGGGCCGGCCTTCACGTCCTGCACGGGCTTGAGTTCCCAAAGCTTTCGGATGAGCGCGCTGACCTTGGCGAAATCGGCCGGATAATCGGCGCGCTCTTTTACTGTCCAGACGTCATCTTTCTTGGCCAGGTTCAACTCCGCGCCGCCCTCTTTGATCGTCACTTGGGAGACATCGTTAAGCGGGAAATCGAGAACTTTGCCGCTGGCTGTCGTGGCGGTCTCGCTCCAGGAGGCGGCATTGCGGCTGCGCAGAAATAATGCGATGCCGCCCACCACGACGAGCAAAACCAGGACTATCGCGAGTTGTTTCCCCTTCATTTGACCGTCCGTCTACGCTTCATGGCCGCGAGGCCGAATCCCGCCAGGATGACGGCGACCGGCATGCCGGCAATGTTCAGCCACGTGATCCGGTTCTCGAGCGAATCGATCTCCGACCGGAGCTGTTTGCGCATCTGTTTCAGCTGCACTTTTGCGTCCGCTTCTTTCTTGCGGAAATTGACCAGCTCCTGCTGCTGCTCCGGCGACAAGATAAAGCGCTGGCCCGCTTCCCCCTTGCTCTTTTGCAGCTCGTTCAAGTTGCGCTGGGTCTCCGCCAGGCTGCCCTCGAGCTCCTTGATTTTGGTCCGGTAATTCGCTTCCGCATCGGCCTGCATTTTTTGCACAACCGTGAAGGGACGCTCGCGTGAAGCCCGGCTCCTGACCGCGATCAGATTGCTGTCTCCGGCGAGTTGTTCGACCACGCTTTGCGCGAAACTCAAATTGCTGTTCAACGGCATGATCAGTCTCTGCCCGATGGCCTGGATTTCCCTGACCGCCACCGGGTCTTGAATCATATCGGCATCCCCGATCAATACGACGGTGCTCGGCTCGGCTGATTCCTTCAGTCCGGGTTCGGCTGCTTTTTCATCCGGTTTTGGTTCAGACGGACTGGCCGCCGGCTTCGGTTTTCCATCGGGGAAGGCCGTCTTAAACCGGCCGGTCAACCGGATCGCCAGCGCATGCTCCGTTCCGCTCGGGGTGAAATTATTAGCGATCTGCCCCGCGGCGAGCGATGCCATCAAGGCCTCGACGAGCTGCGACTGTTTCGACGATTTGATCAGCACGGTCCTGGCCAGTCCATCGGCCGGCGTGCCGGAAAAAGCGCCGGTGAACGCCATGACCAGATTGTCGGCATTGGCCGTGACCACGTCGTCTTTGTTGATCGCTGTCTCATTCAGCGCGAGCACGGTCGGGTTCGGGCCCTCCTGGAGCCTTGCGACATATTCCATGTCCGCGACGACTTTGGCTGCCTCGAAAGTCAGGCCCCAGGCTTTGAATAATTTGTCCAGGCTGGAGCTGCTCATGGGCGGCATTTGTCCCTGGGCGACGGGCGGGCGGTCCAGCGCGCAAAGTGGATCGACAAAGACAATCAATTTTCCGCCGCGCAGGACAAACTGGTCGAGCAGGTACTGCGTTTCGTCGGTCACTGTTTTTGGATGAATCACGACCAGGACCTTGATGTCGTCCGGGATTTTGTCGGCGGTGACCTCCACTTGTTTGACGTTGAAGTCGCGTCCGAGCTCGCTCATGAAGGCCCAGGGCTGGGAGCGTTGCTGCTGTCGCATTTGCATCGCCATTGGATTCAACTGGCCCATGACCGGCAAAGGACTCATCACCCCGATAACGGGCTTCTCGGCCGTCATCACGCGCGCGATGGCTCGTGAGATGTCGTACTCGAGCAGGCGCTCCCGATCGGGCGTGAGGAATGAGATCGCCTGTTTCTGGTCGAGCAACCCGATGCTCAATCCGAGATAGATTTTTTCACCCGTGCGGAGTTGCTGGCCCTCGACCCCATCCAGCCGGGCCGAGTCTTCCGCATCGGAATCGGGCTCGGGATTCAACCGCTGGACCTCGATCCTGCCTCTCGAGGCCTGTCTGTATTCCCCGAGCAAATCCTCGACGCGTTGCGCATAGGTGGTGAGGAAAACCGGCATCGCGCTCACGTTTTTCGTGCAGTAAAACCGGATTTGAACCGGGGTATCGAGCTTCGCGAGAATGGCCCTGGTCCCCGGCGAAAGCGTGTAGGCGTTTTCCGCCGTGAGATCAATGCGTTGCCGGCCCTTGGCGGCGATTAAGTTGAACGCGATCAGGAGCAAGGCCATCGCGGCAATGCCGATGGTGGAATAGAGCAAAGTCTCGAGCCGCTTCTTTTTCGTGGGATCCATGGTTCCTAGCCGGCGCGATGGGCGCGGATGATGACGCTGGTGGTGAAGAGGCAGAAGCCGATGACCGAAAAGAAAAACAGAACGTCGCGCGAATCGATCACGCCTTTCTGGATGCTTTCGAAATGGGTCATGACGCTGAAGGCCGCGATCGTTTCGACGAACCAGGCGCTGGCCCATTGCGAGAGCATATTCGTGATCGGCGGCCAGCCGGCGAGAATGAGAAAGAGGCAGAGCACCACCGAAACAATGAAGCTCACCACCTGGTTGCGCGTCATCGCCGACGTCATGGCGGAGACGGACAAATAGGCCCCCGACAGCAGGAGGCTTCCGGCATAACTGGCCAGGATCACGCCGTTATCCGGGCGGCCCAGGTAATTGACCGTGAGCACGATCGGAAAGGTCAATGCCAGGGCGAGCGCGAGCACCAGCCAGGACGCCAGAAATTTTCCAACGATCGCCTGCCATGGAGTAATCGGCATCGTGAGCAACAGCTCGATCGTGCCGAGCCGGCGTTCTTCCGACCACATTCGCATCCCGACCGCTGGAACGAGGAAGAGATAGAGCCAGGGGTGCCAGGCGAAGAAGGCCAGGAGATTAGCCTGGCCGCGCTCGAAGAAGCCCGAAACCATGAACGCGAAAAATCCCGTCAGCAGCAGGAAAATCACGATGAAAACGTACGCGACCGGCGAGGCGAAGTAGCCGGTGATTTCGCGTTTTGCGATCGTTAAAATGTGCCGCAGGGCGCTCGCGCCGCCTTCCTTCTCCGGACGAACGGCCGGAGTGGTGACAACGGCTGGCGAATCCACGGTCGCATCGGTCATGCCGCCTCCTCTTGTTTCGTCTCGGGCCGGGTAATGGCACGGAAAACGTCGTCCAGCCGGCCCTCTTCGGTGTGCAATTCCTCAATGCGCCAGCCTTCCGTCGCGGCGACCTCGCCGATCTCGCGCGCCAGTTCCCCGCGTGCACCATTTTTCTTCAGATAGGCCCGAACCGTCACGGGCGCCTCAGACAGCACGGTGCATTTTCCGACGGCCGGGAGCTGATCCAGTTTGTGCGTCACTGCGGCGGAACTTCCATCCAGTAACCGAACGGTGACGGCGCCGGCGTGTTCCGAGCGTTGCTTCAATTCCTCGGGAGTGCCGTTCGCCACGATCTGGCCGCGATCGATGATGATCGCCCGCGAACAAGCCGCCTCGACTTCCTCGAGAATGTGAGTGGAGAAGACGATTGCTTTGGTTCGACCCATCTTCTTGATCAACGTCCGCACTTCATGCTTTTGGTTGGGATCGAGGCCATCGGTCGGTTCGTCCAGGACCAGCACCGCGGGATCGTGAATGATCGATTGGGCGAAACAGGTCCGGTGCCGATAGCCCTTCGACAATGTCTCGATGCTTTGATGGAGGACCGATTCGAGAAAACACATCTCGACCACGCGATCGATGGCGCGCTTTTTGGCCTCGCCCCGCATACCTCGCAGTTCCGCCGCAAAGCCAAGAAACCCCAGCACCGTCATGTCCGCATAGGACGGAGCATTCTCCGGGAGGTAACCGATCAGCCGCTTCGCGGGAATCGGGTTATCCAGCATGTTGAATCCACCGACGAAGACCTCGCCGTCGGACGGCGGAATGAATCCCGTGATCATGCGCATCGTCGTGGACTTACCCGCGCCGTTCGGCCCCAGAAAGCCCAGGACTTCGCCCATTTCCACCTTGAACGAGACGCCATTCACGGCCGTCTTCGCTCCAAATGATTTCTTGAGATTTCGGACTTCGATCATTCCAAAGGTTCGATTGAGATGTGTATGACACTCAATTTTTGAAAAAATTCAAGTGGGAGAAATTGGGAATACAGTGAGCGGGTGATTACGATCGTTCAATTACTCAATCGCTCACTCACCCGTGCCTAAAGCGCAGGCTTCATCTGGAGGTTCTTGACGAGAAACGCCCACTGATCGGTCACTTCTTCGATGACCTTCGAGGTGGGCTTGCCGGCGCCGTGCCCGGCCCGGGTTTCAATTCGAATCAAAACGGGAGCGGGACCGGCCTGCGCGGCTTGCATGGCGGCGGCGTACTTGAAGCTGTGGCCGGGGAAAACGCGGTCGTCGTGATCGGCGGTGGTGATCAGGGTGGGCGGATATTTCGTCCCGGGCTGGATGTTGTGCAGGGGCGAATACTTGTAGAGCGCAGCGAATTCAGCGGCGTTTTCGGACGAGCCATAGTCCGAGGTCCAGGCCCAACCGATGGTAAATTTTTGGAAGCGGAGCATGTCCATTACGCCCACGGCGGGGAGAGCGGCGCCCCACAACTCCGGGCGTTGGTTTAAGGTCGCGCCCACCAGCAAACCGCCATTGCTGCGGCCGCTAATGGCGAGCTTTGGCGTGGAAGTGTATTTGTTCGCGATCAGCCATTCGCCCGCGGCGATGAAATCGTCGAAGACGTTTTGTTTGCGCAGCTTGGTCCCGGAGAGATGCCACTCTTCGCCGTACTCGCCGCCGCCGCGCAGGTTCGCGACCGCATAGACGCCGCCCATTTCCAGCCACGCCGCATAGGCCGGGGAAAAGGAAGGAGTGACGGAATTATTGAACCCGCCGTAGCCGTAGAGGATGGTCGGATTGGTCCCGTTTTTCTCGAGGCCTTTCCGATAGGTCAGGAACATCGGGATTTTCGTCCCGTCTTTGCTGGGATAAAAAACCTGCTCGGTGGTGAATTCCTGCGAGTTGAAATCGACCTTGGGGCGGAAGAGCACGGTGCTTTGGCCGGTTGTCACGTCGTAGCGATAAACCGCCGACGGCTCAGTGAAGCTGACATACGAGTAAAACGTCTCCGTGTCCTTTCTCTTGCCGGTGAACCCGCTGGCCGTCCCCAATCCCGGCAAGGCAATTTCGCCTGCCGCCTTGCCCGAAATCTCAAACAGCCGAACGACGGAATGCGCGTCCTTCAAGTAGCTCGCGATAAACCGATCGCCGACCAAACCGACGTCTTCGAGTTTCTCGGGAGCCTCCGGCACCACTGTGGTGATGCTGTCCGGTTTGATAGCATCGATCGCGACGATGCGGCCTCGTGGCGCGGCCAGGTCGGTCAGGAACCAGAGCGTGTCGCCTTCGCAGCCAATAAATCCATAGGAGGCGTCCTGTTTGTTGAGCAGCTCGACGACCTTTGATTTTGGATTTCGCAGATCCTTGTAGAAGATCCGATTCTTCGGATCCGATCCCTGGTAAACGTTGATGATGAGCAACCGCCCGTCTTCGGTCACTTCTCCGCTGAAGTTCCAGTCCTTGTGATCCTTCCGCTCGTAAACCAACTCGTCCTTCGACTGGGGCGTCCCGAGCTTGTGGAAGTAAAGTTTGTGAAAGTAGTTGGCTTTCTTGAGCTGATCAGCGGACGCGGGGGCGTCGTAACGGCTGTAAAAGAATCCGCTGCCATCCTTTTTCCAGGAGGCGCCCGAAAATTTCACCCATTGCACGTCATCGGACAGGTCCTTGCCCGTTTCGATATCGCGGACCTTCCATTGCTGCCAATCTGATCCGGCCGTGGCCAGGCCGTAAGCGAGCAATTTACCATCGCTGGTAATGTCGAAGCCGCTGAGCGCGACCGTGCCATCTTTTGAGAGCGTATTGGGATCGAGCAGCGGCTTCGTTTCTCCCGGAAGGCTTGGTCCGGTAAAGAGGACACTTTGGTTTTGGAGGCCTGTGTTCTTGGAAAAGAAATAGCGGCCGCCTTCTCGAAAAGGGACGGTGTGTTTTTCGTAATTCCAGAGCGCGGTCAGCTTGTCGTTGATCTTTTTCCGCTCCGGAATCGCGGCCAGGTAATCGAACGTGAGTTTGTTCTGCGCCTCGATCCATTTCCGCGTGGCTTCCGAGTCGGCGTCCTCGAGACCGCGATAGGGGTCGGCCACTTTCGTCCCAAAGTAGTCGTCGACCTGCTTGCCTTTGGTAGCCTGCGGATAAACGAAGCGATCGGCGTCCGCGCCGTCAATCCGCGGATTGGCGGCCACTAAAGCGACAGCAAGGAGCAGGACGAGGCGTTTCATGGAGCAAGACGAGTAAGATGCTTCGGCACAGTGCGCAACGGCCAAAGAGCGGCGATTTTTCAATCGCCGACCAAATAAAACGGCGGTTGCAAACCGCCGCTCCTTGAAAAAGAAAGCCGGCTAATTATTCATCCCCGCCGGCCGGCAGATGCGCGGCTTTCCAGTCCATGGCCATGCGAATGCGCGCGCGGCCGCTCGGATGATCGAAGAAGATGAACTCCTCGATTGGGCTCGGATCGAGTTTCCGGTAGGTGCCGAGTTTCAAGGCCACTTTCGCGAATCCATCCGGCTCGCGAGCGGCGTTGAGCCCGAAGATGTCCGCCTCTGATTCCGTCACGCGGACGGCGGTGTTGTCAAATGGGGTGATGAGGAAGAAGTAAGTCGCGAGAATGAGGACGAGCAGCGGAAGCCCGGCGGGATCGCCGATGCCCCGAACACCCCAGGCCGGGCCGCGCTTTCGGACCACGGCATCAAAGGCGAACCTGGCCAGGCCAAATCCCACCAGGAAAAAGATGCCCGCGTATATTGTCAGTTTCACGCCGTGATTGAGGACGTAATGCCCCATCTCATGCGCCATCACTGCTCGGATTTCAGGCAGGGTGCATTGCTTGAGCAGATTGTCGTTTAAGGCTATCCGCGTGGTGCCGAGGAAACCGGCTACATTCGCGCTGACCCGCGTCGTTTGGCGGGAGGCATCGACTACGAAAACCTTATCGGTAGGGATTTGGTTCGCGCGCGCCAGAGCAAGGATAGGCTCCCGCAACGCCGGATCTTTCAGGGGAGTGTATTTGTTGAAAGCCGGCGCGACGAAGACTGGAAAAACGAACTGAACGACTAAGGAAAAAGCGACCATGACGCATGTGGCCCAAATCCACCACGTTCGCGGGGCTTTTCGAAATACCGCGTAAAGGGCGATAAGAAGGAGCGGCAGCGCGATCAGCCCGAAAGCCAGGCCTTTGAGCTGGTCGAGAGCCCACGAACCGAACGTGTGGGTCGCGAGTCCGTATTTGTGTTCCCGGTAAAAGCCTTCGTAAACCGTGAGAGGGAAGGTCAGCGCCGCTGTCAGGATGATATAGGCGATACCGTAAAGCGCGACCTGCAATGCTTTAAATCTCGTCATGCGCTCGGTCGAGTTCCGGAGGCGGGCAGAAAGGCGTGAGCTGAGGAGAAAGATCGAGATCGCCGCCGCGAGCAGGAAATTCCAGAGAATCAGCCAATAGCCGCCTTCAAAATAGGCATCCGACTTCGCGCGCTTGTCGGCGGGCACCGTATCGAGCCATGCACGCGTCGAGGTGGCCGGATCAGCATCAGGCGCGATGGAGGGGACGGGCGCGACGGTCGGAGCAGGGGATGTTTCCTGCGCGTAAACGTCGGGGCAAACCACCAGGCAGGAGAGCGCGGCCAGCAAAAGAACAACCGTGGATTTCATAACCGGCGAGCGTAGAGGATTCGCTGCAAAAAGGAAGAAGGTTACGAGGTTATTGCGTTGTCTTCTTTCTGGGGAGCGCACGCGCCTCGCGTGCGGGCGATCGCGCCCCTCGCGAGCGCGAACTTTTTCGCAGCCTGTTTTGGCGAGGCGCCAAAACCAGCACGCGAGGCGCGTGCGCTCCCCAGAAAAGTGCGACACCGCGCCTAGTCATTTCGAGCGCAGTCGAGAAATCTCTCGTTCTTTCTCGTCCTGGCTTGTTACACTCGGATTCCGTGAAACGGCTCGCCGCATTGACGGTTCTGGGATTTCTGACCTGCCACGCTCGGCTGGAAGCAGCTGGACCAACCACCGCCGACACAGTGCTTCGGAAGGTTAGCAGTTTCGCCGTGGGAGGCGTCGGCGTTGCGGGAACGATGTCGGAAGGTGAGAGAGCGCTTAGAGAGGTTCTTACCCAATCCGATGCCGCGGCCCGGTTGGAAAACCTCTTGCCGGAAGCGTCCCCGGCCGGCCAGCTCTATACCCTGCTCGGTCTTCGCTCGCGCGACCGCGACAGATACCAACGGGCCTTAGCCGCATACGGCCAGCGAAACGCCACCGTGCAAACCGTGCGTGGCTGCATTCCGCAGAAGGAGTCGTTTCGCGACCTGGTGAAGCAGATCGATCACGGAGACTATGACTCGTTCCTGGCTCGGCAATGGCCGGACCCGGTTCGCGAATCTAAACCCTAGCAGTGAAGATCGAATATCTCTCCGACCGGCCCGAATTCCTCCCAACGCTCGCTCAATGGCATCATCAGGAGTGGTCGGCTCTACGGCCGGGCGATTCGGTGGAGGCACGGACCATTCGCCTGCAAGGGTGGTGTGGCCGTGGGCGGATTCCGCTCACGGTCATTGCTCTATCCGAGGACGAACTGCTCGGCTCGGCCAGCCTGATCGCGCACGACATGGATGACCGGCTCGAGTTAACTCCATGGCTGGCGGGTGTATTTGTGGCGCCGGACCACCGTCGGAAAGGGATCGGCGCCGCGGTGGTCCGCCGGATCATGGACGAGGCAGCGTCCCTTAAAGTTTCCCGGCTTTACCTTTATACGGTGGATAGCACAGCCTTCTATGCGAGCCTGGGATGGTCTGCGGTAGAAAAGACTCGCCACCGACAAAAGGAAGTTTCAATCATGTCTTTCTCAACGCTCACGCCCACTTCATGAAAGCCGCCGACTTCCGCCGCATCGCGCTCAGCATGCCTGAAGCAATTGAAAGCGAACACATGGCGCATCCTGATTTCCGAGTGGGCGGGAAGATTTTTGCCACGCTCGGCTATCCTGACCAGGATCATGGCATGGTGAATCTACCGCTGGAAGAGCAGGCGAGAATGCTTCGCTGTCATCCAAAGATTTTTTTCCCGGCGAAAGGTGCGTGGGGAAAACAAGGCAGCACGTGCGTTCACCTTGAAGGCATTGATATGGCTGCGTTACGACCTGTTATGGAGATCGCCTGGCGCGAGCGAGCACCGAGAAGTTTGCTTCGAAAGGCGAGCGCCTAACGCTGGTAAATCTGGGGAGCGCACGCGCCCTCGCGTGCTGATGCCGGCGCCCTCGCCGGCATGGATTTTCTTCAGGATTTAAAGTGCGTTTTGGCGAGGCGCCAAAACCAGCACGCGAGGGCGCGTGCGCTCCCCAGACCCCTAAACCAGCGCGCCGCCGCAGCTCGAGCCCGCGCCGGCGGTGCATCCGAAGCAGTGATCGCCGGTCAAAATCTCGCGGTTTTCCACTTGTGCCGGATCGATGTCCCAGAGGTGCAGGCCTTGCTCACGGTCGCGCCACTGCATCTTGAGCATTTGATTGAAGTCGCAATCAAAGACTTCACCCTGCCAACTCACGTTGATGGTGTTGCGGCACATCAAACCATTCACAGTGCTGGGATTGAACGCCTCGTTCAGGAGCGCCATATAATCCGCCAGCTTGTTGTTGTTCTTGAGGTAGGAGGCAAAGCGGGCAATCGGCAGGTTCGTGATCGTGTAAAGCTTGTTGAACACAATTCCGAAATGTTCCTTGAACTCACGCTTATAGTCCGCTTCCAGCTCCGCCTGTGGACCGGGTAGGAAAGCGCCGTTCGGATTGTAGACCAGATGTAGCGGCAGCTCCGGCTCGGTGCCATAGCCTAACGAGTTCAAGAGTTGCAGCGCCTTAATGCTCCCGTCGAAAACTCCGTTGCCGCGTTGCGCATTGACGTTTTCCGGCGAATAACACGGCATCGACGCGATGATCTCGATCTGGTGCCGTGCCAGGAAATTCGCGTAATCCTCGTAGCCGGGCTCGAGCAGGATGGTCAGGTTGCAGCGATCGATGATATGCCGTGGCGGCGTGAGCGCCTTCAGCCGTTCCACCAGATAGCGAAAGTCCGGAATCATCTCGGGCGCGCCGCCCGTCAGGTCGACCGTCGGGATGTCAGTCTTGGCCAGCCAATCGACCAACTGGTCGACGGTGGCGCGGGTCATGATCTCCTTGCGCTTCGGACCGGCGTTTACATGGCAATGAATGCAGGTCAGGTTGCAGAGCTTGCCGACATTGATCTGGAGCACCTCCGTCTTTGCATGGCGAAGTGGCAGCGAATGCTCGGCCAGCGTGGCGGCGAAACGGTTCATTTTTCAGTCTTCTGCATAAGCGGGCTTCAGAATCTTGCTGTAGATGAATCCGCCGACAACTCCTCCGAGCAGCGGCGCAATGAGGTAGACCGTTAGCCAGCCAACGCCGTTGGTGCGAAAGGGGATCGAGCCCCAGCCGGCCAGCGAAGAGAAAAGCCTGGGACCGAGGTCGCGCGCGGGGTTGAAGCAGGCCATCGTCAGCGGCCCGAGCAGCGAGATGAGGATCGTGACTGTGAGACCGATGGTGGCCGCAGTGAGCAGCTGTGGCCGGGTCTTGTTGCGCTCATCGGTCACGCCGAAGATCACGAGCACGAGGATCGCCGTGCCGACGACTTCCGCCGTAAAGGCGGCGCCGTGTGACATCGTGCCGCGACGCGCCGCCGTCAGTGCTTTGCCGCCCGGGTTGGGGAAGTATTCGCCAAACACCATCGCGGTGGCTTCGCTGCCAGTCTGGCCTCGCGTGATTCCGTTCGCTGCTTCGTAGGCCTCGAGCGAACCGCTGAAGATCGGGTAGAGCACCGCCGCCGCCGCGAACGCGGCGAGCATCTGGACCGCGATGTACGGCAGCACGAGGCGCATCGGAAAACGCGACCAGATGGCTGCCGCGATCGTGACCGCCGGATTCAAATGCGCGCTGCTCAGCGAGCCAGTGAGATAGATCGCCGTCGCAATCCCGATGCCCCACACAATCGCGACCTGAAACACGCCCACCTGCGCGCCGGTGGCGACGGCCGCACAGACACTCCCGCATCCAAAAAATACGAGCAGGAACGTCCCAATGAATTCGCCAATCGCCCACTTGGGAATCGGCGCTCTTGCGACGTCGACCTCGGCACTGACATTCGGCGGCGGCTCTGGCCGCGTCGCGCGCATCGGCTCGTTTATTGCCGTCTCGCTCGGATCCTGTTTCGCCATGGGCAGCAGCTTTCTCCCGTTCGTGCCTGACTTTACTTGAACGGAGACTCGACCGGCTGGCTCGGAGTAAACTTGGCCACCGTCATCCAGGCAAATTCGCGCAGGTTGCCGTTGCCGGGATCGGGATCTTGCAGAGGTTTGCCGTCGGCTTCGATAAAGGCTGTCCTCACCAAAGGAGGAGTTCCAGATTTTGCCGCGGGCACGAGCGGGTAGGAGGTTCCGTGGGCGATCTTGTACCAAGTGTTGTCGCGAAAGCCTTTTTCGAAGCGGTCCATGACGACTTTGATTTTCTCGGCTTTGGCCGCGGCATCCAGGGTGGTGTCCTTTTCGATTTTCTTCACCATCTTCTGCGTTTCCGAGACATCGAAGGAGACCCAGCCGTAGCCGGCAAAGTAATACTCCACTTTGCAATGGGTGGGGGAGTTTTTCGGCAGGGGATTAATGCCGTAAGTCACCCGCCCGGGAATGCCGATAGCGCGGCCAAGCGCGGTGGCAAGTCCATGATAGTCGCTGCAATGTCCGACTTTTTTATCGAGCGCCCAGACGCTGCTGGCCTCCAACGAGCAGGTGTTATGGTCGTAGTTGAGCGTTTTCATAATCCACGCCATGAGCAAACGCGCCTGGCGGACCGGATTTTTTTCCTCGCCCACGATTTTGCGGGCCAGCTCCTTCGCCCGTTCATCCACGACTACGTTCTGCTCGTGGCGCAGGTACCTGGCAAAGCTCTCCGGCCATTCTTTCACCATCGTCGCTTTCTCGGGATCGAGGTCCCAGCGCAGTTCGTGCGTGGTTACTTTGAAGCTTTGTTTGATGATTTGTCCGCCTTGTGGTTTGTCGTAACTGAAATGGACGAGGCGGTTCTGATAGAGCGGCTCCGTTTCATCGGAAAGAGCAACCGGCTCAGTGCGGTAGGCTTCCACCTGCTGGGCGTTATCGTTTAGGGGGACCGGCAGCCAGACCTGGGCCTGTTTTGTCCCATAAGGCGCGGTAAAAACGATGTCGAAAGAGGCATCATAAGTCACGCCCGGACCCATGGTTGCGGTATAGGGCTGGTTCGGATCGAACGCCCCTTTACCTGCGGGCTCGGCGCTGGCGCTGTGGCTGAGGACGAGGGCAACAGTGGCCAGGGCAATGAGTGAATATTTCATAGGGTTTGCTGGGTTAATCGAGCGATGTGGGAAAAAAGTTTCGGAGCCTAACAGCAGCTTCCGCCATCACAGCATTGCGAGGCTTCGGTGGTGACGTTGTAATCCTGACCTTTGGTCTCCTTCGGGTGGCGCAGCGAAGTGCGGGAACAATCGAACGGCTTCGCTTCCTCAAGCGGGATCGGCGTCAAAGGCTCGACGAATTCGAAGAAAGCGGAGTAGGGAGCTTTGCGGTAGATGTTATAGGTCTTGTCGCAAACAGCGTAGCGCCGGCCGCGCTCCATGCGGTGGTTGTCGTCATCCAGCACTTCCTTGAACGGGCCTTTGTAGATCACCGCCTGATTGCGTTCGACGCACGCTCCCTGTTTTCCCTTGAACGCCTCGATGGTCACAGACCGGAATTCAATTCCTTCCACCGTCTGCCAGGCCTGTTCGTCGCGCTTCAGAATCCCCACGCCGTAAAAGCCGGCCGCGGTGAACGCTGCGATAAATCCTTCCTCGGTCAACGCGCCCGAGATGCAGCCACTCCATAGCTCAGGATCGTTTTGCAAATGCTCGGGAACTTCTTCGTCGCTCACGATGTCGGAGATAACGGCGCGGCCGCCGATCCTGAGCACGCGAAAGATTTCCTCGAAGAGCTGCCGCTTGGCATGCGACTCGACCAGGTTGAGGACGCAATTGGAGACCACCACGTCGACCGAATCGTTCGCCACCAGCGGACTCTTCACCCGCAGCTCCTGGGCGAGTTCGTCTGCCGCAAGGAAGGAGGCCGCGTCGCTGATCGGCCGCCGCTTCAATTCCGCGTCGAGCAAATCCACGTTCAGCGCGAGATCCTGGATTCGGCCCTTCCGAAACTCGACGTTCGAATAACCGATCCGTTCGGCCACGATCGGGGCATTCGTCCGCGCGACCTCGAGCATTTCGTCCGTCATGTCGACTCCGATGACTTTGCCGTTGCGACCCACGACCTGCGCCGCGATAAAACAGATTTTTCCGGTGCCGCTGCCGAGATCGAGAACAGTCTCGCCTTCGCGCAGATATTTGCTCGGATCGCCACAGCCGTAATCGCGCTCGATGACCTCCCGCGGAATGGCTTTCAGGTACTCGGTGTTGTAATCGACGGGGCAACAAAGCCTGGCTTCGGCTGCTTTCGCTCCGGCGGCGTAGCGTTTACGGACTTCGGATTCGGCGTTGATGGTGCTCATAATTTTAGTGGGTTTTGGATCAGGCCTTAGTAAACCAGCTGAAGACGCAGCATGACTTGATCAAACTCGTCTTGCCCGGCTGCGGGATTGTTTTTCCGGAAGTCGGACCAGGTGTGAATGTAGTGCGCCATGATTTTGAGGTCGTCCCCATGGATGTAGTAGTTCACGCCCCCGGTGACGGATGTGATGTCGTCATTCGCGACCTGCCCGGGATTGAAGCTTTCGTACTTGGCGAAGAGTTGAAGCTTTGTCGGAATGATGAAGTAGGTGCCCTGGACGTAAAAGCCGTCCGCACGGAAATCCGGAAAACCAGGCGCAGTGCGAGCCTCGTAATTTTCACTCAAATATTCGCCGATGAGGTCGAACGGACCGAGATGAAAGAGGGCGTCGACGCCGTAGCCAGTCCTTTCTGCCGCGGAGGGAGCGACGAAAGTGCTTAAAGAGCCATCACTGTTCACCCGCAGGGTTCCCGCGGGCGAAAGAACCGTCCCGCTCGCATCGCGACTTGACAAGGCATTGGCCCCGAATTTCAGCCACGCCTCCGCCTCGGAGATTTTCCCCTTCCATGGCTGCATTTCGAGCCGGCCGGCAAACATGTATTGGTCGTTGTCGTTGACGGAAATGTTGCGGCCGTTGCCATTGAAAATGCCGGCGTAATAGGTCAGCAAATCCTTCTGGTCGGGGTAAGCGTTCGCGAAAGGCTTGCCCCAGATCTGCACGCCTATCTGACGCTCAGGGGTCAGCGCGCTCGTCACCTGGCTGCGCTCGAGGGTGAACAGTTTGGTGTCCGAACTGAGTTGCTCGAATCCGAAAGGCGCCTTGTATTGGCCGACCTTGATTTGGAACTCGGGAAACTGGTGCCAGTTTACAAACAGGTCCAGGCCGCCGAAACCGGTGCGGGTGGAATTGGAAGCGAGCGTTCTGCTACCATCGCGGACCGTGAGGGTCACGTCGCTTTGCGCGAATTCGCCTTCCAGCTTGAAATCGAACTGCTGGGCAAAGGCGCCCACCACATTGATTCGCGCGCGCCGCACGCGAAACCGGTCGTCGATCGCCGCCGAACCGAAGCGTCCTTCGAAAGCGAAAACATCGCCCGCGTCATATTGCATTTGGATAAATCCGCCCAAGGTCAGCTTGATCTCGGAAGCGCCGGCCACCACGTAGAGCGGTTTCTTCTCTTCCTTGACCTCCGTCTTCTCGACATACGATTTGGAATCGGGAACGAAGTGCGATCGCTTCTCCGTCGCGAGCGGCGCCGGCGCGGGAGCCGACACCGTGGTCGACGACTTCTGCTTCTTCAGGCTCTGGACTTCCTGTTCCAGCTCCGCGTTGCGCTGCTGCAAGAGCTCGACCGCTCTTTCAAGTTTCTCGAGGCGCTCCGAGTCGGATTGAGCCGCCGTGGCTTCTGGCGCGAACGGGATCAACGCGAATGCGCCCAGGACGAGGACGCAAATGGCAAGTCGTCCGCTGCTAATGCGCGTTACGAACCAGGGTAAAAATTGTTGATTTAACATGTGGATCAGGAGTGTGGCGTGGCCCACGACGAAACCTCACAAGCGAGGCCACATCAGGGGGAGTCGCGGCAACGCGAGCTCAAGGCTCGCGGAAGACGCCGAACTTAGATGGCGAATGCCGGGGGCGGCATTTGGTGACGGACTCGAACTCGCTGCAAGGCGAGATCGACGAAATACGTGACCGCGATGCCGAGCCCGCAGACCGCGTTGAGCAGAAATGAAGCAAGGCGGGCGAGGGGATCTCCGCAGCGGGCGAAGAGTTGGAGGTCGGCCCAGGAATCGAGTTCGTGCTTGATCGGCAACAGAAAAACTCCCGAGGGCAGGCAACGGTCGCGAAGCTGCGCGCAATCGGTGTGCCGTTTCCAGCGCACACCCCGGAGCAGATGGCGATCACCCAAACGAAAAGCGATGAGATAGCAGCCGCCGCGATGATCGGGGCCGAGGACAAGTTTTCGCGACTTTAGTTTTCCAAACGCATCTTCGATATCGTTTGGTCGAAGACTGGGGCAGTCGCGGCCGACGACGGCAATCTCGTCGTAGCCAAGCTCATTAATTTTCTCGATCGCATTTTCCAGCCGCGCCGCGAAGTCACGCCCGGTTTGCCGGTGGATTCGAGCTCCGAAGCGAACCGAGGCACGGCTTGAGGTAAAAAGATGCACGTCCATCCCACGCGAAAGTTCCGAACCGAAGGCGGGGAGATTTAGTAGCGGGCGGGCCGCATTCGGGAAAGCGCGACGGGCCAGTTCGACACTGGCCTCCTCGGCAAAAATTAGGACAGCGCGCCGCGACATGCCTTTGGATACGAGAACGCGAGGGGGAGAGACAAGCCTTTTCGTCGAACGCTTCGCTCTGGGAACCGCGCGGCTGTCGCGATTCGGCAAGATTACCCGTCTCGTCCCGCGACTTCGAATCGAAGCTCCACCGTGCCGCTCTTGTAGGCTTTGACCTCCACCAGATGGAGCGCGATGTCCCTGTCGAGCTTCTCGAAGAAAGGGATCCCATCACCAATCAGGATCGGCAAAATCGAATAGCGAACTTCGTCGGCCAGCCCAAGCCGAAGGCATTCGCCGGAGACCATACCGCCTCCAACAAACCAGATGGAACGGAACGTGGGCCGAAGGCGCCCATTCACGAACTGCGCAAGATCGCCTGAGTGGAACTCGACGTAATCCCGGGTCCGTGGCAGATCGCGCCTTGTGAGGACGAAGGTTGGCTTGTCGCCGTACGCCCACCCCAACCCCTGGGCTTCGAAACCAAGCGCGGTCTCATACGTTCGAGACCCCATGACATAGCAGTCGATCGTCTTGAGGAAGGCCTCGACGAATCCTGGGTCAAGGGTGTCCCCGTCTGCGAACTCATCCGAGGTTTCGAGCCAGTCGACGCGTCCGTCCTTTCGAGCGATGAAGCCGTCGAGGCTCGCCGCCATGTGAATCGTTACGCGAGAATCATGCTGCACTGCAGCAAACTATAAGCAGGTTCATGATGGATGCACTAGCGGGAGCGTAATCAGGGTTTGCCATCGTTTCGCCGTCTAGGGCCGATTCTCGGTTCAGCCCCGAATTCGGGGATTTGAGCCAATTGTCGAGATTCATAGACTGACCGATTCGCGCCTAGCCTCTTCTCTTACGATCGGCGAATAAAGTGCTATTTTTGTCGGATGCTATCGAAGCCCATCGCGGGCTTCTTTCCCTTTCCCGTAGCGACCCATCGGGTTGTGTCGGATATCCTCGAAGGGACCTGACCGACGATGCCCGAAAATGATGCTGTGTCAGCTGGCGTCCCATCAAGCTCTGCAGCGACCTCCCCTTTCAGGCCCAATTGCACATGATCCAAAGGGCTGTGGATAACTTGGACTCGCACGATTGTCGTTGTGTAGATATGAACGTCATCTGCCGGCGGATCGACTTTGATTTCCATCTCCGCAGTCCATACTCCTTCGTCGTTGCGTTCTATCACTCTTGCAGCGTCCGAGTATCCGCGCTGCTCTGCTAGTCGCGGGCCATCTTGCGTCGGAGTAAACTTGATGTTTTCGGCTGGAATTTCCAGCTCCGCGACACATCGCGCTGCCAATTTATTCATTATGGCGGCGGCCTTTTTCCGTTGGCGGGATTGTTCCCGAGTCGCGTTTGCCAACTCTTCCTGCATGTTCTCGTATGGGGTCATTGAGTATGACGCTATGTTTGCGCTAGAGATTAGCAAACTCCGCCCTTGCATCCGGCGTTTTACCGGACGGCCCGCAGGGCCGTGACCGTGCTACATGAGCAGAGACAGGGGGAAAAACTTTCCGGGCACAAGTATTTGTAACCTATTTAACCCTCGTTCCCAAGTTGTACTTGGGAACGCTGCGCCCTTGCCTTCGAAGCTGTGCTTCGTCATGCTCAGCGGTCCCCCATGCGCAGCCGCTATCGCATCCTCGAACATGAGTTCGCTCATTTCGTCACAGGGACTGTCGTGGCTTGGCTTCCTATTTTCAACACGACAGCACGGTGCGACATCCTTGTGCAAGCCTTGGAATACTGTCGCCAACAGAAAAAGCTGAAAATCCATGCCTGGGTAATCCTCGACACACACTTCCACGCCATTGTGGCCGCACCCGATCTCGCCCGTGTGCTCGCCGATCTGAAGCGTCACACCGCGCGTCGAATTATCGAGCAGTTAGAGACCGAACGCTGCGATTGGCTTCGGCGCCAACTGCGCGATCAGCGTGCACCGCATAAGACCAAGAGCCAGCATCAGGTGTGGCAGGAGGGCTCGCATCCGCAGGCGATCATGACTGACGCGATGATGCTCCAGAAGCTTGAGTACCTGCATAACAATCCGGTCAAGCGCGGATTGGTCGCGTCGCCGGAGCACTGGCGGTATTCCTCGGCACATGAATGGTTACCGGGTGCAACGGTGGAGTTGCGGTGCGATTCGTGGCGGTGACGAGAGGCAGTGCAACTGCCGAGGGCGAGACTTCCTTTCCCAAGTGCAACTTGGGAACGAGGAGGCTCTGTATCCGCTTCGCTGTGTCGAGGCGAAACGCGATGCCGGCGTCTGACACGGCGACGCAGCGCCGTGACTACAGCGCGTGGCGAAAGCGGGAAAAACTTGCCGGGCGGGGGTGTCTGTAACCTATTGCATCCGTGAATCAGCTTCGGCTCGGTGTAAACATCGATCATGTCGCGACGCTGCGGCAGGCGCGTTATGCGACAATGCCGGACTCGAAAAACGCCGAGCCCGATCCGATCGCGATTGCGGGAATCTGCGAGCGCGCCGGCGCGCACAGCATCACGGCGCATCTGCGGGCCGACCGCCGCCACATCCTGGACCGCGATCTTGAGCGCCTCCGGGAAAGCATCATCACAAAGCTGAACCTCGAGATGGGGAACACGCCGGAGATTGTCGATTTTGCCTTACGGCTGGTGCCGGATGAGGTCTGCCTGGTGCCCGAGAACCGCAAGGAGATCACGACTGAGGGCGGCCTCGATTGCGTTGTCCACGCCCGGGAGTTGAGCGGGACGGTGAAGCGGTTTCACGCCGCGGGCGTTCGCGTCAGCATGTTTGTCGATCCGGCACGGGAACAAATCGATGCGGCGGTGGCGCTGGGTGCCGACATCGTCGAGCTGCATACCGGCAAGCTGGCAAACGCCTACACGGAAAAAATTGAGCAGCAGGAGATGGAACGATTGCGGGACGCCGCCATTCGGGCCGCGAATTTCAATCTTCAGGTGAACGCCGGCCACGGCATCAATTACCGGAACATCGCGCTCATCCATAAAATCCCGCACCTGGTTGAATTGAATATCGGCCATTCAATCGTGGCACGCGCGGTTTTGGTCGGCTTCGAAGCCGCCGTGCGCGAGATGCTCGCGGCGATGAAAAATTATCGCGGATGAGTGTGCTCGGAGTCGGCGTGGACCTGGTGGAAAATGCACGGATTCAGCATTCGCTCGATCGTTTTGGCGAGCGATTTCTCCACCGTATTTTCACGGGGGGCGAAATCGAGTATTGCCAATCGATGAAATTTCCGGCGCGCCATTTCGCGGCGCGTTTTGCAGCCAAGGAAGCTGTCTCGAAGGCGTTCGGGACCGGGATCGGTCGCGCGATGGGATGGAAGGACATCGATGTTCACCGCAAAGCCAGCGGGGAGCCGTTTGTCGTGCTCGCGGGAGGCGCGCGGAAGTTAGGGGAAGAGCGCGGCGTCACGGCCGTCTGGATCACGCTGAGCCATACCGAGCATCACGCGATGGCGATGATCGTGGTGGAAGGTGGATCGGGCGCTCCGCGCACGATGCCATAGGTGCCGGCGGAGCCGCGTAGATTTACGCATCGCGCGCGGAGCGCCTGATCCACCTAGACCCGGACGCCACTTGGTGCGGTGAATCGCTCATCCGCCACGTTGCCGGTGTTCCTCGTGGCCGCCGGCTCGAATAAGACAACCTCCGTCTCTTCCTCCGCGACCGTGCGATGTTCGATTCCGCGCGAAACGATGACAAACTCGCCCGGTTCCAAGGTGATTGCGCGGTCGCGAAATTCCACGCGCATCCGACCGCGCCAAACGAAAAACATTTCATCGGCATCTTTGTGATGATGCCAGACGAATTCGCCTTTGAACTTCACCACCTTTACTTCCTGCCCGTTCAGCTCGCCCACGATCTTCGGCCGCCAGTGTTCCGTGAAGGAGGCGAACTTTTGTTCGAGGTTCACTTTATCCACTTCGCCAATACTCGGTGACATGTCGTAGAATACCGCGGATCGGGTGCATAGCTTGTCATTCCGACCGAAGTGGAGGAATCTGTCGCTATTCTCCCCTCGGTATCTGCGCAATACAGCGAGAGGTTCTTCGACTGCGTTTCGCTTTTGCGAAACTTCGCTCAGAATGACAAAGAGGGAACGGCTATTGCGCGCACTCTTCAAAGCTGGCGGGGTCGCCGCGAAGTGCGGCCAGTGCTTCTCCGGCGAAATGCAACGAGCCGGTCAGGAGAATGGGATTGGGTTTGGCGCGAGCCAATTCCAAGGCGCTGGCCAGCGATGGAGTGATGGAGTGTTGGAGTGATGGAGTGAGGGACGAGAAGATTTGGGCGAGGGCTTCAGGCTCGGCACTGCGTCGACTGCGAATTCTTGGCAACACGACGTAGCTGCTGATCGGCGCCAGCGCACGACAAATTCCCGTGATGTCTTTGTCGTGAAGAACCGCCAGGATAATCGTGGCGCGTTCGTCGCCGAATTGGTCGCGCCAGGTTTGCGCGAGAGCCGCTGCGCCCGCGGGATTATGCGCGCCGTCGATGATGAATCGTTCGTCCCAGCGTTGAAAGCGCGCGGGCCAACCCACATTCTGCAAACCGTGGGCGATCGCTCCATCGTCGACTGCGATTCCGCCGGCTCGCAACGCGGCGATCGCGAGCGAAGCATTTTTCTTTTGGTGGACTCCCGCCAGGGCCACGGGAGTTTTCGTGTAAGGCTGGCTTACGATCTGGAGGGGCGCCTGGCACTCGACCGCTCGCGCGCGAATCACTTTCTCAGCGGCGGGTTCCTGCGCGGCCGAGACAACAGGAGTTTCTCGTTTGATGATCCCGGCTTTTTCGCCCGCGATTTCTTCCAGGCTGCTGCCTAACCAGGATTGATGATCGTACCCGATAGGCGTGATCACCGAGACGACCGGGCTAACGGAATTGGTTGCATCCAGCCGGCCGCCAAGCCCGGTCTCGAGGACGATTATTTCGCAAGCGCACTGCTTGAAATGACCGAGCGCCAGGGCCGTGGTGATTTCAAAAAATGTCGGATGCGGCTCCCAGCCGGCAACCAGGTTCCGGATGAAGGTGAGACCTTCCGCGACTTTCTCTTCGCCGATCATCTCGCCATCGACCTGAATGCGCTCACGATAGGTGACAAGGTGAGGGGAGGTGAAGAGGCCGGTGCGATAGCCTTGCGCGCGGCAGATTGCGTCGATCATGGCGCAGACGGAGCCTTTGCCGTTGGTGCCGGCGACGTGGACGATGCGTTGGCCTTTTCCGGGAACATCCAGTTCGCCAAGCAGGCGCCGGATGTTTTCCAACCCCAGCTTTATCCCGAAGCGCTGCGTGCCGTAAAGCCAGGCCAGCGCATCTTGGTAAGAGGATGGAGGTGGCACAAGCTCCGAAAGTTTCGCGAAACCGGCCTCTCCCCGTTTACTGCGTAGTGGAAAAATAACTCAGGAACTGGCTGATTTGCCCGCGCAGTCTCTTGCGATGGACGATGAGATCGATCAGCCCATGTTCTTCCAAAAACTCCGCGGTCTGGAAATCGTCCGGCAAATCCTGGTGGGTGGTCTCCTTGATCACACGCGGTCCCGCGAACCCGATCATGCTTTTTGGCTCGGCGAGGATGACGTCGCCTAACGAAGCGAAGCTGGCCATGACTCCGGCCGTGGTGGGATTGGTCAGGACGGAGATGTAAGGCAATCGTTCGCAAGCGTGCCGGGCCAGCGCACCGCTCGTCTTGGCCATCTGCATCAGGCTCAGCATTCCTTCGTACATCCGCGCGCCGCCGGAGGCGGAGACAATGACGACGGCGCACCGGTTCGCCGTGCCCCATTCGATGGTGCGAGTGATTCGTTCGCCGACGACTGAGCCCATCGTGGCCGCAAGGAAACTGAAGTCCATCACGGCGATCGCGACTTTGTAGCCGTCGATCATTCCGTGGCCGCTCAGGACCGCATCGGTCAGTCCGGTGCTGTCCTGATATTTCTTGAGGCGATCCTTGTAAGTGGCCATTCCCTGAAATTGCAGTGTGTCCACCGAGCGCAGATCGCCATCGCGCTCGACGAAACTTTCCGGATCGAGCAGGTTTTCCATTCGTTCTTTGGCGGATTGAGAAAAGTGATAATCGCAGCGCGGACAGACCCGCTGGTTCTGGGCCAGCTCGATTTCGTGCACGACCTCCTTGCAGCCCGGACATTTTTGAAAAAGACCCTGCGGGATATCGCCGCGGCGCTTCCGCGCGCCGCCACCGCCGATGGGAGGTCTCTTGAAAATAGCCATGTCGTCAGGCGCGCGCCGCCGTGGCCGCGTAAACGGAAATGGCGCCGGCCTCCTTGAGAACACGCGCGCATTCGCTCAGGGTGGAGCCGGTGGTTAGGATGTCGTCGATCAAAAGCACGCGTAACTGTCGCACGTCCGCCTTTTTTCGTAAACGAAACGCGTCGCGTAAATTTTCCATCCGCTCGGCGCGGTCGTGGGCGGTTTGCGTCCTGGTGAATCGAATCCGCTCCAGCACGGGACGAAGCGGGACCCCGATTTGCCCGCTGAGCAATTCAGCCAGGAGCGTGGCCTGATTGAAACCGCGTTCGCGCTCCCGCGCGGGATGCAACGGCACCGGAACAATCACGTCGAAGCGCAGGCCGCGCAGCCGTGGGTCGTTCATTGCCTCCCCGAGCCATCCGGCGAGCGGATAACGCAAGTGCCGGTGATGCCCGTATTTAAATTCGTGCACAAGCTTACGCACCAGGCCCCGGCTGCGATACGCGGCGACCGCCGAATCGAAATGCAGAATTCGATGTTCGCAATTCGCGCAACTGAACGCCTGAGTGATCGCGCCGGAAAAAGGCTCGGAGCATTTCGCGCAAAAAGGGGCCGTGATTCGCGGCGCCCGGTTTTGACAATTCTGGCAAAGGTATTCATGCCGATCGACATCATCGGAACAGACAACGCACAGCGCCGGATAGAAGAGCGACGCCAGCGCCCGAAATGGATCAAGTCTGGCGGGCATACCTCCACCATCCTTTGAGCAAGAGCCAGCTGACGAGACAGACGCACAGCGGCACGATGCCAATGAGCAAATTTTTGCCGAGCCACGGCAACGCCAGCACTTCGCGATGCGCGATCTTGTTGAAGACGCCACTCGCCAGAATCCAGCCGGCATGAAGCCCGATCGGCAGCCAGAGCGAGCGCGTCTGCAAGCGCGCATCGGCCAGGATGAGGCCGATGAGAAACAAGGTGGTGAATCCTGCCAGGACAAGCATGGGCTCGGTGAACTGGTCGAAGGAATGCGCCAGTGAAATGAAACCCGAACTCCAACTCACCAACGTGGTCGTTTGGTCCGGCGCTTTGAGAAAATGGACAATCGAAAAAATGCCCGCGCTCAACAGGCTCGCCGGCCAGGGCCGATTGCCGCGAAGCAAGACGCCGAGGAATAATCCACGGAAAAGCGTCTCCTCGATGAACGGAACGGCCGCGGCGGTCAGCGTCACAGATCCGACCGCGCCCCACGCGACGCTGGGACGCATCGTATAAACACCCAGGAAGAGAAGAACTCCGGCGCAGCAAAGAACCGGCAAGGCCGAGAGGAGAAACCCGATTCCGGCATCGCGCGCCCAATGCCGATTGGGCTGAAGTCCGAGATCGCGCCGGCTTCCGATTCCGAGCCAGCGCAGAAGCGGCCAGAGAAAGAGGAGCGCTCCAAGCAGGAGCGCGCGGTGGAAAAACGTCTCGAAATCAAATCGCGCGAGCCCGGGCAAAATCCCGTGCGCCGCCAGCCATTGCACCGTCCAGAAAAGGACCGGAGCAGCCACCGCCCCGAAAAGTATCGTGGCGGCGAAATAGCCGAGCAATCTGGCTGCGTCCTTCAAGAGGCTAATGTAAGATTCCCGCCGGATGCGGAGTCAACACATATGGAAGGAGAGAGACGCTGAAGGACGCAAGCGAGAAGTCCGGGTGACGAAATTTGGAGGCGTCTGGCGTTTCCAGGCGAAATACGCGGACGAGCTCGAATGGACCTATTATGAGCGTCCGCTGCTGGACGATCTCCAGTCGTTGAAAGACGTCGTCTTCCGGAAATATCAGCGCCGCCGAGCCTCAGCCGAAGACGTCGCTTCGATCGAGAAACTGCTCAGCCAGCGGGCCGCGCATGAGTAATTGGGACACGGCCGGCCTCATGGCCGCGGATAAGCGCTATTTGTGGCATCCGTTCACGGCGATGCACGATTGGTGCGCGCCCGGGCACGAGCCGCTCGTTCTGGTGGAAGGCCACGGCGCCATCCTGCGAGATAGCCGCGGACAAGAATACATCGACGGAAACTCATCCATCTGGACCAATATTCACGGTCATAATCATCCGCGCATCAATGCCGCTATCCGCGGCCAGCTCGATCTCGTCGCGCACACTTCTTTTCTCGGTTTCACGAATCCCCCCGCGATCGAGCTCGCGCGCTCCATCGTAGAGTTGTTTCCGCCGAACACTCTGAGCCGTGTTTTCTTTTCAGACGATGGGTCGACGGGAATAGAGGTTGCCCTGCGGATCGCGGATCAACATTGGCGCTGGCAGGGCAGTGAGCGTCGCCGATTTATCGCCTTCAAGGACGCCTATCATGGAGACACGGCGGGCGCGGCGAGTCTTGGGGCAGCCGCGATGTTCCAAAACGGGACGAACTGGAATTTCCCGGCCATCGAGGTCCGCAGCGTGGTCGAGCTGGAGGCGTTACCGGCCCAGGAAGCGAGCGAGATCGCGGCGGTGGTGATCGAGCCGATGGTCCAGGGCGCGGCGGGAATCAAGCTTTGGCCTCCAGGCACTCTCGCCGCCGTCCGAAGCTGGTGCGATCGGGCGGGCGTCTTATTGATAGCCGACGAAGTCCTCACCGGATTCGGAAGGACGGGAGAGATGTTCGCGTGTCAGCACGAAGGCGTAATGCCCGACATGATGATTTTAGCCAAAGGCCTTACTGGAGGCTATCTTCCGTTAGCTATTACGTTAACGACAGAACAAATTTTTTCGATGTTCTGTCATCGTTCCTGTCCTGAAAATACACTCTTCTACGGCCACAGTTATACCGGAAACGCACTCGCCTGCGCGGCGGCAAAGGCCAGCCTGGAAATATTCGATGAAGAGCACGTTTTGGTTGACCTCGCGCTCAAGATTGAGACGCTTCGCACGGAGTTGGCCACCGTGCGGGAAATGCCGCAGGTGGTCGAGGTGCGTCAATGCGGATTCATCGCCGGCGTGGAGGTGCGGTCAAATCCAGCCGATGCCGGACCGGGCAAGCTAGGCGCCGCTATTTGCCTGGCGGCCCGCCGGCACGGCCTCTTAACGCGGCCAATCCGCGATGTCATCGTCCTGATGCCGCCCTACTGCATCACGCCTTCTCAACTGCAACAGGCCGTTCGAGCCCTTGCGGCTGCCATCGCAGAGGTTGGTCAGAAAACCGTCCCGGCGTAATGGCGAAGCCCAAAAGATCGCGTTTGGATGTTTTCCTGGTGGAGCAGGGGATTTGCTCCAGCCGCGAGCAGGCGCAGCGCGCCGTCATGGCCGGCGAAGTAAGAATTGGCGATCAGATTGCCAGCAAGTCCTCGGTGCTCGTCGAACCCGGAGCGGCGGTGTCGCTCCAGGCGCCTCCGCGTTACGTGGGCCGCGGCGGATTGAAACTCGAGGGCGCGCTCGATCACTTCCAAGTCCCCGTCGCAGGACTGACGGCGCTGGACATTGGCGCGTCCACCGGCGGTTTCACCGATTGCCTGCTGCAAAGAGGCGCGGCAAAAGTTTACGCGATAGACGTGGGCCATGGGCAATTAGCCTGGAAAATTCGCAACGATCCGCGAGTGGTCGTTCGTGAAAAATTGAATGCCCGCTATCTTCGCCGCGAAGACGTTCCAGAGAAAATAGACCTGTGCGTCATCGATGTTTCATTCATCTCGCTGACTTTAATCTTGCCGAACGCCTTCGACTTGGTAACTCCCAACGGTGTGATCGTGGCGCTGATCAAGCCGCAATTTGAACTTCAGGCGGCGGAAGTCGCGCACGGCGGGGTCGTTCGGGATCCGGCGCTGCACGAGAAATCGCAGAATAAGATTCGCGACTTCGCCGTAAACTCCGGTCACAGTGTAATCGGCACGGTTCGCTCCGAAATTACCGGCGCGGACGGAAACCAGGAATTTTTTATATGCGTCCGACGAAAATCGGCCTGATCGCGCACACGCGCAAGCCAGGCGTGGCCGAATTGATCCGGACGCTGGCCGCGGAGTTCGATCGTATTCCACTGCCCATCTTGCTCGAAGCGAAAACCGCCGAGGTGGCGGGCCTGAGCTCAACGTTCACCATCGCCGATCTCGGCCGGCAGGCGGACCTGTTGGTCGTCCTCGGCGGTGACGGCACCATCCTCAATGTCGTCGGACAGCTTGGAGATCTGATCAAGCCGGTCTTCGGCATCAACGTCGGTTCCCTCGGATTCCTGACCTGCGCAAACTCGTCCGCCCGCGCGGAAGCCGTGGAATGCGTGGCCGCGGGAAAGATGGTCTTCAGCGAGCGGACATTGCTCGAAGTGGCTGTGAAAGTCGCGGGCAAAGTTTCCGCCACGATGACCGGCCTGAACGATGCGGTCTTCAGCCGAGGCGAAGTTTCGCGGCTCATCCGCCTCAATATCAAGGTGAACGGCGAACCGCTGACTGAATTCAACGCCGATGGATTGATCGTGGCGACACCAACTGGTTCGACCGCCTACTCGCTTTCCGCCGGCGGCCCCATCCTGGCGCCCGATTCAGGCGCGTTCGTGATCACGCCAATTTGCCCTCACGTCCTGACCAATCGCTCAATCATCGTGGACGAAAGCGCGGTGATCGAGGTTGAAGTGACCGAGCGGGAATACCCGGTTTTTCTCACCGTGGACGGCCGGGAGCCATTGCACATCGATGCCGGCAGCATCGTAGAAATCAAGAAGTCGCGCCGAGTGCTGCCACTCGCCTCGCTGCCGGGGGTTTCCTTCTTTGGGGTGGTGCGCCAAAAGCTGAAGTGGAGCGGAAGCAATGTCTAGGATGCCCGACTTCCTCATGGCCGATAGGCCGTCCGTTCGTGTCTAGAACGGCCACTCCCTTGTCAGCAGGCCCCGCTCCGATGCTTCGTGTCCAAGTTAACCTGCGGCACCGGCTCCGCTCATGGAGGTGAAGTGACACTCCTCGATCGCGCCCGCCTTAAGACGGGCGCCAGCTCGCTCATCCGGACGCTCCGTGACAACCTGATCCTGGCGGCTTTCATCGTCCTGGCATTGGGGTCGAGGCTCACGTTCTGGTTGTACACAGGCCGCGTCTGGGAAGATGCGCTCATCACCATAACCGCCGCACGGAACGTCTGGGAGGGATTTGGTCTGACCCACCACGCCAGCGAACCTTACGTCCAAAGTTTTACCTCCCCGATTAGCGTCCTAATCCCGATCGTCGGGGAAGTGTTTAACGCAGGATTGCTGGCCCTGCGTCTATCCAGCCTGGCTGCTTCGGTTGCAGCCATCTACTTTGCCTATCGCATCGGCCTTCTGCTTGCCTTCCGGTGGGTGGCACACGTTCTTGTGTTGACCTTTCTCGCCTGCGATCAGCTTCACATTTTTTTCGGCATGGGCGGCATGGAGACACAAGTGGTTACCGCGGTGGCCCTGGCAACGTTGTATTTCTACCTGGCCAATCGTTGGTGGGCCCTTGGTTTCGCATGCGGCTTCGCAGCGCTTTCGCGACCGGAGTTTGTCATGTTCCTGCTGCCTCCTGTAGGTCTTGCGCTGCTTATCTTTCACCGGCGCGTCCTTCATAAGGTAGCCATCCCCGCGCTGGGTGTAGCACTGCCCTGGTATTTGTTTGCCACCTTCTACTACGGATCTCCTGTTCCCAATACGATCGTCGCAAAATCGTGGTCCTACCAGATTGGAATGTTCTCGGCGTCGTGGGAAGAAATCTGGAATTTCACCCTTAGATCGTGGCGCGATTATGCTCCCTTCAAGGAGTTCTGGGTGTCCTACGAGGCTCCACTGCCGGACATTTTCTTGAAGGCAATCGTTGCCCTCGTCCTGGTCCTTGTTCTCGGCGGAGTCATTATCGCCGCGAAGCGCAAGCCGGCCCTTCTCATCGCAGCGGTGGCGGTGGTCGGTTTTGTCGGCTACCGGAATTCGACCATCATGAATTCTTACTACATGTGGTACCTCCCTCCGTTCACGGCCTTGCTTTTTATCCTGGCCGGTTATGGCTTGTCCGAACTAGCCGCCAAGGCCCGGTGGCCGGCCCTCGCCTTGGGAATGATTCTGGCCTTCGCTTATGCGCTTCCCATGCCGTTTTCGATGCCGTTGGATAAAAGGGTGCAGGAAAAAATCGAGGTGGATGTGCGGCAGCGGACCGGCTACCTGCTGGCCGGACTGATGAAGAACCCCGACGATACGGTTGTCCTCGAGCCCCTTGGCTTCATGGGACTGGCCGCCTTCAATAAGACCATTTACGATTTCCCGGGCCTCGGCTCAAAGGTGGCGGTGGGAGCGGTCAAGACTCTGGCGCCTCCTCCGAGAGTAGCGGGCTTGCTCCATGCCCTCCAGCCAACGTATGCGGTTTTGCGGCCTAACGAGTTTGGCGACCTGATGCGAAGATTTCCGGAAACGGCAGCGAAATATGAGTTAGCCGCGCGAATACGAGTCGCGCCTGGTCTCACCTTGCGCAACATGGGCTACTCGTATCGCTTGATCGACCATGACTTCCGGATCTTGCGGCGGACCCGGGACTTCGAGCAAGTGGTCCACCCCTAGCCAGCTAGCTGTTACTGGAGGTCATAAACCTCGACCAGCGCGGTGCCGATTCCGCCATTGGTACTGCTAACGATGGCGGTATAGGTGCCGCCAGGCAGCTGTAATTGGAGGGCCGCTTCCTTTTCATTCGTTGGCTGAAGACTAAGCCCTATGCCTTGCCCGGGTGGGGCTTGCTGCCAATTGTCGTTAGCGGACAAAACCGTCCCGTCTGCGTTGCGGACTTCCAGGTACGGATCCTCCAACGGGTCGGCAATTCCCGCTGTGGCAAGAGAAGGACCTATCGCACGCACGGCGACGACCGAGCCGACCGGCGCGTTCCCACCAATAATGAAACCGGCGATGAGATTGTGGTCGCCACCTTCGACAAAGCCGCGGGTGCTGATGTTCAGGAACTGACGAGGCGCGGGCTCGATGGCGACGAATTGCGGCGTGTTAAAGTCGCTGGCAAAGATGGTGGAGCGAGTTCCAGTAGGAGTGAAGCGGAAGGTTGCGCCCTCCTCATTGTCCGCCACGATCAGATTGCCTGATTCTTCAAAGGCCAGCCCAAACGGCCGGCCCAGCCCCGTGGCGAAGGTGGTCCTGGTCCCATCAGGGGCGTATTTGAAAATGGAGCCGGAGCCGGAGTCTGCCGCAAAAAGGTTGCCTGCGTTATCGAAGGCCAGGCCCGCCGGCAAGTCCAGCCCGGTTGCAAACGTGGTCTTCGTTCCCGAAGGAGTGATCTGGATAATGCGGCCGCCGCCAAAGTCGCTCACAAAAAGGTTGCCATTGGTGGCAAAGTCCAAACCGGCGGGTTCACCTACGTCGGAAGCAAAAGTGCTTCTGGCTCCCACCGGCGTGAATTTAATGATGTTGCCGCTCGCGGCCTCACCCACGAATAAATTGCCTGTGGAATCAAACGTGAGGGGCACCGGGGAATCGAGGCCTAGCACGTATGGGCTGCCCGCTCCATCGGGAAGGGTGTAAATCGTGATCGAGCCGGCGCTGGCGTCCGCGACAAAGAGCCGTCCGTTGCCATCGAAAACGAGGCCCTTCGGATTTACCAGACCATCAGCGAAGGTGATGGGCGTTCCTCCGCCTGTAGGACGAATTCGGAGGACCATGTCCAGGTTCGTTTCGTAAATATCGCCCCGGGTGGCGCGCGCGCTCGTGGCGATCAGAGGGAGAGCCGCGAGGGCCGCGGCGGTCAGTAACAAATAGAGGCGGGTCGTTTTTCTCATAATGGGCGCTTTCGAAAGGCAGGGCTCAATGTCTCAAGCAATCCGCCTTCGTCAACGCCGTTTCCGCTGCCCTCCGGCGGCGAGTTCGGCAACCCTCTGGTGGTTTGTCATTAAAACGATCTATTGAATCCTCGAATTACGATTGCCGCGGAAGATCGTGCAGCCTATGGTCGACAGTATGAACCCAGAGAACCCGCCGGAGGAATGTCCGTCGGTATTCGGTTTTCAATGGTTGGGCGCTTGCCGCGGTTCGTTACAAGACGCGGCAGGGCGGGTCGCGTTTCTGTTGCTTTTTCTCGGCGTGGGGCTCATGCCGGCGCAGCTTCGCGCGGGTCCTCCCGGTGTTTTCGAAGAGACCGGCAGCCGTGTTGCCCCGAGTTTCGGGGATTCGGCGACGTTGCTCCCCAACGGCAAAGTACTCGCCGCCGGGGAGCTGTACGACCCGGCCAGCGGGACTTGGGCGATGACCGGCAACAGCGGCACTTTCGCGCCGACATTGCTGCCCAACGGCAAAGTACTCACCGAAGGCGGATTATATTTTAATGGCCACCTTACAAGAGCTCTCCCGAATGCGGCGCTCTACCATCCGGCGAGCGGGACTTGGGCGGCTACCGCCAGCATGACCACCGCACGCTATGAGCACGCGGCGACGTTGCTGCCCGGCGGCTTGGCCCTCGTCACCGGCGGACTCGATGTCTTTGTTCTTCCGAACGCGGAAGTGTTCAATCCGGCAAGCGAGACGTGGAGCCCCACCGGTCGGCTGATCACATCACGCGCCCATCATTCAGCAACGCTCCTGCCCAACGGGAAGGTGCTCATCGCAGGCGGTGACACCGGTTACGGCAATGGGGTCATGGCAAGCTCGGAACTGTATGATCGGGCGAGCGGGATCTCGACGAGCACCGGCAGCCTTGGCGTCGCGCGATATCGTCACAGGGCAATATTACTGGCCGACGGCCGCGTGCTCGTGGTCGGTGGCCTGGCCGGCTCTAATAATAACAGCTATCCTCTCGCCAGCGCGGAACTGTTCGATCCGGCGAGCGGGACCTGGACGGCAACCGGCGGCCTGAGCAGCGCGCGCCGTAGCAGCACGGCGACGTTGCTGCCCAACGGGAAGGTGCTCGTGGTAGGTGGTGAGGACGGCACCACCACACTCGCGAGCGCGGAACTTTACGATCCGGCGAGCGGGGCCTGGTACCCGGGGGGAAGCCTCGTTACCGCCCGCTCTTCTCACAGCGCGGCGTTGCTACCCAGCGGTAAGGTGCTCATCGCGGGCGGTTATGACGGCACCAACGGTCTCTCGAGCGCGGAACTCTACGTCGGGCCATCGGCGCCGACTACTTTGCTTAACATCGCTACGCGTATGGGCGTGCTAACCGCTGACAACGTGCTCATCGGCGGCTTTATCATTACCGGGACTGAGCTAAAGAGGGTGCTTATTCGCGGGATAGGTCCGTCGCTCAATGGTGCTGGAGTTAACTTGTCTGATCCGACTCTAGAACTGCATCAAGGCAGCACAACCCTGGCGACCAACGACAACTGGAAAGTCCGATCGGACGCAACCAGCCAGCAAGAAGACATCGAGGGTACGACCATTCCGCCCACAAACGATTCGGAATCGGCAATCCTGACGATGCTGAGTCCGGGAGCTTACACCGTCATCCTGGCGGGTAAGGATGGAGCAACGGGTGTTGGCCTGGTCGAGGTTTACGATTTGGGGCAGGGGGCAAACTCGCAACTAGCCAACATCAGCACGCGTGGATTTGTGGACACCGGGGATAACGTCATGATTGGCGGCCTGATTGTCGGCGGAGGCAGCGCGACGGGCACCGCTCAAGTCGTCGTGCGCGCGCTCGGGCCATCCTTGATTACGTCAGGTGTTGCTGGCGCCTTGGGCGATCCCACCTTGGAATTGCGGGACGGCAGCGGGACGCTCCTGGCTTCGAATGACAATTGGAAGATGCGACCCGACGGCACCAGCCAGCAAGCTGAAATTGAAGCCACGACTATTCCACCTGCCAGCGATTTGGAATCGGCTCTCGTGCGAACCCTCGCGCCCGGCAATTATACGGCCGTTGTGCGCGGCATAAATAACACGACTGGCGTAGGCCTGGTCGAGGCTTACCATCTGCCGTAGCTAGGAAATGGTCGGGCGCGCCCGCTGAGGTAGAATCGTGTATCAATCGGCCAATGGGACATTCAGATAGGTCCAGCGCACAGACCTGACCTCTTTATCAGCGAGATAGAGGCGCCACTGTCGGCGAAGGCGTGGGGGACGCCAGTAATTCCGCTAACGGTGGTTCTTCTGTCGGTGAGGGCATGGACAATACGTCGTCCGGCACCGTTCGCGGTGATGAGGTGGCCGACGCAGCGGATGTTGTGGTGCCGGCGCGGCGAAAGCTGGAAAGGCGCGTGCCCTGAACCACCACAGCAATGATGGCGATGATCGCTGCCATACCGGCCACTTTGGCCCAAAACCAACGGTTCTCGCCCTGAGTCTGACTCGCCCCATGCCGCTCTACATCAGCTGGATGTTGATCTTTCGCTCGGTCGTTGACTCCAGCTTCCTTCTTTCTCCGTTGCCGAAGTTCCTGTTCCCGAAAAACAAGTGGTCGGTCTATGTGTTGCGGGAACGATTCAAAAAACGCCTCAAGTTCTTCATCCGTATATTCTCGATACCGATTGTGATTCGGCAGGATCATTCTTTAGGCAGGTTGGCGCTCAGTGGCGGTTGAGAAACGCCCTCACCAAAAGAAACACGGCCGTAAGGATGAGCGCGGCGATAATCAGTCTTTGCATGGTGGCGGCTCGTAAATGCGTTCTTGCGGTATATCAGGTTCGCCCATAGTCGAAAGGTTTATGCGAAAGCACGGCCACAGGCGACGTTAAAAACCGAACCGAAGTAGGCCAAACCTTCTATTTTACCTGGCACATATCAAACTTATCGATGGCGGCGTTCCTTGCACGGCTTACTGTGGCTCGCTTTTTCCATTAACATTATGAAAACATTGCCTTTCCTGGGCGACGAATTTCTGCCGGGCCGCCTGGCTCTTGCGCGACGAGTCGCGTTCCCGCTGCTTTTCCTCGGTGCCGGGCTTCTGCTCGGGGAGCCGAGCGAAGGCGCGTCGGACGTTTTTGAGGAGACAGGCAGCCTTGCGGCCGCGCGCGTCCAACAGACGGCGACGTTGTTGCCCAGCGGCAAGGTGCTCGTCGTAGGCGGATATGGCCGTGTGGGCGTTCGACTGGGGAACGCGGAGCTGTACGATCCGGCAAGCGGGACATGGGCAGCGACAGGGGGCCTCGCCGTCGTTCGGGCAAATCACGCGGCGACATTGCTGCCTAACGGCAAGGTGCTAGTTGTGGGAGGCATTTTCGACGTGAGCACGGAACTGTACGATCCGGCGACCGGAACTTGGGCGGCCACGGGTAGCCTCGGCGCCCCGCGCTCTAATCCCACGACCACGTTATTGCCCAATGGCAAGGTGCTCGTAGCAGGGGGCAACTTCGATGATATCTCGATCGTGGAGCTCTACGATCCGCTCAACGGAACCTGGACGCTCACAGGCAGTCTCACTGCCGAACGCTTTGCTCACACGGCGACATTGCTGCCTAACGGCAAGGTGCTCGTGGTTGGAGGTTATGTCAGCGGACACTCTGTTGCGAGCACGGAACTGTACGACCCGGCGACCGGGACTTGGGCGGCCACGGGTAACCTCGCCGCCGCACGCGCTGAACACACGGCGACACTGCTGCCAAATGGCAAGGTGCTCGTGGCTGGAGGTTTTGCCGAAGGTGGCGCTATTGCGGACACGGAACTGTACGATCCAGCGAGCGGGGGCTGGACGGCGACCGACAGTCTCGCTGACGCACGCTTGGGTCACACCGCGACATTACTTTCCAACGGGAAACTGCTCGTCACTGGAGGAGCTGGCACCACCGCTACTCTGACGGGCGCGGAACAATACGATCCGGTGACTGAGATATGGATGACGAGCGGTGGCCTCGGCGGGGAACGATATGCTCACACCGCGACGGTGCTGCCAAACGGCAAGGTGCTTGTCGGAGGAGGCTCTGATGGGAGCGGCGCTGTAGCGAGCGCAGAGTTGTACCTGGGACAGGTAACGCTGCCTAGCTTGCTCAACATCTCCACGCGTATGCAGGTCCTCACCGATGATAAAGTTCTAATCGGTGGCTTTATCATCACCGGAACCGAGCTAAAGAGGGTTCTAATTCGCGGGATTGGTCCTTCTCTCAATGGTGTTGGCGTAACGTTGCCTGACCCTACTCTGGAAGTGCATCAAGGCGGTACGACGATAGCAACAAACGACAACTGGAAAATGCGGCCCGACGGAACTAGCCAGCAAGGAGACATCGAGGCCACGTCAATTTCCCCCACCAACGATCTGGAGTCGGCGATCCTGATGATGCTTAGTCCGGGGGCATACACGGCAATTCTTTCAGGGAAGGACGGAGGAACAGGCGTGGGCATGGTCGAGGTTTACGATCTCGGGCAAGGCGCGAACTCCAGGCCGGCGAACGTCAGCACACGTGGTTTTGTGGACACGGAGGATAACGTCATGATCGGTGGGTTCATTGTTGGGGGAGGAAGCGGAGTCAGGAACGCCAGAGTCATTGTGCGCGCACTTGGACCTTCGGTTCCCGTAGCAGGGGCTTTGGGCAACCCAACGCTCGAACTGCACGATGAGAACGGCGCCCTAATTGCGTCGAACGACAACTGGCGCAGCGATCAGCAGGCGGAAATCATCGCGACAGGCATACCGCCGTCGAGCGATCTGGAGTCTGCCATTGTGAGAGATTTCGCTCCCGCCAGTTACACCGCCATCGTCCGCGGCGTGAACAACACAACTGGCGTGGCATTAGTCGAGGCGTACGCGCTAAACTAGGCTGATTGCCATGTTCAGATCGCCCAGATCGTTTATCGCCGCGCTTGTTTTTGCCGTTCTCATCATGCTTGTCATTGCCATCTTCGTTTTCCTGAAGCGGGCGTATATGAGTCCCTGACTTGGGAGACTTTCATCGGCTCTCATTAGAAATGCCAGACTCAAGCTGGCCCAACGACAGCTGGCCGGAAGCCGGAAGGGAAAAAGGGGTATTCCGTCACGCTCACTCAGGCGAACGTGGACAAGGCGGTGAAACGCGAACCAAATCTATCGGGTCTGCTCGACCGCCTACTTGCTCGGTTTGTCCGCTGACTCGGACGCCAGGCGCTCTTTGGCCTCGCGTAACTGGCGCTTGAGATCGGGCGACGAAAGCAAATCCTCGCCATTTACCGGCTCGGAGTCGGTAATCTCCTCGACCTTACGAAGGGCGTCTGTGCTGGCGTCCGGTTGGCTCACGCCCGAAGTCTCAGCCATTTATTGATTGAGGGCAAGGAGCGAGAGAATATAGGCGGATGGACGAGCAATTTGTCGACGCAATGTGGAAAGTCGCGAGGGAGAATCGCGACTGGATTGCGCAAATGGGGAGATTCGGAGAGATCGTCAATCTCGACAAAATGGAAGCCGCCAGACGCCAGCTAAAAATGGCCGTTTGGCTCTGGTTCAAAGAGGCCGACATCGCTTCGATTCACACACTAACCGGCGCAGCATTCGGCATCCTCGCGGGACTTTATCACCACAAATTCAAGAGGCTTCCTGCGCCATTCGATGAGCAATACATGCACGAAGAGTTGCGAGGCTACATGAAACAACTGCGAAATGTAATGAGATCGGCCGAAGACTTTTTAAAGCACTCGCGCAAAGATCCTGACAAGATTCAGCCAATCAGTCCGCTCTGGACCGCGTATTACATCTTTCACGCTATCAAAACGTATATGGAGCTTCACGACGGGGAATGCGACCAAGTGCTATTGAGCCTCTTTATTATCCGGTTCCGTATCCTGTGCCCGGAGGTGTTCGGGGATGGCCCGACACCAAGATTTGATGAACGCTGGGACGTTGAGCGATTTAAGAATATTCGAAGCAACGCCGAGTTCTTCGCTATGGTCGGCGGGCGGCTGGGCGAAGGGCCGCCCACGGGGAACTGAGGCTTTGGTTTCCATTTACCATAACCAAAGCATACCAACACCGGCCAGCTTTATATGACATATATTGTATGATGTTATAAAGACACGATAGACAGATGGCAGACGGAAACCCCCTTGCGTCTACACGCTATTCTCGACTCTGTCCCAAAAGAGGCCGCCAATACCGGTTCTGCGGGCGCCTTTAGCGACCTCAGATGGAATTCCAGCGGGCTTTACGTCGCAAATCAGCCGTTGGTCCTCATCGCTGGCGCTTTAAGGACAAAGGAAGCCGCGTGACCGGACAAATGTCGCTCTTAATCCCACGACTGCGGCACACCTTTCCGTCGGAAGAATCGCTGGTAAATATCAAGAAGCTGCGATTCAGGCGATCCGAACGCGCGAATTTGACCCTCGTCCACGCGATCCGGCCGCTGGAGCGAAGAAACCTGTCCGATGCACTCAACGAGGAGCGTAACAAGGACCGTACCTAAGAATTGACTCGACTCGTAATCAGTAGTTTGCGCTACTTTTTATGCGCTTCTACGGCTGCCATTCACACTAAGATATGGCTGTTTTCCCCCGAAAGGCGGGCCGAGCAATACTTATTCGTCGCAAAGCGGTGTGGGTGAAGGTGGCACAAACTTCGCCAGGCCGAATTCCACGTGTGTCAGCTGGGCGGCGCGATCGGCGTCCTGGCCGTCAATGACGACGGCGATTTTGATCTCCGAGGTGGAAATGAGCTGAATGTTGATTCCGCCCTTGCCCAGGCAATCGAACAGCCGGGCCGCCACGCCCGAGTGCGAACGCATCCCGATCCCGACCACGCTCAGCTTGGCGACGCCGCTCTTGGCGATCAATCCCGCGGCCTGCACCTCGCTCACGACCGGGGCAAGCAGCGCCTTCGCCAGGTCGAGGTCGTTCTCGTGGATGGTAAACGAGACGTCGGTCGTCCCGTACTCGGACACGCTTTGGACAATCATGTCGACATTGATGTTGCCGCCCGCGATCACGGAGAAAATCCGCCCGGCGACGCCTGGTTCGTCCCGCACGTCATCGATCGTCACCTTGGCCTGGTTGCGATCGATACTGATACCGCGAATGACGATATCCTCCATGCTCGCGGTTTCCTCTTTCGCCGTCGTCCCCACGTCGCTCTTGAAACTGGAACGCACCTCGAATTCGACACCGAATTTCTTCGCGAATTCGACCGCGCGCGACTGCATCACCTTCGACCCCGCGCCGGCCATTTCGAGTAATTCGTCGTAGGCCACTTCGTCGAGTTTCTTTGCATCCAGGACCACCCGCGGATCGCAGGTAAAGACCCCATCGACGTCGGTGAAAATCTGGCACGCATCGGCATTCAACGCGCCGGCCAGCGCGATCGCGGTCAGGTCGGAGCCCCCGCGTCCGAGGGTCGTGATCTCCCCGTCCGGATTTTGGCCCTGAAAGCCGGCGACGACCACGATGTAGTCTTCGGCGAGCAACTCTTGAATCTGTTTTGGAGAAATATTCGCGATCTTCGCCCTGGTATGGGCCCGGTCGGTCAGGATGCCCGCTTCCGCGCCGGTCAGGGAAACGGCCCTCCCGCCCAGGGCGTTCACGGCCATGGCGGTCAGGGCGATGGCGGCTTGTTCGCCCGTAGCGAGTAACGCATCGAACTCCCGCTCGGCCGGCTGCGGCGAGGTCTCGCGCGCCAGCTTGATCAGGTTGTCGGTCACGCCCGCCATGGCGGAAATAACCGCCACGACTCTGCAACCGCCCTGCTGCGTTTCGATCAACCGACGGGCGACATTCCGGATTCGCTCGGGAGTTCCGACGGAGGTGCCGCCGTACTTTTGGACGATCAGGCGCATGGCAAGGCCGGGCCAGGATAAGAGCGAATGTTCACTAAACGGGATGGTTTTCGCTTATGTTCCGCCGCTGTCAACTCGCGAAAGCATTCGGAGTCAGCTCGCGAAAGCGGTCGGAGCCGACGGCTCGTTGGCTCAAAAGCCGATTGCGCGCAGCACATCGTTCTCGTTCGGCGACACGACTGTTAGCTTTGCCACGCGTTTGGTCACGGTTTCGGGATCTTTCAATCCGTGACCGGTCAGCGTGCAAACGATTCTGCTGCCCTCCGGGATTTGCGCGAAGGAGTAGACGGGATTTCGCGCCGGATCGCAGCACTTGAAGAGCCCGGCGATGGGAGCGGCACTGGCCGGCTCGACGAAGATCCCTTCCTGGGTGGCCAGCCAGCGTTGCGCTTCCAGAATCTCGTCATCGGTCACAATGTCGATCGCCCCTCGCGAATCGTTTACGGCCTGCTTTGCTGGTTCCCGACTGGCCGGGTTGCCGATCCGGATCGCGGACGCAACCGTTTCCGGATTTTTTACGACGCGGCCATGGAACATCGGCGCGGCGCCCGCGGCCTGGAAGCCAATCATGGCGGGCAAGCGCGTGGACTTTCCGGCCTCTTGATACTCGCGATAACCGGCCCAGTGAGCGGTGATGTTTCCGGCATTCCCAAGCGGAAGCAGGTGGACATCGGGAGCATCTCCCAGGTCGTCCACGATTTCGAAAGCGGCCGTTTTTTGCCCGGCGATCCGGTCGGGATTGATCGAGTTCACGACCGCGAAATCGGCACGCATTCCAAGCGCGCGAACAATGAGCAGCGCGTCATCGAAATTGCTCTCCACCGCGACGACTTTCGCGCCGTAGGCGAAAGCCTGCACCAGCTTTCCGCTCGCGATTTTTCCGGCGGGCAAGACGACGGCGCAGCGAATCCCCGCGCGCGCGGCATACGCGGCCGCTGAAGCCGAAGTGTTGCCGGTCGAAGCACAAATCACCGCGGCGGCTCCCTGGGCGACGGCCTTGGAGACCGCGACCGTCATTCCGCGGTCCTTGAACGAACACGTCGGATTGAGACCTTCGTATTTCAAATGCACTTCGCAGCCGCGGCCGACGAGGGCGCTGAGACGCGTCGAAAAAATCAAGGGCGTGCCCCCCTCGCCTAACGAGATGACCGGCGTCGATGGCGACACCGGCAGGAACTCCCGATAGCGCGCGATCACTCCCCTGCCCCGCTCTGGAGCGACTGGAGCTTTCTGTGGCGTGGTCACTGGAAGAACAAGTGTCGCAAACGAAGAGCTTTTCCAATCTCGAAATGGAAAGAATGGAATCCGTTCTGGGTAGCGCACGCGTCTCGCGTGCTGGCGAAGCCGTCTCGGGTTCGCGAACTTTCGGCAAGATTGTTTCGGCGAGACGCCAAAACCAGCACGCGAGACGCGTGCGCTACCCAAGCCTGTTAGCCATTGCTCTAGAGAAGAGGTTGATGCTGGCCAGTTGAGAGTTGAGTGTTGCCCGTTTCCGGCAACCATCAACGTTCGCTTATCTCCATTCCCAAATGCCCGCGCTGAATAAGGAAGACAAAATCCGGCTGCTCACGACGATTCTCGAGAGCCGCCACGGCGACCTGCGCGAGCAGAACCTCAACCGGCAGGGCAAAGGGCATTTTCACGTTTCCGGCATGGGGCATGAGGCGCTCGCCGCGATCTCGGTCCAAATGGAACCGGGCGATTACATCTGCCCCTACTACCGGGACCGCGCACTCGTCCTCGGCCGCGGCGTCGCCTCCCGCGAGCTCGCGCTGGATTATATGGCCAAACGCAAAGGCCAAAGCGGCGGACGGCAGATGCCCTCGCATTATAGTTACGCCGATCGGCACATCTGGAGCGTGCCGACCCCCACGGGCGCGCAACTCCTGCCGGCTTGCGGCATTGCCTGGGGAATCAAGCTCGATGGGAAACCCAACTTTGTCGTCACCACCATCGGCGATGCGGCCACACGCCAGGGTGATTTCTTCGAAGCGGTTTGTTTCGCGAAAGAGAAACAGCTGCCAGTGATGTTCGTGGTGGAAGACAACGCCTACGGCATCAGCAGCCCGACGCGGAAAATCAACCCGCTCGCCATCGGGGTTCTTCAGCCTGGCGACTGGATCGAGGTCGACGGCACCAACGTCCAGACGGTTTACGACATCGCGGCCAGGGCGATCGAGGGGCTGCGCGCCGGCAAGGGCCCGTCCTTTTTGTGGGTGAAGATGGAACGGCTTTCCAGCCATACGAGCAGCGACGACCATAAACTTTATCGCAGCGCGGAAGAACTCCAGAACCTGGAGAGATGCGATCCGCTAAAGCAGTGGAAAGAGCAGTTGATCGCCGAGGGCGTGATCACCGGGGAGGAATACGACAAGCTCGACAACGAAATCAAAGAGCGAATCCGGCAGGAATTCACCCAGGCGGAGCGCGAGGCCGATCCGTCCGCCGGCGAGCTGGAGCTTCAAGTCACGGCGAAGGCGCCGGAGCTGACCGACGAGGTTCTCCCTCCGGGCAAATACCGCATCGGCGATACGATCAACAAAGCGTTGCGCGCGGGGCTCGAGAGTGATTCACGACGCATCATTTTTGGTGAAGATATTGAAGACCCAAAAGGCGGCGTCTTCCGTCTGACGCAAAGGCTTTCCACCGAATTTCCACATCAGGTTTTCAACTCTCCGCTCGCGGAGTCGACCATTCTCGGCGTGGCCTGCGGTCTGGCTTCGTACGGGAAGCGGCCCGTCTTCGAGCTGCAATTTATCGACTTCATCGGGCCGGGGTGGAACCAGCTCGTGACGAATCTTTCGACCTTGCGCTGGCGTTCCTTTGGGACCTGGACCTGTCCGGCCGTGATCTACGCTCCGTATGGCGCTTACCTTCCGGGCGGCAGCCTGTGGCACAGCCAGGCCAACGAGGCGGCGCTCGCGCATTATCCCGGCATCAACATCGTGATCCCAAGCACGCCGGAGGACGCGGCCGGTCTTCTCTGGACGGCGATGCATTGCGAAGACCCCACTTTCGTCCTGATTCCAAAACACCTGCTCTGGGCCGAACACGAATCCACGGAACCGATCCGCGCCGTCCCGCTGGGCAAGGCGCGCAAGCGGAGCAGCGGCTCGGACGTCACCCTGGTCGCCTGGGGAAATACGATCGAAAAATCACTGGAAGCGCTGGAGCAGATCGGGGGCGAAGCGGGCGTCGATTTGATCGACCTGCGCTCGATCGTCCCGTGGGACCGCGCGGCCATCGAGGAATCTGTTCGCCGCACCGGGCGGCTCATCGTGGTGCAGGAGGACACGGAGAATTGCAGCGTCGGCCAGATGATCATCACCCACATCACGGGCCAGCCGGACATTTGGAGCGAAATGGTCAGCCCGCCAATTTTAGTGAGCAAAGGGAACGTAATGATTGGTTACAACCCAATCTACGAATATGCTGCCCTGCCTGATGTGGAGCGAATCGTTGCCGCGGTCCGTCGCGCGATGTCGACCCAGGGCGAACGGGTGGCTGCCGTGCCCGTCCAGCAACGCGCGGAGACCGCTGCCGCCAGGGCGGAAACTGCGCAAACCAAAGTGATGTCAGCTAAAAAGCAAAGTTCGCAGAGGATCACGATCCCAGTGATGGGCGAAGGCATTCGCAACGCCAAGGTCGTTTCGCTTTTGAAGAAGCCCGGCGACGCCGTCGCGCTCGACGATCCGCTTTGCGAAGTCGAAACCGACAAAGCCGTTTATCCGATTGAGTCCTCCTTTGCCGGCACCATGGGCGAATGGAAAACCGAAGTCGGCGAGACGGTCGAGATTGGACAAGAGATCGGAACGATTCTGGCCGAGGGGGATTCCTTGGCCGATCAATTCGAGACGGCAGCCGAAGCGTCGCAAAAGCAAAAGTCGAACGGGGAAGTGGCTACCGTCCCGGCCGCGGATTCACGGCGCGCACCCGCGCCCGCCGCCGCGCGTGAAACGGCCACGATCGAGCCGGCACTTTCGCCCACTATCATCCGGCGTCTCGGCCGCGTGGTGCCGGCAAATCTCCAGATCGATGCGCGTTGGGACGCGATTCGCCAGACGCGCGAAGCCGCGAAGAAAAAGGACGGCGAGAATGCCGCGTCGCCCTCGGTGATGATCGCGTGGGCGGTGGTCAAGGCGATGGAGAAGCACGCTCCGTTTCGCCGCATTATCCTGGACGACGATCGTATCGTGGAGAACGACGAGTTCGATCTCGGCGTGGCGGTAGCGCTCGACGGCGATCGATTGGCGACGGCGGTGGTGACGCGCGCCAATAAACGGGACTGGCCGGATTTCGTGCAGCGCTACAATCAGACGGTCGAGGAAACGCGCGGCGGGCGGGTGGATGCGGTGAATGCCCCGCTCGTGATCAGCAGTCTCGGCGCGTTCGGTGTGCGAGCAGCGGCGCCGATCGTGGTGCCGCCATCAATCGGAACGCTGTTTGTCGGCTCGGCCCACTACGAAACTCTTGGCGACGGGAAGAAGAGTGAGGCGGCCGAGGTCATCACCTTGTCGCTTACTTTCGATCATCGCGTGGTGAACGGCGCCGGCGCGGCCAGTTTTGTCCACGAGGTCAAGGAACAGATCGAGAAGTTTAGCGTTAAACCATTGTAGCCATCGGCTCTGCGGTAGGGCATTTTCCAGCGTCGATGCTCGACACGCAGCATCCTCTCTTGCACCTACACTTTAACTTTCACCTACACGTCCCTAAAAACGAAAGTGTGTAAGTTAAAGTGAATGTGTATGTGCAAGAGTGGGGCCAGCAGCTATTTCGTGCGTTGAACGTAGGCCGTCACCTGCTCCTCGAGGATCTCGAGCGGCAATGCCCCATTCCTGAGCACGACGTCGTGGAACTCGCGCTGGTCGAACTTCGGTCCCAGCTCCGTTTGCGCCCGCGTCCGTAGCTCTTGCAGCTTCAGCATTCCCACCTTGTAAGCGCACGCTTGCCCGGGATTCACGATGTAACGCTCGATTTCCGCCGTCACCTCGTTCTCGCCCATGCCGGTCTTGTCGCGCATATAGGTTATCGCCTGTTCGCGGGGCCATCGCTTCGCATGGATCCCGGTGTCCACCACGAGGCGCACCGCGCGAAAAAGCTCGGCTTGTAAACGTCCCAGATCGCCGAACGGATCGCCCTCGTACCAACCGGCCTCTTTCGCCAGCCATTCCGTGTAGAGCGCCCAGCCCTCTTGATAGGCCGTGAATGGAATCAGTTTCCGGAATTGCGGCAGGCCCTTTAAACCCTGCGCGGTGGAAATCTGAAAATGATGGCCGGGAACGCCCTCATGGTAGGCCAGGGTCGGCATGCTCCACTTCGCGATTTCGTTCATATCGCGGAGATTCGCGTAGAAGACACCCGGCCGCGTCCCATCCATCGATGCCCCCTGGTAGTAGGCCCCGGCCGAGGTCGCTTGCTTGAATTCCGGGATGCGCCGCACTTCGATCGGCACCTTCGGCAGGGTCGCGAACAGTTGTTTCGAGCGTTCCATCGCCTGCGTAATGAGGCGCGTGTACTCGGCGAGCGCATCCGCCCGGCCCTTGTCGTCATTTGGGTAAACGAAACGCGGATCCTTCCCCAGCGCTTCCATTGCTTCGCCAATGGCGCGGCCGCTGAATCCGTTCGCGTCGAGAATGCTCCTCATTTCCGCTTCGATCCTTGCCACTTCGCGAACGCCGAGGTCATGGACCTCTTCCGGTTTGAGTGATGTCGTCGTGTTCTTACGCAGGGCGTAGGCGTAAAAGGCATCCCCGTCGGGCAACTTCCACGCGCCATCGTCCGTCGTCGTTTTCGGGAGGAGGCCGTTGAAATAATCGATCAGCTTTTGGTAGGCGGGATAAACCTGGTTCGTCACCGCGGCCTCCACCCGCGTTTGAAAATCAGCGCGCTGAATGTCGGTGATTCCCTTGATCTTTTTCGCGCGGGCTTTGAACGAGCTGGAGAGAATATTCTCCGCGACCGGTTGCGCCACGAAGTCGTTCATCTCCTTCAGCACCTTCTCGACGACAAAACGCGGCGGCAGGATTTGCTTTTGCTCGCGCACCCGGAGGCTCTCGAGCAATTGATCGAACTTCTTCGGCAACGCGTCGAGCCGCTTCAGGTAATATTCGCAATCTCGCGTGGCCAGAAGGCGATGCGTACTTGCCATGAACGAGGGAAATTCGTTCTGAACGCCGAAAAGCTGGTTCACCGGATAGTTGTGCCATTGGTACTTCTCTCCCTCGATTTCACGGTCGATGTACCAATCGAGGATATGGGTCGAGAGCCGTTGCGACGGCGTTTGCCGGTCGAGTGGGTAAGCGCGCAGGTCCGCCAGGTCTTGTCTCCCTCGATCGAAATAACGTTGCTGATGCGCGGGCGACGCATCGCCGAGCTTCGCGTTGTGGCCGGTAATCCCGAATTGCTCGACCAGCCCGAGCGATGAAAGCAGCTCCGGCTCTTCAAAGAGCACCTTCACGAAAACTTTCTCGTAAAAGAGGTTCAGGCTCCAGGGCCGGAACCAGATGAGATTAACGAGGAAGATCGCCGCCACGACCAGCAGCAGGGCGACGATCCGAAGAATCCACTTCAACGTTTTCCTGACCATGTGGGAGGTTCCCTTCCCCACTCTTCCAGGTCAATTCAAACTTGGTGGATGGCGCGCTCCGTCGCTGGGTGGATCGGGCGGTTCGCGCGCGATGTTTCTTCGTCCCGGGTTCGCCGGCATTGTCATCGAGCGCGGAGCGCTCGATCCACCAATTCGACCAAAGTTTTACCGTAAGGCTCAGCCACGTCCCGTTCCAGTCGTGCCAATTGCGGACATGCAGTTACCTGAACAGACACGAAGGCATTTAGCGAAGGCTTGCACCGAAGGCTTTCGAGGCGCATTCTGTTTTGGAGGAGAACTTATGAAACGAACACGCGAAGAAGTTGCGAGCACGATTGACGGGTTCATTAACGGCACCGGACGGCAATGGGATTGGGATGGATTCACCTCAATCCGGATCGACGATCCTGAACTCGAAGAGATCCGGAAAAGATGCGTGGCGCTGCCGGGCGAGTTCCCACCGTCTACGACGAAGGAGTATTGCAGCGAGGCCGGTATTCAGGTTATGCGCGATCTGCTCCAAGGTTTGCGCGCGCAACCGGCGGGGCGCTCATAGTCTATCGGCGTCGTCAGGATCGACCTCAGTCGATTGCGAAACGGAGTTTCGCGCCCAAGTGCAATCGCCCTACGCGCCGATCAGCTCGAAGAATTTCTTCAGATCGATATTTCCTCCGGAGACGATGGCGACGATCGGGCCCTGGCCGGCTTTCCCGGTCAGCGCGGCGGCGAGAGGCAGAGCACCCGCGCCCTCGGAAATGATGCGCGCCTTTTCCGCCATGAGCCGCATCGCGCTCTTCGTCTCCTCCAGGGTGACGACGATGTAGCCGTCCACCAACGGCTTCATCCGCTCCCACATGCGCGGGAAGACGCTCTGGCCGCCGGCGCCGTCCACGAACGAATGTTTCCAGTCCTTGAACACCTGTGGAGATCCCATGGCGAATGACAACGCCGCGGGTGCGGCTGTCTCCGGTTCAGCGCCCCAAACCTTGATCTCCGGCCTGAGCGCCTTGATCGCGCTGCCGACACCCGTGATTAGGCCGCCGCCGCCTATGCCGGCAATGACCGCCGCCGTGTCGGGCGCGTCTTCCAGAATCTCCAAACCCATGGTCGCATGTCCGGCGATGAAATTGTGATCGTCGAAGGGATGGACGAACGTCCCTTCGACGCCCGGAAACGAGCGCTGGTCGAGGGCCTTCCAGGCGACCTCGTACGGCACCGGAATGAGTTTGGCGCCGAGCGCTCGCATTCGCTCGAGCTTTGCAGCGGGGGCGGTCTCGATCGCGACGACTGTGCAGGGCGCGCCGGCTTTTCTCGCCGCGTAGGCAACGCCTTGTCCTGCATTTCCCGCGCTGATCGTCCAGACGCCGCGTTTACGCTCGGTCTCCGACAGCATCGCCACCGCATTGGCGGCGCCGCGCAATTTGTAGGCGTTGATCGGCTGGAGGTTCTCCAGCTTGAGTCGAATATCGGGATAGTCCGGTCCCAGTTCGAGGCGGACGAGCGGTGTGCGCACAATGGTCCCGGCGATGCGTTCGCGCGCTTCGCGTATCTCGGCCAGTTCTATCGGGCGAACGGGTTCAGGCGTCGTGGACATTCTTAGTCTTAGCTCCAGCTGCGAATAAATTCGCGTCAAACATTACGCGTCGCTCTGCCGAGGATCGAGAGCATTTCCGGCCACTCCGTGCAAGAGCGGCGGTCCAGTGCGACATAACTGATGAATCGGATAAACGTTCCCAGCGAAGTCGAAGTTCTGGGGAGCGCACGCGCCTCGCGTGCTGGCGCTGGCGCCCCGCCAGCGCGAACTTTTTCCGGAACGCTGCGCAAGGAGTCGGCACCCAAAACCACCGAAGGCTCGAAAGTTCGTTGCGGCGAGGCGCCGCAACCAGCACGCGAGGGCGCGTGCGCTCCCCAGATTGCTGACCGCGCTGTGGCTGATTTCCAAGTTACAGCGTACTAGTGTTAGGCGACGGCATCGCAGGCTGACGCCGGAGGCGTCATGAAAATTGTCCCTTCGGGACACCTTACACGACGATGGTTTCGCCAATCGCCGGCAGAAGCAATTCCTTGCCGACCGCACTGGCTGCTGCCATCGCGGCTTCGTGATCGAGCTTGATCGGCGGAAAGGTATCGTAGTGAACGCCGATAAACTTCGAGACGCCGACGAATTCAGCCGCGCGCAAGGCATCCTCGATTCCCATGGTGAAGAAATCGCCGATAGGAAAGACGGCGAAATTCAGTTTGATGGTCTCCTTGATCAAGGTCATGTCGAAGGTCAGGGCGGTATCGCCGGAGTAATAGAAGTTGCCGTCGGTCGATTCCACGACAAAGCCGCAGGGATTGCCGCCGTAGGAGCCGTCCGGCATCGAGCTGCTGTGGATGGCGCCGGTGAGTTTCACCCGGCCGAAATCCATTTTGGCCGCACCGCCGTGATTCATGGCCTGAACGTTTTTCACCCCCTTTCCTTCAAACCAGGTGCCGACCTCGTAAGCGGCGATCACGGTCGCGCCGGTCCGTTTGGCGATGTCGGCCACGTCGGCGACGTGATCGCCATGACCATGGGAAACAAGAATGAAATCCGCCGGAACTTTTCCGACATCGATTTTCTTGGCCAGCGGGTTTGGTGTGATGAACGGATCGAAGAGCAGCGTTTTGCCGCCGGCTTCGACCGAGAAACAGGCGTGGCCGTAGTAGGTGAGTTTCATGACAAAGATAGATCACGGCGGCAGATGCCTTTTTCAAGGAGCGGCGGTTTGAAACCGCCGTTTTGTTTGGTTCGGCGGTTTCAAACCGCCGTTCCTTGGGGCACCATTTCCTGGTGAAACCGGAGAGTGAGCAGCGCGCGATCATCCATCTCGACATGGATTGCTTCTATGCCGCGATCGAGGTGCGGGACCAGCCGTCGCTGAAAGGAAAGCCTGTGGGAGTCGGGGGCGCGCGGGATCGGCGAGGTGTGCTGACCACTTGTAACTACGAAGCACGGGAGTTCGGTGTGCGCTCGGCCATGCCGACGTTCATGGCGATGCAACGCTGCCCGAATCTCATTATCCTGCCGACGCGGTTCGATGTTTACCGGAAGGAATCGGCCGTCATTCGCGGGATTTTGTCCCGGTTCACCCCGGTCATCGAGCCGCTCTCGCTCGATGAAGCTTACCTCGATGTAACGGCACATCCGGGCGCGCCGGGGCCGTTGGCCCAGGTCATCCGGGGATTGATTTTTCGCAAGACGAAGTTGACGGCCTCAGCCGGCATCGGCCCCAACAAACTGGTCGCCAAGATCGCCAGCGACCTCAAGAAGCCGAATGGCCAATTCGAAGTGAAACCGGAAGAGGTGCCCGCGTTCATGGAAAAGTTGCCGGTGCGCAAACTTTGGGGAATCGGAGACGTGACCGAGCAGAAGCTGGAGCGGCTCGGCGTTGCGACCTGCGGGCAGATGCAGCGGTTATCGCGGGTCGAGCTCCAGGAGCACTTCGGGAAATTTGGGATCGAGCTTTACGATCTGTGCCGCGGCATCGACGACCGCCCGGTCGAGCCGGACCGCGAACGGAAGTCGCTCAGCAACGAAGAAACGTTCTCGACGGACCTCGAGACTCTGGCCGAATGCGAGGAAAAGTTGCCCGAGCTGTTCGAGGAATTGATGGCGGACCTCGACCAGAAAGAAGCGGAGCGCTTGGTCACGAAGATTTTTGTGAAATTAAAGTTTCATGATTTCACCCGCACGACCGTGGAACGCGCGGGCCTGCCGCCGACCCTGGATCAATTTCAATCTCTGCTCACCGAGGGATTTGGCCGGACGAAAAAAAGTGTGCGCCTGATCGGACTGGGAGTGCGATTTGCCAGCGTGGATGTGCCGGACGCGCAGTTGCCGCTCCTCTAAGCCGCACTCGTTAAAAGAGGCTCGCACAATGGGCACAACGGACACGGCGGTGAGTGGGAAACCCAAATCTTCCTTTGTGTCCTTGGTGGACTTTGTGCGAGGTCAATCAGAACACCTTGCACTCCCATGACTAAAACGAAATCCCGGAAGAAGCATTGGCTGCACGAACATTCCCTGAGCATTGTCAGCATCCTTCTCTTGCTCGCCTGGATCATTGGGTATTCGTTCAATTCCCCAGCGTCGCGGCTCGGCGCTTTCTTTGGAAACTCAATCGCCGATTGGAGCGGGTCCGTCGTTCTCATTTTGGGGACGAAGTTTCTTTACGAAATCGGTTCGGCCGAGAGCCGGCCGATCAAGAACAAGAAGAGCAATAGATGGCTGGAACTACTCTACGAGCATTCACTTCTCATTTTTCTCGCTCTCACCGGAATCGGCTGGCTTGCCTTGGATCTCCGAATGAACCCGGATGGAAAGTGGGGTCAGGTCGTCGGCAACATCGTCTCCGAATGGTTGCAGATGGCTGGGCTCGTTTTTCTGACGAAGCGGCTCATCGAACGTGGTTCAAAGGAAAGCCGGTGATGCCCAGCGCGAACATGAGCGTCCGGTCGGGGACGGCGGCATACCCGGTCATCCTCTTTTATAAGTACGTCGCCATCACGGACGCTGAGAGCTTTGCCGCGGAACAACGCCGGCTCTGCGAATCGCTCCGACTAAAAGGCCGGATCTTGATCGCAGCCGAAGGGATAAACGGGACGCTGGCGGGACCGGAAGAAAGCGTGAATCGGTATATCGCGACGCTTCGAAGCGACGCGCGTTTTGCGGACCTCGAATTCAAGGTCAGCGCGGGCGATGCCGGGACGTTTCCCAAGCTGGTCGTAAAGGTCCGCGCGGAGATCGTAACTCTCAACGCCGGCGCGATCGCACCGGATAAGGACAATCAGCTCAGCCCCCGTGAATGGAAGCGGATGATGGAGGAAAACCCGGATGCGGTGCCGCTCGACATCCGGAATCGATTCGAATCGGACGCCGGAAAATTTGAGAACGCGGTTGTTTGCGACATCGAACACTTCCGCGAGCTGCCGCAATACGTCGATCGTCTCGAAAGCTTGAAGGACAAAACCGTCCTGATGTATTGCACCGGCGGGATTCGCTGTGAAAAAGCGTCAGCGCTTTTCCGGAGCAAGGGATTCAAGAACGTCTTCCAGCTTCACGGCGGGATCGCGGCCTATCAGGAGCAATTTGGAAACGATCATTGGCAGGGAGAATGTTTCGTCTTCGATCAGCGGATGACGGTTCGGGTGGAAGAAGGGCTGGTGCAGATAGGCCGCTGCGCGCATACCGGCCGCGCGACCAGCCGGTTCGTTAACTGCTTGCACGATCCGTGTCACAAGCTGTTCATTTTGTCGGCCGAAGCAGAGGAGGAGAACCGGGACTATCGGCTCTGCCTGGAATGCCTGACCGCCGGAATCACATTCGAGACCGCGGAATACTGATCGAGCCTGGCCGTCATCCCGAGCCGCGCAGACGGCGAGGGACCTCGCAGTCGTTGTAAACGCGACCGGCGAACGCTTCGCGAAGCGCGCGGATCGGCGGTCGAATATTCCGCCCCATTGGCTTGAGTAATTGGAGAGCGACTGGGAGGTCCCTCGCCGTCTGCGCGGCTCGGGATGACGGGCCCTTTCCACGCGCTGCCTGTTAGATTTGCCTACTCAACCCATTTCGGAGGGCGCTTCTCGAGGAAGGCGGCAATGCCTTCCCTCGCCTCCTCCGATTCCCGTGCCTCCATGTGATGACGAAGGGCGCGTTCGATGTCTTGCTTTACGGAGGTTGACCAGAGCTCTTCCATTAAGCGTTTTGAGTTGCTGATGGCGCCGGGAGCACCCTGCAAGACGAAGGCGGCGATTTTTTGGGCCGTGGCTTCCAGCTCGTTCGCCGGGACAACACGATTGACGAGACCGATTTCGCGGGCGCGCTCGGCCTCGATCAGCTCGGAAGCCAGGAGCAATTCCCGAAGATCGCGTTCGCGGAGTTGACGACGCAGGAAGGTCATGACGATTCCAGCGACAAGGCCGCGCCTTACTTCGGGATAGCCGATTTTGGTTCGGTCAGCAGCGATAACAAAATCACAGGCTGACATTATTCCCGCGCCACCAGCGACCGCGGCGCCGTGAACGGTCGCGATCGTGACCAGACGCGTTTCCGCGAGGGCAAGCAACATCCGCGCGACCGTCTCAGCAGTGGCGTGCGCTTTCGAGCTGTCGGCGGCCGCCTCCAAATCCAACCCGGTGCAGAAGGCTTTACCAGCCCCGCGCAGAATCAAAATGCGCTGCTTCGGATCGGCCGCAGCGTTTTCGATTGCGGCCGTCAGCTCCGTCATCAGCTCAATCGTGAGCGCATTGCGACGCTCCGGCCGGTTGAGCGTGATCAACGTAATCCGCGGTGTTTGTTTTTCGACGAGAACGACTGGCATGATCTAAGTTATGCTGTCAGTAACACCCGTCACGATGGAATCCGTCAAGCTCATCGAGTGTCCGCGCGACGCCTGGCAGGGGCTGCCGCGCCAAATCCCTACCGAGCGGAAGGTGGAATATTTGCGCGGGCTGGTTTCGGCGGGTTTCCGGCATATCGACGCGGTCAGCTTCGTTTCACCCCAAGCTGTCCCACAGATGGCCGATAGCGAGGCAGTGCTCGAGCAACTGGGCAAACTGGATGGGGTCGAGATTATCGGCATCGTCGTCAACGAGAAGGGCGCCGCGCGCGCTATCGCGACCGGAGCCGTTAAGACACTCGGGTATCCCTGCTCCATCTCCGAGACGTTCCTGCGCCGAAACCAAAACCAAACGCCGGAGGAGAGCCAGTCGGTGCTGAAAACGATCAAGGCGATGGCGGACCGATCGGGGTTGGAAATGGTGGCATACATTTCAATGGCATTCGGCAACCCGTATGGCGATCGGTGGAATGAAGAGGAGGTGGTGGAAGCGGCGCGCGCGATCTTCGGCATGGGAATCGGTGCAATTTCCCTGGCGGACACTGTCGGAGCGGCAGAGCCGGAACGGATTCAGCGGGTCGTGGCGGCGGCCTTGGGTGCCTGCCCAGGATGCGAGGTAGGAATTCACATGCACAGCACGCGCGCCGCCGCGGGGGCGAAGGTGCTGGCGGCGTTCGACGCTGGAGGCCGGCGTTTCGATTCGGCCATCGGGGGACTCGGCGGATGCCCATTCGCACAAGACGCGCTCGTCGGGAATATTCCGACGGAAGAGGTCATAAGCGCTTTGGAGCAGCGTGGTTTGATGTTGCCGATACGGGGTTCACTCACGCACGTCATGGCGATGAATCGCGCGATCGCGGAAGAGTTTTCGGCAGCGAATTAGCTTTTGGCTTTGGTAGGGACGCTGCGCTGCGCCCTCTGCTGGCGGAAACGGATTCTCGCTGCGCTCGCGAATATTAGAGGTCCTTCGACTCCGCTTCGCTTCGCTCAGGATGACAAAATGGGTAAGTGCGCTGAACAAAGTGCGCTCAACAAATGGGCTGCGCGGACAACGCTCGGGCTGTCCTACCGCTATGTCTGCACGACGCCGGTGTGGAATCGCGCTTTGGGCATGGAACGGGAAACGTACTGCAACAGGCGTGAAAGGACCTCGCGTGTTTCGTGCGGTTGAATGATCGCGTCCACCCAGCCGCGCGCGGCGCCATAACGAATGTCGGTTTGTTCTTCGTAATTTTTCTTAACCGTCGCGCGCAATCCTTCGAGCTCCTCGGGAGATGATTTCTTATCGCCGCGATCGTGCGCCCGGGCGAGAATGCTGAAAATCGTGTCGGAAGCCTGGGCCGCGCCCATGACGGCGTAGCGCGCATTCGGCCAGGCCAGGATGAACCGCGGGTCGTAGGCTTTGCCGCAGAGGGCGTAGTTCCCCGCGCCAAAGGAACCGCCGACGACGACCGTAATCTTGGGGACGGTGGAGTTGCTCACGGCGTTCACCAGTTTCGCGCCGCTGCGGATGATCCCGCTTTGTTCCGCGTCGCGGCCCACCATGAATCCGGTCACGTCCTGGAAAAAAATAATCGGCAATCCCGTTTGGTTGCAATCCATGATGAAGCGCGCCGCTTTATCGGCGCTGTCCGCGTAGATGACACCGCCCATCTGGATGCCTTCCTTCTTTGTCCGCACCTGAAGGCGCTGGCTCGCGACGATGCCGACCGGCCTGCCGGAAATCCGTGCATACGCGGTGATGAGCGTTTTGCCGTAATCCGCTTTGTATTCATCGAGTGAATCGGCGTCGATGATCGAAGCGAGAAGATCGCGGGCATCGTACGGCTTATTCCCGTCGAGACTCATCAACTCGTAAACGGCCTCCGGCTTTTTCGCCGGCCCGTGAGCTTTGCTCTTCTCTTTGTGTTTCGCTTCTTCCGCTTCCGGCAATAAGGCGATCAGGGAACGCAGTCGCTTCAGACAGGACGGGTCGTCTTTCTCGTAAAAATCGACGGTGCCGCTGATTTCGGCGTGCATCTTTGCGCCGCCGAGTTCTTCAGCGTCGACGATCTGTCCGATGGCGGCTTTGACCAGTGACGGCCCGGCGAGGTAGAGACCGCTTCCTTCGGTCATCAGAATCTTGTCGCAAAGGACAGGCAGATATGCTCCGCCCGCCACGCAGTTGCCCATGATCGCCGCAAACTGCGGAAGGCCCGCGGCGGAGATGACGGAGTTGTTGCGAAAAATCCGCCCGAAGTCGTCCTCATCCGGAAAGATCTCGTCTTGCATCGGGAGAAACACTCCGGCCGAATCAACCAGGTAGACGAGCGGCAGCGCGCATTCGAAGGCGACGCGTTGCGCGCGAATCAATTTCTTGCAGGTGGCGGGGAAAAATGCGCCGGCTTTCACCGTAGCGTCGTTCGCAATGATCATGCACGGAATGCCGGCGATATGGCCAATGCCCGCGACCGCGCCGGCAGCGGGAATGCTGCCCCACTGCTCGTACATTTTGTATGCTGCCCAAAGCTCGACTTCAAAGAAGGGCGAACCGGGATCGAGGAGCTGGCTGATTCGCTCGCGCGCGAGCAATCGACCCATCTTATGCTGGCGGTCCTGGCCGGCCTTGCCGCCGCCCTCTCGTAAAACGCTTTCTTCCCGCGCGATGGCCGCGCAGCGTTCGCGCAAACCTTCAGGCGGCGGAGCAGGAGATCGAGACATGATCGCGAAAGGCTTACGCCGCCCGAAGGACGGAATCAAGCGCCAGTGGCGACTGAACGCTGTGGCCGCCCCGCTCTGTCCGAGCGCTGGAACGGCACGGCGATCCGGCAGCTGCCGGACCGTGGCTGCAATTAATAGACGTCGGTCTCGGAGGGATAGCCCGAGTCTCCACGAATCGAACGCAATCGATTTCGGCTGCCGCGCTCGGATTCGGGCCGATTAATTCTTTCCATCGCCATCTTGACCAGCAACGGAACCGCCGCCAGCGCCCCGACCGAGACAAGCGCAATGGCCGTAGCCTGCCGAATCGGCCGGCGAATTCTATCCGCCACCAGCATTCCGATACCGAGGCCAATCGCGGTGCGGGTGAGGGCGAGCAAACCGTCGAGCGGAATCTGCTCGGCGGTTTTTGGAATGGATATCGAGAGAGACATCGCATACCCTTATACGTCTCGTTTTGAAAAAGGAAACGGGAATCTCGCACCCGCGTGATCGGGTATCTGTCCGCGTTTTCGCACCATCTATCATGTCCAATCCGATCTACGCGCTCATCCTCGCCGGAGGGAGTGGCGAACGCTTCTGGCCCCTGAGCCGCCGCGCGCGTCCCAAGCAGCTCCTTCGCCTGGTCGCGGAGGAAACGCTGCTCGAGCAAACGGTCGCGCGCCTAAATGGAGTGGTCCCGCCAGAACGCCTCCTGATCCTGACGAATGTCGATCAGGAAGCCGCGGTCCGTGAGCTGTTGCCGGATTTGCCCGGGGAAAATATCGTGGCCGAACCGGCGAAGCGGGACACAGCGGCCGCTATCGCGCTCGGCGCGGGCTGGGTCGCGCTCCGCGACCATTCTGCGACCATGATCGTGCTTCCGGCCGACCACGTCATCAAGGACACGGCCGCTTTCCAGGAAACGTTAACAACGGCCGCGGCGGCGGCGGAAGAGACGGGCGCGCTGGTCACGATCGGCGTCAAGCCGACGTGGGCCTGTCCTGGTTTTGGCTACATCGAGCAAGGGGAAGCGGTGAAGCTGCGCAGCGTTGTGCCGGGGGCGGGGGCGGTTCATCGCGTCATTCGCTTCCGTGAAAAACCAAACGCCGATCTCGCCGAATCATTTCTGCGGAAGGGGAATTTCCGCTGGAATGCCGGAATGTTTGCCTGGTCGGTGCCGTCTGTTCTGAGTGAATTCAACCGTCATACCCCGGAGCTCGCGAGTTTCATTTCGCAGGTGCGCGCGCAGGACAACTTCGAGAAAACGGTGCGCGGGCGATTTGCAAAACTGCCGCGAATCTCCTTCGACTATGCCATCATGGAAAAAGCCGATCGCGTTTTGGTCGTCGAAGCCACCTTCGATTGGGATGACGTGGGAAGCTGGAGCGCGGTGGCCAAGTTTTTCAAGAATGATGCCGAAGGCAATGCCGCCAACTGCGACATCACGGCTTTGGATTCGACGAACAATATTATTTTCAATCCCGACGGCACGCGCATCGCGCTGCTCGGTGTTCATAACCTGATTGTGGTCCGGACCGGAGACGCCGTGTTGATTTGCCACCGGCATCAGGCCGAGAAAATCAAGAATCTGGTCAGCCGGCTTCCTGAGGAATTGCAATGAGCAGCATGCCGATCAGAAGACGGATCCTGGGTGTGGATTTCGGCCGCGCCAGGATTGGAATCGCGGTCTCTGACGAGCTCGGCCTGCTCGCCCACCCGGTGGAAACAATCCCCGCACGCGAGAACGCCGCCCGGCGGGTCGACGAAATTGCGCGCGAAAAGAATGTCGAACGGGTCGTGATTGGATTGCCTCGCCATATGAATGGAAGCATGGGCGAAGCCGCGGGCGAAGTTCTCGCCTTCGCCGAGAAATTGCGGAAACTGCTTCCGTGCGAAGTCGTGGTTTGGGACGAACGGCTCACCACCATCGCGGCGAATCGCGCGTTGCGGGAAGGCGGGCAAAAAACGCGGACTTCGCGGAGTTTCGTTGATCAGGTAGCGGCACAAATGATCTTGCAGGGGTATCTCGACGGATTGCAAAGCGGGCATGATCGCGATCCGGAGCGAGGGGTTTTTGAAAGCGATTAAATGCCCTCGCGGCTCAAGCTGATCGTTTCGTACGACGGCGCTGCGTTTGCCGGATGGCAAAGCCAGGCGAGCCGCAATACCATTCAGGACTGCCTGGAAAAGGCCTTTTATCGCATTTGTTCGAAGCCGGTGCGGGTGCATGGCGCCGGGCGGACCGATGCGGGCGTCCACGCGATAGGACAATGCGCGCATGTCGACTTGCTCGAACGGCGATACCATCCTGAGCGGTGGGTCTCCGCGCTGAACGGACTCCTGCCCCCCGCCATCCGCATCATGCGGTGCCGATTTGTTTCCGAGGCGTTTCACGCGCGATTTTCCGCGAAGGGAAAAACGTATCGTTACCGCATTTGGAACGCGGCCGTGCTTCCGCCCTTCGAAAGTGGCCGCGCCTGGCACGTCATCAATGCCCTGGACTTCGATCGCATGGTTCGAGCAGCGGAGGAATTCTGTGGTGAACACGATTTTGCCGCGTTTTCCGCGAACCGGGGAACACCCGAGACAACCACCGTTCGAACCATTCGCGCCGTCCGCGTGCGCCAAGCTGGTCCCTGCCTTTCCCTGGAATTCGATGGTGACGGGTTCCTTTACAAGATGGTGCGAATGATGGCGGGAACACTGGTGCACATCGGCCTCCATAAGTCATCGAGGCAGGAAATCAGCGCGCGGCTGCGCGCGCCGCGGAAAGCTATTTCGCGTGCACGAATAGCAGCGCCAGCCGACGGATTATTTCTCGTCCGCGTCCGGTACTGATTTTGCTTTCCTACCCCCGACGCTGGGGCGGGCCATGGCGCTTCAGAGGGCTGGCAGGATACCTGCTTTCTAGAATTTATAATGACCCAGACCGAATCGCCTAACTCAACCATGACGGTACGGCGAGGCATTTTCGGACGCAGCGCCGCCTGGCTTTTCAGTCCCAAGCATTTTCATTTCAAGCTCTTGTCGGGAACCGCCGTCGGGATTGTCGTTATCACATTCCTGGCGGGGCTTTTTCTCTTCGTCACTCTGCGCAATCACCATCAAGAGACGTTGCGAGCGCATACGATCGAAGTCATGCGGCTCGGCAGCGTGATCGAAAACGACATTGCGGCCCTCGAGACTGGTCACCGCGGGTTTCTTCTCACGGGCGAAAATTCGTACCTGGAGCCGTTCGAGCGCCGGCGCGAATTGATCAAGCACCGGGTCGAAGATCTGACGGTCTTGATCTTGGATACCCCCCGCCAGCGTAAGCGCGTCATGAAAATACAGGAGATCGTCCAGAAGTGGCTCGATACGGTCGCCTTACCGCAAATGGCCCAGCGCCAAACCAAGGGTGTTTCCGTCCTCTCCGACGGCACCGGCAACTCTTCCGCTTCCCTTGGTAATGCGCTCCTCGACCAGGCTCGCGAGATTCTGCAATCGCTGCAAAATGAGGAACAGATTGTCCTCAACCAGCGCATGCAGGACCAGGAATGGGCCACGCAATCGACCCAAATTCTCGACCTCCTGAGGAAACTCGAACGTTCCTTGATCGAGATGCAGAAGGAAAAGAGAGGTTATCTGCTCACGGGCGACAATCACTTCTCGGAAGCCTACAAGCGTGCGACCACGGACTTTTACACCTATCACGGTTATCTCTCGATCATGATCGCCAATTCGCCCGAACGGTCGGACTCGCTGGCCAATATTCGCAAAGGCGTCGAACGATGGATCACCGCCTCTTCCGCTCCGGAAATGGAAGCGAAACGCACCGGAAAAGACGCCGCGGTTCTCGCGGGAATCAACAAGGGCGAAGGACTCATGACCGACATCCGTGAGATGCTGAAGACCTTTGAAAAGAATGAGGCCAGCGTTTACGAAGCCCGTTCCAACGCCGCGACTCGCGAACGCATCATCAAGACATCGGCCCTCGCGATTCTTTGCGTCTTCGCGGTAGGCCTGCTCATCGTGTCGAACAGTTACAGCTTCGTGCTGGTCCGCCGCCAGTTGGCGAAACTGGAAGGTGTGGAGACCCGGATTCGTTCCATCATCGAGAACATCCTCGACGGCATGATCACCGTCGATGAACAAGGCGTGATCTGCTCGATGAATCCTTCCGCCGAGAAAATGTTCGGCTGCATCAATAACGAGATGGTGGGTCACAAGTTCACCAAGCTGGTTCCGAAGTCGTATGGACCTGAGGGGCAGCCCGTGGCCTGCGCCTGGGATGACCTCGCGCGGCAAACGGGCAGTACCACCCTGGCGGTCGGCCGCACCCGGCGGCACGCGACTTTCCCGATCGAAATTTCATTGAGCGAAATGGTGGTGGACAAACAAAAGCTCTACGTCGCCATGATTCGCGACGTGACGGAGCGGAAACGCTTTGAAATGGAGATCGCGGCGGACAAGGAGAGCCTCGCGGTCACGCTGCGCTCGATCGAGGACGGCGTCATTACGACCGACGTGTCAGGCAAGATCATCATGATCAACAAAGCCGGTGAAAACCTGACCGGCTGGTCAACACGCGAGGCGATCGGACAACCCCTTAAGTCTGTTTTCAATATCGCGATCGACCTGGCCGCGCAGGCCCGCGCGCAAAAGAGCGGTTATCGCAACGAGGCGCATTCGATCCTTCTCAGTATGCCGGAGAACGCGACTTTAAGGGCACGCGACGGGACCGAACGCGTCATCGAGCAGGTCGCCTCCCCCATTCGCGACAGCAAGAACGAAGTGGCGGGCGTGGTGCTGGTTTTCCGCGACATCACCGAACGTCAGCGCAACGAAGCCGAGCGACGCAAAGCCGAGACCCTGGAACAACTCGGCTTGCTCGCCGGCGGGATTGCGCACGATTTCAACAATCTCCTCACGGCGATCATCGGAAACATCTCTCTCGCCTCCCTGCTGCTCCCACCGGACGACGAGATGGCGACGCGGTTAAACGACGCGAAAAACGCCTCGCTGCGCGCCCGTGATTTGGCCCAGCAACTCCTGACTTTTGCCCGCGGCGGCGCGCCCATCAAGAAGACGGCGTCGATCGGGAAGCTCATCCAGGACACGGTCAGTTTCTCGTTGCGAGGGACGCATAGCCGAAGCGAGTTCCTGTTCGGCGCCGACCTCTGGCCAGCGGAAATCGATCCGGGTCAGATCAGCCAGGTGGTGGCGAATCTGGTCGTGAACGCCGACCAAGCCATGCCCAATGGCGGAACCCTGCGCGTGAGCTGCGATAATTTCACCTATCGTTCAGATACCACCCCGGCCGTGACCGATCTGCTTCCGGGCGATTACATCCGGATCGCGATCCGGGATGAAGGCATGGGCATTCCGGAGAATTGTCTCAAACGAATCTTCGACCCTTACTTCACAACGAAGCCGAAAGGCAACGGTCTCGGGCTCGCGACAACGTATTCGATTATCAAGAACCACAACGGCCTTATCTGCGTCGAATCCCAAGTCCATTACGGGTCCACGTTCACCCTCTACCTCCCGGCCTCGCGCCATCAGGAAATGCCCGTCGAGCCGCCGCGCCAGCTCAACCAGGTAATTTCCGGAACTGGGCGGATTCTCATCGTGGATGACGAAGAAGCGATCCGCGCGCTGGTTGAATTCACGCTCGAGCGGCTTGGCTACCAGGTTACCCAGGCGGAGAGCGCGCTCGAAGGGGTGGAGATCTACCGGCAAAAACTCGAAGCAAACGAACGTTTCGACGCGGTCATTCTCGATCTTACCCTTCCGGGCGGAATGGGCGGGAAAGAGGCGTTGAAAAAGCTGATCGAGATCGACCCCACCGTGAACGCCATCGTCTCGAGCGGTTACGCGATGGACGCCACGATGAGCCGTTATCAAGATTTTGGCTTCCGCGGCGTGATCGCGAAGCCCTACGAAGCGGCCGAGCTCGGCAAGATCGTGCACGAAGTAATCGCCTCCAGCCACGTCAACCTGGTAGCCGATTACCCGATGCAGGCGGCCGGGTAGGCAGGTAGCCTGATCCCTCCTTCGGATTCTCGCAATCCGTCAGCTCTTCCCCCGAGCGTGTAGCGGCGGCCCTGTGGGCCGCAATTCCCCTGCCCGACCGTGCAAATCGATTCCCACAGGCGCGACAGACGATTTTCGAGCACGACAATCGATTCTTAAGGCGTGTCAGCCCGCTCCCAGAGCGCGCAAACGCCCAGGAGCGCGTAAATCGCCTCCCCGCGTTTTCGTCGCGCCTTACCTGGAGCGGTGTGTCACCGCTGTTCTTCACACCTGCCACCGCAGGTCTACCGCCCTCTTGGAATTTGCGGAAACCCTCGCGCCCCATGCCAGAAACGCACGATTTCTAAAGTCAGATCGGCGCTGCTTATGCGGTAGATAATGCGATAAGAGCGGAAAACAATTTCGCGTAATTGGGGGCGACGAAATTCGGGAACCATGCGACCCCGCTCAGGGAAAGCCGTTAAGGAGAGCGCTGCATCGAGCAATTGATTTCCGATCCGCTCAGCGGCTTTGGGATCGTCGAGTGTGATATAAGCGACGATTCGCTCCAGGTCGTTCAGGGCGTCGGCCGAGAGGTAGACTTTGAAGTCCATTGGGGGATGTGTTTGCGGGCCTCTTCCAGGGGAACGCGTTCGCCCCGATCCAGCGAAGCCAGTCCGTCTTCAACGGCCTGACGGAACTCGAGCTCATAAATAGCGTCAACCAGAGTCGCGTCGGGCGGAAGCTTCTCCGCCACTTCCAAGAGAACTTCCTTTGTGCTCATACTGCATCTATACAACATCCCTTTGTCCTCGCCAACCCCTGTCCGCCTCGGGAGCGCGCAAGATCCAGCCCTCGACCGCGTCTAATCCTCGTCGCGCCTCAAGCCACGCCTCTTCTCGACCCCATTCCCGCTTCCGCGTCTTCCAATCACTAATTCGCTCAATCGTTAACTCGCTAAATGCTCGTCATCCCCTCCCAGACCGCGTCAGTTCGCTCCGAAAACTGTGCAGACAGCTTCTAGAGCATGTAAATCGGCTCCAAAAGCGTGCAAATGCCCATTAGACCATGCAAATCGCCTCTTTGAGCGCGCAACCCGCCTTTCGACGCGGTTTCCAGTTGTAGGGCAAGAGCCTCCGCCTGCCGGGGTTCTGCGCCAATCCGATTACGCTGGAAAATCGAGCTGGCACCGGCTAAAACCCGCCCGTTCCCATAACGTCCCAGAAGCTTTCGCCTTCGCTGAGTCGGATGCGACTAATTTAGAACAGCCACCACTATGATCCTCGCCGACATTCTCGACGCCTCGAAAACCCACACATTCGATATTTTTCCGCCCACGACAATTGCGATGGCCGAGAAGCGCATCGAAATGCGAAATGAAAAGGCGATGATTCGCTGCCTCATTCGAGACAAGTGGTTCGTGGCAAAACCGGAAGAAATTGTCCGTCAACTATGGCTTGAACACCTTCATCGCCGGTATGGCTACCCAATCAATCGCCTTGCCGTAGAAGTTCCCGTCACCTTCGGTCGGGACACTTCCAAGCGTGCCGACATTGTCATTTGGGACGCTGACCGACCGACTGTTGCTTACTGCATCGTCGAAGTAAAAAAGGCCAATGCAAAAGACGGAAAAGACCAGCTCAAGAGCTATACCCACGCAACCGGAGCACCACTTGCACTTTGGAGTAATGGCACAGCGCCGGTCGTCTGGCACCGCAAGAATCCAAACTATTTCGTCGAGATTCCGGACCTGCCGACTGCAAGCCAAACAATCGAAGACATCGCGGGCCAGCCGTGGACAATCGATACGCTCGTCGAAAAGGAAGAAGAGCGGAATAAGGAAGGGCTGCTTGCTCGCTCGCTTCGCGATTTGATCGAGGACATGGAAGACGAAGTCCTTGCCAACGCAGGCGTCGATGTTTTTGAGGAGGTTTTTAAGCTAATCTTCACTAAACTTTATGATGAGTTGGCCTGCTATCGGGGGCGCTATTATCATCTGCGTTTCCGTAACCAGGACTCAGCCGCGAAAGTTAAGACTAATATCCAGAAGCTTTTTGACGATGCGAAAGAGGAGTGGCCAGGCGTCTTTGGGCCCGGCGAAAAGATTCGGCTCACTGCTGACCACCTTCAGGTCTGCGTCGGGTCACTTGAAGAATGGAAGCTCTTCAATTCGAATCTGACGTCATCGATGATGCCTTCGAGTACCTTGTTAACAAGTCATCCAAAGGCGAGAAGGGCCAATACTTCACCCCACGTTGGGTCATCGACCTCTGCGTGAAAATGCTTAACCCGCAGGAGCACGAGACACTTATCGATACTGCCTGCGGCTCGGCTGGCTTTACCGTCCACGCCTTCTTCCACGTTTGGCGCACCATTCTTGATGACCTCAGTTTACCGCAAAGCCATCTCTTCACGATGGAACAAAAGCCACAGCGTTGCGTCGATTACGTACAGAAGAAAGTCTTCGCGCTCGACTTCGATGAAAAAAGCGTGCGCGTCGCCCGTTGCCTTAATCTGATCGCAGGTGACGGCCAGTCCAACGTCTTGCATCTCAATACGCTCGACTGGAAACGCTGGGATGAGACCACGAAGCAGGAGGACTGGCAGGACACCTATGGTCCAGGCTGGAGCAGGCTGCGTAAACTCCGCGCAACAAAAGACGACTACCGCGGATTTCAGTTCGACATCCTCATGGCCAATCCACCTTTCGCCGGAGACATCAAGCAGAGCGACATGCTGTCGCCCTATGAGCTGGCGCATAAACGCAACGGCAAACTCGAGAGCGCCGTGGGCCGCGACCTCCTCTTTATTGAGCGCAACCTTGATTTCCTCCGGCCGGGCGGGCGCATGGCCGTTGTCCTACCGCAGGGCCGCTTCAATAACGCCAGCGATCAGCGCGTGCGTGAGTTCATCGCCGAGCGCTGTCGCATCCTCGCTGTCGTCGGCGTCCACGCAAACACTTTCAAACCGCACACCGGCACCAAGACCAGCGTGCTCTTCGTGCAAAAATGGAACGACGATCCCAAGACTGGCCCCCTCTGCCCACGTGTAGACGACTACGAAATTTTCTTCGCTACCCAACGAATCGAATCGAAGGACACCGGTGGCGATAAGATTCTCGCCCGTGCTGCCAATGGCACCATTTTACGCGACAGTCACGGTCACTACGTCGTCCGCCATGACTTTTTCAATCACGAAGGATTGACTAACGATGGTATTGCCGAAGCCTTCGCCGAGTTTGGCGCGAAAGAGCAGTTGAGTTTTTTTTAAGCAGCCCCTTCGACGGCGCGCGGTACGCGAAGCTGTTGGAGGGGCTAGATGTCACCGTGTTAAGGCTGCGCGAAGTGCTCACCGACAACGAAAAGTTTCGTATCGACGACGGATACTTCGCGAAGCTGCCAGTGCAGACGCAGCGCCGCATCGATGCGATGCCGCATGCCCGACTCGGCACTCTCTGTGAAGTTTTTCGGAAGGGCATCTTTGATATCAAGGCAGACACGTATGCAAACAGCGGCGTCCCGTTTGTTCGTATTGGCAATATGAACGACGGGCTCATCGATGATGCCGACATTGCTTACATCACTCCGCAGGCTCACGCGGTGGAGGGGGCGACGGCCCTGCACTATGGCGACCTCGTGCTATCAAAGACGGCTTACGCGGCCGCGTCATTCGTCAACGTGCCCGAATGTAATGTAAGCCAAGATACGATTGCTGTGCGACTTTCCTCCGATGGCGCAGCTGAATTCAAGACTGGATTCATTGCTGCCTATCTAAACTGTCGTTATGGACTCGCCCTGATGGCGCGTCAGTTCCAGGGAAACGTGCAATCGCATTTGTCTCTCCCAGATGGACGGAAGGTGGCAATTCCGAAATTCGGCCCGCGCCTGCAGGCGGACACCGACCAAGCTTATCGCGATGCCGACGCAGAGCTTCGCGCCGCAAAAGAGGCGATGAAGTTCGCCGAAGAGACCCTTGCTGCCGGGCTCGGGTTGCGCGACTGGCAACCGCCCGAACCATTAACCTACACACGGCACGCTTCAGAAGTGTTCGCCGCACGCAGACTCGATGCAGAGTATTTCGCCCCGCGCGTTCGCGAATTGCTCGTCCGGCTCGGCGACAGCGGACGCACCCTGCGCGAAGTCGCGCCGCCTCGGCATGAGAATTTCCTGCCTTCGCGGACGGGCGAATTTGACTACATAGAGATCAGCGATGTCCACAACGACGGCACCGCCGGCAGCACACGACTCCCAGAGTGCGATGCCCCCAGTCGCGCCACGCAGTTCGTACGCGCAAAAGATGTGATCACCTCAACCGTGCGCCCGATACGTCGGCTTTCTGCTTTGATTCGAGCGGATCAGGCGGGGAGCGTTTGTTCGAGCGGCTTTGTAGTGCTCGAGCCCCGCGCCGTCGCTCCGGAAGTATTGCTCACATACCTGCGTTTGCCGGTTGTGTGCGAGTTAATGGCTCTTCACACGAGCGCCAGTATGTATCCAGCGATTAGTGAAACGGATCTTCTTGGCTTGCCCTTTCCGCGAATATCTGAAAACAGCGAAAGAATTGTCGCCGCCATTCAGAGAGCACACGCCAGTCGTCGACATGCGCACCAGCTTCTCCAACGCGCGAAACAGGCAGTCGAGATCGCTATTGAGCGGGATGAATCAACAGCCTTAAGAAGCCTCGAAATTCCTTCTTAGGCTTTAAGACATATGCCAAACACCTTCATTGATAACAAAGACGCATGGTTGCGAATGTCGGAGGTAGATTATGTCGGCCAGTTTGTAAAAACTTGGCTGGCTTTCAATGCGTGGTATCGCAGCGCTTACGCCGCTGAAACGGATCGCGCGGTAATTGAAGAGATCAAGTGGAATGCCAATCCTGTCTCTGGTCATCTTCGACCTCTTCTTGAGGTCGAAAGCGAGGAGGCGGAACAATTTCGTGCGGATATTGCTATGCTACATCACCGGCTCGAAATCCACGAGATCGCAGCCGGCAAGGGTGTTGAAAAGCAGCGCATAACGCTGACGCGCATCTATCTCCGGGATAGTCCACCCTTGACGAAAAATGGTAATCGATCTGGTTATGCATTCTTAGCGGCCCGGCAGCCCAACAACCAGATTCGAATCGAAGTTACTCGCAACAACAATGTCCGCTTTTCGCACCAACAGCAGACATACAATCTCTCAGAACTTGAAGCGCTTCCTACGTTCCAACAGAATCTCACTAACAATCTCCGGGCGTTTTTGCGAAGCCTTTACCAACAAATCGCTCCTAAACAGATAGCCAACCTCTTGCAGGGTAACGAGGCGCCTATTGTATGCGGGGCCTTTACGTTTCGCTGCGGCCGTGAGGCACTGTTCGCTGGCGTGGTCGAGGCACTCTACTTGATGCGATGTACCCTATTTCATGGTGAGCTCGCGCCGACACCACACGCGGTAAAATGCTATGAGCCTGCATTCCGTCTGGTGCGACGCTTTTTGGATTGTGTTGCGTAGATGAGCGCCATTCTGAAACAGCGCCGCTCCGCGGTCTTCGTCCTCGACAACGTCCTTTTCGAGCACGCACCGGGTGTGAATATCTGCGCGGAAGCGCATTTCAGATTGATCAGGTGGGGCACCTCTAGTTTTGAAAAAACTTGCTGGGACAGAGCCGGGTTGATATACCGATGCTATGGATGAGCTGCGCGTTCTGATCGACACGATCGACCGCGCACTAGTCGCCTTCGACACGGCTTCCGACGACGAGGAGCGTTTTCAGGCGTTGAAGACGGCCACCGATGCCGCATGTCTGTTCCTGCGCAAGATCAGCAAGAATCTGGAAGAGGATGTCCGAGAGATTCTTAGAAGTAGTCCGCTCGGAGGACAGGAGCGCGGGTTACCGCTTACCGAGCTTATTCGCGAGCATCCAGAACTGGCGCCTTTGCGCGATTTCGACGCGCTAAAGAAAGAACTGTTGCCGAGCCTGAACGAGTTGGCGAAAAAGCAGGGACGGATCAAGCAAGCGGAGGTGCAGAATATTCTTGAACAAATTAGGAAGCTGCTTCCTCAAATCACTGCGCAGCAAACGGGAGTGGCGCAAGTCACTGGCAAGATCTTAAGATTGCAGGATTTGTTTTGTCGGCCCCCGAAAGATCCGCCGCCTCGCCCGCCCAAGCCGAATGAGCCTCCGCCCAATCGCGGTACGGAGGTGCGTGAATGGCTGAACACCTTGGCTGAGTATTTGAAGATGTTGCCGGGCGCTGCAGCGCTGTTCATGCACACATCGGCGCCCTTGCCACCGGAGAATCCATATGAGCCTCCGACCGTTCCGCCTCCGATCCATCAACCGGCGTGGATCCGGCTCCTTGCGCTTTTGGCGCTGGCGGCACTGGCTAGTTACATTGAATCGAACGGGCACATGCCGCCTGGAAGAGACCCGGGAGACCAAGAAGGTGGCGCGCTTCGCCCCGAAGAAAAGAAGCTCGTCGAAGTTCCTGCTGAAGTCGGCGCTCACTACGATGAACTCGTAGGAGCATAGCGCGGGCGCACCGCATCTGGTTTCAGTTCGGCTATGATTTTTTTCGTGACACGGCACGGGGCGGCTCGGTAATCTGCCGCAGTTAACCAATTCGCCCCCGAACGGATCGGTCCGGTTTTCCCCAGAAATCCCCCCGCTCTTCCGGTGGTCGATTAAATGTGCATTGAGGGCGGACGTGCGGAAGCACGTCCCTCCGGGTAAAAGAAATCCATTTGGAGCGCGGCACCACGCGTCGGACACCGGAGCGACAAATGGGAATTCTTGTTGCGGTGCAGGAGCGCGACTTTAGTGTTTCGCCATGCGCGAAGTGCGGCCAGCGGCTTACGATTCGAAGATCGAAGGCAATGTCATCTTTACCCGCCTGGATGCAGCGATGAATTGGATGCGAAAGAATTCGCTTTGGCCGATGCCGATGGGTCTCGCTTGTTGCGCCATCGAGCTGATGGCGACCGGCGCTTCCCGTTTCGATATTTCCCGGTTCGGCGCCGAAGTGATGCGGTTCTCGCCGCGGCAGTGCGATGTCATGATCGTGGCCGGGACGGTCACCTACAAAATGGCGCTGGCCGTGAAGCGGATTTACGAGCAGATGCCCGAACCGAAATGGGTGATCGCGATGGGGGCGTGCGCTTCGAGCGGCGGAATGTACCGGTCCTACGCCGTTTTGCAGGGCATCGATCAATTGTTGCCCGTGGACGTTTATATTTCGGGATGTCCGCCCCGGCCGGAAGCGTTGCTCGAGGGTTTGATGAAGCTGCAGTCGAAGATTTCGGGAGAAAGTTCATTCCGGGGACAGAAGCGCGAGTTAGTCGAGCAACTCGAACGTGTCATGGCATGACGGGGACCGACCTTCTCGCGTCGCTCGGCCAGCTTCTGGGCAACAAGATCCAGGAGAAGACGGAATTCCGCGGCGAAACGACTTTTACTCTTCTGGCGAGCGACCTGCGTGAGGTCGCTCAATTCTGCAAGGACGAGCTTTCATTCGATTATCTGATCGATATCACCAGTGTCGATAATTTTGGGGAAGAACCTCGGTTCGAGATCGTCTACGAGCTCTATTCCATGACACTCGCCGTTCATCTGCGGCTGAAACTGCGGGTTTCCGAGGACGAGGGCGAAGTCGAGACAGTCTCGGATATCTGGCCGACGGCCAACTGGCACGAACGGGAAATTTACGACATGATGGGGCTTCGGTTCAGCGGCCATCCGGATCTTCGCCGGATTCTCATGTGGGATGGCTATCCTTATTTCCCACTCCGAAAAGAGTTTCCGGTGGAGGGCTTGCCCAGCGATATGCCCGATGTCGCATTTTCCTCCGCCGCGCCGCTGGAGGGAGGTCCTTTTGTGACGGTCCCGAGCACGGGCACCACCAAAGAACGCGAGCCGCGGGCGAGACGCCCGGTGGACGGGTAGGAGCGACGGCGCCGTAATGTTGAGACTGATCGCGCTGGTTCTTCTGTTTCTTTGCCTCGGGGCTGCCGGCGTTGCCATCGGCGCGCATTTCAATCTTCGTCCCCTGCCCCCAAACGTCACCGCCGATCGCGTGCTCGTGGAAAAGGCGGCGCGGCGTCTGACTCTTTTGCGTGATGGGGCGCCACTCAAAACTTATCGCGTGGCGTTAGGCCGCGCGCCGGTGGGACCGAAGGAGCAGGAAGGCGATCGACGCACGCCGGAGGGAATTTACCTGATCGACTTCCATAAAGAGGACAGCGATTACCATCTCGCCTTGCACGTCTCTTACCCGGAGCAGCGGGATATCGACCGCGCAGCAGCCGCCGGAGTTCCGCCGGGATGCGACATCATGATTCACGGAATTCGAAACGGAAAGGGCTGGATCGGGGCCTTTCATCGAATGACCGATTGGACCGCCGGGTGCATTGCCGTGACCGATTTCGAAATTGAAGAAATCTGGCGCGCGGTTCCTGATGGGACGCCGATCGAAATCCGGCCCTAGGACCTGATCAGGCCGCGGAAACCGGTGGCGCCGATTCCGGCTTCCTCGTCCCGGCCATCACGTCAGGCTGCGCCCCGTCGTCCCGGAGCATCGTGATTTTGGTGTCCTGCTTCGGATAGGCAATGCGGGTGTGCAGCATCGTCATCAGGGTGAAACGGAAGCGCTCCGCGATCGTGTTCAAGTCCGCCAGCGTCAGGTCGCACTCGACGAGCTGTCCGTCCGCGATTCGTTGCGCGATCAAATCGGAGACGAGCTGCTCGATTTTTTGCGGAGTCGGCTTTTCCAAACTCCTCGACGCGCTCTCAACCATGTCCGCCAGGCTGACGATCGCGCTCTCTTTCGTTTGCGGTTTCGGGCCGGAGTAACGGAATGTTTCCTCGCGCACATCCGGGACATCGCCCTCCCGCAGATTCATGATCTTGCCTCCGGTGCGCGCGTCCTCCTGCTGCTGGAGCGCCCGCTTGTAGAAATAATAGACCAACGATGTGCCGTGATGTTCCTGGATGATGTCGATGATCCGGCGATTCAACTTGTGCTTCAAAGCCAGATCGACGCCTTCCTTGACGTGCGCAATGATGATCAGCGCGCTCATCGTGGGTGCGAGCTCGTCGTGCGGATTACGCTCGAAGTTCATGTTCTCCGTGTAGTAATCCGGCTTCACCAACTTGCCGATATCGTGAAAATACGAGCAAACGCGGCAAAGCGTCGCGTTAGCCCCGATCGCTTCCGCGGCCGTTTCGGCGAGATTCGCCACGACCAGGCTGTGGTGGTAGGTGCCAGGCGCCTCGATCGTCATGCGGCGCAATAACGGGTGATTGAGATCGGACGCCTCGAGCCAGGAAATGTCCGTCGTGACCTGAAACGAGTGTTCGAGAATCGGCAGGATGCCGCCCACAATCGTGGCCGTGAGAATGCCGTTGCCGATAGCCAGGGCGCTTTGAATCCCGATCATTTTCCAGTCGGTCCCGCCCGGTGAAAAGAAATCGATGGGACCGATGAGGCCGAAGGTAAGCGCCAAAAGCCAAATGGCCACGCCAACGCCGAAACCGGCCCGAATCAACCGGCTCCGCCGGCGAACCTGGAGCGTGAGATAAACCGCCGTAAAGCCGCTGATCAATCCGCAAACGAGCAACGGCGCGTCCACTTTTCCAAAAAGAATGCTGCTCCAGAGACTGACAAAAACTGAAGCGTAGAGGCCGTGGTTGCGCCCCAGCAAGACGCTCAGGACGAGAGGAGCGAACGCATAGGGGGCGATCAGGCCCACGGTCTCCGGGCGGAGAAAAGCGTAGTTTCCGCTGTTGCAAAGCAACAAAACAAACTTGGTCGCGGCGAGCTGGACAAAGATCACGCCGAAAACCAGGAGGAGCCGCGAGCTTCGCAAAAACGTCGTCGGCTGATTGATCCAGAGCTGGGTTAGGGCCGTGGCAAAAAAGAGGAGCCCGATGACGAAATTCTTGGTCGGCTCCGGCTGCTGGCCGCTGAAGATGAGAAACGCCATGCCGGCCACGAACGCCGCGAAGATGAGCCATTTGACGTAGTGCGCGTATTCGAGGCTGTGGAGCAGTTCATTCCTGCTTCGGCGACGCCGGGTCTTGCGTGAGGCGAGCCCGCGCTTCATCAGTTGGCTGCGTTTAAGAAAATCGAACATGGCGTTATTTGCGGGCCGAATTTCCACCGGCAATCGCGGGGGAACGATGCACCTGGTAGGCGTTGATCACCGCGCGAACCAGCTCATGCCGGACGACATCCCGCTCGTTGAAATAGACGAACGAAATGCCCGGGACCGTTTTCAGCGCCTGCAAGGCCTCGACCAGGCCGGAGCGTTTATTCGAGGGCAAATCGATCTGCGTGACGTCGCCCGTGACGACGCATTTCGAGTTGGGCCCGATGCGCGTCAGGAGCATGAACATTTGTTCGGTGGTGGTGTTTTGCGCTTCATCCAAAATAACGAAAGCGTTGCTGAGCGTGCGTCCCCGCATATAGGCAAGCGGCGCCACTTCGATCGTCTGCCGGGCCACTGCGCGCTCGATCTCCTCGGCGTCGAGCATATCGCGCAGCGAATCGTAAAGCGGCCGCAGATAAGGCGTAATTTTTTCCTGAAGATCGCCGGGCAAGAACCCGAGGGCCTCGCCTGCTTCGACGGCTGGGCGCGTCAGAATAATGCGGCTGACCTGCTCTTTTTTCAGCGCCGCCACCGCCATGGCCACGGCGAGATAAGTCTTTCCCGTACCGGCGGGACCAATCCCAAAAACGATGTCGTGTTTTTGAATCGCCTCGACATAATTCCGCTGGCCGATCGTGCGTGCGACGATCGGCGGCTTGCGGGACGACGTGGTGATCTTTATGTCCACGACATCGTTTAGATTGTCGGGGCGCGACTCCATCACTGAACTCAGCGCATAGGTGAATTCATGTTTATGAATGTCCACGCCCTTCTGCCGCGCCTGTTCCAGTTGCTCGAAAACCCGTTGAGCCCGGTCCACTTGCTCGGCGGCTCCTTCCAGTTTAACCCAGCCATCTCGCGTCGTAACCTTCACGGCGAGCGAATCTTCGAGCGTTTTCAAGAGTTTGAGATCGTTCGCGTAAAGAGATTGCACGGCACGTGCGCTCTCAAACTGCAGCGTGCGGGTTTCAGTCATTTCGGTGCGAACCCAAGGGGCGCTGATGATAACGCGGACGCTCTGGGTGTCAAACCACGCGTGCAAGGGCCCACGCCCATGGAAAGAAGCCTAGCGAAATCCGTAAACGAGGGCCCAGTGAGTCCGTTCTTCCGGGGAAGACTCGATTTCCACGATGACGAAATAGCTGCCCGTATTCTTGGGAATGACGTGGGCCGCGGCGAAGTGGCCTTTTTGCCAGCCGTCGGGCTGCTCCACGAGCTTGCCTTCCGAGTCGTAAACGTGGACGGAAACCTTGGCGGCTTCCACTTCGGTCCCGAGCCAGAACCAATATTCGTTCCCCTTGAACAATTGCTGGCGCACCGCCTTTTTCTCGCCCGCCGCAAGATCACCACCCCAGTAATCCTCGCGCACCTGGAAACCTTCTTTGACATAAGGCTCCGCGGCTTGGAGCGCGAAAGATTGCGCGTCATCCACGGAGGCCGGGGCGGCCAGGACGAGCGCAAAGACGCAAGCGATCGCCACGCTCGAACGCCAGGCTGTTTTGGAGGAATAGGTCATGGCTCCTTAGGATTTTTTCGTGATCGCATCACCCAGTCGCGTCGTGATCTCGTTGATTTTCTTGACGGACGCCGGAGAAATGTGCGCCTCGCCGACATCGATCAGAGGCTTCACTTCAATCAAGGCTTTGTGAATGTCCTGGAGCAGCTTCAGGTTAAATTCCGGCATCGATTGCAAGCGGCTTTCGAAGTAAGCGAGCAAATCCGGCTGGTGCAGGAGTTCCGCGCCATCCTGCGAATAACGTTTGTTAACCACGGCCGTCAGCACTTCGGTCCCGCGGAGCCAGCCGCCCAAACTCACCAGTTGCGAGAGCTTTTCGTCATGCACTTCGTTCATGGCCTGCTGGACGCTGTTTTGCGTGCGGTCGAGCTCCTGTCGCACGCTGACCCAATTTCGCTTGTCGGCCGCTTCCGTGATCGCCTTGGCATGGGGCGTGATCGAATTGCCGACGCCGATGCCTTTGGCAAGCGCCAGAACACGCTGGCCGATCTCCTTCACGGTGGGTGCGTCCTCCGCCTGCACGGCGATGAAGCCATCGGCAATCACGGCCCCGAGCAAAAGCGCGATACGGGGACGCTCGGTAAAATTGCTCCCCTTGTCGTTCCTGACGTATTCGCGCCAGTTCACTCCTCCCAGTTTGTTCAGTGCGCCGAAAACCTCGTTCGGCAACGGGACGACGACGTCATCGACCTTTTTCGATAATTGTTTTACGTCGATGTGTTTAGGCGCGTCTGCGCCAGTGACGCAAAGCGGCAGGGCGACCGCCAGGGTGACGGTCAGTTTGCAAATTTTAGCGAATGGGATCATCGGGTGCTTCGACTGTTGATTTCGCCTTCGTATTCAGGATTAATGAGTCACTCTAGGCAGAAGTCTGTAACGCACAAATTAACCCGTTCAAGATTTTGACTCTGAATCGCAAAAACCTCTCAAGCTGGCGGCATCGGTTCCAAATTCTTTTTCCAAGGCGGATTTGTTTCTTATGAATGTGCGACGCTTACGAGAGATTTTGGCCAATGCCAAGACGAAACGCATTCTCGTCATCGGCGACCTCATGTTGGACGAGTTTGTCTGGGGCAAAGTCGGCCGCATTTCACCCGAAGCGCCGGTGCCGGTGGTCGAGGTAACGGGCGAGAGTTTTTATCCCGGCGGCGCGGCGAATGTGGCGCGCAATCTGCGCGAATTTATTGACGCTGTTTCAGTCATTGGCTTGATCGGATCGGATCGCGGGGGGCGGCAACTGCGCGAGCTCCTCGCCGAACAAAAAATCGACACCGCGGACGCAATCGAGGACGCCGGCTTCCAGACGATCGTGAAAACGCGCATTATCGCCCGCAATCAGCAGATCGTTCGGGTGGACCGGGAGCAGGTCCGTTCCCCTACCCCTGCGCAAGTTTCTCAAATCGTCGATAACGTTCGGCGCCGCCTGACGGAGATCGACGCCATCATCTTTGAAGATTACGGCAAAGGCCTGCTCGGCGCCGAGCTTGTCGGCCAGATATGCGAGGAAGTCCTCAGGGCCGGAAAGATCGTTTCGGGAGATCCAAATCCTCGCCACCCGCTCGACTGGAAGAACATCACCGTAGTGAAACCCAATCGGAACGAAGCGTTTCTAGCCGCGGGCCTGCCCTGGAGCGATCCGATCGACCCGGCCGGCCAGGACCAGGCGCTTTTGAAAGTGGGCGAGACTTTGCTGGAGAAATGGGACACGAAATACCTGCTCATCACTCTGGGCGAACAAGGCATGATGCTCTTTCAAAAAGGAAATCGGCCTCATTATATTCCCACCAAGGCGCGGCAAGTCTTCGACGTCTCGGGCGCGGGCGACACCGCCATCGCGCTTTTTACCCTCGGGCTTTGCGCCGGCGCGACCCCCGGCGAAGCCGCGGAGATCGCCAACCACGGCAGCGCTGTTGTCGTCGGCAAACTCGGAACAGCGACCGTCACAAGCGAGGAACTGCTCGCCAGCTTTCATAATGACAGTCTCGTCTAGCGGGGACTGCCCGGCCGTTTTTCTCGATCGCGACGGAACGCTCATGGCCGATGTCGATTATTGCGGCGATCCAGCCAGGGTCGAAGTTTTCCCCAACGCTGGTGAGGCGCTCCGGCAATTAAAGCGGTCGGGTTACAAATTGGTCGTGGTGACGAATCAAAGCGGGATCGGTCGCGGTTATTTTAGCGAGGACGATTATCGCGCGGTCGAGCGGGAATGTCTCCGCCAGCTCGGAAACGGCTTGATCGACGCGACTTATTATTGCGCCGATCTTCCCGAAGCGAATTCATCGCGCAGAAAACCCGCGCCCGGAATGGTCTTCGAAGCGCAACGCGATCACCAGCTCGACCTCCCGCGGTCCTACTTTATCGGCGACAAAACCAGCGATATCGAGTGCGGACGAAATGCCGGTGTGCGAACGATCCTCGTGCAAACAGGCTATGGTGCGCAGGAATTAGACTGCCGCGCCGATTTCGTAGCGCGCGATCTCGCGCACGCGACGGAGATCATCCTCGAAACCGGGCGATGAAGAAGAGCGCTGTCATCTCTTTCCACCCGCCAATATGAGCAAAGCCCTTGGCATCATCCCCGCTCGGTGGGCTTCGACGCGTTTCCCCGGCAAACCGCTCCATCTCATCGCGGGCAAGCCACTGCTCCAGCACGTTTGGGAACAATGCCGGCGTGCCAAGAAACTCGATCACTTGATCATCGCGACGGACGACTTCCGGATCGCCGAGGCAGCATTCGATTGGGGCGCGGAAGTCGCCCTGACGTCAAAGAATCATGTGAGCGGCACCGATCGCATCGCGGAGGTCGCGGCGAAAGCGGGGCGGTTCGCTCATGTCGTCAACATCCAAGGCGACGAGCCGACGATCGATCCGAAACTGATCGATCGCCTTGTCCGCGAACTGCAGCGGGACCGCAAACTCGAGATGATCACCGCCGCCCATCCGTTTGCCGATCCACGCGAAGCCGAGTCACCCCATCAAGTGAAAGTGGTGGTGAACCGGAAGAGCGAAGCCCTCTACTTCTCGCGCGCCGTGATTCCTGCAGCACGGAGCGGCGGTTTGCCAACCGCCGACCAATTAAACCGGCGGTTGGCAAACCGCCGCTCCTTGTCCCTGCATCTCCGCCATCAAGGCATTTACGGCTACACCCGCGATCTTCTCCTGCGCTTCGTCCGCTGGAAATCGTCGCCGCTCGAGCGCGCGGAATCGCTCGAGCAATTGCGCGCGCTGGAGAATGGAGTAAGAATCAAGGTGGTCATGACTGGTCGCGGCTCGCCCGGCGTCGACACGCCGGAAGACGCTCGAATGATCGAGCGTCTGATCGTTTCCGCCGGCCGGCGATCCTCGAAGCGACGGCGATGAAATACATTTTTATTACAGGAGGAGTGGTGAGTTCGTTAGGGAAAGGCCTCGCGGCGGCTTCCCTCGGCACCCTCCTCGAGCTGCGCGGTTTGCGGGTCGTGTTCCAAAAGTTCGATCCCTACTTGAACGTCGATCCGGGGACAATGAATCCGTTCCAGCATGGCGAGGTTTACGTGCTCAATGACGGCGCGGAGACCGATCTCGATCTCGGCCATTATGAGCGTTTCACCAATTGCGTGCTTTCGAAGCACAACAATCTCACGAGCGGCCAGGTTTATGAAAACGTGATCTTGAGAGAGCGGCGCGGCGACTACCTGGGCAAGACCGTCCAGGTGATCCCGCACGTGACCGACGAAATCAAGAATCGCATTCGCGAGGTGGCGGCTGAGAGCAAGGCCGACGTCGTCATAACGGAAATTGGAGGAACCACCGGCGACATCGAGGGGCTGCCATTTCTGGAAGCAATTCGCCAGTTCATTCTCGAAGTGGGCGCGCAAAATGTCGTGAACGTCCACGTCACGCTCGTGCCTTACATCCGGGCGGCGGGCGAGTTGAAGACAAAGCCGACTCAGCAGAGCATCGCAAAGCTGCGCGAGATCGGCTTGCAGCCGCAGGTGCTGCTTTGCCGCACGGAACACGCGCTGGATGCCGAGCTCCGGCAGAAGCTTTCGATGTTTTGTAACGTTTCACCCCGAGGGGTGATCGAAGCGCGCGATGTGGAGCACACGATCTACGAGATGCCTCTCATGCTGAACGAGGAGGGTCTCGACGACCTCGTCTGCGAGTTGCTCCAGATCGAAGCGCCGCCACCGAACCTGGCCAACTGGCGCAAGTTTGTCGAACGCGTCGTCAGCCCAAAGAAACAGGTGAAGATCGCGGTCGTCGGAAAATACATCGACCTCCAGGACGCGTACAAGAGCATTTATGAATCGCTTACCCACGCCGCCGCGAGCCAGGATTGCGGAATCGATTTGAAATTAATCGATGCGGAGTCGCTCATGGACGGCGTCGACGGGCATCTGAAAGACGTGGCGGGCGTTCTCATTCCGGGGGGATTCGGTGAACGAGGGGTGGAGGGCAAGATCAGCGCGGCGCGTTTCGCCCGGGAAAACAAGGTGCCGTACCTCGGGCTTTGTCTCGGAATGCAAGTGGCGACAATCGAGTTCGCCCGGAACGTGTGCGGCCTCGCGAACGCCAACAGCACCGAGTTCGATGAGAATGCAGCGGATCCCGTCATTTGCCTCCTCGATGAGCAGCGCGACGTGAAGACCAAAGGCGCGAGCATGCGGCTCGGCACGTGGCCGACGAAGATCGCCCAGGGAACCGTCGCGGAAAAAATCTACGGCGACAGCGAAGTGCTCGAGCGACACCGGCACCGCTACGAATTCAACATGAAGTATCGCGAACAGATGGGCGAGAAGGGATTCACCATCTCGGGAACTTCGCCGGATGGAGCGCTCGCGGAACTAATTGAGTTGCGCGACCACCCCTATTTCCTCGCCTGCCAGTACCATCCTGAGTTTCAGAGCAAGCCGAACAAACCGCACCCGCTCTTCAAGGCTTTCGTGCAAGCCTGTCTGGCGCATCAGGGTTGAGCCGCCGCTCGGTCCAGCCGGTCATTTATGGCCGCGCCCAGACCTTCATTTGGCAATTTTTCCGCGACGATCAGATCCAGGTTCAGTTGGTCCAATTCGCGCAGATAACGAAAGAGATTTGCGGCGGCTTCGCGCAGATCCTGGCGGGAACTAAGTTGTCGAATTGCGGCAAATTGCCTTGCTCCCGCCATGGAACGCCAGGCGAGCAGTCCGCATTTCTGGTTCGCGCGGACGGCGAAGGAAAACGGATCACCGGTGAGAAGGAGCGGAGTGGACGGCGCGTAATGCGATGGAAGCTGCCCCGGCGCTTCAGGGCGCGGAGCGGCTTCCGCGAAAACGACTTCACCGAACACCTTGAGCTGTTCGACGGCGATCGGACCGCGCCGCAGCATTTCCATTCGTCCATTGCGCACTGCGACGATGGTCGACTCAATTCCATGGAGGGTTGGTCCCGCATCGACAATGAGCGGAATTCGTCCGTCGAGCTCATCCAGCACGTGCTGCGCAGTCGTCGGGCTGACCCGCCCAAATCGATTCGCGCTCGGCACGGCCAGGGGCGAATCGAATGCACGAATGACTTCCGCAAACACCGGATGCGCGCTCATTCGAACGGCGACCGTGTCGAGACCGGACGTGACAATTTCGGGAACAATTTTCCGCCGCGGCAAAACAATCGTGAACGGTCCAGGCCAGAACTGCGCGATCAATTTCTCGATCAGCCCTCGGGAATCGTCTTCGATCGTGACGAGGCGTTCGAGCCAAGACGGGTCCGGCAGGTGAACGATGAGCGGATCGAAGCGGGGCCGCTCCTTCGTCTCAAAAATCCTGGCGACGGCTTCGCTTTTGAGCGCATCGGCGGCGAGGCCATACACGGTTTCCGTGGGCAACGCGACGGTGTGGCCGCTTCGCAGCAAATCCACGGCGGCGGCTACGGCCTTCGCGCGCTGCCCGGGGGTGCGCGAAGGAACAACTTGCGTCATGGCACCCGCTGGGCGAGCACCGCGTCGGTCTGCTTTTTTCGAAAAGCCTGAAGTTTTTCCCGAACTTTCTCGTCGCTGATTCCGATAATGCTGGCGGCGAGCAGCGCGGCGTTTTTCGCCCCGGCGTCGCCGATTGCCAGCGACCCCACGGGAATGCCGCCTGGCATTTGCGCGATGGACAAAAGCGAATCCAGGCCATGCAACGCCTTTGATTGAATCGGCACGCCGAGCACCGGAAGCCAGGTGTAAGCCGAGATTACGCCGGCCAGATGCGCGGCGCCGCCCGCGCCGGCGATGATGACGCGGAGCCCGCGGTCCGCCGCCTTTCGCGCAAAATCCGCGGTGGCATCCGGGGTGCGATGCGCGGAGAGGACATGAGCTTCGTTCGGCACGCCAAGCTCATCGAGCATTTCAACCGAGTGGCGCATCGTTTCCCAATCCGATTTGCTGCCCATGATGATGGCCACGAGCGAGCTGGAAGATTCTGATTCAGGCATGGCTCCAGTTCCCCATAACCGGTTGCGTTGTAAAGGGCTTTTTTCGCGCTGGAGGCTTTGCTCCATGCGCCTGTTGTTTCGGGTAGGCGCTTGGCCCAGGCGCCTCTACATTTTCCGCATGACCGGACGCGGCCAGTCCATTGTGATCATCGGGTTTATGGGAACGGGAAAGTCTTCGACCGGCAAGGCGCTGGCGCGGAAAACGGGGCTGCCGCGTCTCGACACGGATGAAATTGTCTCGAGCGGGTTTGGCCTGGAGGTCATGGAGGTTTTCGCACGGTTTGGGGAGGAGAAATTTCGCGACGCGGAATCGGAAGCGCTCGGGCGACTCTCCAAGGCCGGGCCTGCCATCATTGTGACGGGCGGAGGAATCGTGCTTCGCCCGGAAAATGTGAAAATGCTGCGAGAGCTGGGCCGAGTGGTGAGCCTGGAAGCAGATGAGGAGACTCTTTTCCGCAGGATTTCTCAGCGCGCGACCCGCCCACTCTTGCAGACGGAAGACCCGCGCGCGACCCTGGTGGAATTGTTGCGGGCACGCGCGCCGCTTTACCGCGAAGCAGCGGACGTGCGAGTGGACACATCGCGCCTGACGCACGAGGAAGTGGCAGACGCCGTTCTCAAAAGCATTGAAAAACTGTGACTGTTGTATCTCAACCATCTACCCAACCGAAGTCGCAAGCAGGCGTTGAGCTGAAGCGGGAAATCGTTGAACGGGCCAAAGCGCTCGGTTTCGATTGGTGCAAGATCGCCGCGGCGGCTTCGCCGCGACACGGCAATGAGTTTCGGGCGTGGTTGCGTGAAGGTGCGGCGGGCGAGATGGATTGGTTGGCTCGGGGTGAAGAGAAGCGGTGCGATCCGCAACAGGTTTTGCCCGGTGTCCGCTCGGTAGTTGTGGTGGCGCTGAATTATTGGCAGGGCGAGCAGCCGACTGCTCGGAAACAGGCCAATGGCCGAAGGCCGCTCGGCGCTGCGACCGGCAAGATCGCTCGCTATGCCTGGGGGGAGGATTACCACGACATCATGCTCCCGAAACTGGAGCAATTGAGGGTTTTTCTGGCCGATTGCGGCGGCGTGCAAAAGTGTTACGTCGATACCGGGCCAATCCTCGAACGAGATTACGCGGCGGAAGCCGGGATCGGGTGGCACGGCAAGAGCACAATGCTTGTCGACCCCAGGCTCGGCACCTGGTTTTTCCTGGCCGAAATCCTGACCACGCTGGATTTGCCTCCCGACGCTCCGCAACCGGCCCGCTGCGGCACCTGCGCACGATGTATCACTGCGTGCCCGACCGGTGCGATTACGGACGCCCATCGGCTGGACGCGCGGCGCTGCATCTCTTACCTGACGATTGAGCTAAAAGGTTCGATCCCTCCGGAGCTGCGGCCGCTTGTCGGCGATCGGATTTATGGATGCGACGATTGCCTGGATGCCTGCCCCTGGAACCGGTTTGCCGCGGTTTCGCGAGAAACCGCGTTCGCGGCGCGGCCGGCGAACAACATGCTCTTGCGTGATTACTTGTCCCTGGACGATATCCAATTTCGCACGCTTTTTCATGGCTCCCCGATCAAAAGGATCAAGCGCCGCGGGTTTTTGAGAAATGTTTGCGTCGCCCTGGGAAATACAGGCGACGCGGCAGACCTGCCAGCGCTCCATCAATTAGCCATTGATTCTGAACCACTTATCGCGGAGCACGCGACTTGGGCGATCGAGCGGATCCGGGAGCGTTCGCTGTGGGGCCAGGAGATCAAGGAAGCCACGACACAATCTTGAATCCACTTCTTGTCCCCGCCGCATCTTATTAGATATGATTCGTGACGGCAGAGATCGCCTCGCACGCTTCCTGCATTACTTGGTCCCCCCACCCCAAAGATGAACGAGATTTGCTTTCCAAAGGTCTAAAAGCCACTATTTCTCTCGCCGCCACAACCCCCCCGCCAGCAATGCACCAAATCGCCACTCCCGCTCCGACCAAGAAAAAGAAGAAGAGGAGGCCCGTTTGGCGCAGATGGTACACGATTCTTGGCGTTCTCGTTTTGCTCTGGATCGTCATTTCGTCGATCCTCGGAAAACGAGAGAAACCGATCCCCGTCACCACCGAGAAGGCGGTCCGCAAGACAATCCTGCAAACGGTTTCGGCGACCGGCAAGATTCAGCCCGAGGTAGAGGTGAAGATTTCTCCGGAGGTGGCCGGGGAAATCATTGAGTTGCCCGTGGTGGACGGAATGGCGGTAAAGAAGGGCGACCTCCTGATCAAGATCAAGCCGGATTCTTACAAAGCCTTGGTGGAGGCCCAGGAAGCTGCGATCAGCGGCGCGCAGGCGGTGAACTTGCAGCAAAAGGCCACGCTCGCGAAGGCGGAGGCCGATTTGAAGCGCGCCCAGGACTTGTTCAACAAGAAGATGATTTCCGAGTCGGAATTTTCCGTCGCGCAAACGGCGCGGGACGTGGCGAAGTCGACTTACGAAAGTTCCCAGCACGAAATCGAACGCGCGGAGGCCGGCTCGAGCCAGGCGCGCGATCAGCTTTCGAAGACGACCATTTACTCACCGATCGAGGGCACGGTGACGGTGCTGAACAGCAAACTCGGCGAACGCGTCGTCGCGACAAATCAGTTTGCCGGGACCGAAGTCATGCGGGTCGCCGACCTCGGCCACATGGAAGCGCGCGTGGATGTGAATGAAAATGACGTGGTCAACGTAAAGGTCGGCCAGAAAGCGACGATCACCATCGACGCCTATTCCGAACGCAAGTTCAAGGGCGTGGTGCAGCTAATCGCGAATACGGGCAAAACGACCGGCGCCGGAACCCAGGAGGAGGTCACGAACTTCGAAGTGAAAATCCGAATGGACGACACCGATGTTTCCCTGCGCCCCAGTCTGAGCTGTACCGCCGAAATCGAGACGAACATGGTGAAGGATGTCGTGGCGGTGCCGATGCAAAGCGTGACGATTCGCACCGGAGACACCAATCTGAGTCCGGAGGAAATTGAAAAGCGGAAGCAACGCGTAGCCGAGAGGGATCAGGAGGACAACAACGCCGAAGTCACGAACGAGCGAATTGAAAAACAGACGTTGAAAGACGACCGGGCGAAGATGCTGAAAGTGGTGTTTCTCAAGAAGGGAAACAAGGCGGAGATGGCAAAAGTGACCACGGGAATCGCCGATGATACCTCCATGGAAATCAAGAGCGGCGTGAATGTCGGGGACGAAGTAATTTCAGGCAGTTACAGCGCAATTAGCCGAAAATTAAAGGACGGCGCCAAAGTTGTGATCGACAAGGAAACGACGAAGTAGCCCCGTTCGCTGCAAGGTTCCCGAGCAATATGCTGAACACCGAGACGATGCGACCGCACGGTCCCATCGTGATCGACATCGAGAACATCACGAAGCATTACGTCATGGGCGAGGAGACCGTCCATGCGTTGCGCGGGGTGACGCTCCAGATCCACCGCAATGAATATTTGGCGATCATGGGACCGAGCGGCAGCGGCAAGTCTACGCTCATGAACATGCTCGGCTGCCTGGATACCCCGAGCTCCGGCCGTTACGAATTCAACGGCCGGGACGTCGCGGCGATGGATGACGACGAGCTGGCGGCCATTCGTAATCGCGAGATTGGCTTCGTCTTCCAGACCTTCAATTTGCTCCCGCGCTCCACCAGCCTGCGCAATGTCGAACTGCCCCTCATTTATGCCGGGATCGATCCGGAAACCCGCGAGGAACGCGCCGCCCAGACTTTGCGCGACGTCGGACTGGGCGACCGTCTTCACCATAAGCCTAACGAGTTGTCCGGCGGGCAGCGGCAGCGCGTCGCGATCGCCCGGGCCCTGGTCAACAATCCGTCCATTATCCTTGCGGACGAACCGACCGGAAATCTCGACTCCAAGACCGGTGAGGAGATCATGGCTTTGCTCGAGAACCTCTACCAGGCGGGCAACACCATCATTCTCGTCACCCACGAGGCGGACATCGCCCGGCATGCCCGCCGCACGGTCCATTTGCGGGACGGCCTGATCGAAAGCGATGATCTGGCCGAGCCGACGGAAATCCAGACGCTCGCTTTCACGTAGTTCCACCTGGTTCCCGCGATGAAACGGTTCTTCTACGAACTCACCGAGAGCTGGAAAATCGCCGCAACCCAGATGCGCTCGAACAAGACGCGCTCGATGCTGACCGCCCTGGGCGTCATCATCGGCATCGTGGCCGTGACCCTCATGGGCACCGCCATTACCGGCATCTCGACCGGTTTCGACAAGAGTATGGCGGTCCTGGGCGACGATGTGCTTTATGTCGGCCAGGAGTCCTGGATCCAACGCGACGACTGGTGGAATTATCGCAGCCGGAGAAAGATCAAAACCGAGTATGCCGAGCCGTTGAACCGCATGATCGGGGCCAGCCCAAACTCGAACCTGCTCCTCGCCGTGCCTGTTTCCAGCTGGTTCCGCAGCGTGCGTTACAACGAGAACCAGGTCCACAACGTCTACATCCTCGGCACCACCTTCGATTTCCTCGCCATCTCGACCGTCGATTGCGTGAAAGGCCGCTTTTTCAACGAAATGGAATCGCGTGGCGGCGCCAATGTCGCGGTCATCGGTTACGACGTGGCCGATGCGCTTTTTCCTTCGGACAACCCGCTCGACAAATCGGTGCTGATCAACGGGCAGCCGTTCAAGGTCATCGGCGTGAACACCCGGCAAGGGACGTTTCTCGGGCTTTTCAGTTGGGATTCGATGGTGGCCGTGCCACTCCCGGCTTTTAAGAAATATTTCAGCGCGAAAAGTGAATCCGAAATCCGGGTGAAGGTGAAGGACAAGACGAAAATGCCCGAAGCCAGGGACGAGCTGATCGGTTACATGCGGCGGATCCGGGCCGTGCCGCCAGAGAAGGAGAATGATTTTTCGCTCAACGAACAACAGGCCTTCAAGAGCACCCTCGATCCGGTGAAAAACTCAATCGCCATTGCCGGTCTGTTTATTACCGGTCTCTCGCTCTTCGTCGGCGCGATCGGCATCATGAATATTACGTTCGTCAGCGTAAAGGAACGGACGAAAGAGATCGGAACACGCAAGGCGCTCGGGGCGCGCCGCCGAACGATCTTGCTCCAATTTCTGATCGAATCCACGGCGCTTTGTCTCGTGGGCGGGCTGCTCGGGCTGATCGTTTCTTTCGGCCTCTGCTCGGCCATCGGAGCCGCCCTGCCCGCTTTCCCGATTTCCATCTCTTTCGGGCTCGTTGTCACCAGCATGATCGTCTCGGTCCTGACGGGATTGGTCTCGGGTTTTGCCCCGGCCTGGACCGCCTCGCGTCTCGATCCCGTCACAGCGCTTCGGTATGAATGAGGGAGCAATGGAGTGGTGGAGTAAAGGAGTGATGCTTCGCCGCGGGCCATTACTCCGACACTCCATCACTCCACTACTCCGTTAGGTATGCGCTTCCGGGAAATCATAGCCATGGCCCTCACCTCGCTCGGCGCGAATAAGCTGCGCTCGGCCCTGACCATGACCGGCATTACCATCGGGGTCTTTTCAGTCATTTCCGTCATGACCGCGATCGGGGCTTTGCAGAGCTCCATCGAAAGCGGGATCAGTTTTCTCGGCTCGAATATTTTTCAGTTTGCCAAATACCCCGCCAACGTGAGCGCGGGCGGGAACGTGTCGAAGAAGTATCAGAATCGGAAAAATATCACCTATCGCCAGGCGCTTCGGTATTACCAATTAATGGATGGATACGCGCGGGAGATCTGCCTCAAAAGTTTCGATTTCAATTGCCAGGCAGTTTACAACGGGGTGAAAACCACACCCAGCCTGACGGTGGCCGGGTCCAACAAAAGTTTTCTCACCGCGAACCAGTACACCCTCGCCTACGGACGAAATATCAACGACGAAGACGTCTCGTTCTCGCGCAGTGTCGTGGTGGTCGGCAAGGCGATCGAGAAGCGTTTGTTCCCACATGAATCGCCCATCGGCAAAACGATGAAACTGAATGGGCACACCTTCACGATCATCGGCGGGCTGGCTGGAAAAGGCACGGCGTTCGGCCAGAGCCAGGACGACATTTGCGTGATCCCGCTCACGCGTTTTTTCGAAAATTTCGGCGAAGCGAATCGAACGGTGAATATCGCGACCCAATCGTTCTCGCAGGAAACCTACGGCGTCACGCTGGACCGGGGCATCGGGGCCCTGCGCATCGCCCGTGGACTTCGCGCCGAACAGGAAAACGATTTCGAACTCTACTCGAACGATTCGCTCAAGAGCGCGTTTGCTTCCATCGCCGGCGTTGTGCGGATCGGGGCTTTTGTCATCAGTTTGATCGCGCTCGTCGCGGCCGGCATCGGGATCATGAACATCATGCTTGTCAGCGTGACGGAGCGGACGAAGGAAATCGGTATCCGCAAATCGATCGGCGCGCGGAGCCGCGATATCCTCCGGCAATTCCTGACCGAGGCGGTTTTCATCTCGGAGGCTGGCGGAATCATGGGAATCATCCTGGGCGTTATCGGCGGAGATTTGCTGGCGTATTGGCTCCAGGCCAACCTGGTCTTCCCGTTCGGCTGGGCCCTGGCCGGGTTGATCGTTTGCTCGGGGATCGGGATTGGCTTCGGGTACTACCCGGCCTACCGCGCCGCAAAGCTGGACCCGATCGAGGCCCTGCGTTTCGAATAACGGCTCAAAAGCGCGTCCGGCCGGTGGTGGGAGGCACGCAACTTGCGCTCGCATTGCTTTGACATGCGCAACGCTCCTTCTATCCTCGCGTTTCTCAGTCGCTACCGCCGTGCCTGCACCCCACGAATCTCCTGCCGGGACAGCGCCTAGCGTTCTTCTCATCGAAGAGTACGACGCGCTGGCTGCGGCCATCACGTCTGCCTTGCAGAAATTTGCCCCGCAGCATCGCACGCGGGTGGTCGAATCCCTGAGCGACGCTGAAGCAGCAGCCGCGGAGACCAACCCTCAACTTTTTGTCATCGATTTCGATCCACCCCACCCCAACGCGATCGAATTCCTCACCCGGATGGCCAAGGCGCACCCCAACGCGCGCGTCCTTGCCATCGCCTCCGGCACATCGCCCAAATTGGCTTCCGAACGTTACGGACCGAACGCAATTCAGTTTGTCGAAAAGCCGTTTGAGCTCGCTGATTTTGGCGCGGCCGTCCAGGCGCTCCTGGGTCCGTGGACCGAAGCCAGCTCGGGCGATTCGCGGGGCACGCTGCGCGACCTTAATCTGAGGGATCTCGTCCCGCTTGAATGCGTCAGCGGCGCGACCGCGGCCTTGAAAATCACAGCGGGCGGCGAACGGGCCGGTGAGATTCATTTCCTCGACGGCCACATCTGTCATGCCAGCGCGGGGCACCTGAGCGGCGCCGACGCGCTGGTTGAGATAATGCGGTGGAACGGCGCGCAAGGGACGGAAAGCGAAAGGGCCGTCGATGGGCCTCGCACCATCCAGGGCCCGTGGATGCACGTGTTTGTCGAAGCCCTTCGCGAGGCAAAACCCACCGCCGGGAAACTGGAGCCTCCCGCGTCCGCGGTGTCTCCGCTCGAAGAGCCGAAACCGGTTGGGCCCGCGGCGGAGACCGGAAAGAAAATCCTGGTGATCGACGATACCGAGATGCTGTTGATCTTCGTCGAAGACAGTCTCGCCCTGGCTGATCCGAGCCTTGAAATCGTCACCGCTTTTACGGGTGGCGAAGGCGCGAGGCGAGCTGAGGCGGTGATTCCAGACCTGGTCTTGCTCGATTACAGCCTGCCCGATCTGCGTGGCGACCAAATCTGCGAGCGCCTTCTCCAAAACGAAGCGACCGCCCGGATTCCCGTGGTGATGATGTCCGGCCATGTCCCGGAAATGATGGCGACCGCGGAGCGTTGCCCAAACGTCGTGGCGACAATCGCGAAGCCGTTTATGTCTGAAGCGCTGGTCCAGCTCGTGCAGGAGACGCTCGCCCGGGGACCATTGCCGGCCAATCCTCAAAGAGAGACGGCGTCCGATTGGACTATTACCGGCCACCCCGTCAGTGTCGCCAGCCCGGAGCCCAAGTCTGGGCGCCATGGAAATGGGAAAAAGCGGGCTAAGAGAACTGTTGCACCGAAGAGCCCTGTCAAGGAGCTACCGGAGAAAGCGGCCGTTTCCGCTCCCCCGCCCACCGCGCCGGAAAAATTAGCCGAGCCTGCTGCCGCACCAATCCCCGATCCCCCGGTGCCTGCGAGCTTGATTAAAGTTGCAGAACCAATTTCCCAAGTCGCCGCCCCGGCTTCCCCGCCTCGTCCCGCTGTGCGTGATATACGCCCTGTCGAACCGGCGCTTCTTGAGCCGCCCCCGCTCTCTGCGGTCCGGCCTGCAAAGCTCGAGGGGTCGAACACGGGAGCGGTCGTGCTTAACTTGGGAATGGAAGTGATTTCCGTCCAGTTTACCCCGCGATTTCAGATCGGAACAATCCGGGCCAGGCCCTCCGCGACGACGTTGTCGCTTACCCAACTCTTGATGCCCGCGGTCGCAGAGGATCGTTGGGGCACCGGCTTCGAACTCGGACCAGTGGAACTCGAGCCGGATGGGCGGATCAGGACGATGCGTGTTCGGCCCACCCGCCGGCCCGCCGATTCCATCCGCACTCAAAGCGGCTTCGATATCAACGACGTGAAACTCGTGAACGAAGCCACTTGCATCCAGTTCACCGCCGGAACGTCCGCTCCGATGACGATGCAATTGGCCGCTGTCTTCAAGGTAGCCGGAGTCGAGCTGTCCGACCGTTTCGAGGTGGCTCAACTGGTCCTCCAACCCGAAAGCAGCCGGGTCCGCATCACGCTCGATCCCCAGCCGCGGGGCGCGGCAGGCATCGAGTTCGAGATGGTCGGGGTAAGACTTGATGCGTCGGCCCGGGCCGCCGAATTCGTCTTGAGTTCACTCCAGGCCGACGGCCCGGAACGTCGAGTCCACGTGGCGTAGATGAACCGCTAGCGAGCAAAGCCCATCGATCTCCGACTCCGGAAGCCGCGCGGTGATCTCCGGTTCGCGTTTCGCATTATCCGCAAACGACCCTTCGCCTTTCCAGGTCCGCATCGCGGCGCGTTGAACCGCCTCGTAAGCGTCTTTCCGTTCTGCGCCCGCTGTGGTCAACGCGAGCAAGACCGACTGGCTGAAATAGAGGCCTTTGCTCAGCTCGAGATTTTGTTGCATCCGCTCCGGATAAACCTGCAGGCCTTCCACAAGCTCGCGGAGCTTGACCAGCATGTAATCGAGCAGGGTGCACGAATCGGGGAGAATGATCCGCTCGGCGCTGGAATGGCTGATGTCCCGTTCGTGCCAGAGCGCGACATTTTCCAGCGCCACCACGGCATTCCCGCGAAGAACACGAGCCAGACCGCTGAGGCGCTCGCCTGTGATCGGATTTCGCTTGTGCGGCATGGCCGAACTCCCTTTCTGGCCTGCGGCGAAAAACTCCTCCACCTCCAGCACTTCAGTCCGCTGGAGGTGGCGAAACTCGGTCGCCCAGCGATCGATGCTGGAGCCGATCAGCGCCAGCGTGGTGCAAAATTCGGCGTGGCGATCGCGCTGAATGATTTGGGTGGAGATGTTCGCGGCCTTGAGACCGAGCTTTTCGCACACAGTCCGTTCGATCGCCGGATCCAAATGCGCGTGCGTGCCGACCGCCCCGCTCAGTTTCCCAACGCGAATCCGTTCCTTGGTTTGGGCCAGGCGCTCCTCGGCCCGCCCAAATTCGTCGAACATGAGCGCAAGCTTGAGCCCGAACGTGATCGGCTCCGCATGAATGCCGTGGCTGCGGCCGATCATCGGCGTCATCTTGAATCGCCGCGCCTGCGCCGCGACCGCCGCCCGCAGCTCGTTCAAATCCTTCGCCAGAATTTGGGCCGCTTCGGTTAGTTGGACAGCCAGAGTCGTATCAAGAATGTCGGACGACGTAAGGCCCTGGTGCATCCACCGGGCGGCCGGCCCCACGGAAGACGCAACGTTCTCCAGGAACGCGATAACGTCATGATTCGTGCGTTTTTCGATCTCGGCTATCTCGGGGATGGAAAAGCGAGCCCGTTTGCGGATCTCCGCCGCGTCCGCCTTGGGAATCTGGCCCAGCTCGGCCATCGCTTCACAGGCGAGCGTTTCGATCTCCAGCCAAATCTCGAACTTGCGCTTTTCCGACCAAAGCTCGCGCATCTGTGGGCGGGAATATCGATCGATCACTGAAGGAAGATAAAAGCGCGGCGCGAAACGGAAAGCGTTTTGTACGCAAAAAAAGCGCCGCTTCGACGGACCGACCGCAGAAGCGACGCTTTTGGAAAGCTTTAGCGAACCCCTGTTAGCAGACCTGGGCGCGCGTGAAACGGCCGTTGCATTCGATGCGCACCTGGCCGCTGCCCAAAAGGTCGGCCACCGCCGCCACGGTTTCCTTGGTGTTCTTTGTGCAGGAGCTGACGGCAAGGATGAGATCGCCCAGGGACAACCCCTGGCGTGACGTAAGGACTTGATTGGTCTTTTTCATAAAGGTTGTGCCCGGTTTTGAGCAATATGGGTGCCACGCCCTGACCATTTTTCGAACACAGGGAACTTCAGCGCGCAACCGGCCGCTTTCCCGGGCCCGGAGCTGCCAAACCTCTTACACGAGTGTTCAGTTTTCTAACACTCTGCGCGTCGCAGTGATCTTTATCCCGCGCTTGACTCAGCCGCCACCGACTTCGGGGCAGTTAGCTTCATCGCCAGGATATAGAGGGCGCAAACCAGCAGCACGGCGGCGATGATTGGAAACGACTCGGATTTCGTTGCGTGGATAATCGCATCAGCGTCCTGCAACTGCGCTGGCGTGAGCTTGGCCCCGACGCGGCCGCCGAGCCAGGCCAGCACGGTGCACCAGACGCCAGCGCCAACCAGCGTCAGGATGCTAAATTTCACAAAGCCCATCCTGATGATTCCGGCCGGGATGGAAATCAAATGACGAATGACCGGCAGCAACCGCGCGAAGAAGATTCCGCCCGCCTCGTAGCGGCGCATGAAAATCTCGGCGCGGGCGAACTTGTCCGGCGGCACCAGAAAATACTTGCCGTAGCGCAGGACCAACGCCCGGCCCAGCCAACGGGCCATCACGTACATTACGGCCGATCCGAACCACGACCCAAGCGTCCCCGCGATGACCACGCCCGTGAGCGACATTCCCGAATCCTGCTGTGTGGCGGCCACGATCGCGGCGGGCGGAATCACCACTTCGCTCGGAATTGGGACGACGGTGCTTTCGAGGGCCATGAGCCAAAAAACCGCCCCGTAACCGCCGGTTTGCACCCAGTGAAACCAAACTTCAATAAGATGATGCATGGGAAAGTATCAGATTTGGGATTTTGAAGTTTCGATTTCGGAATTAGCCTGAGCGATTCGGCCGCGCGCCGGTAGTTCAATCGGAAATGTCCAATCCGCAATCATAATTTTCTCATGTCGATCTATCGCCGCGTGCTTCAATACTATCGGCCGTTTCTGGGGCCGACCGCGATCGGCCTGGTCCTGTCGCTCTGCGGCATTGCCTTGAACCTCCTCAAGCCCTGGCCATTCAAAATCATCGTCGATGACATCCTGCCGCGGAATCCCCAGGCCCCGTTCGGAACGTCGCCCGACCTCATTCCCCTGCTCTGCCTGGCGCTGATCGGAATTCAGCTCCTCTGGGGCCTGACCAACCTCGCCAGCAATTACATCTTCGTTAAAGTCGGTTTGCAGGCCCTGCTGAAACTGCGCACCGACCTCTACGCGTATCTGCAATCGCTCTCGTTGAAATATCATGACGCGCGCCGCTCGAGCGATTCGAGCTTCCGCGTCGCCTACGATTCGCAATCGGTCCAGACCATCTACAACAAGGGCTTCACGAATATTTTCGGTTCCGTCATCACCCTCCTCGGAGCATTCCTCGTCATGGTTCGGATCGACTGGCAATTGACGCTGCTTTCCCTGGCCGTCGTGCCTGCGATCGTGGCCGCGATTTACTTTTTCGCCAATCGCATTCGCCGGCACTCAACTTCCATCCAGGAACACGATAGCGCCCTGCTCGCGCAAGCGCAGGAAGGACTGGCCGCGGTGCGCATGGTCCACGCGTTTGGACGCGAAGAATGGGAGGTGCGCCAATTTCATTTGCAAGCGCAGCAAAGTCTTCAGGCGAATTTGCGGCTCACGCTGACTAACGTAAACAGCGCGCTCGTGATCAGCACGCTCATGGTCATCGGGACCGCCGCCATGTATTACGTCGGCACGCTCCACGTCCTGGCCGGTACGCTTACCCTCGGCTCGCTTCTCGTTTTCAGCGCCTATCTCCTCATGCTTTATCAGCCGCTCGAATCCCTCACCTACACCGCCTGGGCCATGGAAGGCGCCACCGCCGGCGCGAAGCGTTGCTTCGAGGTGCTCGACCGGGAGGACGACGTCGTCGATGCGCCGAACGCCCAGGCCATCACCAAAACGGCGGGCGCGATTGGTTTTCAGAAGGTCAGCTTTGAATATGCAACTGGCCAGCCGGTTCTGCACGAGATCGATCTATCCGTCGCGCCCAATCAAATCGTGGCGCTGGTCGGCGGCACCGGGGCCGGAAAAAGCACGCTCTTGAGCCTGGTCCCGCGGTTTTATGATCCGAATGAAGGTCGCGTAACCCTCGACGACCGTGACTTGCGACAGATCACCAAGAAGTCGTTGCGGGACAAGATCGCGATCGTCCTCCAGGACACGCTCCTCTTTTCGACGACGATCCGCGAGAACATCGATTATGGGCGTCCTGGTGCGACGGACGACGAAATCCGGGAGGCTGCGCATCGGGCCCAGGCAGATGAGTTCATCAGCCGCCTCCCTGCTGGTTACGATAGTCCCGTGGGCGAACGCGGCGGCCACCTCAGTGTCGGCCAGCGCCAGCGGATTGGGATCGCGCGCGCATTTCTGAAAAACGCGCCCATCCTGCTTCTGGACGAACCCACCTCCGCGCTCGATCCCACCACGGAAGCTGCCATCATGGAAACGATCAAAGACCTCATGCACGGCCGGACCACTCTCATCGTCACCCATCGTCTTGCCACCATTCACGGGGTGGACCGGATCGTTGTGCTCGAGCATGGCCGGGTAGTCGAACAAGGCTCCGGAGCGGACCTCCTGGCGAAGCGCGGCGTTTACGCCACGTTGTACGCGGCCGGCAATTATCCTTCTCGTCCCAATGAGTAACGTAAACAGCGCGCGCCGGGTGGAAGGAGATTGGTGGTCCAAGCCCATTCCCTCCAACGTGATCTTTGGCGAAGGATTTTATTGCGAGACCGCCCAGATTTTTCGACACATGCACACCACCGCGCCGGGAGCAGTCCGGATCGGCGACCACGTTTCCTGTTACGCCGGGTGCTCGTTTGCCCTGGGCAAGAACGGAACGTGTTCCATCGGCGATTTCACGCTCGTGAACGGCGCGTTGATCATGGCCGAAGAACGCATCGAGATCGGCTCGCATTGCCTCATCTCATGGAACGTCGGCATCGCGGACTCCGATTTTCATCCCATCGAGCCGGCGCAACGGCTCATCGATGCCCAGGCGCTTGCGCCATTCTTCAAAGACCGCCCGCCCCGGCCGAAGCTGCGCACGATGCCCGTTATCATTGCCGATAATGTTTGGATCGGAATGAACGCGACGATTTTGAAGGGCGTGACGATTGGGGAGAACTCCGTCGTTGCTGCCGGCGCCGTGGTGACGAAGAGCGTTCCGCCAAATATAGTGGTTGCCGGCAACCCCGCGGTGGTAGTGCGGCAATTGTGAATGGTGAATAGTGATCAGTGAATCGAATGCGCTAGCCCCACCATTCACGATTCACCGATCGCCATTCACGCCCCTATCGCGTCCACTCGGTATGAGAAAGAAAAGAATCATCGTCATGGGCTTCATGGGCTCCTGTCCCATCGCGGGGGTCATCTGGCAGCACATCCACTACATCGTTGGCCTTCAAAGACTCGGGCACGATGTCTTTTATATCGAGGACTCCGCGCGGCTTCCCTACAACCCCGACACTTTCGAGGTAAACAACGAATTCGATTACGCGGCGAATATCCTGGAACATCTTGCCACGGAGTTCGGTTTCAAACGCCGCTGGAGTTTCTGCGCGCGCTACCTCCCCGGCAACCCCACCGCGGGTCTCCCGCTCACGAAGATTCGCGAACTTTATCGCGAGGCCGACGCCATCCTCAACGTCTGCGGCACCCAGGAATTCAACGAAGACCTGCTCAGAAGCGATCGCATTCTCTATCTTGAAAGCGATCCAGGAGTGGAGCAGATCAAAGTCGATCAACGGGCAAAAGCGACCATCAAATACCTGCGCCGCCACCACGCCCTTTTCACCTTCGGCGAGAATGTTGGCAGCGATGCCTTTCCGGTTCCGACTCATAACTTGAAGTGGCTCCCCACGCGCCAGCCGGTCGTGACCGATCTTTGGAAAACCAATCGGCGTCCCCTTCCCGCGGCCCTCTTCACGTCTGTCGCTAACTGGTCCACCAGCGGCCTGAAAGACATCGAGTGGCGCGGCGAGAAATATCTCTGGAGCAAGTCGCGCGAGTTTCTCCGGTTCGTGGCCGCCCCGAAGAAATCCGGCGAACCGTTCGAGCTCGCGACCGACATCAAGGATGCGCGCACGCGAGAAAAATTCGAGCGCAACGGCTGGCGTTTCCGCGCCCCGCACGATTTGAGCGCGAACTATCGGCTTTACCGCGACTACATCCGGCGCTCGAAAGGCGAATTCACCGTGGCCAAGGACCAGTACGTCCGCCTCAATACCGGCTGGTTCAGCGACCGGAGCGGTTGCTACCTCGCCGCCGGCCGGCCAGTGATCACGCAGGAAACCGGATTCACCAGAATCTTCGGCGGGGGGCGCCACGGCCTGATCGGCTTCCAGTCGTTAGGCGAAATCCCCAAAGCGGTGAAAAGCATAAACGCCGACTACACCCGCCACTCCCTCGCCGCCCGCGAAATCGCCCGCGAGTTTTTCGAAGCCGAAAAGGTATTGCGCTCACTGCTCGAACGCGCAGGCATCTAGGCCTGCCACCCCTCCCCTGTCATGTCGAGCGCAGTCGAGACATCTCTCGCTATTCGCGAGCGCAGCGAGGTTCCTTTCGAAGTCTCCCTACTGCCCCTTCCTTAGCCTTCCGCCGTCGTCGGATCGATGACCTGCTTGACCTCAGAAATGCGGTTGGCCGGGAATCCGCCTTGCTGCGCATGCTCCCGAACCATCTCTTCGTTCGGAGCGATATAGACACAGTAGATCTTCTCATCGGTCACATAACTTTCGATCCACTGGATCTGCGGACCCAAATTCTGCAGCACTACGCACGACTTCTGCGAAATGGCCTGAAGTTGCTTCGCCGATAATTTTCCTGCTCCGGGGATCTCCCGCTCGATCACATATTTTGGCATAGGTAGTTGCTTTCGTTTCCAGTGTTTTGCAACCTATGTCTGTGGGCTGCGGGGTGCAAACGGAGGGACGTGCTTCCGCACGTCCCAAGAGAAAGCCTTGCTGGGTTCGTTATCTAGCTGCCTGTCGCTGCGCTTGCCTGCAACCGGCATAACGCATCAATGAATTCCTTCTGGCCCGAAGTGTATCTTGCAATGGTGTTCAGCCGGTATTTCAGCGCGGCGCCATCCTTGAGTGAGATGGTTATGGTCTTTTGATTGGCGAACCCGCCTTTTTCGATGAATTTGATGTCAGCGTAGGGAATCTCGATCACGCCCTCATTGACCATCTTCAACGAGAAAAACCCCATCTTGGTCTTGATGAGAAACAAACGGCGAGGCGTGAGCGCCGCAAAGAAATAACCGCTGCCGGCTAAAGCGAGCGGACCGACCAGGGCGACGAGTCCCAGGGACTTGTTAAAGAGAAAGCCCGTGACCGTAACTGCTTCATCCGGCTGGAGCCGGGGTTTCAATTCGCTGTGGATAAACTGATCGAATTTAGTCACGACATCACCTGGGTTAGAGCGCCGGGAAAATTGCCTCGAAGAAAAGAAACAGGACGACGATAGCTACGAGGGCAACAATAGTGGGAAGACGCAGCGAGGTTTGGCCCGCTTTCAGGCCGACGGCGCCGAAAAGGAGGCCAGGAACCCACACGTAGGACCACCGAATCATTTCTGTTTCGGAGAGGCGATTAAAGAAGAGTCCGTAAACGACCACGAGGATCGCGATACTAGCGATGAGGACGAGCTTGTAGATGTTTTTCATTTCGTAGTGTTCCACGGAAGAAATATTGGATCGCGTCGAACCCGGCAATCCCAAACGGAGGGACGTGCTTCCGCGCGTCCCAAATATCTTGGAAGAAGGCGCTCCACTCACGTGTAGAGTCGCGACGTGCCGCTGCTCATTCCTCTGGCCATCGCGTTGTTTTTCATCCTCGCGCTCGTTATCACGATGCCGCTGTCGCTTGTCATGCGCTACCGCGCCGGGACGGCGCGCCGCCTCGGTCGCAAATGGGTAACGACCCTCAACCTGCTAATGATCGCTCTCTCGGCTGCGGTTTTCCTTTGGGCGGCCGCCATAACCAGCTTTTGGGTTCCGAACGCCTTCAGATATTCCCTTCTCGGCCTCCTGGGAGGAGGTCTTCTGGGTCTGCTTGGGCTCGCCTCGACCCGATGGGAGAAAACACCCCAGGCGCTGTACTACACGCCCAACCGCTGGCTGATCCTGGTCATCACGCTCGCTGTCACGACGCGATTGCTCTACGGCCTTTGGCGAGTCTGGCACGCCTGGCGCACCGCAGGGCCCGAGACATCGTGGGTCGCGGCGGCGGGCGTCGCCGGTTCGATGGCGGTGGGAGCCGTGGTGCTCGGCTATTATCTGACCTACTCCGCCGGCGTCCGCTGGCGCCTCAGGAGATTCTAGTGACGAATCAGCACGCCTTCGTCGCGTGCCGCGGGCGGCGAGAAATCCGGCCTGAATTTTCTTGCCCTCGCGTTTGCCGCCATGGAATACCATCTCCGCGACCACCGCTTCACTCTTACCATCCCACGAAAGGCAACGTCATGGCTGCACCGACACCGCAACAGCTCGCCACCGCAATCACCAATCTGAAACGAATGCAGGCCATGAACGACCATGCCTACCCTCAGAACCTGGCCCGGATTTCCGACGCCTTCGATTTGCTCACCGAGCCGGACGACAGCTCCAACGCCGGTCTGACCATCGTTCTAAACCTTGTCGAGGGCGCTTTTTGGGCGATCGGGTCCAGTGTCCCTAAAGCGTATACAGCGATCGGCAATTTCGCGGCATCGTTCTTCTCGGGTATGGTGGCCTGGTGGGGCGCCGGCAGCGCGCCGCCGGAGTTGAATGGCCAGTTTGTCAGCCTCCGGGATTGTTACACCGCCGCCTACAATGCCCTGGATAGCCAGTTAGCCGGTTACTCCCAGAGCTTGCAAAGCACGGACCCAGCCGTCGTGCAGGCCTGCTGGGACACGAGTTTTACTTACAATGAAAAGACCACCGCGATTTCCGACCTCGGCACGGAAGAGCTCCCGGTCGAAAGTGACGACCCGGATTTCGTGACCATGGTGACAGCCAGTGTGACGGCCTTCGCCCAGGGTCTCTGGACCACTTTGCTCGACGCCAACGCCTGGATCACCCTATGGCTGACCGCGCCGCAGGAGAAGATTTCGGGCAACGATCCGAATTCCCCGCCCTTGTCGACCATCCAGGCCTACATCAAGTCGAACCCGGCCTATTATTACACCTGGGAATGGCACGCCAAGAAGGGCAAATGCGATTCCAGTGGCTGGCTTATCACCGAATATTCTCTCGGCAAAAAGATCGCCTCGGAGTACCACGACAACGCGTTCGGGCCCGACGTCTGCGCCTACCTGTTCGCCGACAGCACCGATGGCGTCCCGCTTAACCCGGGCGGACTGTTTCCCCGCAAGACAGTCTTCACCGCCTTGAAAATCCGGCAGCTAGGGTATGCCCCGACCTATTCCACCCCGGCGGCGATGTCAGTGTCGCCAGCTTATCTGGAGGCAGACCAGCAAGGCAACACCCTGCCTGCTTTGGTGGAGCGCGAAGGCCGTGACGCGACCGAGCAGCGCATCACGCAACAGGCCCAAGAGGATCCGGTCTTCGCCCACAACCTGGTGGCCCGTCCCAGACAAACTCTGGAAGCGTTTCTCGGCGTAAAAATCCCGGAAACCGTCTCGCTGGCTCCCATCATCGAGAATCCGCAGCGCTTCGGACTGGTTATTCCGATGGCGGATAACTACCTGCCACCGGCAGACTAGCCGCTCGCCCGGAGGTGGGCGACGGGACGGATACAATATCCGCATCCACACTCAGCGGTCTACATAAGTGTTAATGGGATCATTTTCGCTCTTTAAGCAGCCGAATCTCAATTCGGCGACGCCTAGCATCATTTCCCAAAGGAGTCGTATCGTCGTTTAATGGGACGAACGGGCCAGCAGAATAGCAGCGAATGAGGCGTATCGACTTTAATCGGCCAGTCGTTCGGTTTTCCTCAAAATATGTAGCTACAGCCAAAGCCCGAAGCATCGCTAATTCGACGTTGCTAGCCGGAATAACTCCTCCGAAGCCACGCACCTGTTTAGAGGGCATTTCGTCAAACGAGCTAAGGCGCGGGGACGTTGGCGTATTGTCGGTGTGTCCTATGATTTCAAGAGTATCTACACCGAGACGGTTTGCCTCCTCCTCAAGTCGTGGAATGATCGTACCGACTAAATTCGTTTCAAACTCTGCTGATAAATGGGCGCTTCCTGGCTCAAATGAGTGGCCATCTGTATCAGAAATAGTTACTATGGGAGGCCTTTTGTCCTCAACGATATCGAGACGAAGGAAAGCCAGTTTTTCTCTCGCCGCGCGCGCAGCCTCCGTAAGAGAAGCGTTTTGGCGTTCGACGGTTGCGTTGCGATGCTGCAAGAAGAGGCCCGCGGGTAAGGCGAAGCATAGGAAGGCGATTAAAAGAATTGCCATTGTCCGCGCTTTGTTGGAGAGCGACTTTACTTGATTTGACTGCTCGAGCGCTACGCTGGGCGTGTTTTCTGCAAAGCTATTGCACAACAGGCCAACGATGCGCAGCCGCTCGTCATTACGTTGGGGTTCAGAAAGCGACATCCAACGGTCGTATATGAACTCGAGACGTTGGATGTTCGGCCACCGCAATAAAACGGCAGGCGGAATCCAACGATCGCCCTCCCCTGTCGCATCAATAACTATGGGTGGAACTTTACGATGCTTCAGCCACCACATGAGCTCGTCATGCACCCAATCACCGTTCGGGAGTGCCGCGAAGGCGCCGGGAGTAGCAACAAATATCAATGCCCGTGAGGCTTCAAGGTATGGTCTATGAATTTTCGTCCAATCAGGAACCGCCGGAGTCTGTACATCCAAATAGACATCAAGAGTGAATATGCTCTCGCCAATCTTCTGGACCCTGCGATGCAACTGACCGTGAAGCCATTTGGCTATGTGAAAACCGTCAATTCGGCGATAACATACAAACAGCGGCAACGAGCTTTCGATTTCCATCGAGTTTGAAGAAGTTGGCCTATCAAAGCGCATCTGCGTGGTTTCGCCTAGTCACGATTCTGCTCGACATCGGCCCAACGGATTAAATACGAATCCGCAAACATTCGACCAAAAGGAGAAACAATTATGCGCATACTTGGATTGATTTTAGGGATTCTCGGGGGCCTCGCGGCGGGGTTCCTCGGGATGAAGTGGATGGGGGACGCTGAAAGCCTGAAAGGGCAAATTGAGCTGGCCCGGAAGATGGGTGTGAATATGGGTGAGCTGGATAAGATGGCCACGGCTTCGTACATGCTCATCGGCGCGATGGTGGCGGGCATCGTCGGCGGCATCATGGCGATGATGGGCAAAGGGAAGATCGCGGCGTTGCTGATGCTGGCGGGCGCGATTCTGCCGGCGATCTGGGCGCCCAAGTCGCTGGTGTTTACGTGCCTCCTGCTCGTTGGCGGCATCGTGAGCTTCTTTGCGAAGCCGCGGCAGGCGGCGGTGAGCCCTTGAGGGGAGCGCACGCGCCCTCGCGTGCTGGTTTTGGCGCCCTCGCCAAAACATTCACTAAGCGGCTTCGAAAGTTCGCGATCGCGGGGGCGCGATCGCCAGCACGCGAGGGCGCGTGCGCTCCCCAACGTTGGGACCGAGAAGCACGTCCCTCCGACGAAGACCGATTTTGTCTTTTCTTGTTCCTTTCGCCTGGTCACAATCGGCGCATGAAGCCGTTTCTTACCACACTATTTCTTGTCGGTTTCCTTTGCGGCAACCTCCCGGCACGGACGGCCGTCCAGGACCGCACGCTCCAAGACATCAATGTTATTTCGCCGCGGGTTTTGCAGAGATCCATCAGCCCCAAATTCTACAAGAGCCTGCTGATCTCCCCGGTGGAAGGCTGGATTGTTGTCCGCGCAAACGTCGTCAACAAGCATCTCAGCGGACCAAGAGTGGTGCGCTCCGAGCTCAACGGCGCTTACGACCAGCTCGCTCTCAAATTTGCCGAGGACCTGGAGATTTCCGGTTATTATGGGATGGAAAACCCGCTAAGTGGCGGGTCCGTTCTGCTGCACCTTTTGATTTACCAGATTGCCGACGGCACCATGATCCTCTCTTTCCCTACTCTTAACGAGCCGGGCGGCAATCAAATGTCTTACTGGGGCTGCGCGCGACTCGGGGTCCTGAAAAGCCATGGAAAATGGGTCGAGATCGAAGGACCCGAAGGTCTTCACGGTAAGGGCTGGGCGGTGCGCCCCGCCAACCGAATGCAGATCTACTCAGGCGGCTATAAGAGCGCTGGGAGTACGCCCACGCGCGCAAAAAGGCCGCCCGCGGTGCCTACGTCGTCGGTGCTTGCGCCTATTATCGCCAGCACCAGAAGGTAAGGTTTCATCACGCGGGCTGCGGTGACGAGCGCCTGAAGTGTGAGATCGGGGGTCAGTTGGGGCAAAAGAGTTGCAGGGACAATGGCGTTCCCAAGTGCAACCCGCCACGGCGGGCAGGCTTTGGGAACGAGGAGGCACGAGGCGGACGCGCAGAGGCACCGGCACCATGCACATGAGCATGCTGCGGTAGCGTACGGGGAGCGCACGCGCCCTCGCGTGCTGGCGATCACGCCCCGCGATCGCGAACTTTCGAAGCCGGCTAGTCGATGTTTTGGCGAGGGCGCCAAAACCGGCACGCGAGGGCGCGTGCGCTCCCCAGCATTGGGACGTGCGGAAGCACGTCCCTCCGGGATGGGGACAGAGGTAAATTTACTATCGTGAGCGGCCTCTTTGTGTATGGTGGGGCGTTCTGAAACCGTGATGCAGACGCCAACCACATCCACGCAGGCGACCAAGCGATTTTGCCTCGTGCTCGTCAAGCCGTCGCACTACGACGATGACGGCTACGTGATCCAGTGGTTTCGTTCGACGATCCCGTCGAATTCGCTGGCCGCACTTTACGGTCTGGCCCGCGATTGCAAGCAGCGGCACGTCCTGGGCGAGAACGTCGAGATCGAGATCCATCCGTTTGATGAAACGAACGCGCGCATGCGTCCGAAGCGGCTTGCGCGCATGATTGAGGAGGCGGGCGACGGCATGGTCATGTTCGTCGGCGTGCAATCGAACCAGTTTCCGCACACGCTCGACCTCGCGAAACCGCTGCTGGAACGCGGCATTCAGGTGGCCATCGGCGGTTTCCATGTTTCAGGAACGATGAGCATGCTCGGCGGCAACGATCCCGATATTCATCGCGCCAAGGCGATGGGGATTTCGCTTTTTGCCGGCGAAGCCGAGGGCCGTCTCGAGCAGGTGTTGCAGGACGCTTACGCCAGAAAACTCCAGCCGCTCTATAACTTCATGGCGGACCTGCCCAGCATCGAAGGGATGCCAATCCCCCTCATCAGTTCCGTCCGCGCCCAGCGCACGGCCGGTCACGTGACCAGTTTCGACGCCGGACGCGGTTGCCCGTTCCAATGTTCGTTCTGCACGATCATCAACGTCCAGGGCCGGAAATCGCGCCGCCGGTCGCCGGACGACATCGAGAAAATCATTCGTGAGAACGTCGCGCAAGGTTTGCGCAGCTTCTTCATTACGGACGACAATTTTGCACGGAACAAGGATTGGGAAGCGATCCTCGATCGGATCATTCATCTGCGCGAAGTCGAGAAACTGAAGATCGGGTTCCTCATCCAGGTCGACACGCTCTGCCACAAGCTTCCGAACTTTATCGAAAAATGCGCACGGGCCGGGGTGCGACGCGTCTTCATCGGGCTGGAGAATATCAATCCCGATAACCTCGCGGCCGCGCACAAGCGCCAGAACAAGATCACCGAGTATCGGAAGATGCTCCTGGCGTGGAAAGGAGCGCGGATCATCACTTATTGCGGCTACATCACCGGGTTCCCGAACGACACGGCGGAATCGATCATCCGCGACGTCGAGATCGTTAAGAAGGAATTGCCGCTCGACGTTCTTGAATTCTTCTTCCTCACCCCTCTGCCCGGCTCGGAAGATCACCAGAAACTCGTCCAGGCCGGCGTCCCGGTTGATCCCGATTTGAACAAGTACGATCTGAACCACGTCTGCACCGCACACTCGAAGATGTCGAAGGAGGAGTGGGAGCATGCGTATCTCACGGCGTGGAAAACCTACTATACCCTCGAGCACATCGAGACCATCCTGCGCCGCCTTATCGCCAAGAAAGGCCCGGCGGCTAACGCCATCATCCTCATGATGTGGTTCATGAGCGCCATTCACCTGGAAGGCGTTCATCCTCTCGAGAGCGGAGTCTTTCGCCTCAAAGCCCGGCGCGACCGCCGGCCGGGTCTGCCGCGCGAGCCCATTTGGAAATTCTATCCGCGTTACTGGACTGAATCGGTGGTCAAACTCGCGCGCCTCGCGATTTTGTATGGCCGCATCCGGCGCATCTACAAGCGGATCAAGGCCGACCCGAAACGGTTCAAATACATGGATGTCGCGCTGACTCCGGTGACTGATCATGACGTCGAGGACCTGGAGATGTTTCACACGCCGTCCGCACCGGCATTCGTCGCGCAAGAGCAGCGACGGCAGCACGCGCGCGAGCATGCGGCGGTGGCGTAAGAGCAAATCGGAGAGATTCGCCGCGGCGCGCCCCATATTCGGACGTGCAGAAGCACGTCCCTCCGTAAAGGCTGACTATCGCGCGCGCGCGGACGACAGGAAATCGTCGTCTATACCGACGATCAGAGTGACGTGCGTGAGGAATTGATCCCGAGCCAGCAATGATTTCTCGATCTTCTTCGTGAGAGTATCACTCACGGGAACCTCGAAATCCTTCCGAGTCGAGTCCCCTGTCCTGGTTAAAGGATTCGGCATCCTTTGAGGGAACCCGGCCAGAGGTTTGCCCGAACGATCCAGGATGTTGACCTCGAGTGTTTCCTGGCGGGCACCCTTGGGCCGGACAATCCTGACCACAAACCGGTATGGGAGATGCCGCACCCGGCCCTCGACCAGTTGGACCGATGCGCCGCTGGCGACCGCTGCTCGCGACAAAGGCAAGGCCTCACGCTCATGCGACGCCGCGGAAACGGGTTTCTCTCCGGGCTCCGCGTCCCGGATGTGTTCGCGAAAGTGGTAGCGAATTTCACATGCGAACGGCCCGGGCTTCCGGGGCGGCTGCGTTGCGCCCGAAGCCGATAGAGCCAGCATTCCGGTGAAGAGAAGGCCAAACAACCACATGAGGGAGGAATTTGTCGCGCGCATTCCGCCAGCCTTATCCGAAACGAACCTTACCCACAACTAAGAACGTCGGCTCGCTCTAGCTGCCTTGCAGCGGATAGGTCACACCGTTGACCACGGCCGGAGTTCCCGGATACAGGTGGTAGACAATCGTCGGTGATGATGCGCCGCCGCCATTAGCGGGATGCCGCGATCCGATCGGAACGCCGATGGCTTTCGCGCAGGCCACGCTGATTTCTCCGAGGTGATCTGAAGGTCCTCCATCAGCCACCACTCCTTCAACGCTGCGCCCATTGGCGGTGTTGGTTACCACACAACGGCAACCCATGACGATACCAGCCACCCCCCGGATGATCATCGGCGGCACCACCATGAATGGAACCGTAGCGGAATCCACGTAGGCGAAAGGCGACGATGCCGGCAAAAACTTTCCGTTTTCATCCAAAAGCCGGAGCGAAGTGGCTGACACGTAGGCGCCGGGGCATGGGTCGCCGGGGCCTTGGACGATAGGTGTTCCCTCACGGTCGGTGACCACTCCGTACCAATTTCCGGGGCTGCCTGCGTTCGCGAGGATGTCGAGCGTTTCTCCGCCGTACGATGCCGGCGCGTAGCAGGGCGGGCCGCCGAACTGGCCGCTGGCGCCGTCGCCATCGATCGTGGCGCCGGCGGCGAAGGTTACGCTGCCATCATCCTGTTCGATGATCTCGTTGCCCTGGATTGTTCCGATTGTTCTCATGTTTGGTTCCGATCGCGATTTTGCCAGAGCCGAGCGGCTTCGGGCAAGATGATCTTTCTTCACGGGACCGATGGAACCAGCGCTTCGGCGCCCAAGCGGTACGAGAAGAGGATTGGATTCGGAGGCCAGCCAGGAGCGGGCACAATGATTTGATTTCCGAGTCATCTGTTTCATCTTCTGGGCTTCCGATGAGGCGCTTCGCATTTTTGCTGTTCACTTTGCTGTTCTTGAACGGCGTGGAAATTCAGGCCCAGCAGAGGAGCGTGCCCCCGCCGCCTGGAGAAACGCCCATCACGACGCCAACGCCGGCAGCACCGCAAAACCCTGTCATTGTGCAGGCCCCCGTCGTCGCGCCCCGGCCGAACGGCAAGATCCAGAGGAGTCTGGTCCGCATCACCGCGACGGCGGTCGAGCCGGATTACAGGGCGCCTTGGAATTCGGGAGGAATTCAGCGGGGCGTGGGCGCGGGCTTTGTCATTGAGGGCAACCGCATCATGACCAACGCGCACGTGGTGAGCAACGCTCGCTACCTCACCGTGGAGCGCGATGGCGATCCCAATAAATACCCGGCGACCGTCCTTTTTGTCGCGCATGACTGCGATCTGGCGCTCCTCAAAGTTGCGTCGGCGGATTTTTTCAAAAACATGACGCCACTGACGTTTGGCGGCATACCGGAGCTGGAGTCGGTCGTGTCGGCCTACGGTTATCCGCTCGGGGGCGAGCGGATGTCGGTGACCACCGGCATCGTTTCGCGAATCGATTTCCAGCTCTATACCCACTCTTCGATCGACCAGCATCTCGCGATCCAGATCAGCGCGCAGATCAATCCCGGCAACAGCGGCGGGCCGGTGATGCAAAATGCCAAAGTGGTGGGCGTGGCGTTCCAGGGATATAGCGGGGACGTCGCGCAAGGCGTGGCCTATATGATTCCCACGCCGGTGATTCAGCGTTTTCTGGCGGACATCAAGGACGGGCAATACGACAAATACGTCGATCTCGGGCTCACTTACACGAAGCTGCAAAATCCGGCGCAGCGGCATTTCCTTGGTTTGAAAGATGACGATCGCGGCGTGCTCGTAGGCACGGTGATCGCCGCCGGCCCCTCCGCCAAACACGTGCAGCCGGGCGACGTCCTTCTCGCGATCGACGATCACCCGATCGCGACCGATGGGACGGTGGAGCTCGAAGGCGATCGAGTCGACATGCCGGAAGTAGTCGAGCGGAAATTCAAGGGTGACGTGGTGAAGCTCGATATCTGGCGCGACAAAAAGCCGGCGACGGTCACGGTCGAGCTCGGATCGGTCTGGCCGTATGCCTATCTGGCCCACGGGTATGACGTGCGCGCGCGTTACGTCGTCTATGGGGGCCTGTTATTTCAGCCGCTCACGCTCGACTTGGTCGAAGCGTATCAGCCAAGCGATATCCGGCTCCGGCATTATTTCGATTACTTCGTCACGGAGCAAATCTACCTGGATCATCCTGAAGTGATCGTCCTGACCAACATCCTGCCGGATCCGAGCAACACTTACCTCGCTCCTTACCGGAGCAGCATCGTGGACGAGATCAACGGCAAGAAAATCAAAACGTTGAAGGACCTGGCCACGGCTTTTTCAGAAACGCCGGATCGCTTTGTCGTGCGCATGATCGGCGACGGACCTCCGCTGGTGCTCGACCCGAAAGAGGTCGAAGCCGCGCGGGAGAGAATCAAAACGCGTTACAACGTCGTCTCGGAACAAAACCTCGAAGACCAGCCGGCCCGGCCGACGCCCGCCGATCAAGAGAAAACCTGATGAGGACGCTCCACGAGATCTTTGGTAGGGCGAGACTCAGTCGAGCCGCGAACGTCCAAAACGGCTCGACTGAGTCTCGCCCTGCCAGCAGCCGCTGCCTTGCGCTTCCGGCGCTCATCGCTCTCTTGCTGCCGCTTGCGGCAATGGCTGCGCCCACGCCGGTCGCGAAGGGTCCCGAGACCGTCGTGAAGCCGAAGGAGCTTTCGCTGGTGCGGGTCAATGTCACCGGGCAACCGTACGATTACGTGCGGCCGTGGCAGAAACGGGCGCCCTTTCAGAAACGCGCGCTGGGCGCGGTGCTGGCGCAAGGCCGGGTCCTGGTCACGGCGGATCTGGTGGCGAACCAGAATTACGTCGAGCTGGAGCGCGCCGAATCGGGCGAAAAGATCGCGGCCAATGTGGTGGTGGCCGATTATGAAGCGAACCTGGCTCTCCTCGAGCCCGCCGATAAGAAATTTCTCAACGGTCTCACGCCGCTCCAACTCGCGCTCGACACGGTGGTCGGAGATGGCCTCTCCGCCTGGCAACTCGAATCCACCGGCGCGCTCGTGGGCACGAAAGGACTCGTGACAACGATCCAGATGACGCGTTACCCGGCCGATATGGGCCAGTTTCTGACCTATCGCATCAGCATTCCGATGCAATACCGCGATAACAGCTACACCGTGCCGCTGGTCAAGAATAACAAGCTCGCCGGCTTGCTCCTCCGGTTCGAGCCGAGGACCCAGGTCCTCGACGCGATCCCGGCTCCGATTATCGCGCATTTCCTGAAAGACGCGGAGGCGCAGAATTACCAGGGCTTCCCCTCGGCGGGATTCGGCTTTTTTCCGACGCGCGATCCGCAACTGCGCAGTTTCGCCGGGCAAACTGGTAAGCCCGCCGGCGTTTACGTGACAAGTATCGAACCGAACATGCCCGCGGCGAAAGCGGGCATGGAAGTCGGCGACATCGTTGTGAGCGTCGGGGGCAACGAGATCGATCAAAACGGAAACTATGTCGATCCACTCTACGGGAAAATCGAGTTCACCAACCTGATCACTGGGCGCGCTTTTGCGGGTGATATCATGTCCGTTCAAATTCAACGCGGCGGCAAGCCCATGCAGTTGAACCTTACGCTGGAGCATCGCGCCGTGAACGACTACGTGATCCCGCCCTACATTATCGATCGGGCACCGCTCTATTATGTTTTGGGCGGGCTGGTTTTCCAGGAATTGTCCCGGCAATTTCTCCGTGAATGGGGCGCGAACTGGTTGAAGGACGCGCCGCAGCGCTTTGTCTACAAGGATCGGTTCCAATCGGAACTCTATCCGGAAGGGAACCGCCGGGTGGTGGTTCTGACTCAGGTGCTCCCGGCGAATAGCACGATCGGTTATGACGACGCGACGTATCTCACGGTCACCAAAATTAATGGCAGGGAAGTGAAGTCATTGGCGGACCTGGCCGATGCCGTGAAGCAGCCGCTGGACGGTTTCATCAAGATCGAGACGGAAGAGGACCCAAAGCAGCTCGAACTCGACGCCGCCCAGGTGGAAGCGGAAGCGCCGGCTCTCCAGCAGAATTACGGACTGCCGTCTCTCCAGCGGCTCGAATAGCAGGCAGCGTTGACAGCGTGTTGGTAGGGCGACGCTCCGCGGAGCCGAGTTCGCCCAAATGTTGCCCGCTCAACCTCGCGTTCGGCTCGACTGAGTCTCGCCCTGCCAAAAAGCGCACGGGCGCTATTCCAGCATCCCCGGGAGAATTGATTCCAGCGAACGGTGCCAGAGATCGTACCCCTTCGCGCTCAAGTGCACCTGGTCGGGCATGATGTCCGGCGGAATGTTTCCGTCGCCATCAAGAAACTCAGCGCCTATGTCCGCGAAGTGGATGTTCGCCCCATCGTCGAGCCGTTGAATCTTCTCATTTACGGCCGCGATCGTTCGGCGGACGCGGCTGTCTTTCTCGTCGCGCGGCAGGATCCCGAAAAGCAGCACCTTGCTTTTCGGCGCCCGCTTCCGAACCAAAGAGACAACTTTCTCGATGCCGTTCGCCGTCCACTCTGGCTCTTCATCGGCAAAGTAGAAGACGTTGTTCGTGCCGATCAGGACGACCACGACCTTCGGGGAGATCGCGTCCAACTCACCGTGCTCGAGGCGCCAGAGAAGGTGCTCGGTGCAATCGCCTTCGATCCCGAAGTTAGCCGGTTTGTAGGGTGCGAGCTTCTGCCAGCTGCGTTCCCCCACCCTCGGCCACCGGTCGGTGATCGAATCTCCCAGGAAGACGAGATCGATCTCCCCCTGCCTCGATCGTTCCAGAAACTGCGCATGACGCTCGGGATCTTTCGCGACCGGCGTGATCGCGTCCCCGGCCGTTCGCGCCTTCTGACGGGATACCCGCTGAAAATGACCGACAATCTTCCGGCCGCATTCGGAAACGGCGAGCACGGCGCCCAGCAGCAAGACGGCGCCGGCACATCCGCAAACCGCCCACGCCACCTTCCTGCCCGGCGCGGACACGCTCACGCCGTTGGCACGGGATGAAGCCGCACTAGTGCGACGTAACTGATGAATCGGATAGAGCTCCGCGGCGGAGTCGAAGTTCTGGGGAGCGCACGCGCCTCGTCCCGCGCCCGCGGGAGCGCTGGCGCCCCGCCAACGCGAACTTTTTTCAGAACACTGCGGCAGGGGAGCCGGCGCCCAAACGACCGCAGGGCTCGAAAGTTCGTTGCGGCGAGGCGCCGCAACCAGCACGCGAGGGCGCGTGCGCTCCCCAGATTGCTGACCGGGCTGTGGCTGATTTCCAAGTTACAGCGCACTAGTTTCCGCCTTCTTCGATGCTTGATGGCTGCCCGGGCCCGGCGGGTCGCGGCGGCCGCGGGTGCGCCAAAAATCTCGCGACCTCCGCGGTGTAATCCTCGAACGGATTCCCCATCACGAGAAAATCGCGGCTATCGCACGCGATCGAGTCCCAATTGATCACGTAAGGCTGCTCGCTCTTCTGGAACCACGCCACCGCCTGGGCGCGGCCGGCCGCCCGCGTGTTCGCCGGCGGATGATGCCCCGCCTCGTTGCGGCGCACGCTGCTGTTCCATTCCCCGATCCGTTTCGCCGGGTTCACCCCAAAGAAGAGGCCTCTCTCAGGGTCGATGTTGTGATATTCGAGATCCAAACTCTGGAGCCATGGATCGGCCCACGTGAGGCCCTCGGATTCCATGAACGTCTCCAGCAGCCATTTCTTGGTGACCCAATCCACGCCCCCGATGAGTGTTTCCGGCTTGTTGCCCAGGGCTTCGAGAGTGAAACTCCAACTCTCGAGGAGCCAATCCGTTTCTTCGTTCGCGCCGCCGAGGTGTTGTTGCGCCAGCTCGTAAAATTGCCACTGGACGTCGAGCGCGCCGATGGTTTTGCCGTTTTCGAGCCGCACGATCCAGGCCCTGGTCGGATCGCGCGAAATATCGCGCGTGCTCTGGACGGCATCGCTCAGGCTGAGATTCCTGGGAAGATGGCCCTCCTCGAGGAGCGACAAGACGCAGGCCGTGGTGCCAACTTTGAGCGCGGTGGCGAACGGACTCATGTTCGAATCGCCGATGAGCAGATGGAGCCGCCGGTATTTCCGATAATCCGCCAGCGGCTCGTCCCGGGCGTTGATGATGGCGCGATTGAACTGCACCCACTGATAAATGTCGTTGACGATGTGATCGGCGCGCTGGCTCAGTTGAAAGTCGACCTGGACCTCCGGCTGCGGCAGTTGGAAATCGAACGCGAGAGGGTTCGCCTGGCCCACGCGGCCCGCGCCGGTGAAAATCTGGCGAGTGGCGAGGAAAGCCAGCAACGTGCCGAGCACCGGCGGCGTGAATTGCGCTTCCCGCTTCATCAAATAATTCTCGTGGCAGCCGAAGGTCGCGCCGGTGTTGTGATCGATGTTGTTCTTGATGAAGGAAACGCGATCCACCGCGTCGAGCGCTTCGAGGGCCGATTGCAACAGCCAGTCACCAGCGACGTCGTAAGTCACCACATCGCGCAGGTGCAGGCATTCCGGCGACGCGTACTCGATGTGCCCCATGTCCAGGTAGAGGCGGCCGCCATTGAGGAGGAAGCCGCCGTTCCCCGGCGGTTCCTCGTAGTCCCGATAATGCAGGTCGATCGCGCCTGCCTCGGCCTTCCGGAACAGGAAGTTCTTTACTCTCACCGGCCAGGCGTCCGTGTGAGCGCGTCCTTCCTCTCCGCTGACGAGGCAACCGTATTCCGTTTCGATTCCGGCAACGCGATCCATTGATTCGTATTTAGCGAATGAGCGACTTAATGAATTAGCGAGTGAAAGTCATCCAATCGCCGGATTGCTCAAATGGTTTAAATTCCGCTTGAGTTTCGAAACCGCAGGAGGCAAACCACAAGTTCAACGCTATGAAAGATTTCGCCGTGCGGAGTCCCGGAGCAAAAGTGGGCGGGCTCGTCTACTTCGGCCGGATGCTGGACAAGATTCGCGTGCACGCGAAAGGCGAGCTCCCGGCCGACTATCATCCGAAGCTGGGCAGCGGCTTCGACGGATGGTGTGTCGATCTATTGCGAGTCGATTACGGAGAGCTCGTGGAGCGGGTCAAGACCGGCGGAACCGATGAGGAGATTCTCGATTGGTGCTTTGCCAAAGGGCGGAAGCCTCCCGATGGCGAAATCCGCATTTGGAATGAATTCATGCGGAAACGAGGTTGGAACGACGATCTCTCCGAGACTTTGACCCGCCGCAAGAAGGAGGCGGGGCTGGCTGGACGCTCGGAAATCCGAACGATGTTCGACTTCATCGACGCCGATGAAGGCAGGCCCATCGCCGCTGCGCAGGCGCCACCGCCGTAGCTTATCAGCGGGCCGCGGTTTCAGCCGCGGCTGGTGGCGGTGGCGGCTGCGTCCGGTAGTCGATAAACTTCCAGACCGCGACGACCGTCAAAGCCACTGCCGCGGCGGCGAAGAGCATGCGCCCGCGCGACGGACCACGACTCAGCTCAGGCGCTGGGGGCATCGAGGCCGCTTATTCCGAGAGGGTGTCGATTCGCTCGGCCAGGCCGAAGTCGAGCTCGGTCAGGCCGCCTTTGCTGTGCGTGGAAAGAATCAGACGCACCTTGTTGTAGCGAATGTCGATATCGGGATGGTGTTCCTCATCCTCGGCCACTTCCGCCACTCCATTCACAAAATCGATCGATTCGGAGAAGTCATCGAACTCGAACGTGCGTTCGATGTGCTTCTTCTCCAGCTCCCACTCCGGGATCTTTTTCAGGCGCGCTTTCGCCTCATCCGCTTTCAGCAAATCAGCCATAACCGGGAACGAGTAACACCCCCAAACCGTTTTGCAATCGGGAATTGCGCAGCTTTTTTAACCGGCGAGACCAAGGAGATTTCGCAGATTTTTCGCCGAATCGAAGGTCTCCACCGCGCAATCTCGCGCTTGCTTGGACAGCCGTGTCCAATCGGCGAGGACTTCTTTCGCGGCGGCCTCCGCTTCCTCGAGGCCGCGAACGAAGCGGAATCCGCTCGCGCGCGGCAAATATTTCTCAGCGCCCGTGTCTTCCGTAATCACCGGCCGCCCGAGCGCGAGGAACGCCGCCGCCCGATCGCTCACCCAGCCCGTGCGCCAGGCCACGTCGACCCCTTTGATCGCCGTGAATTCGCCCAGCGCGCTCGCCACGTAACGCCGATACGCCCGCGGCGTCCGGGCGACGCGATGCGGAGAAACGACATGCCAGCCTCGCCCGCGCAGCCGCCCGATCTCGGGATCGTCCGCGTTCAGGTTCATGGCCAGCTCGAAGCGGGCCGCCGGGACGCGTCTGGGCAAATCCAGATACGGCTCGAAGGCGAATTTTTTCGAGAGATCCGGAAACTCGCCATCCACCTCGACTCCCCCGCCCCAGTACCATTGCCCGATCGTCGTGAATTTTGCGCTCTTGGGGCGAGGCTCGGACCGAAGAAGTTCGGTATCGGCCAGGGGATAGAACGTTCGCCAGCTCAGCGAAGAAGGAGGCAATCGGCAATCGGGCGAGTGGACATTGAGCCCGATGGTCCAGAATTCGTGATGATGCGATTGGCCCATCTCCATTTTCGTCATCCAGAAAAAGATCTCGCTCGGATCGAGATCGCAAAAAATCCGCCGCTCAAACTCCAGGAGAAAAGGAGGATGAAGGGAATAGCTCAGGTTCAGGAGCGTATTCGGACCTGCCAGGCGTTCGCGCAGCTCCCGACGCGACATCCCTATGCAGCGCATCCCTGCCAGATCGTGCGCGTCGTCGGCCGGCGCTTGATGAAGCAGGCAATAACTCCCTTGGAAGCCATGCTCGCGCAGGCGTCGCTGGAAATTGAGAATGCGCGCTTGATCTTCGCGCGCATCGGCGGTCGCTGGCAGCAGCTCGAGCCAGACCGCGTCGAGACCGAGCCGGCGCAAACCGAGCATCCATTGCAGCGGCACGGAAAAATTCCCGCCGCCTTCCGGATATTTCGCCGCGAATCCGCAACCGAGGAAGATCGTCACAGGCAGAGGTTCGCCCGTCTCGCGCTCCGCTCAAGCCGCCGGTGTCCGTCATTTGACGGCCCCTGCATCATCCGCTAATTAGCATCCGCGCGGCACCCGTAGCTCAACTGGATAGAGCATCTGACTACGGATCAGAAGGTTTGAAGTTCGAATCTTCACGGGTGCGCCATATTCCTAAAAAGTTGTCGGCGTCAAAATTGGCTACGCCGGGTGGCGTACGGATCATTCGACTGACGGGATGACCACCTGTTTAGTCGCGGTGATCGCCCCCCGTGTGGTATCAAAAGTGTACGAGATGCCATCTATGGTGGTGAGACTAAAGTTATTTTCTCGGGTAAAGCAGGGATCCTCTGGCCCGGGAGACTCCTCCGCTATCTCTCTTCTTCGAAAGTACCATTCACGAAGGCTTGCTGAGGGATCGACTTTGCTCGCGTCCTTCACGAGGTCGGCTACGGAGAATTGCCGAAGCAATTTGCCCCTATCATAAAAAACTACGGCCAAGTCCTCTCGCGAATGCTTCTGACGGACCGGAAATTCGCTTACCACAACAAGGTAACGTCCATCATCGGAGAGGAAGCAATTAAACGCATACCATCCCTTCGTCCGCCAGAGTTCGTGCAGCGTTCCATTCTCTCTTAGCTCATATGCGACGCCGAATGGCTCTCGCTTAGTTTTACCCTGCTCGTTCCAAAGCGGGGGGAGCAGCGTAAAGAAAAATCGCCCGGAATCGGAAACCGTGACCAATGGAACTGCAACTCGCGGCGGGCTAGCAAGGCATGACGCGATTGTGGTAAAAAAGACAATCAATGGGAGGAAACGCATAGGATTAGGCTATGCCGAGCTTTCGACGGAAGCCAGCACACTCCCTAAACGTCGCGTCGCGCGCCCAACCGAAAACGTTACGCTTGATGTATGTCATATGAAACGACCCAGCCTTGACACGTTGGTTAGGGTGCACCGCCCTCGTATTGCGCGAGAAACGATCGGCCTTCGGACCCATGTTGCCAGACGCTCGGAGCCTGCGCTATTTCGTCCGCAAGATTTTCTGGACCGACGACGTCGTGCCGTCTTTGTACGTCACCTGCACGGTCGCATATTCGGAGTCTTTGGGCACGGCGAGATAAGGCAGTTCGTCCCCGATCTCATACATCTTGTCGCTCGGCTTGAACGTGAAGGTCCGGTCGAGTGCGTCGCTGTTCAGCGACCAGCGGATTTCTTTGATGATCGGGCGGTAAGACAACAAACTGGTGAAATAGAGCAGCACTTTCCCGTCATAGTCGCGAAACATCAGCCATGAACCGGCGGTCATATTGAGCGCCATCTTTCCCTGCGCGAGCTGTTCGTCGCTGGTGGCAAACTTGAGCGTGTAGGGGCCGTTGGTCTTCTCGTTTTTGTCGACGTATTTGACCTCGATCGTGTGCTCGCCTGGCGGGAGGTTCGGCAGCGGCACATGCGTATTCACCATCGGCAGGCCGGTCTGCGCATTCTTATACGGTAGATGGCCGGTGGACTGGAAATCGCCTTTCCCATCGAGCTTGTAGAAAAGCTCCTTCGCCTTGAAGTCCGTGAGCGTGAAGATGACGGCCCATCCGCCGCCACTCTGCTGCGCCGTCAGCGTAACCGGATTTTCGAGGACCCGCTCGGGCGTGCTGATCAGCTTCGCCCAGCGAGTCTCGCCGGCTTCGATCCATTTCTGCGCCTCTTTTTTATCCAGAAAATATTTCTCAAATTTCCCCGCGGCATGGGCTGCACGAAATTTTTCGAGCCATTCCTTCTCGGCCCGCTGGTCGGCGAGTGTCTGGTCGCCACGCCGGGCCTCTGAAAACTCCTGGCTGATGAGCCACGCGAGCGGACCGAAGTCGGGGTGGCTGGCGGCGAGCGCCTGGAGTTTCGTCAGACGCGCTTCGCCGTCCTCGAGCAGGGCGAGCGCGGTCTCGTAGGAAACTGTGCGCGGTTTGAGTTTGTCGCCGAGACTCCGGACGGTCTCGACGGCGCCAGCTTTGCCTTCCGCAGACTTGAGCATCGCCACGTAACTCATCCACGGATCGATCGCTTCAAGATTGGCGGAGAGGTATTCGGAGTATTCCTTCCGGGCCGCGGCAAAGTTGCCGCCGAGCTCGTGGATCCGCGCATTGTGATAATGCTCCTCGGGAGTTTTCGCGTTGGTAATAAGCCCGCCCGAGGAGGAAAGCGATTCGAAGCGTTGCGCAATCTTCTCCAGCGATCCCTTCGTCTCGCCCTGGCCGCGCACCAGCCACATCACCATCAGGGCGACGAAGATGAGCAGCGCCGCGATTCCCCAGGCCCATTGTTTTGCGCCACGGCGCAGTTGAGTGAGATCGTCGCGAAGCTTGAGTACTCCCGCCTCCAACGCTTCGCGGCTGGCCAATGGGTGGAAAAGGTGGGTGTCTACTTTCAGAACGTTTCGATACGCGGCCTGTAACTGGCGCAACTCCTCGGGTTCCGGTTCGTGCGGATCGATCGGGAAGCTTTCGTCCATGAAAAGGTACCAGACTTTTTTCCCGCGCTTTCGGGCGTAGAGGGCCTCGTATTGTGTGTAACTGACCCGGCCAAACTCCTCGTCGGGAGCGGGCGGTTCGGCGCCATAACACTGGCCGATGAGCTGGACGACACCCTTGGACTGATCGATCTGCTGCCGGAGCATCTGGCGCAGATCGCCCCCCTCCGTTCCAAAGATATCCTGCCAAATCGGCTCGTAGCCCAAAAACGTCAGGGTGTTGGCGACGAGCTGCCGGGCGCTGCGCAGCTCTTTGCTGACCGAGGAAATGAAGATGGTGGGTCGTGGTGACATCGCGAATGAGAGCTAGCAGTTTGGCCGGGGCCTTTGCAAGCCTGGAACAATTTGACCGCCAACTGGTCAAAGACGGTCGGATTTCACGGCCTTGCGCGGTTCCGGAGTTCGCCGCCATCTCCCGTCGCGATCGCCAGCCGGGACTCTAAAATATTGACGGGCCGGAGCGACAACTTCATCCTCCCGTGTCGCTATGCCGCAGGCCACATCCACTCACGAGCAAGACCTGAACTTTGCGCAGAGCGTCCTGAGCGCGAATAGCGCGGCGGCAGCGGAGTTGCGCAGCCGGTATCACGGCCGGCTGGTGGGGGTGCTTTGTGCGCGAGGCGCGAGTGCCACCGAAGCCGAGGACCTGGTGGCCGATCTTTGGTCCGATTGCTTTGCCGCGCCTCCCAACCGGCAGACCCTCCTCGGCAAGTATCAGGGGCGATGCGCGCTCGAATCCTGGCTTCTGACCGTTGCGACCAATCGCCTGGTGGACCTGAAACGCAGGCAAACCTTCCGCGTCGAGATCCCAGCTTCCGAACGGTCGTCCGACGATTTTTTCGATCGAAGACCGCAGCCGGAGACCGCTTCCCACGAAGAGTCTCTCTTGAAACTGCTTCGAGGCGCGATTCGCAACGCGTTCGCCAAGAGAGATTCCGAGGCGGTTCTCTTGTTGAAGCTGGTCCATCTTCACCAACTGACGCAGCGAGAAATCGCCCGAATGTGGGGCTGGCATGAATCGAAGGTCAGCCGCGCGCTCGAGGCGGCGCGCGAGAGTATCGCGCGCGACATCCTGCTGGAACTGAAGCGGGTCGATCCCTGGCTCGATCTGCGGTGGGAAGATTTCCTCGAACTTTGCGCGGGTTCAACCGAGGCGCTCTTTTAGCGCGCCGAAGATAATTCGCAAACTACCCGAACTTATGAGTCTAAGATGAGAGGTCGAAACAACGATGTGGCCGCTCTGGTCTTGATGCCGCCCTTCGTTCTTTTGCTCGAAAGCAAAATGAAAACCTGTTTTTTCACCATCGAGCGGCCGCGCTCCGTTTTTTCCAGGCAAACTCGTGAATGATAACTTCCAAATCTTGTTCGAGCTCCTGGAAGGCCCGGTCCAGGAAGTCGCGGGCCGTGCCGCGGCAACCACGGTCCCACCCGAGCTGCGGGAGAAACTCGCCCGGTTTGCCGCCGGCACCTGCACGGAGGAGGAGCGCGACCAGATGAAAAAGTTGTTGCGAGAGAAGCCCGACTTGATTCCAGTGCTGGCCGCGGAAACGCGCGCGCTCAGGCCATCGAACGAATGAATACAACCACGCGCGCGAACTTTCTGCCGGAGCCGCGCTTCGTGCCGCTGCGGCCGGCCTTGCAAGAACATCTCACCAAAGTTGGCCAGGCCATCTCGCCTGAAAACTTTCTGAGCATTTGCGACGAAATGTTATTGAAGGTCTTGAAAGATACGTTCGATCGGATCTCGGCTGATGAAGGCAGCATCTGGTTACTCGACCAGGAAAAGAAACACCTGGTGGCCACTTACAACAGCGGACCGAGTTCCGATAAGATCGTTGGGTTCACCAACCCGTTGAGCGAAGGCATCATCAGTCTGGTGGTGGCGAGCGAAAACGCTTTCATCGAAAACCAGGTTTACAAGAACAAGAGCCATAGCGCGGCTCTCAACAAGAAGCTGGGTAAGACCACCTATGCCATGATCGCGGTCCCGCTTTATTTTCTTAACCAGGTCCGGGGCGTGATCTCCTGTGTGCAACTTCTCGAGGTGCTGGTGGAAGAGGGACAAGCCGAGCCCGTGGGAAAAACGCCCGCGGGATTTAGCCCGCGCGATCTGAACGCCGTGCAGACGACGGCGGCCGTTATCAGGGACCTCATCGATTATCGAATGCTCGGAACTGCTGTAGGATGGAACCGGCACTAGGGACCGATTCCAGTCCCTTCAGACTGGACGAAGCGCGCGAGGCTTTGGCGAAAGGAACAGGGAAAGGCGTTCGCATTGCGGTCATCGATTCGGGAATTGAGATCGATCATCCCGATCTGGCCGGGATCAGCCTGTTGGATGATCTTCACGTCATCGATGCCGGTGTTCAGATAGAGGTCAAGCCGGGAGACGGCAGCGACATTTATGGTCATGGCACCGCCGTCGCCGGAGTCATTCGCCGTCTTGCGCCTGACGCTCAGATTGGCAGCATTCGCGTCCTGGGAGAGAATCTGGGTTCGCGCACGGTCATTATTCGTGAAGGTGTCCGGCAGGCGATCGATCGCGGCTACCACATCTTGAACTGTAGCTTTGGTTGCGGATTATCGGAACACATCTTCCAATACAAGGAGTGGATTGACGAAGCGTATCTCAAGGGGATTCACATCGTTTCCGCGTGCAACAACTACGATTTTACCACGCCGGAGTGGCCTGGGTATTTCCCGAGCGTGGTGACGGTCAACATGGCCCGCTCGGAGGATGACCACAGCTTCTTCTATAAGCCGGGTCATCTCGTGGAATTCGCCGCTCGCGGTGTGGATGTTACCCTGCCGTGGAATCATCACTCCACGAAAGAGGTCACAGGAAGCAGTTTTGCCGCGCCCATTATGAGCAGCCTGCTGGCTCGGCTGATCTCTGGAATGCCCGACCTTCTTCCTCTGGAAGCAAAATCGATTCTGCACCGCCTGGCCATGCCCTGGCGGGCCGATGTCACCGCCCCTAATGTGACGGAAACCCCAGCATCCGAGAGTCCAGCTCCGGCGCCACGGGCCGGGCGTCCTCCTCCGCAATGACAGCTGAGATGCTTGTAACGTCGCAACTCCTGCCTGTGTCTATTCTGGTGGGGCCGTCGGGACGTGCGCTTTTGCAGGACGTTGTTACTCGCGATGCGAAATGCCGGTTCGGCCTGCTCGCGAGCGCGGACTCCGATTCTCAACAAACCCATGATCAACTCATGGTCGAGCACCTGGCAGCCGCAGACGGTGGCGGCTACGATCCAGGAAAAATCAGGGCGCAGATCTCGGCGATTGCTGAAAGGGCATCGGTTGATCACTTGATCGTTGAATGCGATTCCAGGACGCATCCGATTGCTTTCGCATCGCTCTTCCTTCCCGATGATGGCGACGGCCAGGGCTTCTCGCAAATCGCACGGCTTAGTTCCATCCTCCTGGCGGTGGATGCCGACGCTCTTGTTGGTTCCATCGTGCAGGGCGAACGCGTTTCCGGTGTTACATCACCCTCCATTCTGGCCGATCAAATCGAATGCGCCGATGTCGTTGTGTTGAGCGGCGATCCGGCCGCTCGCAGTTTCCTTCTGGCGCAGGCCGTTACGCTGGCCCTCAATCCCAGAGCGCGCATCGTTCAGCGGGCCGTCCCCGAAACCGTCCACGCGAAGGTGCTGGACCCTCGAGACTCGTTCGACTTCGAAGCCGCCTTCGCCGGTGCGGGATGGCGGAAGCTAATGGACGCAGAGGCAGACATCCAGCGTGGCGATCAAGGCGTGACCTCCTTTGTCTATCGTGCCCGCCGGCCCTTCCACCCCGCGAAGTTTTGGAACCTGATTCAAAATCCTCTTCCCGGCGTGTTTCGCGCCAAGGGCTTCTTCTGGCTCGCGACACGCATGGATATGGTCGGTGGCCTCAACATCGCCGGCGCGGAATGCCACTATTCGCCGGCCGGTCGATGGTGGGCCGCAAATGCTCGCGAGAACCATTCCGGCGATGCCGAGGTGCCTGATCGCCTAAAGAAGGAGTGGGCGGAGCCCTACGGCGATCGGCGCCAGGCGATCGCGCTTATGGGCATTGAGCTTGATGTCGTTGATCTCAGCGAGCGTCTGGACGCATGCTTACTAGATGTCTCCGAGATGAATTCCGGGGAACCTCTCTGGGCGACCCTGGCCGACCCTTTTCCAGCGTGGTCTGCGAAGGCGCATCACCATGAATGCGAAGATCACGATTGCTGCCATCATTAGCAACGACTGATCAGCACTGGAGATTGGCAGAAACGCAGGTCACTCCATCGCTGGCGGACTGAATCGCAAAAACTACTGGTCAGGCCATTGGCCATCGGTTATTTGCATGGCGTCCGCCGAGCGGGCTTCCATGGGTGGAAAGCCAGGCGGTAAGAACTCCGTGTCTGACTTACCTAAAGCTAAGAACGCGCCGAGCGCGGCGGTGGCGCTGCATGAGCTATGGAAACAGCAGGACGAGTGGATGCCTGATCCTACCCGTGTGCATGAGTTTGTCCGCCGCGCGCTTTCCGCGGGTGAATTCCTGATGGCTTACGATGCGGCTTGCGCGGCCGTCAGCGAGTTTCACCCGGACGACGACTGGCTCAAACAGCGAATGGCGCTTGCGCTGGCCCAGATGGGCTCGGCCACTCGCGCTCAGGCCATTCTTACGCCGCTGGCGGCGAAGGATCCGCCCAACCGGGAAACGCTGAGTATTCTCGGCCGAACTTACAAGGACCAGTGGTGCTCGAACCCATCCAACGAACAATGCTTGCGGCAGTCTTTCGATTGTTATAACCGCGCTTTTGAAATTGAGCCTCCCGACTTCTACCCCGGAATAAACGCGGCGACGGTCGCCTTCCTTCTTGGAGAAACAGAAAAGGCGCACGGTCTGGCGAGGAGAGTCTTGGAGATTTGCCAGGCCCAACCGGAGGATTACTGGAGAGATGCAACTATCGCCGAAACGCTGGTGATCCTGGGAGACCTGGATGGAGCAAAGAAGGCCTATCGGACGGCGGTCGGGGCGGCGCGCGATAATTTGCACGCGCTCTCCTCCACCCGAAAGCAGGCGCGAGTGCTGTCCCGGCATCTCCAGGGACGCGCCGACTTCTTCGATGACTGCTTTCCCGTCCCGAAGCTCGTTATCTTTTCCGGCCACATGATCGACGCGCCCGATCGGCGTGTTCCGCGTTTTCCACCGGAGAAGGAAGAGGAAATCAGAGAGCTACTCGAGAAGCAACTAGAGGTAATGAATGCCGGCATAGGGTTTGCCAGCGCCGCCTGTGGCTCGGATATCCTTTTCCTGGAAACGATGCTGGCCCGTGGCGGCACCATTCACATCGTGTTGCCCTGGCCCGCGGACGAGTTTGTCAAGACCAGTGTCGACCTTGATGGCAAAGGGACCTGGAACAAGCGCTTCGAGGCGGTGCTGGCACGCGCCGCGTCCATCCGAGTGCTTGGGCAGCTCTACATGCCGGGCAGTGCGATTGGATTTGAATACTGCAATCTTGCCGTGAACGGACTCGCGCGTGTTTTTGCCCGGTCCCTCGATCTCGGCATCACGCCGCTGGCAGTTTGGGACGGCTTCGTGGGAGGAGCCGGAGGCACGGGCTCGTTCGTCCGCTATTGGCGCAGTCAGAAAGTTCCCGTGAGGATCGTTCCCATAGCAACGCAGGCGCCATCGATGCTGGTCGATTCTCAAACTTCCGAGACCGACGATGCCGACCCAGGCGACGAATTCGAGATATGGGTCCGTGCCTCGGGCCGGCAGGAGATCAAAGCCATCATGTTCGCCGATGTCGTGGGCTACAGTAAGCTGCCGGAAACGGTCATTCCCAAGTACGTCGCGCAGTTCAATCAGAGAGTCTCCCGGCTCATCGCGGAAAGCTCCTCTTCGCCCATCAATGTCAACACCTGGGGCGATGGCCTCTTCTTTGTTTTTAGCGGCGCGGAAGACGCCGGGCGCTTCGGGCTCGACCTGCGTGATCTCGTGGTAAAGACCGATTGGATTGACCTCGGTCTTCCGCATAATCTCTCCATCCGAATTGCTGTCCATGCCGGCCCGGTCTACGTGAATTTTGACCCTATCGTACGGCAAATGACTTTTACCGGCGCCCACGTCAGTCGAGCCGCGCGGATCGAACCGATCACCCACGTGGGGGAAGTATTCGCGAGCGAAGAGTTCGCGGCGCTGGCAGCCGCATCCCAGTCAAAGGGCTTTGCTTGCGACCTGGTGGGAACGACCGCGCTCGCCAAGAGTTACGGGTTGTTCCGGATCTATAGCCTTGAGCGCGTCGCGGAATGATGTTTCGCGCGTTTCCTCGCCGGGCTGGTGTCAGGGAGACTCTCATTGAAATTATCGATCGCCCAGTAAACGAGTTGATACAGCAGCGGTCGCTTTCGCCTCTTTCCACCGCGCTGATCCTTCGGCTTTGACGGGCTTAGACCAAACGCTGCCGCGCTTGGTGGCAGCTCGCCTATTGTGGCCGGGCGCGGGCGCCGCCCCCTCCCGGAAGCGCGCGGCGTGACAACCTGAATAGTAGGACCGTAAACCAGTGGAGCGACGCCATGAAACGGGTCCGATGCCGCGCCGACCCAATGGTCGCGTCGCTTTTTCACCCATGCGGTGCCGCCGATCTTCTTGTTGTCTCCGCCGTCCCAAAGAAGGATTAAGACGTGACTATGGCGAGCGATAAATTCTCCCACCTCCGCGTACTGCCTGGTCCGTTGATTCCGGGTAGGACGGGGAGAAGCTGGAATTTCCCAATGAGAATCGGCCTGGGCGAGCAGGCGCCGAAATTCTGAGAGCGACTCAACAGCCGCGAAGTCGCGCTCATATTCTCTTCGCTTCATTGGTAGTGGAACCAGGAGCCCGATACCGGCTGCCAGTGCCACTTCGGCGGCCAGGCGATCGGCCCCTTCCGCAAGTGGAGTGAGAAGGTTAAAAGGGGTGGCCGGGTAAGCCGCGCGGAAGCGAGCGAAGACACTCCGCAGTTGCTCATGTAACGCCGGCAAATCGGCCGGGACTAAATCACGGTGGCCGCTTACTCCAAAAACAAGCGGGATGCGCTCCGACCTCGAACCCGGGTTTGAATTCCCGCCTTTCCGCTTCACGCCTTCCTGTAGCATATAACACATGACGGACAAGCAGACGCGCTGTGCACTCCAATATCCGTCATTATTTCTATGCAAAATTTCTGCAACCGGCCGTCATAGGTCAGCTATGATCGATTCCGCGGTGACTTCCAAAGCCCTTCATTCTCCAGATGACGACTTGCCTGCTCTTCCACTGTGGGCCTTCGTCCTGGGTGTCTTCTCTTTGTTGACTCTCGGGCTCACCTCCGTGCCCGCAATCATCTGCGGGCATCGAGCGCTCGCGGAGACAAGGGGCTTGGCTACCGGATCGCTAGGACGCTCGGTGGCCGTTACCGGGCTCGTGGTTGGGTACATTGGCGCAGTCCTCCTCGGAATATGGATGATAACCGCCGTTAGGATTCTTTTCTCCCAGTAGCTTCGGCAAGCCGGCGGAATGCCCATCCACCGGTTCTTACTCACCTTCATCTGCCCATCGCGCGAGGTTGATGTTTGCGCGCCATGCCCGAGGATAGTCGGATTGGTTCAAGAAATGAAATGAAACGACGAACCGGCGCATGAGCACCTTATGAACGAGATGGTCTTGATCGCCCTGACCGGATTCGGCATCGCATTTTTCCACGCCGCCATCCCGACCCATTGGCTCCCGTTCGTCATCACGGCGCGGGCGCAGCGCTGGGACCGCAACAAAACCATCTGCGTGACGGCCCTGGCTGGCACCGGGCACGTCCTCGTGACTGCGCTCCTTGGCTTCCTCATTGCCTGGTTTGGAATTGCACTTCACGACAAGATCGGGGCCTGGTTTCCACTGATCGCCGGCGGAACGCTGCTCCTTTTTGGACTGTTCTATGTTTACCGCCAGTTCAGCGGCGGCCACGGCCACAGCCACTTGTTCGGCGGCCATTCGCACCACGGAACCGTCCCGCATCTTCATACTCACGCACACCAGGATGCCTCTCGACCCCGCGGTCTTCACGGCGGGACGCTGATCGATACCGGCGACGGCTTCGTCGAGATCGTGATTGTTGAGGAAACGGGCAGGGCAAATTTTCGACTCTACCCCGTGCAGTCACCCGAACAGTCGCCGGCTATCCTGCAAAAGGCGGATGTTACTCTGGAAACGGTTCGCTCCGGCCGGGAGCGGCAACGTTTTGTCTTTGAAAACGGTGACGGTTACCTCGTCTCGACCGATACGATCCCGGCGCCTCATCAGTTCACCGTTATTCTGAGCCTGCCGCATGGCAATCACGTGCACGCATATGAAACCCGCTTCCCGCGACACGACGGAACGGAGCAGCGCAAAGAGGTGGTCGACATCGTTACTCCTCGAGGTCCTATTTCCGACCGCGTGGCGATCACCGGTCTGCTCGCGCTCCTCACCTTCTCGCCCTGCGAAAGTTTTCTGCCTGTTTATGTGACGGGCGTTCGCTACGGCTGGATGGGTTTCGTGCTGCTCACTGCGATTCTATCGATAGCGACGGTCGCGGGGATGGTCGTGTTTACCTGGCTTACCTTAAGCAACCTCGACAGGCTCAACCTTCGTTTCCTCGAGAAATACGAAAGCGGAATCATCGGCGGATTGCTCTGCACGCTCGGAGTCCTGATCATCCTCGTCGACCACTGATGAGCAGCCACGAGATACCCAGCCACGATCACTGCGACGGCCACACCCACGCGGGCGCCGGCCACATTCATGCACCGGTCAGCTTTGGAACGGCCTTCGCCATAGGAATCACGCTAAATTTCGGGTTTGTTATCCTTGAGTTTGCTTACGGCATTTTCGCCCACTCGCTCGCTCTCATCGCCGACGCCGGGCATAACATGGGGGATGTCCTGGGATTGTTAGTGGCCTGGTCCGCTACCTTCCTGGCGCGCACCGCACCGACGGAGCGCCACACCTACGGACTGAAAAGCTCTTCCATCCTGGCGGCTCTCTTTAACGCCATCTTTCTCTTGATCACCGTGGGAGCGATTGCATGGGAAGCCATTCGCCGTTTCGGCGACCCGGCGCCTGTCGCTGCTCATACCGTTATCTGGATTTCCGCCATCGGGATCTGCATCAATGGAGCAACAGCCTTGATGTTCATGTCGGGGCGCAAGCGTGACCTGAACATTCGCGCCGCCTTCATGCACATGGCCGCTGATGCGGGCGTTTCGCTCGGTGTGGTGATCGCCGGCTTTCTCATTATCGCAACCGGGTGGCAATGGATTGATCCTGCGATCAGTCTCGCGATTGCCGCGGTCATCATCTTTGGCACGTGGGGGTTGCTCCGTGACTCCGTCAATCTCGCCCTGCATGCCGTGCCGCAGGGAATTAATGTCGGCGAAGTGAGAAAATATCTTTCCGGCCTGCCGCATGTGACGGAGGTGCATGACCTTCATGTCTGGCCAATGAGCACGACCGAAACCGCACTCACGGCTCACCTCGTGCGAGACGTCGACGACTGCGACTGCGCACTCCTGGAACAAGCGTCCCAGGATTTGCATCGCCTGTTCGAGATTCAGCACGCCACTTTGCAGTTCGAAACGCAGGATCATCGCTGCCACCTGGCGCCCGAAGAGAAAGTCTGATCTTTCTTAAACGAGGCGGGCTCTTCGTCCGCCGAAAAATATCAAGATGCAGCCAAGGGAAGGTCCTCGAACGCGCTCATTGATTTGAACAATTGATAACGCTCCGTGATTTCTTCCAAGGTCAGGGTCTTTAGGCGTTCGAGGCTGAAGGCCTCGACGTTGAAACTCGCGAGCACGCTGCCGTGGATGACAGCTCGCCGCAGGTCGGCAAAGGTCGGATCTCTTTTGGCGCTGGCGAGGTATCCGGCCATGCCACCGGCAAAGGTATCCCCTGCCCCGGTGGGGTCATGGATATCTTCGAGCGGGTAGGCGCCGCAGCTGAAGAATTCATTTTCACCGAAGAGCAAAGCGCCATGCTCTCCTTTTTTTATCGCCACGTACTTCGGGCCCGTTTTGCGAATCTTGCGGCCCGCTTTGATCAAACTAGTCTCCTTGGTTAGTTCGCGCGCTTCGCTGTCATTGAGGATGAGGAGGTCCACGCGGGGGAGCAGGGCATCGAGATCGGCGCGGGTCGTTGCGATCCACAAGTCCATGGTATCGGCCACGACGAAGCGGGGCCGCTTCATTTGATCGAGCACGTGGGCTTGGAGCGCCGGCGCGATGTTCGCCAGCAAAACGAACTCCGTTTCGCGATAAGACTCCGGAAGCCGCGGTCGAAATTGCTCGAAGACGTTCAACGCCACCGAATGCGTTTCACGCGTGTTCATGTCCCAGGCATATTCGCCCGACCATCGGAAAGTCTTTCCGGCCACTCGCTGAACTCCTTCCGCGTCGATCTGGCGCGATTTCCAAAAATCGAATTCGGATGCCGGAAAATCATCGCCGACGATGCCGACGAGTCTCACCGGCGAAAAAAAACTCGCGCCGACCGCGGCATAGGAAGCCGACCCGCCGAGCAAGTCCGCGTGTTCTTCCACTGGCGTCTTGACGGTATCGAGCGCGATTGAACCAACGATGAGGACAGACATTAGGATTTGCGAATTTCGATTTGCGATTGGAAAGCCCGGCCGCTCCTATACCCGCGTTACGGGCGATCTAACAACTCTTTAGCGGCGCGGCCATACGTTGCGATGTCCTTTGCCTGAAGCAACTCTGAGACAATGACGACACGACGCGCACCTGCTTCCATCACTTCCGGCAAATTGTCCAGCTTGATGCCGCCGATACAGAAGATCGGGATACGAACGGCTTCATGAACTCTCTGGATTTCCTTGAGCCCAATGGGCGGATAATCGGCTTTGGTCGGTGTCGCGAAAATGGGGCCGAAGCCGATATAGTCGGCGCCTTCGTAGAAAGCGCGGATCGCCTGATCGAGACTGTGCGTCGATTTGCCCACCATGCAATTGGGTCCGCTGATCTCTCGAACTTCGCTGATGGCAGGATCGTCCTGGCCGACGTGAACGCCCTCCGCTCCGACGATCCGGGCAATCTCAGGATGGTCGTTGATAACAAGGGGAACATCGCGCTCCGTGGTCAGGTCATGCAATTCCGCCGCGATCTTCGCGATTTCCGCGGAGGGGCGCGCCTTTGCGCGTAATTGGATCAGATCGACGCCCCCGTCGACCATTTGGTCGGCCACTTTTCCCGCCTCCGCCCCATCGACATAGCTTAGGTCCAGGATGCCGTAGAAACGGCAGTGACTGAGGTCCGCGGCAGTCAAAGGCGAAGAGCTATTCGTGCAATCGCGTGGGCGTCGGTTTCAGCTCGAAGTTGTCCGAGTTCATGACGCGTTCCACGAAGCCGGTGTCATAAGTGCCGGCGCGAAACTCCGCGTTGCGCATGATGGCGCTATGAAATGGAACCGTCGTCTTGATCCCGGTGATGTAATACTCATCCAGCGCCCGGCGCATGCGAGCGATGGCCGAAGTGCGCGTGGCTCCAACCGTGATCAGCTTCGCAATCATCGAATCGTAGTAAGGCGGAACGACATACCCCGTGTAGGCGTGCGAGTCGATTCTCACCCCGCGGCCCCCGGGTGCGTAATAAAATGCGATCCGGCCCGGCGACGGTTGAAAATTTCTCTCCGGATCCTCGGCATTGATCCGGCATTGGATCGCATGAAGCCGCGCCGTCGCGTTGGCCACGTGCGGCGAGAGCCGCTCGCCCGCCGCGATCAGGATCTGTTCCTTCACCAGGTCGCAACCGTAAACCTCCTCGGTGATCGTGTGCTCGACCTGGATGCGCGTGTTCATCTCGATGAAGTAATAATGGCCTTCGTTATCCACCAGGAACTCCATCGTCCCGGCATTTTGATATCCGACCGATTCCGCCAGCTTGACGGCGGCGTGGCCCATTTTCTTGCGCAACCCCGCCGAGATCAACGGCGACGGGCATTCCTCGATCACTTTCTGGTTGCGCCGCTGGATGGAGCAATCCCGTTCGCCGAGATGAACAGTGTGTCCATGCTGGTCGGCGACGATCTGGAACTCGATGTGGTGCGGATTGACGATCAGCTTCTCAATATAAACGTCGCCGTTCCCAAAAGCCTTTTCGGCCTCGGTGCGCGCCGCGTGAAACGCGGAAGCGAGAGTGGCTTCATTGTGCGCCGCGCGCATGCCCCGGCCACCGCCGCCGGCGACCGCTTTGATCATCAGGGGATAACCGATCTTTCGCGCCAGCTTCAGCGCCTCCTGCTCGGTGTCGACGATACCGTCGCTCCCAGGTGTAACCGAGACCCCGGCTTTGCGGGCACACGAGCGCGCGGAGTTCTTGTCACCCATCGCGTGCATGGCGCTCGCGGGCGGGCCGATGAATTTGATCTTGCAGCTCTCGCACACTTCGGCGAAATGCGCGTTCTCCGAGAGAAAGCCGTAGCCGGGATGAATCGCATCCACGTCGCCGACTTCGGCGGCGCTCATGATGCGGTCGATCTTGAGGTAGCTCTCCGCGCTGGGCGGCGCGCCGATGCAAATCGCCTCATCGGCCAGCTGGACATGGAGGGAATCCACGTCCGCCTCCGAATAGACGGCGAGCGTGCGGATGCCGAGTTCCTTGCAGGCCCGGATGATCCGCAGCGCGATTTCGCCGCGGTTCGCGATTAGAATTTTCTCAAACATGGTAGCGCAAGGTTCCAGCTCGCAGAGCGAAAACTACGCAAGCTGGAAGCTTGCGCTACCGGAGGCGGAAAAGGACCTGGCCAAACTGAACGGGTTTTCCGCTTTCGGCCACAATTTCGGCGATCACGCCTTTGGTTTCCGCCTTGATTTCGTTCATGACTTTCATCGCCTCTATAATGCAAACGACGGTTTCCTCGGTGACCTCTTTGCCCACGTCCACGAAGGGCGGGGATTCAGGCGAAGCCGCCCGATAAAATGTCCCGACCATGGGCGACACGATCTCCCTCCCGGATCCGCTTCTTTCAGTTTCCTGAACAGCCGGGGCCGCTGGCGAAACGGGAGCGGGAGCCACCGCGGGCGGCGAGGCCGCGAGGCCGTTGGCCGGCGGCGCAAAAACCGTCTGGTCGCCCGCGCCTTTTTGCAGTTTCAGCTTGAACCCGTCCTTCTCCATCTCGAAGACCGACAAGTCGTTCTTCTTCATGAGGTCGATGACGGCTTTGATGTCTTTTAATTCCAAGGTGACTCCGTGGTCGAGGCTGGGCGTTTAGGTAACGCGGTTTCTTGAACGAGGTCAAGCAAACGAATCGCCGCCCCGGGGCGGCTCCGCAGAGCGTCGCCCTACCAAAGAGGGCTGCATCGGTGGTAGGGCGAGACTCTGTCGAGCCGGCATTTGTTACGCATTCGATGCCATGGCTCCCGAATCGCGCACGACTTTCCCATCGCGCATTTCCACCCGGCGCGACGCGGCCCGCGCGACTTCGTCACTGTGGGTGACGACGATCAACGTGGTTAACTGTTCCGCGCCTATCTTCCCCAACAATCGCATCACGGTCGACGCGGAATGGGAATCGAGATTGCCGGTGGGCTCATCCGCGATCAGGAGAGCCGGCCGGTGGACCAGCGCCCGCGCGATCGCTGTCCGCTGTTGTTCGCCGCCGCTGAGCTGGTGAATGAAGTGCGTCGATCGATCAATTAGACCGACCAGCTCGATTACCTCCCCCGCCCTCTCTTCACTCTCTTGGGGCGAAACCCCCTGCAAGAGCAGCGGAAAACTCACGTTTTCGAGCACGTTCATCGTCGGCAGAAGATTGAAGAATTGAAAAACGAGGCCCACCTGCCGGCGCCGATATTGCGTGAGCGCGCGGTCGTCCGCGGCGTGCAACGCGAGGCCATCGACAAAAATTTCCCCGGTGGTCGGTTGTTCCAGACCCGCCAGCAGGTGCATGAGCGTGCTCTTGCCACAGCCGCTCGGTCCGCTCACCGCGACAAATTCGTTGCGCGCGATCTCGAGCGAGACGCCATCCAGCGCGTGCACCGCACGTTCGCCGGTCTTATAATGGCGGGAAATGTTCCTCAGCGAGATCAAGGAGGTTTTATCCGCCACGGCCGCCGATCGCGCAAACGACGCGCACGACTTCTCGATCGTGGCGGAAGACGACGATTTCATCGTGGTGGCGAAGCCGCCGTTTCTGCTCGTGCATCCCACCAAACCGAGCGGAGCGCGCACCCTTTGGGGCGAACTCAAACATCTGCTCGCGTTCGAGATCGCGAATGGCGGGCAAGTTTCGATCGTCAATCGGCTCGACCGGGAAACGAGCGGTCTGGTGCTCGTCGCGAAGAACGCCTCGTCGGCCCGGCGCTTTGGCTTGATGATGCAGGAGCAGCGCATTGCGAAAGAATATCTCGCTATTGTTTGGGGATGGCCGGGCTGGGATTCCGAGTCAGTGGAAGCGCCGCTGGTCCGGCAAGGCGTGCACGGGCCGTCGCCCATCTGGCTCAAGCAAACGATCCATCCGGCGGGCGCTGCCGCTCGCACCGAGTTTACCGTCGAGCGCAGATTCAGTCGCGGCGCGGCCGGCGACCGCTTCAGCATCGTGCGAGCGATTCCCCGGACGGGACGCACGCATCAAATCCGGGTGCATCTCGCTTCGTTAGGCCACCCGATCGTCGGCGATAAGATTTACGGGCCGGACGAAAAACTCTATCTCCAGTTTATCAAGACGGGGTGGACGCCGGAACTGGCCCGCCATCTTCTGTTGCCACGGCACGCCCTGCATTCCGCGGCCCTGGAAATCGAAGGCGGTGAAAGGTGGACCAGCCCACTGCCTGAAGATCTGAGAACCTTCGCGAGCGAGGAATGGACGGGACCGGCGCCCGGTTCCTTTTTGTCATCCTGAGCGAAGTCGAAGGATCTCTCGCTCTTGATTTTGCTGGCGCTCCGAATCCGAACAGCGACAGATTCCTCGACTGCGCTCGGAATGACAAAGGGCGCGGACCCGTCGTTAGTCGTGTCGCCCTCTGCATTCGGCGACGCTGGAAATCGAAGGCGGCGAAAGGTGAATTTGCCCAATTTCTGAAGATCAGAGAGCCTTCGCGAGCGAGGATGGGATCGGAATTGCGAGCGTCTCTTTCCTGTCATCCTGAGCGAAGTCGAAGGATCTCTCGCTCTACCTGGTGGGGCGAACGAATCTGACGAGCAACAGATTCCTCGACTGCGCTCGGAATGACAAGAGGCCGCCCTCGCTTTTGGCGTGCCACAATGCATTCCGCGGCGTTGGAAATCGAAGGCGGCGAAAGGTAGACCAGCCCATTGCCTGGAGATCTGAGAACCTTCGCGAGCGAGGATGGGATGGAACCGACGCCGGGTTCCTTTTTGTCATCCTGAGCGAAGTCGAAGGATCTCTCGCTCTTAATTTTGTTGGCGCTCCGAATCCGAACAGCGACAGATTCCTCGACTGCGCTCGGAGTGACAAAGGCGCAAGCAAGGAGCGGCGGTTTCCAAACCGCCGACCCCTAAGAAAAGGGCGGTTTGTAAACCGCCCCTCATTGAAGCCCAATGGAATAGGCGCTTGGTTACTTCCCCGTCACCACTTTGATGTCGGCCAGCCTGATCGTCTTGCCCTTGAAGTTGTGTTCGGTCGCGAGAGTCAGTCCGCCAAAATTCTGGAACTTCTCCCAGGTCGCCTGCATGCCCTCGCCGGTGGCCGGAATGTAATCCCAAGCCAGCGGAAGGCTTGTCTTGGGATCGAGGTAGAAAACGTACTGATCCGTCGGCGTAAGGCCGATTTTGTCGAAGCTTAGCCGGAGTGTCTCGCAAGCGACGCCATTCAGATCCTTCAATCCGCCTGCCTCCACCTTCACTCCCCGGTCCCGAATCTTGAGCGGCGCGAGCAGCCAATAGGAATCGTTGACCCAGCGCGCGTAGGCGGTTTTCTCGTCACCGTCTGAAGCGGGCGCAGCCAGATTCGCGGTTGCCTGGTGATCCTTCCCCTCCTTGTCCTTCCATTTCACCTCGTCCGTGCCGGCCGTGACGTTCCAGGCATGATGCACATTCGCCAGCTGCTTTCCCTCCTGCTCCACCACAAAAGTGAAGTGCAATTCCCTCACTTTCGCCCAATTCTCGCCGCCGCTCGCTTTCCAAAGATCCGTCGCGAGTTGTTGCGCTTTGTCCGCCGCTTCGTCGGCCACGCTCGCCGTTGCACCAGCCATGACACCGAGACAAACAACGAGCGCGAGATAGGTCTTCATGTCCTCAGCGTGCCAGACCGCGTGCGCAATTGCAATTCACCCGAGTCGCAATATCGTAGCGCGCCTTGATGAAAATTCTTCGTCTCCTCTGCCTCTCTTTTCTTTGCGCGTTCGCCATCCCGCGCGCCCAGGCGGCAACCGATCGCGTCTCGACTCAATTTACCCCAGACGATCGCGTCGAAGGGCCCGATTTTGAGATGTCGACTGAGACCGCTTACCTGCTCGGCTGGATCGGCAATCCCAACAGTTACGAAGTGGGCGCGCAATTCATCACCGCGAGGTGGCGAATCCCTCCCTCCTTCCGAGAGGGATGGCTGCGCGGTTACAATCAGTTCTACGTTCTTGGCATGGCGGAGCCCGTCTTTCGCGGGCCGGAAAATTACTATTTCGGAATCTCAGTCGGGATGCGTTATGTCTTTGTCCAGCCGGGAAGCCCGTTCGCTTTCTACCTTTCTTCCGGCGTCGGCCTTGGATGGATCGATAGCCATTCCAACCAGGCTGGCGCGCAAGGGCAGGACTTCACCTTCAACATTCTGAGCGCTGCCGGCATTTCCTACAAAATAAGCGAGCGTTGGCAGGCCACCGCCGGTGTCCTCTATCAGCACCTTTCCAACGCCGGCCAGACCGATCCGAACTCGAGCCTGAATTTGCTCGGACCTCAGATCGGCGTGACCTACTCGTACTAGGCGGCGCTCCCGCGTGCATGAGCCAGTCTGACGAAAATGTTCTGGTCGTTCGGCGCAGCCTCTTTGACGAGCTCGGCAGTTTTCACGGCCTGAATTTCGAGCCGGCGCGATATCTTCAGGCGCTGCTCTCCCGGGGGAATAATTTTTTCCTGCCGCGCGCCCAGGCGGAAAACGATCCGGCCCACAAACAGATCATTCCTTACGCGATCATCGCGCACGGCGATACCGTCCTGCATTACGTGCGCGGAAAGAAGGCCGGCGAACAACGCCTGGTGGCAAAGGGCTCGATCGGCATCGGTGGCCACATGAACGATACCGACGAGTCGCTCTTCGCGTGGGATGAGGAGGCCTATCGCGCGGGGGTCGAGCGCGAAGTGAATGAAGAAATCCGGATCGAAGCGCCGTTTGAGGACCGGATCGTCGCCCTCTTGAATGACGACACCACGGAAGTCGGCCGCGTGCATCTGGGGATCGTGCATCTCTTTCGCCTCGCCGAACCCAAAGTCCAAAAGCGGGAAGCGATGATCACCAACGTTGCTTTTTTGAGTAAGGACGAATTGCTGGCCCGCCGCGAAAATCTCGAAACTTGGTCCCAGCTTTGCCTGGATTCGATCGATCGGTTGCTGACCTAATTCGCCCCCTGGCCTAGCGTTTCCGCTTCCGTCTCGCTTTCTGTTCCGGCGTCGGGGTTGGTGTTGGCGTTGGCGCAGCGATTGGTGCGGCGGTCGGCGCTGGTGTCGGCGCGGCTTTCGGAGGAGGAGGCTCCGTCAGGTAAATGTCGTCGACCTGCCAGACCGTCATTCCGGAGGAGATGGTGAGATCGAGGTAAGCCACCCCGCTCGGATACTTTAGTTCCGCCCGAAACGTGCCCATCGGCTTGAAAAAGCCGGATTGAAAAACCACGTCCCCCTGCAGTTGAATCGGCTGCGCCGGCGTCCCTAAGGCGCGGAAGCGCGCCATCAGCCGGTCGCGCACCGATTGCAGGAATTTCTTCTGCGCGTCGGGGCCGAGGCGAACATGGAGAAACTTATCGTCGTAATGCACTGCCACGCGTTCAGCGACCAGCGTCGCAAACGCCCGGCAATTTTCCTCCGCGGCCTGGCGGGATGAATACACGAACCAGACCCCGCCGGCCAGAATCACCAGGATGATGAGCAGAAGGACGATACCCTCCCCGCGCACGCGTGCGGTTTGAGTCCGTCTCATTTAGAAACCAAAACCGGTTCCCTTGATCACGACGCCATCACGGATGAGGGCGCCATGTTTTTGTTTCCCGGTGTAGGCGCCAAATCGGTTTCGTGCCTTCACCGTGAATTCGACCAGATAGCCGTGCAGTTTCTGCCCCTTCAGCCCCGGCAGCTCCGCCGGCTTTGGCGCGCTGGTCCAATCGATCACCGCGCTCGCCGGGTCGACCAATTTGATCTCGAGCCACTTCGTCACGATGGCCTGATAGTCTTTCGGATATGCCCCGTAAATCGCCGGGTCCCCGATAACCTCAACCTCAGCCGTCTGCGCCTGAATCGGAGCCGCGCAGCCCAACGCGAACAATAAAATCAACGCGATCGCTCTCATTCCGCTGAAAATAGTGAATGGCTCGCGAGAAGTCGAGCGTCTCGCGAATGTCATCACGGGCGCTCGTCGATCGGAACGACCTTTTTGCCCACGGGTTCGCCCACGTATTCGCTCAAAGGCCGATAAAGCCGGTTGTCTTCCAGCTGCTCGAGAATGTGCGCGCACCAGCCGGACGTCCGCGCGATCGCGAACACCGGGGTGAACAAATCCGTCGGAATCCCGAGCGAATAGTAAACCGTCGCGGAATAGAAATCGACGTTCGCGTTCAGGTTCTTCTTTTCCTTCAACAACTTCGCGATTCGCTCCGACATCCTGATCCACTTCGGTTCGCCCAATTTCTCGCTGAGCTTTACCGCCATCTTTTGCAGGTGCGGCGCGCGCGGATCGAGCGTCTTATAAACACGGTGCCCCATGCCCATGATCTTTTTCTTCTGCGCAAGCTGCTCCTCGATATGGGCGTCGACCCGATCTTCCGAGCCGATTTCCTCCAGCATCTGGATGACGCCCTCATTCGCCCCGCCATGGAGTGGACCTTTCAGCGTCCCAATCGCCGACGTGATCGCGGAATAAATGTCGCTCAAGGTCGAGATGGTGACGCGCGCGCTGAAGGTTGAAGCATTCATCCCGTGATCGGCGTGGAGCACGAACGCCACATCCAGGGTGTCGGCCGCTTCCTTCGTCGGCTCGTCGCCAGACATGAGATAGAGAAAATGGGCCGCCTCGCCGAGATCGGCGCGCACCGGTGGCAGCGCCTTCCCCTCCCGTGCCCGGTGAAAATAGGCGGCAATCACACCGATCTTCGCGGTAATGCCGCGCGCCCGGCGCAGGTTTACTTCCGGCGTTTCTTCCTTGCCCAGATCGGGATCGTAGAGGCCGAGCATCGAAACGGCCGTCCGGATGACGTCCATGGGCGCCGCATCTTTTGGCGCGCCCTTGAGAAACTCGATCACGGCCTCCGGCAATTGACGCTCTCCGCGCAAAGTCGCCTGGCACCGCTGCATCTCGGCGCGATTCGGCAGTTTGTTGTTCCAAAGAAGGTAAACGACCTCCTCGTAGCTGACGTGCCCGGCCAACTCGTTGATGTCGTAGCCGCAGTAAACGAGCTGGCCCTTATCGCCGATGACATCGCTCAGCCGCGTGGTGTTCGCGACGACGCCTTCGAGTCCGCGTGAGACCATCAGAACGGTTTCTTACTCTGAACCATTTGGTTGGGTGCCGTGAACTTCCAATTGTGTAATCATTGGCACGTCAATCATGAAGTATGATGGCGTCTGCTCAATCGGCGAGGTTACAAAAACTGTCCGTCCATTGCCCATGACAGCGATGAAGTCTGGGTGGGGGACGTGCAGTGCACGGCCGTCCGCCGTGTGAATGGTAAAGGGCTGGAAGGGAGCTGCGTGCATGGCCTCGCGTAATTTTTCCAACTTCATACTCCCGCGATTTTAGTTGGTTCCCTTCATCCGCGCAATGAGCGTCTCCGCCATGGTCGCCGGTGTTTCCGCCACCGCAATGCCCGCCGCCTTCATCGCCGCAATCTTTCCCGCGGCGGTCCCCTTCCCGCCCGACACGATGGCCCCGGCATGACCCATCCGCCGGCCCGGCGGCGCGGTTGCGCCGGCGATGAACGCAGCTACCGGCTTCTGGCAATTCGCCTTGATCCACTCCGCCGCTTCTTCTTCCGCCGTGCCGCCAATCTCGCCGATCAAGATCATGGAATCGGTTTGCGGATCATCGTTGAAGAGTTTGACCGCATCGAGATGGGACATCCCGTTGATCGGATCGCCCCCGATGCCGATGCAGGTGGATTGGCCGTAGCCGCGCGAGGTCAGTTGCCAGACGGCTTCATAGGTCAGCGTGCCCGACCGCGAGATCACGCCTACGCTTCCCGCCTTGTGAATGTAACCGGGCATGATGCCGATCTTGCACGCCTCCGGCGTTATGATGCCGGGGCAATTCGGTCCGATGAGACGGCCCGGTTTGCCGGCCATGAGCGCTTTCACTCGCATCATATCCATCACCGGAATTCCTTCGGTGATGCAGATGACCAGCTCCACGCCGGCGTCAACGGCTTCCAGGATTCCATCCGCCGCGCCGGCCGCCGGAACAAAAATCACGGAAGCATTGCAGCCTGTTTCCTGCCGCGCCTCCCACACCGTGTCGAAAACCGGGACCTTGCCGTCAAACATCTGGCCGCCTTTTCCAGGCGTCACGCCCGCGACCACGTTCGTCCCGTATTCCATGCAACTGCGCGCGTGAAATCCTCCGGCGCTGCCGGTGATCCCCTGGACGACGAGCCGGGTGTTTTTGTCGACGAGAACAGCCATGGATTACGTGACCTTCCTCTTGTGCACGACCAGCTTGTTTCCGTCGGGATCGCGAAATTGCGCCATCCAACAGACCGGCGTTTCCGTCTTTTCCATATCGAAAGCGACGCCGCGCTCCTTCAGCCTGCCGATCGTCGCATCCATGTCGTCCACTTCAAAGGCGACCGTCGTGCCGTCGCGCGAGGGTTGCCAAGCCGGATGACAGCCGACGCCGATCGTGGTTGCCCCCAGTTCGTACTCGACCCAGGCGCCACCCAGCGCGCCCGTCGCCGGTTTCAGTTCGAGCGTTTCCTGGTAGAACTTCCGCGCCCGCTCAGCGTCGGAAACAGCGATGGCGACAAACGCGACCTCGGTAATCATGGACATGGCTGCTTCTCACTCTCCGATTTGAGTTTGTGAATGACGATGTTGTTGCCGTCGGGGTCCTGGATAATCGCCATCCGGCAACAGGGGCTCTCGAACGGTTTGACCGCGAATGGGACGTTCTGATCCTTAAGCCCCTTCACTGCTTCCTCGAAATCATCGACCTCTAGCGCCGCGCCCGTCCCCTGGTCCGAGGGCGCCCATTGCGGACCGACATTCGCGATGGCCAGCGTGTTGTTGCCCAGATCGTATTCGACCCATTTTCCGCCCATCATCTCTTCGGTGACGCGGAGACCAAGCACGCCTTCATAAAAGCCGCGGGCGCGCTGCATGTCGGTCACCGGAATGCCGACAAAAGCCAGTGATTGAACCTTGATCATGCGCCGCGCACCTCCTTGACGATTCTTCGACCGCGGCTCGCCGCTTGCACCGCCTTTTGCGCCGCATCGCCCAGGTCGTCGGCCGTGATGACCCGAAGCCCGGATTCCGCGATCAGCTTCTTGCCTTCCGCGACATTGGTTCCCTCGAGCCGGACGACCAGCGGGACAGGCAAGTGCACCGTCTTCACCGCGTTGATGATACCCTGCGCGATTACGTCGCATTGCATAATCCCACCAAAAATGTTCACCAGGATCGCGTTCACTTTTTCGTCCGAGACAAGGATCTTGAACGCTTCGGTCACCTGCTCTTCCGTCGCGCCGCCGCCGACATCCAGGAAATTGGCCGGACTGCCACCGTAGAACTTGATAATGTCCATCGTCGCCATGGCCAGGCCGGCGCCGTTGACCAGGCAGGCGATGTTTCCATCGAGGCCGATGTAATTCAGTCCATGCTTCGAGGCTTCGACTTCGCGCGGATCTTCCTCGGCGATATCGCGCAGCGCCGCGAGCTCCGGATGGCGATAAAGCGCGTTATCATCGAAATTAAACTTCGCGTCGAGCGCCAGCACTTCGCCCTTCGGCGTCACCACCAGCGGGTTCACTTCCACCATCGAGCAATCGCAGGCGCTGAAGGTCCTGAACAATCCGTCGAATAATTTTGCCGCGGCTTTCAGCTGGGCCGAGTCAAATCCGAGTTGCTTCGCCAGCTTGCGGGCTTGATAAGACTGCAACCCCGCCAGCGGATCGATTTTCTCCCGCAAAATCTTCTCGGGCGATTTCTCGGCGACCGTCTCAATTTCAACGCCGCCCTCGGTGCTGGCTACGATGATGGGCCCGGCGGTCGCGCGATCCAGCAGGATGGCGAAGTAAATCTCGCGCGCGATTTCCACCGACTCCGCGATCAGCACCTTGTTGACGAGGCGGCCCGCCGGGCCGGTCTGATGCGTCACCAACGTCTGGCCCAGCATCTTCGCCGCGACCTCGCGCACTTCCTCCGGCGATTTGCACAGGTGGACTCCGCCCTTGAAACCGTTCGCGAACGTCCCCTTCCCCCGCCCGCCGGCATGGATCTGCGCCTTAACCACGACGTTGTCCGTCCCCAGCTCGCGGGCCGCTTGCTCAGCTTCCTCCGGCGTCGTCGCGGATTTGCCGCGCGGCGTCGCCACGCCGAATTTTTCGAGCAGTTCTTTCGCCTGATATTCGTGGATGTTCATCGGGCTGGGTCGTGACCACTAAGCCTTTGAACCGCGCGCCCGGCAATCGTTTTTCTTCACCGGGTCGGACTACGGCGGGATACGGACGCGCAAGACCTACCGAAACTGTTTCGGATACGCTGCCTTCAGCCGCTGGGTATCATCACCCTCGATAATGCCGAAGTAAATTTTCTCTCCTGTCATCGCTGATTTCGCGATCGCAAATGACCGCATTTGCTCATACACGGATTGGTCGAGCTGATTCCAATATTGAAGCATAAAGAGCCGGGCATCCGACTGGAAAAGCCGGTGAATCTGATCGCCGTTTTTTCCGAAGTCCTTTGGCTTCAGAATCCCCTTTTTTCCTTTGCCTTTGAAGGCGAACGCCGAAGGCAATCGTTTCCCATTTAGTCGAACATTCGTGGTGAACAGGTCATTCTTTTCGCCTCCCCAATCAGTGAATTTTCCTCCTTGGCCTATCACATTCTTCACGCCCTGTTTAAATTGCTGCTCCGCAATCGGGCGCATGGCCTGACCGTGGGCGATGCGGTTTACTTTAGAGAAACTGTCAATGTCATCCACAGTGATGTCGGAGACGGTGAAGGACTTCGAGGGAACCTTTATCGTTACTGTCTTTCCACGCGCGCGCCCACCCGGATTAGTCTTGGTTGGAAGCGCCGCCAACTTTTTCTTATTTTCGGCGAGTCGCACTACGGCATTTTTGTGCTGAGCATAAAACCGAATTTTTGCAAAAACATAACGCCCCTCAACCTTCTGCCGACCGACCATGTCATTCGCGAAAAGGGTTCCTGTCTCTTGCAGAATGCGGATAGCTGACAAAGCGGTCGCCTTTTGCAGCTCGTCTTGCGTTTTCACGGCTTTCTTGCCTCGATAGATTGCTTTGAAAACGTCTCGCCGGTGCTTCGAATTCAGTACTTTGGCGGCGTGAGCGAGATTGTCGTTAAAGTTCGAGTATTTATCTGTGACGTTACTCGTCATTTGCTTTGCAAGCGCCTCAGCGCTCGTCGAATCGCTTAATTTTGCCGGTGGGATACGCGCGGCTGAAATTGCCCTGGTCCATTTCGAGAGCTTTGGCTATCTCCCGCTGCGATGCACCCGCTTTTAGCAATAGGAGCATCAGCAGTCGTTTGATTGCATCGAGTTCTCTAATGGTCGGGTCTTGAATCGATTTCTTGTTTCTTTTCATCGCGTTACTCGGTTTTGATTCCCTTGAGCATTTCGACAACCGTGGATTTGGCGATGTGCAATCGCTTGCCGATCACCTCTTTCGAAGTGCCGCGCCGTGAAAATTCGAGAGCAACCAGCTGACGTAGCAGGTCAATGATCGTATCGAGCTTCTTCTGTAGCAGTTCCTCTTTATCCATTGCTCTATCCTTTGTTTTTCTTGAAGTGCTTTAAAATGCGACCGACGCGGTAAATATCGACGCCCACAATTTCGCGGATTTGATGCTGACTCAGCCCCGCGAGGCCGAGCTGAATGATCATCAAATCACGCAAGAGGTCTTCGACGGATTCGGATTTCTTTGCCCGTTTGTTCTTCATGGTATTCTTTCGTGTTTTGTCATGCATTCCGGCGTTCTATCCGCGGCCAAAGCCAACGAATCAGCGCTAGTGCTTGGTGCAGCTGTTGATCACGGTACCGACCCACGGCGTGACCTGGGATTACTGTCCTCGAGAAGCAATCAACGACCTTGCTGAGACCGAAATCGAACGTGAGACCGGCCCTACTCTGCCGTTGGCCGTAGTAGTGCAGGAGCAGGAGGACAATTTCCGACACGTCAGGCGCGATCTTACTTTTCGAAAAGCGGAACTTCGTAAAGGCAATATACCCACGGGCCAGATTTTCCGTTACGAACTCTGGAAGAACGCTGATCGTGACGCCATGGAGAATGAGTTGAGCGTTCCGGATGACCATTCGGTGTTGTCCGGCGGGCGGATTCGTCCGGTCGCAAATGTCTGCCAACCGTCGTAGGGCAAGCGCATTGTTGGCAAGCTTCACTGCACCTCGCGGTGTTTTCGGGTCCTGCTCGTCCAGAAGGCGAGCTTCGTTGAGCAGCGCAGCAGCAGAAAATTGCCCCCTAACAAACGAGCGACGCAGACCCGCGAGCGCTGCCGTGTAGTAAGGAGCGGCATTAATGTTCCCGAACTTCTGGTCATGAAGAATATCCAGTCGCTTCTTCTCGGTGGCGAAGACGAACTCTCCTAGCTGGTTCGCGGATATCCGAGGCGTCTGAAGTAGAGGTTGGATTACTTGGACCATATTTTTGCCTTTTCCCTGCCGCGATATTGGGGGTTGCGGAGCCGGGCACCCCGTGGGACTCGCCGAACGCTCCGAGTCACCCCCGACTCGAAGAAATCTGGATCCCGAACGGCGGGAAGCAGCGCTGCCAGGCGCCGCGCGGCTAGGTCGAAGGTCACATCGAAAGTGTCGGCCATCGCAACTATCGCTGCGTGCTGCTGTGTCGGTGGTAGATATCGCGGTGCGATCCCATCCGGTGCGCCAGCGATCCACGGGCTGATCAGTTGGACCACGAGGTGCCGCGGTAGCAGGAGCGCGCCCATCAGATAGTTTGCCTCCCATTCGAGCCAAATCTCGGCTACGGAGTTTGCTGCAGGCCGAATATGGCCGAGCGCGAGATCTCGCTCGCGACACGCGATGTGAGTTTGTTCGTCGGCGAACCCCCGAAGCAGAGGTGCGCGCTCGCGCCTAAGGCTGTCGGCGAAGAGCTTGCTATGAGCGACCCCGTGGGCGCACTCGTGAGCGAGCGTGCCGCGGCGTTCTTGCTCGAGCCAACGCGTTGAAGAGCGAAGGTCGCCTAAGCGACGAGCGAGCCGAATCGCGACCGGACGCTCTTCCATGCCAAAATGGATTTCGCCCAGGACTCCGCGTTCTAGTCTCTCGTACGTCTCGTTGAAACCGAACATCTCCTCAACGAGTCGATCGATCGGGACCGGAGCCGGTCGTTTGGACAGCAGGCTCTCATGCTTTCGCAATGCGTCTGTCGCCATGGTTTCGAGCGTGTGCTCCGAATACGGCTCCCGGCTGAACACGAGAGATGTTCGGGAAGGATTCATCAAATGCCCAAGGTACCGTTCTCCGCTGGTGCCGGTTTCTTCCGGCTATTGCGGCGTGATGGTTTTGCTTTCACGTCGCGAGAACTTGCGGGCATGCCAATCACAGAGCGCTCACAAGAGTGCTCGATGCGTCGGAGCACTTCTTCTGCACCAAGCTCCTTCGAATGTTCAACCACACGACGAAACGCGACGGCATATTCAGGATGCGCTTGGAGGAGAGTCCTGACTTCCGCGAGAGGACTGCGGATATCATGAGACTTGAGAACCTCGACATCTGTCTCTAGCACACGTGCGAGGGCCGGGAGAAGATGGTGAGCAGGTTTACGATTCCCCGCCTCGATATCGGAGAGGAACGCTATGGATCTCAAACCGAGAGCCTGAGCGACCTCTCGTTGGGTGAGCCCACACTGACGTCGTTGGTCGCGAACGAAATCGCCGAAAGATTTGAACATGTCGCGAGGTTCGCGTAGTACGCGAACCAATGCAAGCAAAAACTACAGCATTATGTGGGGTTGGTGTAGTCGACCCACAATATGGTGTGGATGGGAGACCTTTCATTGCAGTGACAACTCCCGCAAAGAGTGGCGCCACGCTCGCTTCAGGAACGGCCGTGGAAGGAGAAATTCTGGACAGTAGGTCCTCTTTAAGAGACGGGCTTTGTTTAGCTTCGGCACGTCGTGCTACAGACGATGCGCCCGTATGCATTCGCTTGCATGTCGCAAGGATGCCGGAAGAGTGGGCGCAATGTCTTCTAAGAGCGAGCCACTGGAGAGCATAATCCCAGGAGCAGTTGGCGCGGGACACTTACTCGAATCGGCCGCGCAACATATCTTCACGCTCCTTCGCGGTGCGCCGTCGCCTTTTTATGAGCAAACGGTCGCGGAGCTCGCTGCAAAGGAAGAATGGGCCGAACTGAACGATCGCTTCTATAAAACGCTGGCCTTTGGCACGGGCGGCCTGCGCGGGCGGACCATCGGGAAAATTGTGACCACGGCGGAGCGGGGCGAAGCAGGCGACAAGGAACGGCCGCGGTTTCCCTGCGTCGGGACGAACGCGATGAACTTTTTCAACGTCAGCCGCGCTACGCAGGGGCTCGTGGCTTATTTGCATGAGTGGCGCGCCCAGGAAAAGATCGAGGGAAAACCGAAAATCGCGATCGCTCATGATTCGCGGCATTTTTCGAAAGAATTTACGGAGCTCGCGGCGAAGATTGCCGCGGAAAATGGTTGTGATGCCTGCGTCTTCGAAGGGCCGCGCTCGACGCCGGAATTATCTTTCGCCGTGCGCCATCTGCGCGCGAGCGCCGGCATCGTAATCACGGCCAGCCACAACCCCCCGCATGATAACGGCTACAAAGTTTACTTCGACGACGGAGCGCAAGTGGTCGAGCCCCACGCGAGCGGGATCATCGAAAAGGTCAACAGCATCAAAAGCGAAACGTCTCCAGCCGGGCCAAAAGAACGGCGCGGCGAAGTCAGCGTTCTTGGGAGCGAAATCGACGCAGCCTACATGGAGCGCCTCGACAGTTTGATCCTGAACAAGGAACTCGTTCGCTCCGCCAAATCGCTCCGGATCGTTTTCACGCCGCTGCACGGCACCGGCGGCGTCATCATCAAACCGATGCTCCAGCGCCTCGGTTTCAACTTTCGCGTCGTCGACGAGCAGGACCGCTTCGACGGAAACTTCCCCACGGTCGATTCCCCCAATCCGGAAAACGCCGCGGCCTTGCGGCTGGGCGTGGAGCTGGCCGAAAAAGACGGCGCCGATCTGGTCATTGCGACCGATCCTGATTGCGATCGAATGGGAGTCGCGGTCCGGACCGCAGCCGGCGGGATGGAATTGATTACGGGAAACCAGATCGGTTCGCTCCTCGCCTACTACCGGGCGAAAACGCTTTTCGAACTCGGCGTGCTCAACCAGGAAAACGCTTCGCGCGCTGTCATTATCAAGACGTTCGTGACCACCGATTTGCAAAAAGCGATCGCGGAGCATTACGGACTGCGCTGTGTCGAGACGCTGACCGGCTTCAAATACATCGGCGCGAAGCTGGGCAAGTACGAGAAGGCGCTGCCGCCAGACGGGCAAGGCAAGTACCGCGATTTGCCTGAGGAGGAAACGCGCCGGCTTCGGTTGGAGCACTCGTCCTATTACGTTTTTGGCGGTGAAGAGAGTTACGGATACAGCGGCGGCGATTTCGTCCGGGACAAGGATGGCAACGGCGCCGCGATCATGTTTTGCGAGGTCGCGGCCTACGCGAAGTCTCGCGGTTTGACGGTCGACGCGCTCCTCGACGAGATTTTTTCCGAATTCGGTTATTTTCAGGAATACACCGGCTCCCTGACCTTCGAAGGCGCCGAGGGCGCGGAGACGATCAAGCGTCTGCTGGCATCATACGTCAGCCGGCCGCCCAAGGAGATGCTCGGCGCGCAAATCATTCAGGTTAAGAACTTCGAGACCGATACCTATCGCGATATGGAAGGCGATGAGATTCCAAAGGAAAAAATGCTGATCTTCGAGTTCGGAGACCACACCAGGGTTGCGGTCCGCGCGTCCGGCACCGAGCCAAAAATTAAGTTTTATCTGTTCGCGCAGCGGCGGCCGATCCGCGGCAAATTCAGTGCCTCGGAACTGGCCACGGCAAAAACCGAAGTAAGCAAGCGCCTGGAACGCGTTTGGGAATGGCTGCGCGAGGACGCGTCCACGCGCGTGGGCGCATAAGCGGCTCGACATCCCGAAGAACCGGCGGAAAGTTTTTTTATGGCTCGCGAAATCAATTTGGGCGGAGGAGAAATTACCGTCCTGAAGAAGATCGGCCTGTCGGGCACGCAGGTCTACGGCAAGATGCTCCTCGATCGCGTCGAGGGGATGGAGACAGCGGAGCTTCTCGAGACCTTGATCGGCCTCATCGATCAGGGCTACGTTCTCTCGAACAAGGTGAACATTCGTTTGGTCGAGGATGTGGAGAAAGCGTTCTTTCGCGTCAACGCCGCCTACGCGAAGGATCTGCGCGACGCGGTCAACCCTGGCCGGCGGCGCGAACAGGAACGCACCCGGCGCCAACGTCGCCGCTGAGAAAAAAGGTGGCCTGGTTCTCAAAAGCGCTCCGGCTCTGGCCGTGGCCGGCAGCCATCTCGAGCGGGCTTCTCTACGCCTTTTGCTTCGCGCCTTTTAACCAGGCGTGGCTCTGCTGGCTCGCACTGACGCCGCTGCTCGCCGCGATCTGGTTCTCCGGCGCGGAGGCGAAGCGCCGTTGGCGGCGGGACTTGGCGCTTGGTTACGTCGCGGGCCTCGCCTTTTTCTGGACGGTTTTTTTCTGGCTCAGAACGGTGACGGTCCCCGGCCTGGTCCTGGTCGGACTTTACATGGCGATTTATTTCGCGCTCTGGAGCTGGATTTGCGGGTTGTTGCGCCCGTCGTTGCGGGCCCCCGCCGTGGTGAACCGTTGGATGCAGCCGCCACCGAACTCGCTGTTGTCTTCGACCGGCTCCGCGCCCGCGAGCGAGTCGCCGCAAAGCCGATCGCCCTGGCTGCGGTCGACGAATAATCTTCGCCTGGCTTTTCTTCTAGCCGCGGTTTGGGTCGCTCAGGAATGGCTGCGCAGCCTGGTCCTGACCGGTTGGGGCTGGAACACCCTCGGGACTGCCTTGCACGCGCAGTTGACCCTCATTCAAATCACGGAGTTTACCGGCGTGGCCGGCCTTTCGTTTCTGGTTGCGTTTGCCAATGTCATTCTCCTGACCACGGTGCGCCGTTTCATCCTGGAGATTCACGTGCGGCCCATGCGGCCGCATTACGATTTGACTCTCACCATGGCGGCGATCGTGGGCGTAATGGGATTCGGCCTCCGCGCTCTTCAAGTTCACCGGCCCGCCAATCCTCTCCACGTGGCGCTGGTTCAGCCCAACATTCCGCGCGATCAAAAATTCAATGCGGAGTTTGCCCAATCGACGTTCGATCAATTCACCCGGCTGAGCGCACCCGCTCTGGGCTCGAGTCCCCGCCCGGATTTGCTCGTCTGGCCCGAAAGCTCGATGCCGGGTCCCGTTCTGCACGACGAACCCAGCCATCGCTTCGTCATGGATTTTTCCGGGTCCGCCCAGACCGACTTGCTTCTGGGCACGATCGACCGGGATGAAGCGGAAGCCTGGTACAACGCAGCGTTGCTTGTCTCCGACGCCGGTAAGCGGGTGCAAGTTTATCGCAAGGTCCACCTCGTGCCATTTGGTGAATACGTTCCCGGGAGGCACACGATGCCGCTGCTCGCGCGCATCGTTGGGGATCAAGTGCCGGATGATTTCGCCTTCGGCAAGGAGCATACCGTCTTCCGCCTCTCGAATGACAAGGCGACGGTCGCCCCGCTGATTTGCTTCGAGGATACGATCGGAGATTTGACCAGGCAGTTCGTTCTGGCCGGCGCCAATCTGCTCGCGAACGTGACGAATGACGGCTGGTTTCTGCGCTCCGCCGGCTCGCAACAACATCTGGCGAACGCGGTCTTTCGCTGCGCCGAAACACGCCTGCCCATGGTGCGGGCCGCGAACACGGGAGTGACCTGTTTCATCAACGAATTCGGACGAATCACCCAAATCTTGCGCGACGAAAACGGCAGCCAGTTTACCGAGGGCGTTCTCATGGGCGAAGTCGCCATCCCGATCGACAAGAGGACGACCTTCTACGTGCGCCATGGCGAACTGTTTGCGGAATGCTGCGTAGGGATTTCGGCAATGGTTCTGCTCTTTCTCGGAGTGCGACTCGTTAGGCGGCGGCGCCTTTAGTCATCCCGAGCGGAGCGCAGCGGAGTCGAGGGACCCCGTTGCGAAACCTACGGATTACAACTCGGGATCCCTCGACTTCGCTCGGGATGGCGGAGATTTTTCGTGCGCATCGATTCAGCGTTCGTTAATGGTCCTGCCAATCCGAATGGCTCCGAACCACCACGAATTTGCCATTTACGTGCGCGGCCTGCGCAAATCGTACGGCAGCTTCGAAGCCGTCAAAGGCATCGACTTTGAGGTGCGTCCCGGCGAGGTCTTCGGATTGCTCGGGCCGAACGGCGCCGGCAAGACGAGCACGGTCGAAATTCTGGAGGGCTTGCGCCCGCGCTCCGGCGGCGAGGTCACGGTCCTCGACTTCGATCCGGACCGGCAAAAGCAAAAATTGAAAGATCGAATCGGCGTTTGCCTCCAGGCCACGAATCTCCCGGACAAGATCACCGTGCGCGAAGCGCTCGAACTCTTCGGCGCGTTCTACTCGCGCACCGTGGAGGGCGAGCCGTTGCTGAAGCGGTTGCAACTCTGGGAGAAAAAGGACGCCGGCTACGCGACTCTCTCCGGCGGCCAAAAGCAGCGGCTCGCGATCGCTCTCGCTCTCATCAACGATCCGCAGATGCTCTTTCTCGATGAGCCCACCAGCGGTCTCGATCCTCAAGTTCGCCTCGAGATCCGCGACTTGATTGAGGAACTCCGGGCGGAAAAACGAACGATCCTGATGACGACGCATTATATCGAGGAAGCGGAGCGGCTCTGCGACCGCGTCGCGATCATCGACGATGGTCAAATCATTGCCAGCGGTTCGCCGCGGGAATTGCAGGCCAGAAGCGCAAATCGGTCGGCCATTGAAATCGCCCTTAGCCAGCCCTGGCGCGGCGGCGAACTCCCGGCCTGGCCGCACGCGATCCGCGGCACCCTGAGTGAAGATCGGCGGCACATCAAGGTGACCTCGGACCATCCGGCGCGGACCCTGGTGGAGATGGTAAAATGGACCGATGCCCAGGGAATCGACCTCGATGACGTACGCCTGAATCGGCCGACCCTCGAGGATGTTTTCATCGAGCTGACCGGCAAGAAACTCCGCGAATGAAAGCGTTCCTCGCCCTCATGCGGATCGACCTGAAGCTGGCGCTGCGGAACCGGTCGGTCCTCTTCTTTAACTACTTCTTCCCGCTCATCTTCTTTTTCGTTTTCGGCTACTCGATGCACGCCGAACAAGGCTCCCGCATCATTCAAGTCATGACGATGGTCTTCGCCATCGGCGTCCTCGGCAATGGCTTGTTCGGCGCCGGCATGCGCGCCGTCGAGGACCGCGAGACCAACGTCCTGCGCCGCTACAAAGTCACACCGATCACGCCCGTTGCGCTCTTGATGGCGTCCATGGCGACCGGCGTCATTCTTTACCTTCCCAGCCTCATCGTCCTGCTCATTCTCGCGAATCGGCTTTTCGGAATGGCCATCCCGGCCAACATTTTTTCCCTTTTTCTTTTCGCGATCATTGCCTGCCTCGCCTTTCGATCCATCGGGCTCATCATTGCCTCCGTCGTCAACTCGTCGCAGGAAAGTTTGATCCTCATTCAGCCGCTCTACATGGCGATGCTGTTCCTGAGCGGCGCGACGTTCCCGATCAGTTTTTTCCCAGATTGGTTGCAGGTCGTGACGCAATTCATTCCGGCGACTTACCTGATGACGGGCACGGCCGGCATTCTCCAGCAGGGTGAGTCTCTCCTCCAGAATTGGCTTTCGGTGGCGGCTCTCCTCGTCACGGCCGCGGTCGCCATGTTTATCGCCGCCAAATTATTCCGCTGGGAGAAAGAGGAAAAGCTGCGCAATAGCGCCAAGCTTTGGGTCCTGGCCGCCCTGGCCCCGTTTCTTCTCCTGGGCCTTTATCAATCCTGGAGTCGCGAGGACCTTTCGAAAGCGAAGATCCTGGCGCGCGATTTGAGCCGCGGCCGGACGCGGCTCATTCAGAATGCGCGCATCTTCGTGGGCGACGGCAAAGTGATCGAGTCGGGCTCGGTCCTCATTCGCGGAGGGAAAATCGCGGAAATTTATGCGGGCGCCGCGCCCGAGGCCAAAGCGTTGAAGGCAGAGGCGATCGAAGCGGCCGGCAAGACGATTCTTCCCGGTTTGATCGACGTCCATGTGCATCTGGGCGCGAGCGGCGGCTTTTACGACGACCAGAGCAAAGCCTTCGATCCAAAAAACGCCGAGCGTGCCTTGCAGGCCTACTTGTATAGCGGGGTTACGGCAGTTCGCAGCGCGGGAGACGCCGTCGACGAAATGCTCAAGCTCCGTCATCTCTACGGAAGCGGCGAAAAACTCGGGGCCGAATTATTCCTCTGCGGACCTCTTTTCACCGCGGAAGGCGGGCACGGGACCCAATTCGCGAAGTTCATGCCCGAAACGTTTCGAGATTCCTTTCTCGCCGGCTTCGTGCGCACTCCGAAATCTCCTGAGGAAGCGCGCCAGCAGGTGGATGCGCTGGCCCTTCGGAAGATCGACGCGATCAAAGCGGTCTTGGAAAGCGGCGTGCCCGGTTATTCGTTCCATCGCATGGATGTGAACCTGCTCGCGGCGATCGCGAGCGAAGCGAAAGCGAAAAATCTTCCCCTGGCGATTCACACCGGCGACGCCGCCGATGTCGCGGATGCGGCAAAAGTCGGGGCCGATTCAATCGAGCATGGTTCCTTTCGTGACGAAATTCCCGACGAGACGATTGCCGAGCTGAAGGCCAGGGGCATCGCGCTCAATCCGACCTTGAGCGTGGCCGAAGGGTTCACGAGTTTCGCTCGCGGCGACACGTCGCTCCTCAAGCGTTCGCTCGTCCAACAGGTTAGTCCCAAGGACCTCCTCGCGGGAACCGAAGCCGCCGCCACGGCTGAAAAGTGGGCGGGCTTGCGGGAAGGCATCTCGCATTACCCGATGTCAGTCGAGCAAGGGGGCAGGAACCTTCTCAAGGCGTGGCGCGCCGGCGTGATGCTGGTGACCGGCTCGGATGCCGGAAATTTCCTGGTCCTGCACGGCCCGACCGTGCAACACGAGATCGAGCTCTGGGTCGCCGCCGGAATTCCGATCGAGGTCGCCCTTCAAGCCGCAACCTCCAATGCCGCCAGGTTGTTGCGGGCCGATTCGCGTTTCGGCACGATCGAAAAGGGGAAAGAAGCGACCTTGCTTCTGGTGGACGGAAATCCGCTTCAGGATGTGAAGGCACTTTCCGCGATTTCCGCCGTCTTCCTCAAAGGCGAACGAGTGAGCCGGCCCGATCTCTTCGAACAAAAATAGACATTGGGACCACAGTCATCCCGAGCGGAGCGCAGCGGAGTCGAGGGACCTCGTTGCCGCGAACCGTAACGGTGACAATTCGGGATCCCTCGACCGCGCTCGGGATGACCGTCGCTGCAAGAGACCGCAAAACAAAACGGCGACCCGGATTTTCTCCGGGCCGCCGTCTGAAATTCCGCGCTGCGTTATGAGGTTACGCCTTGGCGTCTTTATCGGGCTTCTTGGCGCACTCGGTCTTCAAGGTCGCGAATTGCTCCGGTGAGAGAATGCCTTCCGCGGATTTCATGAACTTATCCATGCTCTCCTTGGTGCAGCCGCCCTTTTTGCAATCGGCTTGCAGGGCCTCCATCTTCACCTTCTGCTCGGCCGAAAGATTGAGCTTCGCGTAGTCGTGCGAGCAACTTGCCTTGTCATTCTTGGCGTGGCCCGCGCAGCAAGCCTTGTCGCCGGCGAACGCTGAAGTCGCCGCAAATACCGCCACCGCTATAAAAGCCAGTCCCTTAAGTTTCATCATGGCCCGAATGTGAAACAAAAAGGCAGCGGGCGCAACGTGCAATTCTTCTCGGCGCGCCTTTAGCGCCACCACGAGCTAGCGATCGAGAATCGATTGCCAGCGTTGCGGCGCCGCCGCGCCAAAAGGCCTGCGATAAACCTGCTCCCTTGAAGACGTGCTCGTGGTCTGCCAATTGAGGGCGGAAATGTGCAGAAAATAACGGTCCACGGCCGCGTTTCCGGTCGAAGTAGTCACAATCGCCTCTGAAGCGTAGCCTCCCGACGGAGGAAAAATCACGGTCATTTCGCCCATTCGCGATGTTGTTTCATTCTGATTCGGCGCGTGAAAGAAGGTGTCCGAGATCGGCGTGTACAGCTCTTTACCCGGCGGCGGCGGGAGCTTGCCTGCCTTGCTTCGCATTTTGATGTCCAGGGCCGGCGGGGAAACGACGAACTGAAAATAAAGCTCCTTCGATTTGGCCAGGTCGCGAAGCGTTGACGTGTTTCTGATCATATCCATGGCGTAATCTCCGGCGATCTTGTCGACATCGCTGCTCCCGGACGATTGCGCCGGCTTCGCGTTTTTCGAGCCGGGCGGCACCACCACGGCGACGCGATAAGTCCGGGCCGGCGCGGTCGAAGGGCGGACAAACCGATGGAGAAGCCATTGATGGGAAACGCGCAACCATTGGCCCTCCTTGTCAGCGGCCTCGATCGGCGACGCGAGGTTGAGGGAGGTCAGGGCAGCAACCAGAACGGGCAGGAAACGCATGTTTGCATTCATGGATCGGGGTGAATATCGGCGTGGAAATTGCGCCGTTAGTTCGGGGTAAATTTCAACAAACCGTCCTCCACGTCGACTTTAATCGCCTGGCCTTCGTGAAAGTTTCCCTCGAGAATGTCCATGCTCAGCGGATCGAGGATATATTTTTGAATGGCTCGTTTCAAAGGACGCGCGCCATAGACAGGGTCGTATCCATGGCTGGCCACGAGCGCTTTCGCCGCGTCGGATAATTCCAGGGTGATCTTCTGCTTCTCCATCCTTTTCACGAGCCGCTTCAGCTGGATCTCGACGATCTTCTTCAGCTCCTCCTCGGTCAGCCGGTCGAAGATGATGATGTCGTCGATCCGGTTCAAAAATTCCGGCCGGAAGTGCTGCCGCAATGCATCCATCACGAGTCGTTCCCGTGCCTCGGGGGACGATTCCTCCATGATGTATTGCGAACCGATGTTCGAGGTCATGATGATGACGGTGTTCTTGAAATCGACCGTCCTCCCCTGCCCGTCGGTGATGCGCCCGTCATCGAGCACTTGCAGCAACACGTTGAAGACATCCTGATGCGCCTTTTCGACCTCATCGAAGAGCACCACCGAATAGGGCTTGCGCCGAACCGCTTCGCTAAGCTGGCCGCCCTCCTCGTAACCGACATAACCGGGCGGCGCCCCGATCAGCCGCGAGACGGTGTGTTTCTCCATGTATTCGCTCATGTCGATCCGGATCATGGCCTGCTCGTCGTCGAAGAGAAATTCAGCCAGCGCCCGAGACAGCTCAGTTTTGCCTACGCCGGTCGGTCCGAGGAAAATGAAAGAACCGATCGGTTTGTTTTCGTCCTGCAAGCCGGCCCGCGCGCGGCGTATCGCGTTCGCCACTGATTTGATCGCGATGTCCTGTCCAACCACGCGCTGATGCAGATGCTCTTCCAGCCGGACGAGCTTTTGCCGTTCGCCTTCCTGTAAGCGTGAGACCGGAATGTGGGTCCAACTCGAAACGACCTCCGCGATGTCTTCTTCGGTCACTTCTTCGCGCAGCAAGCGATTGCCGGCCACCGCGATCTTCTCCTCGATCTCGCGCAATTTTTTCTCGAGATCGGGGATGCGGCCATATTGCAGTTCGCTTGCCTTCCCCAACTCTCCCCGGCGTTGCAGCCGTTCCAGCTCGGTCCGCGCCTGTTCGAGTTCTTCTTTCACCTTGCGCTGCTCGTCGATGATCGCCTTTTCCTTCTGCCACTCCGCTTTCAATCCGGAAGATTTCTCCTTCAAGCTCGCGAGTTCTTTTTCGAGTTTCTTCAGCCTCTCTTTGCTCGCGGGATCTTTTTCCTTCTTCAGCGCCTGCCGCTCCATCTCCCGCTGCATGATCTCCCGCTCGATCACGTCGATCTCGGTCGGCATGGAATCGAGCTCGATCTTCAACCGCGAAGCCGCTTCGTCCACCAGATCGACCGCCTTGTCCGGCAGAAACCGGTCGCTGATGTAGCGATGCGATAACACCGCCGCCGCGACCAGCGCGGCATCCTGAATGCGCACGCCATGGTGCACTTCGTAGCGCTCCTTGAGCCCGCGCAGAATCGCGATCGTATCCTCGACGGTCGGTTCATCCACCATCACGGGCTGAAATCGCCGCTCGAGCGCCGCGTCTTTCTCGATGTACTTCCGGTACTCATCGAGCGTCGTCGCGCCGATCGTGCGCAATTCGCCGCGCGCCAGTTGCGGCTTCAACAAATTCGAAGCGTCCACCGATCCCTCCGCCGCCCCTGCGCCCACGATGGTGTGCAGCTCGTCGATGAACAGGATGATTTCGCCTTGCGAATCCGTTACCTCTTTCAGGAAAGCCTTCAGCCGGTCCTCGAATTCACCCCGGAACTTCGCGCCCGCCACCATCGAGCCGATGTCCATCGCAATGATCTTCTTTTTCTTGAGCGATTCCGGCACGTCGCCGCTGATGATGCGGCGCGCCAGACCTTCCACGATCGCCGTCTTCCCCACGCCGGGCTCTCCGATCAACACCGGATTGTTTTTCGTCCGGCGCGAGAGCACCTGCATCACGCGCCGGATCTCGTTGTCCCGCCCGATCACCGGATCGATCTTCCCGCGCCGTGCCAGCTCCGTCAGATCGCGCCCGTATTTCTCCAGCGTCTGATACTTCCCTTCCGGATTCTGGTCCGTCACCCGCTGCGACCCGCGCACCTGCTGCAACGCCTGCATCAGTTTGTCACGCGTCACTCCGGCTTCCTTCAGCAATTTTGCCGCGGCCCCCTTCGAGTCCGCCAGCGCCAGCAAGTAATGCTCAGCGCTAAGGAATTCATCCTTGAGCTTCGCCATCTCCTTTTCCGCCGCATCGATCGTCGCCCGCAACTCGTTGCCCATTCGCTGGTCGTAACTGCCGCCCTGGATCTTCGGCCGCCGCTCCAGTTCCTCTGTCAGGCGCCCGCGCAAATCCGCGACGGCGACGCCCATCTTTTCGAGAAGGGGCCGCGCCACTCCATCCATCTGGTCGAGAAGCGAGAGCAGGAAGTGCTCATTCGTGATTTCCTGCTGATTGAACTCCGACGCGACATCTTGCGCCGCCTGCAGAGCTTCCTGCATCTTCTGCGTAAATTTATCCGGCCGCATGAGTTACACCTAATCATCGCGCCTGCTGTCGCAAGCGCTCCTAACTATTCCCCGGCTCCAGGGAAGCGGCGATTTCCAAACCGCCGAAGAACGATCCGGAAATCCTTCTTCTTTAGGGTCAGCCTCGGATCTCTAATTTGTAAAACAGATTGACGCATACCGCGTCGTTTCCTACGATCGCTATGCCCGTAAGTTCCCCAAGGGGCCACCCTCATTCGTCGCAACCAACCTCCAAGCCATTCGTAGCCCACCTCCCATTAAGCCTGAAATAGTTAGGGGCATGACGTTTGAGCTCATAAACCGATTTCCACTATGGACGGCGCGACCCTTCGAGCCGACTGAACTTGCTCTTCGTTAGCATGTTCGCGCTCACTTTATGATAATCGAATCGGTCGTTGCGATCGGCGGAACGATCTTAGCCGCGTATATCTGGGAGAACCATATCCGCGATCGCGTGTCTGTTCGCCGAATCATCAGCCCCGACGATCCCGATAGCGAGATGCTGGTCGACTTGTACCAGAACTTGTTCCCTGACGACGGCACTAATTATTCGCCAGCCGAAATTCTTGAATTTCTCGACGGTTCTCTTGAATTTGAAGAGAATCGCCATGTCCAAGCAAAGAATATCGTTCTGATAGCTAAGTATCGCGGTGACGTTGTCGGGTTTATCCTATGCCACTTCTATAGAGAACGGCGGAAGGCCATCGTTAGCTACTACGGCATCAACCGCGAGATCTTGCAGGCTAGGCGTTCAGCAGGGGCTAGACTGCTTCCGCGTCTGATACGGATCCTCCGGGACAGACGACACCCCTGTGATTTCCTATTGTTCGATTTGCAAGGCGTTGACCCCACGACCCCGAAGAAAGAGGCAGGAGAGCGCAAGGCCCGCCCGGTGCGCTTCAAACAGACGGCGAGGCGTCTCGGACTTACGGCGTACTTGCTCCAGTTTCAATACCTGTGCCCGAAGATATCCCTCAGCGACGGTACTCATGAGTATCCATTCACCCTTATGTGCGTCCCGATTACTGGCCACCTACCGAAACCCGTGCCGCGAGCGTTGGTGTTGGAGTTCTTGCATTTTCTTCACCACGATTGCTACGGTGATCTTTATCCCGTAACGGATGAACGCTTTCAACCTTACCATGATCACTTGCGCCAACGCCTTAAGTACTACGAGGATACATTACCGCCTGAAGTGCACGCGGTTTGAACCGTTTTCACGGAGCCGATCCAGGGTGAGACTTGGGTCTTGCGATTAACTTTCGAGATGGCTTCCACTCTTACAATGAGCGCACGCGCCCCCCTGTCGTCTTGCTGAAGGCCAGTCCTCAGGCTGTCGTGTCGTATGCCCGCACAACGTAACCGGCCGAAACGCGATCATTTCAACGCCGCTGCGTCGCTTCCCTTCCAGCTCCGGCTGGAAGACTTTGAAATCGCGATGCAGGATGTTTACGATCTCTTTCACGACGTTAATACAGGCCTGCTCGAAAAAGGACTGGAGCGCCTCGACGACTTCCTCCGTCCGGCGATCATGTCCGGCTTACTTTCCGATCTGTTGACCGCGAGCCTGTCGAAGCATTCGCGCTCTCTAACCCAAAACAAATACTTCAACGGGCATCCCGATCTTGTAGTGAAGGGAGCATATCCGAATGACTCGATGAAAGCGGGCACGGAAGGCGTTGAGATCAAGACGACTCGGAAGAGTGGCGGCGCGGTCGATACGCACGGAGCCCGCGATCAATGGATGGCGGTCTTTGTTTACAATACGGACAACGCTACCGAACCGGCACGCGAGCGCGCGCCAATGGCGTTCACCGAAATCTATTTGGCACAGGTTTCGATCGCCGATTTTCGCAAGAATGCGCGCGGCGAGCTCGGAACTCGCACCGCCACGCTGCACCGCGAAGGCGTTCTCAAGTTGCGCGAGAACTGGATCTACAAAGCAACGGTTAGTTGATCTTCATTGCTCGCAGCTTCGGAATCGCCGTTCGCGCCGTGTCGAAATATCGCTGGTCCTTCTCGATCCCGATGCTCGCATAGCCGAGTGCTTCCGCCGCAGCGAGCGTGGACCCTGCGCCGGCAAAAGTATCGAGCACCGTGCCCTCGCCGAGCGGCAACACGGCGCGAACAATCTTTCGCACGAATGCCTGCGGCTTGAGACTCGGGTGCGGCGCGAGCGCGCGCTCCTGTTTGCGCGTTGGAGCCGACGCGATCACGTCGCCGAAAGGCTGGTCCTTCGACGGACGGCGAAAACCACCAGTCTTCCAGCGTCGCAGGTTATCCTGCACGCGGCCTTCGATCGGTTTGCGAAAGATCAGCCAAGGCTCCCACATCGAACGCGGCATCACGCTCACATCCGTAAACTCGGTGTGCGCCGCCTTGGGCCGGTCGCCGCCGCGCATCGTCATAGTTAAGCGAATGATCTCGCCGCGCCGCTCGAATCCAGCACGCGTGACCGCGTTCGCGACCACAAAGGACAGGAGCGGATTCGACGCAATCAGAACATGCCCTCCCGGAACGATCACGGGAAGGAGCAGCCGCGCCCAGGCGAAGAAAAACCGCTCCAGCTCGCCGATGTCCTCCCGCGAAAGCACCGTGAAACGCGGCAACGGCGCGCGCTTATTGCCGTCGAACGACGGCGGGATGCGCCAGACGCCGCCGCGGCCCTTGCGCAACTTGTCCTGTTCCTGCTCGCTATACTCAACCAGTCCGTACGGCGGGTCGGTCACGACCGCTTCCACGCTGTTCGTCGGCGCTTTGGCCAGCCAATCGAAACAATCGCCATGAATGAGCGTCGCATTTCCAAACCGAAAAGCCTCGCGCTCCGGAGTTGTAGCGGCGATCTCCAATCGTCGAAACGATTTCCCTTCGACACCGTTCGCGAAGGCCAGCGTCGCCTGCGCTTCCTCCCGCACAACGTAATGACCACGATCGATCTTGGTGAAGAGCTTCGGCGTATTGAGCCGCAGATAAGATCGAACAGAGGAGGCTGCCGTCGGTCCAATCCGCTGACTTACCCCCTCAGCAATCTCCGCCACCGTCGCTCCGCGCGTGCGGTAGGCCAGCGTCTCGATGATCGCGTCCCGCACCGTTCCTGGTTTGCGTTTTGTGTTCGATTTAGTGTCGGAATATTTCAATCCCATAACATAGACGTCTTGACGTCTTTGATGCAACGCAGAAAACGCTATCGTGTCGTTCCTGTGTCTCGTTTAGATAGAGACTTCCATGGCAAGATATTGGTGGCAATGCATCTCGTGCGGCGACAAGCCAGCTTGGTTGAAGGTCTGCCACTCTCGCAGCGTAGCCGCTTTCATCTGGGATGAGCTGGCACCAAGCGGCTGGGATCAGAGTCTCCTGCTCCGCCGGTGCAAGTGCAAGCGTCGCTCGCTTCGCATCACCTACCGATCTCAGCGCGGCGACCCCGACCGGATCAGCGTCAAGCATATCGTGGGGCTCGACCCGGATGGCGATTATCTTCCGATGCTCTGGGAGACCTTTCGGCATTCGAATCCCCGGACGCCTTGGATTGACTTCAAGTACCAGCGGGGCCGCAGCCCTTGGGGTCTCAATAAACGGCTCGTTCTGGAGAAAACCGAACTTGTGCGCCTCCTGCGAGCCTACGAAGACGCGACCAAGAAGTCAGAAGTAAAAGAATGCGGATCGTGAACTGCGAAGCGACATCCTGCGCCGCTTGCAGAGCTTCCTGCATCTTCTGGGTAAATTTATCCGGCCGCATTTCTCATCCTAGTGTTCGCAGCTCAACCGACAACTAGACTTAAGGCCATGCTCGATTCTACTTTGGGCCACTTGCAACAATGGCCTCGGGCCATTTGCTGCGGTAGCGATCCAAGCAAAATTCACCCTTCGCCGCCTTCGATTTCCCGCGTCGCCGAATGCAGAGCGCGACCCGACTAACGAAGATGGCCGGACCCCTTTGTCATTCCGAGCGCAGTCGAAGCCGTAACGCAGCCGACAAAGTCGGCGAGGAGGGGCTTGCCATCTGTCGCAGTTCGGATTCGGAGCGCCAACAGATAAGAGCGAGAGATCCTTCGACTTCGCTCAGGATGACAGGAAAGAGGCTCTCGCAGTTCAGATCCCATCCTCACACGCGAAGGTTCTCAGATCTTCAGACATTGGGCAAAGCGACGTTGACTGATCCAGTATCACTTTCTACGATCGAGGCCCACGGATTCGCCTTCATGAACCTATCGTCCAATCTCGTTAGGCTGGCCAAATATGGCGTGCTGGGGTTCGCATTGCTTCTCGGATTCAGCGGTGAGGTTGTTCGGGCGGACCTTCCTCGCACGCCGGTTCGAGCAGTCCCACGAGTTTTTGGACGCGATATCCCACGATTTGTTTTGCTGGCGCCGATCGTGGTCAACCGAGCTCAACCTGGTATCCCATTCGCCGCCACGATGATGGTGCGAATATTGCCGGGGACATTCGTCCCGGTGACGGAAGATGCCCAGGGGATTTTCTATCAAGCCGTCAACCGCTTTCGGTTTATTCGCGGCAACAGAGAGATCGGCGGCGGAATCTACGTGAGCAAATCCCGGCCGGGGACAATCTGGGTTTATGTTGGCAACGCCCAAATGAACTCCAAATTCGGGGTCCTGAAAGATCGGCTGCCGTTGCCTGCCAGCGCCCTGCGCAGTCTGCATGTCGGCAAACCTGAAGGAAGGTGATCCAAAGATCGTCCTTCGGCTCTTCCGGCTCCCGATTCCCGGTCAAACTCCGTGAAACGACATTGACCGACCCTGGCCGCTTCCCTACCATCGCGGTTCCATGAGTTCCCCCACGCCGCTCGTTGCGCCAGTTTTTCCCGACAATGGCGCAACCAACCCCGCGTCAATTTGGGGCCTTCTCCTTATTTCCAGTCGAAATAGGCGAAAAAGATCGCCTTTAAATACCAACATTCGCCAATTCTCGTTAGGCGCGTGAGTGCCTTCGCCGGACGAAGCTGCGGACAACGCAACCAAACCAAAACCACAAAAGCAAAAATCCCATGAACCAAACGACCACTGCACTGCTGCTTTTTGCGGCAGCACTTGCCATCCCCAGTTGTGAGACGCCTCAACAGCAGTCCGCGCCGCCGTCGAACCCCGCCGGGAAAGCGCACGCGAAGTGGGTGAATTGCGACGAGTCGGAGCCAAAAGTCCCCGGGAAGTATGAGCAGACGGACGTTGGCGCCGTGGTGACTCTGCCCAACGGTCACAAATACATCACCAAAAACGTGGAGGATGCAGTGCAACTCATCTTTCCTAACGGTCAGGTCTTCTCCTCTGAAACAGCCAAGTCCGATGCCAACCCGGCGTTCGTCAATGAAGATGAAACTCTCGTTGCCGCGACGCGCCGCCCCGCGACGCAAACGGGCGATCTGCACATCTACCTGAAAGGGAGCAAGGGCAAATACCGCGAACTGCCCGCCGCGCATCGGCAGGTGACGGATGTCTTAGGGAACGCCTATGATAATGTCGGAGAAGGAGTTTTCGCTTTGCGCGCCATCAGCGGCCGGACGCTGACTCTGTGGGCCACCGAGCGGCGTCGAGACGGCTGTTATCGGTTCGAGTTCAAACTCAAGGTCGCGCCAGACGGGAAAATCGCCCTCGCGAAGTAGCCGGTTCGAGCCAAGGGTTGTCGCGTACGAGCCGATCGACAATGGAACGAGGATGTGCCGGCGGTGCTCTACAATGAGATTTGTGAGCGCCGCCCCGGCTCCATAGTAGTCTTGTGCGGATCGTGAATCGACTCTATGCCGTGGCCGGCTGGGCGATCGTCGCCTTGGGCGGTCTGCATATGCTCACGACCATCCGGCTTTCCGCATCTACGCCTGCTTTCCGGGTTTGGTTTTTCGGTTCGGGGCTGGCGATGGCGTTGGGCGGCGCCTTGAATCTCCTGCATCGCGCGTACGGTCGCTCCGCTCCTGGCCTGCGAATCGTCTGCTGGATCGCGAATATTCTCCTGACGCTTTTGGGCGCTGTCGCCGGCGCGCTTACTGGCGCCAGTATAGCAGAGTACATTGTGATTATGAGCCTGCTCGGCGGGGCCTTCATTCTCTCGCTCAGTCGCTCCTCCCTGAATCCCTCGCATGATTCCGAGCGCATCTGAACCGCTCTGGAGCGTATCAGTTGCGACCAACTGAGGCGCTTTTTCCTGGCGTGGTGCATTGCGAGCCACTCCCTCCCCGCTTATGAGTCTGTCCGATGAGCGCCCAGGAATTGCCATTCGCACGCCGCGCACTCGCGTTGATGCGTCAGGGGCCGTTCCGGGTTTACATCATCGGCTCCGCCATCTCCGACACCGGCACCTGGATGCAGGTGATGGCGCAAGGTTGGGTCCTCAGCTCGCTCACCAACCAGGCGCTCGTGCTCGGGCTGGTGAGTTTTGCGGCCGGCATCCCGACGCTCGCCTTAACGATGATCGGCGGTTCGGCGGCCGACCGTTACGACAAACGCATGATTCTGATCGCCACCCAGGTGGTCCAGATCGTGACGGCCGTGACCCTGGGCCTGCTGGTCTGGACGGGCACGATTCAGATCTGGCACGTCGTTGTGCTCGCCGCGATTCTCGGCGTCTGCATCGCTTTCGAGATGCCGGCGATCAACGCGCTTGTTCCGGAGTTGGTCGAGAAGGAGGATATTCCGGCCGCCATCGCGCTGGATCGTTCTGTCTTCCACGGCTCGCGTTTGGTGGGGCCGTCACTGGCCGGTTTGTTCGTGGCGTGGTGGGGCGCAGCCTCGGCCTTTTTTTGCAACGCGGTCTCGTTTGTCGCCCTGATTATCTCCATGCTGTTGCTCCCACCGCGGGCCAAGGGGACTGCGGAGGAAGAAGAACAGCGGCGCAGCGGATTTATGGAAGGCTTCCGCTACGTGCGCAGCGATCGCACCATCCTGTCGATGATCATGTTGATCGCGCTCACGACCATCTTCGTTTTCCCGGTCATCTCGGTCATGCTCCCGCTTTACGTCCGCAACGTTCTCCTTCTGGGACCCGAGAGCATGGGATGGCTCATGGCCATCTCAGGGAGCGGTTCGGTCCTGGGTTCGCTCGGGCTCCTCAGTGTGGCGCGCGGTCTCCGGCTCAAGTTCATGACCGGCGCCGCGCTTCTCGTCGCCGCCGCGCTCTTTCTCCTTTCGCGTTCAAACGGCTTTTTGCTTACCGCCTGCTGCATGGGCACACTCGCGATCGGGCTCTCCCTAAACTTCGGACTCGCCGGAACGATCGTACAGGAACGTTCGCCTGGTCCGTTGCGCGGCCGCATCTCAGCCATTTTCGGTCTGAGCTTTTTCGGATTGATGCCCCTGGCCGGTCTCATCATCACCGGCCTCGCTGATTTGATCGGAATGAGAATGGCGCTGGCGGTGGCGGCGAGCCTCTTCGCCATCGGCGCCGTGACGGTGTTGACGGCGGCTGGCCGAACGGTCTGTGAATGCCCGGAGACGCCCGTGCCGGAGACGGAACCGGCGCCTGTGCCGGCGCCGGCGACCGTTGTGTAGCTATGCGTTTTTCAAAGCGTGTCATTCGCGAGGTCGCCGCGGCGACCGAGGGACCTCCCAGTCGCAGAGAAACGCACACAAGACCGCTTTCGCGATCCACGAAGCGAGCGCTTACGAACACGCCGGTTTCTTATTTGGGTGACTTGCGAGCGACTGGGAGGTCCCTCGCCGTCTGTGCGGCTCGGGATGACAGCATTCGGAGGCTCACTAAAATCGCCATCACTCGATGATCTCCTTCTCCACCTGCTGGAACTCGGGCCGCCACACCGCCGGCGACGAGATGCTGCGCGAGATAAAAGATCTCGGCTTCGATCGTGTGGAGCTGGGCCACGGCATCCGCATCTCGCTCATGCCGGGGATCCAGAAAATGTTCGATACCGGCGAAGTCCAGTTCACCAGCCTCCACAACTTCTGTCCCCTCCCGGTCGAGATCATGCAGGCGTCGCCCGATTGCTACAAATTTTCCGCGGCCTATTCGAAGGAGCGGGAGCGGGCCATCAAGCAAACCCTCCAGACGATCGATTTCGCCGAGCGCCTCGGCGCTCCTTTCGTCGTTCTGCATTGCGGCGAGATAGAGATGAATCCGATCACCGACGAATTGATCGTGCTCGCGAAGCGCGGCGAAATCTTCTCTCGCGAATATGTGCGCAGGAAACTGAAAGCCGTCCAGACCCGGGAAGCCGCGGCGCCGCCCTACCTGGAGCGCGTCAAGGATTCACTCAAACGCGTGGCCGAGTATGCCGCGAAGAAGAACGTCCGGCTCGGCGTGGAGGGACGCCGCGGCTACGAAGAAATCCCGAGCGAGCGCGAGTTGCCCGCTTTGCTGGACGAACTGAAATCACCGCAGCTCGGTTATTGGCACGATATGGGGCATATCCAGATCAAGGAAAACCTCGGTTTTTTGAACCATGAAGAATGGTTGCGCGCGATGGGGCCGCGCGCCTTTGGCTGTCATATGCAGGATTGCATCTGGCCCGCGCAAGACCATCAGCCGCCGTTCGCCGGCATGGTCGATCTGGAGAAACTTGTTCCGCTCCTTCCGCCGAACTGCTTATTTGTCTGGGAAATGAGCCCGCGCAAAAAGCCCGAGGAAATCCGCCGCTCGGTCGCGGTTTGGAAAGAGCATTTCGGCGAATGAAAAAAACGCTCCTGGCCCTCCTGCAACTCGCCGTCACCGCCGCGGTCCTTTACTGGGTCTTTCACGATCCGGAGAAACGCGCGAAAATGGCGGACGCGCTCCGCATCGCGGATTACCGGTGGGTTGGGGCCGGCATCCTCGCGTATTTGCTGGTCGAGGTCGCAGCCGCCGCTCGCTGGCATGTCCTGCTGAAAGTGCAGGGCATTACGCTGAGCGTTCCACGGCTCTCGGGCCTTTTTATGATCGGCCTCTTCTTCAATCAGTTTCTCCCGGGCGGAACGGGAGGCGATATCGTAAAGTCGTACCTCCTGGTCAAGGAAACTCCGGGCAGGATCACCGGCGCGTTGCTGGCCGTGATGTTCGACCGGATCATTGGGCTGGTCGCGATCATCACCATTACCGGGGTGCTGATTGGGCTGCGATACGATTACCTCGCGCAAACTCCGGAGACGCGCGGTCTTCTTGGGATTCTTCTCGCCGTGCTTGGCAGCGCGGTCGTTGGCTTGCTCAGCACTTTTGTAATCACTGGCTTCAATCTGCTGCACCGGCTGCCGGCGAAGTTCCCCGGCCGGGAACGCCTGATCGAAGTCTCCGCCGCCTACCATCTTTACGCCCGGCATTGGATCACAACCCTCGTCGCCTTCGGTTTCTCGCTGGTCGCGCACCTGGCCACTTTTACCACCTTCTTCTGCGTCGCCTATGCCCTCCATGTTCGCATCCCCGCGGTCGATTTTTTCGCAATCATGCCGGTGGAACGCACCATTTCATCCCTGCCGATCAGTTTCGGCGGAGCCGGTCTGCGCGAAAAAGTCTTTGAAGTAATGTTCCATGATCTTGCTGGCGTGGATCCTTCCATCGCCGCGCTGATCGGCTCCCTGAGTTTCCTTACCATGCTGGCCTGCGCGGCGCCCGGGGGACTCATTTATCTGCTCTACCGGCCGAGCCGCGCGGCCGGCCACGTCAAGCTGAGCGAGATGGAGCGTGAAGTGGCGACCCTCGAGCATGAAATCGTCGAGAAAGAAAAGTAAGTCCCTATCTCGTTCGGAGGGACGTGCTTCCGCCCGTCCAAAATCCTTGCGAGAGCGCCCTCAAGACAAGGAGGTGCGGAAGCGCATCCCTCCCAATCGCCGCCCATTCGTAGCCGTCACCTTCGCGATGACGGTCGACGGCAAGATCACCACGAAGAATTTTACGCCGGTCGATTTCACTTCGCGCGAAGACAAGATGCATCTGCTGCGGCAACGCTCGCTCGGCGATGCCGTCCTGATCGGGCACAGCACGCTGAAGCACGACAACGTCCGTCTCGGGTTGCCGCATCCGGAACTGCGCGAAGCGCGCATGGCCCGCGGCCAATCACCTTATCCCTTGCGCGTGATCGTCTCGAATGAGGGACGAATCGATTCGCGCCTGAAGATTTTTCAATCGGAGATCTCGCCGATCGTCATCTTCTCCACGGTCCGGATGCCGGCGCGTTATCAGAAACTGTTGCGGCAAAAAGCGACGCTGCACTTAAGCGCAGCGCGTTCGGTTGATCTCGCGTGGATGCTGGAACAACTGCGCCGCGAATACCGTGTTCGATCGGTTGCTTGCGAAGGAGGAGCCACCCTTTTTCGCGCGCTGCTTGAGAAAGACCTGGTCGATCAGCTGAATCTCACGATCACCCCCTACCTGTTCGGCGGCGCGGATGCTCCCACGCTCACCGGCCTGAGCAAGGATTTCTTCCCGCGGGGCATTCGATGCTCGCTCACCGACATGCGAACAGTCGGCGAAGAATGCTTCCTTACCTATCGAATCAAACACCGGCGATGAAATAACTGGACAAGATGCTAACCCCAGAACAGCGATCTGCTATTCACGATATTCAGACAGCGGATATCGGCGGATGAATGAACAGCTGCGCGACCGTGCCGTGACAGATCGGATTCGGCGCAAGATCGATGTCCTGACTTCTGCCCTGAAAAACCTGCCGGATTTTCGAGGTGACGTCTTTCGCGGTGCGACAATCCAGGATCCGAAACTTCTGAGAACATATAGCCGCGTGGGTGAGACAGTCAGTGAGCGCGCATTTATTTCCGCGAGTCGCTCTCCGTCAAAAGCATTTAGCGGCAATGTCCGATTTTATATCGCCTCAAAACACGGCAAGGAAATCGACAAATGGTCGGCGTATCCCGAGGAGGAAGAAGTTCTATTCCAGCCGGGCACGCAATTTAAAGTCCTTGAGTATGTCCGCGATGGAAATGATATTGAAATATTCTTGGAGGAATTGTAATGCCCGGCGATCGAGCTAAAGCCAATGCAATGCGAGAACGCGCGCGTACTCGATTGTTGCGCGAGCAGGAAACGATGACGGAACAGCAAAAGAATCAGTTGCCCGAGATTCAAAAGCGGCTCGCGCGCAAGACTCGCTCGTCGCTCCCGGCCCGGGAACGCGCGGAACCACCTGTGCCCGTCTAGGATTCCTCTCGCGGACTTCGTTGTTGAGAGTCGATTTCGGCGAGGTTGCTCATGGATGCACAAAACTAATTCCATCATCATCCACGCGCCGAAAACGGCGATCTTCGAGACGGCGGCCAACCTCGAGTTGTGGCCGAAAATTCTGCCTCACTATCGTTACATCCGCTACCTGGAGCGAGGCCGGGATCGGAATCTCGTCGTGATGGCGGCGGTCCGCTCCGGCATTCCGATCTCCTGGACTTCGGAGCAGGTCATTGATCGGGATAAGATTGAAATTCATTTTCATCACCTTAAAGCCTGGACCAAGGGCATGCGCGTGGTCTGGTCGTTCCAGGAGACTCCGGGCGGCGTCCTGGTCGAGATCATGCACGAGCTGCGATTCAGGAACCGGGCGCTTGCTCCGGTGGTGGAGCCAATCATCGGCAATTTTTTTATCCACCACATCGCTGGCAAGACGCTACGCTGCATGAAGGCATACCTCGAAAGAGATCCAGACAAGATCCCACCTTCAAAATGAAACAGCGCCGCGCGGTCATTACCGGCATCGGTCCGATTACCTGCATTGGAGTCGGCCGCGAAGATTTTTGGCGTGGAATGCGCGCGGAGAAAAGCGGCATCCGGACGATCGCCAGTTTCGACACCGCGGAATTCAACGCGCATTGCGGCGGAGAAATTCAGGATTGGATACCCGAGGATTATTTTCCGCCGCATCGCCTGAAGCGGCTCGATCGCTACGCGCAGTTTGCCGTCGCCTCGGCGAAGATGGCGCTCGCTGACGCTCGTCTTCCGTACTCCCAGGACTCGCCTCAGCATCGGGTTGGAGTCAGTTTCGGGACGGCCCTGGGCGGCGTGGCGAACGCGGAATATCAGCACGCGCATTTTCTGAAAAAAGGAACGCGCGGCGTGAATCAAACCCTCGCGTTGCAAGTCTTCGGCGGATCGGCCCACTCGAACATCGCCATCGAGTTCGGATTTCGCGGCGTGGGCACCACGAACTCAAACAGTTGCGCCAGCGGCACGATCGCGGTCGGCGAAGCGCTTCGTTACATTCGGGACGACTTCGCGGACGTGATCGTGGCCGGGGGGGCCGAAGCGCCGCTCAGTCCCCTCACCTTTGGCGCCTTCGCCATCATCAAAACGATGAGCCAATGGTCCGGCGATCCCGCCCTGGCTTGCCGGCCATTCGATCTCAAGCGCGACGGATTCGTCATGGGAGAAGGCGCTGCGTCGCTCGTAATCGAGGAGCTGGAGCACGCGCAAAAGCGCGGCGCGCGCATTCTGGCGGAAGTGCTCGGTTACAGTCTGAACAACGACGCCTTCCACATGACGTCGCCGTTGCCGAGCGGCGAATCGTGCATTCGCGCGATGCGGGAAGCGCTGGCGGATGCACAGCTCGCACCGGAACAAATTGATTACATTAACGCGCACGCCAGCTCGACGCAGCTCAATGACAGCACCGAAACGATGGCGATCAAACAGGTGTTCGGCGGCCACGCTCCAAGACTGCCGGTGAGCGGGACGAAGGCCTACACGGCGCACCCGCTGGGCGCGACCGGTGCGATGGAAGCGGCGATCTGTGCACTGGCGATCGATGAAGGATGGCTGCCGCCCACCTTGAATCGCAACGATGCCGATCCCGCGTGCGATCTCGACGTTGTGCCAAACCACGGCCGGCCAGCCGACTTGAATTACGTCATGAGCAATTCGTTCGGCTTTGGTGGAATCAACGCCTGCGTGGTGCTCGGGCGGGTGTAAATCATCCGCAACCATTGTCATCCCGAGCTTGTCGAGGGACCTCTAACTCTTGCGAGCATAGGCGAGGACCTCAGGCGCTGGCGCGCCCTCGCGCGAATTAGAGGTCCTTCGACTCCGCTTCGCTCCGCTCAGGATGACAATGGTATTGGGGCGGGCGTAAATCATCCGCAACCATTGTCATCCCGAGCTTGTCGAGGGACCTCTAACTCTTGCGAGCATAGGCGAGGACCTCAGGCGCTGGCGCGCCCTCGCGCAAATTAGAGATCCTTCGACTCCGCTTCGCTCCGCTCAGGATGACAAGGCGGGGAATCGCCGCTCAACAAATCGGGCCGATCTTTCCGCGTCCGCTGTAGTGCCTGCTCTTTTCTCCAGGCCGCAATCGCCGCGTGATTTCCCGACAACAACACCTCGGGAACCCTCCACCCCCGGAATTCCGCCGGCCGGGTATAGTGCGGGCCTTCCAGCAGACCGCCGCTGAAACTGTCGTCCGCGGCCGATTGTTCGTGGCCAAGGACCCCCGGCAGCAGGCGGACAACCGCATCAGTGAAAACAACCGCGGCGATTGCGCCATTGGTCAGGACGTAATCGCCGATCGAAATCTCGGCGTCGACCAGATGTTCGATCACGCGGTGGTCAACTCCTTCGTAATGACCGCAAATGATGATCAGGTGCGGCCGCGCGGAGAATTCGCCAGCCACCGTTTGCGTGAGCTTGCGTCCCTGTGGCGTCATCAGGACGACGGCGCTGTTTTCGCTCCGCAGGGATTCCACCGCGGCGAAAATGGGCTCTGGCTTCATGATCATCCCCTGGCCGCCGCCAAAAGGAGCATCGTCCACGACGTGGTGCCTGTCGGTGGTCCAGTCGCGCAGGTTATGAATGCGCAGCTCCAAAGCGCCGCTTTCCTGCGCCCGTTTCATCATGCTTTCGGAGAGCGGGGCGCGACAGACTTCGGGGAACAACGTCAGGATGTCGATGCGCATCGTGGGAGGTTGAAACGTTGAAGGGTTGAAGCGTTAAAGCGTGCCGCAGCGGACCATTTGTAACGCTTCAACGCTTCATCCCTTTGACGCATTTCGCCCCTCACTCCACGATCTCGAGCGTCGCCCGCTGCCCGTGACGGGCCGCCGAGCTGGCGAGGAGCGCGCGGATCGCCTGGATCGTCTGTCCGTTGCGGCCGATGATTCTGCCGACGTCAGTTTGGCGCAGTTGCAGCCGGAAGATCGTTGTTTTCCCCGACGGGATCTCGGAGAGCATCATTTCATCGGGAAACTCGACAAGCTGGCGAATGATGAACTCGAGAAACTGTTTCACGGTTGCGAGTCTATTCGAACTTTGCGCTTTGTCACGCTGATGGCGCCACGTTGCCGTCATTCCGAGCGTAGCGTAGCGGAGTCGAGGAATCCCGTGCCGTAACTGGCGGTTGCGCTACGGGATCCCTCGACTTCGCTCGGGATGACCGCAACTGTAGGCGTCACTCTCTCCCGTAAGTCGCCTCGAAATTTTCGGTATCTTCGCCGACGGGTCCGACTTCCTTGCCATCGGGACGCAGCAGCCAATACCAATCATACGACCCGCCGCCGATGAAATAGCGATGCTGTTGCACGAGCAGGCAATCCTTGTATTCGCCGGAAGCGACCGCCTTCAGACCGTTGCCGGGGAAAAGGTACCGTTCTTTGCGATTCGTGGTATCCACCACGTGCACAGCGCCCGAGGTGGCCCAGGCGGGAGTAACAAAATAAACCAGCTTCCCATTGGCGGAGAATTGCAGGTTCTCGAAGGCGGCGATGACCGACTCCGGTTTTTCCGACTCGCGACACTTCACCAGCAGAGTCGCCTCTTTTCCGTCGCTGCGAACCTGCCAGAGCTCAGTCGGATCCACTTCATCCGAGCCGGTGGCGATTTTCTTGCCATCCACTTTCCGAACAAAGACGACCCATTGGCCATCTGGAGCGAGGACCGGTCCGGAATCGCGGCCACTCGACGTCAGCGGCGTGGTTTCTCCGGCTTTGCTCGTGAACAGAATGTTCCCATCCTTGACGGAGACACTTTGCGCGGCGGCAGGCAGGACGATCGAAACCCAGAGAGCCCACGCGAAAACTTGCTGTTTCATGGTCGTCTCGCTCTCTCTCTTGGAACGGCGGTCAGACACCACCGTGAGACATCAACTGGGCAACGGCGGAGTATTCGCGGGCGAGTCCTCCGCGGCTTTGGATTCTTCCGCCACCGCAGCTGGCGCGGCGGATTCACTCGCGGCGGCGGTTTCTTCGGCCAAAGTGGTTGGCGCGGGGGTTTCCACATCGACGCTCGGTTCGACCGCAGCGGCAGCGGGCGCGGCGGATCCCGGTGGAGCGGTGGTGGCAGCGTCCGGCGCCGCCCGGTCCGGCTGTTTCTTGTTTTTCTTGATCAGGCTGCGCACGGTGTCCGAGGGCTGCGCCCCCTGGGAGATCCAATGGTCGATCCGATCCAGTTTCAGCGTGCTGTTGTGATCGGCCTTCTTCGGATCGTACGTCCCCAGGATCTCGATGAATTTCCCGTCGCGCGGGCTGCGGCTGTCGGCCACGACGACCTTGTAATAAGGGCGATTCTTCGCGCCTTCTCTGCGTAATCTGATTGAAACTGCCATATCGTTAATTTTTCATCCGCGCCATTTGCGCCATCATCTTTTTCATTTTGCCGGCGCTCTTCATCATCTTTCGCATTTGATTGAAGCGCTGGAGCAAGTCGTTCACTTCGGTAACGCTGCTGCCGCTTCCGCGGGCGATGCGTTGACGCCGCCGCGCATTTAGAATGTCGGGCCGCGTTCTCTCCTCGTGCGTCATGGAAAGCACAATCGCTTCCGTCCGCTTGAGCTGCTTCTCGTCCACGGAGAGGCCCTGCACGTTACTCATCCCCGGGATCATGCCAAGGATATTCTCCAAGGGCCCCATTTTCCGCATCATTTTGAATTGCGCCAGGAAGTCGTTGAAATCGAACGAGGCCGTCTTCAACTTCCGCTCCAGCCGCGCCGCCTCTTCTTCGTCAATGGCCTCCGCCGCTTTTTCCACCAGGCCAACGATGTCGCCCATCCCCAGAATCCGCCCCGCCAGGCGGTCGGGCACGAACGCCTCAAACTGATCGAGCTTTTCGCCCACGCCGGCGAATTTGATCGGGCGCTGTGTGACTTCGCGCATCGAGAGCGCCGCGCCGCCACGCGCATCACCATCGAGCTTCGTCAGAATAATCCCGGTGATTCCCAGCGCCTCATGAAAGTGCGTGGCAACGCTGACCGCCTGCTGTCCCGTGGCGGCGTCCGCCACCAGCAGGATTTCCTGCGGCTTCAAGAATTCCTTGAGCCCCTTGATCTCTTCGATCAACGCGGCGTCGATCTCCTGCCGGCCCGCCGTGTCGAAGATCTGGACGTTGCCGGTTTGTTGCGCCGCCCACTCCAGGCTTGCGGCAGCCGAGCGCCGCACGTTTTTCTCCAGCGGATCGGGCGTGTAAACCGGCACTTCCACCTGGCGTCCGAGCGTGGCGAGCTGTTCGATCGCGGCCGGCCGCTGCAAGTCGCAGGCGATCAGCAAAGGTGCGCGGCCCTGTTTCTTCAAATAGCGCGCCAATTTAGCTGACGACGTTGTTTTGCCCGCGCCGTTTAGGCCCACCATCAAAATGCGCGCTGGTTTTTCCAGATTCAGCGGCGCCGCATCGCTGCCCAGCAAGACCGTTAGCTCGTCATAAAAAATCTTAACGATCTGCTGACCGGGCGTGACGCTGCGAAGCACTTCCTCACCCAGCGCTTTCTCTTTGACCCGCGCGATGAAACTCTTCGCGACTTGAAAATCAACATCCGCTTCCAGCAACGCGAGGCGCACCTGCCGCATCGCATCATTAATGTTCGTCTCGCTAATCGTGCCATGCCCGCGCAGGTCCTTGAAAATGTCCTGCAGTTTGTCGCCCAGTTGCGAAAACATACGAAGTGAAATTGAGCGGCTTCGATCCAGCCCGGCGGCTATTGTTTCCGGGGCGGCGGAGAGGCCGCCGCTGGAGCGGGCGGTGCGCCCCCTCCCGTTTCGTCGATCGTAAAGGCCCAGTGCGCCTCGACTTTCTTGCCTCCCGATTTAGCGGTCACGAAGACGGTGCAGCTCCTATCGCGCAGTCGCTGCGTCACCTGGTACGCCACGGTCTGCGCTTTCTCGTCGTAGCTGGCCGGCACCAACCCCAGGCCGCTGA